>CAWDVB010000015.1:0-93007 GCA_963805655.1 uncultured Actinomycetota bacterium | reverse complement strand
GGCTGGGTGCACTCCCCGGCGGATCCCCATGCCAGCGCGATCTGCGTGGAGGACGGTCAGGTCGTCTGGCTCGGCGACGACGACGCCTCCTCGCACCTCGTCACCGGATCGACCCGGGTCATCGACCTCGAGGGACGCCTGGTGACCCCCGCATTCGTCGACGCCCATGTCCATCTCGGCCAGACCGGGCTCGACCTCTGCGGAGTCGACCTCTCCACCGCGGAGTCGTTGGCGGACGCCCTCCGGATGATCGCTGCGCACGCACCACGGACCGAGCTGTCCGTCGTGCTCGGGTACGGGTGGGACGAGACCGGCTGGCCCGAGGGCAGGATCCCCACCCTCGCCGAGGTCGACCGGACCACCGGGCGGGCGACCGGCGTACCTGGCCCGCGTGGACGGGCACTCGGCGCTGGTGTCGAGCGCCCTGCTCGATCGTGTCCCGGGCGCGTCCTCGGCGGCCGGCTGGCACGACGGCAGGGTAGAGCGGGACGCCCATCACCTCGTCCGGGGCGCGCTGCTCGATGTCATTCCGGATCGCGGGTCTGTGATCCTCGCGGCTCTGCGCCGTGCCGCGTCGCACGGCATCGCGCAGGTGCACGAGATGGGCGCGCCGCACATCTCGCCGCTCTCCGACTTCGACACGATCAGGCGGCTCGAGGCCGAGCACGTCCTTCCCGAGACCGTCGGCTACTGGGGGGCCCTCGGCGACGTCTCGGGCGCCCTGGAGAGCGGGTGCGCGGGTGTCGCCGGAGACCTCTGTGCGGACGGCGCGCTCGGCTCGCGCACCGCCGCCCTGTCGTCGCCGTACCTCGACGCCGGGACCAGCGGGCACCTCTACCTGGAGCCCGCCGTGATGGCCGAGCACCTGGTTGCCGCCACGCGGGCCGGGATGCAGGGCGGCTTCCACGTCATCGGCGACGCGGCCATGGCCGCGGTGGTGGATGCGTTCCTGCGTGCGGAGCAGCAGGTCGGGGCACCCGCCCTCGTCGGGGCCGGTCATCGGCTGGAGCACGTCGAGATGATCACCGCCGAGCAGATCGCGACGCTGGCCGGCTCGGTGTGCGGGCCAGCGTCCAGCCCGTCTTCGACGCCCTGTGGGGCGGACCCGGCGGCATGTACGAGCGTCGTCTGGGCCCCGAGCGGGCCGCCGCGAATGAACCCGTTCGCCAGCCCTGTCCCGGGCGGGCCTGTCGGTGGCGTTCGGCTCCGACAGCCCGGTCACGCCGTTCGGCCCCTGGGACGCGGTCCGCGCAGCGATGTCGCACCACGAGCCCTCCCAGCGGATGACCGCGCGGGCTGCCTTCAACGCCCACACCCGAGGAGGGCTGCGCGCGCTGCGCAGCGGCGGGGAGGACGGCATCCTCGCTCCAGGCGTCGACGGCCAGCCTCGCCGTCTGGGACGTCGAGGGCCCCCTCCAGGTACAGACCCCGGACGGCCGGGTCGCCGCCTGGTCGACCGACCCCCGGGCGGGAGTGCCGCTCCTGCCCTCCCTCGATCACGAACTTCCCCTACCGACTGCGCGATCACGCTCGTGCGCGGCCGGGTCGCCTACGACAGAGATGGAGAGCTGGGATGAGCGGGCTTCTGGAGCTCGATCGGGCAACGGTGCGGCACGCGCGCACACTGGCCCGGCAGGTGGGGCGCCCCATCGTCACCACGGCGAAGGCACACACGACCGTCGCGGTGGAGCGCGCGACGCTCCGGCTGGCCGGCTTTCCGGGGCGGACAGCGAAGGCGTCCCCTGGGTCAACATCGTCGTGGACGCCGTGCGCGCCGACTGCGGTCTCGAGTCCGGTGTCGTGCTGCCCGTCTTCCACGCCATGCGCAGCCACGGACATCACCGACCTGGCAGACCTGGCTCGTCGGACGGCCTCGGGTGAGGTGCGCTACGAGCTGCCCTCCGGCCGTGCGGCATCGACGTCCACCACGGCCGCTCGGCGGGCCGTCGGTCGCGGGATGAAGCTGATCGACCGGCGGCGGGCCGAGCGGGAGCGGCTGGTCAGGCGCTGGGGGGACCCGCCCTCGCGGCCCTGGATCTACCTGATCGTCGCCACGGGTGACATCTACGAGGACATCCCGCAGGCGCAGGCCGCGGCCCGGGCCGGAGCCGACATCATCGCGGTGATCCGGTCCACGGGTCAGTCGCTCCTCGACTACGTCCCGGAGGGAGCAACGCGGGAGGGCTTCGCCGGGACCTACGCCACTCAGGAGAACTTCCGGCTGATGCGGGCCGCCCTCGACGAGGTCAGCGCGGAAGTCGGGCGCTACATCCGGCTGACCAACTACGCGTCCGGTCTGTGCATGCCTGAGATGGCCGTGATGGCCGGACTCGAGCGGCTCGACATGATGCTCAACGACTCGATGTACGGGATCCTCTTCCGCGACATCAACCCGATTCGCACGTTCGTGGACCAGCGGTTCAGCCGGCAGGTCCACGCGCGGGCCGGGATCATCATCAACACCGGCGAGGACAACTACCTCACCACGGCGGACGCGGTCGAGGCGGCACACACTGTCACCGTGTCCCAGCTCCTCAACGAGTACTTCGCACGCGAGGCAGGGCTCGAGACGTGGCAGCTGGGCCTCGGCCACGCCTTCGAGATCGACCCGGAGATCCCCGACAGCTTCCGGCTGGAGCTGGCGCACGCCCTGCTGGCACGCGAGCTCTTCCCCGGCGCCCCGCTGAAGTGGATGCCGCCGACACGGCACATGACCGGGGACGTGTTCCGCGGCTACCTGCTCGACGCCTTCTTCAACCTGGTCGGGGAGCTGACCGACCAGGGCATTCTGCTCGTCGGCATGATGACCGAGGCCGTGGTGACGCCCTGGATCAGCGACCGGGACCTCGCCCTGCAGAACGTCCGCTACGTCCGCAATGCCGTCGGGGGGCTCGCCGAGGATCTGAGGCCGGCTCACGGCGGCCTGATCCAGCGGCGCGCCGTGCAGGTCCTCGACGAGGCGGTGGGCCTGCTCGAGCAGATCCACGATCGGGGGCGCACCGGGCTCCTGGACGCCATCGCGGACGGGACGTTCGGCGAGATGCACCGGCCTCAGGACGCGGGCAAGGGGCTCGAGGGGGTCGTCCGCAAGGCCAAGGACTATCTCAACCCGGCCAGCGAGATCCTGGAGGGGCGCGCATGAGCATCGTGAGGCCGTACGGCGACACCACCGGCGACGGCATGGTGCAGATGTCGTTCACCCTGCCCCTGCCGCACAGCAAGACCGCCGAAGGCGCCGCCGTGCAGCTGGCGCAGAAGATGGGCATCGATCCCGCGATGGTCGTGCACGCCAAGGCGATGGGCCCGGACTTCACCTTCTTCGTGGTGTACGGCAGCGTCACCCACGTCGTCGACACCTCAGCCGTGGAGGTGGTCGAGCGGGACTACCCCCTGCTCACCCCCAAGGAGGTCAACCAGGCCATCCGTCGCGACCTGCGCCGCCGCCTCGTCGTGGTGGGCGCCTGCATCGGCACCGACGCCCACACGGTCGGAATCGACGCCATCCTCAACATCAAGGGCTTCGCCGGGGAGAAGGGCCTGGAGTACTACCACGACATCACGGTGGTGAACCTGGGAGCGCAGGTCACCGTCCCTCACCTCGTGGAGCAGGCCCTCGCGCACAAGGCGGACGCGGTCCTGGTGTCGCAGGTCGTCACCCAGCGCGACGCCCACCTGATCAACACCCGGGAGATGACCGCAGCGTTCCGGGAGGCCTACCCGGACGACAAGCGCCCCGTACTCGTGGCGGGCGGTCCCCGCTTCGACGAGTCGATGGCCGGCGAGCTCGGGCTCGACCGGCTGTTCGGGCGGGGAACCACCCCGGGAGAAGTGGCCTCCTACCTGGTGGCGGCCGTGACCGCGAAGAAGACAGGAGTTACCCGACCATGAGCGAGCACCTGACCCCCGGCACCCGCGTGGTGCACCGTCGGTACGTCGCCTACGGCGAGGCCCACTACCAGGGCAACCTGGTCGACGGAGCCTACTCGCTGGCCCTCTTCGGCGACGTCGCCACCGAGATGTGCATGCTCACCGACGGCGACGAGGGACTGTTCGCGTCCTACAGCGACGTCCAGTTCCGGGCACCGGTCCGAGGCGGCGACATGGTCGAGGTGGTTGCGGAGCTGGTGCAGATCGGGCGCCGGTCACGGACGCTCGACTTCACCGCGACGGTGGTCGGGCGCAGTGTCGAGGGCGCCGGCGAGTCGTCGGCGGCCATCCTCTCCGAGCCGATCGTGGCGACCACGGCGCGCGGCGTCGTCGTCGTTCCCTGACCTCGGCGTGTCGCAAGGAGACACGCCGAGTCGGCTTGAAATTGTGATGATCCCGCCCTGTCCCAACGCACCCGGGATGACCTGCGCCTTCGCGCAAACCCGCAGGTCAGGAGCGGGTTGACACTCCCCGGGGGAGGTCGAAAGGGTACAGGTGTCCCACCGGAGCCCGGGGTACGAAACATTCGGGTTCACCGGTGGTCACCAGGCCCGGCCGGGGACCAGGTTACGGGCGCTGGTGGCTCATCGAGGTGGAAGCCGTGCCGTCGCGGGAAAAGACACGAGACGAGCCCGTGCCCAGTAGACAACGGTTTCTCCGTGCACAGCCAGTGCACGCGAAGCCGGTCCGAAGGGTGCGGGCTCGTCTCGCGCGCAGCCTCCGGCCGCCCCTTGGATCGTCCCTGTGCCGCACCACCCAGTAAATTGGGGATGTTGTGCCGCCGGGTCGCGGAGGCACCGCCCCGGGAGGCAGGAGAGACCTTGCTCAAGCGTGCAGCGGCCGTCGCTGGGGCCGGCGTCGCCGTGGCCCTCGGCTTCGAGCCCTACGCCTGGTTCTGGCTGATCTTCCCGGGCCTGATGGTCTTCGCCTGGGCGGTCCACACGGTGACGTTCCGGCAGTCGGCGCTGCTCGGCTTCATCTTCGGCATGGGCTTCATGCTGACCCTGCTTCCGTGGATCCAGAGGATCGGCATCGACGCCTGGATCGGACTGTCCGCGATCGAGGCGGCCTTCTACGCCGCCGTCGGGATCGGGCTGCGCCTCGTGGCGCCGTACGCCTGGTGGCCGTTGGGCAGCGCCGCGGTCTGGGTGCTGGGCGAGGAGCTGCGCAGCGTCATCCCGTTCGGCGGGTTTCCCTGGGGTCGGCTGGCCTTCGCCTCGATCGGCACTCCGTTCGAGCACCTGATGTCGTGGGGGAGCACCGGCCTCACCTCGGCCGCGATCGCCGTCCTGGGGTTCGCCCTGGCGGGATTCCTCGCCCGGTCCTCCACCGTGCGGTGGGAGAGCCTGGCACAGACCGTCGGGGTGGTCACCGTCGTACTGCTCGCGACAGCGCTCCCCTGGCGGCCCGTGGCCGTCGACGCGCCGCCGGTGCAGATCGCCGCGATCCAGGGGAATGTGCCCGGCACCGGCGCCGACACCTACGCCCAGCAGCAGTACGTCCTGGACAACCACGTGTACGCGACGATCGACCTGGCTCGGCAGGTGGCCGCCGGCGAGGCGACCCAGCCGGACGTCGTGTTGTGGCCCGAGAGCGCCTCCGACATCGATCCGTTCCGCAACGCGGCCGCGTACCGCGAGATCCAAGGTGCGGTCGATGCGATCAAGGCCCCGGTCCTGGTCGGCGCCATGGTGGACGGGCCGCAGCCCAACACTGATCTGAACGAGGGCATCATGTGGCTGCCCGGGACCGGTCCCTCGCAGACCTACGCCAAGCGACACCCGGTGCCGTTCGGCGAGTACATCCCGTTGCGCAGTGTCATTGCTCCGCTCTTCCACCGGCTCGACCAGATTCCGCGGGACATGGTGCCCGGCGATCGGGTGGGAATCTTCCCGGTGGGCGGCACACAGCTCGGAGACGTGATCTGCTTCGAGGTGGCCTACGACTCCCTCGTCCAAGACGTCGTCCGGGCCGGCGCCAACCTCCTGGTGGTGCAGACCAACAACGCGACCTACATGGGCACCGGGCAGGACCAGCAGCAGTTCGACATCGCCCGGCTGAGGGCCATCGAGACAGGCCGCTACGTGGCAACCGTGGCCACGAACGGGATCACGGGACTGGTCGCCCCCGACGGCTCCGTCGTCCAGCAGCTGCCGGTCGAGACCACCGATCTCTTCACGGCGTCGGTGCCCCAGCTCACCGGCATCAGCCCCGGCGTCCGGTTCGGCGTCTGGGTTCGGGGTCTGCTCGCGGCGCTGGGGGTCGGCGCCGTCCTGGCCGGCATCCTGGCCCGGCGTCGGCACCCTCGCCTGCTCCACCGTCCCGGCCGCACGACCCCGCCCGCTCCGCGCGGCCCGACGCGCTCGACCCAGCCAGCAAGCCAGAAGGTGCCCTCCCCGTGATCGAGAGTACGCAGCGCATGGTGGTCGTGATCCCGACCTACAACGAGATCGAGAACCTGGAGCAGATCGTGACCCGGCTCCGTGCCGCGCAGCCCGACGTGGACGTCCTCGTCGATGGACGACTCCTCCCCGGACGGCACCGGCGATCTGGCCGACAAGCTCGCGGCGGCCGACCCGCACGTCAGCGTCGTTCACCGGACCGAGAAGGCGGGTCTGGGGGCGGCATACCTCCACGGGTTCGCGGTGGCGCTGGAGCGCGGCTACGACGTCGTGGGGGAGATGGACGCCGACGGCTCCCATCAGCCCGAGCAGCTCCACGCTCCTGATCGATGCGCTGCACCGTGCCGACCTGGTGATCGGCTCCCGCTGGGTGCACGGCGGCTCCGTCGTGAACTGGCCGGTCTTCCGCAAGCTCCTCTCCGTCTTCGGCAATCTCTACGCACGCATCGCCCTGGGCATCCCGGTACGCGACATCACCGCGGGCTACCGGCTGTTCCGGGCGAGCACGCTGCGCGCCATCGGCCTGGAGGACGTCCGCTCGGTGGGCTACTGCTTCCAGACCGACCTGACGCTGCGCACCCTCCGGGCAGGGCTGACGGTGCGTGAGGTGCCCATCGAGTTCGTCGAGCGCGAGCGCGGAGAGTCGAAGATGTCGACCGACGTGGCCGTCGAGTCGCTGCGGCTGATCACCCTCTGGGGCGCCGAGGAGCGCTGGAGGCAGCTCAAGCGGCTGCCGTCCCGCGTGCGACGCAGGGCGTGACAGGTCCGGCTTGACCTGACGGGCACGATAGGACCATGCCTTCTGGACGCCGTCGCGGACCGTGGGCCCTGTTCGGGCTCGCGATCCTGGTCGTGCCCTTCATCGAGATCGTGATCCTGGTGCGCCTGGGCCAGGCGATCGGAGCGGGCTGGACGATCCTCATCCTCATCGCCGACGCCGTGCTCGGGGCATGGCTGGTGCGCAAGGAGGGCCGCCGCGCCTGGGAGGCGCTGCTCAACGCGTTCAGCACCGGGCGGATGCCAGGCCGGGAGCTGGCCGATGCGGCGCTCGTCCTGATCGGCGGGACCCTGCTGATCACCCCGGGCTTCGTCACCGACGTCATCGGACTGGTGTGCGTCATCCCGCTGACACGGCCGCTGGCACGGCGAGCGCTCGGGCGGATGATCTCGCCGCGGTTCCAGGTGGTCACCCCGCCCTTCGGGGCGACCTTCCAGCGGCCCGGTCCGACCACGCGCGGGTTCGGGACGGGCTCGGACGTCGTCGAGGGAGACGTCGTCGACGATTCCGTAGCAGACGGCGCGAGGCGCGGTCAGGCGGACTTGGTGCGCTTCTTCGCGCGCCCGGTGCAGGTGCGCCGGGCCGATCTCCCCGCCGCGGAGCATCTCCAGCCGCTCCTTGAGGATCTCCTCGAGCTCCTTGATGGAGCGACGCTCCAGCAGCATGTCCCAGTGGGTGCGGGCGGGCTTCTCCGCCTTGGGCTCGGGTCGCTGTCCGTCCCGCCAGAGAGCCTCCGCGCCGCAGCGCGGGCACTCCCAGATTGCGGGGACCTCGGCCTCCTCCGCCATGGTGATCGCGAAGTCGTGGCCATTGGTGCAGACGTAGGCGACCTGCTGGCGGGCCGCGAACTCGATTCCGCGCTCGTCCTCGAAGCTCTGTCCCCCGAGGCGGGCTCCGCGCAGAGTGCGTTCGGCCATGATGATTCTCCCGTCATCGATGTCTGGACCGGCCGGCGCCCCTCGTGGGGGCAGCAAGCCATTCCCATTGTTAACGAACCAGTATCCCGAGAGATTCCCGGCGGGGACAAACGGCGAGGTCGGAGCCGCCCTAGACGGTGGCAGGCACCTCGTTGCCGGCGTCGATGATCCCCTGGCGCATCTTCACCCGGGTGAGGATCAGGCCCCCGACGATGAAGAAGACCGCGAGAGTGACCAGTGCGGGGCGGAACGAGTGGGTCCACTGGTGCACCAGCCCGAAGACCAGGGTGCCGAGCCAGCTGGTCCCGCGCTCGGCGGCCTGGTAGAGGCTGAAGTACTCCGCTTCCTTCCCCCGAGGGATCAGCTGGCTGAACAGGGACCGCGACAGGGCCTGGGTACCCCCGAGGATGATGCCGATCGCCACCGCGAGGGCGATGAACGGGGCGACCTGCCCGACCGGGAGGAAGTAGCCGACGACCACCACGCCGACCCAGGCGACCAGCCCGCCCAGGATGGTGCGATGCGCCCCGTACCGCGCCGCGGCCCGGCCGAAGAACAGTGCCCCGCCGAACGCGACGAACTGGACGAGCAGGATGGTGGCGATCAGCACCTCCTCGGCGAAGCCGAGCTGCTTCTGCCCGTACTGGGAGGCGGCGTAGATGACGGTCTGGATCCCGTCGTTGTAGAAGAGGTAGGCCAGGAGGAAGGTCAGCGTGATCGGGTAGGCCCGCATGCTGCCGAGGGTGCGGGCGAGCTGGCCGAAGCTCGCGCGAACCAGACCGCCCTCGGCGGGCACCACGCCGGTCGGCTTGTGCCCCTTGATCCGCCGATAGGGAATGAACGTGAATGCCGCCCACCAGACCGCCGCGGAGAGCAGCGAGATCCTGACCGACATCGCCTTGTCGATCCCGAACGACTCGTAGAACGTGACGAACGCCAGGTTGAGTGCCAGCAGGATGCCCCCGCCGAGGTAGCCCCACGCCCAGCCGCGCGAGGACACCCGATCGCGCTCGTCGGGCGTGGCGATGTCGATCAGGATGGAGTCGTAGACGACCAGGGACGCCCCGAGCATGACGTTGGCGAGGAAGAACAGGAGTGCGCCGAGCTGCCAGTCCGTGCCGGCTACGAAGAACATCAGCCCCGCCGCGACGGACCCCGCCCAGGCGTAGCGAGCCATCAACGTGGGCTTGTGGGCCGAGCGATCGGCAGCGGCGCCGACGATCGGCAGTACCAGGGCCGACAGGATCGTCGACAGGGTGACGATGTAGAGCGGCAGCGACCCGGGGGAGATGGGGACTCCGAGGACGTGCAGGTTCGCCTGGCAGGGTGCGTCGGTAGTGCCGACGAACCCGCAGGCGTCCTTCTCCGCGACGCTTTGCAGGTAGGGGGAGAAGAGCACCGTCGCGGTGGTGGTGACGTACGCCGAGTTGGCCCAGTCGTACCAGTTCCACGCCCGCTGCTGCCGGGCGCGGCCCTGCGGTGTCTCAGTCGTCTGACTCACGTGGCTCCCTCCAGCCATGGCGCTCGATCAGGACCTGCTTGAGCAGATCGGTGCGGTCGGTCATGATCCCGTCGACACCGAGGTCGAGGAGCGCGGCCATCTCGGCGGGGTCGTCGATCGTCCACACGTGGACATGCTTGCCTACCGCGTGCGCCCTGTCGACGAACGCGCGGGACACGACGCGGTGCGCCTCTGTAGACGGCAGGGACCTGGAAGACGCTCCCGCGCTCCTGCAGGAGGTGCAGCGCCCGCCCGCCGAGCGGCGCCCACGTGTGAGCGACCACGCCGAACCGGCCGACCGCGGTGGCGACCTTGGCCCTCGGTCAGCCGCCGGAAGCGACGGATCTCCGGCTCGGAGAACGACCCGACGCAGAACCGGTCGTACTCCCCACGGGCGAGGACGAGGTCGGCGACCGGTCCGGCGGTGCCACGGGCCTTGAGGTCGATGTTGAAGCGGGCGCCGGGCAGCTCCTCGAGAAGGTCCTCGAGGCGGGGGATCGGCTCGGAGCCGCCGACCCGTACGTGCTCGGCAGCTCGCCCCAGGTGTGGTCGACGATCGACCCGGAGGCGTCGGTGACCCGGTCGAGGAGCGGGTCGTGGAACGCGAGGATCACGCCGTCGCGCGTGAGATGGACGTCGGTCTCGAGGTACGCGTAGCCCAGCCGGACCGCGTGGCGCATTGCGCGCAGGGTGTTCTCCAGGCCGGCCAGCTCGCCGTGGAGCGCTCCTCCCCGGTGGGCCATGGCCAGCGCGGCGCCCGTCCCCTCGAGGCGCTCGTCGAGGTAGCGGAAGCCGGTACGGGGAGCGGTCACCCAGGAAGTATGTCGCGAGAGGGCGGGGTCGACCTGTGAGGCGGGAGCCCCGGTCGGGGTAGTGTCGGGACATGGACGAGATGACGTGCCCGAGGTGCCAGGGGTCGATGGTGGAGCGTCAGTTCGGCGAGTTCCCCGTCCACCAGTGCCAGGCGTGCTCGGGGATCTTCCTGGAGCGCGCCGACCTGGGCTCCCTCACCGAGGCCGAGCTCGACTGGCACCGGAACTCCGGCCCCTCGACGATGCCCTTGCCCCGGATCACCGAGGACATGCCGGCACCGCCCCCGGGGAAGCCCGCCGCCCGGTCCTTCATCGAGACGCTCTTCAGCTGACCGCTCCCGGGGCCGGAGGGGCGCCGACGGCGTACCCGGACCGTCGGTCAGATGTCGCGGAACGTCTCGATCGACGCGCCGAGCGCGTTGAGCCGGTCGGCCAGATCCTCGTAGCCGCGGTTGATCACGTAGACCGACCGCATGCACCGACGTGCCCTTGGCTGCCATCATCGCCAGCAGGAGGACCACGGCGGGCCGCAGGGCGGGCGGGCAGACCATCTCAGCGCGCGCTGAAGTGGGTCGGCCCGGTCACCATCACCCGGTGCGGGTCGAGGAGCTGCACGTTCGCGCCGAGGGTGTTCAGGCTGGTGAGGTGGATCGCGCGGTTCTCGTAGACCCAGTCGTGGATCAGCGGTCTGGCCCTCGGCAACCGCCGCGATCACCGCGAAGAACGGCAGGTTGTCGATGTTGAGACCCGGGAAGGGCAGCGGGTGGATCTTGTCGATCGGCGCCTTGCAGGACCGAGTCGTAGGTCGTGATGTCGACCAGCCGGGTGCGCCCGTTCGCGGCGAGGTACTCGTCGCTGAGCGAGTAGCGGAAGCCCATCTCCTCGAGCTTGGCGAGCTCCACCTCGAGGAACTCGATCGGCGCCCGCCGGATGGTGATCGAGGAGCTGGTGACGATCGCCGCGGCCAGCAGCGACATCGCCTCGATCGGGTCCTCCGACGGTGCGTAGTCGACGTCGACGTCGATCGACTCGACCCCGTGCACGCGTGATCGTCGTCGTGCCGATGCCGTCGACAGTGACGCCGAGCCGCTCCAGGAAGAAGCACAGGTCCTGGACCATGTAGTTGGAGCTCGCGTTGCGGATGACGGTGGTGCCCGGGATGGAGCGCGGCCGCCATGAGGGCGTTCTCGGTGACGGTGTCGCCGCGCTCGGTGAGCACGATCGCGCGCGACCGGGCCGACCGCCGGCTCCACCCGTGGCGTGGTACCGGCCCTCGGTGGCCTTGACCTCGAGGCCGAAGTGGCGCAGTGCGGTCATGTGCGGCTCGACGGTGCGGGTGCCGAGGTCGCAGCCCCCGGCGTACGGGAGCTCGAAGCGGTCGACCCGGTTCAGCAGGGGGCCCAGGAACATGATGATCGACCGGGTGCGGCGTGCCGCCGTCTCGTCGATGCGCGGACAGGTCCAGCTCGGCCGGGGGGACCAGCTCGAGGTCGTTGTCGGAGTTGAGCCAGCGGCTGCGTACCCCGATGCTGTCGAGCACCTCGAGGATGCGGTTGACCTCCTCGATGCGGGCGACCTTGCGCAGGGTGGTGCGGCCACGGTTCAGCAGTGAGGCACACAGCAGTGCCACCCCGGCGTTCTTCGACGTCTTCACGTCGATGCTGCCCGACAGGGTGGTCGGGCCGGTGACCCGCAGGTGGACCGGGCCGCCCCCGAGGGACACGATCTCACTGTCGAGGGCCTCGCCGATGCGGGCCAGCATCTCGAGGCTGAGGTTCTGGTGACCGCGCTCGATCCGGTTGACCGCGCTCTGCGAGGTGTTGAGCTCCTCGGCGAGCTCGGCCTGGGTCCAGCCGCGATGCTTACGGGCGTCTCGGATGAGGGTGCCGATCCGCCGCAGGTAGTCTTCTCCCACGTCTTCGACGATATCTCAGATATGAGATAGGGCCAAACGCGGCCCGCGACGGCGAGGTCGGGCCGGGGGAGGGGTGGTCACTAGGATCGACCCATGCGAGTGACGACTCTCCACGGAACCCGAGACATCCGGCTCGAAGACCGGCCCCAGCCGACGATCGACCAGCCCACCGAGGCCATCGTCCGCGTCGTGCGCTCGTGCATCTGCGGCTCCGACCTGTGGCCCTACCGCGGGGAGAACAAGATCACCCCCGGAGACCCGATCGGCCACGAGGCGATCGGGGTCGTGGAGGAGGTCGGGCTCCTCGGTGGCGTCGTTCGCGCACGGCGACTTCGTGATCGTGCCCTTCGACCATTGCGACAACACATGCCCGCACTGCCTGGCCGGCGTGCAGTCGGCGTGCGTCAACCTCGGGGGCACCGAAGGGGGCCAGGGCGAGTACGTCAAGGTCAACCAGGCCGAGGGATCGCTGGTGAAGGTCCCCGGCGGACAGCCCGACGACGCGATGCTGCCGCACCTGCTGGCGCTGTCCGACGTCATGGCCACGGGATGGCACGCGGCAGTGACGGCCGGGGTCCGGCCCGGGGGAACGGTCGCCGTGGTCGGCGACGGGGCCGTAGGGCTGTGCGGCGTCCTGGCCGCGCACCAGATGGGCGCCATCAGGGTCATCGCCCTGTCGCGGCACAAGGACCGGCAGAGGCTCGCCCGCGAGTTCGGCGCCACCGACATCGTCGAGGTGCGCGGCAGGGAGGCCAAGGAGGCCGTACGCGGGCTGACCGAGGGGATCGGAGCGGACGCGGTCCTGGAGTGCGTCGGAACGAACGAGGCGATGGGAACGGCGATCAGCATCGCGCGCCCGGGCTCGACGGTGGGCATCGTCGGCGTCCCCCACGGGGTCGAGCTGCCGCTAGGCCTGATGTTCAGCCGCAACATCGGCTTCGCGGGCGGGATGGCGCCGGTGCGCCGCTATCTGCCCGAGCTGATGGAGCTCACGGTGAACGGGATCATCGAGCCGGGGAAGGTGTTCGACCTCGCGCTGCCCCTCGATCAGGTCGCCGAGGGGTACCAGGCGATGGACGAGCGCCGCGCCATCAAGGTCATGCTCACGCCGTAGGAAGCCCTGCACGACCGCTTCTCGTGCTCACCGGACAACGGGGCCTCACGCTCGAGCGATGAGCTCTCCGTGCAGCACCGAGAACCACCCGTCGCGGTCGGCGGCCCAGTCGTGCCACGCGGAGGCGATCTCCTCCAGGTGCCCGCGATCAGCCACCCCCAGGTGCAGCAGCTGGTCGGCCAACGAGGAGCGGGTCATGCGGTCGGCCCACAGCCCGGACCACCAGATGCGGTCCTCGGGCGTCGCGAAGCACCAGGTGCTGGACGACGCGGTGACCTGCTCGAATCCCGCCGCGTGCGCCCAGGACAGCAGCCGCCGGCCTGCGTCGGGCTGCCCGCCGTTGGAGCGGGCGGCCGAGCGGTACAGCTCCTGCCAGCGGTCGAGACCAGGGGAGACCGGGTACCACGTCATCGCCGCATAGTCGCTGTCCCGTACGGCGACCACTCCGTCTGCCTTGCAGACCCGGCGCATCTCCCGTAGAGCCCGGACCGGATCGCCGACGTGCTGCAGGACCTGGTGTGCATGGACCACATCGAAGCGGTCGTCATCGAAGGGGAGCTCATGGACGTCACCGACGGCGTACTCGACGTTGCCCACACCACGTGCCTGTGCTTCGACCTCGGTCAGGGCGATCGTCTCCGCCGAGGTCTCCAGGGCCGTGACGGTGCCCGGCGACACCAGGCCCGCCAGGTCGCAGGTGATCGTCCCCGGCCCCGATCCGACGTCGAGCACGGTCATGCCTCGTCGCAGGCGCGGGAGCAGGTAGGCGGCGGAGTTGGCAGCGGTGCGCCAGCGGTGCGACCGGAGCACCGACTCGTGGTGTCCGTGTGTGTATCGCAGAGGAGGTCCGGGTTCGTCGGTCATGAGCCCAGGATGCCCGCACCGGGGGTTCCTGCGGGTCGCCGTCTCGCGGGCGGGAACGGCTACGGAGCAGCGCCGGAACCCGTGCGCGACTAGCCTGGCCTGAGTTGTCACGGGCCGGAAGGCCCCGACGCGAGGAGTCGTGATGGGTACGACGAGGCGCAGGACCGAGGAGACGCCGACCGGTCATCCCGCGGACTCTCACGACCTGATCCGCGTCGTAGGAGCACGCGTCAACAACCTCAAGGACGTCACCATCGAGCTCCCCAAGCGACGACTCACGGCGTTCACCGGAGTGTCCGGCTCGGGCAAGAGCTCGCTGGTCTTCGACACGATCGCGGCCGAGTCCCAGCGCCTGATCAATGAGACCTACAGCGCGTTCCTGCAAGGTTTCATGCCGGCCCTTGCGCGTCCCGACGTCGATGTGCTGGACGGGCTGACCACGGCGATCATCGTGGACCAGGAGCGGATCGGAGGGAACGCCCGGTCCACGGTCGGCACGGTCACCGACGCGAACGCGCTGCTGCGCATCCTGTTCAGCCGGCTCGGCGTGCCGCACATCGGTCCGCCGAACGCCTACTCGTTCAACATCCCCTCGGTGACCGCCACCGGAGCCATCACCGTCGAGCGCGGCGACAAGACGCACAAGCAGAAGGCGACCTTCTCCCGGCTCGGCGGGATGTGCCCGCGCTGCGAGGGCATGGGGTCGGTCAGCGACTTCGACCTGACGCAGCTGTACGACGACGCGAAGTCGCTCAACGAGGGAGCACTGACGATTCCCGGCTACACCATGGACGGCTGGTACGGCCGGATCTTCCGGGGGTGCGGCTACTTCGACCCCGACAAGCCGATCCGCTCGTTCACCAAGAGGCAGCTGCACGACTTGCTCTACAAGGAGCCGACCCGGATCAAGGTCGAGGGCATCAACGTCACCTACGAGGGGCTGATCCCGCGGATCCAGAAGTCGATGCTGTCCAAGGACATCGACTCGCTCCAGCCGCACATCCGGGCCTTCGTGGAACGCGTCGTGGCCTTCGGCGTCTGCCCCGAGTGCGACGGCAGCAGGATCGGCCCCGAGGCGCGCAGCTCCAAGGTCCGCGGCATCAACATCGCTGATGCGTGCGCCATGCAGATCACCGACCTCGCCGCCTGGGTGGGCGACTTCGACGAGCCGGCCGTCGGCCCGCTGCTGGAGTCGCTCCAGGGGACGCTGGACTCCTTCACCGACATCGGCCTGGGATACCTCAGCCTGGACCGGCCGTCGGGCACTCTCTCCGGCGGCGAGTCCCAGCGGGCCAAGATGATCCGCCATCTCGGGTCGTCGTTGACCGATGTCACGTACGTGTTCGACGAGCCGACGATCGGGCTGCATCCGCACGACATCGGGCGGATGAACGAGCTTCTCCTCCGACTGCGCGACAAGGGGAACACCGTTCTCGTCGTCGAGCACCAGCCGCAGACCATTGCCATCGCCGATCACGTCGTCGACCTGGGTCCCGGCGCCGGCGCCGGGGGAGGGGAGGTGGTCTTCGAAGGGACGGTCGCAGGCCTCCGCTCCGGCAGGACCCTCACGGGACGGCACCTGGACTACCGCGCGCGCCTGAAGGAGAAGGTCAGGACGCCGAACGGCGCACTCGAGGTGCGCGGCGCCGACCTGCACAACCTGCGCGCCGTGGACGTCGACATCCCGCTCGGGGCGCTCGTCGTGCTCACCGGGGTTGCCGGGTCGGGCAAGAGCTCGCTGATCGACGGCTCGGTGGCCGGGCTCGAGGGCGTGGTCTACGTCGACCAGAGCGCGATCCGTGGGTCCCGGCGCAGCAACCCGGCGACGTACACCGGCCTGCTCGAGCCGATCCGCAAGGCGTTCGCGAAGGCGAACGGGGTCAAGCCCGGCCTGTTCAGCGCCAACTCCGAGGGCGCGTGCCCGACGTGCAATGGTGCCGGTGTCGTCTACACCGACCTGTCGACGATGGCGGGAGTCACCACGCCGTGCGAGGAGTGCGGGGGGCGCCGGTTCCAGGCTCCTGTGCTGGAGTACCGGCTCGGCGGCAAGAACATCAGTGAGGTCCTGGCCATGCCGGTCACCGAGGCGAGAGCCTTCTTCGCCGAGGGCGACGCACGGGTTCCGGCCGCCCATGCCGCCCTCACCAGGCTCGAGGAGGTGGGCCTGGGTTATGTCAGCCTGGGACAGCCTCTCACCACCCTGTCCGGCGGTGAGAGGCAACGCCTGAAGCTGGCGGCGCGCATGGTGGACAAGGGATCGCTCTACGTCCTGGACGAGCCGACCACCGGGCTGCACCTCGCCGACGTCGAGCAGCTGCTCGGCCTCCTGGACCGGCTGGTGGACTCGGGGAAGTCGGTCATCGTGATCGCGCACCATCTGGCGGTCATGACGCACGCCGACTGGATCATCGACCTCGGCCCGGGCGCCGGGCACGACGGCGGCCTGGTCGTCTTCGAGGGGACGCCGGCAGAGCTGGTGCGCGACGGGTCGACACTGACGGGGCGGCATCTCGCCGAGTACGTCGGAGGCTGACCCTCGTGTGAGCCCCCGTATGAACCGTTCGCCGATAAGTGACATTATGTAAACTAGAGCGCAGACGGGCCGGCATGACCCTTCCGTCGTCCTCCCCTGGTACCGGGTCAGTCCTCGTCGAGCCGGCGGACCACTCGCGCCGGGTTGCCCACCGCGACGACGTTCGCGGGAAGGTCGCGGGTGACGACAGCGCCGGCGCCGACGACGGTGTTCTCGCCGACGGAGACACCGGGAAGGACGATGACTCCGCCGCCCAGCCACGCGTTGTCGCCGATCGTGATGGGCGCACCGGACTCCCACTTGGCCCGGCGTGGCTCCGGGTCGACGGGATGCGTGGGAGTCAGCAGCTGCACGTTCGGCCCGATCTGAACGTCGGCGCCGATCCTGATCTCGGCAACGTCGAGGGCGACCAGCCCGAAGTTCACGAAGGTGCGCGCACCGATGAAGACGCGGCGGCCGTAGTCGACCCGGAGCGGGGCGCGAATCGCCGCGCCCTCGCCGATGGCCCCCAGGAGGTCCCTCAGCAGCTCGTCTCGCCGGGGCCCGTCGGCGATGGGCGTCCGGTTGAACTCCTCGCAGAGTGCCTGGGCCCGCAGGAACTCGGCCACGATCTCGCGGTCGTCAGCGAGGTAGAGGTCGCCGGACACCATCCGCTCGCGCATCCCGCGGCCGTCAGCGGAGTCCATCGCCGGCCCGCTACTCCCCCGCGATGTGGGCGCGAATGGGCGTCCCCACCTCGACGGTCCGGCCGACCGTGCACAGACGCTCGTGCGACCGCTGGATCGCGCTGGGCAGCACCTCGCGCGCGGCGTCGCCCTCCTGGCCCTCGGGGAAGGTCATCGAGAACGACACGTCCAGGTCGACCAGGCGGTTCCCCTTCTCGTCCCGGATCTTCTCGGCGGTCATGGTGATCGCGTAGTCCTGCGGCTCGGCCCGCTTGCTGGTGATGTAGTCGACGTCGATCCCGGTGCACGACGCGATGGCGACCAGGAGCAGCTCGGTGGGAGTGAACAGGCCCGAGCCGTGCTCCCCCACCTCGATGACCGCCCCGTCGGAGTTGGTCACCCGGAAGTGCCCCTTGGCCAGCCTCTCGAGGCTCACCTCTCGCCGTGCGTCGTCGCTCATCGTTGCCTCCCGTGTCCCGGTACGTCGTGGGCAGATTGCCCGCGCCGCTCCCGAGTATGCCCGGGGACTGGTTCTGTTGTGTGGTGAGGCTAGCCTTGCATACATACCCCTAGGGGTATAAAGTCGCCGGACGCGAGGAAGAGGGAGAAGAAACACATGTGCTACCCCAAGGGATGCAAGGCCTGTGGCAAGACGACGTGGGCCGGCTGCGGCAACCACGTCAGCCAGGTCATGCGCTCGGTCCCGAAGGAGAACCGCTGCCGCTGCACCCCCGAGGAGCGGGCGGCGGCGAACCGTGGCCTCTTCGGCAGGCTGTTCAGCCGCTGAGATGATCCCCGCGCCCTTCGCCCTGCGACCTGACCCTTTCTCGGGGCGCGTGCTGTGCGCGGGCCCTACTCCTCGAACGCCTCCGGGGGCGGACACGTGCAGACCAGGTGCCGGTCCCCGTAGGCGTTGTCGATCCGACCGACCGGCGGCCAGTACTTGTCGGCGTCGAAGCCCGACGGGAAGACCCCCAGCTCCAGCGGGTAGGAGCGCGACCAGTCCTCGGTGAGGAGCCGTGCGGTGTGCGGCGCGAAGGCCAGCGGCGAGTCGTCGGCCTTCCACTCCCCTGCCGCCACCCGGTCGATCTCGGAGCGGATCGCGATCATCGCGTCGCAGAAGCGGTCCAGCTCGGCGAGGTCCTCGCTCTCGGTCGGCTCGACCATGAGCGTCCCGGCCACCGGGAAGCTCATCGTCGGTGCGTGGAAGCCGAAGTCGATCAGCCTCTTGGCGACGTCGTCGACCGACACCCCGGTCTGCTTGGTGATCTCCCGCACGTCCAGGATGCACTCGTGGGCTACCAGCCCGTCGGCGCCGGTGTAGAGAACCGGGAAGTGGTCCTTCAACCGGTGGGCCACGTAGTTGGCGGCGAGGACGGCTCCCGCGGTCGCGCGAGTCAGCCCGTCGGCGCCCATCATCTTGATGTAGGCCCAGGAGATGGGCAGAATCCCGGCCGAGCCGTACGGCGCGGCACTGACCGGGCCGATGCCCTCTCGTCGGGTCGGGTCGGGGTGCAACGGATGCGACGGAATGAACGGAGCGAGGTGCTCGCGGACTCCGATCGGACCCACGCCGGGTCCTCCCCCTCCGTGCGGGATCGCGAAGGTCTTGTGCAGGTTCAGGTGGGAGACGTCCCCGCCGAAGTCCCCCGGCCTGGCGTACCCCACCAGGGCGTTGAGGTTGGCGCCATCGACGTAGACCTGACCACCGTGCTCGTGCACGATCCGGCAGAGCTCCGTGATCCCCTCCTCGTAGACCCCGTGGGTCGAGGGGTAGGTGACCATGATCGCAGCCAGGTTGTCGGCGTTCGCCGCGCACTTCTCGCGCAGGTCCGCGAGGTCGACGCTGCCGTCCCCGGCGGCCTTGACGACGACGACCCGCATACCCGCCATGACCGCCGAAGCGGCGTTGGTGCCGTGGGCTGAGGACGGGATCAGACAGACGTTGCGGTGCTCGTCCCCGCGGCTGTCGTGGTAGGAGCGGATGGCCAGCAGCCCCGACAGCTCTCCCTGCGATCCGGCGTTGGGCTGGATCGTGACCGTGTCGTAGCCGGTGATCTCGGCGAGCCATCCCTCGAGCTCGGAGATCAGCTGCGCGTAACCGGCGGCGTCCTCCGCCGGCGCGAACGGGTGCAGGTGCATCAGCCCGGGGTGGGCGACGGCCTCGAGCTCGGTGGCCGCGTTGAGCTTCATGGTGCAGGACCCGAGCGGGATCATCCCTCTGTCGAGCGCGTAGTCGCGGGCCGAGAGCCGGCGGAGGTAGCGCATCATCGCGGTCTCGGAGTGGTACAGCGAGAAGACCTCGTGGGTCAGGAACGGCGATCGGCGCGCGAGCCCGGCAGGAAGCGTGTACGCGTCCGCGGCGGGCGACTCGTCGGCGCCGAACGCCCGGAGGACCGCATCGAGGTGGGCCAGGTGGGTCGTCTCGCCCGTCGACAAGCGCACCTGATCGGCGTCGACCGCAAAGAGGTGCACACCGAGATCGCGCGCCGTCCTCGACGATCTGCTCAGCTCTCCCTGGCACGGAGACGGTCAGCGTGTCGAAGAAGGGCGCCCCTCCCACGTCGAGGCCGGCACCGCGCAGGCGGCCCGCGAGGTACCGCGCCTTCTCGTGGACGCCCCGGGCGATCTCGGTCAACCCCTCGGGCCCGTGGTACACCGCGTACATCGACGCCATCACGGCGAGAAGGACCTGTGCCGTGCAGATGTTGGAGGTCGCCTTGTCACGACGGATGTGCTGTTCGCGGGTCTGCAGGGCGAGCCGGTACGCCGGGTGACCGTGCGAGTCGAGCGACACCCCGACCAGCCGACCGGGCATGTGACGTTCGAGACCCGGGCGCACCGACATGTAGCCGGCGTGGGGTCCGCCGTAGAAGAGCGGAACGCCGAAACGCTGGGTGGTCCCCACCACGACGTCCGCGCCCGCCGCTCCGGGTGACTCCAGGAGCGTCAGGGCAAGCAGATCGGCAGCCACCACGGCCAGGGCGCCGCGCTCGTGGGCGGCCTCGATCACCGGGGTCGGGTCCAGGACCGCCCCGGAGGCAGCGGGGTACTGCACGAGGACACCGCTGATCTCGGCGTCGGGTAGGCCCTCGTGCAGGTCGGCCACGACGACCTCGATCCCGAGGTGCTGGGCCCGGGTGCGAATCACCGCGAGTGTCTGGGGGAAGACGTCGCTGTCCACCGCGAACAGGCCGTCACTCCGGCCCGCCCGGCGGACCAGGGTCATCGCCTCCGCCGCGGCAGTTCCCTCGTCCAGCAGCGATGCGTTCGCGGTGGGCAGCCCGGTGAGGTCGCCGACCATCGTCTGGAAGTTGAGCAGAGCCTCGAGCCGTCCCTGCGAGATCTCGGGCTGGTACGGCGTGTAGGCGGTGTACCAGCTCGGGTCCTCCAGCACGTTCCTGCGGATGACTGCCGGAGTGATGGTGCCGTAGTACCCCATCCCGATCATCGCCTCGTGGGGCCGGTTCATCGACGCGAGGGCCTGCATCTGCTCGCGCCACGGTCTCCTCCGTGGCCGCATCGGGCAGCCGCATCGGCTCGGAGGAGCGGATGCCCACCGGCACCGCGGCGTCCATCAGCTCGTCGAGGGACCCGTAGCCGAGCACCGCGAGCATGTGCTGGTGATCGCTGGTGGAGGTGCCGATGTGGCGGCGGGAGAACGAGTCGGTCCCGTCGAGCGGCGTGGGATGCGTGTTCGGTCACGAGAGGCTCCTCCACGAAGGCTGCCTCCCCCTCTGTCGCACTCTGCTTCAGAGTCGCCTGGCTGCGGACGGTCCTGGTGCCTGAGAGGTTCCGGGGAGGATTTGCCCCTTCGGCGCTCCGAGAACGGAGACTCTCCCGTCTGCTGTGAACGGCCCTCTCACCCTAGCAGCGCCGCGACGCCGCAACGGTCCTCATGGGTCCTCCGATGACGCCGCCACCGCCCGGACTGGCAACGCGGGCGGCATGGCCGCCCGCGTCATCCACCTGTGGGCTCGTCAGCCGGTGAGCTTCGCGCTGGCGCCGTCGCCGCGAGCTCGTCGGTGGCCGAGCCGGCCGGTCTGCAGCTGATCCTCGGCACGCTCGCTGGGCAGCTCCGCCAGCGAGCCTTCGATCTCGCGCCAGACTCCGCCGATCGCGATGCCGAAGACTCCCTGGCCGCCCTGGAGAAGGTCGATCACCTCGTCGCTGGTGGTGCACTCGTAGACGCTGGCGCCGTCGCTCATCAAGGTGACCCGGGTCAGGTCGTCGGTGCCGCGCTCGCGCAGGTGCTGCACCGCGGTGCGGATCTGCTGCAGCGAGATGCCCGCGTCGAGCAGGCGCTTGATCACCTTGAGCAGCAGGATGTCGCGGAAGGAGTACAGCCGCTGGGTGCCCGACCCCGAGGCGCCGCGCACGGTCGGCTCCACCAGTCCCGGTGCGGGCCCAGTAGTCCAGCTGGCGGTAGGTGATGCCTGCGGCGTTGCACGCGGTGGGACCGCGGTAGCCCACGCCCTCGGGCAACGGCGAGACGTCGTCGTCGAAGAGCAGTCCCTGCTCGTCGGCAGCAGCTGTGAGCTTCTGACTCGGCGGCTCGGTCGCGGACCACGTCGTCGCGCTTGCCTGTCACGGTTGACCTCCGTCGTGAGCCTCGAACCGCAGAAACTCCGGGGGAAGGCGATGGATCCCGGTGAGGAGTACATCGATGGAGTTACATCGAGGACACTCGAACTCTAAGGCTCCGGTTGAGGGTGGTCAACGACGCTGGCGCGATTGCGGCGTGTCGGGACCTGGCGACCAACTCTCAACCTCAACTCGAAGGCTGAGAGTCACTCCTTCTCGAAGTCCTCGGGCGTGACGGTGTCGAGGAACTCGCGGAACCGCTCCACCTCGGTCTCCTCCTCCTCGGTCTCCCCGGACTCCGCGGCGGTGATCCCCGCCTCCTCCAGCACGCTCTCCTCGCACATGATCGGGAGATCCCAGTGCGCAGTGCCAGGGCGATCCCGTCCGAGGGCCGAGCGCTCACCTCGACGCCGGAGTCGAAGGCCAGCGTGGCGTAGAAGACGCCGTCGCGGATCGCGACGATGCGGACCTCCGACAGCCCGCTGGAGGTGGCCACGAGGATGTCCTTGATCAGGTCGTGGGTGAGCGGGCGGGGCGGGACGACGCCCTGCTCGGCGAAAGCGATCGCGGTGGCCTCCCCGGCTCCGATCCAGATCGGGAGGTAGCGACCCGCCTCGCGCTCGCGCAACAGGACCAACGGCGCGTTGGTCGGCATCTCGACCCGAACTCCGACGACCTCGAGCTCTCGCACGCCCTCAGCCTACTCGCCCGGGAGAAGCGCGGACCCGGTCACCGACGGTGGAGGCCGGCACGGACGAGGGCCACATGAAGTCGCACCGAGAGCGCCGCCACCTCGGCCTCCATCTCCTCCGCGCGGGCCGCGGCCGCGGAGTCACGCCCGCCGCGCACACCGGAGACGACCTGCTCGACCACTCCGACCTCGCGGTCCGCAGCGGTGCGGAAGGCCCGCAGGTGTCGCGCCTCCAGCCCGAACTCAGCCAGGGACTTGGCGACCTGGGCGATCACCAGGTCGTCGCGGGTGTACGGCGTCCGGCCCTTCGCGGCGGGGAGCAGCCCGAACCCCTCCAGCTCGGACAGGAAGCTCTCCTCGATCTCGGCGGCCGACAGCAGCTCCTTGCGGGACAGCCGCAGCGCCGCTCGTCTCGCGCATCGTCTCGGCCGTGGGCAGACCGTCGCCGACCGGCATGACCGACGGCACCTGCGGGCCGGTGATGAGCGGCGGGCGGCTCCAGCCCCCGGTCCATCGCGTCGAGGTGCTCCTTGATCACCTTCAGCGGCAGGTAGTGCTCCCGCTGGACCCGGAGGACGTAGCGCAGCCGCTCGAGATCCTCGGTGGAGTACTTGCGGTACTGCGAGGCGGTCCGCTCCGGACGCACCAGGCCCTGCTCCTCGTAGAAGCGGATCTTCGAATGCGTGGTTCCGGGGAACTCCTCCGACAGCGCATCGAGAACCTCTCCGATGCTCAGCCGCCGTGAGGCGCGCTCAGCGGTCACGAGCCCGACCCGAGGTGGCTGGCGAAGAACACCAGCCGGTACTTGCCGATCTGGACCTCGTCGCCGCCCTGGAGGCGACACGGTGTCGATCCGGTCGCGGTTGACGTAGGTCCCGTTGAGGCTTCCGACGTCGGTGACGCTGAAGCCGTCGGGCGAACGGTGGAACTCCGCGTGCCGCCGCGAGACCGTGACGTCGTCGAGGAAGATGTCGCTGTCGGGGTGGCGCCCCGCCGAGACCACGTCGCTGTCGAGCAGGAAGCGGCTGCCGGCGCCGGGCCCACGCTGCACGACCAGGAGCGCGCAGCCCTCGGGAAGCGCGTCGACCGCGGCCGCGTCGGCGTCGCTGAGCTGTCCCTCCTCGGCGACTCTCGACGCGGATCGCGCCGATGGCCGGCCGTCGTCTCGTTCGCCGCAGCGGCGACGGGCTCCAGCCTCGTCCCGCACTGGGAGCAGAAGCGCGCGTCATCGGTGTTGGCGTGACCGCACGCGGTGCACAGGAGCATGGTCTCACCTCACCTCGGTCCGACTCTCAACCGCCAGTGGAGGTTGATGCTCCGAACCTACCAGCAGGCAGTCTGCGCTCCGCGGCGGATCGGCGCGACTCGCGGAGCGGGGCCGAACCTCACCGCTCCCCCGGCGCACGGGCCGCGGAGGTCACTCCGCGGTGACGTCCTGGTACTCGGCCGCCGACAGCAGACCGTCGAGCTGGTCGGCCGCCGACAGCTCGACCTCGAACAGCCAGCCCGACCCGTACGGGTCGTCGTTGACGGTCTCGGGGCTGTCGGTGAGCGACTCGTTGCGCGCGGTGACCGTGCCGGTCACGGGGCTGTAGACGTCGCTCACCGACTTGGTCGACTCGAGCTCGCCCACGGCTTCCCCCGCCGTGACAGAGGCACCCGACCTCCGGCAGCGACACGAAGACGATGTCGCCGAGCGCGTCCTGGGCGTAGTCGGTCACGCCCACGCGGACCGGACCGGTGCCTCGCACCCACTCGTGCTCTGCGGTGTACAGGAGATCGTCGGGGATCACGGAACTTCCTCTCGGGTCAGCGCGGCGTCAGCGTGAGACTACTCCGACGTCGACGGGCGTCGCGTACTGCGCCGGAGCCACTGTCACGACCGCGGCGATCTCGATCGCGTCCGAGGTCTGGACGTCCAGCCTGGCGCCCGCGTGCCCGGACCTCGAAGGCGAAGCCCCCCTCGAAGGAGACCGCCGACTTGAGGGTCTGCGGATCGCCGATCACGTCGATGACGTACGGCGACTGGAGCGGTGAACCGCCGACCACGAGGTGACCGCCGTCGCTGTCCTGCTCGAACGCGGTCGAGGCGACCACCCGCGTGCCGTTGATGGCGATCGCCTCCGCGCCTGCGTCGCGGAGCTCGGAGACGCCGTTGAGCAGCGACTCGACGCTGACGACGGAGGCGGAGTCGTGGATCGTCACCCGGACTCCCGGGCCCGACCACGGGGACCGTGCCGGCGATGATGGCCAAGCGTGCTCGCCTGCTGCTTGGCGAGATCGAGGGCGGTCTGCTTGGCGTTGGAGTCGGTCTGCAGGGAGTCGCGCGTCTCGGTCAGTCGGCTGACCTCGCGCTGCATCCGGCTCGGTCGCCAGGGACAGCGAGTTCAGCAAGGTGACCAGGTCGCTCTGCCGGGCGCCGGCGTAGGAGTCGGACTGGCCGTGGGCCCGGACCTGGGTGACCGCGGCGTAGCCGAGCGCGAGCAGAAGGACGGCCGCGATGACCTGTCCCTTCCCGGGGCGCAGCAGGGCCCGCAGCAGCCGCCGCCGGTCGCTCACCCGTCCGGACGCTGCCGGCACCGTCGTCGCGTCGAGCCCGGTCGTCGGGCTGGCTCGAGGTGCCGGGGCGTGGCCGCTCATGCGCCGAAGATATGTCGTCGGATGGCGGCCACGTTGGAGAAGATCCGGATCCCCAGGACCACGATGACGCCGGTCGAGAGCTGGCCGCCCACGCCCGAGCTGGTCACCGAGGTAGACGATGAGGCCGGCGATGAGCACATTGCTGATGAACGAGATGACGAAGACCCGGTTGTCGAAGATCCCGTCGAGGTAGGCGCGCAGGGCCGCCGAAGACGGCGTCGAGCGCAGCGACGACGGCGATCGGCAGGTAGGGCTGCAGCGGGCGCGGGAACGACCGGCTGGAAGACGAGCCCCAGGACGATGCCCAGGACGAGGCCGAGTGCGGCGATCACGGCGACACCTCCAGCGGTCGTGCGTAGCGGATCGTGGGCACGGACGTTCCCGGCAGCGTCCAATGATCGGGCCGAGGCTATCTCGAAGCGCAAGCCGTAGACGTTCTGCAGCGACAGCCACGTCTGCCCACCGGCGCTCTTGGTGAACTGCACCGCGAGCGTGTCCGGGTTCCCGATCGCCGTCACGACGTACGGGCGCGACAGGGACCGGAAGTTGACCGTGATGGCGTCGCCCGCCTGGCGGATGGCGGTCAGAGGCGTCACCCGCTGGTTGTTGATGGCGACGGCCTCCGCGCCCGGACGACCACAGGCCGTTGACGAGGACCTGGAGATCCCGGTCGAGCACCGTGCCTCCCGGCGCGCCCGTCGCCGGGGCGTCGTCGACGGTGATCCTGATGCCGGGGCCGGTGACGGGCGTCGTCCCGGCTGCCACCCCCAGCAGCGTCAGGGTCGCGTCGGTGCCCCGGCCCGCCTGCGTGCTGCTCAGCCCCTCGGCGGTGAGGTCGGCGACGGTGCGGTTGAGCCGGGCGACGCGCGAGCTGAGTCGGGACAGCTGCGCCTTGCGTGCGTCGATCTGGGTGATCAGCGACTGGCGGTCCGACGCCTGGACCGGGGCGTTGCGATGAGCTTGGAGCGCCGCGGTGGCCAGAAGCGCCGCGAAGAGCGCCATGATCCCGGCGGTGAGCGCGCGCGACGCCATAAGCGGATGGCCTGCCTGCCGCGCTCGGCCGCCGACGCGGTATCCCGGGTCGAGCGCCGTCTCCTGGATCAGGTCGACGAGCCTCGCCGCGTCCAGCTTCGGGAACGGCGTGGCGGCGGAGAGGCTCAGTACTCGCTGGCATTGAGGACTCCGCGGTCATGGAGCCGGACGAGCGCTCGGACCTGCAGGGCGTACACGATCCCCGACCCACCAGTAGAGGACCGCGCCCCAGAGCGCGAACGCCCAGCCGAACACCTCGGCGATCTTGCCCGGCAGGGACGTGACGTTGGCCAGGAGCAGCAGGAGCGGGAAGGCGTACAGCAGGGCCGCGGTGGCGGCCTTGCCGAGGAAATGGACGGGCATCGGCCCGTACCCGCGCTTGCGCAGGGCCGGGGCGAGGCCCCACAGCAGGACGTCGCGCAGCGGGAGCAGCACGGCGAACCAGATCGGGATGACGTGCCGGGCGGCCAGGCCGACACCGTGGAGAGGATGTAGAGCCGGTCGGCGACCGGGTCGAGGAGCTGACCGAACCGGGACGTCTGGTTGAGCCGACGGGCCAGGTAGCCATCGAGGTAGTCCGAGACTCCCGGAGACGACCAGCACGACGATCGCCCACACGTCGTGCGTGTCGGACCAGGACCAGCCACAAGAAGACGGGGCACCCCGAGCAGCCGCGGATCACGCTGATCGCGTTGGGCACGGTCAGCCACGCGCTGCGCGAGACCTCCGCGTCACCGGGCACCGGGCTCCTCCTGCTCACAGTGCGCACACCCTATCTCCGACGGTCGGGCCTGCCCCGCATCCGCGGGCCGGCGGCCGGTCACCCCGGACGTGGCGGCAGCCGCAGCGTGGCTCGCTGCGGCTGCCGATGCCGACGGCCCGGGGTGGGGGGTGGGTGGCCGATCGGCTACCGCCCGGGTCGAGGGGTGCGACGCATCAGGCGGAAGACTGCTCGTGGAGGGCGGTGCGTGGGTCTGGCTCCTGGTGTGGTCGGTGTCCTGGTGATCGGCCGGTCGGCCGCTGGGTTGTGACCCGTTCCCCCGAGGCATCCTCCGGGGCTCCTCCGGACCGAGGGACAGTGCTCAGGCGGATCGCCCTGTCCGGCGTCCGGGCGACCGGAGAGGTAAGTCTTTTCTCATCGGGTATCTGCAGGCCAGATTCGCCAGGTGGTCCACGGTCGGGGAGTCTCGTCGCAGGTCAGGTCGATCCAGGAGCAGTGGCACCGGCGAGCATGAGGGGTTCTGCTGACTTCTCAGGAAACCTCAACTAATCTGTCACGCGGGGTTCGGTGGGCCGATTGTCCGATGATCGCAGCCGAGCCGACAGGAGGGGTGGCATGGACGGCGAGAAGTGGCCTGCCGACTCCGAGGTCGTCCGAGCCGCGCTCTTCGCGACTGCCGAAGCTCCCGGCCCAGCGAGCACTACCTCGCGCGGGCCGTCGCTGATCGGCCGCCGGGTCGGCCTAGGCGTCGCCGCGGTGCTCCCTCGGGGTCGTCGTCGCCTGGTTCTGGCGGCTACCCGGCCGTTCGTCCAGGTCGATGCAGGCCTCTCCCCCGATGCACCTGTGGACCGCCATCGAGTTCGCGGCTGCTCGGCGTGCTGACCTTCACCAGCTCGGCGCAGCCGGCCGATCCGGCTGCGGGCTCGTCTGGCATCTCCTGGTCGCCGCCCTGGTCGTGGTCTCGGCGATCCTTCTCGTCGCCCACCTGGCCGGCACGCCCTCCCGGATCACCACCGTGTGGCCGCTGGACCTGTCCCCGCTCGCCGCCAGCTCCGCCTGCCCTCGGTCGCCGCCTGCTCGGTGGTGATCCTGCTCAGTGCGGCCCTGCTCCTTGCCCGGCGCGGCCGAGTGCCGGGCTCGCCCAAGGCGCTGCCGATCCTCGGCGCGCTGCTGTCGCTGTTCTCGCTGAACTCCTACGCGCTGGGCACCGAGTCGGTGGTGCGGCTCGGACCGTACGACAACATGGCGGTGACCTCGGCGGCGCTGGCCCTTGGCCCTCGCCTTCGCCATCGCCACGCTCACCCTGTCCGGGCGGCCCCCTCGGCGTGGTCGCCTCACCGGTGAGGGCGGCGGCCCGATCCGTCGTGTGCTGCCCGGGTACGGTCCTGGGCCTCCTGGGCATCGCGGCGATCGCCGGCCAGGTGATCACCCGCACCGGCACCGGCTACATCCTGGTCTTCTCCCTCGGGCTCACCCTCGCGATGTTCTTCGTCAGCGCCCTGATCCATCACCAGGCGAACGCGCTGCGCGCGCTCGACGCGCGGCGCACCGGGGCCGAGGAGGCGCTCGCGGTGGTGCGCGAGCTGATGAGGACGCGCGACGCAGCTGACCCGCGAGCTGGACGAGCAGTCGCGCGTCCTGCGCCAGATCATCGAGACCAGCCCGGACGGCTTCGTCAGCATGGACGAGGCCGGGCTGGTCACCGAACTGGAACCCCGCCGCCGAGGCGATCTTCGGCTGGACCCGCGAGGAGGTCCTCGGCCAGCCGCTGCACCAGCTGATCGTTCCCGACTTCGACCAGTGGGTGCAGGGCGGGGACTTCCCCGACCGCGTGGGCAGCATCGAGGCCTTCCAGGCGCGGTCCAAGGACGTGGACTCGCGTCCGCAAGGACGGCACGCGGATCCGGGTCGACCTCACCTTGTGGCCGGCCACCGAGGAGCCCTCCCGCGCGTACTACGCCTTCGCCCGCGACGTGACCGTCCGGCGGGACTCCGAGGAGCGCCTCCTGCGAGGCCAACGCCGACCTCCGGGAGTTCGCCGCCATCGCGGCGCACGACCTGCGCAACCCGCTGGTCGCCATCCGCCTCGCCGCCGAGATGCTGGCCGAGTCCACCCGGGACGGCGTCATCGACGAGCAGGGCCGCGAGTGGATCGACCGGATCCAGGCCGCGACGCTCCGCGGGCAGGAGCTGATCTCCGACCTGCTCGAGTACTCCAGCCTCTCCAGCGGGCCACGCGAGACCTCCCGGGTCGACCTCACCCGGCTGGTCGAGGAGGTCGCCGACCAGGTCGCGGTCGGGCACCGACCGCGAGATCGCGGTCGACGTCGAGCCGCTGCCGGTCATCGAGGGCGACCTGCCGCGCCTGCGGCAGCTGTTCGCCAACCTGATCGGCAACGCCGCCAAGTACGTGCCGCGTGATCGCCCCGCGGTCGTCACGGTCTCGGCGCGCACCGGGCGCCGGATGGTGCGCATCATCGTGTCCGACAACGGCGACGGGATCGCCGACGCCGACAAGGGGTCGGTCTTCGGCGCCTTCCAGCGCGGCAGCGCCAACCGCGACACCCCCGGCACCGGGATCGGCCTGGCCATCTGCCGCAAGGTCGCCGAGCGGCACGGCGGCACGCATCACGGTGGAGGACTCCGAGGGCGGTGGCGCCACCTTCGTCGTCGAGCTCCCGCGGTGGCCAGGAGCCATGACCATCGGCCTTGGTGGCGACGTTCCCACTTCGCTAGCGTCGAGGCATGGACTCTGATCTCGAGATCGCCCGCGCCGCCAACCTCAAGCCCATCGACTCGATCGCCGAGGAGATGGGCCTCTCCCCCGATCTCGTCGAGCCGTACGGCCGCCACGTGATGAAGATCGACCTGCGGGCGATCGAGGCAGCTCGCGCACCGTCCCCGCGCCAAGTACGTCGTCGTCAGCGCGATCACTCCCACTCCGCTCGGTGAGGGGAAGACCACCACCGTGGTCGGCCTCGGTCAGGCGTTCCCCCACCTCGGCAGCACGCGCCACCATCACGCTGCGCCAGCCGTCCATGGGACCCACCTTCGGCATCAAGGGCGGGGCGGCCGGCGGCGGGTACAGCCAGGTCGTCCCGATGGAGGTCCTCAACCTCCACCTGACCGGCGACTTCCATGCGGTCACCGCGGCGCACAACCTGCTCGCCGCCATGGTCGACGCCCACGTCTTCCACGGCAACGAGCTCGACCTCGACCCGCACGAGATCTCCTGGCGGCAGGTCGCTCGACGTCAACGACCGCACCCTGCGCAATGTCGTCACCGGTCTCGGCGGAAGGCTCGACGGCACTCCCACCCAGACCGGGTTCGACATCACCGCCGCCTCCGAGGTGATGGCCGCGCTGTCCCTGACCACGTCGATGCGCGACCTCCGCGAGCGCCTCGGCCGGATCGTCGTCGGCTACGACCGCTCCGGCAAGCCGGTCACCGCCGAGGAGATCCAGGCGCGCCGGCGCCATGGCGGTCATCATGCGCGAGGCCATCAAGCCGAACCTGATGCAGACCCTGGAGAACACCCCGGCGCTGGTGCACGCCGGGCCGTTCGGCAACATCGCCACCGGCGTCTCGTCGGTGGTCGCCGACCTCATCGCCCTGCGCACCAGCGACTACGTGGTCACCGAGGCGGGGTTCGGGGCCGACATGGGCGCCGAGCGCTTCTTCAACCTCAAGTGCCGGGTCTCGGGAGAGGCACCCGACGCCGCGGTGCTCGTGGCGACCGTCCGCGGCGCTCAAGGTCCACTCGGGAGCGCACCACATCGTGCCCGGCAAGCCGCTCCCCGCCGCGCTGCTCGCCGAGAACCCCGACGAGGTCGCTGGCGCGGGGCGGCCAACCTGACCAAGCAGATCGAGAACATCCGGATCCACGGAGTCACCCCCGTCGTCGCGATCAACGCCTTCCCCACCGACCACGGCTCGGAGCTCGACGTCATCGCAGAGATCGCCCGTGACGCGCGGGTGCCCGTGTCGCGGTCACCACGCACGTCGCCGAGGGTGGGCGCGGCGCCGTCGACCTGGCCCGGGAGGTCGCTGCCGCGGCGGACGAGCCCAGCGACTTCCACCTCCTCTACCCGGAGGACGCGCCGCTGCGCGAGAAGATCGAGATCATCGCCACCCGCGTGTACGGCGCGGACGGCGTCGACTACTCGCCCGCGGCGGAGAAGGCCCTCGACCGGTTCGAGGACTCGGGCTTCGGCGACCTGCCGATCTGCCTGGCCAAGACGCACCTGTCCCTCTCCTCCGACCCGAAGCTCCCCGGAGCCCCGCGCGGCTGGCGTCTGCCGGTACGAGAGGTCCGCGCGTCGGTCGGGGCGGGGTTCATCTACCCGATCGCCGGAACCATGCAGACGATGCCGGGACTGGGCAAGCACCCGGCCGCGCAGCGGATCGACCTCGACGACGACGGGCGAGATCGTCGGGCTCTCCTGAGCTCGTCGTACGTCCGGGCTGGGCGCTGCCCGCCTCGCAGCGCCCGCAGCGTGCGCGCGTAGTCGACCCATCCGATCACCCCGTCGCCGTTCTCGTCGAGCACCGGGATGGCCGCAGTGCCGCTGAGGTCGAGTGACTCGATGACCTTGTCCAGCCTGGCATCCGCCTTGACCGTCGCCGCACTCTCGAGGACGAGTGATGCCGGCGACTGGTCGTGGCGCCCGTCGGCCAGCGCCTCGGCGACGACGCGCGCCGTCACGATGCCGATGTAGTGGCCGTCCTCGTCGGTGACCGGCAGGACCCCGTTGCGGGAGCTGGCGATCAGCACCGCCACGTCGCCCAGCGCCATCGTCTCCTTGATCGAGGTCGGCACCGGGAGCATGACGTCGCGAGCGGTGATCGTCTGCGCGCGCAGCTCGACGCCGGGCTGGTCCTCGCCCGAGACTCGACGCCGCGCCGGCGGAGCTTGGGGGTGTAGATGGTGTTCGGGCTGAGGTACCGGCTGATCAGGTCGGCCGATGCACGATCGCGGTCATCAGCGGCAGGATGATGGAGTACTCACCTGTCAGCTCGAACATGATGATCACCGCGGTGATCGGCGCCCGCGCCGCACCGGCGAAGACGGCGCCCATGCCGACCAGGGCGTAGGCGCCGGTGAGCCGGCGACGCTCGGAGAGATGTGCGTGGCGATGATGCCGAAGCCGAGCCCACCATGGCGCCCATGAAGAGGCTGGGGGCGAAGACGCCGCCCGAGCCGCCGATGCGCGATCGACAGGCTGGTGGCGACGATCTTCCCGAGGACCAGGACGACGAGGAACCACGAGCACGTACTTGCCGGCTGACGCCGTTGCCGAGGACGGGGTAGCCGACGCCGTACATCTGGGGCAGAGCCAGCAGGAGGAGCCCGAGGAGCAGGCCGCCCACCGCCGGCCGCGCCCACTCCGGCCCCTTCCAGACGGCGTCCGCGGCGTCCTCGACCCAGTAGAGGACCTTGGTGAACAGCACGCCGACTCCCCCGGCGAGCACACCGAGCAGGGCGAAGAAGAAGAACTCCCGCGCAGTCGGTGACCGCGAAGCTGCGGCAGGCTCAGGAAGGGCGAGTCGCCGAGGATCGCCCGCCCGATGACGCTGGCGGTCACCGACGACAGCACGACCATGCCGAACGCCTCGGCGGTGAAGTCGGCGAGGATCAGCTCCATCGCGAAGAACACGCCGGCGAGCGGGGCGTTGAAGGTCGCGGCGATGCCGCCGGCCGCGCCGCAGGCCACCAGGACCCGCCGCCGCGGCTCGGTGACCCGGAGGATGCCGCCGAAGGTGGACCCGAGCGCGGAGCCGATCTGGACGATCGGGCCCTCACGGCCGACCGAGCCTCCGCCGCCGATGCACAGCGCCGACGCGAGCGCCTTGACCACCGCGACCTGGGGTGCGATCCTGCCGCCGCGCTTCTGGACGGCGTACATCACCTCGGGCACGCCGTGGCCACGCGCCTCGCGGGCGAAGAAGTGGACGAGCGGGCCGTAGAGCAGGCCGGCGACCACCGGGCGCCAGGACGAACCACCGACCCAGGAGGGGCCAGCCGGGTGCGGGCTGGCCGGTGTGCTGCGGTGTAGTCCTCGTAACCGGTGAGGAGCAGTGGTGAGGATGGCGATCAGCCAGCGGAAGAACACTGCGAAGCCCGCTGCACCGGCCCCGACGAAGAGGGCCAGGACCAGCAGCCCGGACGAGGATGTCCGGAGCACGTTGACCAGACGACGGAAGCGGGTCGGTAGTTCCAGGGCAGCGTGCTCAACGGCAGGTCTCTTCAGCGGGTCGTCGGGTGATGCGGCCCTACCCTATCGAGCCGGCGTCCGGGTGGCTGACCCCGCATCTCCGACACCGAATTCATCAGCCGTTGACTTTCTCGGCGTCACGGCGGCTAGCGTCGCGCCATGAGAGCCATGATCCTCAAGGAGTTCCGAGAGCTACGGCGCGACCGCAGGACGCTGGCGATGATCATCGTGATGCCGCTTCTGCTGCTCGTGATCTTCGGCTACGCCGCCAACTTCAACGTCGACAAGCTCAAGGTCGCGGTGCATCGGCAGCAACGCACCGGCGATGGCCACCATGCTCGCCACCGCCGGGCGCCAACGGGCACAGTCCCCCTTCGACGCCACCGTCGTCGAGACCAGCGGCGACCGGGCGGCGCCGAGCAGCTGCTGCGTGACGACAAGGTCGACGTCGCCGTGCTCACCGACAAGCAGCCGCCCGCTCGGCGCTCGTCGACGGGTCGAACCTGTTCGCCGCCCAGTCGGTCGTCTCCGCGCTGAACAAGTGGGGCGACCAGGTGCAGTACGAGGTCCTCTTCAACCCGGACCTGAAGACCTCGTGGGTCATGGTGCCCGCGATCATCGGCCTGATCCTCACCTTCATCGGCACGATCATCACCAGCATCGGTCTGGTCCGTGAGCGCGAGACCGGAACGCTCGAGCAGCTGGCCGTCATGCCGATCCGGCCGAGCACGGTCATCCTCGGCAAGATCACGCCCTACTTCCTGCTGGCCTCGATCGACATGGCGATCATCACCGTGCTGGGGATCCTGCTCTTCGACGTCCCGTTCAACGGGCAACGCTGCTGGTCTTCGCGCTCGGGGCGGCGCTCTTCCTCTTCGTCGTCCTCGGGCTGGGCGTGTTCATCTCCACGGTCTCCAAGACGGCCGGCCAGTCGATCCAGCTCGCCTTCTTCTTCCTGCTCCCGCAGATCCTGCTGTCCGGGCATGATCTTCCCGCTCGACGCCATGGCGGCCGGCGTCCGCTGGATCGGCTACCTGCTCCCGCTCACCTACTTCACGATGATCTCCCAGGGCGTCATGCTGCGCGGCGCCGCCTCACCTCACTGTGGCTGCCCATCCTCGTCCTGGCCGGCATGGCCGTGGTCGTCTTCACCGGGGCCACGCTGCGGTTCCGCCGCGACCTGGCCCCCTCGCGCCACGGCTCCGGCGAGACGAAGGCAAGCACGAGAAGGGCCAGAGGCCGTGACCTACGGCGTCACGGACGCGGTGGTCCACTTCGGGGACGTCCACGCGCTCGACGGCGTCACCGTCGAGGTGCCGGCCGGCTCCGTCGTGGCGGTCGTCGGCGGCGACGGCGCCGGGAAGACCACCATGCTGCGGGCGCTGGTCGGAGAGGTGCACACTCACCTCCGGGGACCGGGCAGCGCCCCCGACAGCCGCGAGCATCGGCTTCCTGCCGGCTTCCTCGGGGAGCTGGGCAGCGCTGACGGTCAAGCAGAACATGGACTTCGTCGGGCGGCATCTACGGACTGACCGGGCAGCGCCTGGCCGACCGTCGCACGACGCTGCTGCAGCAGCGCCGACCTCCCCTTCGCCAAGGACCGGCTCGCCTCCCAGCTCTCCGGCGGGATGCGCCGCAAGCTCGGCTTCTGCATGGCGATGCAGCACGAGCCGGACCTCCTCGTGCTCGACGAGCCGAGCACCGGAGTCGACCCGGTGAGCCGGGTCGACCTGTGGCGGCTGGTCGCCAACGCCGCCGCCGCGGGGCCGCGGTGCTGATGTCGACGACCTACCTCGACGAGGCCGAGCGCGCCGAGCACCTGGTCGTCCTCGACCGCGGGCGCGTGCTCACCCAAGGGTCGCCTGGCCGCCGTCCTCGCCTCCGTCGACGGGGTCGTCACCGGCGTGACGGCACCCCGGTCCGGCGCGAGTGGTCGTGGCGACGGGGCCCGGAGTTCCGCGAGTTCTGGCCCGACGGCGACCCCGCCCGGGGCGAACCGGTGGAGCCTCGACCTGGAGGACGTCGTCATCGCGCTGTCCCTGCGTCCGCCGCAACGCGGAGGCGGTCGCCTCGATGACCGCGCTGCTGCGAGCCCCGGAGGTCACCAAGCACTTCGGCGACTTCACCGCCGTCGACGACGTGTCGATGCACGTCGACCCCGGAGAGGTGGTCGGCCTGCTCGGTGCCAACGGCGCCGGGAAGACCACCCTGATCCGGATGCTGCTCGGCCTGCTGCCCACCAGCGACGGCTCGGTCGAGCTGCTCGGCGGGCCGCCCAACCGGCTGCGTCGGCGCCGCCTCGGCTACGTCTCGCAGGGGCTCGGCCTGTACGACGACCTGACCGTCCGCGAGAACCTCGCCTTCGTCGCCGAGGCGTACGGCGTCGGCTCCGCCCGCTCTCACCGCTGCCCTCGCTGCAGCAGTCCGGCACCCTGGTGGGCGACCTCTCCCTCGGCCTGCAGCGGCAGCTGGCCTTCCTCGCCGCGCTGTCGTGTCGCCGCCAGACGTCCTGGTCCTCGACGAGCCGACCTCCGGCGTCGACGCGCTGGCCCGCTCCGCCCTGTGGGACACCGTGCGCGAGCAGGCCGAGACGCGGCGTCGGAGTCCTGGTCACGACCCACTACATGCAGGAGGCCGCCCAGTGCGACCGGCTGCTGCTGATGTTCCGGGGCAGGCTGGTGGCCGCCGGCAGCGAGGCCGACATCGTCGGCGACACGACCGCCGTCGCGGTCGAGACCGACGACTGGAAGCGTGCGTTCACCGTCCTGGAGGCCGCCGGCGAGTCGGTCATGCTGGCCGGGCGCGACATCCGGGTGGCCGACGGCGACCCGGGCCGGCTGTCGCAGCTCCTGGCCGGCCAGAGTCTGTCGCCGCGATCGTTCACGCCGGTTCCCGGCAACGATCGAGGAGCGGATGGTGGCCCTCGCGAAGGCAGGGGTCACGGCACATGGCGACTAAGGCCGCCGCGCGGCCGGCGCCCGGCGGGCAGTCCCGACGCGCGCGAGGCGATCCTCGACGCGGCGCGTGGAGCTGTTCGCGGAGCGCGGCTTCGACCGGACGACGATCCGCGGCGTCGCGGCGCGCGCCGAGGTCGACCCGGCGCTGGTCCACCACTACTTCGGGGACAAGGACGGCCTGCTGGCGGAGTCGATCGCCCTGCCGGTGGATCCCGCAGGCCTCCTGTCCGGACTTGCCGGGCGCGAGGGGCCGGTAGGCGCCGACCTGGTGCTCGGGGTTCTCACGCTGTACGAGTCCGATCCCGAGGCCCTGAGCCGCTTGAAGGCACTGCTCCGCACGGCGCTGTCCCACGAAGCGGCGGCGAGCGGTTGCGCGCGCTCATCGAGGAGGCGCTCCTGTCGCCGCTGAAGGCTCTGACTGCCTCCGACCACCGACATCTGCGCGCAGGGTTGGCCGCGAGTCAGATGATCGGGGTGCTGCTGGGCCGGTACGTACTCAAGGCCCCAGCCCTGGCCGACGCACCGCGGGAGGCCCTGGCGGCCGCGGTGGGAGCCACGATCGACCGCTACTTGCGCGATCCCCTGCCCTGATGACGCCAGCGCGCGTCTGGCACGATGCCACCGTGTCCGACCATGCCCCCGCACCCCGCGCGCCGATGCGCGTGGTTCTGCGGGAGTGGGCGACGGATCGGGGTCACCGGCTTCGGTGGACCGCCCACGCACATCCGGCTCCTGCGCGAGCCTGTGCGTCGAGCGGAACGACTGGTTGACGCCCTTCGAGTTCGAGGACGCGGTGGCCACGTGCAACCTGCTGCCCGGACCGTCCTCCACGCAGCTGTCCATCTTCTGCGCCTATCGCGCCCGAGGGCCCCTGGCGAGCGCTGGTCGGCGGACTCGCCTTCGTCCTGCCCGGACTCGTCGCCGTCATCCTCGCTCGCAGCGCTCTTCCTGGCGGGCTCCCCGCCCGCGATGGCTTCTCGGGCGCCGGGGCCGGGCGCGGGCGCGGCGGTGGCCGCCGTCGCCGTCCAGGCCGGGCTGGTCCCTGCTGCCGACGAGCTGGCGGCGCCGCACCAGCACCGTCCGGTTCATCGGTCTACGTCGCCGTCGGCGCCCTGGCCAGCGCCTTCCTCGGGGCCTATGTCGTCGTCGTCCTGCTCGGCCTGCGGCGTGGTCGAGCTGGGAGCCGGCGTCCTGCTCCGCCGTACCGGCAGTGGCGGATGCCCGCCCTGCTGCCGCTGCTGGGCAGCCTGCCCGGCGTCACCGCGCACCTGGCTGGCGCTGTCGTGGGTCGCGCTGAAGGTCGGCGCCCTCTCGTACGGCGGCGGGTTCGTGATCGTCCCCCTGATGCGCGAGGACGCGGTCGGACCGCTTCGGCTGGATGTCGCCCGAGCAGTTCCTCAATGCGGTCGCCCTGGGCCAGGTCACCCCCGGGCCGGTCGTCCACACCGTCGCCGTCGTCGGCTACGCCGCATGCCGGCCTGGGTGGCGCCCTTCTCGCGTCACCTCCTCGCGTTCGCTCCCGTCCTTCGTGTTCGTCCTCGTCGGCGGCGCGCCACTTCCCGGTCATCCGCTCCGACGTCCGCGCCCGGGCCTTTCTCGACGGAGCCGGCCCGGCGGCCATCGGAGCCATCGTGGGGTGGCGGTCCCGCTCGCTCTCAGCGTCGGCACGGCCTGGCAGTACGGCGTGCTGCTGGCCGCCCTTGTCCTTCTCCTCGCACTGCGCCGTCCGGCGTTCTACGTGCTGCTGCTGTCGGGGGCCTTCGGAGTCGTCGCGGCTCTCGTCGGCGCCCCCCTCCCCCGGTGAACGCCGTCAGGACCGGTGGACGACGCGCCCCGCGCGCATGATGAGGGCGGGCCTGCCCGAGCTCCGCCAGATCCTCACGGGGATCGGCCCGGTAGGCGACGAGATCGGCCGGGGCGCCCTCCTCGATCCCGGGGAGCCCCAGCCAGCTCCTGGCCACCCACGACCCCGCGCCGAGCGCAGTGTGCGGGGACAGGCCCGCGGCGAGGAGCAGCGCGATCTCGTGGGCGATGGTGCCGTGCTGGGTCATGCCGGCGTCGGTGCCCGCCAGGATGGTCATCCCCGCCGCGTCCGCCGCTCGGAGCACCTCACCCTGTCCCGCGATGCCGTCCACCAGACGCGGTGCAGGTCGTCGGCGTCGAAGCCCGTCGCTCAGCATGGGCGGCACCAGCGCGTTGATCGAGACTGTCGGCACCCAGGCGCTACGCGGCCCACCGCCGAGGATCTGGTCCGCGCGGAGCAGGGTGCCGTGCTCGACGGAGTCGAAGCCCGCGTCGATAGCGCGGCCTGGATCGTCTCGGGGAGCATGCAGTGGACGGCGACCGCGGCCGCCCTGCTCGTGGACGGCCGCGGCGAGCTCCGACGATCGTGTCCGGCCGGTACGTGACGACGCAGCGACCCCGAGCATGTGGGTGTCGCCGATGATCTTCACCCACGACCCGCTGGCGGCGAGCTCGTCGAGCCCGGCGAGCCACCAGCCCGGCGTCGGCCACCTCGCGCGCCAGACCGGGGAAGTACGCCCCCGGCGGGGCGAGGAAGCGCCCCGCGGTGAGCACGTGGGGCATCCTGTCGTCGCCCGTCGGAGGCCTGCTTGCCGGCGTACTCGTAGCTTCCCGGCTCGCGTACCGCCAGGACTCCGCAGTCGCAGATGTGCGGAGAGGCTCGAGCGGACCCCCTCCGTCTCCCCCGTGCCGCTCGGCGTGTTCAGCGACAGGTGCGCATGCACGTCCACGAGTCCAGGGAGGATCGCCGCGTCCTCCACCAGCGTCTCGGCACGCTCCCCGGGCTCAGCGGCGAAGCGCCCGTCCCGGACGAAGATCTCGCCCGACGGTGCCGCGACGGCAGGACCGTCCCCTGGATGCGGTACATCTCCGGAGCATCCTGGAACCGGCCGAGCCCGCGCAAGGGGTCACCCCGGACGGAGATCCGGGGACGCGAGGTAGCGTCCGGAGCATCACCACACGGAACGGAGCGTGCGATGTCACTCGACCCGGAGGTTCAACGCCTCGCCACCGGACAGAACTACGCGACGGTGGTGACCCTGATGCCCGACGGGACCCCGCAGGCCCAGATCACCTGGGTCGACGCCGATGCGGACCACCTGCTCGTCAACACGACCTCCGCGAGACAGCGTGCCCGGAACCTCCGTCGCGATCCCCGCATCACCGTGTTGATCCGTTCGGAGACCGACCCGTACGACTTCGCCGAGGTGCGTGGCACCGTGGTCGAGTTCGTGGGCGGCGACGAGGCGGCCCGGCACATCGACGTCCTCGCCCGCAAGTACGACGGCCACGACTTCACCGGCTCGCGGGACGACCGCGTGATCCTCAGGATCTCGCCGTCCCGGCAGATCAGCCACCGCCAGGGCATCTCGCCGCGTGCGGCCTCGCCGGAGGACGGTGACTGACGTCATCGATCGGTGACGAAGTGCCAGCCCAGCCACCACCAGGTGAGCAGCAGGCCGAGCTGAGCCGAACGGCGCCGCATGGCCCAGGTCAGGACGCGGGACAACGTGGAGCATCGTGAGGGCCACAGCCGGCCGGCGACCTCGAGCGCCAGCAGCATGAGCCCGACCGAGGCGTACACGCTCACCGTGATGTCAGCGCTGGTCACGCCGACCACCTCCTGATCCTGCGCAGCAGCCACCACCCGGCCGCCAGCCAGACGAGCAGGCGAGCGCTCGGGTGGGCCAGTGGGCCAGAACTGGCTCCACGATTCCGCTGAGCGAGGGATGCGCAGGGCTGTCGACGCGCGGTGCCGGCTGATAGGCCAGGAGACAGCATCTCGACAGTGCAGAAGACCAGGGCCGGCACCCACCACAGCCACCAGGTCGGCGGGGTGCGCGGCACCTCGCCGTGCGACGCCGCAGGGGCGCCCCCGGGCATCCACGCGAGCCACAGCGCACCCAGACCGAGCGCGGCGAAGGCAGCGTCCGTGACCGGCGAGATCCGCGGGAGGAGCGCCATACCCAGGGCCGCCGCCGCGGCGAGGAGCCAGAGGGAGGCCCGCGGGCTCGCGACGTGGGACTCGGATCCGCCTCATGGAATCCCCATCGCAGCGAGTCCACCGCGATCACGACCAGGGCAGCCCCGACCAGGAGGATGTCCGGAAGATAGTCGCGCTTGACCAGGACACCCTCAGCGACGAGCAGGAACGGAACGGCCGGCTCGGTCAGCAGTCCCCACCACCAGGACACCGCGCGTCCGCCGGTGATCTGCTCCTCGCCCACGACCTTCACGCTACCCGTGGGGCGAGGCGACGCCGTTCCCTCGGGAGCCCGCCGTTCCCGGAGCGGTCACGCCACCGGCGGGCACTCCGCCTAGGCTGAGGACATGGACCTGTTGATCGTCGGAGGCACCCAGTTCGTCGGACGTCATATCGCCGAGGAGGCACTCACGCGGGGCCACCGGGTGACTCTGCTGCATCGTGGCAGGACCCAGGCACCGACGCTCGACGAGGCCGAGCACCTGCTGGCCGACCGTGACGATCTGGGTGACGTACTCGCGGACAGATCCTTCGACGCGACGATCGACGTGTGTGCGTACTGGCCGCGGCAGGTTCGCTCCCTCGCCTCTGCTCTCGACGGGCGCGGCGGACACTACGTCTTCGTGTCGTCGGTGTCCGCCTACGCCGACACCGATGTCCGTGGAGGGGACGAGTCGCTCCCTCTCGCCACCATCGACGTCCCGGATCCGGACGCACTGCCGATGACCGGGGCTGTCTACGGCCCGCTCAAGGCGCTCTGCGAGAAGTCCACCGTCGAGGAATTCGGCACGGACGGCTCCGTGGTCGTTCGTCCCACCTACGTCGTCGGCCCGTACGACCACACCGGGCGCTTCACCTGGTGGGTCGACCGGGTGGCGCGAGGTGGCGTCATGGCCTGCCCGGGTCCGCGCGACAACCCCGTGCAGCTCATCGACGCCCGCGACCAGGCGTCCTGGATCGTCGGTCTGGCAGAGGGACGGACCGCGCGGGTCGTTCCACGCGTGCGCGCCACGTCCCCCGTGGACGTTCGCCGACATGACCGAGGGAATTGCCGCCGCACTCGGATCGGCTGTCGAGCCTCGGTGGGTCTCCCCCGATCTCGTCGGCGAGACCCCCTTCCCACTCTGGGGGCCAGATCCCGAGGGCGTGATGGCGCTCGACAACGCCGCCGCGCTCGCGACGGGGCTCACGCCCCGGCCCTTCGCGGAGACGGTCCGGGACACCTTCGCGTGGATGCAGACCGCTGCGTGGCGCCGCGAGGGCGTCGGCGTCGACGCCGGGACCGAGAGCAGGATCCTGGCGGCCGCAAGCACCGACGCCTGACGGAGGGCCTGCCGTGCTCGACTCGATCCTCTGGCTCGTGGTCCTGGCCACCGGACTCTTCGTCGCGGTCAGGTCCAGTCGGTGGGCGCTGGGCCATCTGACGTCCTTCGCCTCCTCGACGCGGATCCCCCAGTTCCTCATCGGCATCACGCTGGTGTCCTTCGGGACGGACCTGCCCGAGATCGCGAACTCCGTCGTCTCGTCGATCAGCGGTCACGGTGACATCAACATCGGCGACTCGGTCGGCTCAGCGACCGTCCAGTCGACTCTCGTCCTGGGCATCCTGCCGCTGGTCGGCGGAGCGTTCCCGCTGCGGCGCGGCAGGATCGTGCGCGTCGGCGCGGTGAGCGTCGTCTCCCTGGTGATCGGCGCGCTGCTCATGCTCGACGGCGACGTCACGAGACTCGACGCGGGGATCCTGCTTGTCTGCTGGTTGGCGGGAACCGCCATCGTCTGGAGAGGGGTACCGGGCACCGAGACGGAGCCGCACGTGGCGACCCCTCGCCGTCCTGCGGTCCACCTGGCGCTGGCATCCCTGGGGCTGCTGGTCGTCGGTGCCGGGGCGACCACCGCCGTCGAGGCCATCACCTCCCTCGCGGAGGTCTGGTCGGCACCCGAGTACCTCGTGGCCTTCTTCCTCGCCTCGATCGGCACCTCGCTGCCCGAGCTCGTGTTCGGCATCGCAGCCGTCCGGCAGAAGAAGTGGGATCTCGCGGTCGGGGACGCTCTCGGGTCGAGCTTCTTGGACTCCACCTTGTCCATCGGTGTCGGGCCCCTGCTCGTCCCGATCACGGTGACGACCCGGACGGCGGTGCTCGGCTCACTGACCGCAGCAGCGATCCTCGGCCTGGCAGTGGCCGTGCTGGCCTGGCGTGGAAGGCACACCCGCCTCACGGGAGTGTCGCTTCTCGCTCTCTTCGTCGTCGCCTACGGGGTGATCACGTTCTCGTGAGCGGTCGAGCGCGGCCTCGACGCGATGGGACGCCACTCGTGCCCGTCCTCGAGAATCTTGCTCTGTGACGACGGGCCTTCGCTGCCGGCCCGGTAGATCTCCGGCTCGCCCTGCGACCACGCCGTGAGCAGCGGTTCGATCACCCGCCACGACCACTCGACCTCGTCGAACCTGAGGAAGGGGGTCCGGGTGCCCTCGAGCACGTCCAGGAGCAGCTGCTCGTAGGCCGAGGTGACCGACTCGTCGTCCTGGGCGTACTCGGCATGGAGGGTCAGCTGGCGTGACATGAGCCCGAGCCCGGGCGAGCGTGCCCGGATCCCCAGGTCGATGGCGTCCTCGGGCTGGATCGTGAAGACCAGCCAGTTCGGCTCCGGCTTGCGCGCCGCCGAGCTCTCGAACAGTCGGGTCGGCGGTCGAGCGGAACTGGATGGCGATCTCGGTGTGCTTGGCCGCCAGCCGTTTGCCGGTACGCAGGTAGAAAGGCACTCCCTTCCACCGCCAGTTGTCGATCTGGAGCTTGACCGCGGCGAAGGTCTCGGTCGTCGATCCGTCCTCGACTCCCTCCTCCTCGCGGTAGCCGGGAACCTCGGTCTCGCCGCGATGCGCCCCTCGACGTACTGGGCGCGTACGGCGTCGCGCTCGCAGTCCGCGTGCCGAGAGCGGGCGGACGGCTTTGAGGACCTCGACCTTGTGGTCGCGCAGCACGTCGGCGTCCCAGATCGCCGGGGGCTCGATCGCGACGATCGTGAACAGCTGGAGCAGGTGGTTCTGCACCATGTCCCGCAGCGCACCGATGCTGTCGTAGTAGCGGTACCGGCCCTCGAGCCCCAGGCTCTCCGACGACGGTGATCTGCACCTGCTCGATGTGGCGCCGCGTTGAAGGCGGGCTCGAAGAAGCGGTTGGCGAACCGGAAGACCATGATGTTCTGCACGGTCTCCTTGCCCAGGAAGTGGTCGATCCGGAAGATCTGATCCTCCGACCAGTGCTCGTGCAGCTCGGCGTTCAGCTTCAGGGCCGACTGCAGGTCGGTGCCGAAGGGCTTCTCCACGACCAGGCGTCGATGTCCCGTGCTCCTCCGAGGCGAGGCCGGCCTGAGCCAGCGCGGTGGCGGCGGTCGCGAAGAAGCCGGGCGGCAGGGCGAGGTAGAAGATCGCGTCCTTGGTGATGAGGTCGGCGATGGGGGCCAGCTGCTCGGGGTGCAGCTCGCCCCGGAGGTAGGTCATCCGCGCGGCGAAGCTCTCCCAGACGCCGTCGACGTCGCGATGCTCTGCGACGAGCCCGTCACGGACCTGGGCAGCGGAACTTGTCGTCGTCCCAGTCGTCGAGTCCGTAGCCGACGATGCGCACCTCCGGGAGGCGCTCGGCGAGGGCGAGGCTGTAGAGAGCGGGAAACAGCAGGCGTCTGGCCATGTCCCCTGTCGCACCCAGCACCACGATGGTGCACGCCTCGTCGCTGATCTCACTCTCCACGGGAACCGCCTCGCTGTCTGGGCCGCACCTGGCTCCACCCATCGTGCCAGGCACCTGGGGGAAACCCCACTGTCGTGCCCGCCGAGTGCTCTGGGGCCGATGTGCGAGGATCGACGGGGGTCTGCCCACGGACACTCACCGCGGGAGGATCGACGGACAGCGAATCGGCTCACCCCGAGGAGGGAGAACTCTCGTGACGCAGAGCGCAGGTGCAGTCGGACCGTGCTCCAGCTGGGCATGATCGGCCTCGGCCGGATGGGCGCGAACCTGGCACGCCGGGTCACGCGCGCCGGCCATGAGTGCGTCGTCTTCGACCGCAACCCGGGGGCCGTGTCGGCGCCTCGAGGCCGAGGGGATGACCGGGTGCCCACAGCTACGAAGAGGTCGTCGCCACGCTGGCCGCGCCTCGGGCCATCTGGGTCATGGTCCCCGCGGGCGTCGTCGGCTCGGTCCTCGACGACCTGGTACCGCTGCTGGGCGCCGGGCGACATCGTCATCGACGGGGGCAACTCGTTCTACGGCGACGACATCGAGCGAGCCGGACGGCTGGCCGAGCGCGGCATCCACTACGTCGACTGCGGCACCAGCGGCGGCGTCTGGGGGCTCGAGCGGGGCTACAGCCTCATGATCGGAGGTTCCGACGAGGCCGTCTCCGGCTCGACCCCATCTTCGCCGCGCTCGCACCCGGGCAGGGGCGAAGCCGAGCCGACGCCGAATCGCACCTCGACGAGCACGGCCGACCAGGGCTACTACCACTGCGGTCCGCCCGGGGCCGGGCACTTCGTGAAGATGGTCCACAACGGGGTCGAGTACGGCATGATGGCCGCCCTCGCCGAGGGCCTGAACATCATCAAGCACGCGGGCATCGGCCTGGCGGACGCGGACCACGACGCCGAGACCACTCCCCTGCGGCAACCCGAGCGCTACCAGTACGACATCGACGTCGCGGAGGTCGCCGAGGTGTGGCGCCGCGGCGCGGTGATCAGCTCCTGGCTGGTCGACCTGATGGCGGCGGCTCTCACGACGGACCCGGATCTCGCCAAGTACGCGGGTCAGGTGTCGGACTCCGGCGAGGGGCGATGGACCGCCATCGCTGCCATCGACGAGGGAGTGCCGGCCCCGGTCATCACGGCCGCATTCCAGGCGAGGTTCAGCTCCCGCGGCATGGACACGTTCGGCAGCAAGGTCCTCTCCGCCATGCGTGAGCAGTTCGGCGGCCACGCCGAACGCACCCAGCACTGATGCGCCACGACCTCGTCGTCGTCCCCGATCTGCAGAGGCTCGCGGCCGACGGTGCGCACCTCGTAACTGCCGCGGCCGCTGCTGCGATCGCGGACCACGGGACCTTCCGGTTCGCCGTGAGCGGAGGGCGCACCCCTTGGACGATGTTCGGGGTGCTCGGTGACGAGACGGGATTCCCCTGGCAGGGCACCGAGATCTTCCAGGTGGACGAGCGCGTCGTCGCAGCCGACGATCCGGACCGGAACCTGACGCACCTGCGAGGTCTGGTCCCCGACTCCTGCACCGTGCATGCGATGCCCGTCCTGGAGAAAGACCTGGACCACGCCTGTGCGACCTACGCTGCGACTCTGCCCGACCGCTTCGATCTGGTCCACCTGGGGCTGGGCGCGGACGGCCACACCGCCTCCCTCGTGCCGGGCGATACGGTGCTGCAGGTCCGCGACCGCCTGGTTGCCCTGACCGGACAGCCCTACCAGGGTCACCGCCGGATGACCCTCACCTATGCGGCCCTGGAACGTGCCGACGAGCTGCTCTGGCTTGTGTCGGGCAGCGACAAACGTGAGGCGCTGCGGCGCCTCCTGACCGACGACCGCTCCATCCCGGCTGCACGGGTGTCAGCGGGGCACTCCACCGTCCTCGCCGATTCGACAGCGGCCAGACTGATCGTCAGCGGCGCTGCAACCGGTCCATCTCGGCACGGATCTGGGCCTCGGTGAAGTCCTCGCCGTAGTACACGTCGTACCAGTGCGCCACCAGGCCGATCCCCCAGCCCACCAGGGGGAAGGCCGGCCAGAAGAAGCCGCCCCACCCGATGGTGGCCCACCAGATCACCACGAGGAACGCGTTCACCATGAGGTACATCAGCAGGTGCACCCGGAAGTCCCGGCGCCGCTTCAACCGGGTGAGTGCCCGTTGGCGGAGGCGCTGCTCATCGACGGTCTCACCCGTGGTGTCATTCTCCGAAAGCATCTCGACCTCCCTGTTCCCCTCGACGCTAGAGCGCCCGTCCCCGGCCAGGTAGGGCCGAAGGACCGCCCATCTGTCCGTCCCGGCTCCGTGCCCTCACAGCCCAGGCTCAGGGTGTGCCGGAAGAATGAGCGGCACGCCCCCCGCGATCCGATCACCCCCCAGGAGCCCCGTTGACCCCCCTCCCCCCTCGCGCCCTTCGCGCCCGTGGTCCCGTGCTGGCGTCCACCCTGGTTGCCGCTGCCGGGCTGGCCCTCGGCGCCTGCACCGCGGGCACGCCCACGAGCACGGTGCCCGGGACCTCCGCGAGCGGTCCGGTCGTCATCACGACCCTGCCGACCCGGTCACCCGGGCCGACGACGTCCGCGCCGACGGCGGCACCCGTTCGTGTGCACATCAGCGCCGCTTCGTGGCGACTCCCGTCACCGCTGGCCCGGGAGGCACTGGCCTATCAGAGCCCCGATTCCGTGCTGGTCGCCGGCGGGCTGGTCGCCGGCGATGCCACCACCTCCCGGGCGTACCTGCTGAGCCTGAGCACCGGGCAGGCCAAGCACGTGGCCTCCCTCGGCGTCGCGGTGCACGACACCGCTGGAGCCCTGGGGACCGGCGGGCGCCCGCTCGTCATCGGCGGCGGCAGCAGTACCTCCGACGACGTGGTCCAGGAGTTCGACCCGACCGCGGGCACGTGGTCGGTCGTCGGCCATCTCCCCGCGGTGCGTTCGGACCTCACTGCGGTCAACGTGGCGAAGCGGATCTACGTGGTCGGCGGGTACAACGGCAGCCAGGTGGCGGACCCGGCTGTTCTCGCCTCCCGGGGCGGTTCGACCTGGCGGACTGTCGCCCGCTTGCGCAATCCCGTGCGCTACCCGGCGACCGCAGCCCTCGGTCGCACGGTCTGGGTGTTCGGGGGCGAGCGCAACGGCGTCGAAGTCGGCACTGTCCAAAGCATCGACCTGGCCACGGGTACCTCCACGGTTGCGGCTCATCTCCCGCAGCCGCTGGGTCACGCGATCGCCGTCCCCGTCGGGAGCCGGATCCTGCTGTGCGGAGGGCGGACCAACGCGGGCGGCCTCTCCCGGCTCTGCCGGTGGTTCGACCCGGCAACCACGACGTTCTCCCGGGCCGGAAAGCTCCCGTGGCCCCTGGCCGACTCCGCGGCAGTGGTCGCGGGCTCCACCGTGTACCTGCTCGGCGGTGAGACTCCGGCGCTCACCGACCGGGTGGTTCAGATCGCGGTGAGCGGTGGGACCCCGTGAACGCGACGGGCTACCCGTAGGCGGGGACCCCGAGCAGTTGGTCCGCGGTGACGAAGTCGTAGTCGCGCTCCTGGAGGACGTCCAGGAGTCGCGCGACGGCACTGACCGTGCTCCCCCGGTACCCGCCGCGGTCGTCGTAGCCGTCATGGAAGATGAGGATCCGGCCGGGGCGTGCCCGGTGGGCGGCCCGCCGCGCGATGCGGCCCGGGTCGGGCTGGAGCGGCTCGAGGGGATGGCAGAACTCCCCGGAGACGGGCTGGAGACCTTGCTCGTCGAGCACCCGGAGCACCGCCTTGGTGTGGATCAGCCACGGCGGCCGGTACAGCGCGGGGCGCCGGCCGAGCTCCGCGGACAGCACCTCCTCGGCGGCGAGCACCTCGGGACGGACCGCCGACTCGGTCCAGCCGCGCATGAACGCGTGCGAGTAGCTGTGGTTGCCGATCACGTGCCCGGCTTCTGCCATGGTCCGGCTGAGACCGGCGTGGCGCTCGACGCAGCGGCCGACCTGGAAGAAGGTGCCCCGGATCCCCCGGTCGTCCAGCAGGTCGAGGATCTGCGTCGTGTACGGCTCGTTGGGACCGTCGTCGAAGGTCAGCGCGATGACAGGACGCTCACCGGCACTGTCACCGTCGTGCGGGAACGGCCCGACGCTCTGCGACGACGGCCACATGTACCGCCAGTACGCCGCCCCGAGAGCGGAGGCCCCCGCGACGAGGCCTGTCGCAGCGGCCCACCGCCTCACGCGATGTCCACGCCCAGGCGCGTGGCAAGGAAGAGTGCGACGACCGCCACCACCACGGCCGAGACGGCCGGGCGCCAGTGGCGTCGCACCTGGGCCACCCGCGCGGCCCGCGCCTCGGCACGCTCGCGGATCTCGGGAGCAGATCCCATCATCCGGCGCCCGGAGATGCGGTTCAACGCGTAGGCGGTCAGGTAGTAGTAGAAGCAGGTGACGAACAGGTTGTAGAACAGCCCGCGCCGCAGACGGCGCGACGACGTGAAGGTGGGGTTGCCGTAGTCGAAGGCGATCCGGCCCTGGGCCCGCAGTCTGCGCAGCAGCCCGAACTCGTCGCCTCCCTGGGTCAGGTAGGTGTCGTACCCGGTCCAGGCCGAGCGCCGGAACGCGATGTTGGTGGCGGACGCGTAGAGAACCCGGCCGGTCAGCCGGTAGATCAGGTGCACGGTGCCGAACAGCAGCACGGTGTAGGCCCGTCCCCACCAGGGGGCGTCGACGAACCGGCAGCCGCCGGCGACGGCGACCAGGTCGGGCTCCTCGCGGAACCGCTTGTCGATGCGCGCGAGCCAGGTGCGGTCGAAGGTGGTGTCGGCGTCGGTGGACACGACGATCTCGCCCTTGGCGGTCTCGGTGCCGGACTGGCGCGCGAAGCACACGCCCGGCTCGCCCTCGAAGACGACGCCGGCACCGTAGGACCGGGCCACAGCGGAAGTCGCGTCGGTGCTGTTGTTGTCCACGACGACCACGTCCACGCCGCCGTCGAAGTCCTGATGGAGCAGCGAGGTCAGGCAGTCGCCGATGTAGTCCGCCTCGTTCAGAGCCGGTACGACGACGCTGAAACGGGGTCGCGACGAGGCCGAGTCAGGCGACGGAATCCCCTGATCGGCTGCGTTGGACGAAGACGACACGACGTGCTCCTTGTTGCTCAAGGTCCTGGGCTGGTCCCCCCACCCCTCCGGTGCAGCAGTCCAGCATGCCCCACGACCCTACGAGAATGCACGAAACGCGGCGCAGTCGGGGTGCAGTTCCAGCCCGTGGGCGCCGGTTCTCGGCTTCTTCTCAGGTGGCGGGCTGCGCCGGCACCCCGCATCGGGGAGACTGCGACCATGTCCACCCGCCTCGCCGCCTTCCGGGCCAACGACGGTTTCCACCGATGGAGCCACCGGACCGACCCGATCCTGCTGGTGCTCGCGGCCGTGTTCCTCTTCCTGCTCCTGGTCCCGAGGATCTGGGTCTTGTCGGCGGACCAGACCCTCCTGGTCGAGGCGGGGAACCTGCTGATCTGGCTGGTCTTCGTCGTGGACTACCTGGCCCTGCTCTACCTGTCCTCCCACCGATGGCACTTCGTCAAGACGCACGTGCTGGAGCTCGTCATCGTGGCCTTGCCGATACTCCGCCCGCTGCGCATCTTCAGCGTGCTGCGAGTCTTCACGTTCGCCGCGGTCGCCAACAAGCATGCGTCGGCGTCCCTGCAAGGACGCGTCTTGACCTATGTCGGCGTGATCACCTTCCTGTCACTGCTCGCCTCGGGGGTGGCCATCTACGATGTCGAGCGCAACGCCCCGGGTGCCAACATCCACACGATCGGGGACGGGTTCTGGTGGGCCATCGCGACCGTCACCACGGTCGGCTACGGGGATCGGTATCCGGTGACGTTGCTCGGCCGGCTCATCGCGATTGCTCTGATGCTGATCGGGATCGCCCTCCTGGGCGTGATCACTGCCTCTATCGCGACCTGGTTCGTCACGCGGTTGCGGGGCGTCACGCAGGAGATCGAGGTCAGCGAGGAGCTGACCGACCGCGCGATGCGCGAGGTTCTGGACGAGGTGCGCGCGCTCCGCGCCGAGATCGCCGAGCTGAGGGGCGAGGCCGACCCGACCCGGCCGGCGGGCTAGCCCCCGCCGCCGCTCAGCCCCGGAGCCCGGGGAACTGATCGTCTCGGAACTCTCCGGTCGGGGTGTCCTGCGTCGCTCTCCCGGCTGCGCAGCTCGACCCGACGGATCTTGCCGCTGATCGTCTTGGGGAGCTCGAAGAACTCCACCCGCCGGACCCGCTGGTAGGGCGCGAGGTTCTCTCGCGCGTACTTCAGGATCGACTCGGCGGTCTCAGCAGTCGCCTCGTGCCCCGGTGCCAGCGCGATGTAGGCCTTCGGCACCGCCAGGCGCACCGGATCCGGGGCCGGGACGACGGCGGCCTCGGCCACGGCCGGGTGCTCGATCAGCACCGACTCCAGCTCGAAGGGGCTGATCTTGTAGTCGCTCGCCTTGAAGACGTCGTCCGTGCGCCCGATGTAGGTGATGTACCCCTCGTCGTCCAGCGAGGCGACGTCTCCGGTGTGGTAGAAGCCGCCCGCCATCGCCTCGGCGTTGAGCTCGTCGTTCCCCTGGTAGCCCGTCATCAGGTTCAGCGGCCGCGCCCCCTTGTTGCCCGCGAGGTCCAGGCAGATCTCGCCCTCGTTCTCGCTGCGCTCCCCGGTCACAGGATCGACCAGGACGACCGGGACACCCGGCAGCGGTCGGCCCATCGAGCCGAGCTTGACCGCGCAGCCGGGCGTGTTGCCCACCTGCGCCGTGGTCTCGGTCTGGCCGAACCCGTCGCGAATGGTGAGTCCCCACTTGCTCCGCACCTGCTCGATCACTTCGGGGTTCAACGGCTCCCCCGCCGCCACCAGCTCGCGGAGGGTTCCGGGACCTGCAGAGAGGTCCGCGTTGATGAGCATCCGCCAGACCGTCGGCGGGGCGCAGAACGTGGTCACCTGCTGCTCGGCAAGGACACCGAGCAGCGCCGCCGCGTCGAACCGCGTGTAGTTGTAGACCATCACCGTCGCCTCGGCGAGCCAGGGGGCGAAGAAGGACGACCACGCATGCTTGGCCCAGCCCGGCGACGAGATGTTCAGGTGGACGTCGCCCGGACGCAGCCCCAGCCAGTACATCGTGCTGAGGTGACCGACCGGGTACGACGCCTGCGTGTGCTCGACCAGCTTGGGACGGCTCGTCGTGCCGGAGGTGAAGTAGAGCAGCAGCCGGTCGTCCGGCGACGTGCCGGGATGCTCCACCGGCCGAGCGGGCGCGGCGAACGCGTCGGCGAACCCGTCGGTCGTGATCACGGCGTACTGGCCGGGTACGCCATCGAGCTTGTCCGCGTCCTGCGGGTTGCACACCACGAAGCGCGCGGATCCCCGCTCGATCCGGTCCTCCAGATCGGCCGGACCGACCGCGGTGGTCGTCGGCAGTGTCACCGCACCGAGCTTCATCAGGGCGAGCATGGTCTGCCAGAGCTCGACCTGGTTGTTGAGCATCACGATGACCCCGTGGCCCTTCGAGACTCCCTGGGCAGCCATCCAGTGAGCCAGCTGGTCGGAGGAGACGACCAGCTCGGCGAAGGAGTACGACGCGGCAGTGCCGTCGCCCTCGACGATCACCAGGCCAGGCTTGTCGTTGCCGCGGGCGAACGCGTCGAACCAGTCCTGGGCCCAGCAGAACCGCTCCCCCACGTCCGGCCAGTCGAAATCGCGCGCAGCCGTCTCGTAGTCGCCGTACAGACCGAGCAGCCGGTCGCGCGCGGCCAGCAGTTCCTTGTTCATCTGCCCTCCCTCGCTGTGGATGTGGCGCGCGCGGCCGTCCCGGCGGAGCCCGATGGGAGTCCCCCGCGCAGCGCCTCCATCTTTCCCCCACCTGTCAACCCGCCAACAGCACCCCCGGAACCTGCCACGTCGACCCACTGTTCGTCGGCTCTGGTCGGCCCGACCGGTGACGCCCTAGGGTCGGCTCGAGGGCTTGCTCGAGGCCCCCGGCCGGCGAACCGGAAAGGAAGGCCCATGCAGGGACTGATGCAGGACACCCCCCTCTCACTCGACCTCATCTTCAACCGCGCCGAGCAGCTCTGGCCGCACAAGGCCCTGGTCACCGCTACCGCGGGCGGGGTCGAGCGATCAACCCTCGGCGAGTGGGCTGCCCGCACCCGCCGGCTCGGAGGGGTCCTGGACGACCTCGGCGTCAGCGCGGACGGTCGAGTTGCGACGTTCGGATGGAACACCGCCCGGCACCTGGAGCTCTACTTCGCGGCGCCGTGCACGGGACGGGTGCTGCACACCCTGAACATCCGGCTCTTCCCCCAGCAGATCATCTATGTCGCGAACCACGCGGAGGACGAGGTCGTCTTCGTCGACCGGAGCCTCCTCCCCGTTCTCTGGCCGCACATCGACGAATGCACGACCGTGCGGTACGTCGTGGTGATGGACGACAGCGGGGGCAACCCGGATGCACCGGCCATCCCGGACGACCCCCGCATCCGTGACTACGAGGAGCTGCTGGCCGCCGCATCCCCGCACCCGTTCGGCACCGTCACCGACGAGAACTCCGCAGCGGCCATGTGCTACACCAGCGGGACGACCGGCGACCCCAAGGGCGTCGTGTACTCCCACCGCTCGGTGGTGCTGCACTCGACGGCGGTCCTGATCAGCGGCGTGCTGGCGGTCGCGGAGGCGGATGTCGTCCTTCCGGTCGTCCCCATGTTCCACGCCAACGCGTGGGGGCTGTGCCAGGCAGCGGTGATGGCGGGGTCCACGCTCGTCTTCCCCGGGCCGGGCATGACCCCCGAGGCGATCACGAAGCTCATCCTCGAGCAGGACGTCACGGTGGCTGCAGGTGTTCCGACGATCTGGATGGGAGCCCTCCCGCATCTGGCCGGGAAGGAGCACCGCCTTCGCTCGATCATCTGCGGCGGCTCCGCCGTACCTCGCTCGCTGTCCGAGGCCTACCGAGAGCAGGTGGGCCTGCCGATCACCCAGGCGTGGGGCATGACCGAGACCAGCCCTGTCGCAACAGTCGCGAACCTCACCACCGCGCGCGCCGCCGGGTCCACCGACGAGCAGGCCGACACGCGCGCACTCGCGGGCCAGCCGGTGCCACTGGTGGAGCTGCGCATCGCCGCCCCCGACACCGGAGCGATCCAGCCCTGGGACGGCCAGGCCTCGGGCGAGGTCCAGGTCCGGGGTCCCTGGGTGGCTCGCAGCTACTACAACGACCCGCGTGGCGACGCCCAGTTCACGGCGGACGGTTGGTTGCGCACCGGTGACGTCGCCGTGGTCAGCCCCGACGGCTACGTGAAGCTGGTCGACCGCACCAAGGACCTGATCAAGTCCGGCGGCGAGTGGATCTCCTCGGTCGACCTGGAGAACACGATCATGGCGCACCCGGCAATCGCGGAAGCCGCCGTGATCGCCGTCCCCTCCGAGCGGTGGATGGAGCGGCCGCTTGCCTGCGTGGTCACGAAGCCCGGTGAGTCCCTCACCGCGGACGAGCTTCGGTCCTGGCTCGGGGACCGGGTGGCCTCGTGGTGGGTCCCCGAGATCATCGAGTTCATCGACGAGGTGCCCAAGACCTCGGTCGGCAAGTTCTCCAAGAAGGACCTCCGCACCCGTTTCTCCGACGTCGCCGTCCCCTGACTGGGGCCCCAGCGACTGGACCGGAGGGCGCCAGTCGTCCGTACCGCCCTGCCACCTGGACTCACCCGCTGGCGCCCCCGAACGGACGCGGGACGAGCGTTGCCGGGATGCGTGGCCACCGGGGACGCAGGGCCCGTGTCGGGTGTCCTTCGGCTCTCGTAAGGAACCTCAGGAAGTCATAAGGCTTGGTGCATGAGGACCCGGGGGGCGGGCATGCAGGGCAGTGACTCCTGCATTCCGCACGCCGTCGGCCAGTACGCGTCAGTCGGCTGCTTCCCTCGTTGGTCTCCCCCGCGCCCCACCTCATGGCGCGGGATCAATCCAGTTCGGCGGTAGGAGGCAGTATGAACCGCTGGCAGACCGGTCGCGGCATTGCGGCAACCGCACTCAGCGTGGCCCTCATCTCGTCAGGCTCAGCGATCGCAGCGGGGGGCGGTGGTGGTGGAGGTGGCGCTGACACGGGCTCGCTCTACTCCGATCTGATCCTGGCGCTGCGCGCCGAGGATGGCACCCCGGTTCTGAAGGAGTACCACGTCGACACCGACGACGATGCGGTGCCGGACACCTACGAGTACTGCGTCCAGCCGGTGTCGTACGAGCGCGTGCCGGGCATCGCCAAGTCGGAGAGCCCGCTCGACGGACGTGACGTCTGGGTGATTCCGCTGCAGGGCGAGTGGCTCGGATCCACCGAGCCTCTGCCCGTCGAAGAGATCGAGGCCTGCGACCCGCAGCCGCAGTACGCGATGTTCGTGAGCGAGACGGAGCTGGAACGTCTGAACCTGACCCGCACCTCGGAGTCCGTCCTCGCCAAGAAGGCCAAGGACGTCAAGACGAAGCTCACCGTCGCCGACGAGATCAGCCTGGACCCAGCGGGTCGGCTCGTGGCCGACGGCCTCGTCCTCGATGCCGCCCCCGAGTACGCATCGATCTACGAGTCACTGATGACCACGGGGACAATCCCCGGGCTGCCCGACTCGATGGCGGGACCGCCTGCTTCCGTCCCTGCGGGGTCGGCGGACCCGTACGACGCGTACAAGCTGGCTGCCGTGGCCCTGGGGGCCGCGGCCAGCAAGACGGTGCCGATCAACGTCGACACGGTCCAGTACTACAACCGAGTGGTGGGCTTCACCGGCTCGGACTCTCTCCCCGAGTGGACGGGGATGTACCCGTTCATCAGCTCCGAGGACCCGGACACCAGCACCGCGATGCCGACCGACGCCCTCCCGGGTGGTGAGAGGTTCGTCGACTACAGCGACTTCCGCTACAACCGGTCCCAGACGTTCGTCGGAAGCGTGACCTGGCTGGACGTCGCGGCACTGAGGTGGAAGGTCACTCCGATCCTCGACGCGGTCCCGTTCTCCGACATCACGGCGGACCCGGTCGGGACAAGGACCCTGCACGGCCTGGTCGGCTTCGCCCAGATGGCCGACGACGCGCGCTCGGTCATCTCGTACCTCCACGAGCACGACGTTGTGCTGCCCGGGTTCTTCATGGACCCGGTCGGCGTCGACACGAGGGCAGCGCAGCTGAAGGCGACCACGGATCCCGCCGTGGACTTCAGCTCGATCCCGCCGCGTGTCTTCCAGACGATGCCATTCCAGATGACGGCCTCCCTGTTCAACCCGTGGGGCGGAACGGCGATCGACACCGCGCGCGTGCGCATCCGGATCGACGCGGGCGCCGACCCGCTGGCGGTCGGCGACGTCACGGCGGTCTCGACCGAGGGGCCGGCGGTGGACTTCACCGCCGACTCGGGCGATCTCGTCGGCTGGTGGGGACCCGAGGCAGGGTTCCCGGTCGACCCCGGGTACCACGCGTCGAGCACCTTCGAGGTGACCGTCGGTGACAGCGCTCCCGCCGGGGACTACCAGGTGAGTCTGGAGCTCGTGGACGTCGACGCGCCCGCAGCTGTCCTGGCCGAGGACCAGGCGGCCGTCGGCGTCGAGCCCGACGCCCTCGCCGTCCTGTGGGGCGGTGAGGTTGCCCCGATGGCGACCCAGGAGGTCTACCTCCCGCTGTCGGTGCGCGCCTACTCATCCGACGCGACTTCGGGCGAGCTGACCTTCCGGCTCACCGCACCCGACGACGACCCGGTCACTCCGGTGGTCGAGGAGCTGGGCGTCGGCGACGTCACGGTCTACGGCGTCTACGACGACCACATGGCGGCGATGCCGTTGAGCCTCGCTCCGTCGGGCAACGCGGTCACCGGCACCTGGCCGGCGGACCTGAACGAAGGGTTCACCGACATCGTCTGGTACCTCAAGCTGGACGCGACGGCCCCGATCGGCCAGTACGTCGTCAACCTTGGCATCTCCGGTGGTTCGGACCTCGCCGAGCCGGCGTACTTCACCCTGGTTGCCGCGGAGACCCACTCCCAGCAACCGCCGGGCGTGGGCGAGGACACCACGGCCCCGGTGGTGACCCTCTCCCTCGACGGGATCAGCGAAGGGGTCGCCTCGTTCACGGTCGGCGTGAGTGAGGAGACCTCCACCCTGCAGGCACGACTCACCTCGAGCGGCGTGGCCGGCGACTGGCAAGACATCGTCGCTGGTGGATTGACCTACCAGGACCTGTCCGCGGGCAACCACGTCGTGTCCGTCCGCGCCGTGGACCTGGCCGGCAACACGGCGACGTACGCGCTGTCCTTCTCGGCCTCTCAGTCCGAGACGGCGAAGCACGTCGACGTGAACCTCACCGCGCGCAACAACGCGGTGGGCAACGACGTGATCCGGGTCAACGCCCCCAGCAAGGCAGCTGGTGCCGTGATCAAGGTGTTCAAGGTGCGCCGGGACGGCTCGCTCGCCAGGCCCGCGTTGGTGAAGGGGATCGCCAACGAGAAGGGGAATCTGTGGACGGTCATCAAGGATCCTCGGAAGGGGATCACGCGCACGTTCGTCGCGAAGCTCGGCGGCACCTACTACACCTTGGTCAGCTGGTCGCCGGAGACGTCGATCCGGTAGCGCGCAGGCGAGGGAAGCGGTGTGGCCCGGTCGGTGGACCGGGCCACACCGTCGTCGGCGGGCGGTCAGCCGACGGAGTCGCGGGCCTTGACGAAGGCGTTCACGCAGGCCCGTACGTCGGACTCGCTGTGAGCGGCGGACAGCTGGACCCGGATGCGGGCCTTGCCCTTGGGCACGACCGGGTAGGAGAAAGCGATCACGTAGATGCCCAGGTCGAGCATCGCGTCGGCGATGGCGGTTGCCTTCCGCGCTCCGTCCTCCCCCGGGAACATCACCGGAGTGATCGGGTGCGTGCCCGGCAGCAGGTCGAAGCCGGCCTCGTTCATGAGGGAGCGGAAGAGCTCCGTGTTGCGGATCAGGGTCGCGCGCTCCTCGTCGGATCCTGCCGCGAGGTCGAGAGCCGCCATCGAGCCCGCGACGACCGACGGGGCGACCGCGTTGGAGAACAGGTACGGACGGGACCGCTGCCGCAGGAGGTCGACGATCTCCTGGTGGGCGGCCACGTAGCCTCCGGACGCACCCCCGAGGGCCTTGCCGAGCGTTCCTGTGAGGATGTCGACCCGGTCCATGACACCGAAGTACTCGTGTGTCCCGCGGCCCTTGGCCCCGACGAACCCCACGGCGTGGGAGTCGTCGACCATGACCAGCGCGTCGTGGGCGTCCGCCAGGTCGCAGATCCGGTCGAGCGGCGCGAAGGACCCGTCCATGGAGAACACCCCGTCGGTCACGATCACGCGCCTGCGCGCGCTTGCCGTGTCCTTCAGCTGGAGCTCGAGGTCGTCCATGTCCGCGTTCTTGTAGCGGTAGCGCTTGGCCTTGCACAGCCGGATCCCGTCGATGAGCGAGGCGTGGTTCAGCTCGTCGGAGATGATGACGTCCTCCTCCCCGAACAGCGCCTCGAAGATCCCGCCGTTCGCGTCGAAGCACGAGCTGTACAGGATCGCGGCGTCGGTCCCGACGAAGTCCGCGATCCTGGCCTCGAGCTCGGTGTGGAGGGTCTGGGTGCCGCAGATGAAGCGCACGCTGGCCATCCCGAAGCCCCACTCCTGCAGCGCCGCACCGGCAGCCGCGACCACGTCGGGGTTGTCCGCGAGTCCCAGGTAGTTGTTGGCGCAGAAGTTGATTGCCGTCATCTTCGTGGTGCTGATGTGGGCCGATTGGGCCGAGGTGAGCTCGCGCTCGTTCTTGTACAGGCCCGCCGCCCGGATCGACTCCAGGGTCGTCGTCAGCTGCTCTTTGAACGCGCCGTACACCGCTCCTCCTTCTCCTCCCCCGCCCGACCGACGGGGATCGCGCTCGGGTGGGTGGGTCAACTCCAGTCCATGACGACCTTGCCGCACTGACCCGATCGGGCGGTGTCGAAGGCGTCTTGCCACTTCTCCGCCGGGAAACGGTGGGTGATCACCGAGCCGATCGGCGTCACGCATCCACTGCGAGGTCGCGAGGATCGAGCTCATCTTGTACCAGGTGTCGAACATCTCACGGCCGTAGATGCCCTTGATCGTGATCATGTGCGTGATGACCTTTCCCCAGTCGATGGGGAAAGGGTCCTTCGGCAGGCCCAGCAGGGCGACACGACCGCCGTGGTTCATGTTGCCCAACATGTCTGCAACCGCCTGGGGGTTCCCCGACATCTCCATGCCGATGTCGAAGCCCTCCTTCATGCCGAGCTCGTGCTGCGCTTCGGCGATCGAGGTCCGGGCGACGTTCACCGTCAGGTCGACGCCCGCTGCCGGGCGAGGTCCAGGCGGTAGTCCGACACGTCGGTGATCACCACGAACCGTGCACCCGAGTGACGAGCGATCGCGGCGGCCATGATCCCGATCGGCCCCGCGCCGGTCACGAGCACGTCCTCCCCGACGACGGGGAACTGCAGGGCGGTGTGGACTGCGTTGCCGAACGGGTCGAAGATCGCGCCGAGGTCGGCATCCATGTCGTCCGGGTGGACCCACACGTTCCCGGCCGGGATCACCACGTAGTCGGCGAACGCACCGTCCCGGTTCACACCGACGCTGTTGGTCCGGATGCAGACGTGGCGGCGGCCGGCCCGGCAGTTGCGACAGGTGCCGCAGGTCACGTGGCCCTCCCCCGACACCTTCTGGCCGACGTGGACCGAGGTGACGTCCTCGCCGATCTCGACGACCTCGCCGAAGTACTCGTGGCCGATCACCAGCGGTGGCTGGACCACCGAGGCCGCCCAGTCGTCCCAGGACTCCAGGTGCAGATCCGTGCCGCACAGTCCGGCCCGCAGCACCCGGATCTTGACGTCGTCGGGCCCGACGGTGGGCTCGGGCCACTCCACCAGCTCCAGCCCCGGACCTGCCGAGGACTTCACCAAAGCTCGCATGAGCCGATCCTTGCAGACGGCGCCCCGGTCCGACCCGAGGCTTCGGTCCCTGCGCCGAGGGATGGTCGTCGGCCCACGCCGCGCAGGCCTGGCACCCGCGCGGCGCCGCGCCTGCTCCGGACTCGGCCGGGCGGGTCGTCGCCGGCGGCCGCCGGTCGAGTCCCTACAATTCGTGAGGAGCTCGCTCGACCGCCAAACGTCTTCCCCGAGAGGCCGATAGGACTGCCGTGATCATGCGCGACATCCTGGGTCCGGACGGACCCCCGGGGGATGGACCTGGTGACGGCCTGCGCCTACTTCGGGTGATGTTCGAGCGACTGCCCGCGATGGTGGCCTACTGGGACCGAGACCGCCGGAACATCGTCGCCAACCAGGCGTACCTCGAATGGTTCGGCCTGCCGGCGGACGAGCTGCGGGGCCTCCACATGCGCGACGTCCTCGGTGCAGAGGTGTACGGGCTCAACCTCCCCTTCATCGACGCCGCCTACGCAGGCGCCCAGCAGGTCTTCGAGCGCACTCTCGTCGACTCCCGGGGCGGAACCCTGCACGCCGAGGCGACCTATGTCCCGGATGTGGTCGACGGGGAGGTTGTCGGCATGTTCGTCCAGGCCATCGACGTGACCGACCGGGTGGAAGCGCAGCGACGGATGGACGAGGCGCAGCGGCTCGCGAACCTGGGGTCCTGGAGCTGGGACCTCGAGACCGATGAGATGACCTGGAGCGACGAGTCCTACCGGATCTTCGGCGTGGATCCGCGAGAGTTCACGCCTCGCCGCATCCTCGTCCTGCAGTTCGTCCACCCTCACGACATCGACACGGCGATGTCGGAGGCGGCCGAGGCCCGGGTCGCCCGCGTGGACTACCAGCACCGGTTCCGCATCGTCCGGCCGGACGGGCAGGTCCGAGAGATCGAGAGCCACGGGCACGTCACCGTGGACGAGGAGGGCAGGGCGGTCCGGGTCTCGGGCATCTACCACGACATCACCGACATCAACGCGTCGGCCCGTGAGCTCGCCCGGATCAATCGTCTCAACAGCGACCTGATCGGCATGCTCGGCCACGACGTCCGATCCCCCCTGACCGTGATCCTGGGCTACCTGGAGGAGCTGGACGAGAACTGGTCCTCGCTCGACGACCCCCTGCGCCGGTCGATGATCGCGAAGGTCCGGGGCTCGGCAAAGCGGGCCTCCCGTCTCGTCAACGACATCCTCACCCTCGCCGCGGCCCAGTCGGGGATGATCCGGCCAACCGCCCGGGAGGTCAGGCTGGAGCCCCTTCTGACCGAGACGCTGGTGGATCTCCCGGGCGGCGGCGAGGTCTCGGTGCGCATGGAGGACCCCGAGGTCTGGCTCCACGTGGACCCCTTCCACCTCCGGCAGATCATCTCCAACCTGGTCAGCAACGCGCTGCGCTACGGCGCCCAGCCGGTCACGATCCTGACCGAGCGCGACGGGGGCGACCTGGTCATCGCGGTCGAGGACGCCGGCCCGGGAGTCCCTGCGGAGGTCGTCGACACCCTCTTCGAGCGCTTCTCGGTCTCCAGCGAGCAGACGCTGCACCGCGGTACCGGGCTCGGCCTCTACCTGGTGGATCAGCTCGCCCGCGCCAACGGCGGCAGCGTCACCTACCACCCGCCGGCGGTGGACCGGAGGGCGACGTTCGAGGTCCGCCTGCCTCTGGATTGAGACAGACCGGTCGGCGCCCGGTGCGGCAGGGGGCCCCCGGCCCTAGGACAGCCACGTAGGTCGCAGTGGCATCCCGGACTCGGCCGGACTCCGGGGTCTTGAGCGCGAGGACCTGGTGCAGCTCGAGCTCGTTGCGCTCGAAGGCGATGCGCGACCCTGCCATGTAGAGGCCCCAGACCTTGGCCTTGCCCTCCCCGGCCTCGGCGACACACGCGTCCCAGTTCTCGGTGAGGTTGCGGTTCCACCCAGCCAGGGTCAGGGCGTAGTGCTCGCGGAGGTTCTCGGCATGCATCACCTCGAGGCCGACCGCCTGGATCTCGGTGATGATGCGGCCGGCACCGGTCAGCTCCCCCTCCGGGAACACGTACCGGTCGATGAACGCGCCGGTCGGCTCGTCCCGGTTGTGCGGGCGGGTGATGCAATGGTTCAACAGCCTGGCCCCACTCGCCATCCGGTCGCGGAGGAACGAGAAGTAGGACGGGTAGTTGCGTACGCCGATGTGCTCGGTCAGCCCGATCGAGCTCACCGCGTCGAACCCGCTCTCGGTGATGTCGCGGTAGTCGCCATGGCGCACCTCGGCGACGTCGTCGATCCCGTCGGCCTTGATCGCCTCCTGCGCCCAGGTCGCCTGCTCACGCGAGAGCGTCACGCCCAGCGCCGTCACTCCGTAGTTCTTCACCGCGTGGCGCACCATGCCGCCCCAGCCACAGCCGACGTCGAGCAGGCGCATCCCCGGCTCGAGGCCGAGCTTGCGGCAGACCAGGTCGTACTTGAATGCCTGCGCCTCCTCCAGCGTCGCGTCGGCGTCCGGGAAGCAGGCGCAGGTGTACGTCATCGACGGCCCGAGCACCATCTCGTAGAACCGGTTCGAGACGTCGTAGTGGTGGTGGATCGACTCGGCGTCCCGCCTCTTGGAGTGCCGGGCACCTTCGAGGACCCTGCGCCACGGCGGCAGCGCCTCCTCCGGTGGCAGCGGCGGTGGCATCAGGTGCGAGATGCCGACACCCGCGCAGCGCCCGGACGGTGTCCAGCGACAGGGCGCTGCGGATCTTGATCTTGCCCTTGACCAGGTCCATCGCCTCGTAGGGGTCGCCGGGATGCACGCCCTCGATCTCGAGGTCCCCCGACACGTAGGCGCGACCGAGGCCCAGGTCGCCCGGCGCGGTCGCGATGTAGGCCAGGCCACGCTCGTTGGCCAGGTGCAAGCGGTACGGAGAGTCCTCGGGACCCGTGGCACTCCCGTCGTACGCCGTGAAACGCACCTGCAGCGGCTCGTCGAGCAGCATCTCGAGGCACTCGGCGATCGTCGGGCGCGGCAGCATCCGGTCGAGGGCATCGGGCATCTTCATTGCCGTGTCACCACCTTCTCGTAGAGGTCGGTCAGCCGTGATTGAGGATCGAAGGTCGCGCGCAGGGCGGTGATGTTTCCGGTGCCGTAGAGCCGCGCGAAGGTCTCCCGGTCGTAGTAGGCGTCGGAGTAGAGCGACTTGTGCCCGTCGAGGCGGGTGACCTCCGCCTCGATGGCCCGGTTGACGTCGCCGTCCTGGGAGCCCGGTGTGCGCCAGACCGTGCCCCAGAAGCCCACGTTCACGTAGGTCACGCCCGGGGTCAGCGGATAGGACGGCCAGGTGTGGTCCCCGCGCAGCCGGAGCGGGCACAGCCACACCGGCGACATGCCGACGTTCGCGTCGAACCAGGAGAGGAACTCGGCCAGCTGTCCGGCCGGCACCTCGATGTCCTGGATCACCCGCTCGCGCTCGGGCCGCCCCTGGACGCGGTCCAGCACCCGCGAGAAGCCCAGCCGCTGATCGAGGCCGATGAGGTGGTGGTAGACGTCGCTGCGCCGCCACCGCTTGGGCCACACCCGCCGGACCCAGCGGTTGCGCAGGCCGAGGCCCCCGCTGCACCAGAACCAGTCGGTGTCCCAGCGCCACAGGTAGTCGTAGGTGGTGAGCCGGTCGGTCGTCTTGGACTGGATCGACCGGTAGTACATCTCGAGCCCGGTGTAGTCGCTGGTCGGCCCCGGCTTGTCGGTGAAGCGGCCCAGGGTGAGGTAGGCCTCGTCGGGCCCGAAGACGACCCCGTCGAGGAAGTCGGCCTCGCCGGCGGCGATGATCGCCTCGATCCTGGCCCCGGCTGTGTCCGGGGTCACCCGTTCGTGGTGCAGCTCCACGTATCCCGGGACGGGCTCGAGCTCGATCTTCAGCCGCGTCGCGTACCCGAGAGAGCCGTAGGAGTTCGGGAACGCGTCGAAGAGGGGGTCACCCGGCTTGCAGGTGACGATCTCGCCGGCGCCGGTGAGCACGTCCATCTCCAGCACCGACTCGTGCGGGAGCCCGTTGCGGAACGACGTGGACTCGATCCCGAGACCGGTGACCGCCCCACCCAGCGTGATGGTCCGCAGCTGCGGGACGACCAGCGGCATCAGGCCGTGGGGCAAGGTCGCGTCGACCAGGTCTCCGTAGGTGCACATCCCCTGCACGTCCGCGGTCCGCGCCCCGGCATCGACCACGATCACGCCGTCGAGGCCACTGACGTCGAGGCCGGGAGCGTTGGCGTCCTTCCCGGAACCGGAAGAGGTTGGACGTCTTCTTGGCCAGCCGGACCCGGCTGCCCGGGGGCAGGGCGGCATACGATTCCAGCAAACGTCGTACGGCGGCCTCGTGCGCCGCCCATCCTCGCGACTCCACCGAGCCAACCTATCGAACAGGGTCACCAGGTTCACGTGATCCGGCCTCGCGATTTGTACAGGAGGCACCACGGACATGCTGCTCACAGCCGTCCGACAGCGACAACCGCCTCCGCGTGACCCCGTCCCACGGCCGCTCCCCGGGCGAGGCAGTCCGACCTTCTCCTCGGACCTGGACGTTGCGAGATGCGCCGCTTGGCGCAAGTGTGGTGACTAGCCCGCGCCGCCTCCGGCACCTGACCCCGGGCCGAGAGCGAGGAGATGCCTTGAGCGAGGACTGGTTCAAGACCGCGGTGTTCTACGAGGTCCTGGTTCGGTCGTTCAAGGACTCGAACGGCGACGGGGTGGGCGACTTCAAGGGGCTGACCGAGAAGCTCGACTACCTGGAGTGGCTCGGCGTCGACTGTCTGTGGCTGCCGCCGTTCTTCACTTCGCCGCTGCGTGACGGCGGGTACGACGTCGCCGACTACACCGACATCCTGCCCGGCTGCGGAACGGTCGACGACTTCGAGGCGTTCGTCACCGAGGCCCACCGTCGCAACATCCGCGTGATCATCGACTTCGTCATGAACCACACCAGCGACCAGCACCCGTGGTTCCAGGCCAGCCGTGAGGATCCCGACGGCCCCTACGGCGACTTCTACGTCTGGTCCGACACCGACGAGCTCTACGAGGAGGCGCGGATCATCTTCGTCGACACCGAGCCGTCGAACTGGTCGTGGGACCCGGTGCGCCAGCAGTACTACTGGCACCGCTTCTTCGCCCACCAGCCGGACCTCAACTTCGACAACCCCAAGGTCCACGAGGCGATTCTGGAGGCGCTGTCGTTCTGGCTCGACATGGGACTGGACGGCTTCCGGCTGGACGCCGTCCCGTACCTCTACGAGAGGCCGGGCACCAACGGCGAGAACCTCCCGGAGACGCACGAGTTCCTGAAGATGGTGCGCAAGTATGTCGACGACAACTACCCCGGACGCGTTCTGTTGGCCGAGGCCAACCAGTGGCCGGCCGATGTCGTGGAGTACTTCGGCGACTTCGAGTCCGGCGGCGACGAGTGCCACATGTGCTTCCAGTTCCCGGTGATGCCGCGCATCTTCATGGCGGTACGGCGGGAGCAGCGGATGCCGATCTCCGAGATCCTGGAGCAGACTCCCCCGATCCCGAGCGGCTGCCAGTGGGGCATCTTCCTGCGCAACCACGACGAGCTCACCCTCGAGATGGTCACCGACGAGGACCGCGACTACATGTGGGCCGAGTACGCCAAGGACCCACGGATGAAGGCCAACATCGGCATCCGCCGCCGGCTGGCGCCGCTGCTCGACAACGACACGAACCGGATGGAGCTCTTCACCGCGCTGCTCCTGTCCCTTCCAGGGTCCCCCGTCCTCTACTACGGCGACGAGATCGGGATGGGCGACATCATCTGGCTCGGCGACCGTGACGGCGTCCGCACGCCGATGCAGTGGACCTCCGACCGCAATGCGGGCTTCTCGCCGGCGACCCCCGGCATGTTGCACCTGCCGGTGAACCAGGACCCGGTCTTCGGCTTCCAGGCCGTCAACGTGGAGGCCCAGATCGAGGACACGTCCTCGTTGCTGCACTGGACCAGGCGGATGATTCTGGCCCGCAAGCAGCACCCGTGCTTCGGCCAGGGCGAGTTCTACGATCTCGGTGGCTCCAACCCCGCGGTCTTGTCCTACGTCCGCGAGTACCGGGGCGAGGACGGCACCACCGACACCGTGCTGTGCGTGAACAACCTCTCGCGGTTCCCCCAGCCGGTCGAGCTCGACCTGCGGCGTTGGGAGGGCGGTGTGCCGATCGAGCTGATCGGAGGAGTGAGGTTCCCGGAGATCGGCGAGCTCCCCTACCTCCTTACACTCGGGGGGTACGGCTTCTACTGGTTCCGGCTTCCGGATCCTGGCGCCACCGAGCAAGGGACTGCGCGATGACCCGCGAACACGCACTCGCGTCCTTCCTCTCCGAAGCGCGCTGGTTCAGCGGCAAGGGCCGTGCCTTCGAGGTCGGCGACGTGCGCGAGCTCGGGCTCGGACTCACCCTGGTGGACGTCCGGTACGACGACGGCGGCGTCGAGGTCTATCAGGTCCCGCTGGCGTCCTACGACGAGCCTCAGGAACGGCTCTCGCACGCTTTCGTGGGCGCCTGGGACGGCGCCTACTTCTACGACGCTGCGCACGACCGTGAGGCGGCGGATCGGTGGCTGCTGGCCTTCGACAGCGCCGGTCACCGGGCGGACCGAGTGGAAGGCGCCGATGGGGTGCGCTTCCACCGGCTGCCCGGTCACGACCTGGACCTCGAGGCGCACTCCACGCTCTTCTCCGGGGAGCAGAGCAACTCCTCCCTGGCCTTCGGAGAGGACAGCCTCCTCAAGCTGTTCCGCCGGATCACTCCCGGTCTCAACCCCGACGTCGAGATCCACCGCGCGCTGACCGAGGCAGGCAGCACGCACGTAGCGCACCTCTACGGCTGGATCGAGGCCGACGGAGGCGACGAGCCGCTGCAGCTGGGCATGCTGCAGCAGTTCCTCCGGACCTCGACCGAAGGTTGGTCGCTGGCCCTGGGCAGCGTCCGGGTGCTCTTCTCGGAGGGCGTGGTGGACGCCGAGGACATGGGCGGCGACTTCGCTTCCGAGGCCCAGCTGCTCGGTACCGCCGTCGCGGAGGTTCACCAGGTCCTGAGGGAGCAGTTCGGCTCCTCCGTCCGGGACGCCGCCGACCTGGCCGCCTGGATGCACAGGCGTCTCGACGAGACCATCCGGGCCGTGCCGGAGGTGGCCGCCTACGCCGACCACGCCCGTGAGACCTACGAACGTCTCGCCCAGCTGGGTCGCGTCGAGACGCAGCGGGTCCACGGTGACCTTCACCTGGGGCAGACTCTCCGCACCTCCTTGGGGTGGAAGCTGGTCGACTTCGAGGGCGAGCCGGCCAAGCCGCTGCGTGAACGGCGGGCACCGGACTCCCGTTGGCGGGACGTCGCCGGCATGCTCCGCTCGTTCGACTATGCCGCGCACACCGTCGACCGCGACCTCCTGGTCGACGACGAGGCCAGGGCCCAGATCGGGTTGCGGGCGGCGGAGTGGACCGCCCGGAACCGGGATGCCTTCCGCCAGGGCTACGTCGAGGCGAGTGCCCCGATGGGAGAGACCGAGCAGGTGCTGCTGGCGGCGTACGAGACGGACAAGGCCGTCTACGAGGTCGCCTACGAGGCTCGCAACCGGCCCAGCTGGGTCGACATCCCGCTGTCCGCCCTCGCTCACGCCGAAGACCGGCCCGTCTGATCCCAGCGTGCCGGACGGCTCCCCCACGTGCTCCCGGAGGCCCCACGCACGTGCAGCGGCCCTCGCCGGTGCCGGGGCGAGGGCCGCAAGGTCCGAACCAAGGTTGTCGGACGGGTGGCGACCTTCGCGGTCGACCACCTTCTGAGGAGATCGGATCCAGCCTAGGAAAGGTTCAGATGGACCCGGAAGGGCCTTATGTCCCTTTTGTCCTCACGCTCCGTGACTCCGACAGCGTCGACGATTCCTTCCCCTGAACGACGGGCAGGGCCTCGCTGGGGCCGTTCCTGCTGATCGCCGTGGTCGCAGCCCTGCTGCTCACGAGGTTCTTCGGAGCAGTGCGGCTCTTTGGCTCCGAGCCGATCCCCGGCGCGTCCTGCCGCGCTCAGGGACGCTGCAGGTCGTCGACAGTCAGGATCCGGTCGATGACGTTCCGGGCAACGGTCTTGACCGGTTGACTGGTCCGCCGGCTGTAGTCACGCATCAGCTCGAACGCCTGGTCCACCGCGATGCCGGCGCTCGCGAGCAGGACGCCCTTGGCCTGCTCGATCAAGATGCGGCTGTTGAGCGCGGTCTGGAGCTGTTGGGCGAGCAGGCCGGACTCCCGCACTGCCCGCTCCTGGAGCAGGCCTATCGTGGCGATGTCGGCGAGGGCTTGACCGAGGGCGACGTCCTCGTCGCTGAGTCGGGAATCTCCCACGGAGAACAAGTTCACCGCGCCCACCACCGCGTCGCGCAGCCGCAGTGGAATCGCGTGAGCGGACCGAAAGCCCACCTCGGCCGCGGCGGCGCTGAAGCGCGGCCACCGCACACGTGCCTCGGGCGTCGCGACGTTCACCACGGCACGACCGCTGTTGAAGCAGTCAAGGCAGGGACCCTCGTCGTTCTGGAGCTCGAAGAGCTCCAGAACCTGTGCACGGTCGCTTGTCGACGCCACCACGTGCAGACGACCCCGGAGATCGCTGAGGATGACGCCCGCCGCTTCGGTGTTCAGCAGTTCGACGCTCCGGTCGGCCAGAGTGGAGAGAAAATCCAGCGCGTCGAACTCGTCCACAAGCGTGTCCGCGAGCTCGACGAACACTTGGGCCAGTCGCTGATCATCGCTCATTGCCGGGGCCTCCCACTGGTCTGGCGAGTGTCTCGGACACTGGCTCAATCATCGACGTCTCCTTCCGGAGAGATCTGTATCCGGCCCGACAGCACGTCGCGCGCGATCTGCAGGAGGGGACGATCGTGGGCGAAGGCATGGGCGCGCAGCAGGAGCAACGCCTCGGTCAGGCCAACCGAGGCCTGGACCGAGAGAAACCCGGTGGCCTGGTGCACCTCGGCACGGTACGACAGTGGCTCAAGAAGGTCAGCATGGAGCTCAAGCCCTGGCACCATCTGCTCCTGGAGCCGGAGAAGCACAAGGACGGCGGCGTCGGCGTACGCCAGGGCTGTCGCCATCTCCTCCTCGCCCAGGTGGCCCGGTGTGGAGCGATAGAGGGACAGGCTTCCCAGACGCACGGCTCCCACGTGAAGAGGAAGCGCGAACATGGCACGGACACCGGCGAGCGCGGCAGTTCGCGCGAACACCGGCCATCGCAACAACCCGCCGGGCTCCAGATCTGCCAGCAGAACCGGTGCACTATCCCGCGACGCGTCCAGGGCAGGGCCTTCGCCCAGCTCGAACTGAAGGTCCTCCATGGTGGCGGCGAGCGGGCCGGACGCTCCGATCACCCCTTGCGGGCCGGCTTCGTTCATAAGGGACAGACCTGCGCCAGTCATCGTGAGCTCGGCCATGCAGTCGACGCACAGCAACTCCGGCGCCGAGGCTTCTGGCCGCCCCTCGGCGCTGAGGTCCGCGAGGATCTGTGCCGTGGTCTTCACTCTTCCACCCCTCGGGCCGTGGGAGTAGCCTCGAACCAAGGCCACCTGGGACCCCGGCGGCACCAGTCACGAACGTCGGGAGTCACTATGTCCCACACCGAGGCACCTCGTCGGGCCCTGTCGAGTGGATACGGCCCCAGCGACTACAGCGAACTCGTTCGGACCATCCGAGATCGCGGTCTCCTCCACCGTAGACCCCTGCACTATGTGCTCGTCGGAAGCCTCAACTTCGCGGCTCTCGCCGCGATCGTGGTGGGCCTGGTCCTCCTCCATGGCTCTTGGTGGGCGATCCTGCTTGCTCCCCCGTTCGCGATCGTCTCCGCACAGATCGCGTTCTTCTCGCATGACGCCGCACATCATCAGATCGCTCGCCGCGGCTGGATCACGGCGTGGCTCTCGCTGTTCCACGGCAACCTGCTCAACGGGCTGAGCTATGGCTGGTGGCTGGCCAAGCACAACGCGCACCATGCTCATCCCAACGATCTGGAATTCGATCCGGACGTCGGCGCGTCGGCCCTCGTCTTCGACTCCGACCAGGCCCGCGCCCGACACGGCGTCGGTGCCTGGCTCACGCGTCATCAGGCAGGTCTCTTCTTCCCGATGCTGACACTGGAGGCAATCAGCCTCCATGTGGCAAGCGTGCAGGCCGCCCTTCGACCGGGCCTCCGACACCAGAAGACTGAGCTCCTGCTGCTGCTCGGTCACTTCACCCTCTACCTGACGCTCCTCTTCGCCACCATGACGTGGGTCCAGGCACTGGTCTTCTTCGCCGTGCATCAAAGCCTGTTCGGGCTCTACCTCGGCTCCTCGTTCGCGCCGGCACACAAAGGCATGCCGGCCCTGACCCCGGAGCAAGCTGCGGACCCGCTGCTGCGACAGGTGCTGGTCTCACGGAACGTCCGGGGTGGTCGTGCGATCGACTTCGCTCTCGGCGGCCTCAACCTCCAGATCGAGCACCATCTCTTTCCCAGCATGCCCCGGCCCAACCTCAGGCGAGCCCGACCCATCATCAGTCAGCACTGCCTCGAGCGTGGGATCCCCTACTCGGAAGCATCCCTTCTCGGGTCGTACGCCATGGCCCTGCGTCACCTCCATCAGGTCGGCGCCTCCTTGCGAAGTGGCACCGGACCTGACACGACTCCGGGATAGGACTTCCCGGGCAGTCCTGAACCTGTCGGGCCTCATCGCGACACGACCCGCTGCTCGCCCCCGGGGACCCGCCTCCCGAATGCGCGCCCCACGGGACATCCCGAGAGAAGCCCTGAACGGCAACGATGTCCCGGGACACCTGTCAACGGTGTCCCGGGACATCGCACATGGTCGGGCTGACAGTGTGTTGGTTCAGGACATCGGAATGGGGTGTCTCACGACATCGGAATAGCGTGTCGCAGGTCATCGGAATGGCTGGTTCCCGACAGGCTCTGTCATGTCGAACTCCTCCAAGCGGCGGCTGGTCATCACCGCCGTGCTCGCCGGTTCCAGCCAGTCCGAGGTGGCTCGCACCTACGGGGTGTCCCAGGGGTGGATCAGCCGCCTGATGCAGCTCTACGAGGCCGAGGGTGAACAGGCTTTCGAGCCCCGCTCCAGGGCCCCGAAGAACTCACCGACCGCTACCCCTGAGGCGACCGTGGAGCTGGTCCTCGAGCTGCGCAAGAAGCTGTCCGAGGCCGGACTGGACGCCGGCGCGGACACCATCGACTGGCACCTCCAACATCACCACCAGATCACGCTGGCCCGGGCCACGATCAACCGGATCCTGGTACGCGCCGGACTGGTGATCCCGGACCCGTCGAAACGACCCAAGTCCTCCTACATCCGGTTCGAAGCCGAGCAACCCAACGAAACCTGGCAGTCCGACTTCACCCACTACCGACTCACCGGCCCCGACGGCACCCCCGGAGCCGACTGCGAGATCATCACCTGGCTCGACGACCACTCCCGCTACGCCCTACACGTCTCCGCACACACTCGGATCACCGCCCTCATCGTGCTGGCCGCCTTCCGACATGCCGCTGACCTGCACGGACACCCCGCATCCACACTCACCGACAACGGCATGGTCTACACCGTCCGGTTCGCCGGGACCGGCCGACGCGGTGGTCGGACCATGCTCGAGCACGAGCTACGCCGACTCGGCATCACCCAGAAGAACTCCCGGCCCAACCACCCGACCACCTGCGGCAAAGCCGAACGGTTCCAACAAACCCTGAAGAAGTGGCTACGCGCCCAGGCACACCAGCCCCAGACCATCAGCCAACTGCAAGCACTCCTCGACGTCTTCATCGTCGAGTACAACCAGCACCGTCCCCACCGGTCTCTTGCGCACCGGGCCACCCCGGCCACGGCCTACACCGCCCGTCCCAAAGCCACCCCAGGCGCCGACAGGGCCAACGACACCCAAGACCGGGTCCGCCGCGACAAAATCAGCAAGGCCGGCACCGTCACACTCCGCGTGGCCGGCCAACTGCGCCACATCGGCGTCGGCCGGACCTACGCCGGAACCTACGTCATCCTGCTCGTCCAGGACCTCGACGTCCGCGTCGTCCACGCCGCCACCGGAGAACTCCTCCGCGAGCTCATCATCGACCCCCGCCGCGACTACCAGCCCACCGGCCGACCACCCGGACCAGCCACCACAAACAAGTAGCCCGGACCTACGAAACGTAGGTCCGGGCTATGCCAATGTCTTGAGACATCACATGGTCGGGCTGACAGGATTTGAACCTGCGACCCCTTGACCCCCAGTCAAGTGCGCTACCAAGCTGCGCCACAGCCCGCTGCCCACGCGTGGTGAGCGGAGAGAACGTTACCGCAGGGCGGACCCGGTCGCGGAATCGGATCGCTCCGCGCGGGACCCCTACCGCTTCTGCTTGATGCGCGGCCGCTGCTGGATGTGGATCGGAGTGCCGACGAAGCCGAACTCCTCGCGGAGGCGACGCTCGATGTAGCGGAGGTAGCCGTCCTCGAGCTTGCCGGAGGTGAACAGGACGAACGTCGGAGGTGCGGTCGAGGGTTGGGTGGCGAACAGGATCTTGGGCTGCTTGCCACCGCGGACCGGGTGCGGGTGCTCGGAGACCAGGCGGCCCAGGAAGGTGTTCAGCTGCCCCGTGGTGATCCGGGTCTCCCAGCCCTCCAGCGCGGCGTCCAGCGCCGGCACCAGTCGGTCGACGTGCCAGCCCGTGCGGGCGGTGATGTTGATGCGGGGCGCCCACTGGACCCGGACGAGCTCCCGCTCGATCTCCCGGTCCAGGTAGTAGCGGCGCTCCTCGTCGACGAGATCCCACTTGTTGAACGCGATCACCAGCGCTCGTCCGGTCTCGGCCACCGAGGTGATGATGCGCTGGTCCTGCTCCGAGAGGGGCGTCGAGGCGTCGACGACCATCACGCAGATCTCGGCGCGCTCGATGGCGCTGTGGGTGCGCAGGCTGGCGTAGTACTCGTGGCCGGATGCCTCCTTGACGCGCTTGCGGATGCCCGCGGTGTCGATGAAGCGCCAGGTGCGGTCGCCCAGCTCGATCAGCTCGTCGACCGGGTCGACGGTCGTGCCGGCGGCGTCGTGGACGACCACCCGGTCCTCCCGGGCCAGCTTGTTGAGCAGCGACGACTTGCCGACGTTCGGCTTCCCGACGATCGCGACCCGCCGAGGGCCGCCCGGCTCGTCGAACTCCTCCTGCGGCGTCTCGGGGAGCGCCTTCAGGCAGGCGTCCAGGAGGTCGCCGGAGCCCCGGCCGTGGATCGCCGAGACCGGGTACGGCTCCCCCAGCCCCAGGTTCCACAGCGGGTAGATCTCGCCCTCCTGGGCCAGGTTGTCCACCTTGTTCGCGGCCAGGACCACCGGCTTGCCGGACTGCCGGAGGATACGGACGACCGCCTCGTCGGCGTCGGTGACCCCGACCGTGGCGTCGACCACGAAGAGCACCGCGTCGGCGACCTTGGCCGCGATCTCGGCCTGGGCGGCGATCCGCTCGGCGAGACCCCTGGCGTCGGGGTCCCATCCGCCGGTGTCGACCACGGTGAAGGCCCGGCCGTTCCAGCTCGCGTCGTAGGAGACGCGGTCGCGGGTGACGCCGGGAATGTCCTCCACCACCGCTTCCCGACGGCCGATGATCCTGTTCACCAGCGTGGACTTGCCCACGTTGGGGCGGCCGACGACGGCAAGGACCGGTACGGCGGAGTCGGGGTGCATCAGTCTTCCTCAGGATCTGGGAGCGGCCCCGGGAAGGAGCCGCCGGTCAACGCCTGGGCCTCACGCAGGTGCTGTCGCAGGTGCCGGGCCAGTCGCTCGTGTGCGGCCAGGACCAGGTCACGGCTGCGCGGCCAGGGTTGCTGGTCAAAGTACACAGCAGATCCGTAGACCACGTCGAATCGGGAGCCCGGTGGGGGCACGGAATGGTTCGGAGCGCCCGGCAGCCGGGTGCCGAAGAAGGCCACCGGGACCACCGGTGCGCCGGTGACCAGGGCGAGGTAGGCCGCCCCGGCCTTGAGTCGGTCGAGATCCCCCGCGCCACGGGTGCCCTCGGGGAAGACGGCAACCGCGTCGCCGGCGAGCAGCCGGGCCACCAGACGGCGGAACGTGCCGGGATCCGGCTGGTGGCGGTCGACGGGAATCTGACCGGCGCCGCGCAGCAGACCGCCGAAGGCACCGGCGAACAGCTCCTGCTTGGCCATGGCGAACACGGGTCGGGGCGCGAGGACGGAGAGCAACGGTCCGTCGACGAAGCCGGTGTGGTTCGGCGCCAGGATCACCGGCCCGGACGACGGCACATTCTGCTGGCCCTGCACCCGGATCTCCCAGCGCCGCCGGGCGTAGGAGCCCACCGGTCGGCGCAGCGCGCCGTAAACCCGACTCGGGGGGAGGGACTGCTGCCGGGCCCCCAGGAGGTCCCGGTGCTCCATCAGAAGCCGCCGCCCGGCTCCACCCGCTCGATCTCGTCGGCGAGCTCCACCACCATGCCGATCACCTCGTCCAGGCTGAGCTCGGTGGTGTCGATGACCACCGCGTCGTGCGCCTGGGCCAGGGGCGCCGTGGCGCGCCCGGAGTCGATCCGGTCCCGCGTCATCAGGTCCTCCCGGGCGCTGCCCTGATCGCCGAGATGCCGGTTCTCCGCCACCCGGCGCTCCGCCCTCGCCTCGGCATCGGCGGTCAGGAAGACCTTCACCTCGGCCTGCGGCCACACCACGGTCCCGATGTCGCGGCCCTCCACGACGATTCCGCCGCTCCCGATGATGTCGCGCTGCAGCGCCAGGAGGCGCGCACGCACTTCCTGGACGACGCTGACGTGGCTCACCGCCCTGGTGACCGGCAGGGAGCGGATCGGTTCGGAGACGTCGATCCCGTCCACCTCGATGGTCGGGCGCGTCGGGTCGGTGCCGGAGGCCAGCACCGGCTCGCAGCACCGGGCGGCCACCGCCGCCGGGTCGTGGACGTCGACCCCGTGCTCCAGCATCCACCAGGTCACCGCCCGGAACATCGCACCGGTGTCGAGATAGCGCAGCCCGAGCGTCTCGGCGACCCCTCGTGACGTGCTGGACTTCCCGGAGCCCGAAGTCCCGTCGACGGCTATCACCATGTACTTCTCGTCGTAGCTCATCCGTGCGTGCTCCATCCCCTACCGGCGAGCTCTGACTGGAGCTTCGCGGCCACCGGCTGCGCGACCCGCAGCTCCACCAGGCCCACAGCGCGGCCGGGGTCGTGATCGATGCGCAGATCCTCGATGTTCACGCCGATCTCGCCGACATCGGACAACAGCCTGGCCAGCTCGCCCGGGTGGTCCGGGACCGCGACGAAGACACCGACCTCCGCGCCGGCGGGCCCGCCGTGCTTGCCCGGGATGGCTGTGGTGCCGGCCACGCCCCGGGTCAGCAGCTCCTCGAGCTCGGAGGGATTCGCCGTCTCCAGGGACCGCACGAATCGATCCAGGTCGTCGGAGGCCTCGCGCAGCAACCCGGTCAGGGCAGACGCGTTGCTGCTCAGGATCTGCGACCACAGCCCCGGGTCCCCGGCGGCCACCCGGGTCACGTCGCGCACGCCCTGGCCGGACAGCGCCAGGTGTCCTCCCGGCGCTCCGGCGAGCCTCCCCGCGACCAAGGACGCGAGCACGTGCGGCAGGTGGGAGGTCCGCGCCACGGCCGCGTCGTGCTCCTGGGGCGTGAACCGGTAGGCCGTCGCCCGGCACAGCGCGACCAGCGCCTCCACCAGCGCTACGGACTCCGTGGCGCTCGAGTCGTGGGGGGCGACCGCCCACGGACGTCCCTCGAAGAGCCCGGAGGAGGCCGCAAGAGGACCGGAGCGCTCCGACCCGGCCAGTGGGTGGCTGCCGACGTAGCGGGCCAGCTGCTCGCGCGTGACGCGAGCCCGGACCTGCTCCAGGGGAAGCGCCTTGACGCTTCCGACGTCGGTCACCGTCGCCCCCGTGGTCTCCAGCGCCTCGACGACGGCGTCGGCGAGAGAGTCGGGCGGGACGGCAATGACGACGAGCTGGGGCTGCCCCCCGATCGGCCGCACGACCCCGGCGCCGAGGCCGCTGGCGGTGCGGACGTTCTCGGGGCTGACGTCGGCCAGGTGGACCTCGATCTCCTGCGCGCGCAGGGCCAGGCCGATCGAGGTGCCGAGCAGGCCGGTCCCGACGACGAGGACGGGGCCCTGGAGAGCGGTCACCCGTCCGCCCCCGCATCGGGCACCGCGTGCACCCGGTTCAGGTCCCGGCGCAGGTTGGCTGCGCCGTGGAGGTAGACGTGGGTGATCGAAGGCCGGTCGAGGTCGGTCTCGACGTGCGCCATCATCCGGACGACCCGCGGCATGGCTCCCGCGACGTCGAGCTCCCGGGCGCAGACGAGCGGGACGTCGACGAACCCGAGCCGTCGCGCGGCGTACGCGGGGAACTCCGAGACCAGGTCCGGGGTCGAGGTGAAGATGATGCTGATGAAGTCGTCGACGGCCAGGCTGTTGGCCGCCATCACTCCCGTGACCATCTCGGCAACCCGCTCGAGCAGGTGGTCACGGTCGTCCGCCTCGAGCTGCGTCGCCCCACGAACCGCACGCACCGCCACCGCCGCCGCCCTTTCGCTGGTCGGACCTTGCCCCGTCCTCGGGGAAACCCTAGCCGCACCCGAGGTGCCTACAGCTCCGCCGAGTCGAGCAGTGAGCCGAGCTCGTCGCCGGTCAGGTCACGGAGCCGTCCCGGACGCAGCCCCTGGAGGGTCACCGGGCCGATCCGGGTACGGGTCAGCCGCAGCACGCGATGCCCGACCGCATCGAGCATCCGGCGCACGATCCGGTTGCGGCCCTCGTGGATCACCAGCTCGACGATCGAGCGCCCGCCCGTCGTCGAGACGACGCGGATGCTGTCGACGGCGGCGGGCCCGTCGTCGAGCCCGACCCCTGCGCGCAGGGCCCGGAGCGTCCTGGTGGCGACGACGCCGTCCACCTCGGCCACGTAGGCCTTCTCCAGCTCGTACGACGGGTGGGCGACCTTCTGGGCGAAGTCCCCGTCGTTGGTGAGCAGGATCAGCCCCTCGGTGTCGGTGTCCAGCCTGCCGACGTGAAAGAGCCGCTCGGTCCGGTCGCCGAGCAGGTCGGACAGGCACCGCCTGCCCTCCGGATCCGACATCGTCGAGACGACCCCCCGGGGCTTGTTCAACGCCAGATAGACCCGGTCGGTGCGGGGCGGCAGCCTGCGTCCGTCGACGCGGATCACCGCCGTCCGGGGATCGACTTTGGTGCCGAGACGAGTCACGACCTCGCCGTCCACCTCGACGAGCCCGGCCAGCATCAGCTCCTCGCAGCGGCGCCGGCTGGCGACCCCGGAGTCGGCCAGCAGCTTCTGCAGTCGGACCAGACCGTCCTCGGGCTGCGCCGGACTCACCCTCGGGTGTCCCCGCCGGGCTCAGAGACCCGCTCGTCCGGGTCGTCCATCTCCTCCATATCGGGCAGGAAGGGTGCCAGGTCGGGCAGCTCGTCCAGGGACCCGACCCCGATCCGCTCCAGGAAGTACGTCGTGGTGCGGTACAAGATCGCGTGGCTGTGCTCGTCGACGCCCGCCTCCTCGACGAGGCCACGGGTGACCAGGGTGCGCATCACACCGTCGACGTTCACCCCGCGGATCGCCGAGACCCGGGCACGGCTGACCGGCTGCTTGTAGGCCACGACGGCGAGCGTCTCGAGCGCGGCCTGGGTCAGCCGCGCCTGCTGGCCCTCCATGACGAACCGTTCGACGACCGGGGCGAACTCCTCGCGGGTGTAGAAGCGCCACCCGCCCGCGACGTTGCGCAGGTCGAAGCCTCTGCCCTGCTCGGAGTACTCGTCCGCCAACGCCCCGAGGGCGGACAGGACGTCTGCGGGCGGGTAGCCGACCGCGGTCGCGAGGGTGAGGTGGTCCAGCGGCTCGTCGGCGACGAGCAGCACCGCCTCCAGGGCCGGTCGCAGGTCTGCGAGCGGGATCGCCAGGACCTCTCCGGCGGCGGACTCAGCCGTCTCGCTCATCTGTGTCTTCCTCCTCAGCGGTCGGGTCGCCGTCGGTCGAGGTGGCGCCGTGTCCGGTCGCCGGACTCTCCTCCGTAGTCTCCCCGGGGCTCTGGCTGTCTTCGGGAGGGCCCTCAGCGACGTCGTCGGAGCCCGGCTCACCACCGTCGAACTCGTCGGCGATGTCGATATCCCCCTCCTCCGTGCCGGTCCAGCGCACGGTGAGCTCGGTCAGGGCCAACGCCTGGTCGAACGCCACCGCGCCTTCCCGGAACAGCTCGAGCAGGGCCAGGAAACGAGCCACCTTGACGACGATCTCGGTGGTGTCGGCGCACAGGGCCCGGAAGGTCATCGTGCCGGACCGGCGCAGACGCTGCACCACCACCCCGGCCTGCTCCTTGACCGACACCGCCGGGGCGTGCAGGTGGGCGAAGGAGACCTCCGGCACCGGCTTCGGCTCCAGCGCACGCTGGGCCAGGGCCGCGAACTCCTCCAGCCCCAGGCCGATGAGGACCTCGGGCAGCAGCGTGGCGAACCGCCCCTCGAGGCCCACGGTGCGGGGAAACCGCCGCGCCTCGGTGGCCAGTCGCCCGGCGAGGACTCCGGCCACCTGCTTGAACGCGCGGTACTGCAGCAGTCGGGCGAAGAGGAGGTCCCGGGCCTCCAGCAGGGCGAGATCCTCCTCGTCCTCCACGTCCCCCTGAGGAAGCAGTCGCGCAGCCTTGAGATCCAGCAGGGTCGAGGCGACGACCAGGAACGACGTCGTCTGGTCGAGGTCCCAGGAGTCGCCCGCAGCGCGGATCTGGGCAATGAACTCGTCGGTGACCTGCGACAGCGCAACCTCGGTGACGTCGAGCTTGTGCTTCGCGATCAGGCTCAGCAGAAGGTCGAAGGGCCCCTCGAAGTTGTCGAGGCGCACCGCGAACCCGGAGCCCCCTGATCCTTCCGTCACGCCCATGGCCTCGTCGGAGAGGGCGTCGGCGGGTGGGCTCATGGCTCGGTCAGTCGCCTGACGAGACGGCTCGTGGCGCCGTTCTCCTCCAGATCCGCGAGAGCCAGCGCGATGGCGGTGCGCACCAGGCGTCCGCGGTCGACCGAGGCGCCGTGCTCGGCGCGCAGCGTCAGCCGTGCCTGCTCCACCGCCATCAGCTCGGCGGAGGTGACGTAGACCGTGATCTTCTCGTCGTGCTTGACCCGGCCACTCGCACCGGCACCGGACTCCGACCTCTCGCCCGCAGAAGCCGGCGGCTTCGCGGGCGACTCCGCAGGAGCGTCAGCAGTCGGACGGAAGAGGTCGTCGGCCCCGGGCAGCCTCACCCGTCGAGACACCGAGCGGCCACCTCCTTGGCGAGAGAGCGGTAGGCCTCGGCGCCCGTCGACTCCGACGCGAAGGTGGTGATGGGCTCACCGGCCACGGTCGAGTCCGAGAACTTCACGGTGCGCCGGATCACCGTGTGGAAGACGGTGTCGCCCCACGCGTCGACCAGCCGCTCCAGCACCTCGCGGTCGTGCAAGGTGCGGGCGTCGAACATGGTGCCCAGCATGCCGTCGATGGTCAGACGCGGGTTGAGGCGCTGCTGGACCTTCTCGATGGTGTTGGTCAGCAGCGCGACCCCGCGCAGCGCGAAGTACTCGCACTCCAGCGGCACGATGACACCGTCCGATGCGGTAAGTGCATTGACGGTGAGCAGCCCCAGGCTGGGCTGGCAGTCGATCAGGATCACGTCGTACGTCGGAATGGCCGGCGCGATGACACGGGCCAACGCCTGCTCGCGGGCCACCTCGCCGACCAGCTGGACCTCGGCCGCGGAAAGGTCGATGTTGGAGGGCAGCAGATCCATGCCGGGGACGCCGCTCGGGACGATCACGTCGTCGATCGACACGCCCGGCTCCATCAGCAGGTCGTAGACCGACAGGCCCATCTCGTTCGGGTTCAGGCCCAGACCGACCGACAGCGACCCCTGGGGGTCGAAGTCGACCAGGAGCACCTTGCGGCCGAACTCCGCCAGCGATGCACCCAGATTGATCGTTGTGGTGGTCTTGCCCACGCCGCCCTTCTGGTTGCACATGGAGATGACCCGGGCGTTGCCATGGACGGTGACCGGCTGGGGATCGTGCAGCTCGGGGAACGGGCGCCCGGTGGGGCCCAGGTGCGGATTCTTGCGAGACGACCTCGCGCGCTTCACCTCAGGATCCGCCTGGACGTCCGCCGGGCTCGGGAAGGGAGACGTGGTGCCCGGGAGCGCCTCTTCCAGCTCGGGTGCCGCCGGGTGCCGCGCTGGCATCGAAGGCGGCATGTCGGGGGCTGCCGATCCGTACCCCATGTGACCGTCCACGTCGGCACCTCTCCTCGCTGACCGGGCTGCGCAGGACGTCGAGGGGTCGACAGTCGCCGCGCGACTCGGCGACTCTATGGGCTCGTACCCGCTGGCTCAAGGCGACCCGGGCCAGAGGCACACACACAGTAAAACCGGACTGCGTCCCGGGATCGCGCAGGCGCGCCGACGCTCCCCGCGCTGAGTGCCCTCGCTGTCACTCCAGCGCCCGCGGGTGGGCTGCCGCGTAGACCTCCCGGAGCCGGTCGACGGTCACCAGCGTGTAGACCTGCGTCGTCGTGACCGAGGCATGCCCGAGCAGCTCCTGGACGACACGCACGTCGGCACCCCCGTCGAGCAAGTGGGTGGCGAACGAGTGCCGCAGCGTGTGCGGCGACACCTCCGAGGTCACCCCCGCACGCCGTGCGGTGCGGGTGAGGATCGTCCAGGCGCTCTGTCGGCTCAGCCGTCCACCGCGCGCATTGAGGAACAGCGCTGAGGCCCCCTTCCCCGACCTGACCAGCTCTGTCCGGGCCCTCACCTGGTACGCCGACACCGCCTCGGCGGCAAACGTCCCCAGCGGCACGACGCGCTCCTTGCCGCCTTTGCCGAACAGCCTCACGGTCCGGCTCTGCAGATCGACGTCGTCCACGTCGAGGCCGACCGCCTCGGAGATGCGCGCCCCCGTGCCGTAGAGCAGCTCCAGCAGCGCACGGTCGCGCAGCGCCAGCACCGTCCCAGCGGCGCCGGCGGTCTCCAGGATCCGCTCCACGTCCTCCAGCGGCAGTGCCTTGGGCAACCTCTTGGCGGGTGCGGGGGGCTTGACCCCGGCGGCCGCATCGTCGTGCGTCAGCCCTTCGCGCAGCGCGAAGCGGTGCAGCCCGCGCACCGCCACCAGGCAGCGTGCCGCCGACGCCGCGGACAGAGCCGGATGGTCGGCATCACCCTCGCGCAGCGAGGCCAGGAACGCCTGTACCTGGGCCTCGGAGACCCCGTCGAGGTCCCGGACGTCCCTGGCTCCGAGGAAGTCCGCGTAGCGGCTCAGATCGCGGCGGTAGGACGCCAGCGTGTTCGCCGCCAGGCCCCGTTCCACGGCCAGGTGGTCGAGGTACGTGCGCAGTGCCCGTTGGACCGCCGTGGGGGTCTCAGCGGGCACTGCGCTCGCGCTCTCGGTGCTCGTCCGACTGCCGACGCGGGCCCGGCCTCAGGCCAGCGCGGTCTCGAGGTCGACGCTCGGCAAGCCGTGCGCCTCCGCCACCGGCGAGTAGACCAGCTCTCCCCCGTGGGTGTTCAGCCCCAGCGCCAGCGAGTGGTCGTCGCGCAGGGCCTGCTTCCAGCCCTTGTTCGCCAGCGCCACGGCGTACGGCAGTGTCACGTTGGTGAGTGCGTAGGTGGAGGTGTGCGGCACCGCTCCCGGCATGTTGGCCACGCAGTAGAACAGCGAGTTGTGCACCGGGTAGACCGGGTCTGCGTGGGTGGTCGGACGGGAGTCCTCGAAGCAACCCCCCTGGTCGATCGCGATGTCGACCAGCACCGAGCCCGGCTTCATCCGGCTCACCAGCTCGTTCGAGATCAGGGTCGGAGCCTTGGCTCCCGGCACCAGCACGGCGCCGATCACCAGGTCGGCGTCGAGCACCGCCCGCTCGATCTCGTAGGCGTTCGACGCGACCGTCTGCAGGTGGCCCTGGTAGATCCGGTCCGCCTGGCGCAGACGCTCGATGTTGAGGTCGAGGAGGAGGACCTCTGCCTGCATGCCCAGGGCGATCGCCGCCGCGTTGATGCCGGACACTCCGGCGCCGAGGACGACGACCTTGGCCGCGTACACGCCGGAGACGCCGCCGAGCAGGACACCGCGGCCCCCGCCGGCACGCATCAGGTGGTGGGCGCCGGCTTGGGGGGCCAGTCGCCCGGCGACCTCGCTCATCGGTGCCAGCAGCGGCAGCGCGCCGTCGGGGGTCTGCACCGTCTCGTAGGCTATGCCGGTCACCCCCCGCTCGAGCAGCGCGTCGGTGCAGTCGCGAGACGCTGCCAGATGGAGGTAGGTGAACAGGACCTGACCGTCGCGCATCCGGTCGTACTCGACCGCGATGGGCTCCTTGACCTTCAGGATGAGATCGCCGACGCCCCAGACCTCGTCGGCGGACGGCAGGATCTTCGCGCCCGCCTCGACGTACTCAAGGTCGGTGATCGAGGACCCCACGCCGGCGTCGGTCTCGACGAAGACCTCGTGTCCGTGACGTACCAGCTCGTGCACCCCGGCGGGAGTGCAGGCGACGCGGAACTCGTTGTTCTTGACTTCCTTGGGAACCCCGACCTTCATCGGTTCACTTCTCTTTCTGTTCGGGCGCCGAACCGGCGGAACGACGCAGAGAGCCTACTCCCGTGCAGGCTCACGCAATGCATAGGCCAGCACGGCTTGCACCAGGGGGCCGTCGGCGAGCTCGCCTGCGACGACGGACCGCACGAGATCGCTCACCGGCACTCGGTGAAGTGTCATGTGGGCCTCTTCGTGGGTGAGCTCGAAGCCGTCCCGGTCCGGCACCTCGACCAGCTCCTCGGCCAGGAAGTAGTGGATGAGCTCCGAGCTCAGACCGGGCGAGGAGTACGTGGAGAGCAGGCGGGTCCAGCGTGCCGCACGGACCCCGGTCTCCTCGACCAGCTCACGCTGTGCGGTGACGATCGGGTCCTCCCCCGGCACGTCCAGGAGTCCGGCGGGAAGCTCCACCAGGACCCGGCCGACGGGGTGCCGGTACTGCGCCAACACCAGCGCGGAGCCGTCGGCGTCGATGGCGAGGACGACCACGGCGCCCGGGTGCTCGAGCACCAGCCGGCCGAACTCCTCGTCGGAGTCAGGGGCCACGACCAGGTCGCGGCGGACCGAGAAGGGGGCGTCGCCTCGCCACACGTCCTGGCTGGATCGCACGTCCCACGCCTCGGGACGGTCGCGCGGAGGCCCGTCGTCGGAGGCGTCGACCATCTCAGGCCTCGGTGCTCACCGCGAGATCGGGGTCCTCCACGTCGTCGCGTCGCAGCCCGGTCTCGTCGAGCGGGAACCGCAACTCCCTCTGCCGTGCAATGGCAGCCCCGACCAGCCCCGCGAAGAGCGGGTGCGGGTTGGTGGGCCTGGACCTGAGCTCGGGGTGAGCCTGGGTGGAGACGTAGTAGGGGTGGACCTCGCGCGGCAGCTCGACGTACTCGACCAGGGTGCCGTCCGGCGAGGTGCCGGAGAAGACCAGCCCGGCCTTCTCCAGGCGCTCCCGGTAGGCGTTGTTGACCTCGTAGCGGTGCCGGTGCCGCTCCTCGACCCGAGCCGCGCCGTACGCCTCGCGCACAATGCTCCCCTCGGCCAGCGCCGCCGGGTACAGCCCGAGCCGCATGGTCCCCCCGAGATCCCCGGCGCCCTCCACGAACGCCTCCTGCTCGGCCATGGTGGCGATCACCGGCTCGGCGCAACTCGGGGTCGAACTCGGTGGACGCCGCGTCCTCCAGGCCCAGCTCGTGACGGGCGTACTCGATCACCATGCACTGGAGTCCCAGGCAGAGCCCCAAGGTCGGGATGCCGTGCGTGCGCGCATACTCCAGCGCGCCGATCTTCCCGTCGATGCCACGAATGCCGAACCCGCCGGGCACGCAGATCGCGTCGACCTCGGCCAGGTTCCGGGCCGCACCGTCGCGCGACTCGCACTCGTCGGAGGCGACCCAGCGAATGTCGACCCGGGTCTCGTGGGCGAAGCCGCCGGCACGCAGGGCCTCGGCCACCGACAGGTAGGCGTCGTGCAGGTCGATGTACTTGCCGACCAGCGCGATGGTGACCTCCTCCTTGGGGTGGTGCACCCGGTGGAGCAGGTCGTCCCAGCGGGTCCAGTCGACGTCGCGGAACGCCAGTCCGAGGCGGCGGACGACATAGGCGTCCAAGCCCTCGGTGTGCAGCACCTTGGGAATGTCGTAGATCGACGGGGCGTCGACGGCGGCGACGACGGCCTCGGCGTCCACGTCGCACATCATCGAGATCTTGCGCTTCACCGACTCCGGGATGAACCGGTCGGCCCGGCAGACGATGGCGTCGGGCTGGATGCCGATCGAGCGGAGTGCGGCAACCGAGTGCTGGGTCGGCTTGGTCTTCAACTCCCCCGAGGGGGCCATGTACGGCACCAGCGAGACGTGCAGGAAGAAGCAGTTCTCCCGGCCCACGTCGTGGCGGACCTGACGCGCTGCCTCGAGGAACGGGAGGGACTCGATGTTGCCGACGGTTCCGCCGATCTCGGTGATCACCACGTCGACATCGTCGGTCGCCATCGCCCGGATGCGGTCCTTGATCTCGTTGGTGATGTGCGGGATCACCTGGACGGTGTCGCCCAGGTAGTCACCGCGACGCTCGCGGGCGATGACGTTGGAGTACACCTGCCCCGTCGTGACGTTGGCGAAGCCCGAGAGGTTCGTGTCCAGGAAGCGCTCATAGTGGCCGATGTCGAGGTCGGTCTCGGCGCCGTCGTCGGTCACGAACACCTCGCCGTGCTGGAAGGGGTTCATCGTCCCCGGATCGACGTTGAGGTACGGGTCGAGCTTCTGCATCGTCACACGCACCCCGCGTGCCTTCAACAGGCTGCCCAGCGAGGAGGCGGTGAGCCCCTTCCCCAGGGAGGACGCGACTCCTCCGGTGACGAAAACGTGCTTCGGGGGCTGGGCTCCGGCCAAAGGAACTCCCGCGGATGGTCGGGACAGGACTGCGACAAGCAGGACCTCCGAGGACTCGCCGAAGCACTCCGGTCTGCTACCTGACTCCGGTCACGTCCTCGTCGAGGCCTTGCCTCCACGGGGTTCTAGGCTAGCAACTGATCGGCGCCTTGCGCGAAAACACGCGGGCGCCGGGACCGACATCACGGGACCAGCGCCCCCGCCGACTTGCCGAGACCGTACTGCCCGACCGTCCCGTCTGCGGCCGCGGCGAGGCCCAGCAGCGCGGCGATCTGACCCGAGCCGAGGTCGCCGGCATCCTCGCTGGCCACCACGCTGGTCGCCTGGGGATCGACCCGCAGGGCCTCGATCGCAGCGGCCGGCTGCCCGTCCGCCCGCCCGGCCACCAGCATGACTGCCGCGGACTGTCCACCGAGCCCCTTGGCGATGCTGGCGATGATCGTTCCGGTGGCGGAGGTGTCGGTCACCGAGCCCGACGGTGCGACCAGCAGCACCAGGCCGGCCTTCTGTGCCAGGTCCTCGGTGGTCGTTGCCAGGCGGCCGGCCGACAGTCCTGCGCTGAGGGTCTGTCCGGATGAGTCCATCGGCGTCCCCGCCGGGTCGGTGGAGGCGAACGCGAAGCCCAGGACCGCACCGAGCCGCTCGTAGGTGCCCACCGTGCCGGGCACCCTGACTCCCTTGGTCGACTTGACCAGCTGCGTGGTCAGCTCGTCGACCAGCTGCCGGGACCCCGGGTCGGTAGCGTCGGAGCCCAGGTCGACCCGTCCCACGACCGTGGCACCGGTGGCCGGGAGGAGTTGCGACAGACCCGAGACGATCGCGGTGTCCGCTCCGGGAGCTACGACGACGACCACGGTCGTGCCGGTGAGACTGCCGGCCACCACGCGTGGGCCGACGGCCTCGATGAAGCTGGCCTCGTCGGCGATCTGCTGCTTGAGGGCCGTGACATCCGCGCTGGGGGCGCTGGTTGCCGAGGTGGAGGGCGTGCCCCCGCTCGACACGGTCGGGCTCGCCGTGGTCGTGGACATGCCGTGCCCGAGAACAACCCCCGCGGCGAGCGCGAACAGGATCGCGACGACGGTGACGACGTGGTAGCGGAAGGAGATCACAGCGCTCCTGATCGGATGATGTGGAACACACCCGGCAGGTGCGTCCAGGTCCAGTGGTAGAGGTCCGCCCCGTCCGGGGTCGTCGCCAGCGCCGCGGCCACCGCCGCCACGCCGGCGACGACAAGCAGGACGAGCTGCCAGCGGCGGGCCCCTCCGAGGTAGACCTGGGGCAGGGCAGCCGCCGAGACCAGCTTGGGCCCGACCCGCAGGTGCGTGAGGAACGTGCTGGCCATGCCGGACCGGTGCCGGTCCAAGAACTCGTCCAACGTGGCATGGACACCCGCCGTCACGATCAGCCGCGCCTGGCCCACGTCGGCCAGGAGGACGGCGATGTCGGAAGGTGCGGCGGACGCCCGCACCTCGACGGGCGCGACTCCCAGCTTGTCCAGCCGGTCGGCGCCGTTCGCCTGCCCACTCAGGTCGGTCAGCAGGACGACCTCACGGGCGGACCGGATCGCCTTGTCACTCACCGGGGCGACGCTGGGCCCGGTCGCCGTGCGCGAGCCAAGCCCCGCCTCGCTGATGACCACGACGTCGGGTCGCACCCCGGCGCGCTTGGCTGCGTCCGCACCGGCGTCGACCGCGATGACCACCGGCCTCTGCTCCTTGACGAACCTGCGCACCCGCCGGAGGTCCGCTTCGTAGTCGAACCCGGCCACCACGACCAGTACGGGGCGTCCCGCCAGCTGGGTGCGCAGCTGCGGCAGTCCGTCTCCGTGCAGGATCAGGCCCTGCTCGCGCCGCAGGAACTCCACGGTATTGGTGGTGAGGCTCTGCAGCTGGGTCTCCAGACCGCGGCGGGCCGCCAGCATCAGCTGCACGATGTCGGAGGAGTGAAGCGCCCGCCCGGCGGCCACCAGGTCGTCGCCACGCTGGACGTTGCCGTCAAGGATGGTGATCTGGTCGCCGTTGCGCACCTGGGTCAGGATCTCGGGCCCGACCATGTCCACTTGGGCGATGCCCGCCTCCGCGAGCACCTCGGGTCCGCGGTTCGGGTAGCGCCCGGAGATCGACGCGGCGGTGTTCACGACGCCGGCCACCCCGGCAGACACCAGATCGCGCGCGGTGGACCGGTCGAGATCCATGTGGTCGATCACCGCGATGTCGCCGGGGCGCAGCCGGGGCAGCAAGAGTGCCACGTTGCGTCCCATCCGCGCCGGCCCGGAGACCGCCCCCGGCGGCAGAGTGGTGGACAGCTGGGTACGTCGTCTCATCGGGCGCCTCCCGCGCGAGCGGTCTCCAGAAGCTCCTGAGCGTGCGCACGGGCCGACGCGGAGTCCTCCAGCCCGGCCAGCATCCGGGACAGCTCGACCACGCGCTCGTCGTCGCCGAGCACGGCCAGGTCGGAGGTCGTGACGGAACCGGTGCTGCTCTTGGAGACACGGACATGGGTGTGGGCGAAGGCTGCCACCTGCGGCAGGTGGGTCACCACCACGACCTGCGCAGCACCGGCCAGTCGCGCGAGCCGCCTCCCCACCTCCACGGCCGCCTTCCCGCCGATGCCGGCGTCGATCTCGTCGAAGACCAACGTGGGCACCGGATCACTCGCCGCGAGCACGACCTCCAACGCCAGCATCAGCCGCGACAGCTCACCGCCCGACGCCGTCTTCGCCAAGGACCGGGGCTCGGTGCCGGGATTGGCCGCCAACAGGAACTCGACCTCGTCGAGCCCGCGCACCCCGGCTCGCACCGGGCCGCCCTCGGTCTCGATACCGGACGGGTCCGGCACCTGCCGCACCGCGATGGTCACGCGGGCATGCGGCATCGCCAACGCGACCAGCTCAAGGGTCACCTCGTCGGCCAGGCGCTGCGCCGCGTCGGCGCGACCTGCCGAGAGGTCCGCCCCGAGCTCCGCCAGGTCGGCCCTCAGCAACCGCTGACGTTCCTCCAGGTCGGCCACCAGCTGGTCGGCGTTGTCGACCCGGGCCAGCGCCGCGCTAGCGTCGCTGGCCCACGCCAGAACTGCCTCGAGATCCTCGCCGTACTTGCGCATCAGTGCCTTCAGCGCGGCCCTCCGCTCGACGACCTCCTGCAGCCGGGTCGGGTCGGACTCCAGACCCGCGGCATAGGACGCGGCATCGGCGGCCAGGTCGGAGACCAGGTAGCTCGCCTCGGCGAGGCGGTCGGACAGAGCGGCCGCCTCCGGATCGTGCGCGCGCACGCCCTCCAGGGTCGCGCGCGCCGCTGCAAGTGACCCCAGTGCGTCGGGGTCCTCCTCGTCGTTGGAGAGCAGCAGGCGCGCGGACTCGGCGGCGGTCCTGAGGGCATCCGCGTGGGCGAGCCGCTCTTCTTCGTCGGCCAGGGCAGAGTCCTCGCCCGGTTGCGGATCGACCGCCGCAATCTCGTCGAGCCCGAAGCGAAGCAAGTCCGCCTCGCGTGCCCGCTCACGGCCCGCGGCCACCAGCTCGTCCAGCTCGCGCCGGACGGCCCGAAGTTCCTCGTACGCCTCGGCGAACCGGGACCGGAGGGCCAGCACGTCCGCCCCGGCGTAGCGGTCGAGCGCGTCGAGCTGCTCGGCGGCGGACTGCAACCGGTGCTGGTCGGCCTGGCCGTGCACCACGACCAGCGCCTGGCTGATCTCGCTCAGTGCCCCGACCGGAACAGCGGCTCCCCCCACTGTCGCGCGGGAGCGCCCCTCGGCGGCCACCTGGCGAGCGATCACCAGGGCACCGTCGTCGACCTCCGCCCCCAGCTCGTCCAACCTCGGCTCCAGCGCCTGCGACCAAGCCCCCGTACGCACGATGCCTTCGACCCGGGCGGAGCTCGCACCGGCCCGGACCGCGCCGGAGTCGGCACGGGCCCCGAGGAGCAACCGCAGCGCGGACACGACCATGGTCTTCCCGGCGCCGGTCTCTCCCGTGATCGCGGTGAAACCCGGGCCCAGCTCGAGGCCCGACTCCTCGATGACGCCCAGGGACCGGATCCGGATCTCCTCGATCACGACTGGCCCGACCCGTGCTTGCGGCGAGCTGCACGCCAGCCCGTCACCGGCAGGGCGAACTTGGCGACGAGGCGGTCGGTGAACGGCTGGGCGTGCAGCCGCGCGAGCCGGATGGGCAGGCGGCCCCTTCGGACCTCGATCCGCGCCCCGGGAGGGAGCTCGAAAGTGCGCCGGCCGTCGCACCACAGCACTCCCCCGGCGCCGTAGTCGGTCAGGACGTCCACCGCGATGACCGAGTCCGGGGCGACGACGATGGGGCGCGCGAAGAGCGCATGAGCGCTCAGCGGCACCATCAGCAGCGCCTCGACCTCGGGCCAGACCACCGGTCCCCCGGAGGAGAAGCTGTAGGCCGTCGAACCGGTCGGCGTCGCGCAGACCACGCCGTCGCATCCCCAGCGCGACAACGGGCGCCCGTCGACCTCCACCAGGACCTCGATCATCTTCTCGCGTGCGGCCTTCTCCACGCTGGCCTCGTTCAGCGCCCAGGTCTCCGCGACAACCTGTCCGTCCTGGAGGACGGACACGTCCACGGTGAGCCTCTCCTCGGTGGTGTAGGACCGGGAGACGATCGCGTCGATGGTGGAGGCGACATCCTCGTGCTCGGCCTCTGCGAGAAAGCCGATGTGCCCGAGATTGACCCCGAGCAAAGGGGTCCCCGACTCCCGGGCCAGCTCGGCGGCGCGCAGGATGGTGCCGTCACCACCGATGACGACGATCAGCTCGCACCCGACCGAGGCGAGCTCCGACGCGTTCACCACGTCGCAGTCCTGCGACGTCAGGCCGAGTGCCTCCGCCTCGTCGGCGAGGAGTCGGACTCCCACCCCCGACTCGCGCAGGGCCTTGCACAGGGTGGCCGCCACGTCGCGGGCGTCGTCACGGCGGGCATGGGACACCACCAGGACTGTCCTCACCTCCTGCGGGGAGGGGGTCTGGCCGCCGTCGCTCACGGATCCACCTTCTCATCCGCACCGCCACAACCGGGCTCCGACGTACGGCGTCGTGGATCTTCTCAGCCGTAGTCGCTGCGGGTCCCCGACGAGCCCACACGAAGTACTCGACGTTCCCCGACGGCCCGGGCAACGGGCTGACGGCCACCTCCCGCACGCCCAGCCCCGGGAGTCCAACGCGTCGGCCACGGCGACCACGGCTTCGGCCCTCAGCTCCGGGTCGCGAACCACGCCGCCCTTGCCGACGCGCTCCTGTCCGACCTCGAACTGGGGCTTGACCAGCAAGGCCAGGTCGCCGGTGGGATGCCAGGCGCAGATCAGCGCATCCAGGACCTGTCCAGGCCAGATGAACGACAGGTCGCCGACCACCAGGTCGACCGGCGCCTGAGGCAGTCCAGTGGAGGTCTCGCACGTTGGTGCGGTCCAGGACCGTCGACGCGCGGGTCCGCGCAGCGCCCAGGCGAGCTGGCCGTAGCCGACGTCCACCGCCACCACCTCGCGCGGCCCCGTGCCGGAGCAGCAGTCGGTGAAACCTCCGGTGGAGGCCCCGGCGTCGAGACACCGACGGCCTCGCACGGCCAGCCCGAGCGGGATGAACGCCGTCAGCGCGCCCTGCAGCTTGTGACCCCCACGGGAGGCGAACTCGGGACCCGACGCGTCCTCTCGCACGACGATCGCGGCGTCGGTGGTCACCCCCGTCGCCGGCTTCGTCGCGGTCTGGCCGGCGACGGTCACCCGACCCTGGGCGATCAGCTCGGCCGCGTGCGCCCGGGAGCGACCCAGCCCACGGCGCACCAGCTCGGCATCGAGCCGCTGCCTCCGAGGGGCCACGGCTCACCCGTCCCGGCCGGTGTCGCTCGGCGGTGACGCCAGCGCCTCCCGCAACGCCTCGTGCACCGCCGCGTACCGCCGCGGGTGCTCGTCGATCTCCTCCGCCTCCAGGTCGTCCAACCCGGCAAGAACCTCGTCAATGCGGGCGTCGCCGGTGGTCGGGGCACCCTGCGACCCGTCGCCGGGGAGCGAGCCGGGGGGCGAGCCGTCGTCGGGAGACTCGAGGCCCGGGACTCGGCCCCGGGGAGACCGTCGTTCACCTGCTCCTCCTTAGGACCGCGCTCGGTGGCCCGCGACGTGCACCGGTGGTGGGGTGACCCCGTCGACGGAGACGACCCCTCCCTTGGTGTCCTGATGATGCCATGCGGCCGAAGCGGCCACGCGCCACCAGTCGGCGGCCGACCCGCTGCCGGTCACGATGAGCCTCCCGTCGGTCACCCGCGCGCTCCACCCACCGAGACGCGCTCGTTCGCCGGACATCGTCACCGCCGGGTGGGTCTCGTTCAGACCCGCAAGGGTGGGGCTGATGTAGGTCGGGCGCCTGCCGCTCGGCGCGCAGACCAGCTCCGGGAGCCCTGTGACGCCGGTCAGGACGAGGAGGCTGTCCATGCCGGCGCGCTGCGCTCCCTCGATATCGGTATCGAGACGGTCCCCCACCGCCAGGGGGCGCTGCGCGCCGGTACGGCCGACGCTCTGCCGGAACAGCACCGGCTCCGGCTTCCCCGCACCTGCGGCCTGCGTTCCACCAGCCGTGCAACGAGCTCGATCAGGGACCCGTTGCCCGGACCGACTCCGCGCGCGGTGGGCAGGGTCATGTCCGCGTTCGAGGCGAACCAGGGCAGGCCCGACCGCAGCAGAATGGTCCCCTCGACCACAGTCCCGAACCGCAGATCAGGGTGATAGCCGGACACGACGGCGGCGACCTCGGCCTCCGGGTCCTGCGTGGGCGACAGGCCCGCCTCTGCCACCGCCACCATCAGGCCTTCGCCCCCGATCACGAACACGCCCGACCGCGGCGGCAGCTGCTCGGCCATCATCGAGGCGACGGCCTGCGCGGACGTCACCACGTCGTCCACCTCCACCACCAGACCCAAGGAGCGCAGATGGTCCGCGACCGTGCTCGCCGGACGCGCCGCGTTGTTGGTCACGAAGGCGGTGCGCATACCGGCGGCGCGAGCCTCGCCCAGGGCGGTGACCATCCCGGGGACGGGCTCAGGGCCGATGTAGACCACACCGTCAAGGTCGAGAAGCGCGACGTCGTAGCGCGCGGACAAGGACTCCTCGGAACGGCCCAGCGTGTTCTGCGACATGGGTGCGTCTCCTTTGCAGTCGCTGCGGACCGTACCAGCCGGGTCCGGGCCCACCCGCGGCCATGCCTCCGGGAGCGCACCTACCCGGCAGGCTCCACCAGCCGGGCCGACAGGACCTCCACCTCCACCCGGCTCATCGAGCCGCCAGGCGTGCGGAAGAACCTCCTGCGGATCGCGCCGTGAAGCTCGACGACATCCCCCACGCGGCGTGCGATCACTGCCCGCCTGGCCTCTGCGGACCAGGCGACACAGTCGAGGACATCCACTGCCTGTGCGGAGCCGCGCGTCATGACCGTCGCGGAGCGCCGGACCGTGACCCGGAGGCTCACCAGCCGGGCTCCCGACGGCAACCACCGCTCCTCCGGAGGTCCGGTGACTCGCCCCACCAGCCGCACCTCGTTGGCACCCGTCGGGGGCGTCCGCCCCGGTCGGCGTCCCCGCCTCGCGGTGCCGCCCTCTGGTCTCGCGTCGTTCCTCATCGGATCACCTCGTCGGTCATCCTGCGCGAGCGCGACGACAGTTCGGTCAGTCGTCGTGAGGAACTGGGGAAACGTCCTCGCCGTCGCCACGCCGGGCGTCGAGCTCCTGAGCCCGCTCCGCGGCATCGGTGATCCCGTCGTTGTCGATGGCGGCCGCGCGGTGGAACCACTCCGCGCCCTCCTCCTCGCGGCCCGCGAACACCAGCAGGTCGGCGTAGGCGTAGCGCAGCCGGACCGACCATCCCGCCCGGGACGGCGAGTGGAGCGGGGCCGACTCAAGAGTTCGCAGCGCGGCCCCCACGTCGCCGAGGTCGCGGCGCGCGCCCGCCTCGACGATGGTCAGCTCGACGGCGACGGACTCCGGCAGCGACTTGGACTCCGCTCCACGGGCCAGCGCCAGCGCCTTCTCCGGTCTCCCGAGAGCCCGCTCACAGTCCGCGATCATCGGCAGGTAGTCCTGCACGCCGTTCATCCGCCGCGCGGCGCGCAACTCGGTGGCCGCGTCGGCGAACTCGCCGGCGGCATACGCCGCCTCACCGCACGCTTCCCGCACGACAGCCAGACGTGAGGCCCGCGCGCGGGCTGCCTTTGCATGGGCATAGGCCAATGCCGGGTCCTCGTCGATCAGCCGCCCCGCGGCGACGAGGTGCCGCGCGACCCGCAGAGCGAGCTTCTCGGGAAGCCCCTGCAGCTGGGCGGCAACCGAACGGTCGAGCTCTCGCCCCGTGATGTCTGCAGGGAGCTCCGGCCCGTCGTAGGCCTTCTGCTCGCCGCTGCGCTCCTCCCGCCCGGCGCGATCCGTGCGGGACGGTGGGCCCCCGCGACGGGCGGCCGTGCGAGGCGCGGCGCCACCCCGGCCGGAGGCGGCGCTCTTCGACGGCTGGCCACCGGAGCCTCGCCCGCCCCCGCTGGAGGGACGCGCGGGCCTGTCCTGCTGGTCGGGGCGGCCGGCCTTCCGGGGCGGCCGGCCCTGGGAACGGCCACCGGCGGTGGAGCCCTGTGCCATGTCTTCTCCTCGGTGCCCCTGAGGGGCAGATCTGTGCTCGACCGTGTCCACCGTACGGGGGCAGGTACCACAGCGGGCACCCGCGACGTACAGAAAAGCGTAAAGGCCACCCGAGGGTGGCCTTTACGAAAGAATGTCCGGCGGCGTCCTACTCTCCCACAGGCTCCCGCCTGCAGTACCATCGGCGCAGAAGGGCTTAACTTCCGGGTTCGGAATGGAGCCGGGTGTTTCCCCTTCGCTATGGCCGCCGAAACTCTATGGAGTTATGTCGGACCCGAAACGGTCCCCGACCGTAACTCGGGAGCCACACAGTGGACGCGCAACATCTTTGAGAGACAAGCCCTCGGCCTATTAGTACCGGTCGGCTCCGTGCATTACTGCCTTCTACCTCCGGCCTATCAACC
>CAWDVB010000014.1:0-110370 GCA_963805655.1 uncultured Actinomycetota bacterium | reverse complement strand
CGCTCGCGTCCCGGAAGCTGAGGATCAGGTCCCAGGTGAGCACCACCGCGATGATCGCCGACAGGATCAGGAACCAGCGGTGCAGGTTCTGCAGGATCAGCGGGAACCGGCGCTCACCGCTGTACTTCGCGTGCGGCTCGGCCACTCCGCACGCGGGTGGCGACAGCCAGACGACCGGTAGTAGGCCTTGCGGTAGTAGTAGCAGGTCATCCGGAAGCCGAGCGGCACGATGAGGATGATCAGCGCGGGCGAGAACGGCCAGAACACGAACGGCCGGCCGAAGTCGGCGGACCCGGCGACGCACTGCTCGCCCATGCAGGGCGAGTAGAACGGCGACAGGTACGGCGCGGAGTAGTAGTGGGCGCCGCGAAGGCGCGCCACGTCGCGTAGACGACGAACGCCGCCAGGATCGTGAACGTGACCAGCGGCTGGAGCCACCATCGGTCCTGGCGAAGTGTCTTCGGAAGCTGCTTAGCTCGTCCGGGACTACTCAGGCCTGCCGACATCGAGCGGCTCCTCACATGGGGCGTTGGGCTTCGGATTCAGCGGCCTGCCACATGGTCTCGTCGTACGGCTCGTCGGAAACCTCGATCGGGTCCCCGGACTCGACCCCCGGACGATGTCCCGGCATCGGGTCGCCGAGCTCGTCCAGATCGGCCAGCAGCCTTCCCACGTCCGAGGTGAGCCGGCGCACCCCCAGGGTCTCGCCGAACTCGTCACGCAGCCGTGCGACCGCTGCGTCCAGGGTGGAGAGGCTCGCCCGTGTGGCGGCCACAGCGTCCTGTGCAGACATCTCGACCTCCAAGATCCACGTCACCTGCCACTCGCGAGTTTGTCGGAAAGTACAAGTTTTAGAAAGGGGGGCGCTCGTTCTCGCCGCGGAACGCCGACGGCCGACCGGCTTGCGACCCCCTTGCCACCGGGCGCAGTCGCGGGTTTTCATGCTGCTACCGATCTCGGGAGGGGGCGTCGATGAAGAAGGCCGCTCTGGCGGGCACCCTCAGTGCCCTCATCCTCCTCACCGGCACGCTGACACCCGCCCAGGCCGCCTACTCCCACACGTGGAGGGACGCCCACGGGGACGTGTCGCTGACCGGCGACAGCACGATCAGCACCAAGGCCAAGAAGACAATCGACCTCTACCGCATCCACATCGCGGACCACGCCACCAGCACCCGGCTCGTGTTCACGATCAAGCGCCTGAAGAAGCACGCCACGTACGTCCAGGCGTTCCACCTGCACTGGCAGGGCCCCACGACCGGCCAGTACGTCGACCTGTGGACCTTCGCCCAGCAGCCGGACTGGTCCAACGTCGACTACACCTACGGCCCCTCCGGCAGCGACTACCGCGACTGCACCCTCCACCCGACGATGCGCTGGCGCAAGGGCGTCATCTACGTCGACATCCCCCACCGGTGCGTCCCGAAGGCGAAGGGAACGTTCATCGCCGAGACCGCCACGATCTACGGCGCCGGCACCGACGGCCCGACGTACTCCTCGGACACCAAGAAGTTCCACGGCCGCTTCCGCTACTGAGCTCCCCACCGCCGGAACGGGTCTCGTGGGCCGGGTGGGACTCGAACCCACGACCCAGGGATTATGAGTCCCCTGCTCTAACCGGCTGAGCTACCGGCCCACCGCACCGTGTGACAAGCGGGCAGCCTACTCGCCGGGATCACCGACTTCGACCTCGGGACAGGGCGCCCGGTCCGACCGCGGGCAGCCGGATGACACCGAGGATCGAGGTGCCGCCATCACGATGCCGGCAGGAGCGGCCCCGACGACACGTTACGAGGAGCGGTTCTTGTGACGGGGCTTCTTCTCACGCCCGCTCTTCGACGTTCCCGCCGTCCCCGACTTCCCGGGCCGGGGGCCCTGAGCGGACCTGCGTCCGGAGGGGACGAAGGTGTCCGCCTTGATGTCGATCAGCACACCGGAGATCCGGGTGTCCTTGAGCTGCTTGAGTGCCTTCGGCGGCAGGTCCGAGGCGAGCTCGACGATGGAGAATGCCGGCTTGATCTCGATCCGGCCGAAGTCGCCCCGCGCGAGGTTGCCCTCGTTGGCGAGCGCCCCGACGATCATCCGCGGCTCGACCTTGTGGCGCTTGCCCACCTCGATGCGGTAGCGGGTCATCGGCCGGCGTTCCCGGGCACCGCGACCGCCGCCCGCGGATCGCGAGTCCAGGGGCTGCTCGGGCCGGTCCTCGAGCAGCAACGGCTCGCCGTCCTGCGCCAGGACGGCGACGGCCGCGGCGATGTCGAGAGCGGGCACGTCGTGCTCGGCCTCGTAGGCGGCGATGAGGTTGCGGAACTGCTCCAGCTGGGCGTCGCCGAGCGCCTGGGTGATTGCGTCGGAGAACTTGGAGACCCGGTAGGCGTTGACGTCCTCGACGCTGGGCAGCGACATCTCGGTCACGGTGGTGCGGTTGGCCTTCTCGATCGCCCGCAGCAGGTGCGACTCCCGCGGGGTGACGAACGAGATCGCCGCCCCCGAGCGCCCCGCCCGCCCGGTCCTGCCCACCCGGTGCACGTAGGACTCGGTGTTGGTGGGGATGTCGTAGTTGACGACGTGACTGATCCGCGGCACGTCCAGCCCGCGGGCCGCGACGTCGGTCGCCACAAGGATGTCGAGCTTGCCCTTGCGCAGCTGCTCGATCGTGCGCTCACGAGCAGCCTGCGCCACGTCCCCGTTGATGGCCCCGGCGGAGAACCCGCGGGCACGCAGCCGCTCGGCGAGCTCCTCGGTCGCGTTCTTGGTGCGCACGAAGACGATCAGGCCGTCGAAGTTCTCCACCTCGAGGATGCGGGTCAGCGCGTCCAGCTTCTGGGAGTGGGCGACCTTGAGATAGCGCTGAGCGACGTTGGTGGCCGTCGTCGTCGACGACGTGACCGTCACCTCGACGGCGTCGGGCGCGTGCTTCTTGGCGATCCGCCGGATGGGAGCGGGGATGGTCGCCGAGAAGAGCGCCACCTGCTTCTCCACCGGGGTGGACGACAGGATCTGCTCGACGTCCTCCGCGAAACCCATGTTGAGCATCTCGTCGGCCTCGTCGAGGACGACGAAGCGCACTCCGCCCAGGTCGAGGGTGCCCTTGTCGAGGTGGTCCATCACCCGGCCGGGGGTTCCGACGACGACGTGCACGCCGCGCCGCAGGGCCGACAGCTGCACGCCGTACCCCTGCCCGCCGTACACCGGCAGGACGTGCAGCCCCTTCATCGCGTGGCCGTACCGCTCGAAGGCCTCCGAGACCTGGAGGGCGAGCTCGCGGGTGGGCGCGAGGACCAGGACCTGCGGCCTCTTCGCGGCAAGGTCGATCCGGGAGAGGATCGGCAGCGCGAAGGCGGCGGTCTTCCCGGTCCCCGTCTGGGCGAGCCCCACGACGTGGCGCCCCGCCATCAGGGGCGGGATCGCCTGCGCCTGGATGGGCGACGGAGTCTCGTAGCCCACCTCCGCGAGCGCCGTGAGCAGCCGCGGATCCAGACCCAGGTCGTCGAAGGACACGCTCGGTTCGGTCACCGCACAACGCTACCTCCCCGGCACCTCGTCTTTCGCCACGCGCTCGGTCCACGTAGGTTGCGGGCATGGATGCCCCTGAGCCGCTGAAGCCCCTGAAGGAAGACTGGTCGCGCGCCCTGGCGATCGTGGCCCACCCCGACGACATGGAGTTCGGCGCGGCCGGAGGGGTCGCGCGCTGGACCGACCAGGGCAAGTGGATCGGCTACGTGATGATCACCAGCGGCGAGGCCGGCATCGACGGGATGCACCCCGATGAGTGCCGGGTGGTGCGCGAGAAGGAGCAGATCGACTCCGCGCGCATCGTGGGCGTCGACTCCGTCGACTTCCTGGGGTTCCCCGACGGGGTGCTCGAGTACGGACTCGACATGCGTCGCGCGATCGCCCAGGTCGTACGTCGGCACCGGCCCGAGATCGTCATCACCGGCAACTTCCGCGACACGTGGGGGTCGGGCAACATCAACCAGGCCGACCACATCGCCGCCGGGAGGTCCGTTCTCGACGGGGTCCGCGACGCAGGCAACCGCTGGGTCTTCAACGACCAGCTCGTCGACGGCCTCGAGCCGTGGGGCGGCGTCCGCCAGATCTGGGTGTACGGATCGCCGGACTCCAGGCACGCCGTCGACACGACCGCGACGTTCGACCGGGCTGTGGAGTCGCTGAAGGCCCACCGCGCCTATATCGACGGTCTGGGCTGGGACGACTGGGACGAGCGGGAGTTCCTCGAGGGCATGGGCCGCGCGACCGGCGCGCGGCTCGGAGTGCAGTTCGCCGCACCGTTCGAGGTGATCCCACTGGCCTGGGGCGGCGAGGACGAGGACTCCTGACCGTCGATCGGGTCGTTCGGCCGCCTACGTCGGCGGACCTTCGCGCACCTCGTCGAAGTCCAGGCCGTAGGCGCTGAGCAGCCACGTCGCACCGAGCTCCTCGGCCAGCGCGTCGTAGTCGGGATCGTCGGGCTGCTCCCGAGGGATGACCACCTCGCCGGCGCCATGCGCAACGTCGCGGTAGTAGGCCATCAGCTCACGCAGCTCACCCGTGATCGTTCCCGACGACGTCTGACCCTCGGGGCCGACGTTCCCACCGAGCAGTGCGGGCCAGTACGGCATCAGCCCGTCCCACGCCGCAGCGCGGTGGAACGGCTTCTTGTGGGGCCACCAGCCCCCGACGACCACGGGGATGCGTGGCTCCTGCACCGGCAGGATCGGCAGGGTCACGTCGGTGACCTGGTAGAACTCGCCGTCGTAGGTGACCGGCTCCCCGGTCCAGAGGCGGGCCATCAGGTCGAGTGACTCGTCGTACTTGCGGGCACGCGCCGACGGCGACAGGCGATCGCCGAACTTGGAGAAGTCGTCACCGACTCCCAGCCCGGTGCCCAGCAGAACGCGCCCGCCGGAGAGCCGGTCGAGTGACGCCAGTGCCGCCGCGAGCCGCCACGGCGGCTGCTGAGCCGGTGCCGTGATCCACGTCCCGAGAGTCACGCGCTCGGTCCGCGCGGCGATCGCGCCCAGGGTCACCCACGGGTCGGTACTTCGGAAGGCGATCGAGTCGCTGACGAAGACCCCGTCCCAACCGGACTCCTCCGCGGCAACCGCCAGCTCGACCAGCTCGTTCATGTCGGGAGTGGCGGGCGTTCTCAGCACCCAGACTCCGTGCTTCATGGCGTTCCCCTTCGCAGCGTGTGGCACCAACGGGCCCGCTGGCCACCCCAGCACGCTATCCATCGCCCCGGCTCGCAGTCACGGCCCGCGTCGCATCACGCGCGCCGCCACTGGCCCCGCGAGCGCTGCTCGGGCGCACCATGGAACGCAGAACCGCCCCCGGCCAACACGCGTGTGCGCAGGCGCGGAGGCGGATCGTGGCTCCCCCGGTTGGACTCGAACCAACAACCCTTCGGTTAACAGCCGAATGCTCTGCCAATTGAGCTACAGGGGATCGTGCGGGTCGGGACCCGCAGCCCGCATAGGTTAGCAACTGGCCCGACCCGGGGCGAATCGGATCACAGCTCGGTTCCGACCTCCCAGGATGCCTGCTGCAGGGCCGCCTCGACGGCCTCGGCGACCACGGGATCGGCGGGGTCGGTACCGGCCGGGTAGTCCACGAAGGCACGCAACGAGCGGTCGGCGGGGCTGCGCCGCACGACGAGCGTGAACGCCCTGCCGTCGGGGGTCTGGCCGGGCGCCTGCAGCACCAGGGTGGAGGTGACTCGCTCGCGCACCACGGGGAGGAGGTCGCCAGGGGTGCGGACCGTGATGGTGTGGACGGCCCGGGGCGCACCGAAGGTGCCCACCTCGGTGACGCGCAGTGTCTCGCCGTCGCGATCCCACTTCGCGTGCTCGATCTCGTCCCAGCCCAAGCGGGAGACGTCGTCTCCGCGGACCACGACGAGGGCGTCCTCGGTGGCGACGAGCCAGCCGCTCGGCTCGTCGCCGGCCCAGGCCAGGACGCGCTGGACGCGGGACAGGCCCGCGCGCTCGCGTACCGCGGGAGGCAGCGACTCCTTGCGCGAGAAGATCACTCGGTCTCGCCGATCGCCAGCTCCCTCAGGGAGCGCCGCTTCTGCTCCAGGGCGACCAGGTCGCCGAACATGCGGTTGTACTCGGTGGGCTCCTCCACCGGGTTGGTCCGCTGCAGCCGGGACTTCAGATCCGCGATCGCGCGCAGGACCGTCACCTCCTGGAGCCGGTAGATCGAGGCGGCGGCGAAGCCGGCCTCCTTCTCGGAGGAGGTCGGCAGCGGCTCGACGGCGAGGAGGTTCAGCGCGGCCTCGACCGCGGCATCGTCGGCAGCCTGCAGCAGGGTCCCCGCCCAGGTGTCCGGCGTGGGCGCCGCCCCTGCTCCTCCGCACTTCTCGACCAGCCGCCACACCGCGCGCAGGGTGGGATGGGTGAAGTCGTTGTCGCCCAGACCCGCGGCAAGGGAGACGACCAGGTCAGGACGCTGCACCACGACCTTCAGCGTCTCCCGCTCCAGGGTGAAGCGGGGATCCCGGGGGTCGGGGACCGCCTCCCCCGGGATGGCCGACGCCGCGCCGCTCGGAGGCGATGCCGGAGCCTGGCCCCGTCCGGACCCCGCGGCCCGGCGCACCTCGTTGCGGGCCTGCTCGATCTCGACGCCGACCATGCCCGCCAGCTCGCGAGCGAACGCCTCCACCTTGGAGCGGTCGCGGATGCTGGCCACCAGCTTGGCCGCCTCCCGCAGCGCGTCGACCCGGCCGTCGGCGCGGTCGAGGTCGAACTGGCGCACCACATTGCCGAGGACGAACCGGTACAGCGGCACGCGACGGGCGATCAGCTCGCGGACCGCCTCGTCCCCCTTCGTCACCCGCAGGTCGCACGGGTCAAGGCCCTCCGGCTCGATCGCGACGTAGGTCTGGCCGACGAACTGCTGGTCGCCGCCGAAGGCGCGCAGCGCCGCCTTCTGTCCGGCCTCGTCGCCGTCGAAGGTGAAGATGATCTCGCCGCGGAACTGCTCGTGGTCGTGGAGCAGCCGCCTCAGCACCCGGCCGTGGTCCTCGCCGAACGCGGTGCCGCAGGTGGCGACCGCGGTCGTGACGCCGGCCAGGTGGCAGGCCATCACGTCGGTGTAGCCCTCGACGACGACCGCCTGGGAGGAGCTGCCGATGTCCTTGCGGGCGAGGTCGACCCCGTACAGCACCTGGCTCTTCTTGTAGATGGGGGTCTCGGGGGTGTTGAGGTACTTGGCCTCGACCCGGTCGTCGTCGAAGAGTCGCCGGGCCCCGAAGCCGATGGTCTCCCCCGCGGTGTTGCGGATCGGCCAGAGCAGCCGTCCGCGGAACCGGTCGTAGTGCCCGCGCTGACCGTGGGCCACCAGGCCGCCGGTCACCAGCTCGTCGTCGGTGAAGCCGCGCTGACGCAGGTGCTTGAAGAGTGCGTCGCCGTCGCGGGGCGCATAGCCGACGCCGAATCGCTCGGCGGCGTCCCGGTCGAAGCCGCGATCGGCCAGGAACGTGCGTCCGGTCATCGCGTCGGGCGAGGCCAGCTGCTCGGCGTAGTAGGCGGCGGCGACCCGGTGTGCCTCGATCAGGCGCGGGCGCAGATTGGTCTCGCGACGCTCGCCCTTGGTGTGTCCCTCGGTGTAGTGCAGCTCGATGTTGAACCGCTGGGCCAGCCACTCGACGGCCTCGTTGAACGGCAGGCCGTCGTGCTTCATCACGAACTTGATGACGTCGCCGCCCTCGCCGCAGCCGAAGCAGTGGAAGAAATTGCGGGCCGGGGTGATCTGGAACGACGGGGATTTCTCGTCGTGGAAGGGGCACAGGCCCTTGTACGAGCCGCCCCCGGCCGGCTTCAGCATCACGTGCGGAGAGACGACGTCGTAGATGGGCGCCCGCTCGCGCACCTGCGCGATGTCCTCCTCGCGGATCAGCCCTGCCACGCAAGGAGTCTACGGTGCAAGGTCGACACCGGCCGACGCCCGGACCTCACGGAGCTCGCTCAGGTGAGCCGCGTGTGCCAGGCCAGGGCGGAGGCGTCGGTCAGCGATGCCACCTGGTCGACGATGACCCGCAGCCGGGCCGCGTCGCTGTCCGCCGCCGCGAAGTCTCCCCCGAAGGCCGGGTCGATCTCACTGCGCAGCCGGATCAGCGACACCAGCTCGGTGAGGATCTCGCGCTGCTTCTGCAGGACGGGCTGGCGGTCGTCGGCCCGCATGACGTAGTGCGCCGCGATCGCCTTGAGCGCCGCGATCTCGAGGGCAGTGTCCTCGGGAACGACGAGGTCGGCCCCGTACCGGGTCAACGGGGCAGCGCCGTACGCCTCCTGGGTCGCCTGCTGGACCGCGGCGCAGAAGCGGCCGATCAGGCGCGAGGTGAGGTTCTTCATTCCCGCCAGCGCGCGCCTGGACCCGTCGTAGGGGCGCTCGGGCCACGGCGTCGAGCCCCACAGGCGCTCCATGGCCCCCTCCAGCGCCCCGTCGTCGGCGCCCGGCAGGTACCAGTCGCGGGCCGTCTGCCACACCGCGCGGCGCTCGGCCGGGTCCACCAGCCAGTCGACCAGGATGCGCCCGGCCACGATCCCGTCCTCGAGGTCGTGGACCGAGTAGGCCACGTCGTCCGACAAGTCCATGACCTGCGCCTCGATGCAGCGCCGCCCGGGGGGTGCCCCGTCCCGCATCCAGCCGAACACGTCCAGGTCGTCGTCGTAGACGCCGAACTTGGCGCGCGCGGGGCCGTAGGGCGGAGGCGCCTCCGCCCGGGGCCACGGGTACTTCGTGGAGGCGTCGAGCGTGGCTCGGGTGAGGTTGAGACCGAGGCTGCGGCCGTCCGGAGCGATGGTCTTGGCCTCCAGCCGGGTCAGGACGCGCAACGACTGCGCGTTTCCCTCGAATCCGCCGCAGGAGCGGGCCACCTCGTCCAGGGCGCGCTCCCCGTTGTGGCCGAACGGCGGATGGCCCAGGTCGTGGGCGAGCGCCGCGGTCTCCACGACGTCAGGATCGCAGCCGATGGAGCGGCCCAGGTCGCGCGCGACCTGGGCGACCTCGAGGGAGTGGGTGAGGCGGTTCCGCACGAAATCGTCGCTTTGCGGGCCGACGACCTGGGTCTTCGCAGCGAGCCGCCGCAGCGACGCGGAGTGGATGAGCCGGGCGCGGTCACGCTCGAACTCGGTGCGCACCAGGGACTTGGGCGGCTCGTCCAGGAAGCGCTCACGAGCCGCTGCGTCGTACTCGCGCGACTCCTCAGCGGAGTGCTTCGGGGGTCGGTGCGAGATGCGGTCAGCCATGGTCCCTCGCACCCTACTCGTGGAGTTCGGGCGGGCGCTCGGTCAGAGCCAGCCCTTCTGCTCGGCCACCCAGAAGGCCTGCGCGCGAGACTCGGTCTCGGTCTTGCGGATCGCGGCGGAGAGGTGGTTGCGGACAGTTCCCTCCGACAGGCTGAGTCGGTGCGCGATGGCCGCGACGCTGATGCCCTCACCCGCCACCTGGAGCACCTCGGTCTCGCGCGCCGAGAGCGGCGACTCTCCGGCGAAGACGCTGGCGGCGGCCAGCGACGGGTCGATCACCCGGTAGCCGGCATGGACCTGCCGGATCGCCTCGGCGAACTCCCGGATCGGGGTGTCCTTGATCAAGAAGCCCTCCGCGCCGGACTGCCCGGCACGCCGGACGTACCCCGGGCGTCCGTACATCGTCACGATGAGGACCCGGGTGTCCGGGAGCTTCTCCTTCACCTGGCGGCAGGCCTCCAGCCCGTCGATTCCCGGCATCTCCAGGTCGAGAACGGCGACGTGCGGGGTGTGTGCCAGGCAGGCGTCGAGAACCTCGTCCCCCCGGCCGACGTCGGCCACGACGTCGAAGTCGGGCTCGCGCTGCAACAACGACACCAGGCCGCTGCGGATCAGGCTCTGGTCGTCGGCGACCACGATGCGGATCGGTGCCACCGGGCCGAGCCCCGATCCGCCGACGGCACGCGGGTCCGGGGCGGAGCTCATAGGAGGAACGGTATCGGCGGTTGATCCCCGTTCCGGATGGTTTGGGCGAATGACCCGGCGCCCGGCCCGGAGATCATGCGAACGGATGACCCCGGGGGTCCCCCTGACGGGGGAAAGCCAGCGAGGGCCCGCCGGGTACCCCCGGCGGGCCCTCGCAACGCCTCGCCATCCCCAATGACGCGAGACTCAGTGGTCGGTCCCTACCACCCCTGATGGGACCGCACCCCCCACGCCTCAAACTATGACGGATAAGACAACTCGGGCGCGAGTTCCAGGCGTCACGACTTCGACATGACATTTGTCATGGGTGGATCAGCCGCCACTCCCCGCGTCGAGGTCCTCCACCAGGCAGGCTCCACTCCCGTCGGCGTCGTCCAGCCAGCCCTCGGGCAGCACCACCGTGCGGGGACTCCCCTGCCGGCCACGCGGAGCGCCGAGGATCTCCGTCGGGAAGGGCTCCCGGGGGTCCAGAGCGGTGAGCAGCTCGTCCAGGCCCGACAGCGTCGACACCAACGCCAGCGCGTGCCGCAGGTCACCGCCCGCACGGAATCCCTTGAGGTACCAGGAGACGTGCTTGCGGAACTCCCGGCAGCCACGCTCCTCTCCCAGATGCACGGCGAGAAGCTCGGCATGGCGCCGCATCATCGCCGTCACGTCGCCCAGCGTGGGCAACGTCGCTTCCGGCTGACCCGCGAAGGCGGCGGCCAGGTCCTGGAAGAGCCAGGGTCGGCCCAGGCAGCCGCGCCCGACGACGACGCCGGCCGCGCCGGTCTGCTCCACCATGCGCAGCGCGTCGCCGGCCTCCCAGATGTCGCCGTTGCCGAGAACCGGGATCCCGATGTGGTTCACGAGCGCGGCGATCGCGTCCCAGTGAGCCTCCCCGGAGTAGGCCTGCGCCACGGTCCTGCCGTGGAGCGCGATGGCCGCGCAGCCGGTGTCCTCCGCGATGCGGCCCGCGTCGAGATAGGTCAGGTGCTTCTGGTCGATGCCCATCCGGGTCTTGACCGTGACGGGGACGCCGTAGGGCTCGGCCGCCCTCACCGTCGCGGTGAGGATCTCGCCCAGCAGGCCGCGCTTCCAGGGGAGTGCTCCCCCGCCGCCCTTGCGGGTGATCTTGGGGACCGGGCACCCGAAGTTGAGGTCGATGTGGTCGACGCCGTAGTCCGCGCACAGGATCTCAGCGGCCTTGGCGAGGTATGCCGGGTCGGTGCCGTACAGCTGGACCGAGCGCACGTCCTCGGACTCGTCGAAGACCAGCATCCGCCGCGTCGTGGTGTCCCCCTCGACCAGGCCGCGCGAGGTGATCATCTCGCACACGTAGAGCCCCGGGGTGCCGCGACGGCCGGACAAGGCCAGCCCCAGGGCGCCCTGCTCGCGGCAGAGCGTGCGGTAGGCCGCGTTGGTGATCCCCGCCATCGGCGCGAGCACCACGGGGGTGTCCACGCGCAGCGATCCCAGGTGCAGGCCCGGGGTGGTCGGAGCGGTCACGCGCCCCATTGTGCGTGGGAGTGCCCCGAACGGCGAATCACCCGCCACGTCACGAGGAGGCCGCGCGGGCGCGTACGACCGCGGCGAGGGTCCCGGGCCGGACGAGCCCGCCCACCAGAGCCCCGGGACCCGCGGGACCGGAGACGTAGTCGGCGCCGGGGCCGAAGCCGGACACGACCAGCTCGGCCGCGGAGAAGTCCCCGTCGCTCTCGTCGTTGAGCACCACCAACGTGGCGATCCCCGCTCCGTGCGCCGCGCGCAGCCCGTTGGAGGAGTCCTCGACGGCGACGAGCTCACGGGCCGGGCGCCCGGTCTGCTCGAGCACCGCCAGGTAGACGGCGGGGGACGGCTTCAGATCGGGAACCTCGGTGCCGGTGAGGATCAGCTCGAAGGTGTCGTCCCCGAAGTGACGGCGCAGCAACGGCTCCACCCAGGGACGGCTCCCGGTGGTGGCGACGTACAACGGCACGCCCGCGGCCAGCAGCTCGTCCACCAACCGCCGCACCCCGGTCCGCAGCGGGACCCCGCCGGCGAGCACCAGCTCCCGGAAGAGCCGCGTCTTCTCCCCGTGCAGCTCGGCAGCCAGCGCGGCGGCTTCCTGCGCGCCGACGCCGTCGGCGAGCAGGAAGTGCTGGATCCGCTCCCGGCCACCGGCCACCCGCAGCAGCGCGCGGTAGACCGGGGGGTCCCAGTGGTACCGAAGACCCGCCTCCTCGAAGGCCTGGTTGAAGGCGACCCGGTGACCCTGCTGCTCGGAGTCCACCAGGGTGCCGTCGACGTCGAACACGACGCCGGCAGGTGCACTCATGCGGAAGCCTCTCGTCGACGGTGCGTCCGGGGCGCCGCCCGGCACTCGGAGCGGCTCACCCTACGGAGGGCTCCGGCCGGGTCGCCGCACCGGCCTGGTCCCGGACGCCTGTGCTGCGCCGGAACGCCTTGTCCCCGACCTCTCGCGGGTCGGTCACGAGGGACAGGAACAGCGCGACCGCCGGCACCGGGGACGAGCCCACCACCAGGTGCCAGGGACGACTCATCGGGGTGCCGACCACGGGGACCCTGACCAGCCGGCCGTCCGCCAGGTCCTGCGCGACGGCATCGGCGTGCACCAGAGTCACACCCAGCCCCTCGCGGGCAGCCGCGAGGACGGCGCCCATGCTGTCGAGGACGAGCGTGGGAGGGTGGCTGCCGAGGCGCTCGAAGAGGCCCTCGGTGGCCTCCCGGGTGCCGGACCCGGGGCGCCGGACCAGCCAGGTCACGCCGGTGACGTCCTCCCCGAGCCCGGGCGAGGCGACCACCACGAGCTGGTTGGCCCGGGTGGCGGTGCTCAGCAGACCGGTCGAGCCCGGGGGTCGTCCGGCAATGACGACGTCGAGCTCGTGGTGCAGCAGGGCGGAGAACAGCTCGTCGCGCGGCCCCACGGTGAGCTCGAAGGAGACGTCGGGGTGGCGGACCCGCAACCGCCCCAGGAACGGCGGAAGCACGTACTCGCTGGCTGTGGCGACGGCCCCGATCCGGATCCTGCCGGTGGCTGCGCCGTGGACGGCCATCACCGACTCCTCGAGCAGGCCCAGGACGGTGCGGCAGTAGCCCGCGTACACGTGGCCGGCCTCGGTCAGGGTGATGCCGCGGCCCTGACGGCGGAGCAGATCGACGCCGAGCCGCCGCTCGGCCGCGGAGATGCCTGCCGACACCGCCGGCTCGGTGACGTGGAGCGCGGCCGCTGCGCCTCGAACGCTCCCGTGGTCGGCGACGGCCAGGAACGTACGCATCCCCGACCAGGTCACCGACTCGATCTCCGCCATCGCTCAATCATAAGTGATGGATTAACTATCTGCACATTATCTTCACTTGTCCTCTAAGCGATTGAGCCGCACAGTGGGGACATCGCATCCATCCATCCAGCGGGAGGAACCCTGATGGCAAGCAGCAGCCTCAACGGCCAGACGAAGGATCGCTGGGACCCGGGCGTGCAGTCCTACGCCGAGATGGGCTACTGGCAGCCCGACTACGTCCCGAAGGACACCGACGTGCTGGCGGTCTTCCGGATGACGCCGCAGGACGGCGTCGACCCGATCGAGGCGGCGGCCGCGGTCGCCGGCGAGTCCTCCACCGCGACGTGGACCGTGGTGTGGACCGACCGCCTCACCGCCAACGCCCACTACCAGGCCAAGTGCTACCGGGTCGAGGAGGTGCCCGGCCGCCCGGGCGAGTACTTCGCCTACATCGCCTACGACCTCGACCTGTTCGAGGAGGGCTCGATCGCGAACCTCACCTCCTCGATCATCGGCAACGTCTTCGGCTTCAAGCCGCTCAAGGCCCTGCGGCTGGAGGACATGCGCATCCCGGTCGCCTACGTCAAGACCTTCCAGGGCCCGCGCGCACGGCATCGTGATGGAGCGCGAGATACCTCAACAAGTACGGCCGGCCGCTGCTCGGCGCGACGATCAAGCCGAAGCTCGGCCTGTCGGCGCGCAACTACGGCCGCGTGGTCTACGAGGCGCTGCGCGGCGGCCTGGACTTCACCAAGGACGACGAGAACATCAACTCCCAGCCGTTCATGCGCTGGCGTGACCGCTTCCTGTTCGCATGGAGGGGGTCAACCGGGCCGATGGCCGAGACCGGCGAGATCAAGGGCCACTACCTCAACGTCACCGCCGCGACCATGGAGGAGATGTACGAGCGGGCCGAGTTCGCCAAGGAGCTCGGCAGCGTCGTCGTCATGATCGACCTGACCGTCGGCTACACCGCGATGCAGTCGATGGCGCAACTGGGCCCGGCAGGAACGGCGTCCTGCTGCACCTGCACCGCGCCGGCCACTCGACCTACACCCGGCAGAAGACCCACGGCGTGAGCTTCCGGGTCATCGCCAAGTGGATGCGGCTGATCGGCGTCGACCACATCCACGCCGGCACCGTCGTCGGCAAGCTCGAGGGCGACCCGGCGACAACGCGCGGCTTCTACGACACGCTGCGCGAGGACCACATCCCGACGAACCCGGCCAACGGCATCTTCTTCGACCAGGACTGGGCGTCGCATGCCCGGCGTCATGCCGGTCGCCTCCGGCGGCATCCACGCCGGCCAGATGCACCAGCTGCTCGACCTGTTCGGCGAGGACGTCATCCTGCAGTTCGGCGGCGGCACCATCGGCCACCCGATGGGCATCGCGGCGGGCGCCGAGGCCAACCGGGTCGCGCTGGAGGCGATGGTCAAGGCCCGCAACGAGGGCCGGGACCTGCTCCGGGAGGGCCCGGACATCCTGCGCAGCCGCGGCCAAGCGCAGCCGCCCACTCGAGGCCGCGCTGGCCACCTGGGGCGACATCACCTTCGACTACGCCTCCACCGACACCCCCGACGTCGTCGCGACGCCCAGCGTCTGATCAGCCACCGAGCACTGCCATCCCACCAGCACCCAAGGAGCACCCATGCGTCTGCGTCACGGAACCTTCTCCTACCTGCCCGACCTCACCGACGACGAGATCGCCGCCCAGATCCGGTACGCCCTGACAACGGCTGGCCGGTGTCGATCGAGTTCACCGACGACCCGCACCCGCGCAACGTCTACTGGGAGATGTGGGGCCTGCCCATGTTCGACCTCGACGAGCCCGACGGCGTCATCGCCGAGATCAACGCCTGCCGGAGCGACCTTCCCGCAGCACTACATCCGGGTCATCGCCTACGACGCCACGCTCGGCCGGCAGACCACCGCGCTGCAGCTTCCTCGTCAACCGGCCCGACGACGAGCCCGGCTTCCGCCTCGACGCGCACCGAGGGCGTCGGACCGGCGCCAGGCCGTACAGCGTGCACGTCCGGACGCCAGCCGGAGCCAGCCGCGACTGACCGCTTCGCAGTTCGAGCGGCCCGGGCTCCGGCCCACCTGCGGGTGCGGCCATGGCCCGCCGGCTGCGGCAGGCGATGCACCGGGAGGCCGACCCGGAGGAGCCCGACGAGCACCTGTCCGACGACGACGCCTGGTCGACCTCGCGTGCCGACGAGGCGAGCAGAAGGTCGAGGAGACCCTCGACCGCCTCGACGCCGAGCTGGTCGGGCTCGCCCCGGTCAAGCGACGGGTGCGGGAGATCGCCTCCCTGCTGCTGGTCGACCGCGCGCGCCGGCAGTTCGGGCTGACCACCACCCGCCCGACCCTGCACATGAGCTTCACCGGCGGTCCGGGCACCGGCAAGACCACGGTGGCGCATGCGGATGGCCGAGATGCTGCACGCCCTCGGCTACATCCGCAGCCCCAAGGTCCACGTCGTCACCCGCGACGACCTGGTCGGGCAGTTCATCGGGCACACCGCGCCCAAGACCAAGGAGGCCATCGCCAAGCGCCGCCGGCGGGGTGCTGTTCATCGACGAGGCCTACTACCTCTACCGGCCGGAGAACGAGCGCGACTACGGCCAGGAGGTCATCGAGATCCTGCTGCAGGAGATGGAGAACGAGCGGCAGAGCCTGGTGGTCATCTTCGCCGGCTACGAGGACCGGATGGAGACCTTCTTCTCCGCCAACCCCGGTCTCTCCTCGCGGGTGCCGCACCACATCGCGTTCGAGGACTACACCCACGACGAGCTGGTGCGGATCGCCGACCTGATGGTCGCCGACGGAGAACTACCGGCTTCGGCCCGGGGCCCGGGAGGCGTTCTCGGAGTACCTCGACCTGCGGATGGCAGCAGCCGCGATTCTCCAACGCCCGCAGCGTCCGCAACGCGATCGAGCGATGCCGGCTGCGTCAGGCCAAGCGCCTGGTGGAGCTGGACCGCCCCCTGTCCAAGGCGGACCTCACCACGATCGACGAGGCGGACGTCCGCGGGAGCAGCGTGTTCGCCGGGGTCCCCGAGTCGGAGACCGAGGAGTAGCCGGCCCCGCCCGTCTGCCCCGCGACCCCGGGGCCGAGTGAGCAGGCCGGGCTACAGTGGCGTACAGAACGGGGGTCTCCATGTCACTGTCGTCACCGACCAGCCTCATCCCGATCGCCGTCATCATCGGGTTCGTGGTGTGGGCAGTCTGGATCCAGGTGCGGGCCCGACGTCGCGAGAAGCGCGCGATCGCCGCAAGCGAAGAGGTCAGGAGCCCGCTGAGGCCCGATCCCGTGGCCGAGAGCCGCTACGGGCCGGACATGATCGCCAACAACCTCCGCTCGAAGCTGGGACGCGGCGGCCGGTAGGCGCGGGGCCTCTCTCACCGGAGTGAATCTCCGTTCCCCCGGCGGGCGTGTGCCAAGATGATGGAAGTCGATCAGAACGGGGATCCCATGTCGTCACCGACCAGCTTCATCATGATCGCGATCATCGCTCTCTTCGTCCTGTGGGCGGTGTGGATCCAGGTGCGCACCCGTCGGCGCGAGAAGGCCGTCCTCGAGGCCAATGAGCGCCCCACCGGCCCGTCGGGCGCCGACCCGATGACCAGCGATCAGAAGAAGTCGGACCTGGTGGCCAGCAAGCACATGCTGAGGTCGATGACCAACTTCGGCTGGCGAGGGAACGGCTACAACAGCCCCTGAGATGCCGTCGGACCAGCCGGCCGGCCCGGGTCAGCCCTTCGAGAGGGTGATCGGGCTCCAGACGATCGGGTCGAACGACTTGTCGGGGCGGTAGCTCAACGCCTGCAGGTCGCCACCCTTCTTCACCTGGTAGACCTCGCACAGGCTGACCGAGTCACCCGGCGCGAGCGTCTCGGGCAGCGGCTGGGACTTACAGGGCTTGAACTTCGCCGAGAAGCTCACCGGCGGGAGCAGGACGTCCTTCGGGGAGACGCCCCAGACCGGCACGACGTCACCACCCACGGTCCCGTCGCCGACGTTGTCCAGCGTCATCTCGACGTAGTAGTAGTTCGCCTTTCGGTCGCCCGCGCTCAGCTCGAAGAGCACGAAGTCGCTCATCGGGGCGAGGGTGACCTTGGAGACGGTGATCGCCAGCGCAGTGCGGCGGGTGTCGTCGGGCTGGTAGTCGACCGTGGCGGTGTCTCCGAGGGCGAGCGTGGTGCCCTGCGGGGTGTAGATGTCGCTCCCGGAGCTCGACGAGCCGCCCGCCGACGAGGACCCGGACGGCTCGGCGCTCGGCGGCGACGCGGTGCACCCGGCCAGCGTGAGTGCGATGGCGGCGGCGGCTGCGACGGGGGCGATTCGGGTCAGCATCCGGCCAGCCTCTCTGCCAAGTAGCTCCGCACACCCGCCAGCGGGATGCGCTCCTGTCTCATCGAGTCTCGCTCACGCACGGTCACCGCGTCGTCCTCGAGGGATTCGAAGTCCACAGTCAGACAGTACGGGGTGCCGATCTCGTCCTGGCGGCGGTAGCGGCGACCGATCGCACCCGCGTCGTCGAAGTCGATGTTCCAGTACTGGCGCAGCTCCGCGGCCAGGTCCCGTGCCTTCGGGGAGAGGTCCTCGTTGCGGGAGAGCGGCAGCACCGCCGCCTTGACCGGCGACAGGCGCGGGTCGAGCTTGAGCACGACCCGCTTGTCGACCCCGCCCTTGGTGTTGGGCGCCTCGTCCTCGGCGTACGCGTCGACCAAGAACGTCATCAGCGACCGGGACAGGCCCGCCGCCGGCTCGATCACGTACGGGGTGAACCGCTCGCCGCTGGCCTGGTCGAAGTAGCGTCAGGTCCACGCCCGAGTGCTTGGCGTGGGTGGACAGGTCGAAGTCCGTGCGGTTCGCGACGCCCTCGAGCTCGCCCCACTCCGAGCCGGCGAATCGGAAGCGGTACTCGATGTCGACAGTGCGCTTGGAGTAGTGGCTGAGCTTCTCCTGCGGGTGCTCGTAGTGGCGCAGGTTCTCGGTCTTGATGCCCAGCCCGGTGTACCAGGCGGTCCGCTCGTCGATCCAGTACTGGTGCCAGTCCTCGTCGGTGCCGGGCACGACGAAGAACTCCATCTCCATCTGCTCGAACTCACGAGTGCGGAAGATGAAGTTCCCGGGTGTGATCTCGTTGCGGAAGCTCTTGCCGATCTGCGCGATGCCGAACGGCGGCTTCTTGCGGGCCGAGGTGACCACGTTGGCGAAGTTGAGGAAGATTCCCTGCGCCGTCTCGGGACGCAGGTAGTGCAGGCCCGACTCGTCCTCCACGACGCCGAGGTAGGTCTTCAGCAGACCGGAGAACTGCCGGGGCTGGGTCCACGCGCCCGCGCGTACCGCAGTTGGGGCAGGCGATGACGTCGAGGGAGACGTCGTCGGGGTTCTCGATGCCCTTCTTCTCGGCGTACTCCTCCTGCAGATGGTCGGCCCGGAACCGCTTGTGGCACGACTGGCACTCGGTGAGCGGGTCCATGAACGTGTCGACGTGGCCCGACGCCTCCCAGGTCTGGCGCGGCAGGATCACCGAGGAGTCGATGCCGACCACGTCCTCACGGCCCTGCACCATCGCACGCCACCACTGCTGCTTGATGTTCTCCTTGAGCTCCACCCCCAGTGGGCCGTAGTCCCACGCCGAGCGGGTGCCGCCGTAGATCTCGCCGCACGGGTAGACGAAGCCGCGGCGTTTGGCGAGGGAGACGACGGTGTCGACGACAGCAGAGGACTTGGCGGCCACGAAGAGGCTCCTAGGAGGATGCGAGGGCGCCGTCTGGCTGACGGCGAGGTTTCAGGGTAGTCAACCGGTGGAGCGCGGCTCCACTCGGTTCAGCTCCGGGCCGGAGTCCCCGGCGATCTCGTAGGCGGATGCCTCGTCGATCGCCGCTCCGAGGACGGACCAGGCGTCCCGCTTCACGTCGTACGCCGAGAGCGCGCGACGGTACGAGCCGACGTTCTGCCAGCGGGTCTCCAGGACCCACAGCTCGGGGTCGTCGGCGTTGCGCCCGATCGTCCCCCCGAGGTAGCCCTGTTGCCGCGCCAGGCTGTCCCGGGCCGCACGCAGCCGGGTGAGGAAGTCATCGCCCTCGGTGGTGGGCACGCGGAACCTGGTGAGCACGAGCACGGCGTCAGCCTATCCGGACGCGAAGCTATTTGAGAATGGTTCTCATTTCCATCTAGACTGGCGCAGTGATCCGACGCTTCGCGCTCCTCGCCACCGCGGCCCTGCTCGCGGTCCCCGCGCTCTCCGGCTGCTCCTCCACGTCCAACGACGGCAAGCTCAAGGCGGTGGTGGGCTTCTACCCCCTCGAGTTCCTGGTCCAGCAGATCGGCGGTCAGTACTTCGACGTCGAGAACCTCACGATCCCCGGGGTCGAGCCGGAGAACATGACGCTGACGGTGCGGCAGACCGCCGACGTCGTGGGGGCAGACGTGGTGGTCTACCTCAAGGGCTTCCAGGCCCCGGTCGACGACGCGGTGGCTCAGTCGCAGTCCCCCCACATCGTCGACGTCGGTCCCGCGGTCGACCTGGTGCCCTTCCGGGAGAATCCCAGCGAGATGAACCCGCACTTCTGGCTGGATCCGGTGCGCTACTCGCAGGCCGCCACCGTCGTCGAACAGGCCCTTGCCGCGGCCGACCCGGCCCACGCCACCGATTACGCGTCGAACCTCGCCGCCCTGCAGGCTCGTCTGTCCGACCTGAACACGCAGTTCAAGAACGGGCTGGCGACCTGTCAGCGCACCGTCGTCATCGTCAGCCACGACGCGTTCGCCTACATGGGCAGCCGCTACGGCTTCACCTCGTACGCGATCAGCGGCCTGTCCCCGGACTCCGAGCCGTCCCCCGCCCACATCGCCCAGCTGCACGACCTCATCCAGCAGTACGGCATCACGACCGTGTTCGCCGAGCCGCTGGCCAGCCCGGCGATGGCAGACTCACTGGCGCAGGACCTCGGGATCTCGGTCGCCACCCTCGACCCGATCGGCGGCCTGGAGTCGGGGAACACCTCCACCGACTACTTCACCCAGATGGAGAGCAACCTCACGGCACTGGAGAGAGCGAACGGATGTCAGTGACAGACCACGTCCGCCTGGAGGGGGTCTCCGTCGAGCTCGGCGGCAGGCCCATCCTCCGCGGCATCGACCTCTCTGTCCCGGAGGGCCAGACGCTCGCCGTGCTCGGGGCCAACGGGTCGGGCAAGTCCACCCTCGTGCGGACGATGCTCGGGCTGATCCAGCCGCTGCGGGGCCAGGTGCGCCTGTTCGGGGACCTGCTGGAGGACTTCCGCGCCTGGCGACGCGTCGGCTTCGTGCCCCAGCGGGTGGCGGCCGCGACCGGTGTCCCCGCCTCGGTGTGGGAGGTGGTCGCCGCGGGCAGGCTGTCACGGCGACGCCCGTTCGTCCCCCTGACTCCGCGCGACCGGGCGGCCATCCGGGACGCGATCGCCGCCGTCCACCTCGACGGACGGGAGTCGGACCGCTGCTCCACGCTCTCCGGCGGCCAGCAGCAGCGTGTGCTGATCGCGCGGGCGCTCGCCGGCACACCCGACCTGCTCGTCCTGGACGAGCCGACCGCGGGCGTCGACGTGGTCAGCCAGAAGGAGCTGGCCGCCGCCATCGGCGAGCTCAAGGCGCACGGGACGACCATCGTCCTCGTCGCCCACGAGATGGGCCCGCTGGAGCCGTTGATCGACCGGACAATCGTGATGCAGGACGGCCGGATCGCGTACGACGGCGAGCCGATCCACGCCTTCCACGATGCGGGGCACCACCACCCCGAGCTGGAGGAGCACCACGCCGCCCACCCGCTCGCCGCCTACCCCGACGTCGACCGGATGATCGGGGGCAAGGAATGAGCATCCTCGCCTACGACTTCGTGCAGCGCGCGCTCCTCGCGGCCCTGGTCACGGGTCTCGCCGCACCTGCGGTCGGCACCTATCTGGTCCAACGCCGGCAGGCCCTGCTCGGCGACGGCATCGGCCACCTGGCAGTCACCGGCGTGGCCGTCGGTCTGCTCACCCAGACGTCCCCCACCTGGAGCGCGATCGTCGTCGCCATCATCGGCGGAATCATCATCGAGACGGTTCGCAACACCGGCAGAGCCAGCACCGACGTCGCCCTCGCCCTCCTCTTCTACGGCGGCATCGCGGCCGGCGTCATGATCACCGGCCTGGCCGGGCAGAGTGCCGCGACCCTGAACCGCTACCTGTTCGGCTCGATCACGTCGATCACCTCGACTGACGTCTGGGTGACCGTCGGGCTCGCGGCCATCCTGCTGGTCGTCACCGTGGGGCTCTCACCACAGTTGTTCGCGGTCGCCCAGGACGAGGAGTTCGCACGCGTCTCCGGACTGCACGTGCGCTGGTACAACCTGATGGTCACGGTGATGGCCGCGGTGACCGTCACCGTGGCGATGCGCACGGTCGGGCTGCTCCTGGTCAGCGCCCTCATGGTCGTTCCCGTCGCCACCACGCAGCAGCTGGTCGGATCCTTCCGCCCGACCCTGTTCATCAGCATGGCGCTCGGGGCAGCCACCAGCGTCGGTGGCGTGGTCGTCTCCAGCTACATCGACGTGGCGCCGGGCGCGACGATCGTGCTGCTGGCGCTGGTCCTGTTCGCCTCCGCCTGGCCCCTGGGGCTGCTCTTCCGCCGGCGCAAACGGCTCCGAGAGCCCTTCCCGCTCACCATGTCGTCGGAGCACGTGCCGGCCGGCGAGCACGATCATGACCACGCGGACGACGCCCACCATCACCATGTCCACGGCCCCGACTGCGGGCACCTCGCCGTCGCGCACGGCGATCACGTGGACTACGTCCACGAGGGACATCGGCACGCGCCGCACGAGGACCACTATGACGAGCACTGAGGGGAGGTCGACCCGCCAGCGGGTCGCAGTGCGCCGCTGCCTGGACGACCACGCCGACTTCCGCTCCGCACAGCAGATCCACGACTCGCTGCGCGGGTCCGGGGACAACGTCGGTCTGTCCACCGTCTACCGCACGCTCCAGGCGCTCGCGGACGCGGGCGAGGTGGACGTCCTGCGCAGCGACGACGGCGAGGCCCTCTACCGGCTGTGCAGCGAAAGCCACCACCACCACCTGGTCTGCCGGTCGTGCGGCAAGACCGTCGAGGTCGACGGACCGGCGGTGGAGAGGTGGGCGCGCGGGGTCGCCGAGGAGCACGGGTTCACCGACGTGAGCCACACCCTCGAGGTCTTCGGGCTCTGCTCCGACTGCACCGGCTGCTGAGCGCGTCAGCGCTCGCCCGGTCCCCGGCGCGAGCGCACCATCCCCACGACCGTCGGGATCAGGCCGAGCCCGGCCGAGCCCGGCCGTGCCCGCGGGCGACTCAGGGAGCCCCGCCGTAGCGGCGGCTGCGGCCGGCGTACTCCTCGATGGCCGCCCAGAGGTGACGCCGGTCCACGTCCGGCCACAGCACGTCGGAGAAGACCAGCTCGGCGTACGCCGCCTGCCAGGGCAGGAAGTTGGACAGCCGCTGCTCCCCCGACGTCCGCCACACCATGTCGACGTCACCGGTCTCCGGGACATAGAGGTGGCGTGACAGAGCTCGCTCGTCGATCCGGTGCGGGTCGAGCCGTCCGGACCTGGCCTCGGCCGCGATCTGGCGGACCGCGTCGATGATCTCGGCCCGGCCCCCGTAGTTGACGCACATCGTCAGCGTCATCACGTCGTTGTCCCGGGTCAGCTCCTCGGCGACCTTCAGCTCGTTGATCACCGACCTCCACAGCCGCGGGGCGCGACCCGCCCAGCGGACGCGGACCCCGAGGGCATGCATGTCGTCGCGTCTGCGCCGGATCACGTCGCGGTTGAACCCCATGAGGAAGCGCACCTCCTCGGGGGACCGTGACCAGTTCTCCGTGGAGAAGGCGTACGCCGAGATCGCCTTCACGCCGATCTCGATGGCCCCCTCGACGACGTCGAAGAGAGCCCCCTCCCCCCGGGTGTGCCCCTCGGTGCGCGGCAGACCGCGCTGCTTGGCCCAGCGGCCGTTGCCGTCCATGATCACGGCGACGTGCCGCGGCACCAGGTCCTGAGGCACCTCGGGGGGGCGAGCACCCGAAGGGTGAGGGGACGGCTGACGGAGCGTCCGAGGGGAACCCGTGTCGCGCCGTGCCACCTTCTCGCTCCCGTCCGTCGGTAGTCGGCATCCTACGACCGCGCATCCCCCCACCCTGAGCGCCGATCCACGCTGTCCGGGACATACAGTTGTTCGCATATACCGAGCCTCGGAGCGGGTCGGCCGAAAGGGGATACGACCGTGAACAACAACCAGCTCGTCGAGCAGCAGCTCACCGTGTTGATGCGCCGGGTCCAACACATCCACGACAGCACCGCTACCGATGCCACGACCGTGGACCGGTCCGCCTACGGCATCATGAGCCGGCTCGCCGACGAGGGGCCGCAGCGGCTCGGCGCGCTCGCATCGGTGTTCGGTCTGGACCCGTCCACCATCACCCGCCAGGTGCAGGCGTTGGAGCACGAGGGGTTCGCCTCCCGGACCTCCGACCCCAGCGACCGCCGCGCGGTCATCCTCGAGCTCACCGACCGGGGTGTCGAGGCCCTCAATCAGTCCCGCGAGTTCCGGCGTTCCCGGCTGCAAGAGATCCTCTGTGACTGGGACTCGGAGGATTGCTCGGAGTTCGCGCGGCTGCTGGAGAAGTTCAACCTGAGCGCGGAGAAGAACGACGCCGAGCGTCGCGGCGCGGCGATGGACAGGGCCTAGCCGAAGCGCTCCAGGTGGGGCCACGACTTCAGGCCCCGCTCCAGATGCCAGGCGACGAAGGCTGCCACCAGGGTCGACGCCTCCCTCCGGTACCGCTCGTCGGTGCCGTTGACCACGTCCCACTCCCCCGTCAGCAGCGCGCCCAGGACCCGCACCGTCTCCTCGGCAGGTCGGGCACATCCCGGCGTGCGGCAGTCCGCGCACAGCACTCCCCCCGCCGCCGGGTGGAAGGCCGAGTGCGGGCCCGGCGCCCCGCACCGCGCACAGTCGTCGAACGACGGCGCGTAGCCCGAGACGGCCAGGGAGCGCAGCAGGAACGAGTCGAGCACGGCCGCCCTCGGCCGGACGTCCCTTTCCACGTCCCCGTCCATCGCCCTCAGCGCGCCGACGAGGAGGAGGAACTGCTGGAGAGCAGGCTCCTTGTCCTCCATGACGAGACGCTCCGAGGTCTCGAGCATCACGGTGCCCGCGGTGTACGCCTCGTAGTCGCCCGCCATCGCCGATCCGAAGGAGCGGATGGTCTCGACCTGGGTGATCACGTCCAACGAGCGGCCCTCCGCCAGCTGCAGGTCGATGTGGTTGAACGGCTCGAGTCGCGAGCCGAAGCGTGAGGTGGTCCGGCGCACGCCCTTGGCGACCGCGCGAACCCGGCCGTGTTCCCGGGTGAGCAGGGTGATGATCCGGTCCGCCTCACCCAGCTTCTGGGTGCGCAGCACGATCCCCTCGTCCCGGTAGAGCGCCATGCCGCCATTCTCCCCCGACAGACCATTGGGACCGATGCAGCGACACATGGCCCTAGCAGACCGTGACCATCGGCGACCAGACTCGACGTGGCGGACCCTGCGAACACGGGAGTGATGCGGATGACGGCCCAGAGCCTCGACGTGGCGGGCCTGCAGCGGCTGCTGGACGCCCTGGCCGCACGCGGGTACCGGGTACTCGGCCCGACCGTCCGTGCCGGCTCGATCGTCAACGGCCCGGTCGCCCGGGTCGACCAGCTCCCCGTCGGCTGGACCGACGAGCAGGAGGCCGGCCGGTCGCGGCTCGTGCGACGCGACGACGACCGGGTCTTCGGCTTCGCGCACGGTCCGCAGTCGGCCAAGAACGTCTTCTTCCCCACCCACGAGGTGCTCTGGCGGGCCCGGCGTACCGACGAGGGCTGGGAGACCCGACCGACCGAGGAGGTCGGCCCGGTCGCGCTCGTCGGCGTCCGCTCCTGCGACCTGCACGCGGTCGCGATCCACGACACCGTGCTGCTCGGACGCCTCCACCGCGACGATGCCTACGACGCCCGGCGCCGGGAGGCCTTCGTCGTCGCTGTCGCCTGCTCGGACCCCGGCGGTACCTGCTTCTGCGCGTCCATGGGCACCGGTCCGCGGCCGGAGACAGGGTACGACCTCTGCCTCACCGAGGTCGTGGACGAGCACGGACATCGATTCGTCGTGGACGTCGGCACCGAGAGGGGCGGGGAGGTCATGGAGGACGTCGCCGGCTCGCCCGCGGACGAGGCGGACCTGGCGGCCGCCTCTGCGGTGACCGCCGCGGCCGTGACCCGCATGGGCCGGACGATGCGCACCGACGACCTGCGCGACCTGCTGTACGACGCGGGCGAGAGCCCTCTCTGGGGAGCGGTCGCCGAGCGGTGCCTGGCCTGCGGCAACTGCACGGCGGTCTGCCCCACCTGCTTCTGCACGGGTGTGGAGGACACCACGGGCCTCGCCGCCGACGAGGTAACTCGCGAACGGGTCTGGGACTCCTGCTTCACCACGGCGTTCTCCTACATCCACGGTGGCCAGGTCCGCGGCTCGACCGCCTCGCGCTACCGCCAGTGGATGACCCACAAGCTGGCCGGCTGGCAGGACCAGTTCGGAACCTCGGGATGCGTCGGCTGCGGCCGGTGCATCACCTGGTGCCCGGTCGGAATCGACATCACCGCGGAGGTCTCGCAGCTGCGCGCGGCCACCGGGGAGGAGGCCTCATGAGAACCATCGAGCAGCTGCTCCCGGAGCACCCGTTCTTCGCCGAGCTCTCCCCGGAGACGGTGACGCTCGTCGCCGGCTGCGCCCGCAACGCCCACTTCTCCGCCGGCGAGTACCTGTTCCACGAGGACGACCCGGCGGACACGTTCTACCTCATCCGCAGCGGCCGGGTGGTGCTGCAGGTGCGCACACCGACCAACGACGTGATCCTCGATGCGACCCAGGAAGGCGACGTGATCGGCTGGTCCTGGCTGGTGCCGCCGTACCGATGGACCTTCGACGCGCGGGCCACCGAGGAGAGCTCCGTCGTCGCGTTCGAGGCCACCTGTCTGCGCGAGAAGTGCCAGCGCGACGCGAGGGTGGGCTACGAGCTGTTGACCAAGGTCGTGCAGGTGATGGCGACCCGGCTCCAGTCGGCACGCGTGCGGCTGATCGACCTGTACGGGAACCCGGGATGACGTCCACGGTCACCCAACCCGCCGCTCCGCCCGCCCCGGCGATGGTGCCGCGCCCCTTCCTCGTCGCCGAGGCCCGCCGCGACACCCGCGACACGGTGACCCTGTTCCTGCGCAGCCGGGGAGGTGAGCCCCTGGAGTTCCGGCCCGGGCAGTTCACCATGCTCACCGCCTTCGGTGTCGGGGAGGTGCCGATCTCCGTGAGCGGCGACCCCCGGGACCCCGAGGTCCTCCAGCACACCATCCGCGATGTCGGGTCGGTCTCGCACGCGCTCGCCGAGAGCGTCCCCGGCACCGTGCTCGGCGTGCGCGGCCCCTTCGGCCACGGCTGGGAGGTGGGCGACGCCCGGGGCGGCGACCTGGTGATCGCGGCCGGCGGCATCGGACTGGCTCCGCTCCGGCCCGCGGTCCTCGAGGTGTGCGCCGACCGCTCGGCGTACGAGCGGGTGACGCTGCTGTACGGCGCGCGCAGCCCCGAGGAGATGCTGTTCGTGGAGGAGCTGCGCGAGTGGGCCGACCGGTTCGCCCTCGAGGTGCACGTCACCGTGGACGCGGCCCGCTACGCCTGGCGCGGGCGCATCGGCCTGATCACCCAGCTCATCGATCTCGCCCGCTTCGACCCGGGCCGCACGACGGTCCTGACCTGCGGCCCCGAGGTGATGATGCGGCACACCGCACGCGGTTTCGTGGACCGCGGAGTCCCCGCATCGGCGATCCGGCTCTCCATGGAGCGCAACATGCAGTGCGGGATCGGCCTCTGCGGGCACTGCCAGCTCCGTGAGCTCTTCGTGTGCGCCGACGGGCCGGTCTTCGGCTACGACCGGCTCGAAGCCCTCCTGTCGCGAGCGGAGGTGTAGCCGATGACCACGACCGCGCACGCGGGTCTCCCCGGCGTCGGGAGGCGGCGTCCCAAGCTGGCCGTCTGGAAGTTCGCTTCCTGCGACGGATGCCAGCTCACCCTCCTCAACTGCGAGGACGACCTCATCCCCCTCGCGGACGCGGTGCAGATCGCGTACTTCCCCGAGGCGACCCGCGCGGTGGTGGAAGGTCCGTACGACCTGTCGCTGGTCGAAGGGTCGATCACCACGCCGGAGGATCTCGACCGGATCCAGGACATCCGGGCCATGTCGCGTCGGCTGATCACCATCGGCGCCTGCGCGACCAGCGGCGGGATCCAGGCGCTGCGCAACTTCGCCGACGTCGCGGAGTTCCGCTCGGTCGTCTACGCCCACCCCGAGTACGTCGAGACGCTGGCCCGGGCCACGCCGATCTCGGCCCACGTGGCGGTCGACCTGGAGCTGCGCGGCTGCCCGGTCGACAGGTCCCAGCTGCTCGAGGTGCTGGCCGCCGAGCTGCACGGCCGAACGCCCCGGATCCCGACGTACTCGGTCTGCACCGAGTGCAAGCGGCGCGGCAACGTCTGCGTGACCGTCGCGCACGGGACTCCCTGCCTGGGGCCGGTGACCCAAGCGGGGTGCGGTGCCCTCTGTCCCAGCTTCGAGCGCGGCTGCTACGGATGCTTCGGGCCGCAGGACAGCGCCAACACCGTGTCGCTGTCGGGGAGGCTCGCCGATCTCGGTATGCCGCGCCGCGACGTGATGCGGCTCTACCGGACCTTCAACGCCGCCCACGACGTCTTCGCCGCGGAGAGCGACCGTCACGAGGGGGACCCGACATGACCCACAAGAACAGCGACGGCGGGCACGTCCTCCAGGTGGGGGCCCTGGCCCGGGTCGAGGGCGAGGGCGGGATGCACATCGCCTTCGATGACGGCCGGGTCACCGACGTGCAGCTGCGCATCTTCGAGCCGCCGCGCTTCTACGAGGCGTTCCTCCGCGGACGCTCCTACACCGAGCCGCCCGACATCACCGCCCGCATCTGCGGCATCTGTCCGGTCGCCTACCAGATGAGCTCGTGCTGGGCGATCGAGGATGCCTGCGGGGTGACCGTGACCGCCGGGATCCGGGCGCTGCGACGGCTCCTCTACTGCGGGGAGTGGATCGAGAGCCACGCCTTGCACATCTACCTCCTGCACGCCCCCGACTTCCTCGGCTACGACGGCGCCATCGAGATGGCCGCCGACCACCGGGACGTGGTCGAGCGGGGGTTGCGGCTCAAGAAGCTGGGCAACGACTTGATGACGCTGGTGGGCGGACGCTCCGTGCACCCGGTCAACGTCCGGATCGGCGGCTTCTACCGGATGCCGACCTCGGCCGAGCTGGCCACCATCCGCCCGCGGGTCGAGGAGGCGCTCGCTGAGGCGCTGCGGACCGTGTCGCTGGTGTCCGGGTTCACCTTCCCGGTGATGGAGCAGCCCTACGAGTACGTCGCGCTGCGTCCCGAGTCGGGCTATCCGATCGAGGACGGGTCCGTGGTGACCTCGTCGGGTGCCGCCTTCGACGTACGCGACTTCGCCTCCCGGATCACCGAGTTCCAGGTGCCGCACTCCCACGCGCTCCACGCGCGGCTGGACGACGGAGCCCGCGGCCCCTACGTCGTCGGACCGCTCGCGCGCTACACCCTCAACCACGACCGCCTCTCCCCCGTCGCGCGCGAGGCGGCGGCCGCCGCAGGGCTCGGCCCTGAGTGCCGCAACCCGTTCAAGTCGATCGTCGTGCGGGCGGTCGAGGTCGTCGAGGCGCTGGTGGAGGCACTGCGCCTGATCGACGTGTGGGACGAGACCGCCGAGCCCTCCGTACCGGTCGCTCCGCGGGCCGGCGAGGGCTTCGGCGCGAGTGAGGCGCCGCGCGGAGTGCTGTTCCACCGGTACGTGATCGACGACGAGGGCACCATCACCGACGCCCAGATCGTCCCCCCCACCTCCCAGAACCAGCCCAGCATCGAGGCCGACCTGTGGGCCATGGCCGAGAAGTGGGTCGACCTGGACGACCACACCCTGCAGCACCGGTGCGAGCAGGCGATCCGCAACTACGACCCGTGCATCTCCTGCGCGACGCACTTCCTCGACCTGTCGGTGGACCGTCGATGAAGGGGAACGGCACGGACGTCCTGGTCATCGGCCTCGGCAGCCTCCACGGCGGCGACGACCGGGTGGGGCTCGACGTGGCCGCCCGGATCGCCAGGATGGGACTCGACGGGGTGGAGGTGGTCGAGCACACCGACCCGAGCAACCTGGTCGCACTGTGGGAGGGACGCGACCACGTCGTGGTGGCCGACGCCCTGCTGGCGGGGGCCGAGCCCGGGACCGTGGTCGTCGTGGAGGCCGGGGCCGACTCCCCGCCTCTCGAAGGGGCCCGGATGTGGACGGCCAGCGGCGGCAGCCACGCCTTCGGGCTGGCCGATGCCCTGGCCCTGGCCCGGACCCTCGAGGTGCTGCCGAGACGGGTCACGGTGGTCGGGGTCGTGGCCGAGTCGTTCCACCCCATGACGGCGGCCTCGGAATCGGTCCTGGCGGCCGTGCCGGGTGCCGTCCAGCACGTGCTCGACGCCATCGGCCCCGGGCGGAACCTCGCAGAGGGGGCCCGCGATGTGTCTGGCTGAGATCGGCCGCGTCTCGTCGCTACCCGACGGTGCCACCGCCGAGGTGGCGATCGGCGACCACCTGAAGCGGGTCTCGCTGCTCACCCTCGACGGTCCCGTCGAGGTCGGCGAGTGGCTCGTCGTGCACTCGGGCTTCGCACTGAACCGACTGGACCCGGACACGGCCGCGGACGCCACCCGGATCCGATCAACGGGAGGACAGCAATGACGACACCCAGCACCGCTCGCAGGACGGGCATCCTTCTCGCTCTGGCGACGGCGGCGATCAGCGGGTTCTCGATCTTCGTGAACGGCCGGGCGGTCCGGGCCTTCGGTGACGCCACCGCCTACACGACGGTCAAGAACGTCGTCGCGGGCATCCTGATCCTCGGAGTGGTCCTGATCGGGCTGAGCCGCGGTGCACGGCTCGACAGGCCGCGGACGGCGCGCCAGTGGGGCTGGCTCGCGGCGATCGGCCTGTTCGGCGGCAGCGTCCCGTTCGTGCTCTTCTTCGAAGGGCTCGCCCGCGCCGACTCCAGCCAGGCGGCGTTCCTGCACAAGTCACTGATCCTGTGGGTCGCCCTCCTCGCGGTGGTGGTGCTCGGCGAGCGGCTGTCGTGGCTGCACTGGCTCGCCGTCGGCCTGCTCGTGGTGGGACAGGTCGGGCTGGCCGGAGGGGTCACCGGGTTCGGGACGCCCGAGGCGCTGATCCTCGCCGCGACGCTGCTGTGGTCGGTGGAGGTCGTAGTCGCCAAGAGACTCCTCGCCGGTCTCTCGTCGTGGACAGTCGCCCTGGCTCGGATGGGGCTCGGCTCGGTCGTCCTGCTGATCTGGACCGCGACGACCGGACACCTCGCCATGCCCACCCCCACCCAGTGGGCCTGGGCGCTGCTCACCGGCCTGCTGCTGGCCGGCTACGTCTCCACCTGGTTCGCCGCACTGAAGCGTGCCCCGGCTGTCGACGTCACGGCCGTGCTCGTCCTGGCGGCTCCGGTGACGGTGGGGCTGAACGCGGTCGTGAACGGAGCGGCGGTCGACACCGGCCTCGGCTGGCTCGCGCTCCTCGTCGGCAGCGCCGGGTGGTTCCTGCTGCGCTCGGCGCGCCGGCCCGAGGAGATTCGTGCCTGACATGGACGTCGGCGGCCCGCTGAGGTTCGCTCGCTACGGCTACCCGCCGAACGAGCTGGGCTACTGCGGTCCGGCCGAGTCCCAGCAGATCCTGGAGCAGACCGACGCGGGCGTCGCCGATGCCGACCTGCGGCGCCTCCTCGGCAGGTTCGACGGCGCATGGCCGTACCTGGAGCTGATCGCTCATGCCAACGGCATCGCCGACCCGCTCGACGCACGCGTGGTCGAGGCCTACTGGATCGGCAACGAGCTCCTCGACGCGGTCGACGTACGCCTGATGGGCGACTCCATCGAGGACCGGTTCCGGCCTCGTGCGGGCCGCGAGTGGGGCCACCTCGCCGGGTCGGCACCCGCGGGCGCCAAGCCCCACCACGCATTCCACGTGTTCGGCGTCTACCCCTGGCTCGGCATGCTCCGCGAGGGACGGACCCTCGAGCCACTCCACGTCCTGGACCGGTGCCGCATCCGTTGGGGTCAGGTCGTGTCCGTGGCGGCCGGCCAGGCCGTCGTGCGGTCCCGTCCGCTCACCTGGGACGGCCGACGGCTCAGCCTCGCCGAGCCGGTCGAGGAGCAGGTCACGGTCGAGTCTGGACGGGCATGCGCTGGCCCACGGGCTCGCGCCGGGCTCCTGGTGCTCGCTCCACTGGGACTGGGTCTGCGAGCCGCTCGACGCGCGGCAGCTCTCCCAGCTCACGCGCCGGACCGCCGAGCAGCTCGACGTCGTCAACCGCCTGCCCGCTCCCGCTGCCGTGCTCGGCTGAGGCGGCGGGTCCCCTACCTCGCCAGCTCGAGGAGACTCGTCCCGCTGCTATCGGTGATGTCGACCGCGCGGATCTGGCTGACGTCGAGCGCGGTGCCCGCGGTGAAGCGGATCTGCTGCCCGGGGCTGAGCTGCCACGTCCCCAACTGGTACGTCGTTCCGTCGGTCCCCCGCACGGCGAGACCGTACCTGTATCCGGCGGGGACGACCGCGCCTTCGCGGTACCAGCAGGTCAGGGTGATCTCGGTCCCCCAGTCCGTGGACTGCAGCGCGGCGGCGGCGCTGACCGGCCCTGGCCGCAGCGCGACCATCGACTGTCCGGGTGCGGGCCCGCCGCTCCAGGGGGAGGTCAGGGTGAGGGCTACTGCCACCACGCTCGCCGCCGCGACCCCCGCCAACGTCGCCAACAGCGTTCTGCGCCGGGTGCGCGAACGACGTGCGGCCGCCAGGAGCGCCGGCAATAGGGTCTCCGGCAGCGGCGTGCCCTCCATCTCGTCGAGATCGCCGTCGTCTGCCGCGGCCAGGAGCGGGAGGAGGGGCCCGAGCTCCGAGACCCGGGCCCGGCAGTCCGCGCAGCCGGCGAGGTGCGCCTCGAAGTCGGCCCGCTCGTCCGGCGCGAGGGCGTCCAGGAGGTAGGCCGCGTCCAGCTCCGCAAAGGGGTCGTGGCTCATCCGGCACCTCCGAGTTCCTCGATCGCGAGCTTGAGCGCGCGCAATGCGTAGTGGCTCCGCGACTTCACCGTCCCGGGGGCGACCCCGAGCACAGCGGCCGCCTCCGCCACGCTGCGGCCCCGGTAGTAGCACTCACGGAGGACCTCGCGATGCTCCGGCGAGAGCCGAGCCATGGCCACCCGCAGGAGCTCACGGTCCACCACCGCCTCCGCCGGGTCGGCTGACGGGGTCTCCGGCACCAGGTCGGTGACCCGTTCGCGGCGACGGCGCGCCGACCGGTGCTCGTCGATGACCAGGTTGCGCGCCACCGCGAACAGCCACGCGCGCGGGCTTCCCCGGTCCGCCCCGAAAGCAGCGGGGTTGCGCCACGCGCGCAGCATCGTCTCCTGCACCACGTCCTGCGCCTGCACCGCGTCACCCGAGGTCAGCGACAGGGCGTAGCGCCACAGCGCCGGGCCGTGCTGGTCATGGAGCGCCTTCAGCAGCAGCGCATCATCGTCGTGCGGGCCTCCGGGCACGGTTCCCAGTGTGCCCGGATCAGGATCTCCGCATACGGCCCAGCCACGGTCAGTAGCCGTACCCGCCCCGGGATGGCGCCGGGCTGCTCGGGGTGCTGCTCGACGCACCGGTCGTGATCGCGGCCCCGGAGGGGGCGACTAGCCACCACGCGGCGCCGAAGCCGGTACTTCCTTCCCCGGTCGTCTGGCCCGAGGAGGTGTCGTGGGCGAAGTAGTAGAGCGGCCAGCCCTGATAGGTGACCTGAAGGCTGCCGTCGGACCGGGAGATCGTCCCCAGCAAGGAGGCGTCCACACCGCCCGAGGCCTGGGGCTCACCGGTCGTCAGTACCGGCGGCCACACGGTCGCGCAGGCCGACGTGCAGTTCGAGACCCCGGAGCTGTCGCCCTCCCACAGGTAGACCGCGCGGCCGTTCCCCGCAGTGAGGTAGGTCCCGAGGTCGCCGGAGGCGGTCCCCACGGCCTCCCCTGCACCTGCCGCGGACGGCGACCCGCTCGACCCGGCCGAGCCGTACACCCCGCTGGCGGAAGAGCACCCCGCCAGCAGCAGGACTGCCGCGATGCCGGCCAGAGCACGTGTCAGCGCGGTGCGCGGTCCTCGAGTGGTCCTCATCGCGGGCTCCCTTCGTGTCGCGGGGCTGGATCCCCTGCCTCGGACACGAGACCGGGCATGATCCGGTTCACCCGAACCCCCGTGAACCGCCACTACGGCAACAGGTGTGGGGCAGGCCGGGACACATTGGCGCGATCACAGGTGTGAGGCCGCCGTTGCGGTCGAGTTCGGGCAGGAGACCCGGGGGAGCGCCGCGGGGCGCGTGAGTGGGCACGGCCACCAGCCCGAGGACCAGTGCACAGACGCCTTCGCATGGCACCGTGTGGGTCGCCGAAGGAGCAGAGAGAGCTTCTGGGCATGCCGACCCCTTGAGACCACCCCGCGATCAGTGAACTGATCTGCCGAGTTCCGGCCGACCCGTCAGGAATGGGGGCTCGACACGCCGTGTAGAGCATCATCTTCGACGGTTCGGCCCGGAGCTCTTTACCGGATCTGCCGATGAGCGGGAGCCTGGAAGGAACCCGTCCAAGCGGGGCGGAATGGTGGCAAACGCTGACCGACGGGGTTACGGTGCCAACGTGACGGGGGTCTTGTACGAGCAGCAGGCTCACACGCAAAGACGGCTTCTTCTTCCCGCTGCCCTGATCTGTCTTGCCTTGGTGTGCGGATTCGCCGCCGGTGCGTTCTGGCAGGCAGGCTCCTCGAATCGGTGGCATACCGGGCAGGGCTACGTGGGCCTCGATGTACTGAGTGTCGAGTCCGGCGGGTGGACCTACGGAGGCACCATCTCCGCCGTTCAGTGGATCGACTCACAAGGCGGCTGGCACACCGGGGGGTGGCCAACTTGCCTGACCAAGTATGTGACGCAGAACGTGCGATTCCTGGCGGCTTCTGTGAACGTGGACGGTCGCTCATGGCGTCCCATCGTCGCTATCGACTGCCGCCCCTAGCCCGAACCCCCAGAGCATCCGCTCATGGCTCCCCTCTGTGTCAAGACACCTTGGGGAGGGCGGGTTTAGGCTCGTTGCTGGCGGGTCCTTGGTGTGGCTTATCCGAAGAGCCGATGTCCGGGGTCAGGTCGGTCACGCTGGATTGAAGAGACGTCCCCGAGTGCCCACCCGGACCCGCCACCTTCCCCGCGACGAGGTCGTCGAGCAGGGTCCGATAGACGATGTCGGACAGCCTGCGTTTGAGGCAGCGCATCGCTTCCCTCTTCGTCTTCCCCGCAGCGACTTTGCGGTCGAAGTAGGCGCGTCCTTCGGTGGGGTTGCGGAGCTGGACGGTGGCCATGATGTGCAGCACGCGGTTGATCTGCCGGTTGCCTCCGCGAGACAGCCGATGTCTGACGTTGTCGCCTGAGGAAGCGTCGATGGGAGCGGTGCCGGTCCAGGACGCGAAGTGTCCGCGGGTGGGGAACCGGGTGACGTCACCGACCTCGACCAACAGGCGGGCAGCACCGGAGGGTCCGATGCCGTGCAGGTCGAGCAGACCGGTCCCGGTCGCGGTGACCAGCTCGATCAGCTCCTTGTCGGCGGCCTTCTTCCGGGCGTAGATCTTCTCCAGGTCGCCGACGAGCTCGGCGGCCACTTTCTTGCGGGTCTTGCCGGCGGTGTCCTTCGGCCGGACCGAGGCGAGCAGTTTCTTGGCCTGGGCCGCGGACAGGTCACGTTTCGCCCCGCCAGGCAACAGTTCCAGCAACAGCCCGTGCAGCTGGGACACCATCCGGGTGTGGTCGGCGCCGATCCGGCGACGCCGATCGACCAGCAGCCGCAGCACCTCGAGGTGTTCGTCGGACACGACTTCACGAAGCCCGGTCAGCCGGACTGCGACCAGCGCGATGGAGTGGGCGTCGGTGTCGTCGGTCTTGCGGCCTTGGCCGGTGGCGAACATCCGCATCCGCGCCGACAGCTTCGCCGGAACATCGACCACCGGCTCCCCGGCCTCCAACAACCGCAGGACCAGGTGCTTCCCGATCCCTTCACACCCCTCGACCGCCCAGACCCGATCCGGCCAGCGCCGGCCGTCGGCGAGCATCGCAGCGAACCCTGCCGGGTCGGTGCCATACCGCTGCTTGAACAACACTCGCTCGTCGCCGGTCATCACCTCGATCGTCGCGGACCGCTTATGCGGATCCATCCCGATCACCACACGCCCTTGCTCCATGCCTTCTCCCGTCCCGTTCGCACCAGATGGATGGGTGCAGGAGGGCACCGCTTCTATGAGCTGGGCATTCCCCTCTTCAGCCTCTCCCGCCCGACGGCGGCCGGGGCAGCGCATGCCATGAGTGAGTCACACGTCGTGCGTGGACAGCCGCATTGTGAGCGACCACCCCGACCACCTCAACCGAGCCTCGGCCGAGACCCGATCTGACGTCAATGGAACTAGAAGCCGCTGTCAGGGCGGTTCACGCCGTTGGTTTGGTGCTCGGACCGGGACTGGCCCACCGGGTTCCTCCGCCCCAGCAGTCTTCCGGGCCAGCGATGGGGCGTAGATCGGCCCGGGTCAGGTCGGTGTGCTTCTCGGACAAGGTGACGCACCCGAGGACACCATGGAGTCCGTCACCGTTGTCGATCCTGCAGTCGGCCCCCAGGTACAGCATGTTGACTGTCTGACCAGGCCTCAGTTCGCTTGCATCCGCGTCGGTGCAGTTGCCCGTCACGCGGATGACTTGCCCAGTGTCGTTAGTGAGCGTGACGTCCGCACTTCCGGTCGTCAGGCCACAGCCCTCGACTGACCAGCAAATCAACCCGATGAGGACTCCAGCCATCGCCCGAGTACGGCCTCCCATGAGCCGCTCCTCTCATCCCCACATGCCGCTGAGCGTTCGACGCTACGCGGGCGCACGCAAATGCCGCTGTCAGTGCTGCACGGCGTGAACGCTCCACGCTGCGGTCAGCCTGTCCGAGGCTGTTGGCCCTCGCTGAGCAGGACCCCGCAAATCCGGTCGACGGTCACTGTTGGGTTGGGCGCTCAAACGATCAGTCGAACAGGTCGGGGCGTGCGAGCAGCAGGGCTTCGATTTCGCCAGTCAACAGGTAGAGATCTTGATAGCCAGGGTCGTCGGAGTCGTCGCTGAACGGAGTGAATCCCAACCGAATCCACCACCCCCGAGCCTCGGCGTCGATCGCATTCACAACCACGGCTCTGCATGCGGCTTTGGTGTTCAGCTCCACCGCGGTGAGGAGAACGTGGCGAACCATCGTGGTGCCAATCCCATGACCGCGGTAGCGCTGGTCCACCGCGAGCCGACCCAACAGCAGCACTGGCACCTGGGCGGGGGCGCCCTTGCGTAGCCGCTCGGGAGCGCTTGTGATGTCGACTGAACTCATCGAGAGGGTGGCGTAGGCGGCCACCTGATGGTCGATGTCGGTCATGACCCATACAGCGGCAGTGTCCCTGCGGCGGTTCTGCCCCGCATAGCGACGCAACCAGGTATCTAGAGATTCTGTACCGCTGTCAAACGCGTCGCGTCGGTGTTTCGCCGGATTGAGGGGCTCAGGACGGTGAAGTTCAGTCAAGCCACTGGACTTTCGACGGCCTCTCAAGCGCTGCAGCAAGGCGGTCGTTGATCTGGGCGGGAGCCGCAAGGGCATCAGCGAATGCGGCTGCTGCCGATGCTGAGAGGGGAATCATTGCTCGCTCTGCCAGGACTTCGTCGGCGAGGTCGCTTGCCGCCTTGAGCACAAAGGCGGACATGGAGAGGTGAGCCGCGGCTGCGGCCTCCTCGAGGCGACGCTTGGCGGCTTCGTCGACCCGTAGTTGGAGTCGTTCAACCTTCGCATCTGTCATGTAAGTACAATGGCAGTACAGGCGCGAGAAATCAAGCGACTTCTGACAGCTACCAGTCGCCGACCACCGTCGGCATCCGCATCTGCCGCTGAGCGGATGGCGGCTTTGCGTTTCGCTCCCGGAGTCGAGAACAGAGGTGCCGACTCACGCGTCGCAGTCGACGGCGACCGCGAGCGCCGCACACACCTGACGCATTCGGGCATCGCTCAGGCGACCGAGCCGGTCGACCAGCACCGCGAGCGAGACGCTTTCCACGGAGTCGAGGTTGACCGCCGAACGCAGCGGCACCGGGTCCTCGTCCGGCTCCAGAACGACCTCGCTCACGAGGCCACGAATGGTCGTCGTGCATGGTGCGATGAGCGCTCTACGGTGCCTCGGCAGTACGGCGTCTCGGGACAGCACCACAACTGGCCGACGTCCCACCTCGGCAAGGTCACACCACCAGATCTCCCCGCGCCGAGGGAGGTCGCTCATGACGCTGCCGCGGCTCGCCGGAAGGAGTCCAGGTCGCCCCACGCGTCCTGCTCCTCCAACGGATGGTCGTCGTATGCTGCGTAGCTCGCGTCGATCTCGGCTGCCCGATGGCGCGCGAGGAGTGCCGCAAGCGCCTCGTCCACAAGAGCGGCATCCGTGATGCCGGCTCGGGTGCGCCGAGCATCATTCAGCAAGGTCGAGTCAACCGTTGTGCTCAAGCGTGTGCGAACCATGCCACAATCATGCCACTGTCGCGCCGTCCATGCGAGCCATCCGCTCCTGCCGCCAGTAGTGCGCTGAACTGCCGACGGCTGGCAAGTCCTCGTCCGACGCAGCGAACGGGCCAAGAACCACTTGTCCCACCTCCTCCCCCACCTGTTGCCGTAGTGGGTGGGTCCGCCTCGTGTCCGAGGAGAGCGACGAGCGATGAAGGAGGGCGTTCCGATGGCAGGAGCACGGCGGCGTCCCGCGGTCCTCGCGCTGAGCCTGGTCGCGGCCGCCGGTCTGGCGGTCGATGCCGCTGTCCACCTGCACCTTGCCGGGAGCTACTCCATGGTGGGAACCGGGATCACGAGCGAGGCCGCGCTGTTCCGCGTCGAGGGTGGCATGGCAGCTCTCTGCGGACTGGCGGTGGTCGCCCTGCCGAACCGGGCGACGGCGCTGCTGGCCCTCCTGGCCAGCGTCGCGGGCGTCGCCGCGGTGCTCCTGTACACCTACGTCGACCTGGGGCCGATCGGCCCGTTCCCCGACATGTACGAGCCGGTCTGGTACCCGGAGAAGACGTTCAGCTACCTCGCTGAGGCGGCTGCCGCCCTGGTAGCCGCCGCGCTGGTCCTGCTGACCTGGCGTGCCCGACGGCTGCCCACGCGGTGACGACAACCGTGGGTCGGCGCGAGGATCAGGCCGGCAGGCGCCAGACCGACACGTGGCTCTCGCTGTCGCCGGTGAACGGGCTCCGCTGCCAGTCAGCGCTGCGACTCTCCAGCTCCATCCCCGCCAGCTGGGCCATGAGGTCGCACTCGGCGGGCCAGATGTAGCGGAAGTTGCTGCTCCCGTAGGTGACGGTTCCGTCGTCCGCGCGGATGTAGTGGTGTGACGTTCCCTGCTGGGTGGCCATGTCCACGGTGTCGAACCCCGTGTGACGCCTCCCGACGTGGAACGGGACGGCCACCTGTCCCGGAGGCAGCCTGCGGATCCCCGGAACGAAGAGCTCCACCACGAACCGGCCACCGGGAACGAGGTGTCGAGCCGCGTTCCGGAAGCAGGCGACCTGCTCTGCTTGTGTGCGCAGGTTCCCGATGCTGTTCCACACCACGTAGACCAGGGAGAACGCGCCACGGACTCGCGTGGTGGCCATGTCGCCCACTACGACCGGGAGGTCAGGGCGCTTGGCGTGCAGCCGGTCGGCCATGGGCTGCGACAGCTCGATGCCGGTCACCGGAACGCCTCGGCCGGCCAGGGGGATCGCGACGCGGCCCGTGCCGATCGCGAACTCGAGCGCTGGCCCTCCGCAGGCAAGGGCCGCGAGCCGGCCGACGGCCGGGTCGAGCACCTCGGGGGCGAACATGAAGGCGCTGGACTCGTCGTAGTCCGCCGCGTCCTCCTCGGTCCACAGGTCACTGCTCGTCATCGGACCAGTCTGTTCGGTCGCCCGGTGCGTCCTCAACGCCATTTCGCCTGTACGGCGGGCCGGAACCCCGCCGTACAGGCGGACGGCAAGCGAATGGTCAGGCGCGGTTGACCGCGCTGATGACCGCCTTGAGGGACGCGGTGACGATGTTGGGGTCGAGGCCCACGCCCCAGAGGACCTGGTCGCCCACCGCGCACTCGACATACGCCGCGGCGATGGCGTCGCCGCCGGACGACAGGGCGTGCTCGGCGTAGTCGAGCACCCGCACGTCGTAGCCGACGGTGCTCAGCCCGTCGACGAACGCGGCGATGGGCCCGTTGCCGTGGCCTTCCAGCGTGTGCGGCTCCCCGTCGACGTACACGCGAACGGTGAGCGCGTCCTTCTGACCCTCGGCCGACGACGTGTGGATCGAGTTGAGCTGCAGCGGAGTCTCCCGGTCGAGATACTCCGCCCGGAACGCCGCCCAGATCTCACTGGGCATGATCTCGCCGCCGGCCGTGTCAGTGTGCTTCTGCACGACCCGGCTGAACTCGATCTGGAGCCGGCGCGGCAGGTCGAGGTTGTGCTCGGCCTTCATCACGTAGGCGACGCCGCCCTTGCCTGACTGGCTGTTGACCCGGATGACCGCCTCGTAGGTGCGACCCACGTCGTGTGGGTCGATCGGGAGGTACGGAGCCTCCCACTCCATCTGCGAGACGTCGATCCCGCGCTCGGCCGCCTGACGGTCCAGGTCCTCCAGACCCTTCTTGATCGCGTCCTGGTGCGAGCCGGAGAACGCCGTGTAGACCAGGTCGCCCGCGTACGGGTGGCGCGGGTGCACCGGCAGCTGGGTGCAGTACTCGACGGTGCGGCGGATCTCGTCGATGTCGGAGAAGTCGATCTGAGGATCGATGCCCTGGCTGAACAGGTTCATGCCCAGCGTCACCAGGTCGACGTTGCCGGTGCGCTCGCCGTGACCGAAAAGACACCCCTCCACGCGGTCGGCACCGGCCATCATCGCCAGCTCGGTCGCGGCCACCGCGGTGCCGCGGTCGTTGTGCGGGTGCAGCGACACCACGCTGACGTCCCGACGGGTCAGCTGACGGGAGAAGTACTCGATCTGGTCGGCGTAGACGTTCGGCGTCGACATCTCGACGGTCGCCGGCAGGTTCAAGATGATCTCGCGGTCGGCGTCGGGCTGCCACACGTCGGACACCGCCTCGCAGACCTCGACCGCGAAGTCCAGCTCGGTGCCGGTGAAGATCTCCGGCGAGTACTGGTAGCCGAAGTCGGTCCCGGGAAGCAGATTCTCGGCGTACTTCATCACCAGCTCGGTCCCGCGGACCGCGATCGCCCGGCACTCGTCGGTGTCGACGCCGAAGACGACCCGGCGGAACAGAGGGGCAGTGGCGTTGTAGAGGTGCACGGTGGCGTGGTCGGCGCCGACGATGCTCTGCACGGTGCGCTCGATCAGGTCCTCGCGGGCCTGGGTGAGCACCGTCACCCGCACGTCGTCGGGGATCCGGTCCCCCTCGACCAGCTGCCGGACGAAGTCGAAGTCGGTCTGGCTGGCCGACGGGAACCCGATCTCGATCTCCTTGTAGCCCATCTTGACCAGCAGCTCGAACATCCGCATCTTGCGCGCGGGGGTCATCGGGTCGATCAGTGCCTGGTTGCCGTCGCGGAGATCGGTGGACAGCCACCGGGGCGTCTGGGTGATCTGCCTGGCCGGCCAGGTGCGGTCGGGGAGGTCGATCGGGGGAAAGGCGCGGTAGCGCTGGTAGGGCATCCGGCTGGGCTGCTGCTGGGGCTTCATGGGGTGATTCCTCGCTGTGAGATGTGGTCGAGTCCCGGAGGCGGACACTCGGACTCCGCAGCGAGGGGGTCCGGGCTAGCGAACCTCGCTGCGGCAGCGAAGGAGAAGGCTGCTCCACATGGTGCAAACAGGGTAGCGAACCCCGGCTGATCGGTCTCCTGGACCCGCCGGATACTGAGATCGTCAGCGATCCGCCCCGCCTGCGGCACCCCGCCGGACTCCTTGCCGGGACCGGTAGCCTGTCGCGGATGCGTCAACGGGGCGAGCAGGTCTGGAAGGAGCAACGGGTGCGCCGCGTGCTGGTGGTAGGGCTGGTGCTGGCTCTGGCATCCAGCATCCTCGCCGGCTGCGGGTTCGGCCCCCCGTCACCTCCCCCCGAGAAGGGTGCCTGTCGCGAGCTGACCCAACATGACCTCACGCTCGCCAACAACGACTCCCCCGTTGTCGACTGCAGCAAACAGCACACCGCGGAGACCTACTTGGTCGGGACTTTCCCCGCATCGCTGGACAACTACGACATCAACGACCCGGCCCTCGGCAGCTACGTCCACGACGTCTGCCAGACCGGCTTCCTCACCTACACCGGCGCCTCCAACAGCCTGTCGCTACGGACTCTGCTCACCTGGGTCTGGTTCCGGCCCACTACGAGCGACTGGAAGAAGGGGGCTCGCTGGTTCCGCTGCGACGTGGTCGGGGGTGGGGCCCAGTCGACCCAGCTACTGGATCTTCCGCTGACGGTGCGCGGCATCCTGATCGGGAACCCGGACGACGCCTGGATGGCCTGCGCGAAGGGCGACAGCATCGACGGCTCGGTGAAGGTGCCCTGTTCCAGCGACCACAACTGGCGCGCGGTCAGCACGGTGGTGCTCGGCGGGGTCGACGACCCCTATCCGGGGGACGCGGAGGTGATCCAGAAGACAAGCCAGTTCTGTCACGACTCGGTGTCGGCGTGGCTCGGCTATCCCGCGGAGTTCGACTTCGGCTACACCTGGTTCGACCAGAACAAGTGGGATGCCGGGAACAGGCGGTCCGTGTGCTGGGCCATGACGAACCTGTGACGCGCAGGAGTCGCGCCCTCCTCCTTCTCGCCGTGGGCGGGCTGGTGCTCACCGCGTGCACCGGGCCGGCCGGTCAGAGCTCGTCGCCGTCCCTGACCGCGCCGCAGGAGACCACCCAGACCTCCACCGCCCCGACCTCCGCGACGCCGGAGCTGCCCACCCCGCGCGTGGGCGACTGCTACCAGCTCAGCTTCGACGACCTGGCCCTGTCATCCAACACCGCTCCGGCGGTGGACTGCAGCGGCACGCACACCTCCGTGACCGTGGCCGTGCTCAAGAACCGCGACCCCACGCAGGTGGACAGCATCGCCGCCGCCTGCACCAAGGCGGTCCGGCGGCATCTCGGCGCAACCGACCTACAGCTCGCCACGACGATGGCTCGCGGCGTCTGGTTCCTGCCGCGGTCTGCGGGGAGGACGTGGGTCAGCTGCGAGCTGGTGCTCTACGCCTCCGCCGACAGCCTCGCGCCGCTCCCGAAGAAGACCAAGAACCTGTACAAGCGCAACTCCTCATCGATCGGCATCTGCGGCACGGCCGCACCGGGCACCGCGAAGTTCCAGCGCGTCCTCTGCGCGAAGAACACGCCGTGGCACGTGCTCGTGGCGCTGCCCGTCAAAGCGACGACCTACCCCGGCGTCAAGACCTTGCGCACCCAGGCCGACTTCCGCTGCTCGGACGCGATACGGCTCGCCGAGAACCTCCCGCTCACGTACACCTACGGCTACGAGTGGCCGACCAAGCACCAGTGGAAGTCCGGCAACCATCACCTGCTCTGTTGGACGAAGGACTGAACCCTCCCCATACACTCCCCGTGAGCGCCGAGCGGTGTCCTCCAGCGCCCGCCTCGAAGCCCCCACCTCAGCAGGGCCCCGCGGCGACCCGTCAAGCATGGTGTGGTTCCCACCGGGTGTCGCGCACTTCTTGACGGGTGGATCTGGGCGGGCGCATCCAGGATCCTGCAGGAGTGAGACCCGCCTGAACGCTACGAGGTCGGGCGCACCAGCCAGCGCATGAACGCGGCGTTGTCACGCAGCGCGACAGCGGAGACCGCATCGGGGTGGGCGCCGAACTTGGCGACCACTACCTGCGCCTGTGGGTCCACCCGGAGGTACTGCCCGCGGATGCCCGGGCCGTACCACTCCCCCAGCACGCGACCGCGCGACAGCACCACGACAGATCGAGCCGCGGTCGCCTCCGTGAGCTCCAACCAGGTCGCGTCGTCGGTACAGTCGAGCGGAGTGACCGGGGGGTCGTCGGTGCGAGGGGACCGGGCGACCGCGGCCGTGGGCACGAACTCACTCGTGTGTGCAAGGCCCCACACGTTCCATGGTGGGTCCTGCCAGTTGCTGAGGTTGACCTCGCCGGGCGCGAACGCACCGTCGAGACCGTGGCCGGGCTGTGTGCTCACGTGAGTGCTTCCTCTCGACTCCCCAGCGAACTGCGGAGACTCTCGCCTTCGATCGTCGGGCAGGCCGCGACCAGGTTGCGGGTGTAGTCGTGCTGCGGGTGCTTCAGTACGTCCGCGGACGCGCCCTCCTCGACGATGCGCCCCTCGAACATCACGACGGTGCGATCGGACAGGTAGCGCACCACGTCGAGGGAGTGAGAAATCATCACGAAGGTCAGGTCCCGCTCGGCGCGCAAGTCGGTGAGCAGGTTGAGAATCTGTGCCTGCACCGAGACGTCGAGGGCCGAGGTGGGCTCGTCGAGGATCAGCATCTCGGGGCCGGCCGCAAGCGCACGGGCAATTCCGACCCGCTGGCACTGACCGCCGGAGAGCTGGTGCGGCAGACGCGAGCGGTACTCCCGCGGAAGCGCAACCGACTCCAACGCCTCGCCCACTGCCCGGGCCAGATCCGCGCCCCGCAGGTCGGTGTGGAGGCGCAGAGGCTCGCTCACGCTCTCCTCGACGGTCATCCGGGGGTTCAAAGCCATCACCGGGTTCTGGAAGACCATGCCCACGCGGCGACGCATGGAGCGCAGCTGCCGGGTGGACATCCTGGTCACCTCTGCGCCGTCGAAGACCACCGACCCGCTGGTTGTCCTCAGCAGGCCCAGCATGCAGCGCACGAGCGTCGTCTGGTGCTCACCACGGCCGGGCGTCAGTTCGTGCCGATCGCCCGTGATCTGCTGGCGCGCGCCGCACAGGCCGAGACCATGGCCGCCGCTATCTCGGCCGGCACCCCGCCGGATCTCGTGGTGGCGGCGCCGACCACCACGATCAACGACATCGTGGCGCCCTTCATCGCCACCAGCCGTCGGACCTCGGTCGCCAACGTGGTCGAGACGCTGCCGGCCGACGTCTACGGCGCGGTGACCCACGGAGACGCCGACTTCGGGCTCGGGACCTCGGTGCCGATGCGCGCCCTGCACGCCGAGGTGCTCATCCGGGTCGACGTCTGGGCCCAGATGCCCGAGGGCCACGAGCTGGCGTCCGCCGAGGTGGTCGACCTGGTCGACCTGATCCGCTTCCCGCTGATCCATCTGGACACCGGGCACTCCGTGCGACGGGCCTTCGACGCGGCGGCCGCAGAGCACGGGCTGACCTACGACGCGATCGCCCAGACGCGGGCACCGCGGCTGGGGCAGGCTCTCGCGGCCGCCGGTCGCGGTGTGTGCGTGACCTCGGACGATCCGCGCTACGGGCTGGCGAAGTCGCGGGTCCTGGTCAACGCAGCGCCGCTGACGGTCACCCTGTTCGCCGCCTGGGACCCCGAGCACTACGCCGCCGGCGACATCGAGGCGACGGTCGCCGACCTGAGGGCATTTACCGCCGAAAGGTACGGGTGGGACGACCCGGCGAGGCCGGAGCAGGCCCAGGCAGGCGCGAGCCTGGCTCGCTAGATCCCTGTCCTCAGGGTCTTGGCGTACTTGTCCCACGGGCGCTGGATCATGGGTCCGAACAGCCACCGCACCGGCGCGGGAAGCTGAGCCTTCATGAACTCCCGCTCGGACTCGTCGAGCGGTTCGAGCAGCATGCCGAAGGCGACCGGCATCAACTTCTTCGGAATCCCGGCCCGGCCGAGCTCGCCCAGGTGGTCCCACTCGCTCTGGCTCAACGTCACCGCTGCGAGCGGGACGACGGTCTGCTCCTCCTCGTCGAGGTGCGGTTGCAAGGACTCGTTGAGGGCATCCAACGCCGCGGCCGCCAGCTCGCCGGTGGCGGCCGACGGGTTCTCGCGCCACGCTTTGCAGGCGGCCGATGCCGCCGCGATCGCCCCGGCAACCTCCTCGTGCTGAAGGCGCGTGTGCTCGGTGGCGTCCACCCGGTCGGGGGCTCGCTCCTTCAGCAGCGGGTAGAGGTACTCGTCCTCCGCCTCGTGGTGATGGTGCAGCATACCGAGTCCGAATTCCGCGTGGTCGCTCAGGAACGCAACCCGCTGAGGGCTCGGAGTGAGGTTGGCGCGGATCAGGGCCGCACCCTCGGTGAACGCGTTGCGGAAGGTGCGATGGACGATGGCCATGTCGCGGACGTCGATCGGCTGCTGAGTCGGCATGCCGGTCAGTATGTCGAAGGGACATCCACTGCGTAACCCGTCAGTGCGGACGAGGGTCAGCAGTCGTGGACATCCCCCGGACTAGAAGCCGAGCCGGCGCAGCTGTCGCGGGTCGCGTTGCCAGTCCTTGGCCACCTTGACGTGCAGGTCGAGGTAGACCGGAGTGCCGAGGAAGGCCTCGATGGAACGGCGTGCGTCCGAGCCGACCGCCTTGAGCCTGGCGCCGCGGTGCCCGATCACGATGCCCTTCTGCGAGTCCCGCTCGACGAAGAGATTCGCGTGGACGTCCAGCAGCGGCTTGCCCTCGGGCCGGTCCGGTCGCAGTCCCATCTCCTCGACGACCACGGCGATCGAGTGGGGCAGCTCGTCTCGCACTCCCTCCAGCGCGGCCTCACGGATCAGGTCGGCCACGATCGCCTCCTCGGGGGTGTCGGTGAGCTCCCCCTCCGGGTAGAGGGGCACTCCCTCGGGCAGGTGACTCACCAACAAGTCCGCCAGCAGCGCGACCTGATCGCCCGAGACCGCGGACACCGGGACGACCTCCGTCCACTCGGTGCCGGTCTCCTCCCCCAGCCGGGCGATCGCGGCCAGGTGCTCGGCCAGCCGCACCGGGCCGACGAGGTCGGTCTTGGTGGCGACGGCGACCTTGGTCGAGCGCGGCACCTTCGCGAGCTCCTCGACAAGGAAGCGGTCACCGGGGCCGATCCGCTCGTCGGACGGGAAGCAGACGCCGACCACGTCGACCTCGCCCCACGTCGCCACGACCAGATCGTTGAGCCGCTCCCCCAGAAGGGTGCGGGGCCGGTGCAGGCCCGGTGTGTCGACCACGATCAGCTGCGCATCGGGCCGATGGACGATTCCGCGGACCACAGTCCGGGTCGTCTGCGGCTTGGAGGAGGTGATGGCGATCTTGGTCCCGACCAGGGCGTTGGTCAGGGTCGACTTTCCTGCGTTGGGCCGTCCCACGAAACAGACGAAGCCGCTCCGGAAGGGATCTGTCACGACGTGGCCCGCGACTGCAGCGTGCCGCGCCCATCCGCGACGATCAGCGCCACGCCGTCGCCTCCCACATCGCGCACCGCCGCGAGGTCGACGTCCTCGAACGACCCGGCGTTGCCGACGATCGCCACCGCCTCGAGGCCCTTGGACCCGCTGGAGACGGCCATGGCCACAGCGACACCCACAGCGCTGACATGGAGCGACGGGAGGGCCACGGTTGCGGCGGCGTAGGTGCGCCCGTCGGTGTCACGCAGGGCCGCGCCTTCGGCGGCGCCGGTGCGGGCCCGGGCGGCGCGGGCAAGAGTCAGGAGCTTGGCGTCCTCGGGGTCGAGAGAGTCATCCGGCATGGGAATCAGCGTAGGGCTCGCCGCCCTCGGGCTCGACCGTCGGCTCCAGTCGGGTGATCAGGACCGATCCGATCCGATTGCGCCGGCCGCTGGGTGCCTCCGCCTCGAAGCGGAGCCCGTCGACCTCCACGATCGAGCCCGCGATCGGCACCCGGCCCAGGTGCTTGGCAATGAGACCGCCGACGCTGTCCACGTCGTCGTCCTCGATCTCGATCCCGGTCAGCTCGCCGAGGTCGTCGACCGGGAACCGTGAGTTCACCCGCAGGACACCGCTGGAGAGGCGCTCCACGTCGACTTCGGCGGCGTCGAACTCGTCGGTGATCTCGCCGACGATCTCCTCCAGCAGGTCCTCGATCGTGACCAGGCCGGCGGTCCCGCCGTACTCGTCGACCACGATCGCCACGTGCTTGCGACTGGCCTGCATCTCCTTGAGCAGCTCGTCGACGGGCTTGGAGTCCGGGACGTAGAGAACCGACCGCATCACCGACTCGACACGCTCGGTCTGCTCCGCCTCGTGCTTGTCGAACACCCGCTTGACGACGTCCTTCATGTAGGCGAAGCCCACCACGTCGTCGAGGTTCTCCCCGACGACCGGGATGCGGGAGAAGCCGCTGCGCAGTGCGAGCGACATCGCCTGACGCAGCGTCTTGTAGCGCTCGATGAAGACGACGTCGGTCCGCGGCACCATCACCTCGCGCACCAGGGTGTCCCCCAGCTCGAACACCGAGTGGATCATCTGTCGCTCGTCGGACTCGATGACCTGGCTCGCCTCGGCGAGGTCGACCAGCTCGCGGAGCTCGGCCTCCGAGGCGAACGGCCCTTCGCTGAAGCCCTTCCCGGGAGTGATGGCGTTGCCCAGCAGGATCAGCGCGCGCGGGATCACCCCGACGATCCGGGTGAGGACGTCGACCACGGCAGCCGACGACAGAGCAACGCGCTGCGCGTGCTGGCGCCCCAACGTCCGGGGGGCCACGCCGATCAGGACGTACGACACCACGAGCATCACCGCGATGACCAGGATGGCGTGCCACAGAGAGTCCCCGAAGAGCCGGAACGCGACGACGGCGACCAACACGACTCCGCTGATCTCGCACAGCGAGCGGAGGAACAGGGCGGTGTTGAGGAAGCGGGGCGGGTCCTGCAGCATCCGTGCCAGCCGCCGGGCACGCGTGTTGCCCTCGGCGACCATCTCCTCGGCTCGCGCCCGCGAGAACGACCCGAGGGCGGCCTCCGCAGCGCTGAATCCGAAGGCCACCAGCACCAGAAGCACGACGGCAACCAGCGACCAGGTCTCGGTGGCGGTCATTCCTCCACGTCACCACCCGACAACACGGCCTGCCACTCGGCCAGCAGTCGCGCCTGCAGCCCGAACATCTCGGCATGCTCCTCGGGCTCCGCGTGGTCGTAGCCCAGCAGGTGCAAGATGCCGTGGACCGCCAGCAGGTCGATCTCCTCCGCCGGCGGGTGCCCGGCCTCGTTCGCCTGGCGCTCGGCCACCGCCGGGCAGACGACGAGGTCACCGAGCATGCCCTCCTCGGGCTCTTCGTTGACCTCGCCGGGGCGAAGCTCGTCCATCGGGAAGGCCAGGACGTCGGTCGGCCCCGACTTCTCCATCCACTTCTCGTTGAGCTCCGCGATCGTCCGCTCGTCGACCAGCTTGATGCACAGCTCGGCCTGGGGGTGGACCCGCATCCGGTCCATCACGAAGCGCGACAGGCGGGAGAGCTCGGACACGCTGATGTCGTACCCGGACTCGTTGAGGACTTCGATGCTCATGCCCGTCGGCTCCTCGGCTTGGGCTGCTCAGGGGCCTGCGCTTCGTAGCGATCGTAGGCTGCGACGATGTGCCCGACCAGCTTGTGGCGCACCACGTCCTTGCTGGTCAGCCGGTTGAACGAGACGTCCTCCAGCCCGTCGAGGATGTCCTCGACGACGCGCAGCCCGCTCGATGTGCCGCCGGGCAGGTCGATCTGGGTGACGTCACCGGTGACCACGATCCTCGAGCCGAAGCCGAGCCTGGTGAGGAACATCTTCATCTGCTCCGGCGAGGTGTTCTGCGCCTCGTCGAGGATGATGAAGGCGTCGTTGAGCGTGCGGCCCCGCATGTACGCCAAGGGGGCTACCTCGATGGTTCCCGCGGCGAGCAGCTTGGGGATCGAGTCCGGGTCGAGCATGTCGTGGAGGGCGTCGTAGAGGGGCCTCAGGTAAGGGTCGATCTTCTCCGACAGCGTGCCCGGCAGAAAGCCGAGCCGCTCCCCGGCCTCGACCGCGGGACGGGTCAGGATGATCCGGTTCACCTGCTTGGACTGGAGCGCCTGGACGGCCTTGGCCATGGCCAAATAGGTCTTGCCCGTGCCCGCCGGGCCGATGCCGAACACGACCGTGTGCCGGTCGATGGCCTCGACGTACCGCTTCTGGTTGATCGTCTTGGGGCGGATGGTGCGGCCCCGGTTGGACAGGATGTTGAGGCTGAGGACGTCGGCGGGACGCTCGTGGGACTCCGTGCGGAGCATCTCGATGGCCCGCACCACCGTCTCAGGCGTCAGCCCCTGCCCGGTCCGGAGGATGGTCACCAACTCGTCGAACAGTCGCTCGGCGAGGGCGATCTCGGCGGAGTCGCCGCTGAGGGTGATCCGGTTCCCACGCACGTGGATGCTTGCCTCGAACGCCTGCTCGATGAGCGTGAGGTGCTCGTCAGCGGGACCGAGCAGAGCGACCATGTTGATGCTGTTGGGCACCACGATCGCGTGCTGAGGTTGCTCGATATCGGACATGAACGGCCTGCCGGCCGGCCTCCCTTTCTGCCTGACGTCCCCGTGGACGCTCCGATGAGTCTCTCAATCGTAGGGCGAAGGGGGTGTCGAGCGCTCGCCTCTCAGCCGGGGGGCCATCCCAGCGCTCGGCCACCCAGCAGATGCAGGTGGACGTGGAAGACGGTCTGCCCGGCATCCGGGCCCGTGTTGAACACGAGCCGGTACCCGCCGTCCAGCCCCTCGGACCGGGCGATCTCACCGGCGGTCGCCACCATGTCCCCCAGCAGCTGCGGGGCGAACTGGGCTACGTCGGCCGCCGAGGTGTGGTGCTCCTTGGGGATCACCAGGACATGGGTCGGCGCCTGGGGGTTGATGTCGCGGAACGCGAACGTCGACTCCGTCTCGGCCACCTTCGTGGCAGGAATCTCTCCGGCGACGATCGCGCAGAACAGGCAGTCGGAGTCCTTCGTCATGATCGAAGGCTACCGAGCCGCGCTCGGGTGACGGGAGGGCCGCCCTTCCCGGGCGGGACTCCCGGCACTGGCGACCCGAGCCGGCCCCGACCGATCATGGGAGAAGGCAAGGAGCACGTGTCATGTATCCATCCATTGCGACTCGTGCCGCGCGCCGTCTCGCGGTGACAGCCATCGCCCTGGTCCTCGGCGTCGTCAGCGCGTGCGACACCGGCCCGTCCTCGTCGCCCGCGAGCTCCACCGCGCCGCCGTCCACGAGCGAGTCCCCGACCAGCGCACCCCCGAGCTCATCCACACCGGTAGCCATCCAGCGGCACGTGGCGGCCTACTACATCGGGGACACCACGCGCGGCGCACGGCTGTTCCGCGAGACCCACACGGTCACCACGACCCTCGGGGCACGCGCGGCCGCGGTCGCCGAGGCCCTCGCGGATCCTCTCGATCCCGACTACGTGACTGGCTGGGCGTCCCTCGGCGTCAGCGTCAACTCGGTGACCAAATCCGACGGCGTGATCACGGTCGACCTGCACGGGCTCTCCGGCCTGCGGGACCGCCCCCCGGGGATGCGAGCGAAGATCGCCTCGTCCGCCGTCGACCAGATCCTGTGGACCGTCAGGGACACCGTCAAGGCGCCCGCCAGGAACGCCGCCGTCCAGCTCCTCGCTGACGGTTCCCACATCGACCGGCTGCTCGGAATTCCGGTCGCCGAGCCTCTGGCCTTCCCCGACCCGGGGCTCACCCTCGCCCAGGTGTGGATCACCAACATCCAGGAGGGGGATACCGTCACCAGTCCGGTGACGGTGGAGGGCCTCGGGGCTGCGTTCGAGGCGCAGATCGTGTGGCGGGTGTACGACGAGTCGGGCAGCGTGGTGAAGCATGGGTGGACGCTGGCCGAGGAGTGCTGCCGGATGGCTCCGTTCAGCTTCACGGTCAGACTGGCGCCGGGCGCCTATCTGATCGTGGTCGAGGACAACGACCCGTCCGGTGGTGAGGCACCCGGACCGTGGCAGGACAGCAAGGCGGTCACCGTCTCCTGAGCGCCGGGAGATCAGCGCCAGCGCGGGGTGCGCGCCAGCAGCGCCGCCGCAGCAGCCACCCCCGCCGTCGAGGTCCGCAGCACCGAGGACCCCATGTGCAGAGGCTCGGCGCCGACAGCGGAGAACGCCGCAAGCTCGGCGTCGCTGATCCCACCCTCCGGACCGACCACGATCACGATCTCGCCACGCCCGGGGACGGGAATGTCCGACAGGGGCCCCGAGGCGGACTCGTGGAGCACGACGCGTACCGATGCCTCGTGCAGCAGGCCCGCGACCTCCTCCGTCGTGGCCATCGGGAGCACCTGCGGGAACCAGACCCGGTGCGACTGCTTGGCCGCTTCGCGGGCGGCGTTGCGCCACTTCCGCAATGACTTCTCGACCCGCTCGCCGCGCCAGACCGAGACGCACCGCTCGGCCGCCCAGGGGACGATCACGTCGGCGCCCACCTCGGTCAGCATCTCCACGGCCAGCTCGCCGCGATCGCCCTTGGGGATCGCCTGCACGACCAGCAGCCGCGGGGTCTCCGGCGCAAGGTCCTCCCGGAGCAGCACACGGCCGCTGACCCGGTCCTTCTGCGCCTCGGTCACCTCGATCGTGGCCAGGGCGCCTCGGCCGTCGGTGAGGTCGATCTGCTCCCCCACCCGGACCCGACGGACCACCGCCGCGTGGTGGGCCTCCTCGCCGGTCACCGACACCATCGATCCCGGCTCGGTGGACGCCGCCTCGGGGCAGATGAACAAGGGGAGGGTCATCGAGCTCTCCTCAGCGGTTGCCGAAGGCGTCGCGCAACCGGTCGAACACCGAGCGCTGGTGGGAATGGACGGTGCCCTGGGCGGACTCCTCGCCACGCAGCACCGCGAGCTCGCTCAGCAGCTCGCGCTGGCGGTCATCGAGCCTGGTCGGGGTGGAGACCACGACCGTGACCGTGACGTCGCCGCGCCCCCCTCCACGCAGCGAGGGCACGCCGTGCCCTGACAGGACGAACTCGGCGCCCGACTGGGTACCCGGCGGGACCTCGATGCTCGCCGTCAGGCCGTGAACCTGCTCCTCGATGCGCTCCTCGGGAAGGTCCGCCTCGAGGGTCGGCACCTCCAGCACAGTTCCCAGGGCGGCGGCCGTCATCGGCAGGGTGACGGTGCAGGCGAGGTTGCGGCCCTGCCGGACGAACACCGGGTGCGGGGCCACCGCGATCTCGACGAACAGGTCGCCCGCGGGACCGCCCCCGGGGCCGATCTCGCCCTGACCGGAAAGCTGGACCCGGGTGCCGGCGTCGACACCCGCGGGTATCCGGACGTTGATGGTGCGCCGCGAGCGCACCCGTCCCTCCCCGCCGCACTCGCGGCAGGGGTCGGGGATGGTCGTGCCGTGCCCGCGACAGGCGGCGCAGGGTCGCAGAGTGCGGATCTCTCCGAGGAAGGAGCGCTGCACCTGCTGGACCTCGCCGCGCCCCTGACACGTGGCGCAGGTCACCGGCTCGGTGCCCGGCGCGCAGCCCGCGCCGTGGCACAGCTCGCAGACGATGGCCGTGTCGACCCGCAGCTCCTTGGTGGTACCGAACGCCGCTTCGGCGAGACTCACCTCCACCTGGACGAGCGCGTCCTGCCCACGGCGCACCCGCGGCCGGGGTCCGCGTGACCCTCCCGCGGCACCGCCCCCTCCTCCGAAGAAGGCGTCCATGATGTCGGTGAAGCTGAAGCCGGCACCGGAGGCGCCGAAGCCGCCCTGACCGAACGGGTCACCGCCCAGGTCGTACATCCGGCGCTTCTCGGGGTCCGAGAGGATCTCGTAGGCGGCGGTCACCTCCTTGAACCGCTCCTGGGTCTCCGGATCGGGGTTCACGTCCGGATGCAGCGTGCGGGCGAGCTTGCGGTAGGCGCGCTTGATCTCGTCGGCGTCCGCATCGCGTCCGACGCCGAGGGTCTGGTAGGGATCCAGGCTCACAGGTGGTCTCGTCATCCTTCTTCGAGAATCTTGGACAGGTAGCGGGCGACTGCCGCCACGCTCGCCATCGTTCCGGGGTAGTCCATGCGGGTGGGACCGACCACGCCCAGCGTCCCGAGCGGTTGTTCGCCGACGCCGTAGCCGGTCGCGACGACCGATGTGGTCGACAGCGACTCGTACGGCATCTCGTGACCGATCCGGACGGTCAGCGCGGAGGGCGTGGACGCCTCGCCGAGGAGCTTGAGCAGGATCACGTGCTCCTCGAGGGCCTCCAGCAGGGGGCGCATCGTGACGTCGAAGCCGTCCCCGAAGCGGGCCAGGTTCGCGGTCCCGCCGACGACCACCCGTTCGTCCCCGCGGTGGTCCGACAGCGCCTCGGTGAGAGCGGCGAGCACGAGGACGGCGTTCGTCCGCTCCGCGCCCTGGCGGCCTTCGGCCAGGTCGGCGAGGCTCTCGGCAGCGTCGGCGATGACCTTGCCGCTCACCGCCACGTTGACCTGGGCGCGCAGCCGGCCGAGCTCCTCGTCGTCGAGCATCTCGGGGAGCTCGACGACGCGCTGTTCGACCCGGCCGGTGGACAGGATCAGGACCAGCAGCAGCCGCGACTCGGTGAGTGAGACCAGCTCGATGTGGCGCACGGTGGAGCGCGACAGCGTGGGGTACTGGACGATGGCGACCTGTCGGGTCAACTGGGCCAGCAGGCGCACGCTGCGCTGGACGACGTCGTCGAGGTCCACCGCGCCCTCCAGGAGCGTCGTGATGGCCCGACGTTCGGCCCCGGACAGCTGCTTGATCTCGCTCAGCCGGTCGACGAAGACGCGGTAGCCGAGATCGGTCGGGATGCGTCCGGCGCTGGTGTGCGGCTGGGCAATCAGCCCTTCCTCCTCCAGCGCGGCCATGTCGTTGCGCACCGTGGCGGGGGAGACTCCCAGGCGGTGGCGCTCCACCAGCGCCCGGGAACCGACCGGCTCCTGGGTGGCCACGTAGTCCTCCACGATCGCGCGCAGGATGGACATCCGACGCTCTTCCATCCGTGGGGTCCTCCCTCCTGCCGATCCGTCGTGCTCTCACGGTCTAGCACTCACGCGCACTGAGTGCCAATGCTACTCGCGGGTGTCGTACTCTCGGCCAGGTGAGAGTGACCCAGCTCCTGGCAGACGCAGGCTTCACGGAGGTCGCCGACCGCTGCTTCGCGGCCCGCCGCTCGTGGGTGGACGTCAACGTGGGACTCGTCGCCGGACGCGACGGGGTGCTGGTCATCGACACGCACGCCTCTCATGGAGCCGGCTCGCGACTGGTCGGGGAGATCGAGGCGCTGGGCCTGGGTGCCGTGGTGGGGATTGTCGCCACCCACGAGCACTGGGACCACGTCTTCGGAGCCGGCGCCCTCATGGAGCGCTGGCCGGGCGTCCCGTATGTGGCTCACGAGATGGCCGCGGAACGGATCCTGGCCGCCGGCCGGCACGCGCAGGAGACGTACGACGGGCCGTTCGGGGACGATCTGCGCGCGACCCGGATCGTCGGGCCCAGCGCGACGTTCTCCTCCGCGCGGATCCTCGACCTGGGTGACCGGGCAGTCGAGCTGCTGCATCCCGGGCGTGGCCACACCGCCGGGGATCTCGTCGTCCACGTGCCCGACGCGGACGCGCTCTACGCCGGCGACCTCGTCGAGGAGGCCGGCCCACCCGGGATCAACGGCGACTCGTACCCCCTGGACTGGCCGGCAGCCCTCGACTTCCTCGCCGACATCGTCGGGATGGACACCGCGGTGATCCCTGGTCACGGCACTGTCGTGGACAAGCAGTTCCTGGCCGACCAGCGGGCGGCCCTCGGTGAGATCGCGGAGAACATCCGGCACCTCGCCACCGTGTCGGGGGCTACCGCCGAGGACCTGGACTGGCCGTATCCTGTGGGCACCGTGTGGTCCGGCGTCGAGGCCGGGCTCAGCCAGTTGACGCGCACGAGATCACTGCCACTACTGTGACGGTTTATACCTTTTGGTAAATCTGTCGCATATTTACCGATTCTCGGGCGGGGACGCGCGGCCGCTCGGTACCGTAGATGCGTCCGAGGAGGAGGACAGGGGCAGCCATGAGAACCTGGGAGGAGGACCTCACCTTTCCACGAGGTCCGTTCCCGCCACGCCGCACCGAGGGTGGGGGCGTCGCGTTCACTGCTGCTCAGGACGACTTCGCGTTCGCCCCCGTGGTCACCTTGCCGCCGCTGCCCGAGCCCGAGCCCGAGCCTGAGCCCGAGCCGGAGCCGGATCTCGAGGCGTTGACCAAGACCCCGGTCGACGTGCCCCAGAAGACGCGCCGGCGTGGCCTGCTCCGCCGGAAGAAGAAGACCCCCGAGCCCGCTGCCGAACCGCCTCATGAGCCAGCGCCCCAGGCGATCCCCGAATCCGTCGAGGGACCCGTCTGCGAGCCCGTCCCCCAGCAGGTGCGCCAGCCGGTGGCCGAGGAGCTCCCCGCGCCCGCCACGGCAGCACAGAGCGACGCCGGGCTCATCACCGGGGAGCCGGTGCTCGACGTGGTGGGCGAGGACGCGATCGAGACCGAGCTCTCGAGGCCCCGTCCCCCGTGCCGTCCAGGCGCCGGCGGATCGGGCGGAAGAAGTCCGGAGCCGAGACGTCGCAGCCGTTCGAGACGTCCGCGCAGGAGCCGGCTCCCACGGCCGAGCCGGCCGAGCCGGAGCTGCTGCCGGTGAGCGTCGTCCCCGCGGAGGTGGAGACGGGCGAGTCTCCGGACACCGCGCAGGCGCCCGAGGTCTTCGCCCTTGTCACCGAGCCCGCGGAGCAGTCACCCGTCGACGCGTGGCTCACCCGGGCCCGAGCGACGGTCATGGCAGGCGCTCAGCCGGACTGGTCGGACACCGAGCAGAACGGCACGGACGACGTTCCACCCCTCAACGGCAAGAGCCGGTCGAGTGTCGGCGACAACCCGGTCGAGGAGTCCGACCACGTCGAGGATGCCGACTCCGCCGAGTCCACCGCGGACGCCGAGGAGTCCGAGGCCGAGGAGACGACCAAGCGGCGCCGGCGTGGCAGGAAGGCTCGCCGGGACAAGGGCTCACCGCGCACGAAGACCAGGCGTCGCTCGCGGGCCAAGACCGCCCCGGAGGTCGCCGCGACCGGGCCGACGCCATTCGTCCCGTCGTTCGGCTTCGCGGCACACCCTGAGTACGACGTGAAGTGGGCCGCCGCCGCGCACTGGGCGACCATCCCTCTGCTGTGGGTCGGCCTCGGCTTCCTTGCCCCGTTCTTCGTTCTCGTCGCCCGGGGCGAACAGTCCCAGTTCGTCCGTGCCCACGCCGCGGCCTCGCTCAACTTCCAGCTGTCGTTGCTGATCGCCATGCTCCTGACCGGGTTCCTCGGAGTCCTGTCGCCGCTGCTCTTCGTGATCCCGATCCTGGTGGGCGTCCTCGGCGCGACCGCCGCGTGGTTCGCCATGAAGTCCGCCCGGGCAAGCTCTGAGCCGCACTACCTCGTCGCTCTGCCGATCTTCTGAGAGCCGGCTCACCCGAGCAGCGCGCGCACGACCGCATCCGCGAGCAGGCGTCCGCGCCGGGTCAGGACCAACGAGCCGGACTCCCCCGCGAGCAACCGGTCCTCCACCAGGGCCTCGGCACGCCGGTGTGTCGCCGGATCCAGGTCGCCGACCCGGATGCCCGTGCGAAGTCGGGTCTCCAGCAGCACCCGCTCGACCTCGCGCTGATCGGGATCCAGGAGCTCGCGGCCTTGTGCGGGGCTCAGACCCGCGTCCAGGCGCTCGGCGTACGCCGCGGGGTGCTTGACGTTCCACCAACGGACTCCGCCCACGTGGGAATGAGCCCCCGGGCCCACTCCCCACCAGTCGGCGCTGTGCCAGTAGTGCAGGTTGTGCCGGCAGGCGTGCTCCTCGCTCCGCGCCCAGTTCGACACCTCGTACCAGCCGAGACCTGCCTGCTCGAGGAGGTCGTCGGCCACCTCGTACTTGTCGGCCAGGTCGTCCTCGTCGGGCAGCGGCAGCTCGCCTCTGCGGACCCGGCGGGCCAGCGCGGTCCCCTCCTCGACGATCAGCGAGTACGCCGAGACGTGGTCCGGCCCCAGCTCCAGGGAGCGGCGCACCGTCTCGGCCCACTCTGCGACCGTCTCGCCGGGCGTCCCGTAGATCAGATCCAGCGAGACCGAGGCGAACCCTGCCTCGCGCGCCGCGTGCACCACGCGCTCGACGTTGTCGGGGTCGTGCGTGCGCTCCAGCGTGGCCAGCACGTGCGAGGTGAACGACTGGACACCGAAGGAGATCCGGGTGAATCCCCGCTCGACCAGAGCCTCCAGCCGCTCGGCGTCCACGCTGTCCGGGTTCGCCTCGAGCGAGACCTCGGCGCCCTGGGCGATGCCGATCTCGGCCACGACCGTGTCCAGCAAGGTGCCCAGCTGCTCCGGAGCGAGCATCGTGGGTGTGCCACCGCCGAAGAAGACGGTGTCGACCTCACGATCCGCCCCGAGGATCCGGCCGGCGAGAAGGATCTCCGCGCGCGCGGCCCGGACGTACCGGGACGGGGACGCGCTGCCCGAGAGCTCGCCCACGGTGTAGGTGTTGAAGTCGCAGTAGCCGCAGCGCACCCGGCAGTAGGGCACGTGCACGTACACGGCCAGCGCCCGCTCCCGGGCGTCCTCGGTCGCCCACGACGGCAGAGCGCCGTCCGAGGGGACGGGCTGACCGTCGGGCAGGCGGGGGGGCACCCCGCCATGGTAGAGACTCCGCCCCGCGGGGCGCTCAGGTGTAGAAGCCGTCGAGGATGTACTTGTAGTTGTCCTCGACGACCTTGCGCTTCACCTTCATCGACGGCGTCAGCTCACCGGACTCGACGGTCAGGTCGTGGTCCAGGATCGCCCACTTCTTGATCGTCTCCCACCGGTGCAGCTTGCCGTTCAGCTCGTCGACGTACTTGGTCATCAGCTCCTGCATCTGCGGCGTCCGTACCAGCTCGGCGAACGTCTCGCCCGCGATGTGGTGGTGCGCCGCCCAGCCCTCGACCGCATCCGGGTCGAGGGCGATCAGCGCCACGCAGTAGTTGCGCTCGTTGCCGTGAACCAGGAACTGCGAGGACAGCGGGCAGATCGCCTTGAACTTCGACTCGATGACCGACGGAGCGATGTACTTCCCGCCGGAGGTCTTGAACAGGTCCTTCTTGCGGTCGGTGATCCGCACGGCGCCGCTCTGGTCGATCTCGCCGATGTCCCCGGTGTACATCCAGCCGTCGCGGATCGACGCCTCGGTCTCGTCCGGGAGGTTGTGGTAGCCCTGCATGACCCCGGGACCCTTGATGAGCACCTCGCCGTCGTCGGCGATGACGAACTCCGTCCCGGGGAACGGCAGGCCGACGGTGCCGAACGAGTTCTGGTCGGGGAGGTTGACCGCCGACCCGGCCGAGGTCTCGGTCAGCCCGTATCCCTCGAGAATCAGGATGCCGGCGGCGTCGAACCACTCTGCGATCTGACGGTTGAGTGCCGCCGACCCGGAGATGAAGAAGCGGACCCGGCCGCCGAAGCGCTCCCTGATCTTGCTGAACACCAACTTGTCGAACAGGCCGTGCGCCAGCCGCAGGTGCGGCGGCACGCTTCTTCCCTCCAGCCGCAGCCGGGCGACCTTGAGCCCCACGTCGAACGCGGCGTTGAAGATCCTCTCCTTCGCTCCGCCCTCCTCCTCCTGCATCGTGACGATGCGGGCGTGCGCCTTCTCGAAGATCCTCGGCGCCGCGCCCATGAAGGTGGGCCGCACCACGGCGAGGTTGTCGATGATCTTGTCCACCCGGCCGTCGACGGCCGTCGGGAACCCGATCGCCAGCTGGGCGGTCAGCAGCACCTTGCCGAAGGAGTGCGCCATCGGCAGCCATAGGAACTGGAGATCCTCCTCGGAGAGGATCCGCAGGGCCTTGACCGCCGCCCCTTCGTAGGTCCAGGCGCTCTGCAACAGCCGGACCCCCTTGGGCCGCCCGGTCGTCCCCGACGTGTAGATCAGTGTGGCCAGGTCGTCGGCGGCGATCCCACCGATGCGCTTGGTCACCAGGTCCGGATCGGCGGCGAGCAGGTCGGCGCCCAGCTTCTCCACCTCGGCCAGCGGCAGGACCCAGTCACCGTCTGCTGCTCCGTCGAAGGTCACCACCTTGACGACGTCGGGAAGGTCTGCACGGGACTCGACCAGCTTCGCGATCTGCTCGTCGTCCTCGGCGAAGACCACGCGGCTGCCGGAATCGGCGAGGATATAGGCGACCTCGGAGGTCATCGTGGAGGGGTAGACAGTGGTGGTGGCGGCCCCGGCACTCATGATGGCCAGATCGGCGACGATCCACTCGTACCGGGTGCTCGCCGCGATGCCGACGCGCTGCTGAGGCTCGATACCCAGGGCCACCAGCCCCGCGGCGAGGTTGGTGACCCGATCGCCCACCTCCCGCCACGTCACCGACTCCCAGTGGTCGGCAACCGGGTAGCGGTAGGCCTCGCGGCCGGGGGTCATGCTGACCCGGTCGAAGAACATCTCCGCGACAGACGTCGGGCGGCTCTCGATCTCGGCAGCGGCGTTGGCCACGTCGTACACGGGGATCACCTCTCAATGCCGAAGTCGGCCCGAGTCCGGGCCGGTGCCGGGGCAGAGTGCGCACAGCCTCATCCCTCAACTTAGTCGACCGGGACACCCGGAGGCAGGACCAGAGTCCCCGAGCCTGAGGGAAGATCGGCAGGTCCGATCAGGAGCGCGGCTGCCCGGCGAGCTTGGCGTAGATCGCCGGGTCGAGCCCTTCCACATCGGCGAAGCGGGCCAGCGATGACGGATCGGTCGTCAGCGCCCGGAACAGGTCGCGGACCGTGCGCCCGTGCCGGGGAGACTCGACCACCTCCACCCCGTCGCCGGACGCGATCTCGCCCTCCTGCAGTACCCGAAGGTAGGGACCCGGGCGCGCCTCGGCGGTGAATCGCTTCACCCACCCACGGGTGTCCACCCCGGCCTGCTGTCCCATCCAGCCCCGGAACGTCGAGCACGGGATCCGGACCGACACCACCTGGAGCAGCGTCGAGCCGACCCGCCAGGTCTCCCCCATCACCGCGTCGTTGAGGTCGATGCCCCGCGTCGTGAGGTTCTCCCCGAACGTCGGGGGCAGGAGGGTGACACCCAGCTCGGCGGACCACCAGGCGTAGTCCTCCTCGGAGTAGGCGTAGACAGCCTGGAAGGTTCCGCCGTGCGCCCGGGTGTCGGCGACCTGGTCTCCCGACAGGCCCAGGGCCCCGACCGGGACCGGCCCCTCGACCGGGGTCTTGCGGATCGCGGTGGAGCGCATGTCGTCCCACCACACCTGCTGCGGCGTCCCGACGTTCACCCCGGTGACCAGCCCCGTGACCACCCCTGGGCTCTTCCGCATCGCTCCCCTCCTTCGCCGACCCTCGCGCGATTCCCGCCCACCCGTCATGAACCGGATCGGCCCCGTCGTCGCGTGCCGGCGGTCAGTCGGCGACCGCCTTCGCGATGGCGATGGCCGTGGTGACGACCGTGCCTGTCGAGGGCGCGGGCCGTTCCAGAGCCCACAGGGCATTGTTCATCACGCGGATGTGGACCCAGCGCCGTGCCCGCACCTCGTCGAGTCCGGCGGCGTCCACGACCGCCTCGAAGCGGCTGCGTACGGCAGTCCGGACCGACGCAGCCGCGAGCACCTCGGGCCACCGGTTCCACAGCAGCGGTGCCACCTCGTAGTGCGGGTCCCCGTTGACGGGCTTCGGGTCGATCACCAACCACGGCTCGCGAGCGCCGGCCAGAACGTTCATGTAGTGCAGGTCGCCGTGGAGCACCCGTGCGACCTCCGCCTCGTCCGCCACCAGCTCCCCCGCCCACGCCACCGCCTGCTCGACCATGCGGCGAGGCAACTGTGACTCCGGCCCCTTCTGCTCCATGGCATCGGCCCACCCCAGTACGTAGGAGGACAGCGACAGCAGCTGGGGCATCGGGGGAACATGGAGCCGGGGGTAGAACGCCGCGGTGATCTCGCAGGCCTCGATGTCATCGCGGACCGAGGTCAGATCGCGGCTGTCCAGCCGCTCGAGGAGCATGGCGCGCCGGGACGGGTCGGCGCGCAGCAGCCGGACGGCGCCGTTCCCGTCCCAGCGTCGGAGCGCGAGGTGCTCGTGCCGTCCCTCGGGATCGGGCACGAGGGTGATCTTGAGCGCCGCGGGTGAGCCGTCCGCGGTGCGAACCGGCCACACCTCGGAACAGACGCCGGTGCGCCGGTCGCCGTCGAGGGTCAGCTCCCACTCCTCCAGGAGCGCCGCGAGCACCTACTTGGTCCGCTCCGGGGCATCACCGGTCGAGAGAGCGGCGATGAAGGCCTCCTGCGGCACCTCGACCCGGCCGACCATCTTCATCCGCTTCTTTCCCTCCTTCTGCTTCTCCAGCAGCTTGCGCTTGCGGGTGATGTCGCCCCCGTAGCACTTGGCGAGCACGTCCTTGCGCAGCGCTCTCACAGTCTCGCGGGCGATGACCCGGGCGCCGATCGCGGCCTGGATGGGCACCTCGAACTGCTGGCGCGGGATCAGCTCCTTGAGCTTGGCGGCCAGCGCGACGCCGTAGGTGTAGGCGGCATCCCGGTGCACGATCGCGCTGAACGCGTCCACCTTGTCGCCGTGGAGGAGCACGTCCACCTTCACCAGGTCGGCGGCCTGGTCTCCGGTGGGCTCGTAGTCCAGCGAGGCGTAGCCCTTCGTCCGCGACTTCAGCGCGTCGAAGAAGTCGAAGACGATCTCGGCGAGCGGAAGTGCGTAGCGCATCTCCACCCGGTCCTCGGACAGGTAGTCCATGCCGAGCAGCGTGCCCCGGCGTGTCTGACAGAGCTCCATGATCGTCCCGATGTACTCCGAGGGGGACAGCACCGTCGCCCGTACGACGGGCTCGCGGACCTCGGCCACCTTGCCGGTGGGGAACTCGCTGGGGTTGGTGACCTCCACGACCGAGCCGTCCTCCAGGTGCACCTCGTAGACGACGTTCGGAGCCGTCGAGATCAGGTCGAGGTTGAACTCCCGCTCGAGCCGCTCGCGCACGATCTCCATGTGCAGCAGGCCGAGGAATCCGATCCGGAAGCCGAAGCCCAACGCCCCGGACGTCTCCGGCTCGTACTGCAGGGCGGCGTCGTTCAGCTGCAGCTTGTCGAGTGCCTCGCGGAGCGCGGGGTAATCGTCACCGTCGATCGGATAGAGGCCGGCGAACACCATCGGGGTGGGGTGCTTGTAGCCGCCGAGGGCCTTCTCCGCAGGGCGGGCGGGCGTCGTCACCGTGTCGCCGACCCGCGACTGCCGTACGTCCTTCACGCCGGTGATCAGGTAGCCGACCTCGCCGACCCCGAGGTCGTGCGCCTTGATCGGCTCGGGCGAGATGACGCCGACCTCGAGCATCTCGTGGATTGCCCCGGTGGACATCATCTTGATCCGGTCGCGGTGGCTGAGCTTGCCGTCGACGACCCGGACGTAGGTGACCACGCCGCGGTAGGTGTCGTACACGGAGTCGAAGATCAGAGCCCGCGCCGGGGCCGCAGGGTCTCCGACCGGGGGTGGGGTCTGGGCGACGATCTCGTTGAGCAGCAGCTCGACGCCTGCGCCGGTCTTCGCGGAGACCTGGAGCACCTCCGAGGTGTCGCAGCCGATGATCGAGGCGAGCTCGGCGGCGTACTTGTCCGGGTCGGCCGACGGCAGATCGATCTTGTTGAGCACAGGAATGATGTGCAGGTCCGCCCCGAGGGCGAGATAGAGGTTGGCCAGCGTCTGGGCCTCGATCCCCTGCGCCGCATCGACGAGGAGCACAGCCGCCTCGCACGCCTCGAGAGACCGGGAGACCTCGTAGGTGAAGTCGACGTGGCCGGGCGTGTCGATCATGTTGAGCACGAAGGTCCGGCCGGCGTCCGGCCCGTCGGTGACGGTCCAGGGCATGCGCACGGCCTGGCTCTTGATCGTGATTCCCCGCTCGCGCTCGATGTCCATCCGGTCGAGGTACTGGGCGCGCATGGTCCGGGCGTCGACCACCTCGGTCAGCTGGAGCATCCGGTCGGCCAGGGTCGACTTGCCGTGGTCGATGTGGGCGATGATGCAGAAGTTCCGGATGACCGAGGGATCGGTCGCGCCGGGTATCGGCGAGGACTTCGTGGGCACTGGCGGTTTCCGAGCACTTTCGGTTCATGGGGTGAGAGGCGCCATTCTCCCAGACGGACGGCCTCCGACCAGCATCGGCGGCCGCTCCGTCGTGGGTGCTCTGCCGGATTTGGGTGCGGTGCGCGGCCGCTGGTATCGTTGCTCCTCGCGTGTGCTGCGTTGTCGCGCGCCCGCACCCCAGTCCCAGACAGCACCACACCTACGAACGAACCGAAGTCGAGGCTTGCCCCGTGGCGAACATCAAGTCCCAGATCAAGCGCAACCGACAGAACGAGGCTGCGCGTCAGCGCAACAAGTCGGTCAAGTCGGCGCTGAAGACGGCGATCCGCAGCTTCCGTGAGGCGGCCGCCGCAGGCGACGCCGACACGGCGCGAGACCTGGCTGCCGCAGCGAACAAGAAGCTCGACCAGGCCGCCTCCTCCGGGGTCATCCACAAGAACCAGGCCGCCAACCGCAAGTCGGCCATCTCCAAGCAGGCCAGCGCCCTCTGAGCCTGCTCTGCTGTGGCGAAGCGCCGGTCCCCTCGGGGCCGGCGCTTTTGTCGTGCCCCGCGTGTGTGCGCCGCGCCGCATCGCCCCCCAGGCGCGTCACGAGGCCTACCGGGTCAGGCGTGGCCCGTGGAGACCGTGAGCACCATCCGTTCCAGGGCGTAGGACTTGTCCGCCGCCTCCCCCTTGACCTCGGCGTCGGCGCGCGCGATCGCGCTGATCGCCCCGGCCATGCGCACGGGGTCCCACCCCCGCGCGAGGCTGCGCAGCTGGCGCAGCTTCCACGCGGGCGCCCCGATCTCACGCGCGAGGTCCGCGTCGCGCATGCCCCGTGGAGCACCCAGCAACCTGGCGAGAGTGCGCGCTGTGGAGGCGAACGAGCCCACGATCAGCACCGGCGGAGTGCCCGCGCCGAACGCCCAGCGCAGCTCCCCCAGGGCCTCCTCCGCCCGGCCCGCGAACGCAAGGTCGGAGATGACGTACCCCTTGACCTCGGCGCGCCCGCCGAAGTAGTTGCGCACGACCGTGGAGGTGAGCAGCTGCTCGGGATGGTCCGACACCAGCTGATCGACCGCGGCGGCGAGAGCCCGCAGATCGGGCCCGACCGCGGCGACGAGGTCGGCGGCTGCCTCGGGATCGATCTTGGACCCGTGGCTGTGCGCCTCGGACGCCACGAACCCGGGAATCTCCCGCTCCTTGAGCCTGTCGAACTTGGCCTCGGTCACTGCCGGAAGCTTGCGCAGCCGGTTGAGGACGGCGGTCCCCTTCTGTCCTCCCGAGTGCACCAGCACCAGACAGACGTCGGCCTCGGGGCGCGCGGCGTAGGTGCAGATCTCGTCGGCAACCGAGGTCTCGACGTTCTCCAGCCCGGTCACGACCAGACAGCGGGTTGAGGCGAACAACGAGGGACCGGCCTCCTCCTCGAGGCTGCCCGGGGACAGGTCCTCGCCGGCGAGCTCGGTCACGTCGGCGTCCGGGTCCTGCTTGCGCACCGCGTGCCGGGCCGCCAGCACCGCGCGCTCCTTGAAGAGGTCCTCGGCTCCGGAGACCACCAGGACCCTGCCGAGCGCCTCGTCCGCCGTCATCGCCGCCATGGTGGGGCCAGCCTGCCACACCTCACCGACGCTGCCGCACGAGCCGCAGTCCACCGTCCTCGACCACGGCGAGGGCTCCGTCCTGGTCGGTGCGCGCGACCACCAGCCCCTCGTCCGCCAACCAGGTGACCAGGCCGGGATCGGGGTGTCCGTAGGCGTTGCCCTCCCCCACCGAGATGAGCGCGAGGCGGGCATGCAGAGCGGCGAGGAACGGCAGGTCCTGACGAGCACTCCCGTGGTGCGGGACCTTGAGGACGTCGAAGGTGCGGTCGGCCAGGACCGACTCGAGGTGGTGCTGCGTCTCGGTCTCGACGTCCCCGGTCAGCAGGATCGATATCCCCCGGCTCCGGACTGCCAGGACGATGCTCGCGTTGTTCGGCACCGTGCCGTCGCCGTCGTCGACGGCGGCGGGCTCCGGCCCCGAGTCCGGGCTCACCACCTCCAGCGCGACCTGCCCGACCGTCAGCGCCGTGCCGTACGCCGGCACCGTCACCGGCAAACGAGCCCACCCGGCAACCTCGGTCACGTAGGTCGCCCCGGAAGAGGGCACCGCAGTGCCCGACACCCACACCCGGTCCACGGTCCTCCCCCGCAGTGAGGCCCCGATGCCGTCCACGTGGTCGGCGTGGAAGTGCGTCAGCACGAGGAGAGGGATCCGGGTGACCCCCAGGTCGTCGAGGCACCGGTCCATCGCGGCGGGATCGGGGCCGACGTCGACGACCACTGCCGTGCCCGGACCTGCGTTGAGCACGAGCCCGTCCCCCTGACCGACGTCGCAGACCACGAGCACCCAGCCGTCCGGCACCCACGGAACGCGGACGGGATGGACGACGAAGAGGACGGTGAGGAGGGCTACCCCGAGAACGGGGGCGGGGTGGCGTGCGACGTGCGGCGAGGCGACCGCGGTCACCAGGCAGACCACGACGAGGGTCGACAGCCCCGCCGTCGTGGGGTCCCAGCTGATCGCGGCACCGTCGAACCCCGCGGCCCGGTGCGCGACGACGAGAATCCAGTCGGCGGCCCAACACGCCAGACGGCCCAGGAGGTGGCCCAGAGGAGGCACGACCTGCACGACCAGCCCGCCCACCAGACCCAGCACGGTTGCCGGCGCGACCGCCACCCCGGCCACCAGGTTGGCCGCCACCGCCACCAGGCTGACCTGATCGGAGATCGCCGCAATGAGGGGCGTGCAGGCCAGCTGCGCCGCGAACGGTACGGCGAGCGCATCCGCGATCCACCGGGGCATCCACCGGGCCAGCCCGGTCGCCACCGGCGGGCCGATCAGCAGGATGCCGCCCGTAGCCATCGCGCTCAGCGCGAAGCCGACGGATACCGCCAGCCAGGGATCCAGCAGGAGCAGGAGCACCAGCGACGCGCCAAGGCCTCGGAGCCCCCGATTGGCCGACCCCGTCCACATGCCCAGCAGGGCGACCGAGCCCATGACCGCGGCCCGGAGCACGCTCGGGTCGGGCCGTGCCACCAGCACGAACCCCGCGACGCCGAGCGCGCCGACGATGCCCAGCGCCCGCCCTCGCAGCCCCACCCAGCGGGCGAGGGTGAGGAGGAAGCCGACCACGAGAGTCAGATTGGTGCCGGACACTGCGGTGAGGTGGGTGAGACCGCTGACCCGGAACTCCTGGGTGACCTGGTCGCTCAGCCCCGCGTCGTCACCGACGACGAGGCCGGGCACCAGATCTCGAGCCGAGGTCCCCGACACCGAGGCCGCCTCGGTGATGCCGGCCCTCACCCACGAGGCACCGCCGAACAGCGCCGGCGGCGGACTGAGCACGGTCGGTGCCTGGCGGATCCTCAACGACCCCGCGATGTCGGGCCGGTCGGTCGTCTGGAAGGTCCCGCTCACCCGGACGGTCGATCCGAGAGCAACGTCCCGCCAGGTCCCCGGCGCGACGGCCACGACCAGGGCTGCGGCGGACCGCCACTGGCCCTGGACCTGGACCGAGGTCAGTCGCAGCCTCACGACCGCATAGCTGGAGAAGTCGCCGTCCCGCAGGACAGGATCGGACGCGACCGCGGCCACGGCCACCACGTGGCCGCCCTCTCCCACGGAGTCGGCGAGGCGGTCGGCGCTCACGAGATCGGCCCGGACGGACATCAGCAGTGTCCCGAGGAGGAACAGCAGGGCCACTGCCGACCCGAGCGCTGCGAGCGCCCGCCGGCGACGCAGGGCGACCAGGACACCCGTCGCGACCAGCGCAGCGACCAGCAGCCCCCGGAAGGACGTGAGCCATCCGGTCAGGCAGCCGAGCCAGACGACCAGCCCCAACAGGAGCAGCCGGGGATCGAGCGGCTCTCGCTCCGGGGTCATACGGTGACGTACGGCCGCAGCCGCTCCAGCGTCACGGTGCCGATCCCGGACACCTCGACCAGGTCGTCCACGGACGCGAAGGGGCCGTTCCGCTCCCGCCAGGACACGATCGCCGACGCGGTCACCGGTCCTACCCCCGGGAGCGTCTCGAGCATCGACCGGTCGGCCCGGTTGATGTTCACCGGGCCCTCGCTGGGCCCCGCCGCGTTGCCGGAGCCGGTGCGTGCGCTCCGTCCCGCCGAGCGGACCAACAGGATCTGCTCCCCGTCGGTCAGGACACGGGCGAGGTTCACCTGGCTCAGGTCGACGCCCTTGCGTGCGCCGCCCGCGGCCTCCAGGGCATCGACCACCCGCGAGCCGTCGGGCAGGTGGTAGACGCCGGGGTGGCGCACCTTCCCCGCCACGTCGACGACCACCTCGGCGGCGGGGGTCTGCGACGGGGCAGAGGGCGCGAGAGGAGTGACGCTCGCCCCCACCATGCTCACCGGCGGCGGGGGCGGGATCGCCTCCCCCCGCGGTCCGGAGCGGACTACCCACCACGCGAGCAGGAGCAGGACCAGGGCAACCGTCACCAACAGGGCGGACAGGTGCGCCGCTCCGAAGGGGCCCACCCCCCGCAGCACCGGGGGGATCCGGTCGCGCACCCGCTCGGCCAGGGAGTCGCGCACGGGCACGACCGGAGCCTCGGCGCGGAGGGGCGTCGTCCCGGCTGCATCGAACATCCGCTGCCGGACGACCCTCGCCCTACCGAGCCTGTCCAGCTGCTCCTCGCCCGTCATGGCGGGACGCTAGGGACCCGGCGTGGTCACACCCGCACGGCGATCCGGCCACGGTGGATCGGCCACCCCCGCGCACGGCATGGGGACGGAACCGGGTCGACAGTGACGTCGCGTCAGGCTCCGTGCAGCGCCACCGCGTCGAGGGTGGCCCCGGCCGCGTCGTCATGCCGGCCCAGCGCGACGTCCAGGACGGTCGCCGCAGTCCACTGCGGGTCGTCCCACCGCTCGGGCGGATGCGCCTGCCAGACCGACATCGAGTTGGTGAGGTCGGTTCGCACCACTCCCGGCAGCACGTCCAGCGCCACTACCCCGGTCCCGGCCAGCGAGCCCGCCAGGGCCCGTGTCAGCAGGCTCGCCGCGCGCTTGCCCACCGCGTAGCCGGTGTAGGTGCCCGAGATCGTCGCCGCTCGCGCCTCGCTGGCGACGGTGACCACCCGGCCACGGCCACGGGCGACCATGTCTGCGAGCACGTGGGCATCCAGCAGCAACGGCCCGCGCAAACAGGCCTCGACGACCGACCACGTGACAGCGGGATCCACCTCCCAGAGCGGACGCGCCTCGGGCTCGATTGCGGCGGCCGCGTGGACCACGAGGTCGACGGGCCCGTACTGCGAGCGCACGAACGCCACGGCGGCGGCGGTCTCCTCCTCGCTGGTGACGTCGCAGGGCACGGCAAGCGCCAGCGGGCCGAGCTGGGTCGCAGCCTCGGCCAGGACGCCGGCCCGCCGACCCAACAAGGCGACACGCATGCCCGCTCCGGCCAGGGACCGGGCCACGGCCAGACCGAGACCGGTCCCGCCGCCGGTGACCAGACCGATCTGGCCGGACAAGGGAGCGCTGGGGTCCATGGGCATGAGCCTAGGGGCCGGTCCCCGCGGTCAGCCGGAGGTGCGAGGAGCCACCACGACCCCGACCAGGCCCGGTCCGACATGGGCCCCGATCACCGCACCCACCTCGGTGACCGACACCTCGATCTCCAGGGTCTCGGCCAGGGTCTCGGCGAGGCTCGTTGCCCGCTCGGGACTGGCCAGGTGTCCGATCGCCACCTCGACCTCGTGGCCCTCGGCCGCCGCGACCGCCAGGGACTCGAGACGTGCCAGCGCCCGGGCCGACGTGCGCACCTTCTCCCGGGTCCCGATCCGGCCGTCCTCCACCTCGAGGATCGGCTTCACCGACAAGGCAGACCCGACCAGGGCGGCAGCCGCCCCGATCCGGCCGCCGCGCTTCAGGTACTCGAGGGTGTCGACGTAGAAGAGCGAGACGGTCTGCTCACCGGTGCGTCGCGCGACCTCTGCGGCCTCGTCGAGGTCGGCGCCGGCGGTCAGGGCCTCCGCCGCCCGCCGTACGGCGAACCCGGTGCCCATCGCTACCTGCCGAGCGTCGACGACCCGCACCGGCACCGGGGACTCGCCTGCGGCAAGCACGGCCGCGTCGTAGGTGCCGCTCATCTCGGCGGAGATGTGCACCGAGAGAATCTGCTCCGCGCCCGAGGTCGCGGCCAGGCGATAGGCGGCCAGGAAGGCCGCCGGAGCCGGCCGGGAGGTGCTCACCGGCTTCCACTCCCGCAGCGCCTCGGCCACGAAGGCCGGCGTTGCCTCCACGTCGAGGCCCTCCTCGTAGTCGTCGGCCCCGATGATCACGTGCAGCGGCACGACCGCGATGCCCCGGTCGAACGTGAACTCGGGGGGAAGGCACGCGGTCGAGTCCGTGACGACGACGGTCCTGGCCATGCTGGTGAGCGTATCGCTGGTCAGCCGACGACGATGTTGACCAGGTTCGGCGCCCGCACGATGACCTTGCGCACGGCCTTGCCTTCCAGCTGGCGGACGATCGTCTCGTCGGCCAGGGCCGCGGCCTCCAGGTCGGCCTCGGAGATATCGGGAGACACCTCCAGCCGGGCACGGACCTTGCCCTGGACCTGTACGACGGCCGTCACCGACTCCTGCACCAGCAGGGCCGGGTCGACCGTGGGCCAGCCCGCCTTGGCCACCGTCGGCTGGTGGCCCAGACGAGACCACATCTCCTCGGCGGTGTAGGGCGAGACCAGGCTCAGCATGATCGCGACCGCCTCGGCCGCCTCGCGAACCGCCGGGTCGTCGGGACCACAGCCGGAGTCGATCGCCTTGCGGGTGGCGTTCACCAGCTCCATGACGCGAGCCACCATCACGTTGAAGCGGTGGCTGTCGATCAGCTCGGCGGCGTCGTTCAGCGTCCGGTGGGTCACTCGGCGCAGCGAGACGTCCCCGGTTGCCGGGTCCGCTCCTGCGGGGGCGGCGACGTCGCCGGACAGCCGCCAGGCCCGCTGCAGGAACTTCAGCGACCCGCCGGGCGACATGTCGGCCCAGTCGATGTCATCCTCCGGGGGACCGGCGAAGACCAGGGTCAGCCGTACCGCGTCGACGCCGTACTCGTCCAGCATCTCGCCCAGGTTGACCCCGTTGCCCAAGGACTTGCTCATCGCCTTGCCCTTGTTGATCACCTGGCCCTGGTTCAGCAGCGCCGTGAAGGGCTCGATGAAGTCCAGCATCCCCATGTCGTGCAGGACCTTGGTGAAGAACCGGCTGTACAGCAGGTGCAAGATGGCGTGCTCGACTCCCCCGACGTACTGCTGCGCCGGCATCCACCTCCGCACCTCCTCCACGTCGAACGGGCCGTCCTCCTTGTGGGGGGAGCAGTAGCGCAGGAAGTACCACGACGAGTCGACGAAGGTGTCCATGGTGTCGGTGTCCCGCTTGGCAGCCCGGCCGCAGTGCGGGCAGGGCACGTTGACCCAGTCCTCCGCGGCGGCCAGGGGTGAGACTCCCTTGGGTTTCAGGTCGGCTCCGCGCAGGTCGGGCAGCTCGACGGGCAGCTGGTCGTCCGGCACGGGGACCTCGCCGCACTCGTCGCAGTGGACGATCGGGATGGGCGCGCCCCAGAAGCGCTGGCGGCTCAGCAGCCAGTCGCGCAGCCGGAAGTTCACCGCGCCGCGCCCGGCGCCCTGCTCCTCCAGCTTCGCCACGATCGCCCGGATGCCGGCAACCTTGTCGGTCAAGCCGTCCAGGTCGCCGGAGTTCACGTAGGTGCCGTCGCCGGGTGTGGCGACGAACGTCTCGGCGGGGTCGGGCTCGCCGGTGTCGACGACCATGCGCACCGGCAGGCCGAACTCCTGGGCGAAGTCCAGGTCGCGCTGGTCGTGGGCGGGGACCGCCATGACGGCTCCGGTGCCGTAGTCGGCCAGCACGTAGTCGGCGGCCCAGACCGGGATCCGCTCGCCGTTGACCGGGTTGACCGCGTAGCGACCCAGGAAGACGCCGGTCTTCTCCTTGTCCGTGGCCAGCCGGGAGATGTCGGTCTCCCGGCGCACCGCCTCCAGGTAGGCCTCGAACTGCTCGCGCTGCTCCGGCGCGCAGATCTGGTCGGCCAGCCACGCGTCGGCGGCGACGACGAAGAACGTGGCGCCGTACAGGGTGTCGGGACGGGTCGTGAAGACGGTGACCTTGGCCGCGTCCTGGGTGTCGGTCGCCTCGACCTCGAAGTCGACGTGGGCGCCCTCGCTGCGGCCGATCCAGTTGCGCTGCATGGCCAGCACCCGGTCGGGCCACGTGCCCTCCAGCGCCTCCATGTCGTCCAGCAGCCGCTGCGCGTAGTCGGTGACCTTGAAGTACCACTGCGACAGCTCGCGCTTGGTGACCTCGGCGCCGCAGCGCTCACACATCCCCTGGACGACCTGCTCGTTGGCCAGCACGGTCTGGTCGTTGGGGCACCAGTTGACCGGGCTGTGCTTGCGGTAGGCCAGACCACGCTCGCGGAAGCGCAGGAACAGCCACTGGGTCCATCGGTAGTACTCCGGGTCGGACGTGTGCAGCCGGCGGGACCAGTCGAAGCTCACGCCGTACCGGCGGAACGACTCGGCCTGGGTCTCGATGTTGGCGTAGGTGTATGTCGCCGGGTGCTCGTCGTTCTTGATCGCGGCGTTCTCCGCCGGCAGACCGAACGAGTCCCACCCGATCGGGTTCATCACGTCGTAGCCGCGCTGCCACCAGTAGCGCGCGATCACGTCGTGCAGCGCCATCACCTCGGCGTGGCCCATGTGCAGGTCGCCGCTCGGGTAGGGGAACATCGTGAGCGCGTACCGACGCTCCTTTCTCCCGTCGTCGGCCGCCCGGAAGGGGTCCATCTCCTCCCAGACCTTGCGCCACTTCTCCTGTGCCGCGACGACGTCGTACGTCTCGCGGTCGCCGGTCGCCTGCTGCTCGCTCATCTCGTCCGTCCTGTGTCTGGTATCAGCGCGGGGCATAAAAAAACCCCTCGGGCGTGAGGGGTAGCCGTGCGATCGATCGGATCAGCACGGCCGCATAAGCAGGAGAGCCTTGCGCATGGGAGAAGAGTAGCCTACGGCGCCGCCCGTTCTCCCAAGGTTCACCTCGGTAGGCTCAGAGCCGCGCGCCCCGCACACCCCCCAACCAGGAGGCCCCATGACCTGGCTTGTCACCGGTGGAGCCGGCTACATCGGCTCCCACGTCGTACTCGCCTTCCAGGAGGCGGGTATCCCTGCTGTGGTGGTCGACGACCTCTCCAGCGGACACCGGGAGTTCGTTCCGGAGGACGTGCCCTTCGTCGAGGGCTCCATCCTCGACACCGAGCTCGTCGCCAAGACGATGGTCGAGCACTCGGTGACCGGGGTGATGGCGATCGCCGGGTTCAAGTACGCCGGGGTCTCCGTCGACGAGCCACTGCACACCTACGACCAGAACGTCACGGGCATGGTGAGCGTCCTGCGGGCGATGGAGATGGCCTCGGTCGACCGGATCGTCTTCTCGTCCAGCGCCGCGACGTACGGCACCCCGGATGTCGAGGTCGTCACCGAGTCCACCCCGATCGCACCCGAGTCCCCGTACGGCGAGTCCAAGCTCATCGGCGAGTGGCTGATGCGCGACCAGGCGCGGGCCCGCGGGATCCGGCACACGTCGCTGCGCTACTTCAACGTGGTGGGCTCCGGCGCCCTGCACCTGTACGACACCTCGCCGCACAACCTGTTCCCCCTCGTGATCGAGGCGTTGATCGAGGGGCGCACACCACGCATCAACGGCGACGACTACCCGACGCCCGACGGCACGCCCATCCGCGACTACGTGCACGTGTCAGACCTGGCGCATTCCCACGTCGCCGCAGCCCGGATCATGGACGAGGGAGGCAGGCTCGAGCCGGTCTACAACCTCGGCAGCGGCACCGGGCTGTCGGTGCGCCAGATCATGGCCGCCATGGCACGCGGCACCGGGATCGCCTTCGAGCCGGAGATCGGTCCACGCCGGCCGGGCGACCCGGCCCGCATCGTCGCCTCGGGCGAGCTCGCCGCCCGTGACATCGAGTGGGAGATGCGGCACACCGTCGACGACATGGTCCGTTCGGCGTGGCAGTCGCGGCGTAGCGCCGTCTGACGCGAAACCAGGGGCACCAGACACCTCACGCGTCCCATCGGACTCCTCGCGCCACGCCGAGACGGCGAAATCAACCGTTCAGGGGTGGCCAGGCCAGGGCAAGTCTGTGACCATCGGGGGTCAGACCGGCAGGGGAACCCGGGGGGGACCAATGACCAGCAGGAATGGATCGCGCACGTCACGCATCCGGACGTTCGCGGGCAGCGCGGCGGTATCAGTCAGCATGATCGTGACCTCGGCGGGTCTCGTCGGGATGGGGGCAGGACCGGCCACGGCCGCGTCGTACTGCGACCCGGGCTCCGGGGTGAGCTACACCCCCTCGACCAACCGGATCTACCTGCAGCCCACCGGGTCGCCCTGGACCCTTCCGTCGATCGGGAACGCCTGCGCCGGCCTCCCGATCAGCCAGGACCCGGGCTCGCACACCTGGTACCTCAACGGAAGCCTGATCCTGGAGAACGGGGCGGCCCTGTCGATCCACGGCACCTCGGCCGCCGTCCCGGGGGCTGTGGACACGCTCCGGCTGCGGAGCGATCCCAGCAACGCGAAGGCCGACGTGGTCGAGATCACCGCCCAGTGGGGCACGATCGACATCGACTCGGTGCACATCGAGTCCTGGGACTCCACGGCCAACAGCGGAGCGGGGGGCACCGACAACGACCCCTTCCTCCCGGCAGGCTCCCCTGCCAGCGACCGGGGTCGTGCCTTCATCCGGGCGGTGTCCTACCTCGACTCCTCCGCCGTCCCGCGGCAGAGCACGATGAACATCGCCAACAGCGAGCTGGATCACCTCGGCTACTACGGCGGCGAGGTCTCCGGCGTCGCGTACAAGGCCCGCGGATGCGGGACCACCCCAGCCCGGCTGCAGGTCTGCTCCATGCTCAAGGTCTACGGATCACAGACCAACAGCCGCTTCCACGACAACATGGTGGGCACCTACCTCTGGGGGGCGTACGGCGCGCAGTTCACCGGCAGCTCCTACGACCACAACATCCTGTACGGCCTGTACGGCCGTGACGTGTCCCGGCAGCTGGTCGTAGACGGGAACCACGCCAGCTACAACGGCAACCACGGGATCTTCTTCTCGCTGAAGTCCCGCGGCCTGACGATCAGCGGCAACGAGGTGGACCACAACGGGCTCACCCCCTACACGGGGATGTCGTCGAGCGGGCCGTTGACCAAGGCGCCGCAGGATGTGGACGGGATCCTGCTGCACCGGGGTGTGAAGAACGCCGTCGTGACCGGCAACACCATCCACGACCAGCCCAACGGCGCAGGGATCGTGATCTTCGACTCGGCGGGGAACTCCCTGTCCGACAACGCCATCGCCAGCTCGAAGTACGGCATCCGCCTGGCAGTGGGTGCGTCCCGCAACAGGTTCGACCACACCTCGATCGCGGGCAGCGTCAAGTTCGGCATCTACTCCCACACGGGGTCGGCCAGGCCGAAGTTCACCCGGCGGAGCGGGCGCCCGACGCACAACGTCTTCAGCCACACCGTCATCGATGGCAGCGGTGGGAACGTCGCCAAGCTGGTGGACAGCGACCACACGGTCCTCAAGCGGACGAAGGTCACCAACTCCTCGTCTGCGTGGATCGGGAACGGCTCGCACGGCACCCGGGTGATCGGTGGATCGTTCCCGGTCGGGCAGAGGTTCGTCTCCACGTCCTCCGCCACGCTGAAGCTGGTCAATCCCAAGCACAGGGTCAGCGTCGAGGTCGACGCCGGGAGCAGGACCCGGGTGGTGTCGACCAGCGGGCGCCTGTTCCGCGTGGCCGGGAAGAGCCTGCCCACCCTCGTGAAGCGACACTCCAGCCGGCTCGTGCTGACGGCCCGCTCGGTCGGGACGGCCCCGGTGGCGGTGTCCAGGCTGAAGGCCCGTGCGTCGATCTCGACAGGCTCGGCGGCGGTGCGCGCGTCACTCGCGACGGCACGGGACCGGTTCGCAGTGTCCAGGCTGAGGTCCGGGGCCCGGATCAAGCTCTGGGTGGGCGGCCTGACCCCGGGCTCGGTCTACCGGGTGACGCGCGGCGGGGTCACGGTGGCGCGAGTCACGGCGGACTCGCACGGGTGGATCGTCTTCCGCGACAGGCCGCCGGGATCGAGGGCGACATACCTGGTGCCGAAGTGAGCATCGGCCCGAGCCCCCGTCCGAGCCCATGACACGTGCCCCCCTGGCCCCGCCCGGCTCGTCTAGGGTGCAGCCATGACTGTTCTGAACCTGTTCCGGCTCGATGGCAAGGTGGCGATCGTCACCGGCGCTTCCTCCGGGCTGGGGGTGGCTTTCGCCCAGGCGCTGGCGGAGGCCGGGGCCGACGTGGCCCTCGCCGCCCGTCGGGTCGACCGCCTGGAGGAGACCGTCCGGCTGGTGGAGGCCGCGGGACGCCGCGCGATCGCCGTGCGCACCGATGTCAGCTCTCCGGAGGACTGTCAGGCCCTGGTCGACACCACAGTCGCGGAGCTCGGTCGCGTCGACGTCCTGGTCAACAACGCCGGAGTCGGCACCGCCGTGCCCGCCACCCGGGAGACGCCCGAGCAGTTCCGGTCGGTGATCGACGTGAACCTCAACGGTTGCTACTGGATGGCGCAGGCGTGCGGCCGCGTCATGCAGCCGGGAAGCAGCATCATCAACATCAGCAGTGTGCTGGGCATCACCACCGCGGGTCTGCCCCAGGCGGCGTACTCCGCGTCGAAGGCCGGGCTGATCGGGCTGACCCGCGACCTGGCCCAGCAGTGGACCGGGCGGAAGGGCATCCGGGTCAACGCCCTGGCCCCCGGGTTCTTCCCGAGCGAGATGACCGACGAGTACCCGGACGGCTACCTCGACGCGCAGTCCCAGCGAGTCCCGATGGGCCGTCCGGGCCGACCGGAGGAGCTCGCAGCCGCGTTGCTCTTCCTGGCCGGCGACGCCGCCGGATACGTGACGGGGCAGACCTACGCCGTGGACGGCGGTCTGACGATCACCTGAGCGACCCGATGCTCGGGCAAGGGGTCAGCCGCCCTGCTCCCACGCGATGCCGGCGCCGGCCAGAGCATCGAAGCCACCCGCGTTGCTCAGGTCGGTGAATCCCATCTTCGACATCTGGTTGATCGCGATCCCGGCGCGATTGCCCGAGTGGCAGTACACGACCCACGTGGCGCTCTTGTCGAGGGTGCCGACCCGTGACCCGAAATCGGGGCCTTCCACGTCGATGTTGATCGCGCCCGTCAGGTGACCCTGTGCGAACTCCTCGGCGGTCCGGACGTCGAGCACGCCGGCGCCCTGGCTGATCATGCTCTTGGCCTGCTCGGGGGTGACCGTGTGGGTGGCACTGGACGAGCAGGCGGTCAGGGTGCCTACCGAGAGCAGCCCGACGACCCCGACGGCGAGAAGGAGCAGGAGTCTACGCATACCCCCTACGGTATATCTGCCGCTGGGGATCTCCAAACGGGCTCGATCAGCCACAGCCCGCGTCACAGCCGGGCGTCCACAGGGGCAGCGGGTTGCCGCGGGTGCCGTACTGCGCCGAGTCGTAGCCACCGGTCGAGTAGATGGCCATGTAGGAGTACGGGTCCCCGGTGTTCACCGGGACCACGATGTCGACCGCCACCAGGAAGGTGCTGGTCCCCTGTGCCTGGTTGTTGCTTGCCACCTCGGCCAGCATCGGGTCGATCAGCTGCTTCTGGAACGCCGCCTTGAGCTTCTTGTTCGCCGAGCCCTCGAAGACGACCACGGGGAAGGTGCTGGCCGGCACGGAGGCCTTCACCTGCTTGCGAAGCGACTTGACCTTGGAGGTGAGCTTGTCGATCTTGGACGTCTGGTCCGTGCCGTTCTGGGTGGCCTGGTCGAGCTGGGACTGCAGATCCGACACCTGGGTGTTCAACGTGTCGACCTGGGTGTTCGCCGAGTCGAGCTGAGCCTGCAGGTCCGACGACGCGGAGCCTCCCGACGTGATCGCGTAGGCCGTCGTGCCGCCGAGGACCAGGGCGATCAGGGCGAGGATCACGACTGCGACGACGAGGGGGGTCCGCGACGGAGGGGGGTCGTACTCCGGCGGAGCAGGAGTCGCCGCGAACATCGGCTCGGTCGGAGGACCGGTCAGCGGTCGAGCCGGGAAGAAGTCCTCATCGGCGAAGAGGGGGCGCGGGTGCTCAGGAGGCTCGCTCATGCGCAGAATGTAGCCGGGCCTGCGGAGAACCGCACAACCCCACCGCGACGAATTCCTGCGAAATGCCAGTATTGTCACACGATCTCGCCGCTGAACTGCTGAAGTCGAGTAATTCTACTCAGGAGGACTCCTCGCTCCGCGGGTCTGTGCCGGATGTCCGGGGGGCTCTCGTAGCCTGGTCCGGTGATCTCCGTCCTCGCCGACTCTCCGTGCCAGCCGGACCAGCCGGTCTGCTCCTTCGTCTTCAACCACACCAACAGCAGCGCGTTGGCGAAGACCGCCGACTGGCTGGTCGACAAGCCGCTGAACATCGCGTTCGTCCTGGTGATCGCGGTCATCGCCCGCTGGCTGATCGGCCGGATCATCAAACGGGTCGTGGCCCGCGCCTCGGGCGACAACTTCCTGACCGATCTGGCGCAGGCTCTCTACGAGGGCAAGGAGGCCGAGGACGCCCAGGCCGCTGCGAAGACGTCGCACGACCGCCGCGCGCTTCGCGCCGAGACTCTCGGCTCGGTCCTGCGCAGCGTCTCCTCTCTGGCCATCTTCACCATCGCGTTCACGATCATCCTCGCGCAGCTGGACTACAACATCGGCCCGCTGATCGCCGGTGCGGGCATCGTGGGCGTGGCGCTCGGCTTCGGTGCGCAGAGCCTGGTCAGCGACTTCATCGCGGGCATCTTCATGCTCTTCGAGGATCAGTACGGCGTGGGCGACGTGGTCGACCTGGGCGAGGCCTCCGGAGTCGTCGAGGAGGTCACGCTCCGCGTCACCCGGCTGCGCGACGTCAACGGCACCGTCTGGTACATCCGCAACGGCCAGATCCCCCGGGTCGGGAACATGAGCCAGGAGTGGGCCCGCGCCGTCCTGGACATCGGCGTCGCCTACGGCTCCGACCTGGGCCAGGTCAGGGCCGTCCTCCTCGACGTGGCCAGGACCCTCGCCCAGGAGCCCGACTTCAGCGGCAAGGTGCTGGACGAGCCCGAGGTGTGGGGCGTGCAGGGGCTCGACGCGAACCAGGTCACCGTGCGTTTGGTCGTCAAGACCGTCCCGCTGCAGCAGTGGGCGGTGGGCCGCGAGCTGAACGAGCGGATCAAGGCACGCTTCGACGCCGAGGGCATCGAGATCCCGTTCCCCCAACGAGTGGTCTGGCACCGCGACGGCTCGGTCGATGTCGACGACCCGGCGCGCCATACGCGCGCCTCCTCCTCGGAGCCGGTCGTCGCCGAAGAGGGCGAGGTCGCCGCCGCCGGCGACACCGACGACGACTGAGGGTCAGCCCTCGGCCGCTTGCCGGACCGCCTCGACGGTGCGCCGTACGTCCTCCGCATCGGTCGTCGCGTTGGAGACCGACACACGCACCACGCGACGTCCGGCCCAGTCCGACGGCGACATGAAGACCTCGCCTGACCGCTTCAGCCGCTCCCCCATCGCGTCGGTCTCGGCGTCGGTGGGCAGCGCCATGCAGACCTGGGTGTAGACGACGTCGTTCACGACGCGAACCCCCGGGATCTCGGCGACACCCGCAGCGATCGCCCGGGCTCGAGCAACCAGTCCGTCGACGAGCTCACGCACCCCGGATCGCCCGAGCGCGCGCATCGCCGCCCACACCGGCACACCGCGAGCCCTGCGGGACAGCTCGGGAACATAGGAGTACGGGTGCGACGGGCCGGCGTCGGCACTCCAGAGGTACGCCGCGTGCATGTCGAAGGCCCCGAGGAGGGCCCGCTCGTCGCGGGCGATCACGATGCCGCAGTCGTAGGGGACGTTGAGCGTCTTGTGCGCGTCGGTGCTCCACGAGTCCGCTGCGGCCATCCCCCGGGTAAGGTCGACGAGCGCAGGCGTCGCCGCCGCCCAGAGGCCGAAGGCTCCGTCGACGTGCACCCAGGCACCGTGCTGGTGCGCCAGCGCGATCGCGTCATCGAACGGGTCGAACGCCCCGGAGTGCACGTTCCCCGCCTGGAGCGCGACGATGACGGGCTCTCCGCGCGGGATCCTCTCCAGCGCCTCGGCCAGAGCATCCACCCGGATCCGCCCCTGGCCGTCCGCCGGAACCTCGGTCGGCGCTCCGAGTCCGAGGTAGCGCAGCGAGATGTCGACGGTGTCGTGCCGCTCGGCGCCGACGAGGACGTGGACCTTCGGAGCTCCCTGCAGCCCGTCCGCGTTCACGTCCCAGCCCGCCCGGCTGAGCACGTCGAACCGCCCGGCGGACAACCCCGAGAAATTGGCCATCGTCCCGCCGGTGACGAACCCGACGACGGACTCGGGTGGCAGGTCGAGGAGGTCGACGATCCATTCGCCGGCCACCTGCTCCAGGACCGCGGTTGCCGGCGTCGTGGCACGCATGCCGTTGTTCTGGTCCCAGGCGCTCACCAGCCAGTCCGCGCCCAGCGCCACCGGGTAGGTGCCACCGATCACCCAGCCGTAGAACCGGCCGGACTGCATCGCGATCAGGCCCGGCTCGGCACCCTCGGCCAGGACGTCGATGACCTCCTCGGCAGCCATGCCCTCGTCGGGCAGGGGCCCGCCGAAGACCTCCAGCATCTGGTCGGGCGTCACCCGCGCCGGGATCGACCGCTCGCTCACGCCGGCCAGCCAGTCGCCGGCGTGTGCCGCCGCGCGCCCGAGAACCTTGTCGAAACTGCTTCCCGCCATCACACTGCCTTCCCCGAACCGTGGCGACGCCGCCGCTTGTGGAGCGTCTGATGCATCCTGGCCCACCGCGACCCACGGTGGGAAGTGACGTCGTCCGCCCGAGAGACCGGGCGGACACGACACGGGGCCGGCCCCCGAAGGGGCCGGCCCCAGCCGGTGGCGCGTGGGTCAGCGCAGGTCGAAGCGATCGAGCTCCATCACCTTGGCGAAGGCCGCCACGAAGTCGTGCACGAACATCTCACCCGCGTCGTCGCTGCCGTAGACCTCGGCGACCGCGCGCAGCTCGGAGTTCGACCCGAACACCAGATCGACGCGGCTGGCGGTCCACCTCGCCGCTCCGGTGGAGCGGTCCCTGCCCTCGAAGGTCTGAGCATCCTCGGTCACCGGGTGCCAGGCCGTGCCGTGGTCGAGCAGGTTCACGAAGAAGTCGTTGCTCAGCGACTCCTTGCGGTCGGTGAACACTCCCATCGGCGAGTCCTGGTAGTTGGCGCCCAGGACCCGCAGTCCTCCGACGAGGACTGTCATCTCGGGAGCCGAGAGACGCAGAAGGTTCGCCTTGTCCAGCAGCAGGAACTCGGCCGGAAGGTCGGGCGCGCCCTTGCCCAGGTAGTTGCGGAACCCGTCAGAGGTCGGCTCGAGGACGGCGAACGACTCGACGTCGGTCATCTCCTCGGTCGCGTCGGTGCGGCCCGGGGTGAACGGCACGACGACCTCGTACCCCGCGTTCTTGGCGGCCTGCTCGACCCCGGCACAGCCGGCGAGGACGATCACGTCGGCTAGGGAGACCTTCTTGCCCCCGGATGCCGAGGCGTTGAAGCCTCCCTGAATGCTCTCCAGTGCGCTCAGCACCTGCCCGAGCTCGTCGGGCTGGTTGACCTCCCAGCCACTCTGCGGCTGCAGCCGGATCCGCGCGCCGTTGGCGCCACCGCGCTTGTCGCTGCCCCGGAACGTCGAGGCGGACGCCCACGCGGTGCTGACCAGCTGGGAGACCGACAGACCGGACCCGAGGATCGTCGCCTTGAGTGCTGCGGCGTCCGCGTCGTCGATCAGCACGTGGTCGACCTCCGGGACCGGGTCCTGCCAGATCAGGCTCTCGGACGGCACGAGCGGCCCGAGGTAGCGGGAGACAGGACCCATGTCGCGGTGGGTGAGCTTGAACCAGGCCCGGGCGAACGCGTCGGCGAGCTCCTCGGGGTTGTCCTTGAAGTGCCGGGAGATCGGCTCGTAGACAGGATCGACCCGCAGTGCCAGGTCGGTGGTGAGCATCGTCGGGGCGTGCGTCCTGGCCGGGTCGAACGCGTCCGGAACGGTGTCGGAGCCGGCCCCGCCCTTCGGCTTCCACTGGTGCGCCCCCGCGGGACTCTTGACCAGCTCCCACTCGTAGCCGAAGAGAATCTCGAAGAAGCTGTTGTCCCAGGCGGTCGGCGTGTTCGTCCACGCGCCCTCCAGGCCGCTGGTGATCGCGTCACCGGCCACTCCGCTGCCGAAAGCGCTCCTCCAGCCGAGGCCCTGCTCCTCGAGCGGCGCGGCCTCCGGCTCCGGTCCGACGAGCCCGGGGTCTCCGGCTCCGTGGGTCTTGCCGAAGGTGTGTCCACCGGCGATCAGGGCGACGGTCTCGTAGTCGTTCATCGCCATCCGGCGGAACGTCTCGCGCACGTCACGGGCAGCTGCCAACGGGTCGGGGTTGCCGTTCGGGCCCTCGGGGTTGACGTAGATCAAGCCCATCTGCACCGCGGCGAGCGGGTTCTCCAGCTCGCGGTCGCCGTGGTAGCGCTCATCTCCGAGCCAGGTCTGCTCCGGGCCCCAGTAGACGTCGTCGTCCGGCTCCCAGTCGTCGACCCGGCCACCGGCGAAGCCGAAGGTCTTCAGGCCCATCTGCTCGAGCGCGACGGTGCCGGTGAGGACGATCAGGTCGCCCCACGACAGCTTCTTGCCGTACTTTTTCTTCACCGGCCACATCAGACGGCGGGCCTTGTCCAGGTTGGCGTTGTCCGGCCAGCTGTTGGTGGGGGCGAACCGCTGCTGACCCGCACCGGCGCCGCCGCGTCCGTCGCTGATCCGGTAGGTGCCGGCCGCGTGCCAGGCCATCCGGATCATGAACGGCCCGTAGTTGCCGTAGTCGGCCGGCCACCAGTCCTGGGAGTCGGTGAGGACGCCGGCGATGTCGGCCTTGACCGCGTCCAGGTCGAGGGTCGCAAACTCGGCGGCGTAGTCGAAGGTCTCCCCCAGCGGGTTGGCCACCGCGGGGTTCTTGGCGAGCATCTTGAGGTTCAGCCGGTTCGGCCACCAGTCGCGGTTGGCTCCCCCTTGCGTGGGGTGCGTCGCTCCGTGGACGACGGGGCAGCCGCCCTCCGTCGAGGTGCCAGTGTCGTAGGCGTCGGTCATGTGATTCCTTCCGTGACGTTGCAGTCGGTTGTGCGTCGGGTTGCGGTCAGGCTCGTGCTTCGGTGCGGACACAGGCGGGGCAGAGACCCCAGTAGATGACCTCGGCCTCCTCGATGAGGTAGCCGTGGTCGTCCGAGGCCACCAGACAGGGGGCCTCCCCCACGGCGCAGTCCACGTCGGCGATCACGCCGCACTCCTGGCAGACCACGTGGTGATGGTTGTCCCCCACACGCGTCTCGTAGCGAGCGACGGTGCCTCGGGGCTGGATCCGGCGGATCAGGCCGACGTCGGTCAGCCGGTGCAGCGAGTCGTAGACGGCCTGGTGGGACACCCCCACCGCCTGCTCCTGGACCGCGCGGATGATCGAGTCGGTGTCCGCGTGTGGGTGTGCGGAGACGGCTTCCATGACCGCCATCCGAGGGCGGGTCACGCGCAGGCTGACATTGCGCAGCATCTGCTGGAAGTCGGGCTGGTGCACCGTTCCAGCCTCCCATGTTTCTTGAATTCAGTCAAGACAAGGGAGATCGGCGCTCCCCGGGGACGTACGTCGGAGTCCCAGGGGGCGCAGGGCCCTTCTGCCCCCTGGCGTTCGGGCGAAGGATGGGGGGAGGAGCTATTCCAGGGGCCGAGGGGGTGCCGCTCCGGAGGTTCTCGAAGGCGGTCTCGGCTCCGCCGACGTCCCGGGGAGGACGCTATGAAGAAGTCAGTTCTACGGGGAATGGGACTCTTTGCCACCGCTTCGGCCTTGCTCGTCACAGGGCTCAGCGGTCCGACGGTTGCGGCAGCGCCCGGCGGAGGCGAGGAGACCGGCGCCAACAACCTGTCGTACCCCACGATCATGACCGGCGGTGGTGAGTTCACGGGCGTGAGCTGCCCGGCCAACGTGGTCAACCGGTCCGGACTGCTCGCACCGAGCGGGGACCCGACCACCGGCTACGAGGTCAGTCCCAGCGACTACTACTTCGTGCAGGGGCTGAACATCTGGCAGGCCCAGTGCTACACCGCCCCGTCTACGAAGGTCACAGCAGAGTGGGGTGACAACCTCGGTGGCTCCGCAAGTCTGACCACCAAGCACCAGATCCGGGTCGAGGTCGCGCTGGTCAACGCGGCCGACTGGAGGCCGCCGATGGACGGCTACACCGTGATCAAGCTCGAGCCGTCGAAGCTGGACCGCGAGTCGGCCTACGGCACCCTCGCCACCGGCTCGCAGGGAGCGGGCTACGAGGCGACTCCGGTCAGCTTCACCTACGACCAGCAGGTCGTGCACGACGGCTCCGCGACCTTCTGGGTCAAGAACAAGGCGACGAAGGCGTTCGTGGTGGCCAAGGGGACGGTGTTCCCGGCTGAGATCAACGCAACGGGCAAGGTCGTCTACGGCTACAACCTGAAGGTCAGCACGCCGGGCAAGTACGCGATCTGGGTCAAGCTGCCCCACGTGCGGGTGCTAGGTGCCGATATCGGCTACTTCGCGGACCACAGGCTCCGCCTGGTCATCACGGTTTCCTAGACGTGGCAGCCCGGCGGTGCTCCGGCACCGGCCAGGCAGTGTGGTGCCGCTCGAGCGAGCGGCACCACACCACGCCTCCAGAGCAGCAGATGAGGAGGCAGATCATGAAGCTCCACCATGCGACAGCACCAGCGAGGCTTCTCGCTCTGATCGCACTGGCCCCCCTGGCCCTGGCGTACCCACCCATCGCCTCCGCGGCCGAGGGCGAGACCACGCCCGGGCTCACCGTGTCGACCATCGGGGTAGCCACGCACCATGGCGAGAGCCCGCTGAGCATCCGTCTCACCGCCCATGCGGAACGGGCCACGCTCGACGAGCCCGGGTCGTGCCGGCCCAAGGACCAGAGCATCAGGTGCTGGGGCTCGCTGCGACTGCAGGTGAACGACATGGGAGGAATGCGGATCGGTCACTTCGAGATCCACCGGGTCGCGGTCGTCGGTCACGGGGACCACGGGGACGATCACGGGGACGATCACGGGGACGATCACGCGGGCCATGAGACGGCCTCGCTGACCACACTCCAGACGCCGCAGCGCATCCAGGTCAGCGGCCTCGCCGTGATCACACGCCCGGGCACCTCGGGCTACCCGCGAGGAACTCTCGTCCAGGTGAAGATCACCCTCGTCGACAACGGGAAGGCACGCTACGGCGACACCGTCGAGGTGACGGTCAACGAGTTCGTCGAAGGGCCGACCAAGCCGACGATCTACCAGTCGGGTCCGGTGACCGTGCAGCACGTGCGAGCACGACTGCGCTCCGGCGGATAGTGAAGCCGAGCAGCCACGAGAGGACCTCCGAGCGACGACCGGACCGGGCAGGCGCCACCCGGTGGCGGCCACCGAGCAGGCTCTGGGAGCATCCCTCCCATGGTGATCGACGGCATTGACCTGACTGGCCGGGTCGCGGTGGTGACCGGCGCGGGCAGTGACAGCGGGATCGGCTTCGCCGTCTGTCGACTCCTCGGCTCTCTGGGTGCGGCTGTGGTGCTGACGTCGACCACCGACCGGATCCACCAGCGAGCGCGGGAGCTGGCTTCCGAAGGGGTCACCGCCGTCGGCGTGGTCGCCGACCTGACCGACCCCGCCGCGGCCGACCAGGTCGCTGCGACCGCCAGGGATCGATGGGGCCGGCTGGACATTCTGGTCAACAACGCGGGCATGATCTCGGTCTCGGACGGGGACTCGAACTCCGGTGAGGCCGACGGACTGCCCTACGAGCAATGGCGGATCAGCCTCCAGCGCAACCTCGACACCGCGTTTCTGATGACCCGCGCGGTCCTGCCCACGATGCGTGCCGCAGCCTGGGGCCGGATCGTGATGATCTCCAGCGTCACCGGGCCGGTGATGGCGATGCGCCGCGAGGCCGCCTACGCGGCCGCCAAGGCAGGGATGGTAGGGCTGGCGCGCTCGTTGGCCGTGGACCTGGCCGCGGACGGCATCACGGCCAACGCAGTTGCCCCGGGCTGGATCGGCACCGACTCGCTGACCGACGAGGAGCGGCGCGAGGGCGCCGTGACCCCGGTGGGGCGCGGCGGCAACGCGGACGAGATCGCCTGGCCGGTGGCCTGGCTGTGCAGCCCGGGCGCGGCCTACGTCACCGGGCAGTGCCTGGTGGTGGACGGCGGCAACTCGGTCGCGGAGGAGCGCGTGGTCTAGGAACCCGGAGCGGCCGCGCCGAGCGCGGCATCGACCGCGGAGAACCAGGCCGAACCGTCGAGGCGCCGGTCCCATGAGGCCCCGTCAGCGGAGACCTGCACCGCGGAGGCACAGCCGGACTCGGCCTCGGCGACCCAGACGTGACCCGACGCGCTGGTGAACGTCACTGTCGCCTTCACCGTCGCCCGGATCGCCGGGCAGCTGGAGGCCATCGGCACTGTGTAGGTGCCGGGCAGCCCGTTGTACGCCTCGACGAGACGTGCCAACCGCTGGGCGCCCTGCGGTGGCCGCAGCGTCACCGGTGCGAGCTGGGTCACGACCGGCGTGGCCGACCCGCCAGTGGTCTTCGTCCGGTCGATCCGGGCCGAGGTGATCGGCTCGTCGATCCGGAACCGCCCCGGCACGACGTAGCGCGCCGTCTCGTAGCTGATCACCTCGAGGTACGTGCGGCCGTCGACGCTCTCGAAGGCCACGTCCAGCTGGGGTGAGGAGTACGCCACGTACACGGGGTGTCCCGGGATCTCGTACGACCTCTCCCACGTCGTCGTGCCGTCCATCGAGGAGCTGCCGCCGGCGAACTGCTGGGCGGTCAGCAGCGAGGGAGTGGCGTGGTCCAGGTACCGGCCCACGGCGTCGGGCGACAACGACGTGCTCCACCAGGACACCCGGGTCAGCGTCGGGTCGGACTGGGGGGACCCGATTCCGCCCGCGAACCAGCCGGCGGGCTTCCCGTCGAGCTCGACCGACGACGGTGGAGGGCGGAAGGAGGCGAGCGTGGCGTCCGACGCGGCGGCCGCCAGGCGGTAGAAGCCCTGCTGTGCGATGTCGTCCGGCGTCCGGGAAGGCAGCGCCGTGGTCGCCGTCGAGGAACGCGGGGCCACGCTGCCCGCGCGGTCGGTCGCGCTCCCCCACCACAGCGTCAGCGAGCCCACCGACCCGGCGAGGACGACCGCCACCAGGACGGCCCACCACCACTGCCGTCCCGCGATCCGCCTGACCACACCGACCACCCCCGCCTGCCACCGACCCGTAGGAGGGTCGCTCTATGTCCCGCGTGGCCGGACCGATGGTCGCTCCGCCCGGCTGAGAGTCCGACGGTCGCCGAGGGCATCCGGTTCCCCGGGGGCAGCCGGCCCGAGCCCCAGGGCCGACGCGGTGGCCGCCCGCTCGGCGGCCAGGACCGCGCCGTCCAGATCACGCTGTCTCGCGCGCAGGCGCGCCATCGATCGGGCGAGCTCGTTCAGGCGCTCACGCTCGGACTCCGGAGGCAGAGGAAGGCTGAGGGAGAGCAGGTCCTTGATGCTCACCCGCGGCAGGTTGGCCCCCCCGACCAACCGCATGACGCTCGCGGTGAAGGGCTCGCTGCGAAGCTGGAGAGCAAGGAGGTGCGCCTCGTCCGGGAACACGGGGCGCAGTGGCACCAGATCCGTGCTGCACACGCCGGGCGACCCGGCCACGACGCACTTGCGCAGGTTGGGGCGCAGCTTCCCGTACAGGACGTCCCCTGCCTCGAACCGAAGCTTGACGGAGCGGATCCCGGCCGAGCCCGCCTCGACGCCGAGGTACTCACCGGTCCCCGGCCGCAGGTGCTCCAGCCCCAGGTAGAGCCAGTCTCCCCCGATGGCGTCGGGCCCGACCTGCTCCCGCACGCGGGTCACACACTCGGCTACGGGTCTCCAGCCCCAGCCCGCGGGGAGCTCCCAGGACGTCACAGGAGCCCCTCCACGTGATCGAGCTCGTCCAGTACCGCTCCCGCCGCGCGTCGCACTGCTGTCACCGCCGACGGAAGGGGAAGCGCGTCGAGAACGCCGGAGCCGACGCCCGCGTGGGTGATGTAGCGGCTGGGACTCAGATTGAACTGGTGGCCGGCGAGGTCCTCCACCTCAACCGTGGCGTGGGGCACGTCGGACCTCTCCCCGCGGAGAAGGCGCAGCGCTCCGGGGAGATCGTCGGCAGGCACCGGTGATCGCCTGTCGTCCAGGGAGTAGCCGTCGGCGTCGACGCGGACCAGCAGCACCGTCCGCGCGGGCGGCTCGTTGCTCCAGATCAGGAGCGCGGTCTTGACTCCCGTGTACGGGCGGAAGACCCCACCCGGAAGCTCGACGACCGCGTGGAGCCGCTGGGACTCGACGAGCCGGCGACGGATCCAGACCGCCGGGCCGGAGGAGCTGGTGAGGACGCCCACGGGGACGACCACGCCTGCGCGTCCGCCCGGACGGAGGCGCCGCATCATCAGCTCGACGAAGAGAAGCTCCGTCTTCAGCGTCCCGCTCTCGAAGTCGGCGACCCGGTCGGGGATGACCGTTCCGGCGAAGGGCGGGTTCGCCAGGATGACGTCCGCGTCGCGGTCCTTGATCTGCAAGCTGTCACCGTGATCGATGACGTCGCCCCGCAAGCCGTGGAGCAACATGTTGGTCCGCGCCACGCGCGCGATGGTCGCGTCGACTTCGTTGCCGAGGTACCGCTCGTCGGGGCCGCCACCGCGGAACTCGTGCGCGGCGACCAGGAAGCCCGCCGTGCCGACCGCCGGATCCACGACGACCTCACCGGGCCGCGGGTCCACGACCTCGACCAGGAACTTGATCAGGTGACGCGGCGTCCTGAACTGCCCGAAGTGCCCGGCAGTGCTCAGATGATCCAGCACGTACTCGAAGAGATCGCCCAGCATGTCGTGGTTGCGGTCGGTCGGCTCGAGGTCCCGCACCTCTCGCAGGACGTCTCGCAGGGTGGTCAGGTCGTGCCAGGTCGAGGACGATGCCACGTCCGGGCTCGCACCGATCCCGAAGCCGGTCTGAACCTGGAGCATCAGGGCCGCGACCCCCGGGGCGTCCCCCTCCTCGATCAGCCCTAGAAGCTCTCGCCGGAGCGATCCGCCGGCCTCTGTCGTGTCACCCGTCTCGTCGAGGCGCCGCAGAAGGAGCACGGTGCTGACGTACTCGATCGCCGTCAGCGGATTGCTCACGCCGCTGGCCCAGATCCGGTCCCAGATCGCGTCGACCCGGCGACGCACTTCCATCGGCAACAAGAGGCGCTCCTCAGGTACGGGCCGGGCTGTTCCGCCCTTTATAGTCCACGGCGCCGTCAGCCGGATGCCCGGAGTGCGGGTCCGGCTAGCCTGGCGGGGATGAGCGGATTCCCCCTCCCGCCGGCTGTGGCTGACGCCGGCGACACCGAGAGCCGCAGCGTGGTGTGCGTGCCGGCGCCGGCGACGGGACCGGGCAACTGGGTGGGCGCCCCCAGCGCCCAGGAGGCTGCCGACGGCCGGCTCTGGGTCGCCTACCGGGTCCGGACCACTGCGGAGCGGGGCTCGGAAGTGATCCTCGCGCGCTCCGAGGACGGCGAGCGGCTCACCACCGTCGCGAGGTTCGACAAGCAGGCGTTCGGCGCCGAGTCCCTGGAACGGCCCGCCCTGGTCCACGCCGGCCCGGGCCGCTGGCTCCTCTACGTGTCCTGCGCGACGCCCGGGACCAAGCACTGGCGCATCGACGTGCTGACGGCCGACGAGCCCGCTGCCCTGGCAGCGGCCGCTCCCGCCACGGCCTTCGCGGGCGACCGGCTCGTCGGCGTCAAGGACCCCGTGGTCCGCCGGGCGGAGGATGGGTGGCAGGCGTGGGTCTGCTGCCACCCGTTGGACATCCCCGGTGAGGAGGACCGGATGAGCACCCGCTACGCCACCTCCCGAGACGGCCTCACCTGGCAGTGGGGAGATACCGCCCTGTCCGGTCGACCCGGACAGTGGGACGCGCGTGGAGCACGGGTGACCGCGGTCCTGACGGACGGCTCCGCGGCGTACGACGGGCGGGCCGCGGAAGCGGAGAACTTCTCCGAGCGCACCGGGCTTGCCTTCCCGGGCGACGGGCCGGGCACGCTGCACGCGACCGGGCACGCACCCGTGAGCGACGTCCGCTACCTCGACGTGGTGCCGCTGCGCGCGGGCGGCTACCGGCTCTACTACGAGGCCCCGCTCCCCGACGGCAGTCATGAGCTGCGTACTTGTCAGGTCCGACCCCAAGCCGGGAATGCGGGCGGTTAGGACGGTCCCCCTAGCATCGACTGCCGGAAGCCGTCTCGTGGAAGGTGCCGGATGCTGAGGTCTCGAACCGTCGTCAGGTCCCGGGCCACCGGCACGGCCGCGATGCTCTGCGCCGTGGCCCTCGCCCTCGCGGGGTGCACCGGGAACGCGACGGGCAGCGCGGCGCCCCCGGACGCGGCCCCTGCGTCGCCGAGCACCGGGAACACCCTGGACGGCCAGGTCCCGGCCGCCGCCGACACGGCCGAGCTGGTGGACCAGGACGGGCAGTCACTGACCCTGCAGTCCCTGCGCGGCAAGACCGTGGTGATCGCGCCGTTCCTGTCCCTGTGCCAGGAGACCTGCCCGATGACCAGCGCCAACCTGCACGCCGCGGCAGCCGCGGCCCAGAGCAGCGGCTCGGCCGGACAGGTGGTCTTCCTCGAGGTGACCGTCGACCCGACCCGGGACACGGTGGGCCGGCTCCACGCCTACGCCAAGCTCTACGGGGCGCTGCCCGACTGGCGGCTGGTCACCGGGTCGCCGCAGCAGGTGCTCGGCCTGTGGAAGGCGCTCGGCGTCACCACCCAGCAGACCAAGCACGTGGACACCGTGACGGACTGGATGACCGGCACGGTGATCCACCACTCCTACGACGTGCACCACCAGGACGTGGTGATGATCATCGATCCCACCGGCCACCTGCGCTGGGTCACCACCGGCCGCCCGGATGCCCAGGGCGCTCCCCTGCCCACCTCGTTGAAGTCCTTCCTCAACAGCGAGGGCCGGGACAACTACGCGAACCCGGGCAACGGCGGGTCGAGCACCTGGACCGCCCAGGACGTCGAGCAGGCGGTCGCGTACGTGCAGGGTCTGGCGTCGGCCGGCTGATCCCACCTGCCCCGGTCGCGATCGAGCCGCCGTCACTACTTGTTGACAGCAACTATGTATTGATGTCAGTGTAACTGTCATGAATGACCGGAAGCCGTACCGGAGCGCGCTGCGCGAGCAGCAGGCCGAGGCGACCCGGGCCCGGATCATCGAGGCGGCCCTCGCCGAGATGACACCAGGAGCGACCGAGCTGCCGTTCGACAAGGTGGCCGCCCGCGTCCCGGTGAGTGTGCGGACCGTCTATCGCTACTTCCCTACCCAGCGCGACCTACAGCGCGCGGCCGGAGCCGAGCTGGAGGCGCGCGCCGGCTTCGACCCCGAGCAGGTGACGGCCGAGAACCTGGCGGCCTTGACGCGAGAGCTCTATGTCTTCCTCGAGAAGACGTTCGGGCCGCAGGAGGCGACCGGCGGGTTCAGCAACCTGACCGAGACCGGGCAGAAGGCACGCGAACGCCGGGTCGAGATGATCGAACGGGCGATCGCTCCCCTCACCGAGGGCATGGACCCCGAGAAAGCCCGGGGGGCGATGGCTGTCATCTCGGGCATGGTCCGGCTCCCCTTCCTCGCGGGGATGCAGGCTCAGTGGGGGCTCGACGGCGAGCAGGCAGGACGCGCCGTCGAATGGGCCATCAACGCGTTGCTCGACGACCTACAACGGAGGGACTGACCATGGAATCAGAAGGATTGGAAACCTCGGGGGGCACGGAGGTCAGGGCCCTGACGCATGTTCACCGACTGAGCGAGCTGAGCCGCGAGGACGCGATGGCAGCCGGTCACAAGGCCGCGAATCTTGCCACGCTCACGGGCCGGGGGTTCCCGGTCCCGCCAGGGGTGGTCGTACCCGCCGGCGTGTCGGACGGTCAGCTCGAGGCCGCCGTGTCCGAAGCCGTCGCGGTGCTCGGTGACGGGCCGGTGGCGGTGCGCTCCTCAGCGCTCGCCGAGGACCTGGAGGGCGCGTCGTTCGCCGGACAGTACGAGACCGTTCTGGGCGTCGAGGGCCGTGCAGCGATCCTCGACGCGATGCGCACCGTGCGGGAGACCGCGAACGACGAGCGGGTCGCCGTCTACCGTCAGTCGCACGGACCCAGCGACACCGAGGGCATCGCCGTCCTGGTGCAGCGGATGGTCGCCTCGGAGATCTCCGGGGTCGCCTTCACCGCGCATCCCCTGACCGGCGTCCGTGAGGAGACCGTGATCACTGCGGCACGCGGGCTCGGCGAGGTGGTGGTCAGCGGTGAGGCGGCCGGCGAGCAGTGGGTGGTCTCCGGGGGGAAGGCGATCCGCGATCGCCGGGCACCGACCGTGGTCCTGACCGAGCACCAGGCACTCGCCGTGGCCGCCCTCGCGCGGCGCGTCGAGGACGCCTTCGACGGAGTGCCGCAGGACATCGAGTGGGCCTTCGCCGACGGTGAGCTCTTCCTGCTGCAGGCGCGCCCGATGACGGCGCTGCCCGACCCGGTCAGCTGGGAGTCGCCGCTGCCCGGCGGGTGGACCCGGATCTTTCGCATCGGGGAGTGGCTCCCCGAGCCGGTCACTCCCCTCTGTGACACCTGGCTGCTCACCCGCATGGAGGAGAGCTACGCCGCGAGAGCCGGGAGGGTGCTCGGCGTCGTCATGGAGATGCCTCTCCACGTGACGGTCAACGGCTGGTACTTCCACTCGCCCAGTGGCTCCGGGCCCGTCTGGAAGACGGTGTTCGGAATGCTCCGGCAGCCGCGGACCATGTGGGCGGCTCTCCAGACCAACCGACCCGAGATCGGTGACCGCATCGCGTGGGGCCCCGAGGTCGCACGGTGGCAGCAGGACCTCCTGCCCCGCTACCGCTCGCTGGTCGAGCAGTGCTCCGACGCCGTGGAGAGCGCCGGCGACGAGCAGCTGTGCGCGATCGTCGACGAGTTCGCGGGCCACGCCGGCGACTACCTCCAGTCGATCTCGATGATCGCCGGCAACGCCTGGAAGGTCGAAGGCGTGCTCGCCGCGTTCTACGCCAAGTGGCTGCGCCCGGCTCTGGGTGGCAGCCACCAGACCCTGGTCTCCGGGCTGGCGGAGCCGCGGCCGCTGCAGCCGTACTCGATCCAGAGCCTGGACTGGTTCCGCCCGACGTTCGGTGAGCTCGGAATGCCGGCGGGAGTCCCCCGCGCGCACTCGAGCCTGGTCGAGGAGCGGGAGAGGGCCGAGGCGGCATGCCGTGCCCACCTCGCAGGCAAGCGACTCGCCCGGTTCGACCAGCTGCTCGCCCTCGCCCAGAAGTACGCCCGCATCCGCGAGGAGCAGGTGGCGGACCTGACCCTCGGCTGGCCGCTGATGCGGCGCGCACTCGCCCGTCTCGGCGAGTCCTGCGTGCGACGCGGCGTCATCGGCCGGGCCGAGGACGTCTACTTCCTCGAGCGCAGCGAGATCTTCGCGACCGAGTCCCGGGCATCCTCCGTCGCCGAGCGCCGCACCGCGTGGGCGCGGAACCGGAAGCTGAGCCCGCCGTTGGTCGTCGGCAAGCTTCCCCACGGTCGTGCAGAAGATGCAGGACGACGCCATCGGTGCGATGCGCACGACCACGGAGCACGCAGAGGGCGCGCTCGAAGGGATGCCCGCGAGCGCCGGCCGGGCCGACGGGGTGGCCCGCGTGATCCTCGACCTGGCCGACGCCGACCGGCTCGGGGACGGAGAGATCCTCGTGACGTCGGCAACCACGCCGGCCTGGACCCCACTCTTCGCGCGAGCTGCCGCAGTGGTCACCGACGGCGGCAGCCTCGCCGCCCACGCGTCACTCGTGGCCCGCGAGTACGGCATCCCCGCCGTCGTCGCCGTCGGAGTCGCGACCCGTCGCATCATCGACGGCGAGCGGATCACGGTCGACGGGAGCGCCGGTGTGGTCGAGGTGCTCGGGTAGCCCGGCGGCGCGGAGCGCTCAGCGGCTGGTCGAGCGGCGGTACTGCCAGCTGGCCAGCGGGATGAACAGCACCAGGATCACGGCCGACCAGATCAGCGTGTAGAGCTCCGGGTTCTGCAGCGCCCACGACGTCTGCGCTGCGCGGACCCGAGCGGGTTGACGTTGCCGAACAGCTCCCGCGCCGCCTGCGTGACCGCCGAGACCGGGTTCCACTCGGCGAAGGTGCGCAGCGGGCCGGGCAGGGTCTCAGCGGCACGAACGTGTTGGCGATGAAGGTGAGCGGGAAGATCACGATGAACGACGCGTTGTTGACCACCTCGGGGCTGGGCACCAGCATCCCGATCCACGCCATGATCCAGGAGATCGCGTAGGCGAAGACCAGCAGCAGCAGCGTAACCCGAGCAGCGCCTCGCCGACCGACGTACGGATCCGCCAGCCCACCAGCAGGCCGGTCAGGCTCATCACGATCAGCACCAGGATGTTGTTGACGACGTCGGAGGCGGTGCGGCCGGCCAGCACGGCCGACGGTGACATCGGCAGCGACCGGAACCGGTCGATGATGCCCTTCTGGATGTCCTCGGCCAGCGCCGGCGCCGGTGATCGTGGCGCCGAAGACGACGGTCTGCGCGAAGATCCCGGCCATCAGGAACTCCCGGTAGGCCGACGCCGCCGGCCGGATCGTCGATCGCGCCGCCGAAGACGTAGGCGAACAGCAGCACGAACATGATCGGCGACAGCGTGGTGAAGACCAGCAGATCGGGGACCCGCTTGATCTTGATCAGGTTGCGCTTGCGCGACGACGAGCGCTGTCGGAGACGCGGTGCGAGAGGCTCATCGCGGGCTGCCTTCGGTCGGTGCTCCGGGATCCTCCGGGGCGCTCGGCTCCTCGGCTCGGCCGTCGTGGCCGGTCAGGGTCAGGAACACGTCGTCGAGCGTCGGGCGGCGCAGCCCGACGTCGTGCGACCGCGATCTGCTCGCCGTCGAGGCGTCGCAGCGCGTCGATCAGCACGCGCGCGCCGCCGGTCACCGGCACCGTCAGGGAGCGCCGGTGCTGCTCCGTCGACGACGTCGCCGACCCGCCAGCGGCCGATCAGCGCGCACCTGCGCGGACCCAGCTCGGCGGCGTCCTCGACCGACGATCTCCAGCCGCTCCCCGCCGACCTGGCTCTTGAGCTCGTCGGCGGTGCCCTCGGCGATCACGCGACCGTGGTCGATGACCACGATGTTGTCCGCGAGCAGGTCGGCCTCCTCGAGGTACTGCGTGGTGAGCAGCAACGTGGTGCCGCCGGCGACCAGGCTCTGGATCACGTCCCACATCTCCGTGCGGCTGCGCGGGTCGAGCCCCGTGGTCGGCTCGTCGAGGAACAGCACCGGCGGGTCGGCCACGAGCGCGCCGGCGAGGTCGAGCCGACGGCGCATGCCGCCGGAGTAGGTCTTCGGCCGCCCGGTCGCCGGCGTCGTCGAGGCGGAACTGCTCGAGCAGCTCGCGGGCCCGCTCCTGGCTCGCGCGGCCGCCGAGGTGGTACAGCCGGCCGACCATGTCCAGGTTCTCGAAGCCGGTGAGGTACTCGTCGACCGCGGCGTACTGGCCCGAGACGCCGATCCGCGCCGCACCTCGGCCGGGTGCGCGACCACGTCGACCCCGGCCACCTCGGCGCGTCCCGGCGTCCGGCTTCACCAGGGTGGTCAGGATCTTCACCGCCGTGGTCTTGCCGGCGCCGTTCGGCCCGAGCACCCCGAGCACCGTGCCCTCGGGGACGCGCAGGTCGAGGCCGTCGAGGGCCTTGACGTCCTGTAGTGCTTCACCAGGCCCTCGGCCACCACCGCATCAGTCACGCGTGGCAGTCTGGCATCCCTCGACAAGGCGGCGCGAAGCGATTTTGTTGCCACTCAACGCGATCGAACCGCATGGGAGCCACTCGTCACCGGCAGAGCGTTCACCGACCGGCTCGCCCTCCCCGCCGTGCAGGCACGGTGATGTCCCACACTGTCAGCGCCGATGACGGCCGTCGGACTGATCCCAGCGAGACTCTCAGCACCCCGGACATGAAAAGAACCGGGGCTGGCGGAATGTCAGCCCCGGTTCCTTTGAGCGGGCAGTCTCCCGCCCCACGTCAGAGTGCGCGAACGTGTGTCGCCTGGGGACCCTTGGGACCCTGGGTGACCTCGAACTCGACGCTCTGGTTCTCCTTGAGGTTCTTGAAACCGGTTCCCTCGATCTCGGAGTAGTGCACGAAGACGTCCGGACCCTCGCTCTGGGCGATGAAACCGAACCCCTTCTCTCCGTTGAACCACTTCACAGTTCCCTGTGCCATTGCTGCGCTCCTTTCTGAAGCGTTGTGCAACCGCCGCTCCGTGCGACGGCGTGTCTGTGTCAGCGCCCGCGAGCGCCGGAGGAGACTCCTGCGGCGGGGTGCTGGAGGGCGGTGGATGAAGCTGCGGCTGAGCGCGCGCTCCGTAGTCGAGTACGAGGGCCGCGCTGCGGTGCGACGGCGGTCCGGGTCGGGGCATCCACCATGGGGCGACGCGAGACAGGAGTCGTCGACCCGGAGCCGGGAACGGTGGCCGCCTGGATGGGGAGCGGAGTGGTGATGCCTTCCCCGGCAAGCCGCGAGCTCAACTGCGGTGCGATGCCGAGATCGATGAAGGAGACGCCCGGTATCCGGGCAGAGTCGTTCGACGACTGGTTGGCGGGTGAAGGGATGAGGAGGCTCCAGAATCTGAGGCGCTTCGCGCCGGCGCGGGGTCCGCGGTCCAACGGGGAGCGAGGTCGGCCGGGACAAGACGTTCTAACCGGACCGTGGCACCAGCGTAGGGCACCGGCGGCCGTTGGCCTAATCGCCGCGGCGGCAGGGCGTCAGGCATCAGGCGACCATCGTGCCCGACGCCGAGGCGACGACTCGTCGGCCATCCTTCCGTGCTCACGCCCGGACCGAGACGATGACCTGGTGGACGGCGCATCACGCGGACCGCAGACCGGACCGGACCGGGACAACCGGGACCGGCAAGGCCGTCGGAACCTGGGCTGAGGAGTCCGCCATCGCTCTCCTCATGCCGACCACGGACAGAGGGTACGAGTCAGGGCTCGGTTCAGGGCAGATCCGAGCGGGGGTCGCTCGGTCGTCGAGTGGGCAGGGGCCCGATCAGAGCCTCGTGCAGCTGGATCTCCAGAAGGACCGTGCGCGGCACTGGCCAGGAGAGAGCTTCGAGCGCGTCCGCGTAGTCGCGCAACGCGATCAACGTGTCGAGCCGTGCGGCCCGGATGGCCTCCGGCCGAGCCCCCTGCTCTCGCAGCTCCCCCTGTTCCACGGAACGCGCCCGAACGACCCGGGCGAGCAACCCGGGCAGGATGTGCCTGCCAAGAGCGCCGCGGGCCCTCTCCTCGGTACTCATGGCCGACCACAGGCGACGACGATGTTGTGCAGGATGTCCTCGCCGGTCTCGTCCGCGCCACTGACGGGCCGACGGATCGCCCGGTGGATGTCATCGGTGCCGAGGAATGCCGCGCGTCCGTGCGGCATGGACTCGAAGCACCCGGCCTCCGAGAGCTGCTGAAGGATCGGGTCATCGCTGCGTAGGGCCTCGGCCAGCGTGGCGGCATCGAGAAGCGCCAGACCCACTGTGACCAGATGGCTCAGCCCTGTCATCTCCGCAGACAAGGAGATCGCACCCGCCTCGCGCCGCAGGAAGGCCGCAAGCGCATCCGCGCGCGGCTCCGAACTGGGAGGAACGTGCCCACCGGCTGTTCCCATCGATGCCTCTCCGCCGTCGACAGAAGGGGCCCGGGGAGGGGGATCGAGAACGGCTGATGTCGAGACTACACGTTTGGTCGCGAGGGCGGGATGGCTGCAACCTGGCCTGTGACACCAGGAACAAGGTCGGGGAGCCTGACCCGGGGGCCCAACATCTGGTCAGGCTTCCCGGGACCGTGACCGCTACCACTGCGCCACCCGCAGAACGCACGAAAGCCACCCGCAGGCGGCTTCGATCGGTGGTACTGAGGGGGCTCGAACCCCTGACCCCCTCCATGCCATTGCCACTCGAAGGAGCGACGTTTGCGCAGGTCAGAGGCCATTTCTGCCGGTAGTCGCCGAAGTCGGTGGCAGGTGGAGACTTCACCTGACATCGATGGACCGGCCCTGACATGTGGGCCAAGCGTGAGCCGTGTGGTCGAAGTCAGTCGAAGCAGCACCACTCCCCTGGCCTGCGCCTAGCCCGCCCCAACGCGCCGCCAGACGCGCAAGACCGACGCTCACGGGCGCGCGAATGGCCCGAGGTTCCTGCCGCCCACGGCCGTACCGAGCAACCTGGCCGCCGCCCCCGGAGGAGCCGAGTGCAGCTCGGCGACAACCTCCTGCACCGTGACCGGTTTGTCGAACGGAACCACCCATACCTTCACCGTGGTGGCGACCAACGCCGTCGGCAGCTCCCCGCCTCGAGCCCCTCCGCCCCTGTCGTGCCGGCGACCAGGCCCGGCACGGTGAGGAGGCTCCAAGTCGATGTGGCCCGGCATCGCGCCAGCATCTGCTGGGGCACCCCACCGGATGATGTCGGCCTCCCCGTCACGAAGCACCGAGTGTGCATCGATCACCGCGTCTTCCTCCTGTCACCGGATCGACACCGCCTGGTGGTACGGCATCTCTCACGCGGTCGACATCACGCGAACGTCCGGGCACACAACGCGCCCGGATCCGGGCCGGCAGTTCGCCTGGGGTTCCGCCTTCGGCAGTCGGTCCTCCTCCTAGGCGCGTCAGGGACCGCTCCGGCGGAACCAGACGAGTGACCTTCCCACCGTCGCCGCTCTGCTGAGCTCGCCCTGGGCCGCGCTCTCCCTGAGCCCGCACCGATGAACGGTTACGCTGCAACAGCGGTTGCTCTCGACAGGGGGACCTCCAGTGACTGACTCCGAGCATCGCGGCAGCGATCCGAGGTCCAGGGGGCCCTTCCGTCCGCCCCGGTGGCTCCTGGTCCTTGTGGTGGTGCTGGTCGTGGCGAGCACTGGGGTCGCGTCCCTGTACTGGGTCAGGCCCTCCTCGGTGAGGTCCGACACGAGCGGAGCCCCCACCAGACCAGCGACCCCCACACTGGCGACCGCAGTCACCATGACGGCGGCCACGAAGCCGGCAACCAGCACGGCGACGGCGGCTACGAAGTCGAAAGCCAGCAAGACGACGGCAGCCGCGGAGTCGACGACCGGCTCAGCGACGCCCACGTGGGAGCCACGCTTCCCGATACATGCCGCCTTCTACTACCCGTGGTTCCCCGAGGCCTGGACGCAGCAGGGCTATCAGCTGTTCACCCGGTACCACCCCTCACTGGGCCGGTACGACTCATCGCGTCGCGCGGTCATCCGTGCCCACATCAAGGGCATGCTCTACGCCAATATCCACGTAGGAATCGCGTCGTGGTGGGGCAAGGGCAGCGAGACCGACGGCCGGGTGTCGAGGCTGCTCAAGGTCGCCTCGAACTACAAGTTCCGCTGGGCGCTCTACTACGAGCCCGAGGGGTACGGAGATCCGTCGCCCACCAAGATCGCCCACGACCTGGCCTACATCCGCCGGTCCTACGCCGGGAGCCCCTCGTACTTGACGCTCCACGGCAAGCCGGTGATCTTCGTGTGGGCAGACGCGGGCGACGGGTGCGGTATGGCGCGGAGGTGGGCCAAGGCGTCACGCACGTTCTACGTGGTCCTCAAGGACTTCCCCGGCTACACAGACTGCGCGAACCAGCCCGACGACTGGCACCAGTACGCTCCCGCCGAGGCCACCCAGGTCTCGGTCACGTCGTTCTCGGTCTCCCCGGGTTTCTACAAGAAGGGCGAGGCATCGCCGCGCCTGGCCCGCCACCCGCGGCGCTTCGCCCGGGACGTGCGCGCCATGGTCGCCTCGGGCAAGAGATGGCAGCTGATCACCACCTGGAACGAGTGGGGCGAGGGCACGGCCGTGGAGTCCGCGAAGGAGTGGGCCTCCCCGTCCGGCTACGGCACCTACGCCGACATCTTGCACCGCCTCTTCCGGGGCGGCGGTTGACGCGCCACGGCACCAACCTGACGTGGGCGGCCGCTGAGCCATGACCCACGCCCGCCTGGCCGGCTCTCTCGGAGCACCCGGCGCTCGGCGGGGGTGGCGCAGTGAGCTGAGCTAGCGGCCCTTGCCCGTGAAGACGACCTTGATCTCGGCCGTGTCGTTCTCGGGATTCACGTCGTTGGTCGCGCTCACCGACCCGAGCTCGAACATGTGCCGCTCAGGACAGCACGCCTCAACAGTGATCGTCATGCTGACACTCGCCCCTGGCGCAACATCGCCGAAGGCGCACCCGTACACGTACTCAGCGGGCACACCGGAGAGGCAGTCTCGGCTCACGAAGTTGAACCAGTCAGGGACCCAGCCACCGACAAGGACGCCGGTGGCAGTCATGTCCCCCACGTTCGTGGCGGTGACCGTGTAGGCGATGTTCTCCCCGAGCTTGACGTTCTTCTTGGCGGAGATACCCGCTGCAAGATCGGCGCCGGGCTGTGGGCTCGGCTTCTGTGCGACCGCTGGTTGGACACCGGTGAACGCGAGTCCGACGAGCACCAGCAGCACTGCGCAGAGACGTCTGGACCGCGGCTTCATCCAATTCGCCATATGACGACTCGCTTCGCGAAGAACGGTTCAACTCTCGTCGCGTTGCCTGCCGGCGGTCAAGCCATAGGAAAACTGCGACGCGCCGATGCATGGCCAGGTCCCGCGACCGCACCGAACCCCACGCCCAACAGCGCGTGCAGCGGGGGCTCCCCTCCCCCGCGGATTCCCCGCGCCGGGCTCACAGGTGGAAGCCGGGCGCCATCGAGGTCGCGGAGGACGCCTTGCGCAGGGCCGACAGCCCCAGCAGGTCCTCGGTCGTGCGCAGCAGGGAGTAGTGGTTGAAGGTGCGAGTCACGACCGTGCGGGGACGGACCGACGGTGCGATGACCATGGTGGGCACGGTGCTGCCGCCCCCCTCGGCCTCGTCCCAGGTCAGGACGATGACGGTGTTGCCGGAGCGATAGTTCGGCCCGTCGATCAGGCGTGTGATCCAGGTGCTCAGCCAGGCGTCGCCGGTCGAGACAGGACAGTCGTGGGTGTCGTTGCAGAGGTTGGGGGTGACGAAGCTGAAAGCGGGCAGCCTGCCCGCGGAGATGGTCTTACGGAAGCCCGAGAACCCCACGTCGTTGGCCGCACAGGACTTGCGAAGGTCGGTGAAGTAGGCGGCTGGGTTGTGCTTGACCGCGTACTTCCCCGACGAGTCGAGCTGGCACGGAGTGGTCATCGACTCCTGGTAGGAACGCCAGGAGAGTCCGGCCGCGTCCAGCTGCCCGAACAGCGACTGTCCCGCAATCGGGTGCGCGGACGGCGAGTCGTCGTCGGTGACCCCGAACGTGGACCCGCCCGTCGCGGCGAGGTAATTGGGCAGCGAGGGGTGCGACACGCCCTGGTAGCCCTTCGCCAGACCGCACTTGCGCGCCAGCGCGTTCTCGAACGGAGCCGAGGAGGAGCCCAGGACGGCGTCCGCGCTCTTGTTCTCCATCCAGATCCACACGACGTGGCGGTAGCGCGGTGCCTTCGTGCCCAGGCAGGGCTTGGCCGCAGTGGGCTCGACGGCGGTGCTCTTCGACTTCGTGGGCTTGGGCGCCGTGGGCTTGGCGGTCGTGGGAGTCGTCGTGGCCGTGTGCGTGGAGCTGGACCTCGCACTGGACGACGGCGTCGAGCTGGGCGACGGCGACGAGCTGGTCGGCGCTATCGAGGTGGCGCGGGAGCTCGGAGAAGGCGTGCCACTGGTCGAGGTACCCGTGCAGCCGGCTAGCAAGAGACTCGCGAACAGCAGGGCACCGAGCCCGAGTCGCGTGCGTGCGGCCAGCTTCATCTCGTCACCCCGTATCGACCACCAACGGCGGGCGTTCGCCCGGTTGGCACCCCATTGTGCGCGCCCAACGGCCGACGGTGCCTGGCAGCGGGCGGTCCTGAGACGTCTCAGAGCGCGCTGGATCCCGCCGCTGGCCGTGACCAACGGACTCAGCTCGACGACGAAGTGCCACGGACACCCACGTCGAGCTTGGCAGCACCTGGCATGTGGACCACACATGGTCTTCGGGCGCTACCGTCGCGGGATGGAGTTCACCGAAGCACAGCGGGCCCTCCAAGACCGCTTCAACTCACGGCGGATCGCTGACCGGATCAACGAGCTCTTGGTACAGAGCGAGATCGATGAGGACGCGCGGCGGTTCATCGAGCAGCGCGACATGATGTTCGTTGCCTCGGTTGACGCCAACGGCCAGCCGACCTGCTCCTACAAGGGTGGCGACCCCGGGTTCGTCCGAGTGATCGACGAACGGACGCTGGCCTTCCCCTGGTACGACGGTAACGGCATGTTCCTGACCCTGGGGAACGCTTCACAGACCGGGCAACTGGGACTGCTATTCATCGATTTCACCAGCCCAAGTCGTCTCCGCGTGCACGGGCGTGCCCACGCCAGCGCCGAGGACCCCCTCGTGAGCACCTGGCCCGGTGCACAGCTTGTCGTTCGCGTGGACGTGACCGAGGTGTTCCCGAACTGTCCCCGTTACATCCACCGGATGGAGACGGTCGAACGGTCAGAGTTCGTTCCCCATGCTCAACAGCCCACCCCTGTGCCTGAGTGGAAGCAGTCCGGGTGGGCCCGTGGCTATCTCCCGGAGGAGAAACCCCCACGCTCTCCCTGACTCCCTCCATGCCATCGAGCGCAGCCGCTGCCAGCGCACCTCCCCCAGAACGCACGAAAGCCGCCTCACGGCGGCTTCGACAAGTGGTACTGAGGCGACTCTTGTCGAACTCTGCCCCTGTTCTAACAGGGGCGCTGAGAGCCTACAAATTGATGGACTTTGACCCCATATCGCCTGATATCCCGCGCCGCCAGCAGCCCAACACCGTCAGGCGGCTCACTGCGCAAGAGCTGAAGCACGCCATCGAGGTGTACCAATCGGGGGCCAGAGTCGATGAAGTAGCAGCCCTGTTCGGGGTGCACCGCCACACCATGAGCACCCGGTTGAAGGACGCCGGCGTACAGCTGCGCTTCGCCGCACTCACACCCGCCCAGATCATCGAAGCCATCGACCTTTATCAGCAGGGGTGGTCAATCGCCCGAGTAGCCAAGCACTTCGGGAAGAACCCCAGAACCATCCACTACAACCTAGAGAAGGCAGACATCCCCCGCCGGGACACTCACGGACGAGTCCGCTGAGCACCCTCAGCCCTGATCCACCGATGAGTCTTGTGGTGTGAGCGTGCCGTAACGCAGAGATGCCCTTGTGGGGCGGGAGAATCGGGCTGGTCTAGGGTCCGAATCCGCCGCTCACGAAGGGCACCTCGTAAGTGAAACCTTCTCACACGATCCGTCCTGTCTTCGATGATCCGAATCTTGTGTCGTCTGCGGGTCTGGTTCCTGCGCTTCGACTGGCCGAGTCGGCCGGGTTCTACGAGTTCCTCGATGGCCTGTCGGTGCCCTCGCCCAACGCCGGAGCGAAGACCGCGGCGGTTGTCGGCGGGATGCTCGCTGGCGCGGACTCGATCGATGATCTGGACCTGCTGCGTCACGGGGGGATGGGTCGGTTGTTCGGCGGGGTTCGGGCGCCCTCGACGCTGGGCACGTTCCTTCGCGGGTTCACCCACGGGCACGTGCAGCAGCTCGACGCGGCCGGCGGACGGTTTCTGGCCGGGTTGACTGCTCGGGTGTCGGGACTGCTCACCGGCGCCGATACCACCGACGGGATCGCGTTCGTCGATGTCGATGACACCATCCGCGAGGTCCACGGCCACGCCAAGCAGGGTGCCGCGTTCGGCTACTCCGGGGTCCGTGGCCTGAACCTCCAGTTGGCCACGATCAGTTCCCCGCTGGCCGCGCCGGTGATCGCCCGTGCCAGGCTCCGCAAGGGCAACACCGCCTCGGCCACTGGCGTGGGGAGGCTGCTCGCCCAAGCGCTCACCACCGCGCGGGCAGCAGGGGTGAGGAGCCAGGTGCTGTGTCGTGCGGACTCGGCCTACTACGGGTGGGCGTTCGTGGGCACCGCGATGCGGCACAAGGCGTGGTTCTCGGTCACCGCCCGGATGAACCCGGCCGTGGTCAAAGCGATCGCCAGCATCACCGAAGACGCGTGGACCACGATCGCCTACCCGAACGCGGTCTTCGACGAAGCCGAGCAGCGCTGGGTCTCCGATGCTGAGGTCGCCGAGACCGACTTCGTCGCGTTCACCGGTCGCCGCAAGGCCGAGCAGGTCACCTGCCGGCTGGTCGTGCGCAGGGTCAAGCGACTGCAACCACTGGCCTCCGACGGCACCGAGCAAGGCGAGCTGTTCGCGACCTACCGCCATCACGCATTCATCACCAACAGCACCTTGGCGCTGGTCGAAGCCGACGAGCGCCACCGTGACCATGCCGTCATCGAGCAGGTCATCGCCGAACTCAAGGACGGGCCACTGGCCCACCTGCCGTCGGGGAAGTACGCGGCGAACGCAGCATGGGTCGCACACGCAGTGATCGCGTTCAACCTGGCCCGCGCCACCGCGGTCGCAGCCAACATGCGCACCGCCCGCTGGGCGACCCTGCGCAACAAGGTCATCAAGATCCCCGCCCGGATCGCATCCACCAGCAGACGCCTCGACCTGCACCTCCCCGTGCACTGGCCATGGGCACGCGCCTGGGAACTGCTGTGGTCGACCGCGACCGGCCCACCGGCAACCGCAACGACCTGACCACCCAGCCCCGCCAAGGCGCAACCCAAGGACCCCGAAGTGGAAGAGCCGGCACCGCCCGGCAGCCCAGCCACGCCCTCGCAGCCGCCACCACCCTCCGCGCACCGAATCAGCAATCCGAAATCAACCCCCGGTGGATCAGGGCTCAGTCCGGCGCCTCGTCTCCATGTCTCGAGCCAGGTTGGGACTTCCGGCCCACGCGCCTAGTCAGAGAAATCCGAGAAGTCCGAGAGCGTCTGCTTGATGACCGTCGCGGTGTCGCTGCGCTCTTGGCACGTGGGATCGCTCACGTAGTCGATCATGAAGGTCAGGTTCGTCTGTTCACCGGCGTCCCAGTAGATCAGGGTCAGCGTTCCCTGAGCCTGGTTCACTATGCGAGTGATCTCCTGGTTCATAGGCAAGGGTGGCAGGTCTGAACATGAAGTCACGGGGCCCCAGTCGATCGAGCTGCTCGAACTCGCGCTGCCCGAGCCTGTAGCGGAAGACTTCGTGAAGGAAGAAGTTGAGGCGCCCGTTTCGGTCCCGCACCCAGATAGGAAGAGCACACAACCAACCACCACGGCTATGCATCGCCTGCTCATTGACATGGTCCTATCCCCCAGTCTGATGGCGATCAGCTGAATCTCCCCAGTTCTGCTCACTGAAATTCCCCACCTCGTGGCTCCACCGGAAGCGGCTGGGGCTCCTTCGATGACGGCGGTCTCTGACCACACGCCGTCTACCGAAGGAGCCCTCGCTTCCCATGCTGACACGGGAGGAAGACATCGACGCTCACGCGTTGCGCCGGCAGGGCTGGACGATCTCCGCGATCGCCCGGCACCTGGGCCGGGACCGCAAGACCATCCGCGCCTGCCTGGCCGGCGAGCGGGTCGCCGGGGAACGCAAGCCCGCTGAGGATGATCCGTTCGAGCCGTTCGTCGACTACGTCCGCGCACGTCTGGCCGAGGATCCGCACTTGTGGGCGGTGACGTTGTTCGACGAGGTCACCGCGCTGGGCTACGACCGGTCGTATCCGACGTTCACCCGCCAGATCCGCACCCGCGGGCTGCGGCCCCACTGCGAGCCCTGCAGCGCGACGAAGGGCCGGGCGAACGCGCCGATCGAGCATCCGCCGGGTGAGGAGACTCAGTGGGACTGGGTCGAGCTCCCCGACCCGCCTGCGGCGTGGGGCTGGGGCAAGAACGCGCACCTGCTCGTCGGCGCGCTCGCGCACTCCAGCCGGTGGCGCGGCACCCTCGCGCCGGCCGAGGACCAGGCCCAGCTCATCGACGCCCTGGACAAGACCGCCCGCAAGTTGGGTGGGCTGACGAAGAAGTGGCGCTTCGACCGGATGACCACGGTGTGCCATCCCGAGTCGGGCAAGGTGACCGCGACGTTCGCCGCGGTGGCCAAGCACTACGGCGTGTCCGTGGCAATCTGCCCGCCCCGACGGGGCAGCGGGAAGGGTGTGGTGGAGAAGGCCAACCACGGCGCAGCGCAACGCTGGTGGCGGACCCTGCCCGATGACATCACCATCGAGGAAGCACAAGCCTCGCTCGACCGGTTCTGCGAACTGCGCGGCGATGTCCGGATGCGTCCCTCCGCCGTCGATCGGCGGGCCACCGTCCTGACGGTCGCCGAACGCGAGCCGTTGGCGCCGGTGCCAGCCACGCCGTTCCCCGCCACGATCAGCGAGGAACGTGTCGTGTCTGCTCAGGCGCTCGTGAGTTGGCGGGGGAACTTCTACTCCGTCCCGCCTGAGCTGGCTCGCGCCCAGGTCGTCGTGTCGCAGCGGCTCGGCGACCCGCACGTCGACATCGCCACCAGCAGCGGCATCGTGATCGCCCGCCACGAGCTCGCTCCCGACGGTGCGGGTGCGATGGTCCGCGACCACGGCCACGTGATCGCCCTCGAGCAGCTCGTCCTGGCCGGCCACGACACCTCGCGCCCGCACCGCCGCAAGGAACGCATCCCACCCGGCCCCGCGGCACTCGCGGCCGCCGAACAGCTGCGCGCCCGCCAGCAACCCACGTCGGACGCCGTCAATGACGACGTGGTGATCGACCTGTCCAAGTACGACCGAGCAGCAACCGGAAGGAACACCCTCACATGACCGACACCAAGATCGACGTGCCGATGAGCTCACCGATGACAGGGAGCCAGGCCAGCCTCTACCAGCAGTTGCGCGGCCACCTCCCCACGCTGAAGCTCACCGCGGCTGCCGAGCACCTGCCCGGCGTGCTCGCCCAGGCCGAAGCCGAGCAGTGGTCGATGACCGCGACCCTGGAACATCTGCTGGCGCGTGAGGTCGAGGCCACCGAAGCCCGCAAGCTCGCCGGCCGCCTGCGGTTCGCGTCCCTGCCCACACCGGCGACCCTGGCGGACTTCGACTTCGACGCCGCCCCCGGCGTCGACAAGAAGCTTGTCGATGAGCTCGCCACCTGCCGCTACCTCGACACCGCAACCAACGTCTTGTTGATCGGACCACCAGGTGTCGGGAAGACACACTTGGCCGTCGGACTCGGCAGGGCCGCCGCCGAAGCCGGCTACCGCACCTACTTCACCACCGCCGCCGACCTCGCCGCCCGCTGCCACCGCGCCGCGATCGAGGGCCGCTGGGCCACCACGATGCGGTTCTTCGCCGGCCCCACGCTCCTGGTGATCGACGAACTGGGATACCTGCCGCTGCCCGGCGAAGCAGCCTCCGCACTGTTCCAGGTCGTGTCCCAGCGCTACCTGAAGACCAGCATCGTGCTGACGACCAACCGTGGCGTCGCGGGCTGGGGCGAGATCCTCGGCGACACCACCGTCGCCGCCGCCATGCTCGACCGACTCCTCCACCGCAGCGTGGTGCTCAACCTCGACGGCGACTCCTATCGCCTACGCGACCACCACGCCAAGAACGAAGCCCTCCGTCACGCCGCCACCGGCACCCGCCGACCGCTACAGTGACACCCGCCCAGGGTGGGGAATTTCGATGAGCACCCCTGGGGAATTCCGGCCAGCGCCATCACCAACGTCGCCGCGATGATCGCCGCATCGTCGACCACCTTCGGACGACCCGTCCGCGGCTCGTCGTCCAACCCGGCGATCCCAAGCTCGGCGAACCGATCACGCCACTTGATCACCGTCGGCCGAGACACCCCCACCAACCGTGCGGCACCCGACGTGCCAGAACCGTCAGCAACCGCAAGCACGATGCGTGCCCGCTCCACATGTCCCGCCGGAACTGTCCGCGACCGCGTCCACGACTCCAACGTCGCGCGATCCTCATCACTGATCGCCAGGGCAGGTGATGGCATGCCCCATCATCCCAACCCCACGAATGTAAATCAATTAATGACGCGCGACACTAGATGCGTCGCTTGAAGTACCTGAAGAGGGTCCCTTCGCGGGTCATGAGGCCCGCCGCGGTGGAGCCCAAGAGGCCGCCGGCGAACCCCCATGAAAGCATGCTGAGACCAAACCCAACGGCTGCAGCGGTCCAATACCCTGCGGCGTAGAACGCGAGCAACATCCCCAGGACGGCAAAGAGGACCAGGGGAACCCAAGTCAAGTACTCCACGGTCAATTGCAGGGCGATAAGAACCCGCCCAGCGCCCAGGTGGCGGCAGTATGCGAGTTCAAGCCGACGGAGGCCAGCGACACCCAGCACCACGAGTGCAACCCACAAGAACGCGGCGGGCTGTAGGAGCCGACTTGGCCGAGATCTGAACTGATCGCCCGCACCAAGTGAGGAGCCCAGCGTGGAGTTCAACTGAGCTACCGATGTGCTGGCCCCATTCGATCGGCCGGGGACGAGCGCGGAGTAGAGGAATGCCCCCTTGTCTATCGAGAAGGGCCAGACCTCTATCCAACACTCGTCGTATGGTGCGGCTTCTTGACCCAGGGCCACCAAGCCAAACTGCAGCTCAAGGTTCCGACCGTCGGACGGGAAGTCGTACAGAGCCCCGATGGGGAGCCCGCCAAGATTGGTCATCAGTGTGCTGCCGGGTGCCAACTCATATTCCCCGGCAAGCTTCCGCTCGACCAGAACGCCCGCAAACGGTGAACCACCAAGGAGGCTTGCGAAGCCGCGGGTCCCGACGAACAACGGGATCCGGGCATTCGGGGTGACGCTCGGGACCACACTTCGACTTGTGGAGCGCACAGCTCCCGCCGCCTCGACTCCGGCGAGTTGGCTCAAGTCATCGCAGCCGAGACCAGAGACCTCCCCTGGCGCGGTGAGAACCAGTACGTCCGCGGCCGCTGCCCGGAAATCAGCAGCCTGTCTTTGAAGGCTTGACACCGAGGACGCCTCCAGCCAGACCATCCCGAGAATCGGCGGCAGCAGGAGCGCCAACGCGGTCAGAGGCCGAGACGCCCCGCCCCACACGTTGCGAACGGCCTCGACGATCAAGTCCCATAGCCTCACACCGGCGCCCCCAGTCTGATCACCGTGGGACACATATTGATCACGAGTTCGTCATGGCTGGCGATCAAGACGGCTCTGCCACCCCGGGCTAGCCCAAGCAGCGTCTCCGCAACCTGGGCGGCACTCGTCCGGTCAAGTTCGGCGGTCGGCTCATCGGCCAGGAGGAGATTGCTCCTCGACATCGCGGCCCGCGCCAGCATGAGCCGCTGTGCCTCGCCGCCAGACAGAGTGCGGTACCTTCGCCGCGGACATGCGACAAGTCGAATTTCTCGAGCACCATCTGGGCATCCGCCTCTGCTGCGCGCCGCGAGGCCCCCTGCAGCATGCCAACGAGCACCAGATGATCGATGGCTGTCCGCTGCTGGACACCGACCGGGTTCTGCGGCACCCACGAAGGTCTGGCTGGGCCTTCGAAACTGACGGTCCCTCGGTGGGGATCGTCCACCCCGCCAGGATCGAGGAAGGTTCGTGTTGCCAGACCCGGAAGGTCCGCAGACAACCGTCAGCTCGCCCGATCGAAGCTCGAAGTCCAGTCTCCTGAAGAGGAACGGCTCCTGACCGAACCGATGGCCGAGGCCATGAGCGACTACGAGCATCGGGTGTCCGGGGGAGGGTCCAGCTCAACCGCCGACGGCGGAGCAAGACCCGCTGGGAACTCCACGACAATCCGCCCCAGGCTGGAAGACAGCCGGTGGACGGGGACTGCCCCGCCGTCGGTCCCGACAACGCACGACGAGCCATCGACCAAGGCTCCTACCGGAAGAGAAGCCACCTGCAATGGATTCGCGAGGAGGAGCGACCCCGTCAGCTGCGGGGTCCCGCTCCCCGCAGCCGCCTCGGCCTCGGGCGTGGCCAAGACTTGCGAAACCGCGTGCCTGCGGGTTACCTCATGGGTCTTCACGTCGACTGGCACTTCGACGGCGCCGATCTGGAACACTCGTGCTCCTGCGACTAGTTCGTCCCGCCACGCCTTGACCTTCAGAGTGGCCGACCTCGGTTGCAGCATGGCAAGGGGTGCGCTCGCAACTACCCGATCACCGACGGTGGCAGTGCACTTCTGCACCGTAACTCTCGAGGATGGCAGCCACACCAGATCTCTTCTGTCGAATGCAGGCTTGGGGTGCAGGCCAGCCCGCTTTCTCAACTTGTTGTAGCCGTCCAGGGTGACTTGATTGAAATGTCCGGTCACCGCGATTGACTTCGCCGAGACGTCGCAGCTGTCTCTGGAGCACCCGGACATCGTGCCCTTTGGCGCCGATTGACAGATCACGGTACGGAGGTTCGGCGAGATAGAGCGCCATAAGTGCGTGGGTGTTTACGAACCACGCGACAGTGCCACTCGTCAGCGATGATCCTGTCTTGCAGCGCGATCTGGTGAGAACGCCGGCGCGGCCAGATTTCACCTTCGGCGTCTCGGCCAAGATCTCAGATACCGCTACCTGTCTCGCGTCTCTGAACTGCTCCATTTGGACCGGGAAGGTGAGCACCACTTGCGCGTCCCGGAGGTCGCCAGGGGTG
>CAWDVB010000013.1:0-120727 GCA_963805655.1 uncultured Actinomycetota bacterium | reverse complement strand
GTGGATCAGCATGGTGGCGGTGACGAGGTCGCAGGTCGCGTCCGGCAGCCCGGTGTGCGTTGCAATTGCGCTGTCGCAGGTCGAGCGCCAGCCCCTGCTGGTCGGCCTGCGTGCGGGCGAACTGTGCGGCACCGGGGCGCAGAATTTTGTGCCGATCACGGTTGCGTCAGGGTAGAACGCTTGAACGGCCGCGTGCTCTTCCCGAAGCCGCACCCCAGGTCGACGATGCAGGTGTACTCACGGTCGGGGATCGCGGTGCGGACGAACAGGTCGTGGAAGGCGTAGTCGTCGTTGTCGCCGAGCATGACCAGCGCGGCACCTATTTCGTAGACCCGGGCCGCCGCCAGGTCGGACCACACGCCGCCGGGCTGCAGGTGGATGTCGATGTCGGTGTACCAGTCGGGCAGCTTGAGATCCGGGTCCAGCCGCAGGCTGCCGCCCACCGACGGGTCGGTAGGGAAGTCGAGCAGCTCCTCGTGGCCGGCGACGACGTCCTGCACCGCCCGCCACAGCATCTTCTGCGACCCTCGCTCCAGCCAGCCGAACCAGGGATGCAACTGCAGATTGTGGACGACCTCCGTCGGGTCCGCGCCTGGGTGCTCCGCGAGGGCCGGCAGCGACTCGGCCACCAGCGCGGGGTAGACCAGGTCGGCCCACCGGCGGCGGAGCATGAGCGCGAAGTCGATCCGCGCCCGCTCGGTCGTCGTCAGTGGCAACGTGATGCTCATAGCGGCCTCCTATGGACTGGGGTGGACGGCAGGGCGGTGGGGAGAGGTCCAGCGGCGGCTGGACCTCTCCGGCGAAGTGGCAGGCAGTCAGGCGCCCCGGCGCCGCCTCGGCGAGCGGCGGCGCCTCGACCGCGCACTTGGGCTGGGCGATCGGGCACCGCGGGTGGAAGTGGCACCCGGTCGGGCGGTGCACCGCCGAGGGAGGGTCGCCGCGCAGCACGATGCGCTCACGGCGCCGGTCGGTGGGTGTGGCCGACAGCAGAGCAGCCGTGTACGGGTGCTGCGGGGTCGCGATGACCTCGTCGGCAGGGCCGCTTTCGACGACCCGACCCAGGTACATCACCAGCACCCGGTCAGCGATGTGATGCACGAGTGCCAGGTCGTGGGCCACGACAAGGTAGGCGATGCCCGTCTGCTGCTGGATGTCCTCCAGCAGCTCGACGATCTGCGCCTGCAGCGAGACGTCGAGCGCGGACACCGGCTCGTCGGCGATCAGCATCTTCGGCCGCAGCGCCAGCGCTCGCGCGATCCCGATGCGCTGTCGCTGGCCGCCGGAGAACTGGGCAGGCATCCGGTGGGCCGCACTGGCGGGCAGACCCACCTGCTCGAGCAGCTCCGCGACGCGCTCCTTGATACCGCTTCGTTCCCCGTACGCCCGCAACGGCTCAGCCACGATCCTGCCGACCGTCATGCGCGGGTCCAGGCTCGCGTATGGGTCCTGAAAGACCATCTGCAGCGCCCGTCGGTGGGTCAACCGGCGCTGCGGCAGGTGCGTGATGTCCTGGCCCTGGAACACGATTCGCCCTCGGTCCGGCTCGTACATCCGCATCAGGGTGAGCGCCAAGGTGGACTTCCCCGAGCCAGACTCACCTACCAGCCCGACGGTCTCGCCCGCCGAGACGTGCAGGCTCACGCCGTCGACGGCGTGTAGCCGGCGGCCCGCGATGCGGAACCCCACGTGGACGTCTTCGGCTGTGAGCAGCTCGGTCATGTCGGCACCCCCTCGCCCACCGGCGACCAGCAAGCGGCCTCCTGCCCACCCATCGGCTCGAGGACCGGGTCGTCAGTGCGGCACCGATCCAGCGCGCGGTTGCAGCGCGGAACGAACGCGCAGCCGCATAGCGAGTGATCGAGGCGAGGCGGAGTGCCGGGAATGGCCACCAGCCGCGTCCGCTCCGGGTCGAAGTCCGGGCTCGCGGCGAGCAGCGCGGCGGTGTACGGGTGACGCGGCTCGTCGATGACCTGCCGGGCCGGCCCCGTCTCGACGATGCGACCGGCATACATGACGGCGAGCCGATCGCAGATCTCCGCTGCCAGGGACAGGTCGTGGGTGATGAGGACGAGGGCTGCGCCCTTCACCCTGCTCTGCAGCAACTCCATGATCTGCGCCTGGATGGTGGCGTCGAGCGCGGTAGTGGGCTCGTCGGCCAGGATGACATCGGGGTGGTTGATGAGCGCAAGCGCGATCATGACGCGCTGCCGCAGACCACCGGACAGTTCGTGCGGGTAGGCCCGCAGTCTCTCCTCGGGGGCGGGCACCCCGACAGTGCGGAGGGCCTCGAGTGCCAGTTCGCGCGCCTGTGCCCGCGAGACGTCCTGGTGGCGTCGCACTGACTCGACGAGCATGGAGCCGATCCTGCGAACCGGGTTGAGGCTGCTCATGGGGTCCTGGAAGACCATGCCGACCTGACCCCCACGGAGTCGTTCGAGCTCCCGGCCGGTCATGCTCCGGACGTCGGCGCCGTCCAGCCGTACCTGGCCCCGCCGGATCACCCCCGGCTCGGGCAGCAGGCCGAGCACGCTGAGCGCCAGCATGCTCTTGCCGGAGCCGGACTCTCCCACGACCCCGAGGATTTCCCCACGCGCCACCGTGAGGGACACCCCGCGGAGCACGTCGGCCTGGGCCCCCTCCCGGCCGGGGAATGCCACGTGCAGGTCCTCAACGACCAGAGCCGGTCCGTCGCTCATCCGACGACCTGTTTGGCCCGGCTACGGGTGCGCGCGGCGAACCCGTCACCGATCAGGTTGGCAGCGATGACGGCCAGGACGATGGCGGCACTCGGGACGAGCACCAGGTTGGCGTTGCTCACGAGGTACTCGCGACCCTCGGCCAGCATGTTGCCCAGAGATGGCGCACCGAGAGGTGCTCCGATCCCGAGGAAGGACAGGCCACTTTCGGCCACGAGCAGGTCCGCAAAGAGGAACGCGAACATCACGAGCATGCTGTTGCGGACTCCCGGCAGGACGTGGGTGCCGATCATCCGTGGCAGCCGCACGCCGGATAGCTCTGCCGCAACCACGAACTCCTTCTTCATGAGGCTGAGCGTCTCGGCGTAGATCACGCGGGCAAGGATGGGCCAGCTCAGCAGACCCAGCGCGACCGACAGCGGCCAGAAGCCGCGCCCGACGACGGCCATCACGGTGACCGCGAGGACCAGGTAGGGGAACGCCAGGCTGAGGTCGATGAGGCGGGTGAGCGCGCGGCGGACGAGCCCGTCGGATGCGCCGGCGATCACCCCCATCGTGGTGCCGATCACCGTCGAGAGGCTGGCAGACACGACTCCGACGCCCAACGACCAGCGCAGGCTGGCGAGGGTACGCGCGAACAGGTCCCGGCCCAGCTGGTCGGTACCAAGGACGTGACCCGGCGCTCCCGGGCCCAGCAACCGGTTGACCGGGTCCACCCGGCTGGCGTCTATGCCGCTCACGAACAGAGGCAGGAGGGCGGCGAACAACAGCACGGCGGCCAGCGTGACTCCGAGCCACAGGCGCAGCGGCGCCCTCCCGCGGGGGCGGAACAGCCGGAGGCGAGACGTGGCGGCGGCGGTCATGCCTGTTGTCGCTTCAGCCGCGGGTCGATGACAGCGAAGAGCAGTTCCGTCCCGACGTTGGCGAGGAAGACCAGCCCCGCCACCACGAAGACGGCCGCCTGCACGACCGGGAAGTCCAACTGCCGCACCGAGTTGATGAGCAGGAGCCCCAGCCCGGGCCAGGCGAAGACCACCTCGGTGATCAGAGCGCCCGACAACAGGAAGGCGAACTGGCCGCCCACGAGAGCCGTCGCGCCGAGCAACGCGTTCGGGAGGGCGTGCCGAAGCAGCGCCGTGCGCTCCGGCGCCCCGTTGGCACGGGCCGTTCGGACGTAGTCGGCCTGCATCGCATCGGACACGTTGGCCGAGAGCACCCGAGTGAGCCGGGGTACCAGGAAGGCCGCAAGGGTCAGCGACGGCAGCAGCCAGGACAAAGAGCCCACGTTGCCGATGCTGGGCAGCCAGCGCAGCTTGACCGCGAAGATCTGGATGAGCAGCAGGCCGACGACGTAGCCGGGGACCCCCTGGCCGATGAAGACGAACGCGGACGCCCCTGTCTGCAGCGGACGGTCCGGCCGGGACCCGATCCAGGCCCCGAGCGGGACGGCGATGATGGTGTTGATCACGATGGCGATGACCGCCAGCTCCAGCGTCCACGGCACGCGTTCGAGGACGAGGCCGAGCGCGTCCTGACCCGACTGCACCGACGTGCCGAAGTCCAGCCGGACCGCGTGCTCGAGGAACTGGAGGTACTGCACGGGGAGGGGGCGGTCGAACCCGTACTGGTGCCGGACCGCCTCGAGGAACGCCGGGTCGGCGTTCTCCCCCGCGAGCACGGCGGCCGGGTCGCCCGTCAGCCGGAGTAGGAAGAACAGCAGGGTGGAGATGCCCAGGAGCAACGCAGCCAGCTGGAGCAGGTAGCCGCCTATCGGGCGCGCAACGCGGGCCAGCCCTCGGCTGGCCCGCGTTGCGAAAGGCCTATCGGCCTGAGCGGTGCTGTTGTCGGTCATCAGCCGCCGTTAGCCCACCGTCATCTGGTCGTAGGGGAAGATCCGGTTCTGGTTGTCGAAGCCGTGCAAGTCTTGCGAGATGCCGTTGATGTCGACCTGCTGCACAAGGTACAGCGCCGGCGGATTGTCGTGGTCGATCTGCGCCGCCTGCTGTAGCAGCTCCTTGCGCTTGCTCTGGTCGAGCTCGGAGGCCGCCGCCGTCAGAACCGGCATGATGTCCTGGTTGCAGAAGAAGGCCGGCTGCTTGTCGCAGGAGAACAGCTCCATGGGCCGCTGGGCGTCCAGCACCGGTGCGGTGTTCCAGGAGAGGCCGAAGCTCTGCACCGGCCAGTCGTTCTTCAGGTAGTGGTCGAGCCACTCACTGAACTGGATGGTCTGCGGCTTGAAGGTGACCCCGACGTCGGCGAGGTTCTGCTGCATGAGCTGGTAGATCTGCGAGTCGGCCGGGAACGAGCCGACTGTCAGCATGCCCGTGAGAGTGAACCCGTTCGGGTACCCAGCGTCGGCGAGCATCTGCTTTGCCTTGGCGGGGTCGTACGGGTAGGGGTCGATGTTCGGGTTGTAGCCGAAGGCTTGCGGAGTCGCGCCTTGCCCGGCCGGCTTACCCTCGCCCAGCAGCAGGTTCGTGGCCATGGACTCCTTGTTGACCGCGTAGTTCAGGGCCACGCGCACAGCCTGCTTGTTCAGCGGGCTGTCGCCGAGGGTGTTGATGAATGCCAGCGACATCACCTGGGGTGCCGGCTGGATCGCCGCGACCGCCTGCCCACCTGACTTCAGCTGGCTGGCCTGGTCAGGGGAAAGCTGGATCGCCAGGTTGATCTGGCCGGACTGCAGCGCCTGCAGGCGAGCAGCCGGGTCAGGCAGGGCGTTGATCTCCAGCCCGTCCGCCTTCGGCGCCCGCCAGCTGCCCTTGAAGGGCTTGAGCGTGATCTTGTTGGCGTCCCAGGAGTCCACCATGAACGGACCGGTTCCGACGGGGTTGTCGGCGAACGCCTGCGCGCCTTCCGAGGAGAACTTGTCCGGCGCGGGGATGTAGACCTCGCTGACCCGGTTCGGCAGGATCGGGTCGGGCGCGGACGTCGTGAACTCGACCGTCGAGGCGTCGATTGCCTTGACCGAGGCGATCGACGAGATGTTGCGCGTAACAGCGCTCTTCATGCCCTCGGGGTCGGTGAGCAGGTAGTTGAAGGCATCCACGACCGCCTTCGAGTCGAACGCCTCGCCATCCGAGAACGTCACGCCGGAGCGCAGCGAGAACTGCCACGTGGTGGGGCTCGTCGACTTCCACTCGGTCGCGAGCCGCGGCTTCACGGTCGCATCGGTGCTGACCTGGGTCAGACTGTCGTAGATCGCCGCGAGGGTATAGACCTGCGGCGAGCCGATGCCCTTGTATGGGTCGCCCTTGCCCGGTGGCAAGGAGGCGACACCCACCTTGATCACCCCGCCAGAAGCCAGGGAACTCGAGTTGTCGGTGGCGCTCGGGCTGCTGGTGTTTCCGCCGCTGGCCGAGCAGGCTGCGAGCCCGAAGACCAGCGCAGTGGCGGCGACGAGCGGGAGTCCTCTACGTTTCACGGGCCCTCCGGTGAAGTAGTTGTTCCGCTTGTCGGAACGCTGTACCACTTTTCAGACATTAGGGCAGCGGCCGCGCAGGGTCAAGGGCGAAAACCAAGACGTTCCGGGGGCCGGACCGGGAAAGTGACGCCATACTCCTGGGGGGAGGGACGGGAATGCCGCGCATTCTGCTCAATGCAGGGGGAGTCGTCACCATGGACGACCGGCGACGAGTGCTGGCCCCCGGCCACCTCGTCGTAGACGGCAACCGCATCGTCGAGGTGGGGCCTGGCCGCCGCCCCCCGCAGCCCTCGGAGCAGCATGTCGACGCGTCTGATGCCCTCGTGCTGCCCGGCTTCGTCAACAGCCATGACCACCTCGCCGCGACGCTCATCCGAGGGGTCGGGGAGCCGCTGGCCGGCACCGCCGCCCGGGCGGGCTCCCGCCGGGACCTGCACGCCGCCATGGACGAGCCCGCGACGTACGCCGGCACCGCGCTCGCTGCCGTGGAGCTGATCCGGTCCGGAGTCACCACCACGGTGGACTCTCAGCTGCAGTGGCGAAGCCTCCGCAAGGCAGACGGCTCTCTGCGAGCGCTGTCGGAGGCGGGTCTGCGCACGCTGTTCTGCGCGGCGTTCATCGACCGCACCGAGCTGAGCCCTCCCACCGAGCAGCTTGAACCGGCCGAGGCGACGGCGACGTTCGACCGGATCCGCGGCCGCTGGTCGAGCGACCTACTGCACGTCATCCCGGAGGCACTGTCCGCGCCACGAGCCAGCGACGAGCTGATCAGGCGGCTCGTCGTCGCCGGCGACGGCCGGCTGGCGACCCACCTGGCCTACTCCCCTGCTGTCGACGAGTGGGCGCGATCCACCTACGGCCGGCCTCTCGTCGAGCATCTCGACACCTTGGGCGCGCTGACCCCCGGCTTCCTGGGCGCGCACCCGGTACGACTGAGCCCGCGAGAGATCGATCTGCTCGCCGATCGCGGCGGTGCCGTGGCCTATTGCGCAGTCAGCAACATGTACATCGGAAGCCCGCACGCCGCTCTGCGCCCGCTGCGGGACGCCGGTGTGCCGATCGGGCTGGGCCTCGACACGCCGAACGACGGTCGCAACTTCTTCGAGACGATGAAGCTGTCCTTGCTGGCTCAGACCCAGGTCGAAGGCGAGCCGGTGTTCCACGCGGGGCATGCACTGGAGTGGGCCACCGTGGGCGGTGCCGCGGCCGTCGGGCTGAGCGACGAGGTCGGCTCCCTTCAGGTCGGTCGGCGCGCCGACCTCGTTGTCCTCACCTCCCGCCAGGCGGAGTTGTGGCCACCGGCCGCACGCCTGTCGCTCGTGGTCACCAGTGCGGGACCGGCGGCGGTGCGCGACGTCATGGTGGACGGCCGGTGGCTGCTCCGAGACGGTCGGTGCACCACCCTCGACGAGCCGGCGGTCCTGGAGCAGGCCGCCGTCGCCCAGGCACGCGCGCTGCGGAGCGCCGGCCTGCCACCGCTGGCATGGCCGGAGCGTTGGTCGGTCTCGAGCTACTCAGCGGCGGGGTGCAGCCGCAACCGGGCGCCCCCAGGCAGAGTGACCAGTTCCGGACCGGCCCATCCCTTTGTCGCCGCGGACACCATGGCGATGCCCGGCGGCAGGTGCCCGGAACGGCAGGGCCGCGGCGTCGCCGCGGCGGGGTAGTCATCGATCTCCAGGGCCGAGTGACCTCGGAGTTGCAGCGTGCTCAGTCGGTGGGTGGTGTCCGTCGGCATCCCGAAGCAGTGGTTGATCACTCGGATCGGCAACCGGTGATCGGTCACCCTCCGCACGGCGAACCGCTCCTCGAGGAAGGCCCGATCGGCCTCCAGATCCGCGGTGGCGAGGACGCAGATGAACATCCTGCCGACGGGCGTCACCGCACGAGGCAGCGAGAAACCGGGCGGGTCTCGGTGCACCTCGGTCAGGTAGACGCCGGCTCCGCCCGGGGCCTCCAGCTGCGCTGCGCGCAGTGCGCCCGTCGACCCGCCGACCGACACCGGGGGCATCACCAGCCGGAAGGCGCTGCCGACCAGCCGGTCGACCTCCCGCTCGACGTCGGCGACGACGAGCTCGACCGCGGCCCATCCGTGGCTGCGGAACACCGGTGGAGGTGTGGCGGCGGCGTCCTCGACGAGCCGGATGCCACCGACCGTCCCGTCCGGGGGGTCGAGCCGGACCTGCGGGGCGCCCGCGGTGGCCGGGGCGTCCCACGCAGCCGCCTCGCTCTCGCTGACCGGGCGACTCCAGGACTGCTCGTACCCGAACCGCTGCCAGGCCTCGGCTGCGGTGGCGAGGTCCGGCACCACGAGCGTCGCGGAGAGCAGCGGGCCGAGGGTAGGCCGGTTCTGTTGACCCTTCGTCATCGCAGTCCCTATCATTCGGTCATAAGTTTCGCCTGCAGGAACGCCGTTCCATTTGGAGGCCGCATGGTCACGTTAGCCGGTTCCCCCGCTCCCAGCATCGACGAGCTGCTCGCCTGGCCGGACGACGAGCTGGCGCGCATCGACCACCTGATGGCCCAGCGCCGCTTCTGGATGGGTCCGCTCTACCGCAAGGTGCGGGCAGAGTACGACGAGGCGGTGCTGGCCACCGGCGCAACTGTCGAGTCGATGGACGAGGCGCGCGCGATCGTCGACACGCTGCCCAGCACGCCGTACTTTCTCTGGCTCGATCGGCACATCCAGGACACCCTGTGGGTCGAGGTCGAGAGGATGGTGCAGCGGCGGCAGGAGGCGATCGAGGCAAGCCTCGCGCCCTTGGACACCGACCTCGGCACGCTGACCGAGGACCCGGACCTGGTGGTGCCCGACTACTACTCCGGCACCGACTTCCATCGGCAGACCGGTGGCATCTGGCCGGACGCCCGTAGCGCCGCTGTCTACGCGATGGGCGCGCGCGTCATCCACGTGGGGCGCAACAACAACTTCGAGTTGCACGACGCGTTCGCCAGCTCCCTGCCCACCGAGCGGCCGACCCGCGTGGTGGACCTCGCCTGCGGGTTCGGCAAGACGACGTTCTCGTTGAAGAAGCGCTGGCCAGAGGCGGAGGTGCACGGGCTCGACCTCGCCGCGCCCTGCCTTCGCCTCGCCCGCCGGATGGCCACCGAGCGAGGGCTGGAGATCCACTGGCGGCAGGGCAACGCGGAGCACCCGCCGTACGACGACGCCTCGTGTGATCTGGTCGTGGTGACGATGGCCCTGCACGAACTTCCACGGGAGTCGATCTTCACAGTGCTGCGCGAAGCGCACCGGCTCCTGCGGCCCGGTGGAACCTTCGCCGCGCTGGAGAACCGCCTTATCGGCGACCCGCTGCGCGACGTGCTCGGCGCCTACCACAGCGACGTCATCGTCGAGCCGTTCATGAACCCCTTCCGCGGCTCCGACTTCGCCGGGTATGCGACCGCGGCCGGCTTCACCACCGAGGTCAGCAACTGGTATCCGCCGGGCGCCGTCGCGGGGAGCGAGTACGACCCCCAGCTGTGGTCGTCCCCGTGGTCGCTGCTCGTGGCCCGGAAGGACGCATGATGGACGACGTCGCCACCCGTCAACTGCTGAGCGCGGCCGATGTCGATGTCCTCGCGGGCGTCGTCCACCGGCTGATCGCCGAAGTCAACGACCTGCGCGGGCGCGTCGCCGCACTGGAAGGGTCGCCCGAGGCCGCCGACACGACCGAGTACGTCGCCCGGGTCCTCGGCCCGCTGCTGAGCCGCTGACCGAACGTCAGCCTGCACGCCCCATCCGCTGCGACAGCTCCGTCGTCACCTCAAGCAGCCGCTCGGCGCACGCGTCGGCCTCCTCTGCGAACCGCTCCGCGGGGCCGCAGACGCTGACCACCGCGACCGGGAGGTCGGCATGATCGAGCACCGGCGCCGCGACGGATGCGGCGCCGAGTTGGCGCTCGCCGAACGAGCGTGCCCAACCACGCTCCCGGATTTCCGCGAGCTCTGCGCGGAGGCGCTCCGGGTCGACGACGGTCTGCGGGGTCATTGCCGTGAGCGCACGGCTGAGGTAGTCGTCGACTTCCGCCTCGGGCAAGAAGGCCAGGAACGCCTTCGACGATCCGCCGGCGTGCAGGGGATACGGCAGCCCGATCGTTACCGACATGATCACCTCGCGTGCGGGGGTGACCTGGTCCACGTAGACCCGGGTGTCACCGGTGCGCAAGGAGAGCGTCGCGGTCTCGTTGGTCTCCCGCGAGAGACGCTGCAGCTCCGGGCCGGCGAGCCGCCGGATGTCGAGCCGCGCCATGTAGGCGAGTCCGAGCCGCATGGCCATCGGGCCGAGCGAGTAGCGGCGCGTGTCCGAGTGGAAGTCGATCAGCTTGCGCTTGCGCAGCGACGTCAGCAGCCGGTGCACGACCGCCTTGGACATCCCGAGCCTGTCGGCGATCTCCGTGACGCCAAGGGTGAAGGAGTCGACGCTCGCGAACAAGGCCAGGATGTCGACCGCGCGCTCAACCGTCGCGACGGTCTGCCCGCCTTCCGGGCGCTCAGCCGCGGCGGCCGACCCCGCCGACGCTGCGTCGGTCCTGCTCATGACTGCTTCCTCACCTGCCCACCTGAACCCGGCCGAGAGCGCCTCGCTCCAGTCGCTGCACCTTGGCCGTCTGTTGTGAATGCGGTTCCATCAGGCGGAACAATAGCCGTCAACGGGTCGGTGTCACTCATCGACTGGCGAGTACGCGGCGAGTACACGGCGCGCGGCCTTGACCACCGGCTCATCGATGAGGCGTCCCCGCGCGTCCAGCGCCACTCCGGAGCCCGCCTGCTCGAAGCGCTCGACGACGTCGCGCGCTCGCGCACGTTCCGCGGCGGTGTAGGTGAACTCCTCCATCACAAGCGGCACCTGGGCGGGATGGATGCACGCCCGTCCCCAGAATCCCAGACGTCGCAGCGCCCGGGTGGTACGCCGGAGCCGGTCCAGGTCGCGAACGTCCGTCTCGACCGACCCCATCGGCGGTGCCGTCCCTGCCGCAGCGCAGGCGAAGACGACGCGGGAGCGGGCCCACAGCAACTCGGTCTCGTCGTCGCCAGGCTCGAGACCCATCTCCGCCCGAAGGTCTGCCTCGCCGAGCTGCAACCGGACCACGCGTGGCCCGACGGCCAGCTCAGGAGCCGCCAAGACGGCCCGCGCCGACTCCAGCAACGGGACGAGCAAGGCCGCCGACCCGACATCGGTGAGGAGTCGGTCAGCTTGCTCGACATCGGCCACGCGGTCGGCCTTGGCGAGATAGATGCCCGTCAGCGCCGCGGCGCCGGCTACCGCTCGAATATCCGCCTCGCGCAAGGGGCCAGGATTGACCCGGACCCAGATCTGCGCGGCAGTGGAGTCCACCCTCGCCAGCCACTCTGCGACCGCTTCTCGAGCGGCGTCCTTGGATGCGACGGGCACCGCGTCCTCGAGGTCGACGATGACGCCGTCGGCGCCCCGGTCGAGCGCCCCCTGCAACTTGTGGAGATCGTCGCCTGGGACGTAGAGCAGACTCCGTGCAGTCATGATCCAAACCTCGTTCGGGCCGCCGGAGTCGCGGCCAGGGCCGGGCACCTGGCTAGCTGCACACAGATTCCTTCCGAGTTCGACGGACAGCCCCGTGACGATCGGCTAGGCGGCCAGTGTCAATTCTCGGCAGACCGAAGGACACAGCGTCCCCGTCCTCCGTGGCGGTGCCCGGCCAATCGCACCGGAACTCGATGAACCACGCCGCGCGTGACGATCCGACGATCCCCACGTACCTGCGCTTCCGGCCGCATGGAGGTGGTCCGTCCGTGCGTGGCCATCCCAATATCCTAGCCCGGAGGCGTCGACAGCGACCAGAACGCGCATCTCAATCAGCGAGTGAGGCCCTCGAGGAGGAGCCGGGCGGCCAGTCCAGCGGAGCCATCAGGGACGATCACGGCCCACCCGCGCCCGGACCTCCCGGGCCAGCCGCGAACCTGCGGATCCGGGCGTGGCCTCAGTGTCGTTCCTGTCAGACCACAGGGGTCAAGGTGCGGTTTGCGTCCGTGCCCCTCTGAGTACGCCGAGCCAGGAGGGCACCATCGGTGGTGTCGCGCCACGGCGGGCAGCTGGAAGATCCCCGTCAGCCCGGACCCACAGGCATGAGTGCTGGAACCGGACCGACCCTGGGCATCTCGTTGCGCCCTCTGGTGGAAGATCTGCGAGAGGGCAACAGCGCCGGGCCGACATGACGAGGGCCGCCGACCCGTCTTCACAGGTCAGCGGCCCATCGGTCTGCGCGCCCGGAGGGATTCGAACCCCCAACCTTCTGATCCGTAGTCAGATGCTCTATCCGTTGAGCTACGGGCGCCGGTTCTGCTCGCTGGAGTTTAGCGGAGCAGGCCGGGCCGGCGAAATCGGTCACCTCGCGCAGATCCGGGCAAAGCGGGCTCGGCCTTGTCATACTCAGTGGGGTGGCCCGACCTGCCGACCCGCGCGTTCCCGGATACTCACTCCGAGGACCTCGCGCTGCTGGAGAGCGCCGGAGCGGATCTCTTCCGCCAGGCGGTGTCCTTCGGCTGGCTGGACGCGCAGGACCCCCGATTCGGCGCCGGCTCCAAGGAGGCGCGGGCCCTCGACCTGCTGCTGGCCATCGGCCTGATGCGCCGCGACGAGGCCGGGGAGCGGATCCTCGCGGTCGACCCCGCCGCGGCACACGCCCAGGTCGTCACCCCGCTGAGCCAGGTGGGCAACGAGCTGCTGGCCGAGTCGTCCCAGTGGGCCGTCGGCCTTCACTGCGCTCGGCCAGACCTTCCGCAGCGGGTCGCTCAGCGCCCAGAGCGCGGTCACCGAGATCCACGACTTCGACAAGATCGGCGTCTGGATCGAGGCGGCGCTGGCCGAGTGCGAGAGCGAGCTGCTGACCGCCCAGCCTTCAGGCAAGCGACCGGCCGACACACTCGCGGAGGCCCAGCAACGCGACATCGACGCGCTGAACCGCGGCGTCCACATGCGGACGCTCTACCAGCACTCGGCCCGCGCGAGCCCGGTCACCCGCGAGTACGTCAAGGAGGTGACGGCGCACGGGGCGGAGGTCCGGACGCTCGACGAGTTCTTCAACCGGATCATCATCTTCGACCGCAAGCTGGCGCTGATCCCGGGTCGTCGGACAACAACGCCATCGCGGTCGCCATCCATGCGCCGTCGATCGTTTCCTACCTCGCCGACGTCTTCGACCGGGCCTGGGAGCGCGCCACGCCCTACGTGGCGTCGGGTGAGGACGTATCGCGGTCCATCGCCGAGGACGTTCGCGGCATGACCCTGCGGATGCTGGCCGAGGGCCGCAGCGACGCGGCGAGCGCGAAGCGGATGGGCGTCAGCACGCGCACGTTCGCGACGTACATCTCCATGCTCAAGGAGGAGATGGGCGTGGAGACGCGCTACCAGCTCGGGTACGCGCTCGGCCGGCTCTCCGAGACGGCCGACGCCGACGAGCTCGACGACGCCGTCGGCGTTCGACGGGGCGGCGTTCGACTGAGGCCCCTGTCCTGCTCAGGACCTGGTCACTACCTGTACCCATAACAGAAGCGAGGGCAGCGGCCGGATGGCGCTGCCCTCGCTTTTCGTTGAGACGGGCCGGGGGGGTAAGGCACTGGATCTTCGAGTCAGGGGGGGTGTCGCTCTCAGATCTCGTCTCAATCTCGGTGAAACGTTTAGTTGTGGAGGGTCACGGTCCCCAGCCGGTGTCCTGCGAGTGGACGTGGATGGGCGCGGCGTTCGCTGCCGGCGCCGCGGTCATCGACAAAGCGACTGCTGCCGCTGCGACCAGGCCGGCAACCACTCGGGTGACCTTGCGTGAAGTCTTCATGGCTACCTCTTCGGATCTAGGAGACTGGGGAACCTCTCTGCCCACTAGTGTCCGGCACTGCACAATCATGCGCCACCGATTCGCCCCTTCAGGGTTTTGCACTGCATGATTCTGCAAAATCTGCGGGCACGGCCGAAGAGCCTTGACAACGTTGCTTGTCTAGGCCAAGTAGCGGGGCGGATGTGTGTTGGGGGGATCCGGACCCACGCCATTTCGCCGCGACGGTGGGGACGCGCAGACTCGCGTCCTTCGTCACTCATCCGGGATACAACCGCACCCGTGCCCAACTGCAAGCCCCGAGGGCAAGTGTCGCGACCGTTCTGAGGGAATTCTTAGAACGGGCGTCCGAGAGCGGAGGAGTGGCCCGGGGCAGACGGAGCGCGAAGCGTGCCGTTTCGCCCAGTTACGACCGGAACCGCCCGGTGCGGTCCCTTCTGACGGACCGCCCCGGGCCATTCCTGCGGCGCCTCACCGAGGACCGGTGCGAGCGCCAGGCGCGGAGGTGGCGGGATTTGAACCCGCGAGAGGCTGTTGACCTCAACCCGCTTAGCAGGCGGGCGCCATAGACCGGACTAGGCGACACCTCCAACCGGCGTGGGAAAGGCTACCGGCCGACCGGAGTCGACGGCGAATCGGCTACGCCCCGGGGCGACGGTGGGCCTCGATGAGGCGATCGCGCATCGCACGGACGAGATCGTCGGCATCGCCTTCGAGCAGGTCGACCGGGATGATCGTCTGCCCGCCGGACCCCAGACGCAGCACCAGGCATCGGGTGCCACCCAGTACGGCGGTGACCACTTCCGTCACGTCGAGCCACCGGCTCGAGGCCACCCCGGCCCCGCGGACGAACCTCACGCGGTAGCCGGTGTCGCCGATCAACAGGATCCAGGGACGGCCCCACATCACGTAGAGGCCCAAAGCCAAGCTCGCCGCCGCCAGGATCGCGATGACCAGGCTGGCCGACCCACGACCGCCGAAGATCATCGAGACGAGGAAGGCCACCACCAGGAGGACCAGGCCCAGGATCTGGGGGATCAACGCCAACCGCAGCGCCATCCCGGGAGCGGGTCGCACACGCATCTGCATCCCGCCATCTAATCAAGCGCCGCGGGCCACCGCCGCCACGCCGTCCGGATCGAGGTGCTTCAGGACGTTCGGGCTTGCCATATGCTGTGACCCGGGTCACACTCGGTGTTCCACATCGCTCTCCGAGGAGGTGGGTTCCATGGCGGGTCTCGACAATGCCATCGTCGGGCTGGAGCAGGTTCTCGACTTCCCCCGGCGCCACCAGGCGTGGCGCACCGTCGCCCGGCAGCGCATCGCCGGCGTCAGAGCGGCGCTGCTCCGCGAGAGCGCCCACAGCGGCGACGGGTGGCTTTCCGCAAGGGCGCGGAGCCTCAACGACGACCGTCGCACGCTGGTAGCCCAGCTGTCCGCGCTCGGCGCGCAGCTGGGGCAGGTCAGCGATGTCGAGCCGATCCGAGCCGAGCTTCATCGGCTCACCAATCGGCTGCGTCACCACGCCCGCCGCATGACCGACTTCGCCTACGACTCGGTCAGCCTGGAGATCGGTGGGTCCGAGTAGCGCCTGGGGACATGCGCACTCGGCGGCTCGGCAGAGGGGGCGGGATTCGAACCCGCGGCTGACATCTCTGCCAGCGACCGCTTTCAAGGCGGTTCCGATCGGCCACTCCGGCACCCCTCCGTGACCTCGGGTCACGGAGGGGAGTCTACGAAACGCGTCACCGAGACGCAGGCCCGTCGGGCCGCAGGCTGTGTGCACTCCAGGAGCACGGGGGCGGCGCGGATCCTCAGATCAGCGGCTGATGCCGCGCGGGCTCCTGCTCGAGCCGCAGGTAGGCGGCGACCGGGGCCGCCCGGCGGCCCGAGGGCTTGCTCACCCAGTTGTCGCCCACCACGAGCAAGCCCCCGAGGACCATGCCCAGAGCGATGCTGTAGGCCATGCTGAGCACGGGCCCCTGGGTGGGGTGGCCGGCCTCCAGGAACATCGTGGCGATCATGGCCAGGCCGACCGAGCCGAAGGCTGTCAGCCACCAGCCCTCCCGTCGGCGCACGCGCGAGGAGACCCCCCAGATCAGCGCGGGCAGGCCCACCAGGAAGATCAGCGGACGGGGGACAGCCCCCAGCGCGTGCTCCACGAAGTGCAGGACCTGCTGGATGTTCTCGCGGGTCGAGTCGGACTCCCAGCGGGTGAATGCCTCGGTGTAGACGACGATCACGATCAAGGCCACGCTTCCCCCGCCGAGCGACGCCCAGCCACGACGACCGAGGCCGGCCAGCCCCGAACCGAACCGGTAGACCAGCGCGATGGTGATCACGAGTGCCAGGGCGATCACGAGATACCGGGCGCGGTACGCGTTGAGCGGCGCACGGAAGGCGGCTGCCCCGATGCCGCCGATGAGGGCGATCCCCGTGGCGATGAGGATCTCGCGGAAGACGCCGAGCATGGAGACGGCCGGGCGCGTGGCGATCACGCCGAGCACCGCGCCGAGAACGGCGGTGCCGACCGCTGCCGACGCGAGCAGGAAGGAGAGATTGGAGGCAACCGCGGCGGACGTGACGGCGGCGCCCAGCAGGGCACCCGCCCAGGCACGCCCACCGATCCGGCGGGCGAACGCCGCCGCGTAGTTGACCCCGATGACGGCTGCCGCGATCTCGGCGGCAAGGTTGCCGCGGGCACCGTAGAAGAAGGTCCCGACCACCGCGACCACCGCAGCTGCCACCACCGTGACCGCGAAACGCGTCGGAGCGCCGAAGAGGACCGGGATGCGGCGGGGTCGCGGCGGTGGTTCGACCGTCCTGCCGATCCGTCGCCGTCCCTTCCCCCGCTTCGGCAGACCGATCGGGAGACTCCGGCCTCGGGATCGGTGTCCTGGGGTAGCCATCGCGTCATCCATGGCGAGGGCCTGAGCGGAGATACGAGCGTGGAGACGGGGGAGGGGACCGCCGGCGACGAGGCCGCTGCGGTGTCGGGCTCCGCCGTTGGGGACGCTGAGCGGGTCGGGACCTCGGTGACGAGGGTGCTGGCGTGCTTGGGCACGTGCGGCCCCACGGAGTAGCTGCGCTGTCCTGACGCTCGCCTGCGCGCCGCCACCGCCATGCCCCACCCCTTGCCGATGCATCTGCCCCGCGCCGAAGGATAGCAACGTCTCAGAGCCGCTTGTTCAGGAGCGAAGGATTGTCGGACCGGGCCGACTGCACCACGTCGTCGGACACGTCCCCGAGGACGAGCTCGCCCGTCGCCCTCACCGGCCTCGGCGAGCACGTCTCCCCGCGGGTCGACGATCATCGAGTGGCCGGTGTAGCGGGGAGCCGACTGTGCGGCTGCGACGACGTACGCGACGTTCTCGATCGCCCGTGCCCGTACGAGGGTTCGCCAGTGATCGACCTTGCGGGGTCCCGCCACCCAGGCCGCCGGGAGGAGGAGACCGGCCGCCCCCGCGTCGACCAGGACGCGCGCGAGCTCGGGGAACCGCAGGTCGTAGCAGTTCATCAGCCCCCAGGTGAACCCGCCGACCGTGACCAGGGCGGGCATGACCGCGCCCGCCGACAGGACGTCGGACTCCCGGATGCCGAACGAGTCGTAGAGGTGGATCTTCCGGTAGACCGCCTGAACCCCGTCGGGGTCGACCACGACGACACTGCTGAAGGGGCGCGCCGGGTCGTCGCTCACCTCGAACATTCCCGCGACGATCGTCTGCCCGTACTCCTGGGCCTGCCCGTGGAGGAAGCCCACGAAGGGTCCGTCCAGGGCCTCGGCGTGCGCACCCAGCGCCGAGCCCGCCTTCCCGAAGTCGCGGGCGGAGGCCTCGGGAAGCACCACCAGGTCGGGCGCGCACGCGACCCGCATGTCACCTCCGCCAGCCGGCCCCGGAGCCGCTCGCGGTTCTCCACGGGGTCGAGGCCCGACCCGAACTGCACCGCGGCCACGCGCATGCCCGTCACCACAGGATCCCCTTCACCCGGCCATCCTCCCACCGCGCAGGCATCTTGCCCGGTAACGGCCGGAGGGGCACACTCGCCGGGTGCCGGACCTGCCCCAGCGCGACCCGTCTCCCGGGGACCCGTCCGCCGCACTAGGCGTGATCCTGTGCGGTGGCACGGCGCACGCCTCGGGGGAGTGGACAAGGCCTCGCTCACGCTACGGCGGACGAACCTTCCTCGACATCGCCGACTCCGCGCTCGCCGACTGTCCCGTCCGCGTCGCCGTGGGGGCAGTCGCCCCGGCCCGCCGGGCCTCCTCTGGACCGCCGAGTCGCCCGCAGCGGGCGGCCCCGCTGCCGGCCTGCTCGCCGGCTTGCGCGCCGGGCTGGAGGCGGGACCGGCCGGACACGCCGGACCGCCGACCTGGGTGGTCGCGCTCGCCGTGGACATGCCGCTGGTGACGGCCGAGACGATCAGGAGGCTGTGCCGCGCAGCCCGGGCCCCGATGGCGCGCTGCTCGTCGACACGGAGGGTCGGCGGCAGTACCTGTGCGCCCTCTACCGCGTCGACGCTCTGCTCGCGAACGCCCCGGCGGACGCGACGGGCATGCCGCTGCACCGGCTGATGTCGGGGCTGCGACCTCGCCGAGATCGAGGCCGACCGAGGCCGAGTCCTGGGACGTCGACGCGACCCGACGACCTCGCCGGCTCGACGGTCCGGTGACCGCCCGACCCGACGCACCACGCTCGACCCTCCTCGGGGTTTGCGTTGAGGCCCGGCTTGGCGCGAACCTGGGTACGTGAACCTCCACGACTGGATCGATGAACTGTGCGACGCGCTCGACGTCGATGTCGAGTTCGACGAAGCGTTGATCCTGGACCTCGCGCGCGAGGCGGCCCACCAGGTGACCCGCACGCGCCGCCCCGATCTCGACCTTCCTGCTCGGGCTACGCCGCAGCGCAGAGCGAGGGCGACCCCGAGCGGCTGAGTGAGCTGGCCGGCCGCGCGATGGCACTCGCGGAGAAGTGGACGTCCCGACGAGGAGTCCGTCGGAGGGCTGACCGCGCCGAGCCGTGCGTGCGCCGGCGGGGTGCCACCCGGCCGAGCCGCCTCGACGCGTGCTGTGGGCGCTGGACCTAGGGTGGCGACGTGCTTGCCATCATCCCTTCCGAGCCCGGCGGCCCCGAGGTCCTCCGGCTCACCGAGACGCCCGACCCGACGCCCGGACCCGACGAGGTCCTGATCGGCACGGCAGCCACGGCGGTCAACCGCGCGGACCTGCTGCAGCGCCGCGGCCACTACGCGCCCCCGCCGGGCGCATCCGACGTGATCGGGCTCGAGTGCTCGGGCACCGTGCTCGCGGTCGGCGAGAACGTGACGACCGTTCTCACCCGGTGACGAGGTCTGCGCGCTGCTGGCCGGGGGCGGGTACGCCACCAAGATCGTGGTCCCCGCCGGGCAGGTGATGCCCATCCCGCGGGCATCAGCCTCGTCGACGCGGCGGCGCTCCCGGAGTCGGTCTGCACCGTCTGGTCGAACCTGTTCATGATCGCGGGCGTCCAGCCCGGCGAGACGGTCCTCGTGCACGGTGGCAGCGGAGGCGTGGGAACCATCGCGATCCAGCTGGCCAGGCAGGTTGGCGCGCGGGTGCTCACCACCGCCAGCGCGGCCAAGGCGGACCTGTGCCTCTCGCTCGGCGCGGACGTCTGCATCGACTACGCGGACGACGACTTCGTCGCGCGGAGCCTCGAGGCGACCGACGGCCGCGGTGTCGACGTCATCCTCGACAACATGGGCGCCAAGTACCTGTCGCGCAACATCGAGGCCCTGGCGCCCGGCGGCAGGCTCGTCGTGATCGGCCTGCAGGGCGGCTCGCGCACCGAGCTCGACCTGTCCGCCCTCATGGGTCGGCGGGCCGCGATCATCGGGTCGCTGCTTCGCCCCCGCTCGCCGGAGGAGAAGGCGGCCATCTGTGCGGCGGTCGTCGAGCACGTCTGGCCGCTGGTGTCGGAAGGCCTGGTCCGTCCGGTGATCAGCCAACGGTTCCCGCTCGCCGAGGCGGCCGACGCCCACCGTCTGCTCGAGTCGGGTGCCGTGGTGGGGAAGATCGTCCTCACTGCGTAGGGTTGGGGCATGACCGAGCAGCAGCCCGAGGAAGAGCGCATCGTCGTCATCGGCCCGGGTGGGATGGCCGTGAGCCCCACCCCGTCCGACGAGGAGGACGGAGACACGCACGTGGCCGACCTCGTCGAGCAGCCGGCCAAGGTCATGCGCATCGGCAGCATGATCCGCCAGCTCCTCGACGAGGTGAAGTCGGCGCCGCTCGACGAGGCCGCCCGCACCCGCCTGGCCCGGATCTTCTCCTCCTCGATCAAGGAGCTGGAGGAGGGCCTGGCCCCGGAGCTGGTCGCCGAGCTCGACCGGCTCTCGCTGCCCTTCGCCTCCGACTCGCCCTCCGAGGCGGAGCTGCGGATCGCCCAGGCCCAGCTCGTCGGGCTGGCTCGAAGGCCTCTTCCACGGGATCCAGACCGCCATCTACGCCCAGCAGATGGCGGCGCGCGCGCAGCTGGAGCAGATGCGGCGGGCGCTTCCCCAGGCTCATCCGCCGGGCCAGCCGGGCGCCGACGGCCCTACGCCCGGGTGACGACTCCAGCGGCCTCTACCTGTAGCGGACCCGGCTCACAGGCCGAACAGGGACTCCAGCACCCGCGCCACCCCGTCGTCGTCGTGGGCCGGCGCCACGCCGCTGCGCCGCAACCCGGACCGACGGGTGGGCGTTGGCCATCGCGTACGACCTTCCCGCCCACGCCAGCATGTCGACGTCGTTGGGCATGTCCCCGAACGCCACCACCTCGTCGCGGCCAGGATCCCGCGCTCGGTCGCAGATCTCCCGCAGGACCGATCCCTTGGTCACCCCGCGCGCGCTCATCTCCACCAGCGGTCGCCCCGACGAGGACCACGTCGTGGTGACGAGGTCGCCCACCAGAGCTCGACCCGCCCCCAGTAGTACTCGGCGGCATGCGCCGTGATCCAGCGCCAGGAGCTTGACCACGTCCTCGGCGTACACCTCCTCCAGCGGACCGACCGCGACGGATGCGTCGCCGCGATCCGCCTGCACCGGGAGGTACCCCGGCTCCCGCGCGAAGCCGCCCAGGCGCTCCAGCGCGAACGTCGTGCCCGGGCAGCTCGCGGCGCAGCCGTTCCGCGACCAGGCAGACCCTCCGCCCGGTCGATGGGGTGGTGCCGGATCACGGTCTCGCTGTGCACGTCGAGCACGGCCCCGCCGTTCGAGACGATCGCCAGTCCGTGACCCCCGACGTGCTCGTGCAGGTGGGCGATCCACCGGATGGGTCGGCCGGTCACGAACACCACCAGCACCCCGAGCGCGTCGAGCGCGTCGAGCGCGCGGCGCGTCCGGGGGCTGACCTGCCCGTCGCGGTCGAGCAGCGTGCCGTCGAGGTCGGTGGCGACCAGACCGAAAGGAGGACCGTCGCCGACGGCGTCAGAACCACCGCCCGAGCTCCAGGGCGGCTCCGTCGTCGTGCACCGTCTCGGTCACGAAGTCCGCCGCCTCCTGCACCTCCAGCGGCGCCTGGCCCATCGCGACGCCGCGACCGGCCCACCGGAGCATGTCGATGTCGTTGCGCCCGTCTCCGATCGCGAGCACGTCCTCCCGGCGCACGCCGTAGCGCTCGGCGACGGACTGCAGCGCGGTCGCCTTGGACACGTCCTGCGGAGCAAGGTCCAGCCAGGCGGTCCAGCCGATGAAGTAGTTGGTGCCGTGGAGGCCGAGCTTCTCGGCCAGCTCGACGAAGTCCTCCTCGGAGGAGGAAGGGTCACGGATGATGACACGCGTGACCGGGTCCGCGACCAGCTGGTCGACCGACTGGAGGATCATCTCGCCGGTGATCTCGCCCTCGGGGAAGTGCCGGTTCACCCGGTAGCCGATCCCGACCTCCTCCACCGCGACCATCGCGTCGGGCACGTGCTCGAGCAGCATGCGCACGACCCCGCTCGCGTCGAAGGTGACGGTGTCGAGGATCTCCACCGGCGCGTAGCGGAAGGTGACGGCGCCGTTCGAGGCGATCGACGTCACCTGCTCGCCGCCGCGCGGCAACCCCAGCTGGTCCCAGACGCTGAGGCTTCCCGCGACGGCACGACCGGTTGCCAGCACGATCGGGACTCCCGGCGTCGGCGACCCGGTCCACGGCGGCCCGCACCGCGGGAGGGACGCGTCTCGTCGATCGTTCCCGGTCCCCTCGATCGGCGAGAACAGCGTGCCGTCGATGTCGAGGGCGACCAGCTTCGGGGTGAAGGTCACGAAGTGACCGGCTTCAGGAGCTCGCGCCCCTGGAGGTAGGGGCGCAGCGCCTCGGGAATACGGACCGATCCGTCCGCCTGCTGATGGGTCTCCAGGATCGCGACGATCGTCCGGGTCATCGCGCAGAGCGTGCCGTTGAGGGTCGCCAGCGGTCTTGACCCCGTCGTCGAAACGGCCGCGGATGTCGAGCCGACGGGCCTGGAAGTCGGTGCAGTTCGAGGTCGACGTGAGCTCGCGGTACTTGCCCTGGGTCGGGATCCAGGCCTCGCAGTCGAACTTGCGCTGCGCCGACAGTCCGAGGTCGCCGGCGGCGATGTCGACGACCCGGAAGGCGAGCTCCAGCTTGGTGAGGAACTCCTTCTCCCACTCCAGCAGCCGCAGATGCTCGGCGAAGGAGTCCTCGAGGGTGGTGTAGGTGAACATCTCGACCTTGTCGAACCAGTGCACCCGGATGATCCCGCGGGTGTCCTTGCCGTACGAGCCCGCCTCCTTGCGGTAGCACGGGCTGAACGCCGCGTAGCGGATGGGCAGCGACTCGGGGGCGAGGATCTCGTCGGAGTGGTACGCCGCCATCGGCACCTCGCTGGTGCCGACGAGGTACAGGTCCTCACCCTCGATCCGGTAGACGCCGTCCTCGGACTGACCGAGGTAGCCGGTCCCCTCCATCGCCCGAGGCTTGACCAGGGCCGGGGGGATCGCGGTCGTGAAACCGGCCGCGCGCGCCTGGTCCATCGCCATGTTCAGCAGGGCGAGCTCGAGGTCCGCGCCGGCGCCGGTGAGGTAGTAGAAGCGGGCGCCGCTGACCTTGGCGCCCCGGTCGATGTCGATCGCCCCCAGCATCCGGCCGAGCTCGATGTGGTCGCGCGGCTCGAAGCCCTCCGCGGCGAAGTCCCGGGGCGTCCCGACCGTCTCGAGGACCACGAAGTCGTCCTCACCGCCGGCCGGGGACTCGTCGGCCGCCGGGTTGGGAATGGCGAGCACGGCCTGGCGGAACAGCTCCTCGGCCGCCGACTGCCCGGCCTCGGCCTCCTTCACCTTGGCGGCCAGCAGCTTGGTCTCCTCGAGGAGCGCCGCCTTCTCATCGCCCTGCGCCTGGGGGATCCGCTTGCCCAGCTGCTTCTGCTCTCCCCGCAGTCGCTCGAACTCACCGATGGCCGCGCGCCTTCGTTCGTCGGCGGACACGGCCTGGTCGACGACCTCCTCGGACAGGCCACGCTTGCGCTGGGCGGCCCGGAGCCGGTCGGGGTCGTCGCGGAGGATGCGGGGATCGATCACGGAGTCAGGATATCGACGCGGGGAGCGGGCAACGCCGCGCCTGTTCCGCCGGTCATACTTGAACCTCCGTCGGCTGCGAGGAGGGGCGCTGTGACGTTGTCACCCGACGATCGGCGCAGCGTGGTGCGCGCGGCCGTTGTGGTGCTGGCTGCGTTCACCCTTCTGACCATGCTGGTCGCATTCGACAGCGACGCCGTCAAGGCGTTCGACGGCTGGTCGGGCCTCGATCCCACGCTGTGGCACGACCGGTGGCCGTGGGTCGAGGGCGTGCTGGTCGCCGTGGAGCTGGTGTTCACCACCATCCCGATGCTCGCGTATGCCGCGGTGATGGCGGCGGTGCTGGGCCTGCGCCGGCATGCCCGCGCCGGCATCTGGACCATCGGGCTCATGGCGGTCGCGGTGGTCATGGACTCCGGGCTCAAGCAGATGGTCGACCGCCCACGGCCGACGTGGGGCTTCCCGGTCCACACGCTGACCTCGCCGTCGTACCCCTCGGGGCACGCGACCTTCGTGGCGACCGGCGCCGCCATCGTCATCTCGCTGAGCTCCGTGTACGTCCGCCGGCGCACGACGCGCCGGTGGATCACCGCGGTTGCCGTCGCGGTCGGCCTGCTCGTGGGACTGGATCGCCTGCTGCTCGGGGTGCACACGATGTCCGACGTGCTCGCCGGCTACCTGCTGGGAGCAGGACTCGCCCTGACCTCCCTGGCCATCTTCGACCCGACACCCCAGCCGTCGGTGAGGCACGACCCTCGGCGCCCGCCGCACGGACGCTATCTCGCCGTCGTCTTGAACCCGGTGAAGGTCGAGGACCCCATCGGCTTCCGGCAGGCCGTCGAACGGCAGGCGCGTGCGGCGGGGTGGTCGTCGCCGGCCTGGCACTTCACCACTCCCGAGGATCCGGGGAAGGCGATGGCACGCGAGGCGCTGGGCAACGGGGCCGATCTCGTGATCGTGTGCGGGGGCGACGGCACGGTCCGGACGGTGTGCGCGGAGCTGGCGGGGACGGGAGTCCCGGTCGGGGTGGTTCCCGCGGGGACGGGCAACATGCTCGCCCGCAACCTCGACCTTCCCATGCATCTGGGCTCGGCGATCGACATCGCCCTCAACGGGCAGAACCGCGCGATCGATCTGGTCCGCGTGTCCGGCGACGGACTCCGGCCGGACGAGACCTTCCTCGTCATGGCCGGGATGGGCCTCGACGCCGCGGTGATGGCGGCGGTCGACGATGCCGCCAAGGCCCGGGTCGGGTGGATGGCCTACTGGCTGGCGGGCTTCCGGAACAGGATGTATCCGCCGATCCGCGTGGAGATCTCCGTGGACGGCGGCGAGTGGGTCAAGCGCCGGGCGAAGACCGTGGTGGTGGGGAACGTGGGTCTGCTCCGTGGCGGCATCCACCTGATGCCGGAGGCGACGATCGACGACGGGGTGCTGGACGTCGCGGTGGTCCACCCTCGCGGGCTCTGGTCGTGGATCCGCGTCCTGGCCCGGGCGCGGTTCAAGGACCGCCGTGAGGGCGAGGAGATCCGGCGCATGCGCGGACAGACGGTGACCCTGCGCGTCGCTCACGACGCGCCGCGGCAGATCGACGGTGACTCGGTGGGGCCGGGTCGCGAGCTGCACTGCGAGTGCCTGCACGGCCAGCTGCTGGTACGGGTCCCGCGGTAGCTCCTCGGGTCGGCCGCGCGCCGCACGGCGGGACGACGAGCTGCTCAGTGGCCGCGGATGGTGGCGAGCCAGGCTCGTGCCGTGTCGAACTCGGCGTCGGAGGTTCCCGGACGGATGACCGGGGCCTTGCCGTCGTGGCGCTCGTAGGAGCCGAGGAACCGGACGTCGGCGCAGACCCGGTAGAGGCCCATCAGCGCCTCCCCGACCCGCGCATCGTCCACGTGCCCTTCACAGTCGATCGAGAAGCAGTAGTTGCCGAGCGCCGCGCCGGTAGGTCGTGACTCGATACGGGTCAGGTTGACGCCGCGGATGGTGAACTGCTCGAGGATCTCCATCAGCGCACCGGGGTGGTCCTCGTGCATGAAGGCCACCAACGACGTCTTGTCCATGCCGGTGCGGGGCGAGGGGGCGCCGGCCGCCGTGACCAGGACGAACCGTGGTGGTCGCCTCCTCGTTGTCGCCGACCCCCGCGGCGAGCACGTCCAGGCCGTAGCGCTCGGCCGCCACCGGGGCGGAGATCGCCGCATCCCAGGCCAGCCTCGCCCGACGCCAGCCCGGCGGCGGCCGCCGCGGTCGAGGAGGTGTGCAGCACCTCCACCCCGGGCAGGTTCGCCGCGACCCAGCGACGCGTCTGCGCGGCCCCGTGCGGATGGGTGGCGACCACCGACAGGTCGGCGAGGGCGGTGCCCGGACGGGCGAGGAGGGAGAACGCCACCGGGACGGTGATCTCCCGGCGGATGATCAGGGGGGCGCCGGTCGCCAGCTCGTCAAGGGTCACCGGGACCGAGCCCTCGACGGAGTTCTCGATGGGGACGACCGCACCGTAGGCGACGCCCGTGCGCACCTCGTCCAGCGCGACGGTCACGGTGGGGCAGGGGACGAGCTCGGCGCCCTCGCTCTCCGGCAGGCTGCGCAGCGCCTGCTCGGTGAAGGTTCCCTCGGGGCCCAGGAAGGCGTAGCGGCGGGGCTCGGACACGGCGACAGCCTAGTGGTGGCGCCCACTCGGGGGTCTCCCGCCCAGCGCCCGTGGAAGGTCCGGCCCCGGCCGACGGCCACAGCCCGGCCCTAGCATGAGGGCGGTGGAGCAGCGGATCGCGGAGACGAGGACCGCCGACGGCACGCACGTCGCCTACGCCGTCAGCGGTCACGGGCGTCCGCTCGTCTATGCGTCGGGGTGGTTGAGTCACCTTCGGCAGGGCTGGGATCTCCCGTCCGAGCGAGCCTTCTACGAGAGCCTGGCCGCCGGGCGAAGGCTGGTCCGGTACGACCCGCCGGGATGCGGACTGTCGGACCGGGGCTCCTCGGTGCGGCACTCGATGTCGCGGCGAGGTGGACGCCCTGGGGTCCGTCATCGACGCCACCGGGGTCGACCGGGTCGATCTGCTGGGCTCCTCCCTGGGGGCTGCCGTGGCGGTCACCTGGGCCGCCAGGCATCCGGAACGGGTGGACCGTCTGGTCCTGTACGGCGGATGGGCCCTCGGATCCGCGGTGGCCACGCCGGAGATCCAGGGTCACGTGATGGGGCTGATCCGCGAGCACTGGGGGCTGGGGTCGGAGCTGCTGGCGGACCTGTTCGCACCCGACGCGACCCCCGACATGCGCCGGGCCTTTGCGCAGTATCAGCGCGAGTCCTCGAGCGCCGCGACCGCCTGCGCGATGCTGCGGCTGGCCTACGACCTCGACGTCCGCGAGCTTCTCCCCCTGGTCGGGGCACCCACCCTCGTGGTGCACCGGGAACGCGACCGAGCGGCACCGCTGGCCCAGGGCCGCGCGCTGGCGGAGTCGATCGACGGAGCTCGCCTCCACGTCGTGCCGGGTCGCTCGCACCTGCCGTACGTGGGTGACTTCACCCCCCTGGTCGAGGCGGTGCGCGAGTTCCTCGGCCTTCCCCCTCGCTCTCGTCCCGTGCCCGTGACTCTCACCGCCCGCCAGCTGGAGGTCGCCGCACTCGTCGCCGAAGGCCTCACCAACAAGGAGATCGGGGAGCGGCTCGCCATCGCCGAGCGCTCTGCGGAAGCGCACATCGAGCGGATACGCCTCAAGCTCGACCTGCGCTCCCGGGCCCAGCTGGCCGCGTGGTACGCGACGTCACAGCACCCGAACTGAGGGGATTCTCCCACTGCAGGCGGCCCGCCGGCGGGGTCACCATGCACCCATGAGGATCCCCGGACGACAGATCGCCCTGCCGCTCTACGCACTGCTCGCCTACGGCACCTTCGCCGTCAGCCTCGTCTGGACGGTCGGCTTCCTCGCCGACGCCCGGAGGTTCCCGACCGTCGTCGACGGTGGACCGACGTCGCTCCCGCGAGGGTGGGCCCTCGCGGTCGATCTGGCGCTGCTGTCCGCCTTCGCGCTGCAGCACACGGTGATGGCCCGGCCGGCCGCCAAGCGCCTCCTGGGCCGGATCCAGCCGCGAGCCGCCGAGCGCAGCACCTACGTGCTTGCCTCGAGCCTGATCCTCGCCCTGGCGCTCGCGGCCTGGGAGCCGTTGACGGCGCCGGTCTGGCGGCTGGGGCCCCCGTGGTCGGTGACGCTGTGGGTGCTCTACGGCCTCGGGTGGGCGCTGGTGATCGCCGCGACGTTCATGGTGGACCACGCGGACTTCCTCGGCCTCAAACAGGCGTTCCGGGCCGCGCGAGGCAGGCCGCACGCGGACCCCGTGTTCACCGAGCGTCTCCTGTACGCCTGGTGTCGTCACCCGATGATGCTGGGGCTGCTGGTCGTCTTCTGGTCGACCCCGGAGCTGACCGCCGGGCACCTGGTCTTCGCTCTCGCCGGGACCGGCTACATCCTCGTCGGGACACGCTTCGAGGAGCACGACCTTCGACGCCACCTCGGGCCCGTCTACGACGACTACGCCCGCCGGGTGCCCGCCCTCGTTCCCCGGAAGCCGGCTGCCGGGCGGCGGCGGGAGGCGAGACCCACCTAGCCACGAGCACTCCGGACCGTGGCGACTACATTCGGCCCATGGACGGTGGAGGGGTGCACGATCTGGGCTTCGCTCGCGTCGACACGAGTCGTGAGCGCCGTACGGGCGACCCCGAGGTGGTCTTCGGCGCGGGCAAGTCGCCGGACCAGCTCGTCGGGATCCTCTCGGCACTCCGCTCGGCGCATCCGCACCGCGCGGTGATGGTGACCCGCGTGAACGAGCCGGGCATGGGAAGGCTGATCGAGGCCTTCCCCGACGCCGCCGTGCATACCGACGCCCGGGCTGTGACGATGGGCGAGCTTCCCGCCGGACGGGGTCTGGTCACGGTCGTCTCCGCCGGCACCTCCGATCTCCCGGTGGCGGCCGAGGCGGTGCTGTCCGCCCGCGTCCACGGAGCCGGTGCCCGGCACATCGGCGACGTCGGCGTGGCAGGTCTCCACCGGATCCTCGCCGAGCAGGACGCGCTGCGCGACTCCGACTGCCTGGTGGTCGTCGCGGGCATGGAAGGTGCCCTGCCGAGCGTGGTCGGCGGGCTCACCGGCGTGCCTCTCGTCGCGGTGCCGACCTCGGTCGGCTACGGCGCCTCGTTCGACGGCCTCGCCGCCCTGCTCGCGATGATGAACTCCTGCGCCCCCGGCGTCGCCGTGGTCAACATCGACAACGGCTACGGCGCCGGGGTGTTCGCCGCGAGGGTCGCCCGGCAGTCCGGGCGGTTCGCGGAATGACCGAGGTCGTGGCGTGGGTAGACGCCACCGCAGGAGCCTCCGGCGACATGCTCCTCGGGGCGCTGGTCGACGCCGGCGTGGAGCTCGGGACCATCGCCGCAGCGATCGAGTGCGTCGTTCCCGGGGGCGTCCCCCTCCGCGCGGAGACCGTGATGCGGGCCGGGCTGCGGGCACGGCGGGTCCATGTCGAGGTCGCCGACGAAGCCCCTCACCGCTCCTGGCGAGACGTCCGGGCCATGCTGCAGTCGGCCCCCCTCGACGAGGCGACGAAGGGGTGGGCGCTCGGCACGTTCGAGGCCCTCGCCCGCGCCGAGGGGACGGTGCACGCCCTCGACCCCGACGAGGTGCACTTCCACGAAGTCGGCGCCCTCGACTCCATCGCCGACGTCGTCGGCGTCTGCCGCGGGTTCGCGGCGCTCGGCGCCCCCAGGGTCGTGGTGTCACCCATCGCCGTCGGCTCGGGCCGGGTCGCGACCGCCCATGGGAGCCTGCCGGTCCCCGTGCCGGCGGTCGCCGAGCTGCTCGCCGGCCGTTTGGTGACCGCCGGCCGGGGGAGGGGGAGGCATGCACCCCGACGGGTGCCGCACTGCTGGTCACGCTCTCGGCCGAGCAGAGACCACTGCCCCCGATGAGGCTCGAGCGCACCGGGGTCGGGGCGGGCGGCCGCGACCCGGGCACCCACCCGAACGTCGTGCGTCTGGTCCTGGGCTCTGCCGGTGCCCAGACCGGATCACCCGATGAGCGACCGGTGGTGATGGAGGCCAACATCGACGACCTGGACCCCCGCCTCTGGCCGGACGTGCTCGCCGCCCTCCTCACCGTCGGAGCCTCGGACGCCTGGCTGACCCCCATCCTGATGAAGAAGGGCCGGCCCGCCCACACCTTGTCGGTGCTCTGCTCGGCGGCGACAGCGCCACGGGTCCGCAGCGAGATGTTCCGGCAGACCTCCACGATCGGGCTCCGCGAGCACCGGGTCTCCAAGACCGCCCTGGAGCGGGAGATGGTGACGGTGCTCGTCGACGGCGTCGAGATCGCGGTCAAGGTGGCGCGCCTCGACGGTGAGGTCGTCAACGCGCAGCCGGAGTACGACGACGTGGCCCGCGCCGCGGCGACCCTCGGCCGCCCGGTGAAGGACGTGCTCTCCGCGGCCGTCGCGCGCTGGCACGAGGGGCGCCCGTAGATGGACCTGGCGGTCGCCGCTCTCACGTTCGCTGCGATCTTCGTCGTGGAGCTCCCCGACAAGACCTTCGTCGCCTCGCTGATCCTCGCCACCCGCTACCGCGCGCTATGGGTCTGGGTGGGGGTGTCGGCGGCGTTCGCGGTGCAGACCCTGGTCGCAGTGACGGCAGGCGGCCTGGTGGCCCTGCTCCCGGCCACGGTGACCCACGGCGTCGCCGCGGTCGTCTTCGTGGTGGGCGCGATCGTCCTGGTGCGGTCGGCGCCGAGCAGCGAGGCCGACGCGGCGGAGGAGCGCGACGAGATCCTTGCCCGGGGGAACGGACGGTCCGGGTGGTCGGCCACGGGAGCCGCGTTCCTCGTGATCTTCGCCGCGGAGTGGGGGGATCTGAGCCAGTTGCTCACGGCCAGCCTGGCCGCCCACTACGACAACCCGCTGTCGGTGTTCGTGGGAGCCTGGACCGCTCTGGCCACGGTGTCGGCGATGGCGGTCGTGGGCGGCCGTGTGATCCAGCGTCACCTGCCGCTTGCCGTGCTCCACTACGTCGGGGCCGGCGTCTGCGTGATCCTCGCGGTCGTCACCGTCGTGCAGCTCGTGGGGTAAGCGCGTCGGTCGCAGTGACGCTAGGGTCGGTGCATGACCTCGTACGGCTCGACCAGTGAGGTCGGCCGGCTGCGCACCGTGCTCCTGCACCGTCCCGGGAGCGAGCTCAAGCGGCTGACTCCCCGGAACAACGACCAGCTGCTGTTCGACGGGATCCCCTGGGTCGGGAGGGCACAGGAGGAGCACGACGCCTTCGCCGAGGCTCTGCGCGGTCACGGGGTCGAGGTGCTGCTATCTGTCCCACCTGCTCGTCGAGACGCTCGCCGGCGAGACGGCCCGGCACGAGGCCGTCGCCCAGGTGCTGAGCTCCCTGCGGCTGGGGGACACGCTGCGCAGCTACCTGCACCGGGCCCTCGGCGATCTGGACGCCCAGGCCCTGGCAGAGGTCCTCATCGCAGGTCTGCGCAACGACGAGGTCCGAGGCGGCCAGGGGATCGTCACGAGCCTGCTCGCCCCCGACGACTTCCTCATCGACCCGCTGCCCAATCTCCTGTTCACCAGGGACTCCAGCGTCTGGATCGGAGACCGGGTCGTGGTCACCTCCTTGGCGATGGAGGCCCGACTGCGCGAGAGCGCCCTGACCGAGCTGATCTACTCGCGCCACCCACGGTTCTCCGGTGCGCACCGCATCCACGGACCGCACCTCGAGCACGTCGAGGGCGGAGACGTGCTGCTGCTGGCCCCCGGCGTGGTCGCCGTCGGCGTCGGCGAGAGGACTACCCCGGCAGGCGTCGAGAGGCTGGCACGTCAGGTGCTCGGGGGAGGAGGCGCGCACACGGTGCTGGCCGTGCCCATCCGCCAGGAGCGAGCCACCATGCACCTGGACACCGTGTGCACCATGGTCGATACCGACAAGATCGTGATGTACCCCAACATCGCCGACGAGCTCCGCGCGCACACCGTGACCGCCACCGGGGAGGGGGACCAGATCGAGCTGTCCGTCTCGGGCAGCGAGCCCTTCCTGATCGCCGCGGCCAAGGCGATGCAGATCGACACCCTGCACCGGATCGACACCGGCCTCGACCCGGTGACGGCCGAGCGCGAGCAGTGGGACGACGGGAACAACACCCTCGCGGTTGCGCCTCGCCTCGCGGTCGCCTACGAGCGCAACGTGCAGACCAACTCCCGGCTCGAGGACGCGGGGATCGAGGTCATCCGCATCGCGGGCTCGGAGCTGGGATCGGGCCGGGGAGGCCCGCGATGCATGTCGTGCCCGGTGCTCCGCGACACGATCTGAGGCTGCCGGCTCGCCCGGCCGCAGGGCGGGTCGGCGCCGTCAGGGCAGAAAAAGCTCGGCCGCTGTCGACGGGGGATGCAACAGCGACCGAGCAAGATAAACACTACCCATGGTTCAGCCCTGAATCAAATGGCCTCTCGTGGTGGTGAGACCGGGTCTCGGCCGTCGGTCCTGGCCCGGGCGCACGTCGGCCTCCCGGGGGCTCGACGGCCGCGGGCGCGGGCTCGGCTAGGACGGGTAGCGGCGTCCGGATCCGACCAGGTGAGCGCGCGCGGAGCCGGGCCGATTCGTGATGATCGCCCCGACGTCCAGGTCGCACAGCAGGTCCCAGTCCTCGGGGGCGTCCGCGGTCCAGACGTGGACCCGTCGCCCGTGCTCGGCCAGTCTCTCGACCAGCTCCGGACGCGCTGTGATCAGCTGCAGCCCAGGACCGGCGAGCCATCCCCGGTCGAGGAGCCTCTCGGCCATCCGGAGCCGGGAGGGCTTGTCGAAGAGGAAGACCGCGTCCAGGTCGGGCAACAGCCGTCTCGCCCGGACCAGCGCCGCGACCGAGAACGACATGACCCGCACCGGCGAGCCCTTCGTCTGCATCCCGAGCTCCCGCAGCAGCTCGGCCAGGCGTCCCTCGAGGGCCGCCCCCTGCCGCAGGGGGTGCTTGGTCTCGACCGCGAGCTCGACGGGGCGATCGTGATCGGCGACCAGCTCGAGCAGTCGTCGGAGGGTGAGCACCCCGGCGCCGGGGACCGCGCCGCGCTTCCACGACGAGAAGTCGAGCCGGTTCAGCTCGGCGAGACTCATCCTCGAGACGACCCCGGTCCCCGAGGACGTGCGGTCCACCGTCCGGTCGTGAATGCAGACCAGCTCCCGGTCGGCGGTGAGCCGGACGTCGCACTCGAGTGCGTCGGCCCCCTGGTCGAGGGCCGCGGCGTACGCCGCCACGGTGTGCTCGGGCAGGAGCTCGCTCGCCCCCCGGTGGGCGACGATCTGAGGACGTCCCGACTCGTGCACGCCCCCATCGTGTCAGCCGGGGCGACGGTGCGGGGGAGGGGAGCGCCCGGTCCTAGACTGCCCGCATGCCGGAGCTTCCCGAGGTGGAGGGGCTGGCGCTCGACCTGTCCGAGCGTCTCCGGGGCCGCGCCATCGCACGCGTCGACATCGTTGCGATCAGCGCCCTGAAGACCTACGACCCCCCGGTGGACGCCCTGGCGGGCGCGTTCGTGGACACGGTGACCCGGCACGGGAAGTTTCTCGACATCGGTGCAGGCGGGCTGCATCTGATCGTGCACCTGTCCCGGGCGGGCTGGGTGCGCTGGCGCGACGAGGTCCCTTCCCTGCCGCCCCGGCCCGGCGGGAAGAACCCCCTGGCGGTCCGCGTGGTGCTCGACGACGGGACCGGGCTCGACATCACCGAGGCCGGCACCCAGAAGCGCCTCTCCCTCTACGTCGTACGGGAGCCCACGGACGTTCCCGGGGTTGCCCGGCTCGGCCCCGACCCGTTGTCGCCCGCGCTCGACCGGGACATGCTCGCGCGCCTGCTGCGGGAGGCGGGACGCGGTCAGCTCAAGGGCATGCTGCGCGACCAGACGGTGATCGCCGGGATCGGCAACGCCTACTCCGACGAGGTGCTGCACGCGGCCCGGCTCTCGCCGTTCAAGCCCGCCAACGGGCTCGACGCGACCGAGATCGACCGGCTGCACGATGCGATCCGCACGACACTCACCTCCGCGGTCGACCGGGCACGCGGCCTGGCCGCCGGCGACCTGAAGGCCGAGAAGCGCAGCGGCCTGCGGGTGCACGGACGCGCGGGGGAGGCGTGTGACGTGTGCGGCGACACGATCCGCGAGGTCTCCTTCGCGGACTCTGCCCTGCAGTACTGCCCGACCTGCCAGACCGGGGGCAAGCCACTGGCCGACCGACGGATGAGCCGCCTGCTGAAGTGAGCGCGGCGGGCCACCGGAAACCTCAGATGAGGCGACCGGCAGGCACCGGCCGGGGGGTGTAGTCCGGCGCCGGGAGGTCGGCGAAGGCCGACGGTGTGGGCAACGCGAGTGCCCGGGCCAGCAGCACCTGGTAGAGCGGGCGGCTGACCTCCACCACGCCGAGCGAGGCGAGATGGTCGGTGCGCCACTGCACGTCGAGCAGTCGGCCCTCCGCGTGGCCGTCGCACAGCAGGTCGACCAGACCGAGGAGCGCGACCTTCGAGGCGTCGCGCTCGCGTCGGAACATGGACTCCCCGGCGAACAGGCCCCCGATCACCACGCCGTACAGGCCCCCGACCAGCGTTGCGTCCCGCCACGACTCGACCGAGTGCGCCCAGCCGAGACGGTGCAGCTCCAGGTAGGCGCTCTTGAAGTCGTCGTCGATCCAGCCTCCGGGGCGTCTCGGGTCGGCGCAGCCCTCGACCACCTGCTCGAAGGCGGTGTCCACCCGGATCTCCATGTGCTTGGCCGACTGGCGCAGCGAGCGGCTCACCTTGAGGCCCCGCACCGGAAGGACCCCGCGGCGCCACGGAGCCCACCAGCCGATCGCACCGCCCGGGCCGTCGGGCATCGGGAAGCACCCCGCCCGGTAGGCGGCGAGGAGGGTCCCCGGCTCCAGGTCGGCGCCGACGCCGATCAGGTCGTCCGGGATGTCCGTCACGTCCGGGAACTCCCAGACGCTCGGCTCCGGCTCGGTCCGCATTCGGACATTCTGCCTCGCGCGTGGGCAGAAGTCAGCGCTCGCCTCCCCGACGTAGGCTTCGGTCCTCGGGACCGCGTGGACGGGTGACACGTGAGGGGCGGAAGGGGAAGGCGATGAGCCGAGCGAGCTCGCTCAAGCGGATCGCGACCGTCGCAGCGCCGATCATCCCGGCGATCGCGCCGGCGTTGGCCTCGTCTTTCGCCCGCGAGACTCTCCACCGCGCCATCGACGGGGTCTCGCGGCTCCCGCCGGCAGCCGAGTCCGCCGAGCGGCAGCGCGCCGCGCTCCGGGGCGACCGGGACAAGGCCGTGGTCCGGATCATCGACCTCCACGTCGGGTATGCCGGCGCGCAGGGGCTGGTCACCAATCTGGGCGGGGTGGTGGCGGCCGCGGCCGCGATCCCGGCCAACCTCGCCGGGCTCGCTCTCGTGCAGACCCGGATGGTCGCGGGCATCGCCCACCTGCGCGGCTACGACCTCGCCGATCCCCGGGTCCGCAACGCGGTCCTGGCCTGCCTGCTCACCGAGGACGGCACCAAGGGCCTGCTGTCCAAAGGGCGCCTCCCCGCTCCGCCGATGACGATCGCCACGGCTCCCGTGCACGACCCCACGCTCGACGACTTCATCGCGGCGGAGATCGTCTCGGCGATGGTCAAACAGGTCGCCGGCAAACGCCTTGTCACGACGATCGGGCGGCGGACCCCGGTGCTGGGCGGTGTCGTAGGGGCCGGGTCGGACGCCTACGCGACGTACCAGGTCGGACGCTTCGCGAAGCGGGAGCTGCTCGCACGTCACACCGGGGGCTGAGCCGCGCCGCCCCAGGGGAGATCACCGCGACAGGAGCCTCCGCAGGGCAGGCTTCACCCGTGCGGCGGCTGACTTCTCGGCGGAGAGTCGTGCCGCTTCGAGGACCGCGGTGGCCAGCGCATCGGCCGACGCGTTGGCCACCCGCCGCGGGACCGGGCGGTTCACGTCCTGCCAGGTGGCCGGTCCGGGAGCCGGGATCAGATCGTCGAGATCGCCGACGACGTCGATCCCGGACGCGCGCACCCAGTCGTTCCACTCCCGTGCCAGCTCGGTCATCCGGGCCACGACGTCCCCGGGCAAGGAGGCCGCCCGCATCGACTCGCGCTTGGCCAGCACGCCTTCCGCGAGGAGGTCCTTGACCAGCCGGGCGTGATCGCGCCGTGTGAGGCCCGACCCCTTGAGCCGCTTGTTCAGTGCCCGCACGGCCGCTGTCTCGTCCACGCCGAGCGAAGGGTTGCTCCGGCCGGTGCGGTCCTCGGGCAGCCAGTCCAGCGAGATGTCCAGTGCCTCGCATGCACGGCGCAGGAGGAGCGTCCGGTCCGACCCGGGAGGCGGGACGGTGACCAGGTGGATCCGCTCCGGCGGGACGACAGCGCCCCATCGCTGCAGCACGTCGGCAAGGTTCTGGGAGCGCCAGAAGAACATGGTCGGCCGCTTCTCCAGCCTGCGCACGAAGCGCCGCAGAGTCCACGTCTTGCCGAGCTTGATGCTCTCCTGCCAGGCCGCGGGGATCTGGCGCCCCAGGTCGCGGGCGCTGTAGACGACATGCACCTCGGTGCCCTCGAGATCCCCGGCGGCGCGCTCGATCGCGGGGGGCCTCGCCGCCGAGAGCAGCTCGTGGCTGAGGATCGCCGACCCGGCGCTGCGCCTGGCCTCCGCCACCGCAGCCCGCCACTGCCCCCTCGGGTTGATCGTGTCCCGCCACGTCATGTCCATCAGGTCGAGCGCCGGACGGAAGTGGTCGACGTCTCCCGGACGGACCGCCGGGTAGCCGACCTGGTGCTCCTCGAGCGTGTCCCGGTTCGCCGCCAGTCGGTGCTGGAGATAGGTGGTCCCGGTCTTCGGCGCACCGATGTGCAGGTAGACCCGGGTCATGGCGGTGATTGTGCCAAAGTGTCCGCGTCAGCCGGCAGCCAGAGCCGTGACGACGCGAGAAGGGCTCGGCCGGCCGAGGTGCTCGGCCATCCAGCGACTGGTGGCGACCAGGGCCTCGAGGTCCACCCCGGTGGCGACTCCGAGGCCGTGCAGCATCCACACCAGGTCCTCGGTGGCGAGGTTCCCGGTGGCGCTCTTGGCATAGGGGCAGCCGCCGAGACCGCCCGCCGACGAGTCGAACGTGGTCACTCCGTGACGAAGCCCGGACTGCGCGTTGCCCAGGGCCTGGCCGTACGTGTCGTGGAAGTGAAGAGCAAGCACGTCGTCGGCGAGGCCGGCGGCGTTGAAGGCGTCCAGCATCGCGGTGACGTGACCGGGCGTGGCGACCCCGATCGTGTCGCCCAGGCTGAGCTGCGAGGCGCCGAGCTCGAGGAGCCGCTTCCCCACGGTGACGACCTGGTCGAGGGCGACCTCGCCCTCCCACGGGTCGCCGAAGCACATCGACACGTAGGCCCGCACGTCGATCCCGTGCTCGCGCGCCCGACGGACGACCGGCTCGAACATCACGAACTGCTCGTCCAGCGAGCGGTTGAGGTTCTTGCGAGCGAAGGTCTCGGTGGCGCTGCCGAAGATCGCGATGTGCCTCACCCCCTTCTCCAGCGCACGGTCCAGACCCCGCTCGTTGGGCACCAGGACCGGCATCGGAGTGGGTCCCTCGTGGTCGACCCTGTCGATCAGGTCGGCGGCGTCAGCGAGCTGGGGCACCCATGCGGGGTGAACGAAGCTGGTGGCCTCGATGATCGGCAGGCCGGCGGCGACCAGCCGCTCGATGAACTCCGCCTTGACCTCCAGCGGCACGATCGCCGACTCGTTCTGCAGGCCGTCGCGGGGCCCGACCTCGTAGATCGTCACCTCCCGCGGCAGACCCGGCTCGGGGTGGGTCGCTGGACTCCTCATGTCTGCGAGTCTCCCAGGGCTTCGACGAGGAACAGGGTCGCGCCGAGAGCGACGCGGTCGCCGGCGCCACAGCCCACCTGGGTGACCACGCCGTCGATCGGCGCCTTCAAGGAGAGCTCCATCTTCATCGCCTCCATGGCGCCGAAGCGGTCCCCGGCGGAGACCTCCTGTCCGGCGGAGACGCTCACCTCGAGGACAGTGCCCGGCATCGGCGCGCTCACGGACCCATCCCCGACGTGGGCGGCGGCCGCGGGGCCGAAGGCGTCCGGCCGGCCGATGAGGAAGGACTGTCCGCGGTAGGCGACCTCGACCCGGTGCCGGGCCAGATCGACCGCAGCCTCGACCACCAGCCCGTCGATCTCGAGACGGACGACACCGCCGGGCTCACCGCCCAGGTGCCGTACCGCGTGACGGCGACCCTCGGACTCCACGGTCCCGTCCTCCACGCGGAGGACGAGCGTGCGCCCGTGGCCGGTCAGCTCCACGATCACCGGCGCCGACGGGCCGCTCGACCGCCAGCCGTCCCCGGTGCCGAAGGGAGAGCCATCCCGCAGGGCGGGGTCGTGCGCGACGCACCAGGCGGCGATGACCGTTGCGGGAGCTGCCGTCGGGGGCCGTCACAGCGTGGCGGTCCAGCCAGGCGGTGTCGATCGCTGCGTCGCGGAAAGCGTCGGTGTCGGCCAGGGCCCGGAGGAACCCCAGGTTGGTCACCAGGCCCAGGATCGCACTGTCGTCGAGCGCTCCCAGCAGGGAACGGCGCGCCGCCTCCCGTCTCGGCGCGTGGACGATCACCTTGCCGAGCATCGGGTCGTAGGCTGCGCTGACCTCCTGCCCGGACTCCAGGGCCGCGTCGACGCGAGCCCGGTCGGTCCAGCGCACCATGCCCGCTGTGCCGGCCTGGGGCAGGAAGCCGCCGAAGGCGTCCTCCGCGTAGACCCGTGCCTCGATCGCGTGTCCGTGCAGGGCGATGTCGTCCTGGGTGAGGTCGAGCGGCTCGCCTGCGGCGACGCGCAGCTGCAGCTCCACCAGGTCGAGGCCCGTCACCAGCTCGGTGACGGGGTGCTCCACCTGAAGGCGGGTGTTCATCTCGAGGAAGTAGAAGTCCTCGCCGTCGACCAGGAACTCCACCGTCCCGGCGTTGGTGTAGCCCACCTGCCGGGCGAGCGCGACCGCCGCCGACGTGAGCCGGTTGCGCAGCTCGCTGGAGATGGTCGGCGCAGGCGCCTCCTCGAGGACCTTCTGGTGGCGGCGTTGCACCGAGCAGTCGCGCTCGAACAGGTGGAGCACGGTGCCGTGCGCGTCGGCGATCACCTGGACCTCGATGTGGCGCCCTCGCTCGACGTACCGCTCGAGCAGGATGGTGTCGTCGCCGAACGCCTTGGCGGCCTCGCGCCGAGCGGCCTCCACCGCGGCCTCGAGGTCCCCCGCCCCGCGGACGATGCGCATTCCTTTGCCCCCGCCGCCCGCGGCGGCCTTCACCAGGACGGGGAAGGTGACCTCACCGCTTCCGTCGGCCTCGGCGGACGGCACGACGGGGACTCCCGCGGCGACCGCCAGCTCCCGGGCCGCGTCCTTGCGCCCCATCGCGTCGATGACGTCCGCGCTCGGACCGACGAAGACCAGGCCGGCGTCCGTCGACCGCGCGGGCGAACTCGGAGCGCTCGGAGAGGAACCCGTACCCGGGATGCACGGCGTCGGCGCCGGTGCGGCGGGCGGCGTCGACGATGGCGTCGATGTCGAGGTAGGACTCGGCGGCCGCGTGCCGGGCCGATGCGCACCGCGGCGTCGGCAGCCCGCGACGTGCGGCGCCGGCGTCCGCGTCGGAGTAGACCGCGACGGTGCGGATGCCGAGGCGGCGGGCGGTCCGGATGACCCGGAGCGCGATCTCGCCCCGGTTGGCGATGAGGAGAGTGGAGATCATCGGCACTACATCCTGAAGACGCCGTAGGACGGCGGGGGTACGGGTGTCTGCGCGGCGACCGCCAGGCCCATGCCGAGGACCCGTCGGGTGTCGACCGGGTCGATGACGCCGTCGTCCCACAACCGGGCGGTCGAGTAGTACGGCGAGCCCTGCTCCTCGTACTGCGCCCGGATCGGGTCCTTGAAGGCCTCCTCGTCCTCGGCGCTCCACTGCCGGCCCGAGCCTCGATGCCGTCGCGGCGGACCGTCGCGAGCACCGACGCGGCCTGCTCGCCGCCCATCACCGAGATCCGGGCGTTGGGCCACATCCAGAGGAACCGGGGGTCGTAGGCCCGACCGCACATCCCGTAGTTGCCGGCGCCGAAGGAGCCGCCGATCACCACGGTGAACTTCGGGACGACCGAGCAGGCGACCGCGGTCACCAGCTTCGCGCCGTCGCGGGCGATGCCGCTGTTCTCGTACTCGCGGCCGACCATGAAGCCCGGTGATGTTCTGCAGGAAGACCAGCGGGATGCCGCGCTGGTTGGCCAGCTCGATGAAGTGCGCCCCCTTGAGGCTCGAGGAGCTGAACAGGATCCCGTTGTTGGCGACGATCGCGACGGGTAGCCCCAGATCTCGGCGAAGCCGCACACCAGGGTCTCGCCGTAGAGCGCCTTGAACTCGTGGAAGCGCGAGCCGTCGACGATCCGGCGGATCACCTCGCGGACGTCGTACGGCGTGCGGGTGTCGGTCGGGACGACGTCGTACAGGCCCTCCGGGTCGTCCACCGGCTCCTCGAAGCGGCGGCCGTGGTCCCGGACGGATCGCCCGCAGGCGCTCCGACCGGACCGCTGGCTTGAGGAGCCGGGCCAGCGTCCCCACGATCGACCGGACGATGGCCAGCGCGTGGGCGTCGTCCTCGGCCAGGTGGTCGACGACCCCGCTGGTGCGCGCGTGCACGTCGCCACCGCCGAGCTCCTCGGCGGTCACGACCTCCCCGGTCGCCGCCTTCACCAGGGGCGGCCCGCCGAGGAAGATCGTCCCCTGGTTGCGCACGATCACCGTCTCGTCGGACATGGCCGGCACGTAGGCCCCGCCGGCGGTGCACGACCCCATCACCGCGGCGATCTGCGGGATCTGCTGGGCCGAGAGGTTCGCCTGGTTGAAGAAGATCCGGCCGAAGTGCTCCTTGTCGGGGAACACCTCGTCCTGCATCGGCAGGAAGGCGCCGCCCGAGTCGACGAGGTAGATGCAGGGCAGCCGGTTCTGCCGGGCGACCTCCTGGGCACGCAGGTGCTTCTTCACGGTGATCGGGTAGTAGGTGCCGCCCTTGACGGTGGCGTCGTTGGCGACGATCACGCACTCCCGGCCGGACACCCGGCCGATGCCGGTGACGATGCCGGCGGAGGGGACGGCGTCGTCGTACATGCCGGTGGCCGCGAGCGGGCTGAGCTCGAGGAACGGGCTGCCGGGGTCGAGCAGGCGGTCGATGCGGTCGCGGACCAGCAGCTTGCCCCGGTCGGTGTGCTTGCGCCGGGCGGACTCGGAGCCGCCCTGACGCACGACGTCGAGCCGTCGCCGCAGATCGTCGACGAGTTCCCTCATGCTGCTCACCCTCGCACCTCCTCGGCTCGCCGGCGAAGTTAGCAGTCGTTAACCTCTCCGCCTCATGTTAGCGATCGTTAACCGCCTCGTCCACCGGTTGGCCCTTCCGGACCGCGGGGGAACGTGGTGGGGTGATCGGGTGCGAGCCGCTGATCACGTACCAGGACCTGTGCATGGACGCGCGCGACCCGGGGCGGCTCGGCGCGTTCTGGGCCGCCGCGCTCGGCCTCACCCTGATGATCGGCGCGGACGGGGACCTCCGCCTGGACGGGAAGGAGCCGTGGCGGCGGGTGTGGGTCGACGCCGTCCCCGAGCCGAAGACGGTCAAGCACCGCGTGCACCTCGACCTCCACGGCACGGTGCAGAGCCTGCTCGGCCTCGGCGCGACGGCCGCTCGACCTCGACACCTTCGAGTGGGCCGTGCTCGCCGACCCCGAGGGCGGCGAGTTCTGCGTCTTCCCCGACGTCGATCCCGCCGGCCCGCGCACCGTCGACCTGGTCGTCGACAGCACGGACCCCGCGCATGCTCGCCGACCTGGTGGGGCGCGGCCTTCGGCGTGGAGCCGGCCCCGACCCCGTGGGGCTCCTGGGTGCTGCGCGACGTCCCGGGCTGCCCCTTCGCCGCGATCGGCTTCATGCCGGTGCCGGAGCGCAAGACGGTCAAGAACCGCATCCACATCGACGTCGACGCGACGCAGCCTCCACGAGCTGATCGCACACGGAGCCACCGTGCTGCGTCCTCGGGGCGGCGACATCGAGTGGACCGTCATGGCCGACCCGGAGGGCAACGAGTTCTGCGCCTTCACCGAGTTAGCGACCGCTAACCTGGAGCAGGTGAGCCGCCGCGACCAGATCCTCAGCACCGCGGCCGCGCTGTTCGCCGAGCGCGGCTTCCACGGAGTCTCGGTCGCCGACCTCGGCGCCGCCTGCGGCATCTCCGGCCCGGCCCTGTACCGGCACTTCCCGTCCAAGGACGCCATGCTCGCCGAGATGCTCGCCTCGATCAGCAACGAGCTGCTCGCGGTCGGCCCGGGAGCGCGTTGCCGAGGCCGAGACCGCCGACGAGGCGCTGGTCGCTCTCGTCGACTGGCACGTCGACTTCGCCCTGGCGAACCGGGCGCTCATCGTCGTCCAGGACCGGGACTGGGCCTCGCTGCCCGAGCCGCCCGCGAGCAGGTCCGCCTCACGCAGAACGCCTACGTCGGCGTGTGGGTGGGCGTGCTCCAGCGCCGCGACCCCCGGCTGGCCGCCCCGCGGGCCCGGGCCATGGCCCAGGCGGCCTTCGGGCTGCTCAACTCCACCCCCCGCACCGGCCGACTGCCCGCCCAGGAGCTGCGCGAGCTCCTGAGCGCGATGGCGCTGGCCGCCCTCGGCGCCTGCCCGCGCGGATGCGGCCTGCTGACCTGGCCGTTGGGTCTCGCGCCCTGCCGTGGGTAAAGTCGCCAGACATGTCGGATCACACCGCACTGGACCACCCGATCACCCTGCTCGACGGCACCCCGACGACGCTGCGCGAGCTCGCCGGCGGCCGGGCGGTGCTCCTGGTCAACGTCGCGTCGTACTGCGGGTTCACCCCTCAGTACGCGGGGCTGCAGCGGCTGCACGAGCAGTACGGCGCCGATCGCCTCCTCGTCGTCGGAGTCCCGTGCAACCAGTTCGGCGCCCAGGAGCCGGGGTCCCCGGAGGACATCCAGGAGTTCTGCTCGACGACGTACGGCGTGAGCTTCCCGCTCACGGAGAAGATCGACGTCAACGGCGAGGACCGCCACCCGATCTACGACGAGCTGGTCGAGACCAGCAACGAGAAGGGCGAGTCGGGCGACATCTCCTGGAACTTCGAGAAGTTCGTGCTCACGCCCGACGGCAGCGTCCTCGGCCGCTTCAGCACCGCGGTCGAGCCCGAGGATCCGCGGCTGCTCGCGGTCGTCAACGCCATCGCCTCTGACCAGCTGAGGAATCAGGCGGCGACGCTCCCGGGGCAGTACGGGCCTCCGGTGCGGGACGTCATCGGCTGGTAAGCACCGGCCGGGTGAAATCGTCCCCGCGGCGAGCCATAGTGGAGGTCCTCCCGCCCGAGACCGGGATCGCCCAAGGAGGTGAGCACGTGGCCAGGCACTGCACCGATCGTCTCCGAGCGCGTCCTCGCCTCCGAGGCCGACGTCCTCGAGCACATCCACGGTGTCTGCTTCAAGACAGGGCCCGCCCACGCCGGATCGGCGTCGAGCTCGAGTGGCTCCTCGTCCACGGCGGCGACCCCGGCGCACAGGTCTCGCTCCCGACGGTCGCCCGAGCATCTCGCCGCCGCTCGCCCTGCCCGGCGGCAGCCGCATCTCGTACGAGCCCGGAGGGCAGCTCGAGCTGAGCTCGCGCCCTCACGACGACCCCTCGACCGTGGTCGGGGACCTCACTGCCGATCTCGCCGCCGTGCTCGACCGGCTCGCCCCCCTCGGACATCACCCTCTCCGACCGGGCCTGGACTGCGCCCGCCCCGGCGTCCGCCAGCTCGACTCCCCGCGGTACGCCGCGATGGACGACTACTTCGCGGCCGAGCGACCCCGTGGTGGGCCCGGCCATGATGTGCTGCTGCGTCGGGCTGCAGGTGAACCTCGACGCGGGGGAGACCCCGGCCGACGTCGCCCGCCGGTGGCGGCTCCTCCACGACCTCGGCCCGGCCCTCGATCGCCGCCTTCGCCAACTCGCCGGCCCCCGGGTGGCGCTCGCGCCGGCAGGGTGTCTGGCAGGAGCTCGACCCCGCTCGCACCGCGCCCCCGCGCGGGGAGGACCCGGTCGCTGCCTGGGCCCGCTACGCGCTGGACGCCCGGTGATGATGGTCCGCGGCGAGCAGTGGGTCGCCCGACCGGGCTTCACCTTCGGCGACTGGGTGTCGGGCGCGGACCGCCCTCGGCCGCCCGACCGTCGAGGACCTGGACTACCACCTCACCACGCTCTTTCCCCCGGTGCGGCCCCGCGGCTGGTTCGAGGTCCGCTACCTCGACGCGCAGCCGCGCGACGTGGTGGCCGGTTCCGGTCCTGGTCCTGTGGGAGCTCATGCGCGACGAGGCCGCCGCGGACTGCGGCGCTGGATCCGCGGCGCGACGACGCCCGACGCCTGGGACCGCGCGGCCGGCTCGGGCCTGACCGACCCGGCGCTCGCCGACTCCGCCCGCGGAGCTGCTCGAGCTCACACTCGACGGCATCGACGGGCTCGGCCACCGACCTGGTCGCGCGAGTTCGCCGACCACTTCACCGTTCCGGGGCCTCGCCCCCGGCCGACGAGCCGTGACGAGGATGACGACGATGAGCGCGTCCCGACCGGACGACCTGAAGCAGGTGGTCGCCGACGAGCTGGAGCGCGTGCGACGCCGTTCCCTCGGCCTGACCGTCCGACGTGCTCGACGACGACGAGCTGGTCGCGCAGCACTCCCGTCTGATGTCGCCGCTCGTGTGGGACCTCGCCCACGTCGGCAACTACGAGGAGCTGTGGCTGCTGCGCGCCGCGGCGGGCATCGAGCCCGATGCGGCCGGAGATCGACACGCTGTACGACGCCTTCGAGCACCCGCGCGCCGTGCGCCCCACCCTGCCGCTGCTCACCCCGGCAGAGTCGACCCGCTACATCGACCTGGTGCGGCGCAAGGTGCTCGACTCGCTGGACACGGTGCGTCTCGACGACGGCAAGCAGCTCACCGACGGCGGCTTCGTCTACGGCATGGTGCTGCAGCACGAGCACCAGCACGACGAGACGATGCTCGCCACCCACCAGCTCCGCCGCGGCGACGTCGTCCTCGCCGAGCACGACGCCCCTCCGGTGCCGTGGACACCGGTCGCGACGCCGGAGGTGCTGGTGCCGGGTGGCCCGTTCGTGATGGGCACCTCCTCGGACCCCTGGGCCTACGACAACGAGCGGCCGGCGCACCGTCGTCGACGTCGACCCGTTCTGGATCGACACCACCCCGGTGTCCAACGGCGCCTACCTCGTCCTTCGTGGAGGACGGCGGCTACGACGACCCGGCCTGGTGGTCGGCCGAGGGGTGGGAGTGGCGCACCCGCGTCCGGCAAGCGGGGCCCGGCCTTCTGGCACCGCGACGCAGGGACCTGGCTCACCCGGCGGTTCGGCGTCGTCCTTCGGCTCGACCTCGACGAGGCGGTCGAGCACGTCTGCTTCTACGAGGCGGAGGCCTACGCCCGCTGGGCGGGCCGCCGGCTGCCCACCGAGGCCGAGTGGGAGAAGGCCGCCTCGTGGGACCCCGACACCGCAGTCCAAGCGTCGCTATCCGTGGGGCGACGAGCCCCCCGACCCCGGGCGCGCCAACCTCGGCCAGGCCCGGTTCCGACCCACCCGGGCCGGCTCCTACCCCGACGGGGCCTCCGCCTACGGCGCCCGTCAGATGCTCGGGGACGTCTGGGAGTGGACCTCCACCGACTTCCGCGGCCACCCCGGCTTCTGCACCTTCCCCTACCGGGAGTACTCCGAGGTCTTCTTCGGCGCCGACTACAAGGTGCTGCGCGGCGGGTCCTGGGCGACCGACCCGCTGGCCTGCCGCACCACGTTCCGCAACTGGGACTACCCGATCCGACGACAGATCTTCGCCGGCTTCCGGACCGCGAGGAGCGCCTGACATGTGCCGGCACCTGGGCTACCTCGGGGCGCCGCGCCCGCTGTCCGAGCTCGTGCTCGACGCCCCGCACTCGCTGCGTCGAGCAGTCCTACCGGCCACGCCACCAGAAGCACGGGCTGGTGAACGCCGACGGGTTCGGCGTCGGCTGGTACGTCGAGGGCCGCGCAGAGGCGGTCCGGTACCGGCAGGCCCGCCCGATCTGGTCCGACCCGTCCTTCGCCTCGATCGCGCCGACGATCCGGGCGGCGGCGATGGTGGCCAACGTCCGCTCCGCGACCGAGGGCACCGCACTCGACGAGTCGCCGCAGCACCGTTCCGGCACGGCCGCTGGCTGTTCAGCCTCAACGGGCGGCTGTTCGACTGGCCGCGTGCGCGCAAGGAGCTGTGGGGCAGGGCGCTCGACGTCCCCGAGGCGGCGGCGGCGGTCGACACCTCGCTCGCGTTCGCGCTCGCGGTCGAGGCGTGGGAGTCCGGTGCCGGGCTCGCCGAAGGGCTGGTCACGTCCGTCACCACCCTCGCCGGCCTCGGCGACGGCCGGCTCAACCTGCTCGCGTCGGACGGGTCCGGCATCGCCGCGACCCGCCACGGCGAGGACCTCTTCGTCCGGCGCGGCGCCGACCACACGGTGCTCGCGTCGGAGCCCACCGACGACGGCGACGACTGGGAGCACGTCCCCGACCACCACGTCGTGTTCGCCACCGAGGCGCTCGGTGACCGATCACGCCGATGCCCATCTGACCGGAAGGACCCATGCCCGAGTTCACCCTCGACGTCCATCTGTCCCCCGACGACCTCGTCGCCGGGCTGGTCCGCGACGTGCGCGCAGGGCTCACCGCGGACCCCGAAGTGGCTGCCGCCCAAGTACTTCTACGACGCGCGCGGCTCGGAGCTCTTCGAGGAGATCACCCGGCTCCCCGAGTACTACCCGACCCGCGCGGAGCGCTCCATCCTCGACGCGCGCGCGGACGCGATCGCCGCCGCGTCCGGTGCGGACACGCTCGTCGAGCTCGGGTCGGGATCCTCGCTGAAGACACGGCTCCTGCTCGACGGGCTCGCACGCGCCGGGACCCTGCGCCGCTACGTCCCCGTCGACGTGTCCCCGACGGCGCTGGAGGAGGCGATGAAGTCCCTCTCGGTGGACTACCCGGAGCTCGGGATCCACGGCATGGTCGGCGACTTCGAGCACCACCTCGGCCTGATCCCGTCCGGTGGCACCCGGATGGTCGCCTTCCTCGGCGGCACCATCGGGCAACCTCACCCCGGCGGAGCGTGGCGGCTTCCTCGCCGCGATCCGGGGCGGGCTGGCCCCCGAGGACTCGTTCCTGCTCGGCACCGATCTGGTGAAGGACCCGGACCGGCTGGTGCGCGCCTACGACGACGCGGCCGGCGTCACCGCCGAGTTCAACCGGAACGTGCTGCACGTGCTCAACGCCAGGCTCGACGCCGACTTCGACGTCGACGCCTTCGAGCACGTGGCGGTCTGGGACGCCGACAACCGAGTGGATCGAGATGCGGCTGCGGTCCCGCGGGCGACCAGCGGGTCCACGATCGCCGACCTCGGCCTCTCGGTCCGACTTCGAACGGGGCGAGGAGATGCGCACCGAGATCTCGGCGAAGTTCACCCGAGAGCCGGGTGCGCGCCGAGCTGGCCGACGCGGGCTTCGCGCTCACCGAGTGGTGGACCGACGACGCGGGCGACTTCGCACTGTCCCTCGCCCGGCCCGTCTGAGGCGGCGCGGCCGGCTACCAGATCCGGACGCGGGCTTCGGGGTCGAGCCAGAGCCCGTCGTTCTCGTCGGTGCCGAACGCCTCGTGGAACTCGTCGAGGTTGCGCACGATGTTGGCCCGGAACTCCTCGGGCGAGTGCGTGTCGGTCGCCAGGAACTGACGGGCCAGCTCCCGGCGCGTCTTCGTCCGCCAGACGTAGGCCCAGCTCAGGAACAGCCGCTGGGTGCCGGTCAGCCCGTCCACGACGGGGTCCTCGCGTCCCCCGAGGCTGATCCGGTACGCCGTGAGAGCGATGGTGAGTCCACCGAGGTCGCCGATGTTCTCTCCGACGGTCAGCGCCCCGTTGACGTGCTCGCCGGGGAGATCCCGGGGGGAGAGACCGGCGTACTGCTCGATGAGCATGTCCTTGCGGAGCTCGAACGCCCGGCGGTCCTCGTCGGTCCACCAGTTGTCCATGTTGCCGAGCTCGTCGAAGTGGGAGCCCTGGTCGTCGAAGCCGTGCCCGATCTCGTGGCCGATCACCGCCCCGATCCCCCCGTAGTTCTGCGCGGCCTCCGCCTCCGGGTCGAAGAACGGCCTCTGCAGGATCCCCGCCGGGAAGGTGACCTCGTTGGTGCCCGGCAGGTAGTAGGCGTTCACGGTCTGGGGCAGCATCAGCCACTCCTCCCGGTCGACCGGCGACCCGATCTTCGCCAGCTGGCGGTCGTGCTCGAGGGCCGCCGCCCGGCGGGCGTTCCCGAGCAGGTCTCCGGCTACCACCTCGAGCGCGGAGTAGTCCCGGAACTTGGCGGGGTACCCGATCTTCGGCAGGAAGGTGTCCAGCTTGCGGAAGGCCCGCTGCTTGGTCTCCTGGCTCATCCAGTCCAGCTGGGCGATGCTCTGCCGGTACGCCTCGAGCAGGTTCGCGACCAGCTCCTCCATCAGCTGTTTCGAGGAGGGCGGGAAGTGGCGTGCGACGTAGACCTCGCCGACGGCCTCACCCACGGAGTCCTCGACGAACGAGACCCCCCGCTTCCAGCGTGCCCGCTGCTCCGGGGTACCGCTCAGGGTGCGGCCGTAGAAGTCGAAGATCCCCTCGGAGAAGGCCGAGCCGAGGTACGGCGCGGCAGCCCGGATGACCCGGGCGGCGACCCAGTCCTTCCAGTCCCTCAGAGGGACCTCGCCCACCAGCACGGACAGGTGCGCGAAGAAGCTGGGCTCACGCACGATGACCTCGGCGAGGGCGTCGTCGGTCGCACCGATCGCGTCACGCCAGGTGGGCCACGGGAAGCTCGGCGCCAGCTCGAGGAGATCGTCGAACGGCATCAGGTTGTAGGTCTTCACCCGGTCCCGGGTGAGGCTGCGCTCCCAGTGCCCCCCGGCGAGCCGCTCCTCCAGGTCGAGGGTGCGCTGGGCGGCCGCCTCGGCGTCGGGGTAGCCGGCATGACCGAACATGGCGCTCAGGTGGGCGACGTACGCCTTGCGGATCTCGGCGAACTTCTCGTCGCGGTAGTAGGACTCGTCGGGCAGTCCGAGCCCACCTTGCACGAGATTCAGCAGGTAGCGCTGGGAGTTGGTGTCGTCGGTGTTGACGTAGGCAGCCGAAGAAGCCGCTGCCGCCTGTCCGCTCCCGGCGGCCCACGAAGTCGACGAGGCCGTTGAGGTCGGAGACCCGGCGGAGCTCGTCGAGATCGGCTCGGATCGGCTCGACACCCAGCGCCTCGACCGCGTCCTCGTCGATGAAGCTGGAGTAGAGGCTTCCGATCAGGTGCTGGGGCGACCCGGCCTCGGCCGTGCCGTCCGCCACCGCCCGGGCCGCCTCCTCGACGATGTCGCGGACCTGGTGCCGGGCCTCCTCGTCGAGCACCACGAACCAGCCCGCACGCGAGCGATCGGCCGGGATCTCCTCGGTCCGGAGCCACGTGCCGTTCACATACCCGAACAAGTCGTCCTGCGGCCGGATCTCGGGGTCCATGCCGGACCTGGCGTCGTCGAGGATCGTCATGCGCTCACCCTAGAGTCCCTCGCGCCGGGCGGGGGGACAGGGCAGCGACCGGGGCGGGTGCACCCCCTCCTGGTTTCCGGGGGTGGGAGACACTGGGTGCATGGCCGCCGCGGTGACGCTCGAGATGCACGACGGGGAGATGACGGCCTTCGACGCCGAGGGCCGCCGGGTCGGGATGGTCCTGGTCCGCAAGGAGCCGGGCGTCTGGGACTTCCTCTACACCGAGGTGCCCCCCGAGTACCGCCAGCACGGGTACGGCGAGGCCATCACTCGTGCCGCGTTCGCTCGCGCCGCCGAGGAGGGGGTGCTGGTCGAGGCGACGTGCGGCTTCATGCGCCGCATCGCGCTCGGGGACCCTGATCTGGCGCGACTGCTCGTGCCGCGCTCCTGACGGGCCCGGGCTCTCGGGTCGGGCCCCGGCCCCACACCTGTGCCGGTAGGGTCGCGGCATGAGCTCCAGCGATGCGACGCCGCCGGCTTCCGACGGCAGCGCGACCGCTCCAGAGGCCGGGGCGCCGGGTCCACGCAAGCGCAAGCCGCTTCCGCTCTGGCTCGAGACGATCATTCTCCTGGTCATCGCGCTGGTCATCGCGTCGGTGATCAAGACGTTCTTCGTGCAGATGTTCTTCGTCCCGTCCGGGTCGATGGAGCCCTTGCTCAAGGTCAACGACCGGATCCTGGTCGAGAAGATCTCCTACTGGACCAGCCCCGTGCAGCGGGGCGATGTGGTCGTGTTCCAGGACCCCGGCGGCAAGTGGCTCGGCCCGCTCGGACACCAAAGGCTCAACCTCCTCCAGGACGCGCTGAGCAAGATCGGGCTGTACCCCACCACCGGCCACCTCGTGAAGCGGGTCATCGGCGTCGGCGGTGACGAGGTCGCGTGCTGTGACGCGCAGGGCCGGATCACCGTGAACGGCGTGCCCCTCGACGAGACCAGCTACCTCAAGCCCGGGGCCGACCCGTCGACGATGAAGTTCGACGTCGTGGTGCCGCCGGGCCGGCTCTGGGTGATGGGCGACAACCGCGCCAACAGCGAGGACTCGCGCTACCACCAGAAGCTGCCCGGAGGAGGCACCATCCCGGAGTCGCTCGTGGTCGGCAAGGTCTGGGCGATCGTCTGGCCCTGGGACCACTTCTCGCTGGTCCATCGACCGGCCACCTTCGACAACCCGGCAGCTCGTCTCCTCCGAGGGCCCCGGTACGACGCCCAGCCCCTCGGCATCGCAGGGTTCCAGCGGCTGACACCCGTCGCGGCGATCGTTGCCCAGCGGGTCGGCGTCCCTCATCCTCAGACGATGGAAGCAGCCGAGCTCCGGGCGATCCAGGCGCCGCTGAAGGACAGGTACACGGCCGATCCCGCGTCGGCGATGACGCCGGTCCACGCGGCGGGCGACTTCTCCGCCCCCGGGCTCGGCACGGTCGTTGCGAGCTGGGCCGGGCCGATCACCGCGGGACCACACCCCTCGACCGGAGGCAGCGGCGCCGAGTCATGCTCGGCCGACATGCTCCTCCAGGCGCTGGTCGGCTGCGTGGGAGTGACCATGCGCAGCGTCGCGACCGTGATGCGGATTCCCATCGCCTCGGCCCAGCTCACGGCACACGGGACGTTCGACGCGCGGGGCACCCTGGGCGTGGATCCTCACGCACCCGTCGGTGTCCAGGACGTCGTGGTGGACGCCGTCGTGGAGACCGACGCGGACCAGGAGAAGCTCGACCGACTCGCGGTGCTCAGCCACCGCTACTGCGTCGTGGGGCAGAGCCTCCTCGGGGGCTTCGAGATCCGGATCACCGCGCGACCCGGCTGATCACGCGCGACCAGCGGTCCCCTACCCTCCTTGGCATGACCAGAGCGCGTCGGTCGTCGCGCAGCAGTGCGCGGGACCACCGGGAGTGACCGTGGACATGCCCCCACTTGCCTGGTCGTCGTTTCTCACCACCTGGCAGCTCGAGCCGGGCTGGCTGGTCGCCGTGGCCGGCCTCAGCGCCGGCTACCTCGTCCTGTGGCGGAGGAGCGACTCCTCCACCGTGCCCCTCTGGCGGGTGCTCTTCTTCCTCGGTGGCCTGGCGTTGACCTGGTTCATCGTCGCGTCCGCGATCGGGGCCTACGCGCTCTCGGTCTTCTGGGTGCACATGGTGATGCACCTGCTGCTGATCATGGTCGTGCCGGCGATGCTGGTCCTCGGCCTGCCGCTGACCGTGCTCATCGAAGGGACGCGCCCCACGACCTCCGCGCGCCTGCGCGCGGCGCTGGCGTCCCGGCCGGTCGGCCTGCTGACCCACCCGGTCACCGGGCTCCTCGTGTACAGCACCGTCGTCATGGGCACGCACCTGACGTCGTTCCTCGACCAGGTGGCCACCCACGGCTGGCTCGTCTGGGGCGAGCAGGTGCTCTACATCGTGGGCGGATACCTCTTCCTGCTGCCGCTGCTGGGCGAGGAGCCGCTACGGCGAGACACGCCCTACCTGCTGCGGCTGATCCTGCTGATGGCCGGGGGCGGTCCCGACACACTGGTCGGAGTGGTACTGCTGCAGACCAACACCGTGATGTTCCCCGACATGATGAGCGCCCACCCGTCGTGGGCACCCGCGCCCCTGACGGACCTGCACATCGGGGGAGCCATGATGTGGGCCGGGGGTGACGGGCTGATGATGCTGATCGGGGTGGCGCTGATGATCAGCGTGGTGACCTCTCCCACCCGACAGCGGCGGATGCTCGGCGGCTGGCTGGAGGATGCCCGGCGCGCCTCGATGGCAGCCCAGCTGCACGAGCGCTCCACGCGAGGCGCGGCGGGGGACTCCTCCGCGACGACGGCACAGGACTTCGATCCCGACAGCGATGAGGCCTGGGAGGCGTACAACCGGATGCTGGCCCGGCTGCGCGACCAGGAGTAGCGGACCGCCGGCGCGAAGGGGAGCGTGACACCGCGTGGAGAGCGCGGGCAAGGAGGAGGCGTGGCGATGCAGCCGACGGTGGACGGCTCGCCGCCTCAGCCTGCCCCGACGGGCCCCCTGTCGGGACCGGCGGGACAGCACATCGTGTCGCTGACGATCACCGGAATGACGTGCGGCGCCTGCGCCAACCGGGTGCAGCACAAGCTGAACAAGCTCGACGCCGTCGCAGGCCACCGTCAACTACGCGACCGGTCGCGCCCGGGTGACCATCGGGCCTGGCGTGGACGTGGCCACGGTCGTGGCCACCGTCGAGAAGACCGGGTACGGCGCGATCCCGATCACCCCCGACGAGCCGTCACCGACCGACCTCGAGGCCAGGCGGGTCAAGCAGCTGTGGCCCCGGCTGGCCGTGGCCATGGTCATCGGCGTACCCCTTGCGGACCTGTCCTTCGAGTTCGTCCTGGCACCGCAGCTGCGCTTCCCCGGCTGGCAGTGGCTGCTGCTGGCGATGACGCTGCCCGTGGTCACCTGGTCCGCGTGGCCGTTCCACCAGGCCGCCTGGCGCAACCTGCGTCATCGGACCACCACGATGGACACGCTGGTCTCCCTCGGGGTCATCGTGGCCTCTGCCTGGTCGGTCTACACCATGTTCTTCACCGCGGCCGACGACTCGAGTCCCAGCGCCTGGGGACTTCTCTTCCGGCCGAGCGGCGCCATCTACCTCGACGTCGTCGCCTGGGTCACCATCTTCATCCTCGCCGGCAAGCTGGCCGAGGCCCTCTCGAAGCGCTCCGCGGGTCAGGCGCTCCACGACCTCGTCGCCTCGGGCACCCGTACCGTGAGCAGGCTCGAGCCGGACGGCTCGGAGACGACGATCCCGATCGAGGAGCTGGCGGTCGCCGACCTGTTCGTGGTGCGGCCCGGTGAGCAGATCGCCACCGACGGGGACGTCGTCGACGGCATCGCCGGCGTGGACGCCAGCGCCATGACCGGGGAGTCCGCGCTGACCACCGCCGACGTCGGCACCCCGGTGCTCGGGGGGACCATTGCCGTCGACGGACGGCTCACCGTCCGCGCCACCTGTCGGGCCGACGAGGCCGCGCTGGCCCAGCTCGTCGAGCTGGTCGAGAGGGCGTCCAGCGAGAAGGCGGCGATCCAACGGCTGGCCGATCGGATCAGCGGGATCTTCGTGCCGAGCGTCATCGGGCTCTCCGCGGCGACCCTCGCCGTCTGGCTCGTCGCCACCGGGTCCTTGATGCACGCGTTCGACCCGGCCCTGGCGGTCCTCATCATCGCCTGCCCGTGCGCACTCGGCCTGGCCACGCCGATGGCCCTGATGGTCGCGGCCGGGCGAGGCGCCCGGTTGGGCATCTTCGTGAAGTCCCAGCAGGCTCTGGAGTCGGCGCGCAAGGTCGACACGGTGGTCTTCGACAAGACCGGCACGCTGACGGTCGGGACCATGACCGTGGCCGCGGTCAGGGCCGTGCCCGGCTGGGACCCGGACGTTATCGCCCGACTCGCCGCGTCGGTCGAGCAGGGCTCCGAGCACCCCGTAGCCGCGGCGGTCGTCGAGTACGTGACCGTCGGGCTGGGAGCGGGCCTTGCCCCGGCCGAGGAGTTCCGGGCGCTCCCGGGCCTGGGCGCGATCGGCGTCGTCGAGGGCCGGGCCGTCCTCGTCGGGTCGGCGCAGCTCCTGGCACGCCACCGCCTGACACTCGGCGGCGAACTGACCGGCTGGCAGGCCGAGTGCGTGGAGGCCGGCGCCACGACCGCGTTCGTGGTGGTCGACGGCGCAGCCGTCGGGATGATCGCGCTGCACGACACGATCAAGGGCTCGGCCGCATCAGCCGTCGCCGCCCTGCGAGCGATGGGGCTGCGCACGGTGCTGCTGAGCGGCGACCACCGCGGGGCAGCGGAGTCGGTGGCGGCGGCGGTCGGGATCGACGAGGTGATCGCCGAGGTTCTGCCCGCCGAGAAGGCGGCCGCCATCGCGGAGCTGCGGGCCTCCGGCCGATCGGTGGCGATGGTCGGCGACGGCGTCAACGACGGCCCGGCGCTCGCGACGGCCGACCTGGGCCTGGCCGTGATCACGGGGACGGACGTGGCGATCGAGGCCGCGGACGTGATCCTGATCGGGGAGGACCTGCGCGCGGTGCCCGACGCGGTGCGGCTCGCGCGAGCGACCCTCAGCACGATCCACGGGAATCTCGCCTGGGCCTTCGGCTACAACGTCGCGGCGATCCCGATGGCGGCCGCCGGGCTGCTCAACCCACTGATCGCCGGCGCCGCCATGGCGCTGTCGTCGTTGTTCGTGGTCTCGAACAGCCTGCGGCTCCGCCGCATCCGGCCCGCCCGGACGTCGCCCGAACGCCGAACGGGAGCCGTCGGGGCCTAGCAGGTCTCGTAGGGGCCGCCGGGGGTGACGTTGCGGTTGCGCAGGACCACGGCGACCTCGGCGCCCACACGGGTGCAGGCGGCGTCGAACCACTTCTGCCGGTACTCCACCAGCAGAGCCCGCCCGGAGTAGGCATCCACGAACTCGCGGCACTCGTGATACTTCGCGCACTCCTCGACGATCGCGAAGTCGAAGCCGATCGCGTCCTTGCTCCCGAGCAGCTCGGCGGCGTTCTTCTGGGCGACGGCGAGCCCGTCGGCGTGGGCAACCGCCACCAGCGACGTGGCGAACGTCCGGGCATCGCGGCGACGCAACTCGTGCCGGCTCCTGGTCCAGCTGTCGAGGTTGTCGAGCTCGACGGCGTCGAAGCCCGCTGCGGCACATCCGTCGATCCAGCGTCCCACGATCCGGGTCAGCCGGTGGCGCTTGGTCGAGGTGCCGACGTCGAGCAGGATCTCGTTCCACTGCCCGTCGACCACGAGGCTGCCGTTGTGCCGCAGCAGCAGCCGGCTGCGGTGCTGCTCGCGCCAGAACGAGCGCTCGTCGGGCTGGGTCTGGAACGCGTTCACGTAGCAGATGTCGTAGAGCCCCGATGGGCTCGCCGCACGGTCCCGGTCCACGATGCCGACGCCCGCCGGGGGAGTGCGCGCTCCACCGATCTGGTAGTCCCACGCCACGTTGGCGTCGGGCGGCACGACCACCGGGGCGAGTGCCAGAACGGCGCTGAGCAGCCAGGCGGCGAGCGAGGTCATGACCTCAGGGTGCCAGGAACCGGGGTCGCGCTCGGCCGAACGCGCCAAGTCCACCGGCACTGAGCGCAACCAACCGGGAGCGGACCGCCCGACCCCTCGGTGGACGGTACGGAGTCAGGCCGCGCGGTGGGATCGATGCCGCCACGAGCCGCGGTGCCAGCGGGGTAGTACGTCGGCGCCGAGGGCGCCGGGTGCCGCTTCGAGGAGCCGTGACGGTCAGTAGCGCAATGCAGCCGCGGCTGTGTGGCCGCCGAGATCCACAGCAGCCGGAACGGCGTACACCTGGCCGCCGTGCGCCAGAGTGTCGGTGATGGCTCGGTCGAGCTGCTCGCACGCGACGAGCTCCTCGACGGCGCCCAGAACGACGACCGGGCCGTAGCCAGCGGTCTGCTCCCAGCACCAGGGCTCGTCCGCGACGAACAGCGTCTCGACCCGGCCCTGGGCCGACGCCTCTGCGACCCGGTCCGGTCCCTCCGCTACGTGTCCCGCCGCCCGGAGCCCGCCCAGGCGGTCGAGCGCGCGGGCTCGCTGCGCGCCGAGGACACCCTCCATCACCGACCACGCGGCATCGTGGAGCTTCTCCGGGGACAGCCCGTCGGGGTTGGTGCGGACCTCCTCGTCGAGGACGTGTGGGTAGGAGTTGACCGAGCGGTACGCCGCCACCATCTCGGGGAGCCCGACGAGCACCATCTGCAGGTGCCCGCCGCGGAGGTACTCGGCGAGGCCGTCGGCGACCCGTCGGAGGAACGTGGCGACCTCGACCTTCTTGAAGTCCCCGTCAGCGGCACCGAAGCCGTAGAAGATCGCTCGACCGCCCCGGCCGCCGGCGAGGGGGCGTGCCATCGCGTCCGACCTCGGCTCCGGCTCCTCGATGACGTCACGGAGGTCTCGGGGGACGTCCCGCAGCTCGAGCTGCTCGACGTGCTCCCTGCTGCCCTCGAGCAGGCGCACGTCGCGCCGGCTGATCGCAAGGACCAGGAAGTGCCGGTCGCTGGCGAGAACACGCATGAGCGGGCCGGTGACCAGGCGCTCCCCGACAGTGGCCAGCTCGGGAAGGGCGACCGGGACGCGGTAGCTGCGGTGCCAGCCTGGGCGGAGAAACATCGCCAGCCCATCGCTCATGTACTGCCACGCCAGACCGTCCGCGTGGAGGCCCCACGCGGGCGCGAGTAGCTCGCTGATCTCGGTGCGCCGCAGCCCCTGGTCCGCCAGGGCGGACTCGACGCTCGTCAGGAGGTTCTTCCAGCGCAGCGGGTCCGTCCTGTCCTCGGACCCGAGGCGGTGGGTCGGCAGGAACAACGACACCTGCGGACCCGGTTGCTCGAGCTGGGTCAGCAGGTCCAGATCGGTCTTCGCCAGGATCTCCATCGCGCCTCCCGCAGCCGGCTCTCCCTTCACAGTACTGGCACAGAGCTGACCGAGCCCGACGCGCTTCCCGCGCGGCCGGCTCCGTCGTTCCAGGTGCCGTGAAACCGGCCGGACGCCCCCGCCGGGCCCGGGGGGGTTCCCGTGCGTTCAGCTCGGGTGGTGAAGGGGATGGGCGCGTGTGGCCCCGGCCCGTGGGGGCTCTGTGAGGATCCCGTCCTTCAGGGACTGGATGAGGCGCTTGATCGCAGGCCTGCGCGACGTGGTCCTGCGGTAGACCGCCACGAATCGTCGGGTGGGAACCTGGCCGCGCAACGGGACCACCCGGACGGTGTCGGGCAGAGCCGGGCGACCCAACCGTGGCAGCACGCCGACACAGAGCCCGGCGGCCACAAGCGCGACCTGAGAGGCATACTCCTCGGCTCGGAAGTACACGCGAGGAGTCTCGGTGGCGCCACTCAGCATGTCGATGATCCAGCGGGTGCAGATGCTGTCCGAGACGTCGGTCACCCACACGTCGCCGACGGTCTCGGACAGATCGATGGACGGACGGACGGCCAGCGGGTGGGCTGCCGGGACGACCAGGTCGACCGGGTCGTCGGCCAGGTGCACGGTCTCGAGACCCGCAGCGAACGAGATCCGGTCGTGCACCCAGTCGTGGACAAGCGCCACGTCCGCGTAGCCGCCGGCCACGGCCTCCAGCCCGGGCTCCGGCGCCAGCTCCCTGAGCTGGATCCGCAGCTCAGGCGCCACGTCGGCCAGGGCCCCGAGTGCCGGCGCAGCCACACCACGGATGGCGGAGGGGAAGCACGCAAGTCGAAGCGTGCCGGTGAACCCCCCAGCAAGTTCCTCGAGCTGGCCGCGCGCAACCTCGCGCGCCGCCTCGATGGTCACCCCGGCCTCGACCAGGACCAGGGCGGCGTCGGTAAGCACGACCCCCCGTCCGGCGGGCTCGAGCAGCGTCATGCCCACTTCCCGCTCGAGCTTGCCGATCTGCTGGCTCACGGCCGAAGAGGTGTAACCAAGCTCGCGCGCTGCTGCGGCAACCGAGCCGCGGCGATGCACCGCGTTGAGGAAGACCAGTCGCGAGAGGTCGAACATGTAGCAACACTAATTGGTGCGGCGCCCAAACTGGACCTTGTCCTTACGAGTGGGCGCCCGGACGATGGGACGCATGACAGCACTTGCACCGCGGCCCTGGCTCCCCGACCACAGCGGGGCCTACGTCGACTCCCTCGCCATGGCCACCGCAAGCGCCTCGGGACCCGACGTGCTCGCCGAGGTGGACCGCCTGGTCGAGCTGAACCGGGAGATCCACGACCGGGACTGCGTGAACCTCAACCCGGCCACGAACATCATGAACCCACGCGCCGAGGCGATGCTGTCGGCCGGGCTCGGCTCGAGGCCGTCGCTGGGCTACCCCGGGGACAAGTACGAGATGGGCCTGGAAGCCATCGAGCAGATCGAGGTCATCGCTGCCGAGCTCGCAGCCGAGGTGTTCCACGCGCGGTACGCCGAGATCCGGGTGCCCTCGGGAGCCATCGCCAACCTGTACGCGTTCATGGCAGCCTGTGAGCCCGGGGACACGATCATCGCGCCCCCGCCCAGCATCGGGGGTCACGTCACCCACCATGCGGGTGGCTCCGCCGGGATGTATCGGCTGAGCACGATCCCCGCACCGGTGGACGCCGACCGGTTCACTGTGGACGTGGACGCCCTTCGAGCAATGGCTCAGGAGCGTCGCCCGAAGATGATCACCATCGGCGCCAGCATCAACCTCTACCCACACCCGGTCTCCACGCTTCGCGAGATCGCCGACGAGGTCGGAGCCGTCCTGCTCTTCGACGCCGCCCACCTGTGCGGTCTGATCGCCGGAGGCGCCTGGTCGAACCCGCTCGACGAAGGCGCTCACCTGATGACCATGAGCACCTACAAGAGCCTTGGCGGCCCACCCGGCGGCCTGATCGTCACCAACGAGCCGGAGATCGCCCAGCGTCTCGACGCGATCGCCTACCCCGGCCTGACCGCGAACTTCGACGCCGGCAAGGCAGCCGCCCTGGCGGTGACCCTGCTCGACTGGAAGGCAGTCGGCCAGGAGTACGCCGCGACCATGGTCGAGACTGCCGCTGAGCTCGCGGCCGGCCTGCTCGCGCGAGGACTACCGCTGTTCCAAGGGCTCGACGGCGCGAGCCGTTCCCACCAGTTCGCTGTGAAGGCGCACCCGTGGGGTGGCGGCCAGCGCGCAGCGAAGCAGCTGCGACAGGCCAACCTGCTGGCTTCCGGCATCGGGCTCCCCACGGAAGCCGTGAACGGCGACGTCAACGGGCTCCGCATCGGCACCCCGGAACTGGTCCGACTCGGCATGAAGCCTCACGACATGGACGAGCTCGCGTCCCTGATCGCCGACGGCCTGGCCCCCCACGCCGATCTTGCCGCGGTCGCAACCCGCGTGACGCGATGGCGAACCCGCTTCTCCGGCGTGCACTTCACCTCCGGCTGACGTCGTCCCCACCCGTCGCCGGCCGCCACCGGTCACGCAACGGAGCCGTCCGGGAATGCACGAGGCCCCAGGTCGGACCTGGGGCCTCTCACGTGCGCGAGGGGGGAGTTGAACCCCCACGCCCTTTCGGGCACACGGACCTGAACCGTGCGCGTCTGCCTATTCCGCCACTCGCGCCAGAAGCGCGCTAACGATATCCCACCGCCTGCGGGCTACCCAAACCAGTGACCTCGGCCCTATACGATCAGCCGAGGGGGCACGGCTGCGCTACCGGGGGGGTCGCGGTGTTCGAGGTCAGCGAAGGAGGCGGCGTGGGGGTACTCCACCGGTTCGAGCAACGGCTCGAGTCTGCCGTCGCCGGTGCCTTCGCCAAGGCGTTCCGCAGCACGGTGCAGCCGGTCGAGCTCGCCGCAGCCCTCCAGCGAGAGGTCGACAACTCGGCCGAGGTTCTCTCGCGGGACCGGCGAGCTCGCGCCGAACACCTTCGGAATCGAGCTGTCCCCGACCGACTACGAGCGGCTCGCCCCGTACGCCGCCAGCCTCACCACCGAGCTCTCCGAGCTCCTGGGCCAGCACGCCGACGAACAGGGCTACGTCTTCGCCGGGCCTGTCACCATCGAGCTGGCGATGGCGGAGGACCTCGGGATCGGGCGCTTCCGGGTGCGCAGCACCGCCACGGCCCGGGTCGAGTCCGACGAGCCGCTGGTGATCCCCGAGGCCCGTCCGGCGCGGGTGTTCCTCGAGGTCAACGGCACCAAGCACCCGGTGCTCCCGCCCGGACTCGTCGTGGGGCGCGGCAGCGAGGCGGACCTGCGCATCAACGATCCCGGAGTGTCCCGCAAGCACGTCGAGATCCGGCTCCAGCCCGGGCATGGCGCGCCACAGATCGGGGTGGTCGACCTCGACTCGACCAACGGCACCTTTCTCGACGGGGAGCGAGTCGTCACGCTCGCTCGTCCACGACGGAGCCGAGCTCCAGGTGGGACACACCACCATCACTGTGCACTTCGCGGAGCCCGTGGATGTCTGAGCTCACCTTGACCCTGGTCCGGTTCGGCTACCTCGCCATCTTGTGGATCTTCGTGCTCTCGGCGGTCTCCGTCATCCGCTCGGACATGTTCGGCACCCGGGTCCAGACCGCACCCCCGCAGAAGGTCGTGCCGGAGCGGCAGAAGGAGGCGAGAGCCCGTCGCGGGGCGCCGCGCCTGGTCTCCATCGTCGAGGGCGCGAACACCGGTACCACGGTCGACCTGCACGGCACCTCGATGACGATCGGCCGATCTCCCGACGCCGCGATCCACCTCGACGACGACTACGCCTCCAACCGCCACGCGCGGCTCGCCTCGTCAGGCAATCACTGGTTCGTCGAGGATCTGGGGTCGACCAACGGGACCTACATCGGCAGCCACCGGATCAGCCAGCCCACCGCCGTGAGCGTCGGCACCCGGATCCGCATCGGCAAGAGCGTCCTCGAGATCAAGAAGTGACGCCCGATGACTGACGCCTTCCGCCTGCGCTACTCGGCCCTGTCCGACGTCGGTCGGGTCCGCAAGGACAACCAGGACTCCGGGTACGCCGGCGAGAACCTGCTCGTCGTCGCCGACGGAGTCGCCGGGGCTGCCTACGGCGACGTCGCCAGCACTACCGCGGTGCACGTGATGCGCACCCTGGACTCGACCGAGACGGTGGCCGGACGCCACGACCGACGAGCTGCAGGACGTGCTCGCGGCCTCGGTCCACCAGCGTCCACGAGAAGCTCGCCGAGCTCGTCGAGATCGACAGCGAGCTGTCAGGGACGAGCACCACGCTGATCGGCGGCCCTCTTCGACGGCGCCCATCTGGTGCTCGCGCACGTCGGGGACAGCCGGGCGTACCTGCTCCGCCGCGGCGAGCTGAGCCAGCTCACCGTCGACCACACGTTCGTCCAGTCCCTGATCGACGAGGGCCGGATCACCGCCGAAGAAGCCCGGCACCACCCGCACCGCAACCTGATCCTCCGGGCAGTCGACGGGGTGAACGATGCCCAGCCGGACCTGATCACCGTCGAGCTCGAGGAGGGCGACCGGATCCTGCTGTGCAGCGACGGGTGCTCCGGACCCCTCGACGAAGCTCTGCTCGCCGCGCTGCTCGGAGCCGGCTCGGTCGACTTCGCCACCGTCGAGCTGGTCCGCTCCGCACTCGACCACGGCAGCACCGACAACGTCACCGCGGTCGTCGCAGAGGTCGTCGGCCCCCAGGTCGACGACGATCCCGAGACCACAGCCTCGACGACGATCGGCCCGCTCCTGGTCGGGGCCGCGGCGCAGCAGCCGCGCCGGGCCGGGCTCGCCGCGCGGATCGGCTTCTTCCGCCGCTTCGGCCCGGACGCGGACGGCGGACGAGCGACAGCGGCGGCTCCGCCCGATCTCGAGCTGCTTCGCTATGCGCCCCGGCCACCCGGGACGGTGGGTCTGGCTCCGGCGCCTGGTCTGGACCGTCGTGGTCGCCGGCCTGGTGGCTCTCGCCGGCAGCGCCGTCTTCTACTGGACCCAGCAGCAGTACTTCGTCGCGCCCGACGACTCGCTGGTGGCCATCCATCGAGGCCTCGACGTGGACATCCTGGGCCTCCCCCTGCACTCGGTCGAGGAGACCACGCCCATCCGGCTCTCGCGACCTCTCGCCGGCCGTCGCCGACCAGGTCACCCAGGGGATGAACGCCGACAGCCTTGCCGGGGCCGCATCAGATCATCCAGAACCTGATGTCCCAGGTCTGCGAGCAGGCGTCACGACGCCCACCACCGACTCGCAGGGCAACCCGGTCCCGCGGCCCCTCGTACTGCGAAAGCCTCTCGCCGTGAGCCGCGAGGACCTCGCTCACCGGAGCAGACGGGGGCGGAGCTCCTGCTGCTCGTTCTCGCCCTGACCGTCGGCATCGGCGCCTACGCGGCGGTCGGCCTCGGCGTCGCAGGGCGAGGTGCCCTCCGACATCCTCGGCTACGGCGGCTGGCTGGTCGCGCTGGCGCTGGTCGCGCACATCACCGTCCGGATCTCCGCGCCCGTACGCCGACCCGGTGCTGCTGCCGATCGTCGTGGCCATCAACGGGCTCGGCCTCGCGGAGATCCACCGGATCGACCTCGCCCGGCTGCAGATCGCCAGCAATGCGACGCTCTACGCCGGCAAGCAGCTGCTCTGGATGACGGTCGGCGTGGCGCTGTTCGTCATCGTGCTGGTGCTGCTGCGCGACCACCGCCGGATGCAGGCCTACACCTACACCGCGGGTCTGACCGGCATCGTGCTGCTCATCTTGCCGATGCTCCCGCTCATCGGGCGCGAGGAGAACGGCGCCCGCATCTGGATCCACGTGGACGACCTGAGCTTCCAGCCCGGTGAGGTGGCGAAGGTGGCGCTCGCCGTCGCGTTCGCCGGCTATCTCGTGGTGCATCGCGACTCGCTGGCCCTCGCCGGGCGCCGCGTGCTCGGGATCGACCTGCCGCGCGGACGCGCACCTCGGGCCGATCATGCTGATGTGGCTGCTGAGCCTCGGCATCCTGGTCTTCCAGCGTGACCTGGGCTCATCCCTGCTGTTCTTCGGCCTCTTCGTCGTGATGCTCTACGTCGCCACCGAGCGCGTCGGGTGGCTGGTGCTCGGGGGCGTCCTGTTCGTCGGCGGGAGCAGCCGCGGCCTACTTCCTGTTCGGCTACGTGCAGCAGCGGGTCGACGCCTGGCTCAACCCGTTCGGCGACCCCGACCCACAACGGCCAGATCATCCAGAGCATGTTCGGCCTGGCGTGGGGCGGCCTGGACGGTCGCGGGCTCGGCCTGGGGCACCCGACGCTGATCCCGTACTCCTACTCCGACTTCATCATGGCCGCGCTGGGGGAGGAGCTCGGCCTCACCGGCATCTTCGCGCTCCTCCTCCTGCTACGGCCTGATCGTGGAGCGGGCGCTGCGCACCGCCCTGCTGAGCCGCGACGGCTTCGGCAAGCTGCTCGCGACCGGGCTGGCCGCCACGTTCGTGCTGCAGGTGTTCGTCGTCGTCGGGCGGCGTGACCAAGCTGATCCCGCTGACCGGCCTGACCACGCCCTTCCTCTCGTACGGAGGCTCCAGCCTGGTCGCCAACTGGATCGTCGTCGCCCTGCTGCTGCGCATCTCCGACCAGGCCCGGCGCCCGGTGCCGTCGCTGACCCCGGAGGTCTCCGAGGCGACGACACCCAGGTGGTGTACCTGCGGTGAACGGCCCCATCCGCAGGCTGAGCGTGTTCGCCCTGCTGCTCTTCGTCGCGCTGCTCGGCAACGCGACCTACCTGCAGTTCTTCCAGGCCGCATCGCTGAACTCCCGTGAGGGCAACCGCCGGGTCATCGACGCCGAGTTCTCCCGCGAGCGAGGGGCCATCGTGGTCGCAGGGCGTCCCGGTCGCACGCACCGTCCCGAGCCAGGACCAGTTCAAGTTCCAGCGGGAGTACCCGCAGGGTCCGGAGTACGCCCAGCTCACCGGCTACTTCTCCTACATCTACGGGCGCAACGCCGTGGAGTACACCGAGAACGACGTGCTCTCCGGCAACGACCCCCGGTTGTTCGTGAACAACCTGGTCGACCTGCTCAGCAACGCCCAGCCGCGGGGCGGGAGCGTCTCGCTGACCATCAACCCGGCCGCTCAGAAGGCCGCCTACGACGGACTCCAGGCCCTCGGCCCGACACCCAGGGCGCCGTCGTCGCGATCGACCCGTCCACCGGGAAGATCCTGGCGCTGGTGTCCTCCCCGACCTACGACCCGAACAAGCTCGCCTCGCACGACCTGCGCCTCGGTGCACCGTCGCCTGGAAGAAGCTCAACGCCGACCCGGCCAGCCGCTGCTGAACCGGGCGATCCAGACCACCCTGCCCCCGGGCTCCACCTTCAAGCTGGTCACCGCTGCGGCCGCGCTCTCATCGGGGAAGTTCACCCCCGAGACGAAGGTTCCCGGAGGCACCAGCCTGACCTCTCCCGGAGACCAGCCACGTGCTCACCAACGAGAACGGCGAGTCCTGCGGCGGAGCCAAGATCACCTTCCAGCGCGCGCTCGAGGTGTCGTGCAACGTCGCGTTCGGCTGGGTCGGCATGCAGCTCGGCGACCGAGGCACTGCGCCAGCAGGCCGAAGCCTTCGGTTGGGAGGAGATCTACCTCGACGACCTCAACGGGCAGCAGCCGAGCCAGTTCCCCGACAGTCCGGACCTGCCGGAGACCGCCTACTCGGCCATCGGCCAGTTCGACGTGACCGCGACGCCGCTGCAGATGGCGCTCGTCGCCGCCGGCATCGCCAACAACGGCACCGTCATGCGCCCCTATCTCGTCGACGAGGTCCGCGGCACCGACCTCAGCATCCTCAACAAGGCGACCCCGATCCCGCTGTCCCAGGCGATCACCCCCCAGGTCGCTCACCAGCTGACCCAGATGATGGTCGGCGTGGTCCAGAACGGCACCGGGACCGCGGCTCAGATCCCCGGCGTGCAGGTCGCGGGCAAGACCGGCACCGCCCAGAGCGCGCCGTCCCGCCCGCCGTACGCGTGGTTCGTGTCGTTCGCCCCCGCAGACAACCCCAAGGTCGCCGTCGCGGTGCTGGTCCAGGACGCCGGCGTCGCCCGGAACCAGATCTCGGGCAACGGCCTCGCGGCGCCGATCGCCAAAGCCGTCATGGAGGCGGTGATGGGCCGATGAGGCACCTGCGATTCACCACGAGCACCGTGATCGGGGAGACTTGGAACTGCCGGCGGCACTGCCGGCAACGAAAGGTTGAGCATGACTGAGGGAATGGGCGGCGAGCGGGTCATCGTCGGCGGCAGATACGAGCTCGGGGAGCTGCTGGGCCGTGGCGGGATGGCCGAGGTGCGCAAGGGCACCGACATTCGTCTCGGCCGCGTCGTCGCGGTCAAGCGACTGCGCCCGGACCTCGCCGAGGACCCGGTCTTCCAGGCGCGCTTCCGGCGGGAGGCGCAGTCGGCCGCGAGCCTGAACCACCCCGCGATCGTGGCGGTCTACGACACCGGCGAGGAGCCGATGGGCGACGGTGTGCACGCCCAGCCCTACATCGTCATGGAGTACGTCACCGGCCGTACGCTGCGCGACATCCTGCGTGAGGGTCGCAAGATCCTCCCCGAGCGGGCGCTCGAGATCGCGGCCGGAGTTCTGTCCGCACTGGACTACTCCCACCGGTCCGGCATCATCCACCGTGACATCAAGCCTGCGAACGTGATGCTGACCCCGTCCGGCGAGGTCAAGGTGATGGACTTCGGCATCGCCCGGGCCCTCACCGACTCCTCGACCGGCATGACCCAGACCGCTGCCGTGGTCGGCACCGCCCAGTACCTCTCCCCGGAGCAGGCCCGCGGCGAGACCGTGGACTCCCGCTCCGACGTCTACTCCACCGGCTGCCTGCTCTACGAGCTGCTGACCGGACGGCCCCCGTTCACCGGGGAGAGCCCCGGTGTCGGTCGCCTACCAGCACGTGCGGGAGCAGCGCCCGCGCCGTCGATGCTGATGCCCGATCTGTCATCGGACATCGACGCGATCGTGATGAAGGCGCTGGCCAAGCCGATCGACCAGCGGTACCAGAGCGCCGCGCAGATGCGCGCCGACATCGAACGGCACCTGGCCGGTCTCCCTGTCCTGGCGCCGCCCGCGCCGGCGGTGGTCGAGCCCGAGCCGGTGCACCCGCCGCAGGACAGCACGACGATCTTCGCCCCCGACCTCCACGGGGTCGAGGAGCGCGAGGAGCGCGGGGGACGGGGCCGCTGGGCCTTCTGGATCCTGCTGGTGGTGATGCTCGGTCTGGTCGCGGCAGCGGTCTTCGCGGCGCTGTCGCTGTTCAAGACGCCTCCCCCGACGGTCATCGTGCCGACGGTGACGAACCTGACGCTCAGCCAGGCCCAGTCCGCCCTGGCTCCCAACCTGTCGGTGGGTCAGGTGACCAACCAGCCCTCCACCGACGTCCCCGCCGGGCTGGTGATCTCGCAGAGCCCGCTCCCCGGGACTCCGGTCGACCCGGACTCGACGGTGGATCTGGTGGTCTCGTCGGGACCGGACACCGTGGCCGTCCCGAACATCCTCGGTTACTCGCGGACCGAGGCCCAGGCGGCACTCGAGACCGAGGGTCTCGGTGGCGGATCTGCAGAAACAGCAGTCCGACAGCCCGAAGGGGACGGTCATCAGCACCGAGCCCCAGGCGGGGCAGAAGGTCGCCAAGGGCTCCACGGTGACCGTCTACTGGTCGGCCGGCCCGAAGACCATCCCCGATCTCACCGGGCTGACCGAGGACGAGGCTCGCGCCATCTTGGTGAACCGTGGATTCGTTCCGGACGTCCACTACGACACGAGCACCCCGGGCGTGCCGGGGACCGTCGTCGAGCAGGTTCCGACGGCCGGCGGCACGGCTCCTCAGGGCACGACGGTGGTGATCTTCGTGATCGCCACGCCTCCACCCACCACGACCACGGCTCCTCCACCCACCACGACCACGGCTCCTCCACCCACGACGACCACGGCCGCCCCGTAAACGCGGCTACTGCGCGGCGGCGGCCCGGGCCGCGGTGAGGCTGAGGGTCCCGGCGTACGCCGGGAGCTCGAGGGAGTCCGAGGCCTCGACGTTCCAGCCGAGCTGGTACTGGGCTGCCGTGGTGCGATAGAGGGTGAGGTAGTCGCTGGCGTCCAGCGAGGCCTGCAGCCGTGCCGGGTCGCCGATCGCGGCGATGACGTAGGGCGGCGAGTAGGGCACCCCGTCAACGATCACGGAGTTCCCCACGCACTTGATGCCGGTGGTGCCGATGACCCGCTGATCCTGCACGCTCATCGCCTCGGCCCCACCGGCCCACAGCGCGTTCATCACCGCCTCGATGTCCTGCTGGTGCACCAGGAGCTGTGCGACATCGACTCCGGCCTGCTCCCGCACACCACGGGGGGCGTCGGTCAACGTCACGGTCAGGCCCGGGCCGTTCACGACGGTCAGCCCGACCGCGGCTCTCAGCTCGGTGAGCTGTGCCTGCACCTTCGTGTCGGAGGTCGCCTGCAACGCGTCGGTCAGGTCGCTGACCTGCGTGTTCAGCGTCGCCGCCTGAGCACGCAGAGCGGCCAGCTTGTCGGCCTGCCGGGTCACCAGGTCCGCGAGATTGTCGAAACCGGGGTCGCGGAGATCGCTGCCGCCGGAGTTGACCGCGCTCGTCGCGAACAGCGCACCGGCGAGCACGGCTGCGACGAGGCCGAGCGCGCGCCACCGCACGGGCTGCTTCGGGGGGAGGCTCTCCATGGCGTCGTTCGGGTCCTGAGTCGTTGTGGGCGGGTCGCCCCGACTACGCTAACCGACGGAACGTAGCCCGTGCCCCGCCAGGCACACCAGATGAGCACCAAGGAGAAGTCGTGGCCCAGCAGCCCAAACTCGCCGGACCCGGACACCCGAACTCGATGCCCCGGATCGTGGTCGCACTGGTCCTGGCCCTCCTCGGAATCGCCTGGCTGGTGGTGTACCTGGCCGTGGGTCGCAGCGGCTCCAAGCTGCCGTGGATGTTCGACCTGGGCAACTGGAACTGGATGATCGGCTTCGGCCTGTTCTTCATCGGGCTGCTCGCCTCGGCCCACCCCGGCACCCCGATGGGGCGGGGCCGCGGCGTCCTGGTCGGCATGCTCGGCAGCTTCCTCGTCGGGCTGCTGTGGATCGTCCTCTACTACGTGGTCGGCACGACCAGCTCGGTGCCGCTGATCAGTCAGCTGGGCAACTACAACCTGTTCGTCGGGGTCGCCTTCCTGGCAGTGGGGTTCGCCTTCGCCACCAAGTGGGAGTAGGCCCCTCCCGCGGTCGTTGCGAAGCCGGGTGGGGGGACAGGCGGACACACGCCTCGTCTGACCCCCGACGGCGGACTCCCCCACGCTTCGCGTCGAGCTGCCGCTGACCGGACCACAGAGCACGGAGGGATTGCGCCCTCCGGCAGGGGCGGTGACCTTCAGCGACTCGTGAGCCTTCCCGAGCGGTGGGCGTGAGTGAGCGTCCCCCGGCGGACCGCGCGGCATGGGTGGCCGCGCGCGCCCGGACCGGCGACCTTGATGTCCGTGGACTGGGCGGCCGCCCTTGGATGACCGGGCATCAGGGACTAACCTCCCCCACGTATCCCGGTCTTGCATCCCCCGTCAAGGCCGGGATACCCAATTCGAGCGCGCGCCGGGACTGGCCCGTCGAGAAGTGCGCGACACGCGGTGGGAACCACACCATTCGTGACGGGTGGCCCCGGGTACGGCGGAGCGGGAGTTGTCCACAGGTTGGTCCACAACCGTGGATGAATCACACCTGTGTAAGTCCCACCGGGTGGGTCAGCCGAGCATCAGGGTGCGCGCGGCGTACGCCACCGCCAGCACCACAGCGAACAGCACCATCCCGGCGGACTGGACGGCGCCCCGGCCCTTGCGGGGGGCGTAGGCGAGCAGCACGCCCAGCAGCACCCCGCCGATGAATCCGCCCAGGTGGCCCTGCCAGGAGATGAACCCGCGGCCGATCACGGTGACCACGAAGTTCAGGCCGATCCAGAACAGGATCGTCCGCACGTCGCCGCGCACCTTGAACGCGACGACCAGCAGGGCGCCCATCAGCCCGAAGATGGCGCCCGAAGCTCCCACGGTCGGTGTGTTCGGGGCCGCGAACCAGTACACCATCGCGCTGCCGGCGAGGCCGGACAGGAGGTAGAGCGACGAGGTAGCGCCAGCGCCCCAGGATCACCTCGAGCTGCGGCCCGAGGATCCACAGCGCGAGCATGTTGAACCCGATGTGCAGGACGCTCACGTGGGTGAACATCGAGGTCAGCGGCTGCCACCAGGCGCCGCCCGGCCACCCCGGGGTCGATCTCCACGCACCGGCCGGCGAAGAACGCCCGCAGCTGTCCTGGGACACAGCCACAGCTGGCGCAGCACCGCGCTGCCGTTGCCCCCCGGTCGCGAGGATCAGCACCCAGACAACGGCGTTGATCGCGATCAGCACGCGCGACACCAGCGCAGAGTCGCCGTTGCGACGACCCCCGAACGGCGTGCGCGGCTGTCGGGTCGCCTTGCGCCCCTCCGCCACGCACTCCGGGCACTGGAAGCCCACCGGCGCCGGGCTCATGCACTCGGGGCAGATCGGCCGGTCGCAGCGCTGGCAGCGGATGTGGGACTCGCGGTCGGGGTGCCGGTAGCAGACCGGGACGCCGGCCTGCTGGCCTTCGGTCACCGGATCAGCGTTCCTCGATGACGACGCTCTCCATCACCACCGGCTCGACCGGGCGGTCCATGCTCCCGGTGGGCGTCGTGGCGATGGCGTCGACGACCGCCTGGGACGTCTCGTCGGCGACCTCGCCGAAGATCGTGTGCCGCATGTTCAGCCACGGCGTGGGCACGACGGTGATGAAGAACTGCGAGCCGTTGGTGTTGGGACCGGAGTTGGCCATCGCCAGCAGGTACGGCCGGTCGAACTGCAGCTCGGGGTGGAACTCGTCCTTGAAGGAGTACCCCGGTCCGCCCGTGCCGGTGCCGAGCGGGCACCCGCCCTGGATCATGAACTGGTCGATCACCCGGTGGAACCCCAGGCCGTCGTAGAACCTCCCGGTCTTCTTCTCACCGGTCCGCCGGTCGACGTACTCCTTGGTGCCCGTCGCCAGGCCCACGAAGTTCGCAACCGTGGCCGGCGCGTGGTTCGGGAACAGCCTGACGGTGATGTCACCGACGTTGGTCTTCAACGTCGCGTAGGTCTCGGCCACCGGACCGCCTTTCCGCAGGGGTGATGTCCCCGCGATTGTGCCATGCGCCCCGGCACGGGGCGTCCCTGCCTTGGCCCGGTTCGGCGGGTGGGCCAGAATGGATGGATGCGCACGTTCATGGGACTGCTGATCTGGCTGATCGCGGTCGCTCTCGGAGTCTCCGCCGCGGTGGTCATCCTCCGCCGTTTCCGCGGCGAGGATGCCGAGTGGCATCAGCTGTAGGACCAGCCCGGCCCGCGGAGTCCCGGTCGTCCGCGGTGCCCGGCACCTCTGGCTGAGCGGGCTGTCGGCGTGCACCTGGCCGCCCGCCGCGTCACCCACGTGCAGCTGGGGCTCCGCCGAGGACGAAGACCGTGGACATGGTCAGACCTGGTGTCGCGCCCGTACGAGAGCCGTCGCGTTGTGCTCCGCCCAGAAGCTGGCGATGGGCACGGTGCCGAGGAAGAGCGTCATCAGGGTGAAGCCGATTCCCCACTGGGCTCGGCGCGACAGCACGAACGCCGTCACGAGGAAGCCCATGTAGAGCCAGCCGTGCGTGATTCCCAGGTACATCGCCAGCTTGGCCCCGACTGTCTGGGCGGTCGTGCCCTCCGGGATCCAGGCGGCGTTCAGATTGTGCAGCTCGTTGAGCGGGAGCACGACGAACACCAGGACGATGAGGAGCACGCCGACGATGTTGGCGAGGGTGCGGTAGGCCAGCAGGAGTCGACTCACGGGCCAGACGGTACCGCAGCCGACCTAGCCGTCCGCAGCCTCGGTGAGGCCCTCACGACGCCGCCGGTCCGCGAGAACCGCATCCATCGACCAGCGCCACCACATGAAGACCGCGAAAGCCCCGAACGTCCACCACTGGAAGGCGTAGAAGAGATTGCGGATCGACGTGGTCGCGCTCAGCTTCGGCAGTGACTCCGGCGGCACCACCGTGGACGAGACCTCCGGCACCGCGGACTTCATCACTACGTATCCGGGTGACAGGGTCACCGTCAGCCGCTGCGCCGCCGAGGCGGTGCTGAGGGTGGGCAGCACGTCGTCGGAGGGATCGGTGTCGATCTCCGACCGGCTCTCGGAGGGCTGCAGCCACCCCGTCGCCTCGGTTGCTCCCCGGGGCACGGCCGCCGCCGGCTCGGTGACGAACCCGACCACGACGAGCGTGGCGTGGTCGGGGCGGTCGGACCACGCCAGCGGCGTCACCAGCCAGTACCCGGACCGGCCGCCCAGCTCGCGTCCGGACACGTAGAAGGCGGAGCCGGTCATCCAGGTACCGGACACGGTCACCGGCGCGCCGACCTGGTCGGTGGTCAGCTGCGTCGCCCCGCCCAGCAGCTGCTCCAGCGGCACAGCCGCGGCGTTCTGCAGATCGCGAGCGGCGAGATCCCGATGGTGCTGCCACACGCCGTACTGCCACATCCCGAGCAAGAGGGTCACGACGACGGCCGCCACGCCTGCGACGTGCAAGGGCCACATCCGGGGCGCGAGGACGACGCGGAGGGTGCGCACGATGCCAGAGCCTACGTCCGGCCGGTCCGACGTCAGTCGTCAGGCCAGCAGACTGAATCTCTCCACACCGGTTCGGGGTCCGGACACGATCACCAGGTCCCCCTCGTGGAGGATCGTCTCGGGGGTGGCATGGGTGAAGTCCTCTCCCCGACGCTTCACCCCCACGATCGTCACGCCGAAGTGGCTGCGCACGCGAGACTCCCCGAGCGGCTTGTCCCAGATCTCACGGGGGGGCCGCGTCTTCACGATCGCGTACCCGTCGTCGAACTCGATGTAGTCCAGCATCTTCCCCGAGACCAAGTGGGCGACCCGGCGGCCCATGTCGTGCTCGGGGCGCACCACGTGAGGAACCCCGAGCTGGGTGAGGATCTTCGCGTGCGCGGTGGTCATCGCCTTCGCCCAGACGTCCTGTACCCCGAGCTCCAACAGGATGGACGCGGTGAGGATGCTCGACTCCAGGTCCGTCCCTATCCCCACCACGGCCCGCTCGAAGTCGGCGATGCCCAGCTGGCGCAACGTCTCCTCGTTGGTCGAGTCCGCGACCACCACGTGCGTCAGCCGGTCCACCAGCTGTTGCACGTTGTCGGGGTCGGTGTCGACGCCGAGCACCTCGACACCGTTCGCCTCCAGCTCCAGGGCCAGGGAGCTCCCGAACCTGCCGAGGCCGATCACGACGACCTCGCCGGGGAGCGCGCTGCTGCGTCTAGCCAATGATCGGTCGTCCCTCCGGGTTCTGGTACAGACGTTGACGCTGCCGTAGGGCGAGCGCCGACACAAGGGTCACCGGTCCCAGACCGGCCAAGGAACATCAGCACGACGAGGATGACTTTGGCCGCCTCGGGAAGGTGTGGCGTGATGCCGGTCGACAGTCCCACGGTCGCCGCCGCCGAGACGACCTCGAACATCGCCTGCTCGAAGTCGATCCCGGCGAGCTCCATCAGCAGCAGCGTCGAGCTCATGACGGCCACCAGCGCGATGATCACGACCGACAGCGCCTGGCGCTGTGTCCGGGTGTTGATCCTGCGCCGGTGGATGTCGACCGCGTCCTCGCCGCGCACCTCCGCGAGCACCACGAACACGAGCAGGACGAACGTGGTGACCTTGATGCCGCCCGCGGTGCTTGCGGACCCACCCCCGATGAACATCAGCATGATCGTGACCAGCAAGGTCTCCGGGTGCATCGCCCCGACGTCCACCGTGCTGAATCCGCCGGACCGGGGCATGGCGGAGGCGAAGAAGCCCGACATCAGCCGGTCCGGCCACGGCAGCGCGCCCAGCGTCGCCGGGTTGTTCCACTCCGCGATCGTGATGAAGACCATCCCCGCGACCAGGAGCACGACCGAGGTCCACACCGTCATCTGGAAGTGCAGCGACCACGCCCGGCGTCGTCGCCACCGCCGGCGGGCCAGCTCGAAGAGGACGGGGAAGCCCAAGGACCCGAAGATGACCCCGAACGCCACCGGCAGCACGATCCACGGGTCCTCGGCGAAGCGGGCCAGGCTGTCGCTCTGCAGGGCGAACCCCGCGTTGTTGAAAGCCGACACCGCGTGGAAGACCCCGAAGTAGGCCGACCGGCCGAGCGGCTCCCCGTAGCCGAGGATACATCCGCAGGGTCAGGACCACGGTGAGGACGGCCTCGAAGCGCGAGCGAGATCTTCAGGATGCCGAAGAGCACCTCGCGGATGTCGCCCGAGCCCGACGCTCCCGGTCTCGGCCGCGGCGTTCAGGCGACTGCGCAAGCCGATCCGCCGGGAGACCAGCAGGCCCAGCAGCGACGCCATCGCCATGATGCCGAAGCCGCCGACCTGGAAGAGCACGAGCAGAACCGTCTCGCCGAAGCCGCTCCAGTAGGTCGCGGTGTCCACCGTCGTCAGCCCGGTGACGCACACCGCGCTCGTCGACTGGAACAGCGCGGTCACGAACGGCGCGCCGTGCCCGTCCTCCGTCGCGATCGGCAGCATCAGCAGCACGGTCCCGACCCCGATCATCGCCAGGAAGGCCACCGCCGCGGCCCGTGCCGGATGAGCGAAGCACCGTCGCTCTTCGGCCTGGCTGCATCCGCGTGCCCGAAGCGGAGTGCTCATCTCGACATTCAACCAGCCCGCGGGCCCGCCGGCGGGGCCCCGCCGTGGTTGCGGTGACTACCGCACCGAGGACGGGGTTCGCCGGGTCGGTCAGTCCATGGCGTACAGCAGGTGCTTGCCCCGGGTGGCCCCTCGCCGGGCGTGGAACCCGACCCAGAAGAGCCGGCTGCCGATCAGCTCCGGCGACGACAGCGCGTCGAAGCCGAAGCCCTTCCAGCGCTCATGGGCCAGCACCCGGCCACGAGCGTTCACCAGGGAGTAGCGCATCACCCGCGACGTCGGAGTGGCGACGGAGTAGAGGACCGCGAAGCGGCGCGACGAGAGCTTCACGATCGCCGGCTGACCCACCCAGGTCCGCGGCGCCGAGGTCGGGTTGAAGCGGGTCAGCCAGTGGAACCTGTTGCCTCCCGTCTTCAGGTCGCTCGAGGTCACGTACACGTTCGGCGAGTAGTGCGAGGAGATTCCCCGGTGACTCCGTGCAGTCGGTGTCCCTGCGGCGACCGAGATCCCGGCGAGCAGCACTCGCCCGGCACCGGTCTGCACCGAGTTCACGGTGGCCCCGGTGAAGTTGTCGCCGTCGGCCCCCCAGATCTTGAGCGGCTCGAACTCCCGCGACGCGCCCAATCGTGTCGGTGCGCAGATAGCGCCGCTCCACGGTCACCGTGATGGCCCGGGGGTAGGCGTCACCGTGGTCCACCAGCACCAGCGAGCTCCCCGCGGCCCCGACCAGCTGGTTGAACGAGTGCGAGACCCAGGCGAAGTCCCCCGTCCGCGGCAGCACAGTCATCGCGGCGTGTCGATGGCGACCGTGAGATCGACCTCGTGGTGCACGCCGTCGGACCCTGCGTAGATCGTCCGGGAGGTGTGCAGGATCAGGAGGCTGCCACGCAGCAGCATCGAGGACTGCCCCCAGCGTGCGAGCCTCCACACGCCGTGGCTGTCCGCGGCCTCGCTGGTGATCTTCGCCGTACCGAGATTGGACAGATCGGGACCGAACTTCTGGACCTTGTCCGACGACGAATCCGGCGCGCTGGCGCTTGTTCGCCGCGTGGCGGGTGAGCAAGGCGTACAGGTTGCCGTCCTGGCCGAGGTACACCGTCTCGAGCGTGAATCGCTGGGCGGACAGCGACAATCTTCCCCGAGGAGACCAGGGCGAAGCTCTGCGGGTCGAAGCGCTTGACCTTGATGACGTCCGGCTTCACCAGGCTCGCCACCACCAGCCGGCCGCTGGGGTCGGTCCCGAGCTGGTACAGATCCGGCTCGGCCCAGTCGTCCGCGGTGTACGACGGGCTGGACAGGCACGTGGAGCAGGAGGGGCGAACCGACTGGTACCCCGCATGGTCCAGAGTCGGTCCTGGCCTTCAGCAGTGCTACCGCGTGACGCGGAAGCCGCGACCCGGCCGACGACGGTACGGCGGTCAGCGCGACGCCGAGCAGAAGCGCGACCGAGACGGCCAGAGAGGCGGTGGCTCGGACTCTCATGGTGCAATCCCTGCGTCGACGTCAGCGGTCACACCCGGCACGGCCCCCTCCGGCTCCCGGATGCGCGCATGCCGCCCCGCGGCGGCCGCATGCGAGGTGGAGCCAAGGGGACTCGAACCCCTAACCCCCTGCTTGCAAAGCAGGTGCGCTACCAATTGCGCCATGGCCCCCGGAGGAGCGGTCAGCTGTTCCTGACGCTGTCGGTGACCTCGGCCCAGACCGCCTGCTCGTGGCGGGCCTCCATGAGCTTCTTTGCCGCAACGGCGGCCGCGGCCACTGCGATGCCGAGGACGATGAGCTTCTTCATCTGCTGCCTCCCGCAGGTGTTCGGGTTCCCCGGTGGGCCTAACAGGACTTGAACCTGTGACCTCTTCCTTATCAGGGAAGCGCTCTAACCGTCTGAGCTATAGGCCCGGGGTGCCGGCACGGTTGCCGGACCGACGTCGAAGATTACCCCATCGCGAGGAGGCGTCCCAAACCGGTCGACGGCCCGGCCCGAGAGCCTTCGCCGAGCCGGTACGCCGGGTGGCCCCGGCCCCGGCTCAGTGCTCCTCGGCGAGCGTCACCTCGATGCCGCCGAGCAGGTCAGCGGCCATGTTGTACAGGAATGCCCCGAGGGTCGCCATCGATGGTCACCAGCACGATGTCCACCACTGCGATCGACCATGGTCAGGCCGAGCACCCGGTTGGTCCCCACGTAGTTGCGGATGTCGAAGGTGGGGCCGGTGCCGCTGTTGACCACCTGCCCGACGGTGGAGTTGATGGAGTCCCAGAGCCCGGTGCGGCCGAGCATGTCCCAGACGATGGCGACCGCGACGACCGTCACGATGCCCAGCGCCACCGAGAGCAGGAACGACAGCTTCATCACCGACCAGGGTCTGACGTGAACGAGACGCAGCCGGGCGCGCCGGACCTTCACGCCTTCCTTCTTCTTGCCCTTCGCCTTCACGCTCGGCTCGCCCTGGTCCGCGGCAGTCGGGGACCGGTCACCGCGGGAGCTGGTGGGTGATGGTCGGCGGCTCGTCCTCGATCGCGTCGGCGGACATGTCGAAGTACCGACTGGGCTGGTGCAGCTCCGGATCGATGCCCAGACCCACATGGGGCTGGGTGTCCTCCAGGGGTGACGCCGTCAAGGGTCGCCGAGGTACGAAGTCCTCGTCCCGCGGTGGCTGGCTCATCAGCTCTCCTCGGTGGGCTCGGTCTCGACGGAAATCGATCTGCACATCTTCGCCGTGCCCGGGCCCCGGGCTCAAATCCGTCCGGGTCGTCCGGCGCGTCGTTCTCGACACTACGCGCTACGACAACCACGCTGTCGCCTCCGCCCACGCCGACGAACTTGACGCCCTTGGTGTCACGGCCCGTGGGCCGCAGCTCGTGCGTCCACCGCGCTGCGGGTGACCTGACCGGACTGCTTGATCGACAGGATCTCGTCGCCCTCGACGACGATGAACGCCCCCACCAGATTGCCGCGGTCGTCGTCCTACTTCATCGCCTTGACCCCGAGGCCGCCTCGGGACTGGATCGCGGTACTCCGGTGATCGGCGTGCGCTTGGCGAACCCGCCGTCGGTGATCGTGAAGACGTACTGCGCGCCCGCGCTCCCCTCCGTCACGCTCGTCGGCACCGGCCCGGATCACCGACATCGACAGCATCGAGTCGCCCTCCCGGAACTTCATGCCCGTCACGCCCGAGGTCGCCCGTCCCATCGGCCGGAGCTGGCTGTCGTCGGCGCGGAAGCGGATCGCCTGGCCCTTGCGGGACACGAGCAGGATGTCGTCGTCGGGCCCGACCAGCTCCGCGCCGATCAGCTCGTCGCCCTCCTCACGGAAGTTGATCGCGATGACCCCCGCCTGACGCGGGCTGTTGTACTCGGCCAGCGGTGTCTTCTTCACCAGCCCGTTGCGCGTCGCGAGAACGAGGTAGGGCGCCTGCTCGTAGTCGCGGACCGCAAGCACCTGGGCGATGCGCTCGTCGGGCAGGAACGACAGCAGGCCCGCCACGTGTCCACCCTTCGCGTCACGCGACGCCTCCGGCAGGTTGTAGGCCTTGGTGCGGTAGACCCGGCCGGCGGTGGTGAAGAACAGCAGCCAGTGGTGGTTGCTCGTCGACATGAAATGCTCGACGACGTCGTCGCCCTTGAGCGCTGCTCCGCGCACGCCCTTCCCGCCCCGCTTCTGCGTGCGGTAGAGGTCGGCGCGCGTGCGCTTGGCGTAGCCCCCGCGGGTGATGGTGACGACGAGATCCTCGTCGGGGATCAGGTCCTCCATCGACATCTCACCGTCGGCGGGGATGATCTGCGAGCGACGGTCGCTGCCGAACTTGTCGACGATCGACTGGAGCTCCTCGGAGATGATCGAGCGCTGACGGTCCGGGCTGTCCAGGATCTCCTTGAGGTCGGCGATCTCCACCTCCAGCTCGGCCAGGCTGTCGATGATCCGCTGGCGCTCCATCGCAGCCAGCCGGCGCAGCTGCATGTCGAGGATGAAGGTCGCCTGCAGCTCGTCGATGTCGAGCAGCGCCATCAGACCCGTCTTCGCCTCGTCGGCGGTCGGGCTGCGACGGATCAGGGCGATGACCTCGTCCAGTGCGTCGAGCGCCTTGACCAGGCCGCGGTAGAGGTGAGCCTGCTCCTCCTTCTTGCGGAGCCGGAACCGGGTACGGCGCTGGATGACCTCGATCTGGTGGGCGACCCAGTGCGAGACGAACTGGTCCAGGGTGAGCGTGCGCGGCACGCCGTCGACGAGCGCCAGCATGTTCGCGGCGAAGTTGGTCTGCAGCTCGGTGTGCTTGAACAGGTTGTTGAGGACGACCCGGGCCACGGCGTCGCGCTTGAGAACGACGACCAGCCGCTGTCCGGTCCGCGACGAGGTGTCGTCACGGACGTCGGCGATGCCCTGCACCTTGCCGGTGTCGGCGAGCTCTGCGATCTTCACCGCCAGGTTGTCCGGGTTGACCTGGTAGGGCAGCTCGGTGATGACCAGGACGGTCCTGCCCTTGTTGTCCTCGTCGATGTCGACGACGGCACGCATGGTGACCGAGCCGCGGCCGGTGCGGTAGGCCTGCTCGATGCCTTGCCGGCCCACGATCAGCGCCCCGCTCGGGAAGTCCGGGCCCTTGATCCGCTCGAGGAGGGCCTCGAGCAGCTCCTCCCGGCAGGCCTCCGGGTTGTCCAGCGCCCACTGCACCCCGGCGGCGACCTCGACGAGGTTGTGCGGCGGGATGTTGGTGGCCATGCCCGACCGCGATCCCGGCCGAGCCGTTGACCAGCAGGTTCGGGAACCTCGTCGGCAGGATGGTGGGCTCCTGGGAGCGGCCGTCGTAGTTCGGCGCGAAGTCGACGGTGTCCTCGTCGATGTCGCGGACCATCTCGATGGCCAGCGGCGCCATCTTGCACTCGGTGTACCGCATGGCGGCGGCGGGGTCGTTGCCCGGCGAGCCGAAGTTCCCCTGCCCGTCGACCAGCGGGGCGCGCATCACCCAGGGCTGCGCCAGCCGCACCAGGGTGTCGTAGATGGCGCTGTCGCCGTGCGGGTGGTACTGGCCCATGACGTCACCGACGACGCGGGAGCACTTGGAGTACCCGCGGTCGGGCCGGTAGCCGCCGTCGTACATCGCGTAGAGCACGCGGCGGTGGACCGGCTTCAGGCCGTCGCGGACGTCCGGGAGAGCGCGGCCGACGATCACCGTCATCGCATAGTCGATGTACGACCGCTGCATCTCGACCTGCAGCTCGACGGGCTCGATCCGGCCCCGGCCGCCGGCCCTCGGTGGTGTTCTCAGTCATCGATGATCTTTCTGTCGTACGTCGTTACGGGTGCCGTGGTCCGGCTGCACCGCCCGGGACCCCGGACGGGGCAGCATCAGATGTCAAGGAACCGCACGTCCTTGGCGTTGCGCTGGATGAACGAACGGCGCTGCACGACGTCCTCGCCCATCAGGATCGAGAACATCTCGTCCGCCTGGGCGGCGTCCTCGAGCGTCACCTGCAGCAGCAGCCGGTTGTCCGGGTCCATCGTGGTGTCCCACAGCTCGTCGGCGTTCATCTCGCCGAGGCCCTTGTAGCGCTGGACCGGGTTCTCCTTGGGCAGCTTCTTGCCCGCCGCCGTGCCGGACTGGATCATGGCGTCCCGCTCGGCGTCGGAGTAGACGAACTCGTGCTCGTGCGGCTTGTTCCAGCGGATGCGGTACAGCGGCGGCTGGGCGAGGTAGACGTAGCCGTGCTCGATCAGCGGCTTCATGAACCGGAACAGCAGGGTGAGCAGCAGCGTCCGGATGTGGTGACCGTCGACGTCGGCGTCGGCCATCATCACGATCTTGTGGTAGCGGACCTTCTCGATGTCGAACTCTTCGTGGATGCCGGTGCCGAGAGCCGAGATGATCGCCTGCACCTCGGTGTTGGCCAGCACCTTGTCGATGCGGGCCTTCTCGACGTTGAGGATCTTGCCCCGGATAGGCAGGATCGCCTGGATCCTGGGGTCACGGCCTCCCTTGGCCGATCCCCCCGCCGAGTCGCCCTCGACGACGAAGATCTCGCACTCCTCCGGGTTGGTCGACTGGCAGTCCGAGAGCTTGCCGGGCAGCCCGCCGCCGCCGAGAAGACCCTTGCGGCTGCGCGCGAGATCCCGCGCCTTGCGCGCAGCAAGGCGCGCCTGGGCCGCGGCCATCGCCTTGCGGACGATGTCCTTGCCCTCGCCCGGGTTCCTCTCGAACCAGCCTCCGAGCTCCTCGTTGACGACCCGCTGCACGAATCCCTTGGCCTCGGTGTTCCCGAGCTTCGTCTTGGTCTGGCCCTCGAACTGGGGCTCGGCGAGCTTGACCGAGATGATCGCGGTCAGGCCCTCGCGGATGTCGTCTCCGGAGACCCGATCCTCCTTCTTCTTCACGAGGTTCCACTCCTCACCGAAGGTGTTGACCAGACCGGTCAGCGCCGCTCGGAAGCCCTCTTCGTGCGTTCCGCCCTCGTGGGTGTTGATCGTGTTCGCGAACGTGTGGACCGACTCGGTGAAGCCGGTGTTCCACTGCATCGCCACCTCGAGGCTCATGCCGTTGCCGGTGTCCGGACTCCGCCTCGAAGCTGATGATGCTCGCGTGTGCCGGATCGCGGCGCCGGTTGAGGTACTCGACGTAGTCGACGAGCCCGCGGTCGTACTTGAAGGTCCGCTCCAGCACGCCTCCCTCGCCGGCGTGGACGTCATCGGCGTCGGCGAGGTCGACCTCGTTGGGGACGGTGTCGTCCTCGACCGCCGTCGATGATCTCGGCCGCGGCGCGGCGACGGTCGCGGACGACGATCTCCAGGCCCTTGTTCAGGAAGGCCATCTCGCGGAAACGTGTCGGTGATCGTCTCGAAGTTGTAGTCGGTGGTCTCGAAGATCGTCTCCGAGGGCCAGAACCGCGTCGTCGTGCCGGTTTCAGCGGTCGGCTCGCCCTTCACCAGAGCGGCCCGTCGGGCACCCCGTAGACGAAGGACTGGCGTCCAGTGGAAGCCGTCCCGCTTGATGTCGACCTCGAGGCGCTCGACTCAGGGCGTTGACCACCGAGACTCCGACGCCGTGCAGCCCGCCCGAGACCTTGTAGCCGCCGCCCGCCGAACTTGCCGCCGGCGTGCAGGACGGTGAGGACCACGGTGACCGCGGGGATCTTCTCGACGGGATGCAGGTCGACGGGGATGCCGCGGCCGTTGTCGACGACCTCGACGCCCCCGTCCTCGAGGAGGGTGACCACGATCCGGTCGCAGTAGCCGGCGAGCGCCTCGTCGACGGAGTTGTCGACGACCTCCCAGATCAGGTGGTGCAGACCACGCTCGCCGGTGGATCCGATGTACATCCCCGGACGCTTGCGAACCGCCTCGAGCCCTTCGAGGACCTGGATGGCGGAGGCGTCGTAGGCGCTCGGGTTGTCGTGGACTTGGTTGGCCGTCACTCTCGTCCTCACTGTTGCGACATCTCGACATCACGAAGGTCGCCGTCGAGCGGCCGAGTCCGGAACCTCAGCCGCGGACCCGAGGAGCAGACCAAAGGCCAGTCTAGCGAAGCCTCAGCCCTATTCACGGCACTGAGGCTCCAGAAATTGGGGGTCTCGCGGTCGAGGAATGCCTCTGAGGGTCACAAAAACAGCCTGGAGAGCCTTTCCCGGGGGTGGTCACGCATCCCCCTACTGGGACGCGGGTCCCCCAACGGCTCTCCATCGGGTGTCCGGACCCGCGCCGGTGCAGGCCCGCGACGATCAGCCAGGCGATCAGCCGTAGGTGTCGCGCGGCCCCCGCCCGTCACGCACGCTGAACCGGACCCTTCTTCCAGCGTCGGGCCGGTGGGGCCGACCACCTCCACGAAGGTCACCGTCCCGTCACCGAGCTCGGCGTTCAGACGCTGGCCACCACGGTGGAGGCCAGCAGCCGCATCTGGGTCGCCCAGGCGGTGGAGTCGGTCCGAACCCGGAGCCGCCCGTCCGCGAAGGCCTCGGGAGTCACGTGCTGGGCCACCTCGGGCCCGACGACGCTGTCCCACCGGGTGAAGACGCCATGCACCCGCACCTCGGTGGTCCACCCCTGCTCGGCGACCAGCCGGCCCATCGACTGCTCCAGGGTCTGCGGGTCCCGGTCGTCGGGGTGCGCTCCGGAGAGCTGGCGTCGGTGCGGCCGGCGACGCCGGGACGGCTTCGCCGGGACCGTCGGCCGCCGGCCATCGCACGGGCGATGTTTCGCGCGAGGTCCAGCCCGGTGTCGTCGTGCTCCTGCATCAGCTCACGCGCGGTCACCGTCCCTGCCGTCGACGTCGAACGAGCTTGCCCTCGAGGAGGGCGGTACGTCGGACGGGACAGCAGCGGTGATCAGCACCTGCTCGGCCCGCACCACGCGGCCCGCCAGGCGCTCACGCCGTCCCTCGTCCAGCTCCGCGAAGACGTCGTCCAGGATCAGGATGGGGTCGTCCCCGTCGCGCGCGCAACAAGTCGAAGGAAGCCAGTCTCAGCGCGAGCGCGAAGGACCAGGTCTCCCCGTGGGAGGCGTAGCCCTTCACCGGAAGCTCGTCGATGCCGAGCTCCAGCTCGTCGCGGTGGGGCCCCACCAGGGTCACCCCTCGGTCGAGCTCCTCCGCTTGCGCCCGGCCATGGCCTGGAGCAGCGGCTCGGCGCCACCTGCGTCACGATCGTCCGTCGTCGCGCAGCTCCGAGGACGGCCGGTAGGCGAGCCGGGTCTGCTGCCGGCCGGAGGCATGGGCGACGTCGGCGTAGGCGTCGTCGACCAGCGGCTCCAAGCTCCTCCACGAGGCGCCGGCGGGCGACCGTCAGCTCGGCCCCCGACCGGGCCAGCTGCTCACTCCAGACCTGCCAGGTGGAGTCGAAGTGCTCGTCGGCCCCTCCGGATCGCCGACGGTGCTCGCGCGCGGACTTGAGCAGCGTGTTGCGCTGGCGGAGCGCCTTGTCGTAGTCGCTGCGCACCGCCGCCATCCGGGGACTGCGCATCACCACGAGGTCGTCGAGGAAAGCCCGCCGGGCGGACGGGTCGCCCTTGACCACCACCAGGTCCTCCGGGGAGAACAGCACCGGTCGCACCCAGCCGAGGAGGTCGCGCGCCCGGGCGAGCGGCGACCGGTTCACCCGGGCCCGGTTGGACTTGCCGGGGTTGATCTCGACCTCCAGCACCGCGTCGCGCCCCTCGCGCTGGACCACCGCGCGGACCAGCGCCTGGCGGGCAGCCCGCGCGGACCAGGGGCTGGTCGGTCGACACTCGGTGGGACCCAGCGTGGCCAGGTAGTCGATCGCCTCGACCAGGTTGGTCTTGCCCTGCCCGTTGCGGCCGAGGAAGGTCACGACCCCGGGCCGAAGGTCGACGACGATCGTCGTCGTAGGAGCGGAAGTCGTGCAGCTCGAGGCGGCGGACGAACACGTACGGACGAGCAGTCGGCGCGGCATCAGCAGGTAGCGGAACTCGGTCTCCGGCTCGCCGTCCATGCGCGGCGAGCCCGCAGATGACCGCCGGCTTCGACGGCTGGGTGAAGGACGAGCTCCACGAACGGCGAGTCGATCGCGCTCAGCCCGTCGAGGAGGTACTCGGGGCTGAAGCCGGTGGTGAGGTCCTCGCCCTCGACCTGCGCCTCGATCTGCTCGGTCGCCAGGGCCTCCTCGCCACGCCCGGCGTCGAGGGTGACCGCTCCCTCGGTGAAGGCCAGCTGGACCGCCGCATTGCGCTCCGCCACCAGGCGGCACCCGCTTGATCGCGTCCACCAGCTCCGCTACGGTCGATGCCGGGCGTCGTCGTGTGCTCGCTGGGGAACAGGCTGCGCACCTTCGGGAACTCGCCGTCGAGGAGGCGGGTGGTGGTGCGCCGCACCCTCCGCCGGCCTCGCCCTCGAAGCCGATGATTCCGTCACCGGCGCCAGGTGACCCGAGGCTGATCGTGACCTCGCCACCGCCGGTCAGTGCCTTTGCGGTCTCCGCGAGGGCCTTGGCCGGAACGAGCGCCGCCGCCGAGACGTCGGTCTGGGTCGGCGTCCACTCACACTCGCGCAGCGACAGGCGGAAGCGGTCGGTGGCGAGCAGACGCGACGTGCGAGCCCTCCATCTCGATGCGGACACCGGTGAGAACGGGCAGCATGTCGTCGCGCCCGGCGGCACTGACGGCCTGGCTCACGGCGCTGCGCGAACAGCGGGCTCGGGATCGTCCCGCTCGCGGGGGGCATCGTCGGGGAGCGAGGGGAACTCGTCCAGCGGCATCGTCTGGAGGCTGAATCGGGCCGAGCCGCAGACCAGGGACACCTTCGCACCGTCGCTGTCGATCTCGACCGGGTGGTTGGGCAGGCTCCGGCAGATGTCGGCGAGCAGACGCCCGGAGACCAGTGCCTTGCCCTCGTCCGCTGACCTCGGCTTTCAAGGTGGCGCGGGCGGAGGTCTCGTAGTCGAACGTCGACAGCTGCAGGCCGTCCGCGGTCGTCTCGATCAACAGCCCGGCGAGCACGGGAACGCTGGGCTTGATCGGGAGGGTGCGCGCGGCCCAGGCGACAGCGTCGGCCAGAGTGTCACGATCGACGCGAAACTTCACGGTCATCTCCTGCGTCAGGATCGAAATTCGTGCGGGGTGAGAATCCTGCCACGTCACGCCGACGGGCGACAGGTCCGGGTGGCCCCAGCGAGTGCGTGGGCCGGCTCCAGAACCGGGGCGGGGGCGCCGTCCCCAGGTTTCCCGGCGCGTTGAGTTTGTGGGTCATCATCACTGGATCTGTTCGTCGTCGTCGTAGCAGGCGGTGGAATCTGTGGACGGTGGGTGTTCCTGCTGCTCAGGCAGCGGATTTGGGTCCACAGGGGGTGTGGAGCCGTGACGTCCGACGGTGGAGGCGCTGGGGATGGTTCGATCGCGGTCCGGCGGATTTTCGATTCGTCCACAGGCGCGACGTGAGGCGAGTCCTCGTATCCCCAGGCGCGTCCCCAGGCGGCGCCCCGGGCCGAGGGCTCAGGATGAGCGGGCCTGCTGCTTGATCCGGTTGGTCAGCTCGGTGACCTGGTTGTAGGTCGACCGCGCGCTCGGCCATCTGCTCGCTGATCTTCTTGACGGCGTGCATGACGGTGGTGTGGTCCTTGCCGCCGAACTGCTGCCCGATCTTCGGCAGGGAGAGATCGGTGAGCTCCCGGCACAGGTACATGGCGATCTGGCGTCCCGTGGTGAGGACGCGGGTGCGGCTTCCGCCGCACAGGTCGTCGATCGACAAGCCGAAGTACGAGGCGGTCTGAGCGATGATCAGCGCGGCGGTGACCTCGGGCTCGCTGCCTTCGGGGATGAGGTCCTTGAGGACGATCTCGGCGAGGGTGAGGTCGACCGGCTGGCGGTTGATGCTGGCGAAGGCGGTGACGCGCAGCAGCGCGCCCTCGAGCTCGCGGATGTTGGTCTGGATCTTGCTCGCGATGAGCTCGAGCACCTCGGGGGGTGCGGTCATCCGCTCCATGGCTGCCTTCTTGCGAAGGATGGCGATCCGGGTCTCGAGGTCGGGGGGCTGAACATCGGTGATCAGGCCCCACTCGAACCGATTGCGCAGGCGGTCTTCGAGGGCCTCGAGGCGCTTGGGTGCGCGATCTGAGGTGATGACGATCTGCTTGTTGGCGTTGTGGAGGGTGTTGAAGGTGTGGAAGAACTCCTCCTGAGTCTGGATCTTGCCCTCCAGGAACTGGATGTCGTCGATCAGCAGGACGTCGACCTCGCGGTAGCGCCGGTGGAACGTGGCGGCACGGTCGTCGCGGATGGCGTTGATGAACTCGTTGGTGAACTCCTCGGTGGAGACGTAGCGGACACGCGTGCCGCTGACGATGCTGCGGACGTAGTGACCGATGGCGTGGAGCAGATGGGTCTTGCCCAGTCCGGAGCCCCCATAGATCAGCAGGGGGTTGTACGCCTTCCCCGGCGCCTCCGCGGCCGCCACGGCAGCAGCGTGCGCGAAGCGGTTGGACGAGCCGATGACGAAGGTGTCGAAGGTGTACTTGGGGTTGAGCCGGGTCTCCAGGGCGACCGTGGGTGCGCTGCCGGGCCCGCCCACGGTGGAGGTTCGCGAGGGTGCCTGGGCGGAGTCGGAGGAAATCTGCCCCATGTCTCTTTGGGGATTTATCGCTTTATCGTCAAAGTAGTCGTGGTTGTCGGCCGGTTGCAGGGTGGAGTCGACCGTGCAGACGATCCGGATCGACGTGCGGTACGCGTGGGAGAGGATGTCCTCGAGCCGGGTCCTCAGGCGTCCCTCGATCCGACTCCGCGCGAAGTCGTCGGAAACGGCGATGATCGCATGGTTCTCGTGCAGGGAAACGGGTCGGCTGGAGGCGAGCCATGCACGCTCATTGGCGGGCAGGTCGTTGATGAGCTGCTCCCAGACCTCGTTGATGTCCTGGTTGACCGGTTCCGTCACGTTGGCTCCTCCCAGGGCTCTCGGCCCGGCTCCGCTCACGAAGCGGCGGTGTCTGCGTCCCGGCGGTGGTGCCGGGGTTCGTCTCACGCCCCGGCGGCGTTGCCCACACAGTTCTCCACAGGTTGTGCACGATGATGCATGGATCCGCGGGGGGAAGGCCGGGATCGGCCTGCGGGCTGTGCGTCCGGTGCGTAGGGACCGGTCGAACGTAGCCCTAGCGGTGCCCCGGGAGCAAGAAGTTGTCCACAGGTTCTCGATCGCGGGCGTGCCGTTCCGGCGATTCCCAGCGTCGGCTGTCCACAGGAAGCCGGCAGTCTCGGGAGTGGTCGGCCACGAAGGCCGGGATCTGGGTTTGACCGGGGCAGAGGCTACCCCGTACCGTTGTGCGGTCGTCCCCTTGTCGACCGGTGCCGCATGTCCACGAATGCTCTTCTCCGCAGGGAGTGCGCGGATGGGCGGTGTCGATCGGCGGGTCCGGACGCCCATCCTGACTGACACACGGAGACTGTCGTGAGCAAGCGCACCTTTCAGCCCAACAACCGCCGGCGAGCCAAGACCCACGGGTTCCGGTTGCGGATGCGTACCCGCGCCGGCCGGGCGGTGTTGTCGGCCCGCCGTGGCAAGGGCCGCAAGCGCCTGGCTGTCTGACGCGGACGCGTGCTCGCGTCCGCGCAGCGGCTTCGTCTGCCTCGGGATTTCACCCGAGCGGTCCGCGTCGGGCGTCGCGCCGGCTCCCGGACGCTGGTGGTCCACCTGGCCGTCGCCGCGACGGACGGGGATAGTCGGATGGGTCTGATCGTGTCGAAGTCCGTAGGTGGTGCCGTGGTGCGCAACCAGGTCAAGCGCCGGTTGCGAGTTCTCGGACGTGAGCGGCTCGCGACACTGCCTGCCGGTAGTCTTCTCGTCGTTCGAGCCCTTCCTGCGGCGGCCGGCGCGGCCTCGGCGGTTCTGGAGGCCGACTTCGACGAGGCGTTGGGGAGGGTCCGGTCGTCGTGAAGTACCCGATCATCTGGTTCCTGAAGCTGTATCGGTTCCTCATCAGCCCCTTGTACGGCCAGGTGTGCCGCTACCACCCGTCGTGCTCGGCCTACGCCCTCGAGGCGGTGACCACGCACGGCGCTCTCCGGGGAACCTGGCTGGGCGCGCGCCGAGTCGCGCGGTGTCACCCCTGGGCGGCGGGCGGCTACGATCCGGTCCCGCCCGCCCGCGGGGAGGCAGTTCCCGAGAAGACCTCGTCAAGGAGCCTGACCGATGTCCACCTTGTCCGCCATCGGCGACGCGATCATGTGGCCGTTGTACTGGGCCGTCTCGGCAGTGCTGGTCGGGTTCCACTACGTGTTCTCGCTGTTCGGCTTCCTGAGCAGCGGCGTGGTGTGGACGCTGTCGATCATCGGCCTCACGGTCGTCGTCCGGGCCGCGATCGTCCCGATCTTCGTCAAGCAGATCAAGGCGCAGCGGAACATGCAGCTTCTGCAGCCGCACATGCGCGAGCTGCAGAAGAAGTACGGCCACGACCGGGAGCGGCTCTCGCAGGAGACGATGAAGCTGTTCAAGGAGAGCGGCACCAACCCGATGGCCTCCTGTCTGCCGCTGCTGCTGCAGATGCCGATCTTCTTCGCACTGTTCCGGACGATCAACGACGCGGCCAAGGGGATCCCCAAGGGTGTCTTGACCCAGAGCCAGGCGAACTCGCTGGAGGGGGCCCAGATCTTCGGGGCGCATCTGGCGGACAGCTTCCTCGGGTCCGGCAGTGTGAGCGTCCGGATATTCGCGGGCGTGCTGGTGCTGGGGATGACGGCCATCTCGTTCATGACGCAGCGCCAGCTGATGACCCGCAACATGCCCGCCGACTCGTTGAAGGGTCCGTACGCCCAGCAGCAGAAGACCATGCTCTACGTGCTGCCTCTGGTCTTCGCCGGCAGCGGGCTGTACTTCCCGATCGGCGTGCTGCTGTACTGGATCACCTCCTACGCCTGGGCACTGGGCCAGCAGCTCTACGTGATCCGCAACAACCCGGTGCCCGGGCACCCCGGCGTTCGCGGCGAAGGAAGCGCGCGAGGCCCGCAAGCACCCGGAGCGGCCACCGGCACGCCTGCCGAAGAGGCCCCGGCGGTGGAGCCCCAGAAGCCGCAGCGGCAGCAGCCGAAGCGTCAGTCCCGGAGCCAGCGCAAGGGCCAGAACCGCCCGAAGGGGAGCCGTTGACCAATGGAGGACGAGGCAGTGAGTGAGACGAACGAGGCGTCGAGCCGCCTCGAGCAACTCGAGCGCGAGGGAGACGCCGCGGCGGATTACCTGGAGGAGCTGCTCGACATCGCAGACCTCGACGGCGACATCGACATCGACGTGGACGGTGACCGCGCCAGCGTGTCGATCGTGGGGGCGGACCTGTCCCAGCTCGTCGGCAGCGACGGCGCGGTGCTCGACGCCCTTCAGGAGCTTACGCGCCTCGCGGTGTTCCAGGAGACAGGAGAACGCTCGCGTCTGATGCTCGACATCAGCGGGTATCGGGCGGAGAAGCGCACTGCGCTCGAGGCGTTGGCGGCCACGGTGGTGGCCCAGGTGCAGGAGCAGGGTGCTCCGGTCTCCCTCGATCCGATGACTGCCTTCGAGCGCAAGGTCGTGCACGACGTGGTCTCGGCCGCCGGGCTGACGTCGGATTCGGAGGGAGTCGAGCCGGACCGGTTCGTCGTGGTGCGGCCAGCAACCGAATGAGCGATGTTTCACGTGAAACACCCCCGGCGCCGGCTTCGGCTGCGGGGGTGTTTTCGCATCGGTTGGACCTCGCGAAGGAGTTCGCTGCCCTTCTGGTCGGGCCCGGGGTCGAACGTGGGCTCCTCGGGCCTCGTGAGGCGCCGCGGATCTGGGAGCGCCACCTGCTGAACTGCGCCGTGATCGAGGAGCTCTGCCCGGCCGGGTCGTCCGTGGCTGATGTCGGGTCGGGCGCCGGGCTGCCGGGACTGCCCCTGGCCATTGCGCGTCCGGATCTCCGGGTGACCCTGGTGGAGCCGCTCCAGCGGCGGCACACCTTCTTGAAGGAGGCGGTCGCCTTGCTGGGCCTGGACGAGCAGGTGACAGTCGTCCGTTCCCGCGTCGAGGACCTGCCGGGGCTCACCTACGATCGAGTGACCTCACGGGCGGTGGCTCCCCTGCGGCAGCTGGCCGGATGGTGTCTTCCCCTGCTGGCCGAGCGCGGGGAGATGATCGCGATCAAGGGGGCGTCGGCGTCCGACGAGGTCGCCGAGGCGCGCGGGAGCCTTGCGCGTCTCGGCATCGGGCTCGTGGAGGTCGTGAGTGTGGGTGCGGGCCGGGTGTACCCGCCGACGACGGTCGTGCGTCTCGTGCGCACCTCACGGGAGCCACCGAGAGGTGAGCGGGTCCACCGGGGCGTGTGAGTCGCCGGTGGGACGTTTCACGTGAAACAGTGGGAGGCGACGGCGCTGATGGATGAGGAGCGATGAGGTGAGCGAGAACGGCGCCCCGGAGGCCGACGCACCGCGCGTGGTCCGCACGGCGGGGGAGATGGCCGAGGATGAGGTCGCGCGGGAAGCGGAGTCGACCCCGTTGGCACACGCCATCGAACAGCGACTCCTGGCTCAGCAGGGTCGGCTGTACCGCGAGCCGATGCCCCGGCCGCGGCGCACGCGCGTCATGGTCGTCGCCAACCAGAAGGGCGGGGTGGGGAAGACCACGACCACGGTGAACCTCGCGGTGGCCCTGGCCCAGCTGGGGCAGCGGGTGCTGGTGATCGACCTCGACCCGCAGGGCAACGCGTCCACGGCGTTGGGAGTGGCCCACCACCGGGGGACCCCCTCGGTCTACGAGGCCATCGTCGAGGGCGCAAGCATTGCCGCCATTGCCGCGCCGAGCAGCGAGCACGAGAACCTCTCGGTGGTTCCGTCCACGATCGACCTGGCCGGGGCGGAGATCGAGCTGGTCAGCACCGTGGCGCGAGAGACCCGCCTTCGCCGGGTCATCGCCGCGCATCTCGGCGGTCTCCGACGGCGAGGACCGCCTGGACTACGTCCTCATCGACTGCCCCCCGTCACTGGGGCTCCTGACTCTCAACGCCCTGGTGGCAGCCGAGGAGATGCTGGTGCCGATCCAGGCGGAGTACTACGCGCTGGAAGGGGTGAGCCAGCTACTGGAGACCGTGGAGATGGTGCGGGCGCACCTCAACCCCACGCTGCGCATCTCCGCGGTGCTGATGACCATGACCGCGCAGACGGTCCTCTCGCGGGGAGTGACCGAGGAGGTGCGCAAGCACTTCGGCGACGTGGTGCTGCACACGGCCATCCCCCGGTCGGTCCGACTGTCCGAGGCCCCCAGCTACGGTCAGTCGGTGATGACCTACGATCCTGCGTCCCCAGGAGCCCTGAGCTACCTCGAGGCTGCACGGGAGATCACCAAGAGAGGAGGGGAGTAGGCATGGCAGCCAAGAACCCGCCGCGGCGTGGCCTCGGGCGCGGACTGTCGACGCTGATCCCGAGCGGACCGGCCCCGGAGCGAGGAGCGACGACACGGGCCGGGCGAGGGAGCGCGCGGACCTGGTCGAAGGAACCGAGCTGCTCCCCGTTCCGGGAGCGGAATTCGCCGAGCTGCCGGTCGACGCGATCGCGCCGAACCCACGCAACCCTCGCCAGGACTTCGACGAGGAAGCCCTGGCCGAGCTGGTCCACTCGATCCGCGAGATCGGGCTCCTGCAGCCGATCGTGGTCCGGCAGGTCGGGCCCGGACAGCTATGAGCTGATCATGGGGGAGCGGCGGCTGCGCGCCACCAAGACGGCCGGACTGGAGACGATCCCGGCCATCGTCCGGGCCACCGATGACGACGCGATGCTGCGCGACGCACTGCTGGAGAACCTCCATCGCTCCCAGCTGAACCCGCTCGAGGAGGCTGCCGCCTACCAGCAGCTCCTCGACGACTTCGGAGGCACGCACGAGGAGCTTGCCCAACGGATCGGCCGGAGCCGCTCCCAGATCTCGAACACCCTGCGGCTGCTCAAGCTCAGCCCCGAGGTCCAGCGGCGGGTTGCCGCCGGCGTGCTGAGCGCCGGGCACGCCCGCACCCTTCTGGCCGTGGACGACCCGGAGACCCAGGACCGGCTCGCCTCGCGGGTGGTCGCCGAGGGGATCTCGGTGCGGGGTCTGGAGGAGATCGTGGCCCTCGGGCGCTCGCGGCCCGGCGCCGCGCGCCCGCACGTCGCGCCCCACGGCCCCGGGCGTGAGCGAGCTGGCCGACCGGCTCTCGGACAGGCTGGACACCCGGGTCAGGGTCACCCTGGGTCGCAGCAAGGGGAAGGTCACCATCGACTTCGCCACCCTCGGTGACCTGGAGCGCATCGTCGGCCTGATCGACCCCCGTGGTACGGTCGACCCATCCTCCGCACGCCGATGGATTGATAAGTCAATAAGTCGATACATCGACTTATCGATTAGTCGATGGGTAGAGGCGCTCAGGCCCGCCGACCGCGCTCGGCCGCGCGCTGCACCAGACGATGGAGCAGCTCGCCGAGGTCCTCACCGGAGGCGGCGACCGCGAGCGGCACCAGCGAGGTCTCGGTCATCCCCGGGGCGACGTTGACCTCGAGGAACCACGGCGATCCCTCCGCGTCGACGATCAGGTCGGTGCGCGACAGGTCGCGCAGCCCGAGCGCCTCGGTGCGCGGCGACGGCGAGCCGGCCCGACCTCCTCGGTCACCTCCGGCGACAAGCGGCGCCGGCACCTCGAAGCTGGTCGAGCCGGCGGTGTACCGGGCCGTGTAGTCGTAGACCCCACCGTCGGGGTGGATCGCCACGGCCGGCAGGGCCCGGGGAGCACCGTCGACGTCCACCACGGTCACCGCCACCTCGGTTCCCGCGACGAGCTCCTCGACCAGCGCGGTGGCGCCGTACGCGTAGGCGTTCACCATCGCGCCGGGCAGGTCGTCCGGCGGATGGTGACCGGTCGAGCAGCCGAGCGACGAGCCGGCCTTGGCGGGCTTCACGAACAGGGGCAGCTTCATGGCCGACACCAGCGACGCCATCAGCTCGGCCGCCCCGAGCTCGCGGAACGTCTCCTGCGGCAGGGTCACGGACGCGGGCGTGGGAAGCCGGCCCGGGCGACGAGCGCCTTGGCGACCGGCTTGTCGAAGGCGGCGCGCGACGCGGACGGCGGCGCCCCGACGTAGGGGACGCCCAGCAGCTCGAGAACCTCGCGGATCGCTCCGTCCTCACCCGTCTCGCCGTGCAGCACGGGGATCACGCACGAGGCGGGCTCGGCCCGCAGTCAGGCACCAGCCGCGCGTCGATGTCCCGCAGCTCCACCTCGACCCCGGCGGCGCGCAGTGCTTCCGCGACCCGGCGACCCGACCGCAGCGACACATCGCGCTCGTGGGACAGCCCGCCGGCCAGTACCACCACGCGCAACGGGTTCATCGGACTCCGCCTTCCTCGCGTTCACCGGCTGATCACCTCAGGTCCGAGTTCGGCCCCTCGTAGCCCCGGGAGGGCGCGGCGCTGCGTCGCACCGAACGTCGCCCGCAGCTCGAGCTCCTCCTCCATCACCCCGGACAGGCGCCGCACGCCCTCGCGGATGCGCCTCCGGTGGGGGGAAGCAGAACGACAGCCGCATCGAGCCGGCACCTGAGCCGTCGGCGAAGAAGGCGGTCCCGGGGACGTACGCCACGCGTGCGGTGACGGCTCGGGGGAGCATCGCCTTGGCGTCCAGCCCGGCGGGCAGGTCGAGCCACACGTAGAAGCCCCCCGTCGGGGACGTTCCACGAGGCATCCGCCGGGGAGCAGGTCGTCCGAGCGCCTGCGATCATGGCGTCACGCCGCTCGCGGTACATCTCGGCGAACGCCTTGATCTGGCCCCGCCAGTCGTGCTGCGCGAGATAGGTCGACACCGCGAGCTGCGAGAAGGTCGGCGGGCAGAGGGTGGCCGCCTCCTGGGCCAGGACGAGCTTCTCGCGAACGGCGTGCGGCGCCAGCGCCCAGCCGACCCGGAACCCGGGCGCGAACGTCTTGGAGAAGGAGCCGAGGTAGATGACGCCCTCGTCCTCGCCTGCGCGCAGCGCGGGGACCGGCTCCCCGTCGAAGCCCAGCAGGCCGTAGGGGTTGTCCTCGAGGACCAGCACCCCCGCCTCCCGGCAGATCTCGAGGACCTGGGGCCGACGCTCGGCGGACAGGCTGACACCGGCCGGGTTGTGGAAGTTGGGGATCGTGTAGAGGAACTTGATCCGCCGGCCGCGGGCCGTGACGGCGTCGCGATCGCCTCCCGCAGCAGCTCGGGCACCAGGCCGTGCTCGTCCATCGGCACGTGGACCACGTCGCACTCGTAGGCACGGAAGACCCCGAGCGCACCGACGTAGGACGGGGCCTCGCAGAGCACGACGTCCCCGGGATCGCAGAACACGCGGGTGACCAGATCGAGCGCCTGCTGGGACCCGACCGTGACCACCACGTCGTCGGGGTGGGCCTCGATGCCTTCGAGGCGCATCACGTCGCAGATCTGCTCCCGCAGGGTCTCGTCGCCCTGCCCGGACCCGTACTGCAGCGCGCTCCCCGGGCGGCGCGCCAGCACCTCGGACACGGCGGCGCCGACCACGTCGAGAGGCAGCCCGCTGATGTTGGGCATCCCCCCCGCGAGGGAGACGACCTCGGGCCGGCTGGCCACGGAGAAGAGCGCGCGGATCTCGGACGCCGTCATGCCCGCCGTGCGGGCGGCATACCGGTCCACATAGCTGTCGAGGCGGGTGCTGCCCCGGAGCTCGGCCACGGGCACTCCTTTCGCGTCGGTGTCTAGCATGAAGCATCGGTCGTCAACACCGTCGAGGCAGCGCCAGGTGCCGGACACGTCCGCGAATCGGGGTACATCAGGAGTGACGAGCGGCCGGAAAGGGGTGCGGATGTCACGCAAGGTCGCCCGGCTGAGCCTGGACAACATCGAGCGACCTGACCCCGCCCTGCCGCACCTGCGCGCTGTGGGAGGCGCCGCGTGGCCGGACTCGGCCTGACCGAGCACGAGGCGGCGTCGGAGAAGGAGACCTGGGTCTCCACCGTGCTGCGCGAGTGGGGCGCGTGCGGCCGGATCGCCTACGTCGACGGCGAGCCCGCCGGGCACGTCCTGTACGCCCCGGGCGCGCTGGTTCCCGGGGCCGTGCAGTTCCTCGCCGGCCCGGCCGGCGAGGACGCGGCGCTCATGACCTCGCTCCAGGTCGCCGAGGACTACCGCGGAGGGGGGCATCGGCCGGCTGCTGGTGCAGGCGGTCGTGAAGGACATGCTCAAGCGACCGGGGATCCGGGCCATCGAGTCGTTCGGCGGCCCCGACCGACTCCCGGTGCCGGGTCCCGACCGACTTCCTGCTGCGCGTGGGCTTCAAGACCAAGCGGCCGCACCCGGTCTCCCCGCTGATGAGGATGGAGCTGCGGTCCGTGGTGACCTGGCGCACCGAGTTCGAGCAGGCACTGGAGAGGCTGCGGGGAGTCGTGGTCCCCAGCCCCTCCGCCACGGCCGGTGGCCGAGGGCACGGCACCCGCGCAACGACTGACCGGTCGGCTCAGATGAAGTCGGCCAGCTCCTTGAGCAGGAACGACTTCGGCCGGGCGCCGACGATCTGCTTGACCAGCTCGCCCTTGTGGTAGACGTTCAGCGTCGGGATGCCGGTGACGCGGTACTGGGCGGGGACGACCGGGTTCTCGTCGACGTTCATCTTGACGAAGCTGATCTTGTCGCCGTGGACGTCCTTGAGCTCCTCGAGGATCGGGTGGACCTGGCGGCACGGGCCGCACCACTCCGCCCAGAAGTCGACGAGCACGGGCTTGTCGGCGCCCAGGACGTCCGTGGCGAAACTCGCGTCGGTCACAACCTTCATCTCGGCCACGTGGCCTCCTCCTTCGTGTCGATCCCGTCTGGTCCGTTCCGGCATCGGCGCCGGCGGTCAGACGGACATCTCTGCTTCGACCTCGGTCTCGCCCACCGAGCCCGCCGTGGACGCCTCGTGATGCAGGGCGGCGACGAACCGCTCCGCGTCCAGGGCGGCCGCGCAGCCGGTCCCGGCGGCCGTGATGGCCTGACGGTAGTGGTGGTCGACCAGATCCCCGCAGGCGAACACGCCGTGGAGGTTGGTCCGCGTGGACGGATGCTCCACGACGACGTACCCCGAGTCGTCCAGCTCGACCTGGCCCGCGAGCAGCTCCGAGCGGGGGTCGTGCCCGATCGCGATGAACAGGCCCGTGACCGGGAGCTCCCTGGTGGAGCCGTCGACGGTGCTGCTCAGGGTGAGCCCGGAGAGCTTCGCCTCGCCGTGGATGGCGGAGACCTCGGAGTTCCAGACCATCTCGATCTTGGGGTTGGCCAGCGCCCGCTCCTGCATGATCTTCGAGGCCCGGAGCCGGTCGCGGCGGTGGATCAGGTAGACCTTCGAGGCGAACCGGGTCAGGAACGTCGCCTCCTCGACCGCCGAGTCGCCGCCGCCGACGACGGCGATCTCCTGCTCGCGGAAGAAGAACCCGTCGCACGTCGCGCACCAGGACACGCCGTGGCCGGAGAGCCGCTCCTCGTCGGGGATGCCGAGCTTCCGGTAGCCCGACCCGGTGGCGAGGATGACCGCGAGGGCCGTGTGCTCGTTGCCCGGAGCCGTCGGTGACCCGCTTGATGTCGCCGGTGAGGTCCACCTCGACCACGTCGTCGGTGACCAGCTCGGCGCCGAACCGCTCGGCCTGGGCGCGCATCTCGTCCATCAGCGACGGCCCCATGATCCCCTCGCGGAAGCCCGGGAAGTTCTCCACCTCGGTGGTGTTCATCAGCGCACCGCCCGCGGTCACCGAGCCCTCGAACACCAGCGGCCTGCAGCTCGGCGCGGGCGGCGTAGATCGCGGCGGTGTAGCCGGCCGGGCCGGAGCCGATGATGATCACGTTGCGGGGCTGGGGTGCCATGGGTGCGGTGCTTTCGGTCGTGCGCCCGCCGGGCGCCTGTCGGGTGCTGTCGTCGTCCTCAACCGATCCTAGGTCGTCGCCATTCCCGATCGTGACGAGCCTCACGCCCCGGGCACCCGGCGGGCGCCGCCGCGTCAGCGCGGCGGTACCTGGACTGCCGTGCCACGCGGGGCGGTGACCGCGTCGCAGCGGTAGATCTCGATCAGCTGGGCCTCGCCCTGCGCGGGGAAGACCAGCAGAGCCGCCGGCGCACCGTCGAGGCGGGCCGCGAGGGCCAGGGCCGGGCCGGAGAGCCAGGGCCCCGGCGCAGGCCTGCGCGTCGGTCCGCGAGCGCCGGCGACCCGGCCCACCACGCAGTGAGCTGGCGCGTGAGCGCCGCCGGTGACGAAGGTGGGCAGCGCCGCGTCGTAGGCCCTCAGCGACGCCGTGCCACGTCGCTCCTGGCTCGATCGGATCTGCCTTCGTGGTGTCCGGCTGGCCGGACCTCCGTGATCGGTGCTCCGCCCGGGCGCCCCTTGCCTCCTGGGCGAACGTCGTGCGGCGCGCTCGAGCCCGCGCTCACCGAGCTGCCCGGCGTGTGGGCGAGCGCGGTGAGGCCGACGCCGACCACACCCACGGCCGCGGCCGCGGCTACCCCGAGGACGACCCGTCGCCGCACCGGCCGGGCCGGGCCGGCAGCACGGGCGGCGGCCAACCGGGCCGAGTGCCTCGTCGAGCCGCTCGGCCACCTCGTCGGGGACCGGCTCGGCGTCGGCGAGCCCGCGCAGCAGGAGGCGCAGCTCCTCCTCGGCGTCAGACATCCGCGCCACCTCCCTCCGTCTCCGGGCCCCGGCGGTCCTGGTCACTCGATGGGACGTCCGAAGTGCCGTCCAGGTTCCCTCGCCAGCCTCGCATCAGGGGCACCAAGCCGGGCCCGACCTCGCGCGCACCGGCTCTTCACCGTGCCCTCGGCGCACCCGAGGATCTGAGCGACCTCCGCGATCGGCAGTCCCTTCGATGTCGACGAGAACGACCGCCGCTCGCTGGTCGGCCGGCAGCTGCCGCAGGGCGTCCAGCAGCGCCTCGCGCAGTGCCCGCCGCTCCCCGGAGGCCGTCGGGGTCCGTCGACCTCGAGGGAGTGCGGGCTCGGTGGCGCCCTCCAGGGGAACCATCGTCCGGACCTTGGCGCCGGCGGATCCGGTCCAGGCAGGCGTTGACCACGATCCGGTGCAGCCAGGTGGACACCGAGGACTCACCCCGGAAGCTTCCGGCCCGTCGGAACGCGGAGATCAGCGCGTCCTGCAGCGCGTCGGCCGCGTCCTCGGGGTTGCCGGCCGTACGCAGCGCGACTGCCCAGAGCCGTTGCCGGTGGCGGCGGAAGACCTCCGCGAACGCCTCGCCGTCCCCCGCGACGTGGGCGGCGAGCAGCTCGGAGTCGGACCTGCTCGGGACCTGTCGTCGGTCATGGCAGGACGGAGACCTCCGCGACCGCCCCCTGGTAGCCGCCGGGGACGGGCGGCAGGCTGGTCAGCCAGACGACGAGATAGCGCGTCGTGACCGGCTCCGACGGGACGAGCGCCACCTCGGTGCTGTCGCCCTGGTACGACGCGGCGACGGAGAACCCGGAGGGATTCGAGGGCGCCTGATCCTCGCCGGGGGCCACCAGCAACGACAGAGCGTTCGGCTGGCCGATGAGGGTCACGTCGACCTCGCTCACCTGCACCTGGCTCCCGAGGTCGATCAGCAGCCCCACCCCGGCCTTCAGGCCCCCGAGCTGGGGGTTCCCGTAGTAGGTGAGGGTCCGCCACGCCGTCTTGGGATTGCCGTCGACGGCCAGAGGCACCAGATCCGGGTTCTCCTCGCGCGGCTGCCCCTGCTGCAGGGGGTCGAAGTCCGTGATCGAGCTGATCGCCAACGGGCCGCCCGACGCCGAGGTGGCTGACGCCGGTCCCGCCCGTGCCGGGCGTTCCGTCCGTGGCCTTCGGCAGCTGCAACGACACCACCACGGCCACGATCAGCAGGGCGAGAACGACCACGGCGACCAGGCCCGCCCACAGCAGCCAACGTCCGGGTCGCCCACCCTCGCGGTGGTGGCCAGGAGGCTCGGTGATCGTGGCGACCCGCGGCCGCGAGGACGGTGAGGCGGCCTCGGTCAGGTAGTCGTCGAGCTGGTCGCGCAGCTGGCGTGCCGACAGATGCTGACGCAGGAGGATCTCGGCGCACAGGGTGTCCAGGGATCGGGGCACCCCGGCCCGGACGCGGCGCGGGGAGACGTCGTCGGGGGAGCCGTCCGGCAGCCTGCCGGCGAGGGCGGTGTAGAGCAGCCGACCCAGCTGGTGCACGTCCTCGGCCTGTGGGTCGCGGGTGTGGTCCGGATGGGGGTCGAGCACCTGGTCGACGCCGAAGCCGATGATGCGGACCTCGCCGTCTGCGCGCCGCAAGCAGGCGACCCGGCGTGAGACCTCCGTGGCTGATCCCCGCGCGGTGGGCGGCGGCCATGGCGTCGGCGGCCTCCCTGATCAGGCGCGCCGCTTCGCGGGGGTCGAGGGGGCCACGCTGGACCAGGTCCTCCAGCGAGACCCCGCGTACCCACTCGCTGATCGTGAAGGTGGCGTTGAGATCGGAGGCGGTGTCGAGCACGCGGAGCACGCGGGGGTCCACCAGCGGTGCGGCGTGCCGGGCGGCGCGCAGCAGCTCGGTGGCCCGGGGGTCGTCGGAGGGCACCGACCTGATCGACACCGAGCGCTGGAGGGTGCGGTCGAACGCCCGCCACACGGCCACCCCGCTGTCGAGCTCGACCAGGTCCTCCAGCGCGTACCGACCGAGCAGCACCGTGCCGGGATTGAGGATGCCCTCAGCCATGCCGTCCCCTCCGGAGGCGAGTGCGGACCAGGTCGACCATGTCCACGATCTCATCCGGACCGACCAGACGAGCGCCAATCACGAGCACCAGCAGGTCCGCGCCGCCCGCCAACGCCAGGCGCACCAGCTCGGCGACCTTGCCCGTCGCCAGGGACCGAGAGCGTCGATACCTGCACGCACACCCAGCCGCGGCCAAGGCCGCAACGCCCCCAGCAGCAGGATCCGCGCGGCGAAGACCAGGAGCCGCCTGGTCTCCAGCCCGCTGAAGCAGCGACCGCAGATAGAGGTAGGAGACCACCGATCCGAGCAGGTAGGACGCGCCGTAGGCGAGGGCCAGTGCGTTGGCGAGGCCGGCGCCGGACACGCGGGCGGTGAAGGCCACGGCGAGGACGATGTTGGCGACGGCGACCACGCACTGGACCCAGAACGCGCTGCGGTTGCGCTCCAGGGCATAGAAGCCGCGGAGCACGAGGTAGTGGACGGTGAAGAAGACAAGAGCGGGGGCGAACGCGACCATCGCGCCCGCGTAGAAGTCGGAGTATCCGGCGGCGGCGCCGTACCCCCAGACGACGCTCGCGGCGTCGCCGGACACCACGGGCAGGAGCAGCGCGACGGGCACGATCAGCGAGAGCGCTACCCGCAGCACCCGGGCCAGCTCGCGACGGGCCGCGGGAGGTCGCCGGCGCTGGCGTGGGCGGAGATCTGCGGCAGCAGCGCCGTCCCGAGGGACACCGTCACGATGGCGTGGGGGACCATCACCAGCAGGGGAGCGTTGGTGTAGACCGTGTAGCCGGCGCTGACCGCGCCCTGCTCAGCAGCGGCTCCGGCCGCGGCCGAGGCGATCCGGCCGACGACGATGTAGGCGATCTGGTTCACCACGACGAAGAGCAAGGTCCACACGCCGAGCCTGAGGGTGTGGCCGAGGCCGGTGTGCCGGAAGTCCCAGCGGAGGCCGGAAGCGATAGCCCGTCGACCGTACGAACGGGACGAGGATGAGGAACTGGGCCACGATGCCGAGCGTGGAACCGATGCCCAGCAGCGCCTCCTGCTGCGCGGTGAAGCCGCCGAGGATGTCCTGGGCCGGTCCGAACGCCAGCAGGTAGGCGACGATGACCCCGCTGGAGATGACGTTGTTGGCGATCGGCGCCCACATCATCGGCCCGAACGTGCCCGCGCGCGTTGAGGATCTGGCCGATCAGCACGAACATCCCGTAGAAGAACACCTGCGGCAGGCAGTAGCGCGCGAAGGCGATGGCTGAGGCGGTCTGGGTCTCGAGCCCGGACTGGAAGAAGGGCGGGGCCAGGACCAGCCGCATCACCAGGGGCGCCGCGACCACGAGGATCACCGTCGCCGCGGCGAGGAACGCTCCGGCGAGCGTCACGACGCGGTTGCGCGTAGGCCTCGCCGCGATCCTCGTCGCGCCGCATGGCGCGGACGAGCTGCGGCACCAGCACCGCGTTGAAGACGCCCCCGGCCAGCAGGATGTAAAGCTGGTTGGGGATGGTGTTGGCGAAGTTGAAGATGTCCGCGTGGAGCCCGAGCCCGAGGGCGGCGGCGAGGAGGGCGTTGCGCACGTAGCCGGTCACCCGCGACACGGTCGTGCCCGCCGCCATCACGGCGCTGGAGCTCAGCAGCGAGGCCTGGGCCTCCCTGGGCTCCTCGTCAGGCACGACGCCCCCTGATCCGGCGGACCAGGCGCAGCCCGATGGTGACGAACAGCAGACAGGCGGCCGCACCGAGGATCACCCAGATGATCTGCCCGATCTGGCTGCCTCGGACGCTCACGTCGAGCGTCGACGGCAGCGGCGTCCCCTCGGTGGTCACAGGATGGAGTGTCACCCGGTAGACGCCGAGATGGTGGGAGGCGAGCGTCACGCGGACCGAACGCTGCTGCCCGGCAGCCACCGTGACCGGGTCGATCGGTCTGACCGTGAGGTCCGGGGTGCTGACGGTCGCGGACAGGCCCACGGTCACGTCCTGGTCGAGCTTGTTGGTGATCGTGACCTGGAAGGACCCCGTGCCGCTGGACATCGTCACGAAGCTCGGGCCCGAGACCGAGACCTTGTTCAGCGCCGCCTTCGCCACGTCGACCGCGGCGCTGGCCCGCTCGTCGGCTCCCTTCGGGCGGGGCGCGATGTTCTCCGACACACTCACCAGAGCCTGCCGTTCCCCTGCGTCGAGGATCGCAGGATCGCCGAGCAGCTCCGAGAGCGCCGTGCTGTCCTGGATGAGGGCCTGGGCGACGACGAAGTTGCCGAACGGCACTGCCGGGACGGGATCCTCCGGCACGACGAAGTGGCCTGCGCCGACCACCGGGTCGTCGGGGCCCCCGACGGGGAGAGCCACCCCTCTCACCCAGGGCTGCACGAGGCCGGAGAAGAACTCCCCGGACCGGTCCGGAGCGGGGGCGCGCCAGTGGGCAGGGAAGGAGATCACGACCGGCGACGGGCCGGTCCCGGACAGGGAGCGGACGGCGAGCTCGGCGAGCAGCGTCTGACGGAGCTGGACCAGCGAGTCCGCCGAGGTGGGGGGTCTGCCGACGACGGCGTTGGTGAGCGTGACCGAGGCGCCCTGGCGCGTGGCGACGGTCGTGCCGTGCGCGGTGGGAAGCGCCTGCGCGTCGAGAAGCACGTGATCACCCGGGCTGAGCTCGCGCAGCTGCTGGACGGTGAGGGTGCCGGACTTGGGTGCGGTGATCGGCACGCTCCGGTAGGCGGACAGGATGCTCTGGGTGACGTCCCGGGCGATCGTCAGGAGGTCCTGCCTCTGGTTGTCGAGAGCGGAGCCCACGTCGACGTCGCCGTACGGCAGCGACAGGACCGTGGACCGCCCTGCGACCGCCTGGAAGCTCCGCAGCCAGTCGGCTGCCTCCGGCTCCACGCCCGGACTGCCCTGCTCCCCGGTGGCCGGGTTCCCCGCCGACACGGAGCTGACCGCGTCCAGAACGGCAGGATCCACCAGCAGGCTCACCGGGATGCTGGACTGGAGCGCGAAGCCGAGCACGTTGTCGAGTCGGCCGCCCGGAGCCACCCGCGTAGACCCAGCGGCTCAGGTTCCTCAAGCGACCCGTCGGGGCCGCGGGCCACCGCCGCGCGGAAGGGCACGACGATGCTGAGCGAGGCGGGGTCGGCGCCGGGCCTCATCAGGGGGAGCAGGGTGAGCGCGACGCCGTCGGGCTGCTCGTCGTACCCCTGCGGACCGGTCCCGAGCACCTCCACCGTGAGCGGGTACACGCCGGGCCCGGAGGTGAGGCCGAGGGCACGGATGGGGACCGACAGGGTGAAGTCGGCCGACTCCCCGGCAGGCAGGTCCGGCAGTGCCGACTGCCTGCGCGATCAGCCGCGCTCCGGAGGTGGGGGGCTCGGAGCCGAGAGCGGCAGAGAGGTCGCTCTCGGTGGTGAGAGGCGTCGCCTCCGGGGCCAGGTAGACCGTCACGTTGGTCCAGTCCTCGTGCGAGGTGTTGCGCACCGACCCCTCGGACGACTCAGGCGGCCGCGCTGGGTGGCGGAGGTGATCGCCGCAGGAGTCATCGAGGTGATGGTCACGCGAAGCGGATCGCCGTTGCCCTGGGCGGCCGCGGGGGGTACGGCGGCGGGCGCGGCCAGCACCCCGAGGGACAGACAGACGGCGAGGAGCCGTCGGAGCGGGGCTGGCACGGGCTCAAGGCTATCGACCCTCGAGCGCGGGCAGAGTCCGGGATCCGGATGGTGCAGGTCGCTCGATCGTTCCCTAGAGTTGCCTGTCGTGCTCGAACAGCCCGAGAATCGCCTCCTCCTCAGCGAGGTGCAGCAGACCGCCCTGCGCGAGTGGGGCCGCGCCTCGGTCGTCCTCGACGAGCTCGGCGAGCGCTTCGCCGCGGCGGGCCACGAGCTCGCGCTGGTGGGCGGCCCGGTACGCGACGCCCTGCTCGGGCGCTTGCATCAGGACCTCGACTTCACCACGTCGGCGCGGCCCGAGGAGACCGAGCGGATCCTGGCCGGCTGGGCCGACGCGCAGTGGGACGTGGGCCGCAGGTTCGGGACGATCGGCGCGCGGAAGGGCGAGTGGACCGTCGAGATCACGACGTTCCGGTCCGAGGACTACGACCCCGAGTCCCGCAAGCCGGAGGTCGCGTACGGCACCTCGCTGGACGAGGACCTGATCCGCCGTGACTTCACGGTCAACGCGATGGCGATGTCGCTGCCGGACCGCCGGTTCGTCGACCCGTACGGCGGCCTGCTCGACCTCGCCGAGGGCAGGCTCCGGACCCCGGGACGCCCCGAGGACTCCTTCTCCGACGACCCGCTGCGCATGATGCGCGCCGGCGAGGTTCGCCGCCCAGCTCGGGTTCGCGGTGGCCCCGGAGGTCGTCGCGGCGATGACCGCGATGGCGGACCGGATCTCCATCGTCTCCGCGGAGCGGGTGCGCGACGAGCTGGTCAAGCTCGTCCTCGGCCGGTATCCCCGCCGAGGGCTCACCCTGCTGGTGGAGACCGGCCTGGCCGACCAGGTGCTGCCCGAGCTGCCCGCGCTGGCGCTCGAGAGCGACGAGCACCACCGGCACAAGGACGTCTACGAGCACACGTTGACGGTGCTGGAGCAGTCGATCGCGCTGGAGGGCAGGCTCGGCGTGGCCCCGACTTCGTGAGCCGGTTCGCGGCCCTGATGCACGACGTGGGCAAGCCGCGGACCCGCCGCTTCCTGGGCGACGGGACCGTCACCTTCCACCACCACGACGTGGTCGGCGCGAAGATGACGCGCAAGCGGATGCAGGCGCTGCGCTTCTCCAACGAGGAGATCGAGGCCGTCAGCCGCACTGGTCGAGCTGCACCTGCGGTTCCACGGCTACGGCGAGGGGCAGTGGACCGACTCGGCCGTGCGTCGCTACGTGCGCGACGCGGGGCCGCAGCTCGAGCGGCTGCACATCCTCACCCGGGCCGACTGCACGACCCGGAACGCGAGGAAGGCGAACCGGCTCGCCCGGGCGTACGACGATCTCGAGGCGCGGATCGGGCAGCTGGCCGAGCGGGAGGAGCTCGACGCCCTCCGACCCGACCTGGACGGCAACCAGATCATGGAGATCCTCGGCCTGCCACCGGGGCCCGAGGTCGGCGCGGCGTACCGGTTCCTGCTCGACCTGCGTCTCGACCAGGGCCCGGTAGGCCCCGAGGCGGCGCGCGATGCGCTGGTGGAGTGGTGGGAGGCCCGGGGCGGACCGTGACGCCTGGGCTGGCGGTCACCCGGCAGCCGGAGGGCTGGCCGCCACTAGGCTGCCGCCGCAGGAGGTGCCATGTCACAGAACCCACCGGACCCCGCAGGGACCGTCAGCGCCGGGACCCCCGCCGGCGGCGACCCCGCCCGGCTGGGGGCAGCGGCGCTCCCGTCCCCCCGCCGCCGACCGGGTACTACCCGCCGCCGGTCGCCCCGGGGTATGCGGCCCCCGTCCCCCCGTCGGCCAACGGACTGGCGATCGCGGCGCTGGTGATGGGGATCGCCGGGCTGGCGACCTGCGGGGCCGCGGGCATCCTCGCCCTGGTCTTCGGTTATATCGCCCGCCGTCAGATCCGGGAGGGCAACGGCAGCGGCGACGGCATGGCCCTGGCCGGGATCATCCTCGGCTGGATCTGGCTGGCCCTCTTCATCCTGCTGGTGGTCGTGTACGTCGCCATCTTCGCCGTCGGTGCCTACGTCTCGAACTCCTACACCGACAACACGGGCTCGGTCGGCACCCCGACATGACAACAGCCCACCCGTCCGGTACGCCCCTGCGGCGGCTCGCGGCCGCGAGTCTCGCCGGATAGTCTCCCTGGAGAGGTGCCATGTCCGAGACCCCGCCCGAACCCCCGTCCTCCGACCGGCCCGGAGCCGCCCCCACCGTCCCCCGCCGCGGGTGGGGGCAGCCTCCTCCGGGCTGGGGCCAGCCTCCGTCCGCGCCCATGGGCTACTACGGGCCACCCGCTCCCCGGTCCAGCAACGGGATGGCGATCGCGTCCCTCGTGCTGGGCATCGCCGGCCTGCTGACCTGCGGGCTTTCGGGGTTGGTCGGCCTGGTTCTCGGCTATGTCGGCCGGCGCCAGATCCGGGAGGGCAACGGGACCGGTGACGGCATGGCGCTCGCCGGGATCGTCCTCGGCTGGATCTGGGTGGGGCTGATCGCCCTGTACCTCGTTCTCGTCTTCGTCGGCCTGGCACGCTACGCGGGCTCGTAGCCGGTACCGCCGATGCCTGCGATCCCCGGCCCGCCACCGTCGGGCCGGGTTCCGAGCCTCCACCGGCCGCACCCCCGCCGGGTGGGGGTCGGCTCCCGACCCTCGACAGCGGCCCACCGCCGCCGACCAACCGCCTCGCGGTGTGGTCCCTGGTCTCCGGGATCCTCGGCCTGCTCCTGGTCATCCTCTGGCCGATCGCCTGGATCGGCTGGGTCCTGGCTCTGGTCCTCGGTTTCCGCGTCGCCGTCAGATCCGCGAGCGCGGGGAGAAGGGGCGACGGCTCTCGATCGCGGGTATCGTCCTGGGCCTCGTCGGGGGCGACGTCTGGGTGATCGCCGGTGGGATCATCGTGCTCGTCTTCGCCCTGGGCGCCTACGTGAAGTCCGCTTTCGTGCAGACCTGCGACGCCTTCCCCGCGGACGGCACGTCGAGCTCCGCCTGCTCCTGAGGGTGGGACAGGCCTGAGCCCCGAGGGCTCGGTCCTCGGGGCTCAGGTTGTACGGGCGAAGCCGGGAACGCTGCCGCGCTCAGCGCTCCACGTCGCCGGCGATGAAGGCCTCGAGCTGGGCGCGGCCCTTGTCGTCGGGCATCTGCACCGGCGGGGACTTCATCAGGTAGGTGGAGGCGGACAGGATCGGGCCGCCGATCCCCCGGTCGAGCGCGATCTTGGCGGCGCGGACGGCGTCGATGATGATCCCCGCGCTGTTGGGCGAGTCCCAGACCTCGAGCTTGTACTCCAGGTTCAGCGGCACGTCGCCGAAGGCCCGGCCCTCGAGCCGGACGTAGGCCCACTTGCGGTCGTCGAGCCACGACACGTAGTCGGAGGGGCCGATGTGGACGTTCTTCGCGCCGAGGTCGTGGGTGAGGTTCGACGTGACCGACTGGGTCTTGGAGATCTTCTTCGACTCCAGACGCTCCCGCTCGAGCATGTTCTTGAAGTCCATGTTGCCGCCGACGTTCAGCTGGAAGGTGCGGTCGAGGGCCACGCCCCGGTCCTCGAACAGCTTGGCCAGCACGCGGTGGGTGATGGTGGCGCCGACCTGGGACTTGATGTCGTCGCCGACGATCGGGACCCCGGCGTCGGTGAACTTCTGCGCCCACTGCCGGGTCGGACGCGATGAACACCGGAAGCGCGTTCACGAAGGCGACCTTCGCGTCGATGGCGCACTGCGCGTAGAACTTGTCCGCCTCCTCCGAGCCCACCGGGAGGTAGGAGACGAGGACGTCCACGCGGTTGTCCTTGAGCGCCTGCACGACGTCGACCGGCGCCTCGTCGGACTCCTCGATGGTCTCGCGGTAGTACTTGCCGAGCCCGTCGAAGGTGGGTCCGCGCTGGACGGTGACCCCGGTGGGAGGAACGTCGCAGATCCGGATGGTGTTGTTCTCCGACGCGGTGGTCGCGTCGGCGAGGTCGAAGCCGACCTTCTTCGCGTCCACGTCGAACGCGAGCACGAACTCGATGTCGGAGACGTGGTAGTCGCCGAACGTGACGTGCATCAGGCCGGGGACGGTCTCCGAGGCGTCGGCGTTCTTGTAGTACTCGACGCCCTGGATCAGCGACGTGGCGCAGTTTCCTACGCCGACGATCGCTACCCGAATCGAACCCATGGGGCTCTCCTTACTCATCGATGTCCTTCGTTTCCGTTGGTTCTGGTGGTCCGTGGATCCGTGCTGCCTGCGGCGAGGACGCGTGCCCGTCGCCCTCGTTGCGGTGCCGTTCCGCGGTGATCAGGTCCGACAGCCAGCGGACCTCTCGCTCAGCGGCGTCGATCTCGTGTCGGTGAAGCTCCAGCGCGTACTGGTCCGTACGTTGCCGGGTGCGCGACAGGTGGGCCTGGGCCCGGGCGAGCCGCTCCTCCAGCCGGCTGCGCCGCCCCTCGAGGATCCGCAGCCGGATCTCGCGCTCGGTGCGGCTGAAGAAGGCGAAGCGAACGCCGAAGTTGTCGTCCTCCCAGTCGGCCGGACCGGCGTCGGCCATCAGCTTGTCGAACCGGTCACTGCCGTCGGCGGTGAGCTCGTAGACGATCCGCGGGTCGGCGCGTGGCGCCGGGCTTGATCGCGGGGATGTGCTCGGTGATCCACCCGGCCCGCAACATGCGCTTGAGCGCCGGGTACAGGGAGCCGTAGGACAGGACCCGGCCCCAGCCCAGCACCCCGGTGAGCTGCTTGCGGAGCGCGTAGCCGTGCATGGGCGAGTCGTGGAGCAGGCCGAGGACGGCCAGCTCGAGCGTCTCACCTCGTCGTGTCACGGTCGTGCGTCCTCCTATCGTGGTCTCGGCTAGCGGACGTATCGTAGCGATATATCGCGCGATACACACCCCGGCCCCCGTGCGGCGTCGGTGCGCGACGGTGTCCGGTACTCCGGCGCCGCGCCACCCCGGCAGCGCGGCTCGGATTGGGCTGACCACGTACCCTTTCCACGCCGTACCCCAACCCTTCCCCCGGAGCCTGAGTGAGCGGACAACGCAAGGCCTCTTCGTCGCGCGCCTCGAAGAAGCCCAGCACGAGCGGGCCCGTCCCGAAGCCGGGCTCGCCCCGGTCGCCGGTCGAGCCGCACCCCGGCCGAAGAAGAAGCGCACCAAGCTGGCAGATCGCCGGCCGGGTCGTCGGCTGGCTCGTCGGTGTTGTTCCTGCTCATGGTCCTGGGTGGGATCGGCGCGTTCGTCTACGCCTACCAGCACATCTCGATCCCGAACCCGAACGCCGACTTCCTGGCCCAGACCAGCTTCGTCTACTACGCCGACGGCAAGACCCCGATCGGTCACTTCGCGACCCAGAACCGGTCCGACGTCTCGCTGGCCGACCTTCCGCACAGCGTCCAGTGGGCCGTCCTGTCGGCCGAGGACCGCTCCTTCGAGACCAACGTCGGGTTCGACCCGAAGGGCATCGCCCGGGCGACGATCAACGACCTGATGGGCAACAGCCTTCAGGGTGCGTCGACGATCACCCAGCAGTACGTGAAGATCCTCTACCTGAACCAGGAGCGGACGATCTCCCGGAAGATCCAGGAAGGGATCCTCGCGATCAAGATCAACCAGGAGGAGTCGAAGGACCAGATCCTCCAGGGCTACCTGAACACGGTCTACTTCGGTCGCGGCGCCTACGGCATCCAGGCCGCGGCGCAGGCCTACTTCGGCGTCAACGCCACCCAGCTGAACGTCAAGCAGGCCGCGGTGCTCGCCTCGGTGATCAACGACCCCAACAACCTCGATCCGGCGAACGGCACGGCGGACGAGCAGGCGCTGCTCGCGCGGTACCGCTACGTCCTCGACGGCATGGTGCAGATGGGCAACCTCGACGCCGGCGAAGGCGGCGAAGTACAGCGCAGCTCTGCCGAAGTTCCCCAGCCAACATCCAGGACGTCGCGATCCCCAGTGACCAGCGCGGTCACTTGATGACGATGGTCAAGCAGCAACTGCTGAGCCAGGGCTTCACCGAGTCCCAGATCGACACCGGCGGGCTGCGGATCGTGACCACGTTCGACCCGAAGGCGATGAAGGCGGCCACGAAGGCCGTCGCGCACCAGCGGCCCGAAGGGGTTCAGCGACAAGCGGCTGCACGTCGCGTCTCGCGAGCGTCGAGCCGGGCACCGGCGCCCTGCGCGCCATCTACGCGGGCCAGGACTTCTCGACCAGCTCGTTCAACTGGGCGATCGCCGCGGAGCCGTCCGGCTCGACCTTCAAGCCCTTCAGCCTGGCGGCCGGGCTCGAGGACGGCTACTCCCTGAGAGCCAGTTCCAGGGCAACTCGCCGATCAACGTCGGCGGCACCTCGTTCAAGAACGAGGGGCCCGGGAGCGGGCAACGACTACGGCAAGCACGTCACCCTGCTCCGGGGACTCGAGGAGTCGATCAACACGGTCTTCATCGACCTGGTCGCCTCGATGGACAACGGGCCGCAGCGGGTGTTCGACGTCGCCACCAAGCTCGGGATCCCCAAGGACGCGCCGGGGCTGAGCAAGACCGAGGTCGGCGTCACCCTGGGCTCGGCGAGCGTCTCGCCGATCGACGATGGCCGCCGCCTACGCCGGGTTCGCCAACCGTGGGGTGGCCGCGGACCCGTACTTCATCGAGCAGGTGTCCACGGCCGACGGCCAGGTGCTCTACCAGCACGAGGCCTCCACCCGGAACGCCGTCCCGTCGGACGTCGCCGCCGACGTGACCTACGCGCTGCAGCAGGTCGTGCAGCACGGCACCGGCACGGCCGCCCTCGCCCTCGGGCGGCCGGCCGGCGGCAAGACCGGCACGGCGACGAACTCCGCCGGTGACGTCACCTCGGCGTGGTTCGTCGGCTTCACCCCGCAGCTGTCCACGGCGGTGATGTACGTGCGGGGCAACGGGACCGGCAGGCTCGACGGCTGGCTGCCGTCGTACTACGGCGCGTCGTACCCGGCGCACACCTGGACCGCCTACATGTTGCGCGCGCTGAAGGGCGACCCGGTGCTGACCTTCCCCGCCCCGGCCCACATCAAGGCCACCCGCACCGACCACCCCACGCCGACACCCAAGCCGACCGCCGACGCCGACCCCGACTGCCACGGACACGGCGACGCCGACCCCGACTGCCGACGGACACCCCGGACGCCGACCCCCACCACCACCGTTCCCGCCCTTCCCACCGGCACGGTGCATTCCGAGCCCCTGAGGTTCCCGGACTCTGGCGAGGCAGGTAGTGCAGGATCTACCTGTGAGCTCCCCACCCGACACCGACCCGACGCACGAGGACCCCACGCTGGCGAGCGCCAGTGAGGCGATCGGGGGACCGTCGGGTCGCCGGATGATGCCCTCCTGGTGGTGGACCCCGGTCCGGGTCGTGATGGCCGTCGCCGGTGTGGTGTGGCTGCTGGGCATGGCCCACCAGGTGCCCTGCGCGACGAAGCACTGGAGCGACCAGGAGACCAACTACCACTACCTGTGCTACTCGGATGTCACCTACCTGTACACCTCGGGGGGGCTGGCCGAGCTGCAGCTGCCGTACACCGACAGCGGCGGTCGCTACGAGGATCTGAAGTACCCGGTCGTGGTCGGCTACTTCGCCTACGGAACCGCGTGGCTCACCCATGCGCTGAGCGGCTTCCCCGACCTGTCCACGCTCCGGTCGATCACACCCGACGCGGTCGCGGCGCAGCCGTTCGTCGCGGACCAGGCCGGCCGCTTCATGGCGCTGACCGCCGTGCTGCTGGGCGTGGCCTCCGTCGCCGCGGCCGGGTTCCTGGCCGGGGCTCACCGGGGCAGGCCGTGGGACGCGCTCTACTACGCCGCCGCGCCGACCGTCGCGCTGGCCGGGCTGATCAACTTCGACGTCCTGGCGGTCCTCGCAGTGGCGTGGCGCTGTGGGCGTGGTCGCGCGGGCAGACCCGTCGCTCGCCGGGGTGATGATCGGTCTCGGCGTGTCCGTCAAGCTCTACCCGCTGTTCCTCCTCGTCGCACTGCTGGTCGTCGCGGTCCGTCGCGGCGGGATGGGCCGCTGGCTGCGGGCGTCGGGCGCGGCCGTCGTCGCCTGGCTGGTGGTCGAACCTCCCGGCGATGCTGACGGGCTTCTCGCACTGGGCGACGTTCTGGACCTTCAGCATGGATCGCGGGGGCGAGCTCGGGTCGATCTGGCTCTTCCTCGACGGTGCTGGGCGTGCACGCGGGCGTCGGCCTGATCAACGCGGTGATGGCGATCGTCGTCGTCGCGCTGTGCATGGGCGTGCTCGCTGCTGGGCCTCGCGGCCCCCCAGCCTCCCCGCGTGGCGCAGCTGGCGCTCCTGCTGGTCGCGGGATTCCTCGTCGTCGACAAGGTCTACTCGCCGCAGTACGTCTTGTGGCTGGTCCCGCTCGCCGTCCTGGCGCGTCCCCGCTGGAAGACGCTGATGATCTGGCAGGCCGGCGAGATCTTCTACTTCGCGGCGGTCTGGTGGAAGCTCGGCTCAGATCACCGCGACGCCGGACGGTGGCGACCACATCTACCAGGTGGCGCTCGCGGTGCGGATCCTGGTCGAGCTCTTCCTCATGGCGGCCGTGCTGCGCGACATCCTGTGGCCCCGCCACGACCCGGCGCGGTCCGGGGTGCTCGACCATGATCCGATGTGGCCCGATCCGGCAGCCTCGGAGCGAAGCGAGCGTCGACCGGCCCTGGCCGAGGTCGAGGGGCTAGATCAGGACCACGTCGTCGACGTCGGTGGTCGCGGGCCGGACGCGCACGTCCAGGGTGTCGCCGACCGCCGGCACGGGGACGTCCTCGGGGAGCCAGAGCAAGGAGACCTGCATGTGCGGCGGCTCCGCGAACCGGCACTGCTGTCCCCCGGCGAAGTACGGCGAGCGGAGGTAGCCGACGCGACTCCAGCACGCCCCGGGCGGCGGCACGGCCCCGGCTGCGCCAGTCCGTCGCGGCCACCGGGGTCTCCTCGCCGATCCCGTGGGAGGTCCCCCCGCTCACGACGAGCAGCGTGCCCGCCCGGGGTGCGCGCCGCCTGCGGTAGCCGAAGGGCTGGCCGCGGTCGACGCGGTGCACGTCCAGGACGGTCGCGGTCACCCGGCGGGCAGAGCTCGCCCCGAGCCACAGATCGGTGCCGATGCGGGGCCGGACCGACACGCCGGGGTGGTCCCGGGCGAGGTCGCGCACCTCGCCCGCCGTCACGTGGGAGACGAAGGCCGTGTGGCCCAGCTGCGCCAGGTCCGCGCTCGTCGAGGAGCGTCCTGACCTCCTGGTCGACCTGGCGGGCGACCACCAGCGGCAGGTGCAGGGTCAGGCCCTCCACGGTGACCCGGGCGCTGCGGGCCGCAAGGTCGACGGCTCGCTGCAGCTCCTCGGCCGACATGCCGTGGCGCAGCATCGATGTCGCTCGTTCGAGGACCACCCGCACGGGAGCGCCCGCGTCCTCCGAGCGCCCGCAGGTCCTCGAACCGGCTGACGGTGTGGACCAGACGAGGGTCGGCGAGGTCGGCGCCGGCGAAGCTGCGCCACGGCGTGCAGCACCAGCACCGAGCCGGCGAAGCCACCGGTGACGCTCTCCACCTCGTCGTACTGGCCGACCGCGACCGTGTCGACGCCCAGCCGCGCCGCCTCCCGGGCCAGCAGGGTCCGGCCGAAGCCGTAGCCGTTTCCCTTGATGACCGGGACCAGGCCGGGGTTGGCCGCGAGCACCTCGTCCAGGTGGGCGCGCCAGGCCGCTGGCGTCGACGGTCAGCGTCAGCGGCACGTCATCCCCCTTGCCGGATCCGCGAGGTAGAGGTCGGAAGGCGCGGTAGAGCAGGCGGCGCACGGGAAGGTCCCACTCGCCGACGTACTCCACCGCCTCGCCGCCTGTGCCGACCTTGAACTGGATCAGCCCGGCGTGCGGGTCGTCGGCGCTCAGCGTCTCGGTGATGCCGCGCAGGTCGTAGACGTCGGCGCCGGCCGTCGAGCGCGTCGCGGATCATGGCCCATTGGACCGCGTTGGAGCCCCGCACCTCCCGCTTCTGCGTGGAGGAGGCGCCGTAGGAGTACCAGACGTGGTGCGCCGACCCGGACCGCCGTCGTCGCGGCCACGACGTCGCCCTCGTGGCGGGCGAGGTAGAGCGTGATCCGGTCGGGCTCCTCGGAGCCCGAGCTCGGCGAACATCGTCGTGAAGTACGACAGCGGGCGGGGGATGAAGTGGTCTCGCTCCGCGGTGTGCACGTACAGCGTCGTGGAAGGCGGCCAGGTCGGCCGCGAACGTCTCCGGAGTGGCCGTCGTGACGACCACGCCCTCCCTTCTCCGCCTCGCTGGATGTTGCGCCGCCACAGCTGGTTCATGCCCGGCACAGGACCTCGTCGGCGGTCCGGCCCGCCAGCGGCAGCCAGAAGTTGAACGCCGGCTGGCCCGCCGCGAAGCCGTCCTCGGCGTCGAGCCGCGCGCCATCCCGTGCGACGCCAGGTAGGCCCGCACCGCCGCCGCCCGCCGGGCTGTCGTCGTCGGCGGGAGGTCGCTCAGCCGGGACGCGCCCTCGGACGCGATGCCCTGCTTGACCGAGGCGGTGTCCCAGGTCCGGACGACGACCGGCGGGCCCATCCGGACCGCGAAGGCGCCCCCGGCGCGCAGGTGCGCGACCATCGGGTCCAGCCAGGCCGCGAGGTCGTCGTCGGCCCAGTCGATGAGCGGCCCCTCGGGCAGGTAGGCGAGCGTGCGGTTCAGCCGGGGCACGCTGCGGTGCAGGACCAGCCCGACGCCCACCAGGCGGTCGCCGTCGAACCAGCCGAGCGACTCGCTGCGCCACTCCCGCTTGACCCTGCCCCAGCCGGGGGTCTGCAGGAAGCTCGCCGACCGCTGGCGCGCGCACGAAGCTCCAGGTGCTGGTCGGCGTCGATGGCCGTCGACGCGCAGGGCGGGCCACGTCGCGCCGAGCCTAGTCGCGCCTGCGGGTCCGGCCGGGGACCGCGTCGGCTGGCTCAGAGCCGCGCGCGTGATCCAGGCGACGTCGGCGCGGCGCTCGGCCGGACCGCCGGGTGTCTCCAGGACGGCGGGCACGCCGGCCTCGCGGACCACGGCCGCCAGGCCGTCGGGGTCGGCCTGGCCCGCCCCGAGGAGGCGTGCCGGTCGGCGCCGGACCCGAACGCGTCGCGGCTGTCGTTGAGATGGACCAGGTCGATGCGGCCCGGTGATCGCCCGCACCCGCTCGACGGCGGTCGCCAGCTCGATGCCGGCCGCGTGGGCGTGGCAGGTGTCGAGGCAGAAGCCGACCGGTCGCGCGCCCTCGGCGGCGGCGATGGCCTCCCAGAGCGCTCGATGCGCTCGAGGGTGCGGGCGACCGACCTGTCACCGCCGGCGGTGTTCTCGATGAGCACCGGGAACTTCAGGTCGGTCGCCTCGACCGCCTTGCGCCAGTTGTCGTAGCCCTTCCGCGATCGTCGTCCTCGGGCCGGGGCGACGTTGCCGCCGTGGACCACGAGGCCCGCTGCTCCGATCTCGGCGGCGGCGTCGACGAACTGCTGCAGCAGCTTGCGGGAGGGGATCCGGATCCGGTTGTTGGTCGAGGCGACGTTGATGATGTACGGCGCGTGGACGTAGACCGGCGAGGCCGGCCCCTCGAGCGCCGACGCGCAGCGCCTCCGCGCCGCCCGGGAAGGTGATCTCGGGCCCCTTCCAGCCCTGCGGGTCGCCGAGGAAGATCTGCACCACCTCGGCCCCCGACGCCCGTGCCCGCTGGACGACCTGGGCCTGCTCGACGTGTGCTCCGCAGGAGGTACTCGGCATGGCCAGCAACCTACGTCAGCGGACAAGGGCCCGCCCGGGCTCGCGCCGGGCCGCGCAGCCGATTTCCGCGGCGGCGCGCGGCGCTGATACCCTGCGGTGTTCGCGCGCTCCTCCCGACGAGGGCGCCGCGACGACCAACGCACAGCCCTCCTGCCACGGATAGACCGTGGCCGCCTGAGTCCGAAGGAGGTGGAGACCGCTTTGCGTGCCTATGAAGTCATGGTCATCCTCGACCCCAATCTCGACGAGCGCACCGTCGCACCGTCTCTCGACACCTACCTCAACGTCGTCCGTCAGGACGGCGGGAGTGTGGAGAACGTCGACGTGTGGGGCCGCCGTCGGCTGCCTACGAGATCCAGAAGAACGCCGAAGGCATCTACGCCGTCATCGACCTCAAGGCCGAGCCCGCCACGGTGAAGGAGCTCGACCGTCAGCTCACGCTGAATGAGTCGGTGCTCCGCACTAAGGTCATCGTCTGCGCGCCAGGAGCGCGAAGACCGCGCAGCGACACGCCGCTGCGCCGGTCACGGCCGGCTGCGTCACGGCCGTCCGCGGCCTGACCGGCCTGACACCTCCGACAGCGAAAGGCGGACGCCATGGCAGGCGAGACCCGATCACCGTGATCGGCAACCTCACCGCGGACCCCGAGCTGCGGTTCACGCCGTCGGGTGCCCCGGTGGCGAACTTCACCGTTGCCTCGACGCCGCGGACCTTCGACCGGCAGACCAACGAGTGGAAGGACGGCGAGGCGCTGTTCCTCAACTGCTCGATCTGGCGGCAGGCCGCGGAGAACGTCGCCGAGTCGCTGACCCGCGGCATGCGGGTCATCGTCTCGGGCCGGCTGAAGGCGCGCAGCTACGAGACCCGCGAGGGCGAGAAGCGCACCGTCTTCGAGATCGACGTCGACGAGATCGGCCCCAGCCTGAAGCTACGCCACCGCCAAGGTCACCAAGACCACCCGCTCCGGCGGAGGCGGCGGGACTCCTGGCGGCGGGCAGGGCGGCAGGCCAGTCAGGCGGCGGCTCGTGCGGCGGTCAGCAGGCCGCGCCGGCGAACGACCCCTGGGCCACCGCCGGCAGCACCGGGGACCCACCCTCTGAGGAACGTCACCCGTTCTGATCAACCAGCACCCATCCACCAGCTGACACAGCTGACCATTCCGGCACCAGCCGGGCTCACGACAAGGAGCACCACAATGGCCAAGCCAGTCCTGCGCAAGCCGAAGAAGAAGGTCTGCCAGTTCTGCAAGGAGAAGACGACCGTCGTCGACTACAAGGACGCCGCTCTGCTCCGCAAGTTCATCTCCGACCGCGGCAAGATCCGCGCGCGTCGTGTCACCGGCAACTGCGTCCAGCACCAGCGCGACGTCGCCATCGCGGTGAAGAACGCGCGCGAGATGGCGCTGCTCCCGTACACGTCCACCGCCCGCTGACAGGAGGCCGACCGATGAAGCTCATCCTCACCCAGGAGGTCGACCGTCTCGGCTCGGCCGGTGACGTCGTCGAGGTCAAGGACGGCTTCGGCCGCAACTACCTCATCCCGCGTGGCTTCGCGATGCTGTGGACCCGCGGCGCGGAGAAGCAGATCGAGTCGATCAAGGCCGCGCGCGACGCCCGGCGCGGTGCGCGACCTCGACAACGCGACCGAGATCAAGGCCAAGCTCGAGGCCGGGCCGGTCGACGTCCCGGTCCGCGCCGGCGACGGTGGCCGCCTCTTCGGCGCCGTGACCGTCACCGACATCGCCGGCGCGCTCGCGGCGGCCGGTGCCGAGGTCGACAAGCGCAAGATCCTGATCGGCAACCCGATCAAGTCGCTGGGCGAGCACCAGGTGACGGTCAAGGTGTTCGAGGGCGTCGACGCCACCGTGACGCTGAACGTCGTCCCCGCCTGACCTGCAGGGTCACCAGAACGCGGGTTCACCAGAACGCGGATCCACCGAGGCCGTCCCCCGCACGCCGGGGCGGCCTCGGTGTCTTCCGGGTCGAATCTGAGAGCCGGCTGTCCCCCGGTCCGTCTGTGGATGGCGTGTGGATAACCATTGTCCGGACAGATCCTGTGGACGGCAGGCCAAAGAGGGCGGCTGAGAGCCGCCCCACCGCGAGGTTTCGTCCAGATGAACGAACGGGTAACCGAATTGGTGCCAAGTTTCTCCGGTCCACACCCTGGGGGGACCAAAGTGCAGGTCAGAGGGGTGTGTGAGAGGGGACTGCGAAGGATTCCACAGCACTCTTCACACCCTGTGCACATGTTCGGCGGAGTGTTCCACACCAGGACACGTTATCCACACCCCCTGTGGATGGCGGGCTATCCCCGGCCTCCGACACCGCGTAGCGTCGCCGCGGCGACTCCTCCTGAGAAACACGGACTCCGTGTTCCGCAGGCTCGTACGACGGCCGCGTGGACCCTGCAGCGCGGCCGTCCGCGCGGCCTACCGAGTCTTGGGGGTGGGCCGCCTTAGCGTGGGAGCACGAGGCACCGGAGGGACGGGCACAGAAGGGATGCGGACGGCATGGGAGCGGGCGGGTCGGCGGTGAGCGGCAGATGAGCGTCGCGTTCTCGGCAGAGCCCGAGGAGTCCTACGAGGGCCAGTGGGGTCGCGCCGGCTCCGATCGCACACCACCACAGGACCAGGCGGCCGAGCAGAGCGTCCTGGGCGCGATGCTGCTGTCCAAGGACGCCATCGCCGACGTCGTCGAGACGATCCGCGGGGTCGACTTCTACCGGCCCGCCCACGAGACCATCTTCGAGGCGATCCTCGACCTGTACGGGCGCGGAGAGCCGGTCGACCCGGTCACCACGGCTGCCGAGCTGACCCGGCGCGGCGAGATCGGGCGGATCGGCGGCGCGCCGTACCTGCACACCTTGTCGGCCGGCGTGCCGATCGCGGCCAACGCCGCCTACTACGCCGGCATCGTGCGGGAGAAGGCGATCCTGCGCCGCCTGGTCGATGCGGGCACCCGGATCGTGCAGATGGGCTACGCCGGCGAGGGCGAGGTCGACGATGTCGTCGACCGGGCCCAGGCTGAGATCTACGGGGCCACCGAGACCCGCAGCTCGGAGGACTACGCGCCGCTGCGCGACATCATGCCCCACACGCTCGACGAGATCGAGGCCAACCACAGCAAGGACGGGTCGATGTCCGGCGTGCCGACGGGCTTCGCCGACCTCGACGAGCTGACCAACGGCCTGCACGGCGGGCAGATGGTCGTGGTCGCGGCCCGGCCTGCGGTCGGCAAGTCGACCCTGGCGCTGGACCTGTGCCGCGCCGCCTCGGTGCACCACCAGATGGCGTCGGTCATCTTCAGCCTGGAGATGACCCGCTCGGAGATCTCCATGCGGCTGCTCTCCGCCGAGGCGCGCATCCCGCTGAACCACATGCGCAACGGCCACATGACCGACGAGGAGTGGGAGCGCCTGGCCCGGAAGATGAACCAGGTGTCGAGCGCGCCGCTGTTCATCGACGACTCCCCGAACATGACCATGATGGAGATCCGGGCCAAGGCCCGCCGCCTCAAGCAGCGCCATGACCTGCGCCTCATCGTGATCGACTACCTGCAGCTGATGACCTCGGGGAAGAAGATCGAGTCCCGTCAGGTCGAGGTGTCGGAGTTCTCGCGTCAGATCAAGCTGCTGGCCAAGGAGCTCGACGTGCCCGTCGTGGCGCTGTCCCAGCTCAACCGCGGTCCCGAGCAGCGCTCCGACAAGCGGCCGATGCTCGCCGACCTGCGTGAGTCGGGCTCGATCGAGCAGGACAGCGACGTGGTGATCCTGCTCCACCGCGACGACATCTACGAGAAGGAGTCGCTGCGCCCGGGCGAGGCCGACCTGATCGTGGCCAAGCACCGCAACGGCCCCACCCGGGACGTCGTCGTCGCCTTCCAGGGGCACTACAGTCGATTTGTCGACATGGCCCACGGCTGACTGCGATGTCCGCGCAGAGATGGGACAAGGCCGGTTCATGTCATGTTCGTTCCCCGCATTCTGGGTGAATCGGACAGCCGCCGACTTCCACAGGCAGCGACTGCGTCCCCACGGTGGTGCAAGGCGCTTGCCTATGGGGCATCCGACTCCCGGTCGGGTGAACCTAGCGGCCAGCGGCACACCGCCCACTGTGACGCACCACCTCTGACGCACCACGTCGCACGGCCGGATCGCGGTTGGTACCAGCGTGGTACCGTCGACTCATGGCAATGAATCTTCGGCTCACCGACGAGGAGAGCGAGGCGCTGCGCGCGAAGGCCGAGCAGGAGGGCCGTTCGATGCAGGAGGTGGCCCGCGCCGCCATCGCCCAGTACGTCTCCGAGCGGCCCCAGCGTCTGGCCGCCGCGATCAACCGGGTGCGCACGGAGGATCGCGAGCTCCTCGAGCGTCTCAGCAGGTGAGGGCGGAGGAGCTCGACTTCCTCACCGTCGAGGACCTCTTGGACATCGCAGCGGGCGTGCTCGAGGAGGTGACGGTGAGGGACGCCGGACTCCTGGCCGCTGCCGCAGCACGCCCCCAAGTCACGGTCCTCGGGCGACGACGCCTACCCGACCTTCGAGGACAAGGCGGCCGCCCTGCTGCACTCGCTGGTGCGTAACCACGCACTCGTCGACGGGAACAAGCGCCTGGCCTGGGCCGCAGCACGTGTCTTCCATATGCTCAACGGACGGGACCTCGCCTACACCGTCGACGGAGCCGAGCGACTGATGCTCCAGGCTGCCGCCGGCGAACTCGATGTGCCAGGCATTGCCGACTGGCTTCGCACCCACAGCACTCCTGCGTCATAGCGCCGCATGCTGGCTACCTGGAGACGATGCTTCGCCCGGACTTCCGGTTGGCGAACGGCTTCGACCCCCATCGGGCGACGAAGGCGGCGATCAGTCGCGACTCCTCGTCCTCGGGATCGGCGCCGGGGGTTTCACGCCAGGCGACCAGGAGATCTGCACTATCGGTGAGTTGCCAGATGTAGCGCCCGCCCCAGTGACCGACCGGGTCACCAGAACCGTGGCGTCGGAACTCCTCGAGTCGCCTTGCGATGCCGCGTCGCCCCGACGAGCCAGAACTGGCCTTCCCTATGTACATCACACTCGCACCCGGCACCCATGCATCGACGAGCCTCTCCGGGGCGACTGTCGGGTCTTTCCCTTTGAACCAGCCCGCCGGGCTGGTTGCCCGGAAGGCAGGCGAATCGTCCCGATCCCGAACCACAAGGTAGACGCCTGGACCCCTCGGTACGTCAGACGTCGGGAGATCGGCAAAGGGCACGAAGCCCTCGAAGCCCGCCTCGGCGAGGCCGTCAACGTTCCAGTCCACGGGGTCAGTCTGCTTGCTCACGGCGGCTGAGTCACTCCGCCGCGAATGACTCACGTTTGGCCACGTCCGGCTACAGATGGAACGGGCGGCCGCAACCCGTTGGATTTCCACGCTTCATTTCATGTCGTCTGTAGGCGGATATCGCACTGACTGCGCCGTACCGCCCAGAGCGGGCTACGTACGGCCGTCCCCGACGGGATGAGCTCGCAAGGTAGGACCGGATCTGTCGGTGTAGGCGACTGCGAGCCTGAATACGGCCCACAGCACACCGGTCACCGCGGTGGCGACTAGGACCACCACGAGGTCGGGCGAGAACAGGCGGAGCGTGCCCAGCGGGGTGCCGAACAGGTGTGGCACCAGAGCGAGAAGGACCCAGGCCGCGACGAGGGTGGTGAGCAGTGGGAACCACAGGCTGAACAGGCCGAACACGCCCGACGTGGACTTGGCGCGAACCTGGGTGCGGCGAATCCAGGCCCAGACCATGCTGAGGAGGTAGATGACCGGCAGGACCACCAGGCCGATGAACAGGGCCTTGCGGGACCACCCGGAACCGTCGACGACGTCGTCGAGGCCGAGCGCCCTGTCGACGATGCCTACGCGCAGGTGAGCCGTCTCTGCGAAGCCGAATCCACTGCCGCCGTTGACGAGCACGACCGCCGCCTTGTTCTGGGCGGGGATCATCATCGCGAGGGTTTCGACGCCGGGGCTGACCCCGTCATGCCACACCGCCCCAGTGCTGGGATCCAACTTCCAGCCGAAGCCGTAGGACGGCGAGACGTCGCTGGCCGGGCGCATCATCAGGGCCTTTCCCTCGGCGCTCAGCACGTCGTCTTCGCCGTCGATCATCATCTGCATATAGCGCGCCAGATCGCTCGCGCTCGCCACGATGCCCCCTTGCGGAGCCGTTGTTCGGTCGGTCGTGTTCTCGGGCAGCGGCCGCTTGGTGCCGAACCAGGGCCGGTGCCCGGTCGCCATCGACTCATGGACCTCGCCGTCCGCGACGAAGCTGTCCTTCATCCCGAGCGGCTCCAGGATGTTCTGCGCAACGTAGGTTTGGTAGTCCTGCCCGCTCACGACCTCGACCACGCGCCCCAGAATCTGGTAGTTCGAGTTCGAGTACTCCCACCTCTCACCGGCCGCGCGGGCTGGAGTGACCTCCGCCAACTGGTCGACGCTCCGCGCAAGGTCGTCCTTCTGTCCTGTGATGTCGGTGGGCGAAGTGTTCCCTTGCAGCGTGGAGAAGCCGCTCGTGTGGCTGAGGAGTTGTCGGACCGTGATGTCGCCGGCGGGCCGGCCGAAGAAGCTGTCGACATAGCGAGAGACTCCGCCGTCCAGGTCGATCTTGCCGGCCTCGACCAACTGCATGATGGACAGTGCCGTAAAGCTCTTGGAGATCGAGCCGGTCAGGAAGGGGGTGTCCGGAGTGACCTGCTGGGCGCCACCGAGCCTGAGGACACCCCGAGCACCAGCCACGGTGATCTCGCCGTCGGTCACAACGGCGTAGGCCATGCCAGGTACGCCAGAGACTTGCATTTCCCG
>CAWDVB010000012.1:0-111533 GCA_963805655.1 uncultured Actinomycetota bacterium | reverse complement strand
CTCGAGGAGACAAGACGTGCAGGCAGAAGCAAGGAAGAAGGGCGGGCAAGCGGAAGCGCGCGAGCGCGTGAACTAGTGGGCCGCCGGCTCCCGTTCCCGCTCTATCGCCGCCGCCACCTGCGCGCGCTTCGAGGCCCCGAGCTTGCCGAAGATCCGCGAGAGGTGGCTCTCCACGGTCTTCTCGCTCAGGTAGAGCTCGGCGGCGATCTCCTTGTTGGTGTTGCCTCGCGCGACCAGGTCGGCGACCTCGTGCTCCCTGGCGCTGAGCGACGCGACCCCATCGCCGATCGCCTCGCGCCCGCGCTTCGGCCGCGTGGTGCGCTCGCCGAGGGCCCGCAGCTCCCTCGCCGCCTCGTCCCGGTAGCGGTTGGCGCCCATTCCTGTCGAGTCCGGAGCGCGCACGCTCGAGCTGATCCAGCGCGGGGGCGGCGCGGTCGGCCGGCGGCAAGCGCCCGGCCCGCGAGGATCCTCGCGCGAGCCTCGTCGACCGGCAGCCCGGCGCGCTCGGCCAGCTCCGCCGCGGAGGTGGCCACCTCGGCCGCGAGCGCGATCTCCGAGCCGACGGCGCGCTCCTGCCTCGGAGCTGCGCCCGTCGAGCGCCAGGCCCTGCGGCTTCGGTCGCCCGTCCCGCCCAGTTGGACGCGGCCGGGCTGGTCGCCGGCGGCGAGCTCCAGGCGGGTGAGCAGCTCGAACCAATGGGACTTGAACCCCTGCTCCACGAGGGGCATCGCCGCGCCGCCGACCGCCTCGAGCACCTCGTCGCGGCATTGGGCGGCGTCCTCGCCTGCCTCCAGCCTGGCCTCGGCCAGGTGACAGGCCGCGAACGCCGAGATCGGATCCCGGGCGCCCGCGCCCGCCTTCCGACGGACTGGCGGCCGAAGATCAGCGCCGCGGACAGGTCCCCGGCGAGGGTCGCTCCCCAGCAGCGTGCCCAGAGCGCCCAGGTCAGGAACTGGTCGTTCCCGGTGAGCAGGGCCTGCTGCGCGGCTGCGTCCAGCAGGTCGCCGGCCCGCTCCAGCTCGCCCCGCATGAGGTCACGAATCCGCCGGCTCGCCGCCGCACTCGCACTGTGCGCCGCTGCCTCCCTGGTTCTCGCCGGGGTTGCATCAGCCCAGAACTTCTTCATCGACGAGGACACCGGCGACGACGCGAACATCGCCACCAACTGCCAGCAGGCGAATCCCTGTCAGATGATCGGGCTCGGCGTCACGGCCGCGACCAACGCCGGCAGCGGCAACACGCTGAAGGTGGACGACAGCGCCACCGCCTATGACGTCGACGGCGTCTCCCTGTTCAACGGAGTCTCGGTCGTCGCGGACGACTTCGCGGACGGACGCGAGAGCGGCGACGGCAGGCCGATTCATGAACGCCGGCGCGAGCTGGCCTTCTTCGTCGGCATCGGCGGGGACCGCCGGCACGATCAGCGGCTTCAGGATCGACACCAATGGAGGGCCCGGCATCACCGCCGCCCCGGACCGATGGCCGCGATCGCGAACAACGTCTTCCACTATCTGGGAGCGAGCGGCGGCGACATGGCGTCGTCGGCGCGGCCTGGGTTCCACCCCATCGATCACTGGCAACCTCTTCTCCGGCCTGCTCAGGGGGATGCAGGTCAACGGCGGCAGCCCGGCGATCGCGGGCAACGAGTTCACCGGAATGCGGGCCAACGCGGTTGCCGCCGTGGCCGGAAGCCTGACCTTGACCGGCAACTTCATGCACGACCCCGGTCTGGGAGGAGAGGGCTTTCGCCTCGGCACCCTCGGGCCGACCAACGCCCTTTCAGTCACCTCCACCCGCAACCGATCCTCGGCGGCGCCGGCGGATCTTGGTGCAGGACACCGCTAGGGCCCGTGAACCTGAGCAGCGACCTGATCGCCGGCCAAAGCACCGCGGCGATCAACATCGTCGACTCCGACAACAGCGGAGACGCAGGCGTGACCGCGACCAACGTCACCGCCGTGGCGGTCCCCCTGGCCACGCGCGACGTCGACATCGACGGGCCCCGCTCGTACTGAACTCGAGCATCGTCGGCGAGCAGGGCATCAACGACATCAACGGCTCCACCTGCTCGATCTCGTTCTCCCGCGGTCCGGTGACGGGAGCACCGTCGCCCGGTCGAGCTCCAGCAGCCCGCTCATCCCAGCTCTCCGTCTCTGTCGTAGGCGACCCGGCCGCGCACGAGCGTGATCGTGCAGCCGGGAGTGGAAGGTCGTGGTCGCAGCGAGGGCAGGAGCGGGACCCCGGCCCGGGGGTCGGTCGACCAGGCGGCGACCCGCGCGTCCGGGGTCTGCACCTCCAGGGGGCCCTCGACGTCCCAGACGGCGAGGCTGGCCGTCGACGCCGGGCGCGAGGATCCCGTCGTCCTCAGCGTGCCGCAGCGCGCGCAGTCCCCCGCGGGTGTGGGCGTTGAACGCCGCCCGCGCGGTCATCCGCTGCTCCGGGTCGTGGTGCGACATCGCGGCACGCACCGCTTCCCAAGGGCCGAACGGCGTGACCGGGCTGTCCGAGCCGAAGGCCACCGACATCCCTGCCCGGGTCATGGCGGCGAAGGGGTTCATCGTGGCGGCCCGCTCCGGGCCGAGTCGCTGCTCGTACATGCCGCCGGGTCCGCCCCACAGGGCGTCGAAGACCGGCTGGACGCTGGCGCGCACCCCCAGCCGGCCAGCGCCGCGATCTGCTCGGCGGTGATCATCTCCACGTGCTCGAGCCGGTGACCGGCCCCGACCAGGGCCGAGGTGCCCGACCTGCTCCTCGGCGAGCCGGAAGGCCTCCACCACCGCGGCCATCGCCGCGTCACCGATGACGTGGAAGCCGGCCTGCATCCCGGCCCGCGTGGCCGCGACCAGGTGCTCGGCCATCGCGGCGGGCTCCAGGTAGAGGTGACCGCGGGTGCCGGCGTCGCGGTACGGCGTCGACAGGGCCGCGGTGCGCGAGCCGAGCGCGCCGTCCGCGCAGAGATCTCCGGCGACGCCCGCGCACCCGCCGTCGCAGCGCCGCCCGATACGTCGCCCAGCGCTCCCCAGTACCCGATGGTCTCGGGCAGCACGTGCTCGCCCCGACAGCCGCGCTGATCGTGTCGAAGTCCGACAGCGGCGAGATGTGCGGCGCGCCCATCTCGTGGACCTGGGCGATGCCCTGCGACGCGGCGTGGCGCAGCGCGGCGAGCAGCGCCGAGGCCCGCGTCCGGGACGAGCATCGAGCAGCGGCGCCGCCGCACGCGGTGGTGGGCGTCGCGCTCGACCCTCCCGTCGTGCCAGCCCCCGGCCGGGTCGCCGCCGGGCACCCGGTCGAGCAGCGCGCTCGACACCAGCGCCGAGTGCCCGTCCACGCGCGACAGGTACGCCGGCCGGCCCCCGGCGGTCCGGTCGACCTCGGCGAGGGTGGGCAGCCTGCCCTCGGGCCACCCGGTCTCGTCCCATCCGAACCCGAGCACGACGGGCAGCTCGGTCCGGGGGCGTGCGCAGCGATCATGCCGGAGGGCGTCCGCCAGCGACTCCGCCGTCGAGAGGTCGACTCCGCAGAGGTCGAGCCCGGTCTGGCCGAGATGGGCATGGGCGTCGACGAAGGCGGGGGTCACCAGGCGCCCTCCAGGTCGATGACCCGGGTCGATCCGGTCGACGAAGTGCGAGGAGGCGTCGTCGTCGCCGAGCCAGACGACCTGGCCGTCCTCGACGCAGATCGCGCTGGCATGGGGATCCGCCGGGGAGTGCACCCAGCCACCGCGCATCAAGATCCTCGTCACGACGACATTCTCCTCGCGTCCCCCGGTCCCTAGAGGCGTCGCTCGAAGAGGGACGCGCACGCCCGGCGTCACGCCGGACCAGGTCGAGCGCCATCTCGGCGTGCCCGGGCGTGTAGCCGTTGCCGACCAGCATGGTGACGTCGGCCGCCACCCCCTCGGCGCCCAGCGCGGCAGCGCTGAACGAGGTCGCCATCGAGAAGAAGATCACCGTGCCGCCGTCCGCGGTGGCCAGGATGGCTCCCCCCTCGCATCCCTGCACGTCGACGCAGACCACGGTGACGTCCGCAGGGCGTCCCGCCGCGGACACGACCGCGTCGCGGACCGCCAGCGGGTCGCGGGCGTCGGCGATCACGACGTGGTCGGCCAGACCGGCGCCCCCGCAGCAGATCGGCCTCCGCCTGCGTCGGGACCAGCCCGACGTCACGTCGCGGCACCGGCCCCGCGGGCAGCGAGCGAGGGACAGCGAGCCGGACTTCCCGGCTCCGCCGAGCACCGCCACGACGGGCGCCGCGTACCGTGCGCACACGCGCGCGGTGAGGGCCGGAGCGCCGCACACGTCGAGGACGGCCAGGGCGAGGTCCTCGGGCAGGTCCTCGGGCAGCCGCGCGACGATCGACCGGGCGAACACGATGGCGTGGCCCCGGCGCCGGGACCTGCTCGGAGTCCCCCGGCCAGTCCGCGAGTCCGTCGCTGATCGCCAGCGGGGTCAGACGTCAGCGAGACCAGGGTGGCGACCCGGTCGCCCGACGCTCAGGCCGAGCGGGGACCGCTCCCCCACCGCGTCCACCACCCCGATCAGCATCCCGCCCGGAGCCGGTGACCGGGTTCTGCATCTTCCCGCGGGTCGCGACGATGTCGAGCACCTCCGCGCGGACCGCGTCGCCGTCCCCGTCGTGCTTGGTCCACAGCTGGCGGAAGGAGGCGGCATCCAGGTTGAGCCGGCGCAGCGAGATGCGGACCTCGTCGGGGCCGATCTCCGGGGACGCGTCGAGCCGCCGGGCTGCCTGCGGAAGGGCTCCGGACGGCTCCAGCACACGGTGGAGCCCCAGGGGAGAAGATTCGGTGCCGGCATCGCATGACCGGGAATACCTTTCGTTCAAGATGTCCTTCACGTCAAACTCTGCGGCGTGGCGATGGACAGGAAGCAAATACTCCATCTACCCTGGCATAGAGGGCGTGCTCGCGGACAAGCGACACGACCGGGGCCTCGAGCGGGCCCCCAGACGGTCCCCTCGACCCCCAGGCGACCACAGGAGGACTTGGTGACCATCGACATCCGACCCGCGGCCTCGACGGGGCAGCCGTACGTCTACCGGCACCGCGCGCTGGTGGAGCCGGACTGGACCCGTTTCCCCGGCTGGAAGGACGTCACCGAGGAGGAGTGGCGCTCGGCCCAGTGGCAGCGGTCGCACTGCGTCAAGAACGTCGGCCAGCTGCGCACGCTCATGGGCGACCTGCTCACCGAGGACTTCTACGCCGACCTCGAGCGCGACCAGACCGAGCGCGCCACGATGTCGATGCTGGTGCCGCCGCAGATGCTGAACACGATGGTGCCCGCCGGGATGGGGCGACGACTCGGCCGAGATCACGCGCGCGTTCTACGCCGACCCGGTCCGGCGCTACATGCTCCCGGTGTTCTCCGACCGCCGCACCGACTGGCCCTCCCACCCGCACGCCACCCGCGACTCCCTCCACGAGCACGACATGTGGGTCGCCGAGGGTCTCACCCACCGCTACCCCACCAAGGTCCTGGCCGAGCTGCTGCAGACCTGCCCGCAGTACTGCGGCCACTGCACCCGCATGGACCTGGTCGGCAACTCCACCGTCATGTTCGACAAGCTGAAGTTCGACCTCAAGCCGGTCGACCGCTTCGACGCGATGATCGGCTACCTGCGCGACCACCGCGAGGTCCGCGACGTGGTGGTCTCCGGTGGCGACGTCGCGAACCTTCCCTGGCCGCGCCTGCAGGACTTCGTCTCCCGGCTGCTCGAGCTGGAGAACATCCGCGACATCCGGCTGGCCACCAAGGCGCTGATGGGCCTGCCCCAGCACTGGCTGCAGGACGAGGTCGTCAACGGCATGGGCGCGCTGGCCACCACCGCGCAGGAGCGCGGCGTCTCCCTGGCGATCCACACCCACGTCAACCACGCGAACTCGGTGACCCCGCTGGTCGCCGAGGCGGCGAAGGCGATGCTGCTCGGTGGGCGTGCGCGACGTGCGCAACCAGGGCGTGCTGCTCAACGGCGTGAACGCCGACGCCCACACGCTGCTCGACCTGAGCTTCGCGCTTCTCGACGGCGCGCAGATCATGCCGTACTACTTCTACCTCTGCGACATGATCCCCTTCAGCGAGCACTGGAGGATCCCGCTGTCGGAGGCCCAGCGGCTGCAGGAGGCGATCATGGGCTACCTCCCCGGCTTCGCCACGCCGCGCATCGTCTGCGACGTGCCCTTCGTCGGCAAGCGCTGGGTGCACCAGGTCGTCGACTACGACAACGAGCTGGGCATCTCCTACTGGCGCAAGAACTACCGCACCTCGATCGAGGCGAACGACCCCGAGGCGCTCACCCGCACCTACGAGTACTACGACCCGATCCACTCGCTGCCGGCCGAGGGCCAGGCATGGTGGGCCGAGCACGCCGGCACGGACCTCAGCGACGCGGAGCTGGCCGCGAAGGCCTCCCGCGAGGCGTCCGCCCGTCAGCGGGACTGACGACCCGATCCGCGGCCGGACTCACCAGCCGAGCGCGGCAGCTGAGCCGCCGCACGGGGCTGCCGATCCCCCAGCGGTCCACCAGGCCGGCCAGCGCCGGAGCGTCGGCCGGAGCACTGCGGCAGCTGCGCCCCGTGCCAACCGTGGCAGCGTCCAGGTCGCGTCGCACCTGCACGACCTCCGGCGCGACGGCGAGGTAGTCCTCGGCCGCAAGGATCTTGGTGCGCGGTCCCGTCGCCATGGCGGAGGCGGCATCGCCGGCGCGGCGGACAGGATCCCGGCGAGGTCGCCGAACTCCGCGAGCAGCGCGGCCGCCGTCTTCTCCCCCACCCCCGACACGCCGGGCAGGCCGTCGGACGGGTCGCCGCGCAGCGTGGCGAAGTCGGCGTACTGCTCCGGGCCGATGCCGTACTTCTCCCGCACGACGTCGCCGGTGACGACCTCGTGCTTGGCCACACCGCGGGCGACGTAGAGGACCCGCACGCGGCGGGCGTCGTCGACGACCTGGAAGAGGTCCCGGTCGCCGGTGACGACCTCGACCGGCATCTCGGCCTGCGCTGCGTAGGACCCGATCACGTCGTCGGCCTCGCAGCCGGCAGCCCCCACGCGTGCGATGCCCAGAGCAGCCAGCGCGTCGGCGATGATCCCCACCTGGGGGGTCAGCTCGTCGGGCACCTCTTCGATGCTTCCCGTCTCCGACTCGGACGCGACGCGCTGTGCCTTGTAGGACGGCAGCAGCGCCACCCGCCACTCCGGCCGCCAGTCGTCGTCCCAGCAGCACACCAGGTGCGTCGGCGAGTACTGGTCGACGAGCCGGCGAGGAAGTCCAACAGCCCCCGCACGGCGTTCACCGGCGTCCCGTCCGGAGCCCGGACGGAGTCCGGCACCCCGTAGAAGGCACGGAAGTACAGCGAAGCAGTGTCGACGAGGAGCAGGCGCGGAGTCGTCACGTCCCCACCCTAGGGTTCCCCGAGGACTCCCGCTTCGGGAGCAGGGTGCGCTGCCGGTTGGCGAGGTCCGGCCCGTGGCTACCCCGACGCGCCGAGCCCCGCCGACCCGTCACGAATGGTGTGGGTCTCACCGCGTGTCGCACACTTCGTGACGAGTCGATCAGGGACGCTCTCCTGCCGACGTGCGGATGGCCCCGGCCTCGCCGTCTGGTCAGGTTCGGGCGAATCATCGACCCTACGGGCCAGTCGCAAGATAGAGCCGATAGCCATCAGGCGAGGTGTTGGTCCCGGTGAAGGTCACGAACCGGTCGTATTGCCTGGATCCCCCGCCCCAGACCTCACCGGGACCCTGGAGGTACAGCTCGACAAAGAGCGTGAACTTCCTCGCTGACGTCCAGGAGACGGGGCAGTAGCCCTGGATCTTCCATGAGGTGATCTGGGGTGCACCGGGACCGGGAGAGGCTGCTTGCTCCGTGGGCACGAGGAAGTCCTCCGCCGCGATATACGCGCCTTTCACCAGCCACGTGTTGAGCCAGTCCTGGACGGCTCGAAGCCCCTGGGCGTAGGTGGTCTTCTTCTCGGACATTCCCGACCATGCGCCGGTGCCGCAGGTGGCTGACCTCGGGACGACCGACCAGGGAGACGGTGAAGGGGAGGCAGACCCGGAAGAGGGCGTCGCAGCAGTCGTGGGGGTGATGCTGCCCGCGGCATGAGGGGTGGACGGCGCACTACATCCCGCCACGCCGAGCGACACCGCGAGTGTGACGACCGTGGCCCGCGCCACACGACAAACGCGCACAATTCCCCCTTCACAACACATCCGCCAGCTCGCGCCCCGGCGAGCAGCCGCTGATGAGTCCGTTGTACACCTTCGTCACAGTTCGTCCTCGCCCGAGTCGCTCCCCCGTCGTGACGGTCTCAACCACGTGGTGAGGCGCCCGCTGGGATCTGGTTCCCTCTCACCCCCGCTCATCCGCGAGCAGTGCACAGGTCTGCGGCGGAGCCGGATCGCCGATTCATCCGTCCGCCGAGTAAACCGGTTGCGAGGCGTCAACGCTGGATGTCTGGTTGGGAGGCCACCGAACACGAGAGGAGACGACGCGCATGTCGCTAGCCACACCCACTCTGCGCACCGCCCGCCTGCGACTGCGTCCCTTCGACGACACGGATGTGAACGATCTCTTCGCGCTCCAGAGCAATGCCCATGTCCTGCGCTACTGGGACGCGCCGCCGTGGAAAGAGCGCAGACGTGCCGACCTGTTCATCTCGGCTTGCCGGCGGATGGCAGAGGAGGGCTCCGGGGCGCGGCTGGCCGTGGATCGTGTCGCCGACGGGGCGTTCATCGGCTGGTGCAGCCTGACCCGCTGGAATCCGGACTACCGCAGCGCGTCGCTGGGCTACTGCTTCGTCGATTCGGCGTGGGGGCACGGCTACGCGACCGAGGCTGCGCGCGTCTTGCTGCGATGGGCATACGAGACCCTGGACCTGAATCGCGTCCAGGCCGAGACCGATACCCGCAACCTGGCGTCCGCCCGAGTTCTGGAGAAGCTCGGGTTCCTGCGTGAAGGGACGTTGCGCGAAGACTGCGTCGTGAACGGCGAGGTCTCCGACTCCTGGGTCTTCGCCTTGATCAGGCGGGAGTGGCAACCGTCGTCCGAGCCGGATCCCGCTCCCTGAGTCCTCGCCCCTCGCGTGCACGCTCATGTCGCGATCAACACGGCGGCATACCCTCCGGTCTGGACCGGGCCAGAGGGGTGGGTTCTCCCCTCTTCGGCGATCTCGAGCCTGTAACCCCAACCCCAGGTAGCCCGGGGAGACCGACATCTCAGAGCCGGCGGTCTACAAACGGCGCACGTCCAACCCGGCATCTCGCAGCTTCCCGGGACAGGTGGGCCCCGGCGGCTCGCCATGGAGTCCCCGACTCGGCGACGGGTTTGCCGGTGGTCCAGCCGGAGGCTCGCACACGACAACCGCGCCCGCCGGTCAGGCGTCGACCGGGACCAGCTCGGCAGCCGTGCGAATGCCACCCCAACGGCGGACCTCGCCGGGCAGGTCGAGGCGTTCGGTGGTCGCGGACGACTCGTAAGGCCCCCACTCGCTCTTCGGCATCATCCACATGACTTCGAACTCGTTTCCGTCGGGATCCTTGCCGTAGACGCTCTTCGTCGCACCGTGGCTCGACTCCCCGGTGTACGCGTCGAGCGTCACCAGGGTGTGTCTGGCCTCCTCGAGCTCGTCGATCGTGTCAACCTGCCAGGCCAAGTGATAGAGCCCCAACGACCGCTGAGGGCGCGGCGGCTGCGCACCTACCCCGAACAGGCCGAGGTCGTGGTGGTTCCCCGACCGAGGGAGGCGAAGGAACGCTGCCCGGGCGCGCGGCTCGCGCGCCATGACGAGCATCCCGAAGGCGCACTGGTAGAAGTCGACGCTGCGCTCCAGATCGGAGACATAGAGCACGGCGTGGTTGAGCCGCACGGCGTTCACGGCCACGGCGGTACTCCTTCCAGGTACGGGGCGTCAGGTCGGGAGGGGATGCCGCGGTCTGACCCGGCTGTAGCGGCACGTAGAACCTGACGTCAAGTGCAACCACCGAGGAAGGCCACTTGTTCCTTCAAGTATCTCGTGCGCCGGAGCGGAAGCTTCGCTACGCACCTACACCGGGGCATCGTCTCTCCGCCGACGTGACAGCTCGCCCGGTGCTGCTTGACTCACGATGATCCCGCGGAAGCTGTCGGGCCAGCCGATGGCGCTGAGCCCCGCCCGGAAGCGCAGTTGCATCTCTGCGAGCCAGTCGGTCATCTCACCCCAGCGGCTCTCGTCCTCCACGCGATATCCCCGACCCGAGCGGGTGCGGATCCGGGCGGCCCGGCGACCCTCCATGGCGTCCCACTGCAGGGGGATGCCGACTGCGGCCTCGAACTCGTGCGCCACGCTCGTGAGCGCCGCGAAGCGAGCCCGGTTGAGGCGTTCGTCGGGGTCGCCGAAGTAGACCTGGAACTCCAGGTCCCCCGATCGGAAGATCATCAGCAGCGCTACCCCGTCGAGTCCGCTGTCGGTGTCGAGCCACGACGGGCTCGTCGGCTCCCGCGTCAACGGCCAGGAGGGCCAGTCCCGGCGGATCCTGGCCCACGCCTGCGCCCAGAACCGCTCGTAGGTCTCGTCCTGCTCCGGCGCCGCCTCCCCCAACGTCTCGCCGCGCCTGGTCGATCGGCACGTCCCGATGCTCGGGTCCCGTCGCGAGCTCGAATGCGGGGGCAGGCGGCGACTCCCCGATCCGCACCAGCCGGGCGATCACGGCGAAGAACCGTGTGCTCTGCCTGGTCCTGGAGTTCAGCCAGTCGACTGCGGCCCGATGCTCGGGAAGGAGCCCCGTCGTCACCCAGACGACCGTCTCAGCCGCGACGCCGGTCGCCAGCGAGAGCAACGACTCGAGGTCACCTTCGGCGGAACCCTGCACCTGGCACGCCACGAGGACCGAGGAGCCCGACAGCTGCTCGAGCCCGGTCAGTGCCATGCCCTGGGGCGCGCTGAGGAGCTCGGCGGGCACCAGTCCGAGACTCATGCCGGTGAGGTCGGTCAGGACGTCGAAGTTGTCCCGGAGCCACCGTGCGAGTCCGGCGTCGTCAGGCCACACCTGACCGACGGGGACCTCCCGAAGTCGCCCCAGGCTCGCCGCGCCCCCATGCTTTCCGCCGGACGAGCTCAGCCCACCACCAGGCAGATCGATGGTCCTACTCCCTCCGCTCCGGCTCCTGATGCGCCCTCGCCCAGGCTACGCGAATGAAGGCCCAGATCCCGGGAGGCCAAGCCGACCTTGCGCCGATGCCGCGTGACCGGGGAACGGGGCTGTGCCCGGACGGATGCGCTGCGTCAGGCAGGTGCGGTCGGGCCAGACATGGGTTCGCTGGGCGGGTACGGCGTCAAGCCGCATCGATCGGAGTGCGTGTCAGCTCCTCGAGCCGCTGCATCATCCGCCAGGTCATCAAGGCGCTCACGTAGCTGGTCGCCTCGATCATCAGCCTGCTGACCCTGCCCGTGGTCTCGTAGCGCTCCCGAAGGTGGAGCCGGGTGTGCCGGTGTCCGTCCGGGCTGTCGATCGGTGCGAGGAAGAAGGCCCACGTCATGTCGAAGCCGACCTCGCCGATGGCGTCGCCTCCCTGTGAGGTGACGACCAGGCAGCGACCGGGGTCGACATCGGCCACCCGGAGGGCGACGTCGGGGTGCAGCCGGAACGCGTCGCCGACCGTCACGTCCTGCCACTCGGGATGCACCCGGGTCGCGCCGACGATCTGACACCCGGCCAGGTTCTCCAGCGCCTCGAAGGAGTAGAAGCCCGCCTTGTCCTGGCCGAGCTGGGCGATCCACGGCCACACCTGTCGCGGTGGGACGGGCATCGTCGAGGCACGGTCGTTCTGGACCTCAGCCCGCGGCAGCAGATCGTCCCCGGGCAACGGCGCACGCGTCTCGGCTCCGGTGGCCCCCAGTCGACGCGGCAAGCCGGTGGCGCGGCCGGCCACCATCGCCGCCGCGCAGGCGACCAGCGGGGCACTCAGCAGCGCGCCCGTGACCCGGCGACCAGACATCGGACCACCTCTTCCGGTTGCTTCGATTCTCCCACCTCAGCCGTGGACGAGAGCCGCCGCGTGGCCCCGGGCCACGCGGCGGTCCTTCCCCTGTGCGCCGAAGAGTTGCAGGATGGCTGGATGCGCGAGCGCCGCCCTGCCACCCGGACGCTGGGTGTGCTGGCGGCAGTCGCGTATGTGGTGGCCGCCGCCGCTCTGGCCGGCCTCGGGTTCACAGCCGGCTCGACCATAGTCATCCTGGTCGGCGCGCTCATGACCATGCCGGCGAGCCTTCTCGCCATGCCGGCCTACTACCTCGTGTACGGGGTGCTGTCCCAGCTCCCAGGAGCCAACCCCTCGCAGAGCTCGGGCTCGGTGACCTGCGCAGTGGGCGAGGCGTGCCAGTCGGTCACCAGCGGTGACCCCTCGGCGTGGTTCACCCAGACGACCGAGATGGTCGGGGTCGCCGCGCTGGTCCTCGCTGCGCTGCTGAACCTCGTCGGGCTGAGGCTCCTGCTCGGCAGGCGTCGCACGAGGATCTCCTCGACGGCGTAGGTGAGGAGTCCGCGCTCAGCGGCGACGCTCCCGGCCTGAGCCGGCGACGAGGTCGTCCGGCTCGCCGGGCCCGTGCGCTTCCGGGCCGGGCGTCGTGCCCGTACGGGACTCTGAGGGGCCGGGGTTCTCTGGCGCGGGATCCGGGACCGAGTCCCGGGAGCAGAGTATGCCGATTTGTGACCGTTCCAGGGCCCCCGATCAGGGTCCTACGTCGATAGGATGCACGCGTGGAAGATCACGATCTGCGGATTCTTCAACTCCTCGCGGCTGACGGCCGCATGTCTTTCACCGATCTGGGGAAGGCGACGGGCCTGTCCACGTCGGCGGTCCACCAGCGGGTGAAGCGCTTGGAGCAGCGGGGCCTGATCACCGGGTACGCCGCGTCGATCGACTACGACCTGATGGGCCGTCCGTTCGCCGCGTTCATCTCCATCCGGCCGATCGACCCGTCCCAGCCCGACGACTCCCCCGAGCGGCTCCAGGGCATCACCGAGATCGAGTCGTGCTGGTCGGTCGCCGGCGAGGAGTCCTACATCCTCAAGGTGCGAGTGGGCGCGCCGGTCGACCTGGAGGACCTGCTCGCCAGGATCCGTGCCGCCGCGAACGTCTCGACACGGACCACGATCGTGCTGTCCACACCGTATGAGGGCCGCTCGCTCGTCTGAGGCTCACTCCGCGAGGGTCGAGTAGGCGACCACCCCGCGGCGCAGGGCGTCCACGCACGCGCGGGCGGTCGCCCGCAGCGGCCCGCCGCCGCTGACATCGGCCACCTGAGCCGCCAGGTCGACCAGCTGCTTGGTCCAGCGCACGAAGTCGCCGGCTGCCAGGTCGGACTCGATCAGCACTTCGTCCAGGTCCGAGCCCTCGGCCCACCGGTAGGCGGCCCAGGCGAATCCCAGGTCCGGATCACGCAGCGACTCCAGGCCGTGCTGCCGCTCGAGCTCGGAGAGCTCCCCCCAGAGGTGGACGACCGACGCGATGGCGCTGCGCGCCTGCCCTTCGGGCATCCGTGGCGGCCCGGCGTCGTCGGACCGCCGGGCCTCGTAGACCAGCGTCGACAGCACCGCAGCCAGCTCCGGCGCGCTCAGGTCGTCCCACGCGCCGCGGCGCAACGCCTCGGCGACGACGAGATCCAACTCGGAGTAGATGCGCATCAACCGCTCGCCCTCCCGAGTGACCTTCCAGTCCTCCAGGTAGCCCAGCTCGGTCAGCAGCTCGCAGATCCGGTCGAACTGCCGGGCGATGCTGTTGGTGCGCTGGTCGATCCGCCGGCGCAGCGTGCGTTCCTCGCGCTCGATCTTGAACGCCCGCTCCGCCCAGCGGGCGTGGTCCTCCCGCTCCGGGCACGAGTGACACGGGTGCCGCCGCAGCTGGTTGCGCAGCCGCGTGATCTCCCGCTCGGCGTCGGGGTCCACGCCGGGCTTCCCGTGCCGCGGCGGGCGGTGGTGTGGCAGCGTCTTGACCCGCTCGGCGAGCGCGTTCGCCAGGTCCCTGCGCGACTGCGCGTCGCGGGCGTTGAACTTCGGCGGGACGCGCATGCGGGTCAGAGCCTCGACCGGGTCGGTGAAGTCGACCATCGAGAGCCGGCGGGCATGACGCCCGAGGGTGAGAACCAGAGGCCGGGGACCGTCACCGGACCGGGTGCCGGGGTCGATCACGAGCGCGTGTCCGGCGTACTTGCCCGCAGGCACGACGACGACGTCGCCGGGCTTGAGCCGGTCAAGGCTGGCGACGATCTCCGCACGCCGATCCGCACGACGACCCCGGGCCTGGTTGTTCTCGGCATCCTTGAGGGCGCGGCGCAGTCCGGCGTACTCCTCGAAGTCGCCGAGGTGGCACTGGGTCGCCTCCCGGTAGCCCTCGAGCCCCTCCTCCGCCTTGCGCAGCTGACGGGCGAGCCCGACCGTGGCCCGGTCGGCCTGGAACTGGGCGAAGGAGGACTCCAGGAGCCCTCGGGCGTGATCGCGGCCCACGCGCTGCACCAGGTTCACGGCCATGTTGTACGAGGGACGGAACGACGAGTTCAGCGGGTAGGTCCGCGTGGAGGCCAGACCGGCGACCTGGCGTACGTCCATCCCCGGCGCCCACAGCACGACACCGTGCCCCTCGACGTCGATCCCCCGCCGGCCCGCGCGCCCGGTCAGCTGGGTGTACTCCCCCGGCGTGATGTCCGCGTGGGTCTCGCCGTTGAACTTGACCAGCTTCTCCAGCACCACCGACCTCGCCGGCATGTTGATGCCGAGGGCCAGCGTCTCGGTCGCGAACACGACCTTCACCAGGCCTCTGACGAAGAGCTCCTCGACGACCTCCTTGAAGGTCGGGAGCATGCCCGCGTGGTGCGAGGCGATCCCGCGCGCGAGCCCCTCCTGGAACTCGTAGTACCCCAGCACGTGCAGATCCGTGTCCGGGATGGTGGCGCAGCGATCCTCGACGATCTCGGTGATCTCCGAGCGCTCCTCCGCGGTGGTGAGCCGGATGTTGGCAGCCAGGCAGGCGTTCACCGCCGCGTCACATCCCACCCTGCTGAAGATGAAGTAGATCGCCGGCAACAGCCCGTCGCGGTCGAGCCGGTCCACCACATCGAGACGGTTGGTGGCATGGGTGCGTCGCGGTCGCTGCCTTCCCCGGCGGTCGGTGGGACGGCGGTTCCAGTCGTCGCGGGCGGCGCGGAAGAGCTCGGGGTTCACCTTCCCGGTGCCGGGGGCCTTCGGGTCGAACAGGTCGTAGATCCGCTTGCCGATCATCACGTGCTGGTAGAGCGGCACCGGCCTGGTCTCCTCCAGCACGGTGGTCGTCTCGCCCCGGACCTCGTTCAACCACTCCCCGAACTCCTCGGCGTTGGAGACCGTGGCGGACAGGGAGACCACCGCGACCGATTCGGGGAGGTTGATGATGACTTCCTCCCACACCGCGCCGCGGAACTTGTCGGCCAGGTAGTGCACCTCGTCCATGACGACGAACCCGAGGCCGAGGAGTGTGTGCGACCCGGCGTAGATCATGTTGCGGAGCACCTCGGTGGTCATCACCACGATCGGCGCGTCTCCATTGATGCTGTTGTCCCCGGTGAGCAGGCCGACGCGGTCATCGCCGTACCGGTCGACCAGGTCGTTGTACTTCTGGTTCGAAAGTGCCTTGATCGGCGTGGTGTAGAAGCACTTCTTGTCCTGCGTCAGAGCGAGGTGGACGGCGAACTCCCCGACGATCGTCTTGCCGGATCCGGTGGGAGCAGCCACCAGCACGCCGGCACCGCCCTCCAGCGCCCGGCAGGCCGTCACCTGGAACGGATCGAACGGGAAGGGGTAGTGCGCCCGGAAGTCGGCCAGCGCCGGCGACTCCTGGGCGCTCTTGAACGCGGCGTACCGGTCGGCGGGCGAGTCACTCATGGGACCCACACTTCCAGGGCGCCCGGGGCCGCTTCGACGGTGAGTGGCAGGGCCCCGAACCGCTCCCCGTCGGCGTACGCCGTGATGCCCGGGGCCGCCACCGTGACGCGACGTACCTGGAACCGCTCGTACTGCGGCAGCTTGATGTGGGTGCCGTTGAACAGGCGCGGGTAGGCGCGGACGAGCCCCAGCTTCGACATGGTGCGGAAGAGCACGACGTCCAGCTTCCCGTCCTCCAGACTGGCGCCCTCGGTGATCCGCAGCCCACCGCCGAAGGAAGGTCCGTTGCCGATCGCCACGGTCATTGCCTCCACCTCGAGGACCTCGTCGTCGAGGTGGAGCACGTACGGGATCGGATGGAAGACCCCGAGCTCGGCGACGGTGGCGATGTTGTAGCGCATCTGTCCCCGGGGCCACGACATGCGGTTGGCTCGCTCGTTGACCTTGGCGTCGAAGCCGGCCGCCATCACCGTGGCAAAGTAGCGACCGTCGCACGATGCAAGATCGATGGTGCGTCGATGGTCGCTGAGAACGACCTCGGCCGCCGCGTCGGCTCGGTCCCGGGGAATGCCGAAGTAGCGAGCGACGTCGTTGCCGCTGCCTGCCGGAACGATGCCGAGGGGCCGCCCCGTGCCCGCGAGGGCCTGGAGAGCGAGGTTCACCAACCCGTCGCCGCCGCAGACGACGAGATCGGTCCCCGCGTCGGACACCGCCTCTGCCGCGATCCGTGAGGCGTCCGGCACGTCGACGCTGACGCGGTGGTGGACCGTGCGCCCGGCCGCTCGCAGCCTGTCCAGTGCCTGGAGCCCGAACCGCGCCCCCTTGCCGGAACCCGAGGTGGGGTTGACCAGCAGCGTGATGGTCCGGTCCACGATGCGACTCTACGCGCAGCGACGGCGTTTCCTCGCGCCGACATCAGGGGTCGGAGCGCTCGCGTCAGGAGCTCGCGTCGCCCTCGTCGTCCAGGTCGCTGGCGGTGAACTCCTCAGCCTCCTCGCCGATGGCGGAGGGCTCGTCGTCGGCCCAGGGCGACGCCGCCAGTCTGGCGGCCTTCTTCCGCCGGTCCAGCAGCCGCGCGATGACCTCGGACGCTTCGTACAGGATCACCATCGGGATCGCGAGGGCGAGCATCGAGAACGGGTCGGTCGAGGGCGTGCCCACGGCCGCGAAGATGAAGATCCCGACGATGATGAACGGCCGGTACTTCGCCAGGACTGCCCCGCGGAGGATCCCGGCGAGGTTGAGCAGGATCACGAACAGCGGGATCTCGAAGGCGATGCCGAAGATCAGCAGCATGCCGGTCATGAACGAGAAGAACTCGTTGAACTCGACCAGGTTCTGCATGGCCGAGGGCGTGAAGCTGATCAGGACCTGGATGCCCTTGGGCAGGATGTAGTAGCCGATGCTGACGCCGGCGACGAACAGCGGGCCGGCCACGGAGACGAAGACGATGGTCCACTTGCGCTCGTTGCGGTGCAGGCCCGGCATGATGAACGCCCAGAGCTGGTAGAGCCAGTACGGGCTGGTGCCGATGACTCCGGCGAGACTGCACAGCTTGAGCTGGATCATCAGCGGAGCCGTGACGCCGCTGACGTAGATGGTGGTGTCGACGCTCCCACCGAGCGCCTGCTTGGCCTGTTGGTACGGGTCCGAGACCAGGCTCAGCAACTGGTGCCAGAAGGCGAACGCGATGATGATTCCGACGATGATGACCAACAGCGACCGCATCAGGCGGGCGCGGAACTCCCGGAGATGGTCACCCAGCGCCATCTGGCCGCCGGCGCCGACTGCGCTCTGCGGCTGGAATCGGAAGAGGTTGAGGAGACCGAGGTAGCGCACCAACGCCGGTCAGGCTTCGTCGTTCTTCCGGGTCTGCTCAGGAGTGCCCTCGGAGCGCGGCTCGACGGTCGGCTTCTTCTCCTCGAGCTCGGAGGCCTCGTCGTCGTCCATGAGGCCCTTGGTCTCCGCCTTGAAGATGCGCAGCGCCCGGCCGGAGCCGCGAGCCAGCTCCGGGAAGCTTGCTGGCACCGAAGAGGAGGACGATGACAACCAGGATGAGCACGATCTCGGGCGTGCCGAGGCCGAATGCGAGGGGCAGGACCTGCGTGTTCATGGCTTCCTCTGATTCTTCGGGTGGTTGAGCCCACACATCCTACGACGCCGGTGGTCAGTAGTTCCTCAAGGCCCGTCGGGCGTGCTCCCGGGCCTCGTCCTCCAGATCGGCAGGCTCGACGAAGGTGACCGCTCCGCCGAGGCGGGTGAGCAGGCGGATCAGCCAGTCCCGGGACACGATCCGCAAGGTCACCTCCACTCCGCCGTCGCCGAGCTCGATGACAGATTCCATCGGGAAGTACTCGGTGACCCAGCTGCCCTGGGGGGCCAGCCGGAGCACGGCCAGGGGCTCGTCCCCCGAGTTGACTGAAGATCCCACCGTCCAGGTCGAGTGGCTCGGCCCCGGGATGCGGCTGCGATGCGGTCTCCAGCGCGTCGGCCGACACGATGCGATCGGTGCGGAATGTCCGGATGTCCTCCGCCTGGTGGCACCAAGCGCGCAGGTAGCGGTGACCCTGCCACTCCAGCAGCTCGATCGGGTCGACGACGCGGGACGTCGACACGTCGCGGCCGGCGCTGAGGTAGTCGAGTCTCACCTGTCTCCCGAGGCGGATGGTCTCCCGCGAGGGCCGGGAGCACGGTTCGTCGGACTCCGCCGGCGTCTCGTCCACCCGCACGTCGACCGCTGCCTCACCCAGGATCGCGCTCCCGGCAGCGGCTTCGATCTTGGCAAGCGTCCGGTCGATCACGCCGGCCTCCTCCTCGGGCGCGCCTTCGCGCATCACCCGCAAGCGCGACCATGATCGCGGCCGCCTCGGTTCCCGCCAGCCGCAGCGGCCGGCTCAGGTAGTCGGCGTTGGACAGCCGGATGACGCCCTCGCCCTCGACGGCCTCCATGTCGATCTCGATGAGATCCCCCATGCCGAGCCCCGGGTAGCCGCAGTACCACAGCACGTTCAGGTCCCGCCGCAGCTGCGCGGTGGTGACGCCGAAGTCGGCTGGCGGCCTCGTCCAGGCGCACCTCTCGGCGCGATTGGAGGTACGGCACCAGCGCCAGGAGCCGGGCCAGCTGCTGCTTGGACGTGCTCATCCGGCCAGCTCCGTCAGGCGGGCGACGACTGCCTCGCGCAGCGTGTCGGGCTGCTCGACCACCACCACGTCGCCGTAGGACACCAGCTCGTCGACCAGCTGGTCCTCCTGGGCGTAGTCCAGCTCGGCGCGCTCCCAGCTCCGTCGGGTCGGCAGCCCACGACACGGCGGCGCAGGCCCACGGCGCGGCCGGGGCGCACCCGCAGGACCGCCGTGTGCGACGCCTCCGGGGGCTCCACCGAGGCCATGGCCCGCCGCAGGTCGAAGTCGGCGGGAACGTCGTAGGAGCCGCTGCGCGGGACGCGCCGCACCGTCCCCCGGATCCGGCTCAGCCGGAAGACCCGCTGCTCTCTCGCGGTCCAGGTCGAAGCCGACGACGTACCACCGGCCCCGCGCCCGGGACATGCCCCACGGCTGAACCCGCCGCTCGTCGGTGCCGCCGGCGCTGGTGCGGTAGTCGAAGGTGATCGCGTGGCGCTCGACCGTGGCCGCCCAGACGTCCTCGAACGCCGGCTCGGTGGCCACGATCTCGGGCTGGGCGATGTCGAGCGCGGAGCCGTCGGCTTCGATGCCGGCCGCCTTGAGCTTGCGCAGCGCGTCCGCGGTGGCGTCCGCCAGACCGGCGTGCTGCCAGACCCGGGCGGCCAGGCCCACGACCGCGGCCTCCTCGGGCTCGAGCGACGACGTCCGGCAGCTCGTAGGCGTCGCGACGCACCCGGTAGCCCTGCTCGTCCTCGAAGAGGGCGTCGTGGGAGCCCATCTCGATGGGGATGCCGAGCTGGCGCAGCTCCTCCTTGTCCCGCTCGAACATCTTCTCGAACGCCTCGTCGCCGGCCTCGCGGTAGGGCTCGATCACCGAGCGGATGTCGGCCTTGGAGAGGAAGGTGCGGCTCACCAGCAGCGCGATGAGCAGGTTGAGCAGTCGCTCGCTCTTCCGGGCCGACATGCGACAGACGTCACCCGACTCCGAGCACGTCGACGACGAAGACCAGGGTGGAGTTGGCCGGGATGGCTCCCTGGGCGTTGTTCCCGTAGCCGTAGTCGGGCGGAGCGATGATCAGCACGCGGCTTCCGGCCGGAACGCCGATCAGGCCCTGGTCCCAGGCCTTGATCAGGTTGCCGTCCCCCACGTCGAAGGTGACCGGCGACTGCGGAGTAGGACTCGTCGAACGGCGTGAGACCGCCCCACACCTCGCCGAAGTAGTTGACGGTGATGTACGTCCCCTGCGTCACCGGCGTGCCGGTGCCCTTGATCAAGCGTGACGACCTTGAGGCCGCTCGGCGGGTCGTGCGGCGGCGCCGAGAAGTCGAGACCGGTCACCGCGTCGTTGGTGACCTCCGGGACCGGCAGCCCGTCGGGCTCCTTCTGCGTGGTTCCCTTCGGCGCCGCTGAGCGTGCTGGTGGGAGGCACCGACAGCACGTCGATGACGAAGACGGCGGGGTCCGTCGGCGCTCAGGCCCAGGCTGGAGTTCCCCTCCGCGCCCCACAGCTGCGAGACGGGGGCCACCAGGACCACGCGACTGCCGACGGTCGCGCCCTTGAGCGCCTCCAGGAACTCGGGGAACACCTGGCCCTGGACGAGGTCCGACCGAGCTGGGCGCTCCCTGCTGCCAGGTGCTGGCCGCCTTGACGCCGGTGGTCCCGTTGGCGAGGTAGATGTTGAGCAGTGCCTTCGACCCGTCGGTCACGGCGGCGCCCGGTCCCCTTGACGAGGGTGTCGACCTGGGTCTGGGTCGCGTCGAGGCCGCTCACCGAGATCGTGGGCTCGGTGCCGAAGTCGCCGTTGACCGTGAGCCCGGCGATCGGCCCGACCACGGCGGGGCTCGCGCTGGAGGACGCCGAGGAGCTGTCGGAGGCGCTCGCCGAGGCCGAGCTGCTGGCCGGCCGCGCTGCTGCTCGTCGAGGTGCCGTCGAGGCGCCGGAGCTGCCGCAGCCCGCCAGGGCCAGCAGGGACAGCGCGGGCAGGATGGTCAGGAATTCGGCGCACGAGGACCTCTCACGTCGGTGCGGCCGGGAGGGCCGCTCGTTGGCGGGACAACGATAGCCGCCCGCGCAACGCGAGCCCGCCCCGGCCGGACGCTCGGGTGGACGCGCGTCACATCCCCTCGATGAGCCGCTGCACCCGCTCGTCGTGGGCGCGGAACGGGTCCTTGCAGAGCACGGTCCGCTGGGCCTGGTCGTTGAGCTTGAGGTGCACCCAGTCGACGGTGAAGTCGCGACGCCGGTCCTGGGCGTTCTTGATGAAGTCGCCCCGCAGCCGGGCCCGGGTGGTCTGGGGGGCCGGGACTTGGCTTCGAACACCTGCAGATCCTTGGTCACCCGGGCCACGGCCCCCCGCTTCTCCAGCAGGTAGTACAGGCCCCGGCCCCGGTGGATGTCGTGGTAGGCCAGATCCAGCTGCGCGACGCGCGGGTGGCTCAGCGGCAGCCCGTGCTGCTCCCGGTAGCGCTCGATCAGCTTCAGCTTGATCACCCAGTCGATCTCGCGCTCGATGGACGACAGGTCTGCCGGACCCGATCGCCACCGAGCGCCCGCTCCCACAGCTCCAGCGAGCGCAGGGCAGCACCGGGTCGGAGATCCCTCTGACGGTCGGCGAAGTCCTGGGCCCGGGTGAGGTACTCCTCCTGGATCTCCAGGGCGCTGGCCTCCCGGCCGCTGGCCAGGCGCACCTTGCGCCGGCCCGTGACGTCGTGGGAGATCTCCCGGATCGCCCGGATCGGGTTCTCCATCGAGAGGTCGCGCATCGCGACCCCTTCCTCGATCATCCGGAGGACCAGGTCGACCGAGGCGACCTTGAGCATCGTGGTCGTCTCGCTCATGTTGCTGTCCCCGACGATCACGTGCAGCCGGCGGTACCGCTCGGCGTCGGCGTGCGGCTCGTCGCGGGTGTTGATGATCGGCCGGGACCGGGTGGTGGCGCTGGAGACGCCCTCCCAGATGTGCTCGGCGCGCTGCGACACCGAGTACATCGCCCCGCGCGGGAGTCTGGATCACCTTCCCCGCCCCGGCGATGATCTGCCGGGTCACCAGGAACGGGATCAGGACGTCGGCCAGCGCGCCGAACTCCCCCTGCCGTGCCACCAGGTAGTTCTCGTGGCAGCCGTAGGAGTTGCCGGCCGAGTCGGTGTTGTTCTTGAACAGGTAGACGTCTCCGGCGATGCCCTCCTCGTGCAGGCGCCGCTCGGCGTCGACCAGCAGGCCCTCGAGGATCCGCTCCCCCGCCTTGTCGTGGGTGACCAGCTCGTTGATGTCGTCGCACTCCGGGGTGGCGTACTCGGGGTGGCTGCCCACGTCGAGGTAGAGGCGCGCGCCGTTGCGCAGGAAGACGTTGCTGCTGCGCCCCCACGACACCACCTTGCGGAACAGGTAGCGGGCCACCTCGTCGGGCGAGAGCCGCCGCTGACCCTTGAACGCGCAGGTGACGCCGTACTCGTTCTCGATCCCGAAGATGCGCCGGTCCAAGGCCTAGCCCCCGCCGTCGGGCGCGGACTCCGGCGAGGTGGACATGCCGGGCAGGTGCCGTGAGCCCCCACTGCTCCCGAGGATCTCCGCGAGCGACTCCTCGGCGACCCGGCGGAACTTCCGCTTCTGCGCTGCGGGTCCGGTCCAGGACGGCGACCTCGAGGTCCTCGGGCGGGATGCTCGCGGGCGGTCCCGTCCTCGGTGCCCAGCGCCGCCACCGCGGCGCGGATGGCCTCCTCCAGGACGCAGCCCGGGCGCGTAGTGCTCGCGCAGGTACGTCGTGACCGACTCGGCGGACCCGCCCATGGCGGCGAAGCCGTGCTCGTCGGCGACCTGGCCGTCATAGGTCAGCCGGTAGATCTGGTCGTCCTCGGCGCTCCTCGCCGACCTCGGCGACGAAGATCTCCACCTCGTAGGGCTTCTCGGAGTTGCTCGAGAAGATCGTGCCCAGGGTCTGCGCGTAGGCGTTGGCCAGGCCTCGGCCGGTCACGTCGCGTCGGTCGTAGGAGTATCCGCGCATGTCGGCCAGCCGGACGCCGGCGATGCGGAGGTTCTCGAACTCGTTGTAGCGGCCGACTGCGGCGAAGGCGATGCGGTCGTAGATCTCGCTCACCTTGTGCAGCGCCTTGGAGGGGTTCTCCGAGACGAAGACGATGCCGTCGGCGAACTGGACGACCGCGACCGACCGGCCGCGGGCGATCCCCTTGCGGGCGAAGTCGGCCCGGTCCTTCATCAGCTGCTCGGGAGACACGTAGAAGGGCATGCTCATGGCGTCCTCCTCAGGTCAGCGCGGCCGCGGGGCCGTCGGGGCGCTGCATCCTGCGCGGCGATCACCTGGTCGGCGACCGCTGCCACCGCGTCCTCGGACCAGCGCTGGTAGCCCTCGGCGGTGACGACCGCGACGACCGGGAAGATCCGCCGGGAGAGGTCCGGGCCTCCGGTCGCGGAGTCGTCGTCGGCCGCGTCGTAGAGCGCCTGGATCGCGGCCGTCACGCATCCCTCCGCGTCGAGGTCGGGGCGGTACAGCTTCTTCAGCGACCCGCGGGCGAACAGCGAGCCCGAGCCCACCGAGTGGAAGGAGGTCTCCTCGTAGCGTCCCCCGGTGACGTCGTAGGAGAAGATCCGGCCGCGCTGGCTGTCCCGGTCGAAGCCCGGCGAACAGCGGCACCACGCTCAGCCCCTGCATGGCCATGCCGAGGTTGCCGCGGATGATCGCCGCGAGCCGGTTCGCCTTGCCGTCCATCGACAGCGTCGTGCCCTCGATCTTCTCGTAGTGCTCGAGCTCGGTCTGGAACAGTCGGACCATCTCGACCGCGAGGCCGGCGCTCCCGGCGATGCCGACGCAGGAGAACTCGTCGCCGGGGAAGACCTTCTCGATGTCGCGCTGGGCGATGATGTTGCCCATGGTGGCCCGCCGGTCGCCCGCCATGACGACTCCGCCGTGGAAGGTGGCCGCCACGATCGTGGTCCCGTGCGGAGCGAGGTCCTCGCAGCGACCGCTCCCCGGCAGGCCCGGCTGCCGGGAGCAGCTCGGGGGCGTGGGAGGCGAGCAAGCTCGCTGAACGACGAGTTGCCGACCTGGAAGAACGCCGAGGGCAGGCTCGCCCCGCCGGTGTCGTGGTCATCAGGGGCTACTCCCCGCCCTTCTGGATGAAGGACTTCACGAAGTCCTCCGCGTTGGTCTCCAGAACCTCGTCGATCTCGTCCAGGATCGCGTCGATGTCCTCGTCGAGCTGAGCCTTGCGCTCGGCGGCCTCGGCAGTGTCCTCGGCACCTCGGTGCGCCTCGTCCTGCGAGGTCTTCTTCGGCTGCTTCTGCTCCTGAGCCATGGTCGTCTCCTCCCCGACGCGCGGTCCTGTGTGGGCCGAGCTCCGATCTCGACCCTATCGAGTCAGGGCCTCAAAGAGTGCCTCTGCTGTCTCACTATCCTCCAACAGCTTTCCGACGTGGGCACGGGTCCCTCGCAGCGGGTCGACCGTGGGCACCCGCTGCAGCGAGTCGTGGCCCGGGATGTCGAAGATGACCGAGTCCCAGGAGGCGGCGGCGATGTTGTCGGCGTACCGCTCCAGGCATCGCCCGCGGAAGTAGGCCCGGGTGTCCTCCGGCGGCTGCGCGATCGCGTCGTGGATCTCCTGGTCGGTCACCAGCCGGTCCATCCTGCCCAGCGAGACCAGGCGGTTGTAGAGCCCCTTCTCGGGCCGGATGTCGGCGTACTGCAGGTCGACCAGCTGCAGCTTGGCTGCGTCCCACTCCAGGCCGTCCCGGTCGCGGTAGCTCTGCAGCATCTTCAGCTTGGCGACCCAGTCGAGCTCGCGGGCCAGCGACATCGGGTCCGCCTCGAGCCGCACCAGCACCGACTCCCAGCGGTCGAGGACGTCGCGACTCTGCTCGTCGTCGTCGCCGTTGGTCTCCACGAACTTGCGGGCCAGGTCGAGGTACTCCATCTGCAGCTGGACCCCGGTCAGCGTGCGACCGTCCTGAAGGGTGACGCGGTGGTTGAGGGTGGGGTCGTGGGAGATCTCCCGCAGCGCCCTGACCGGCTGCTCGACGACAGGTCGCGGGTGATGTACCCGGCCTCGATCATGGCCGAGCACGAGCGCGGTCGTGCCCATCTTCAGGTACGTCGAGATCTCGGCCAGGTTCGCGTCGCCGATGATCACGTGCAGCCGCCGGTACTGCTCCGGGTCGGCGTGGGGCTCGTCACGGGTGTTGATGATCGGTCGCTTCAGCGTGGTCTCCAGGCCCACCTCGACCTCGAAGAAGTCCGCCCGCTGGCTGATCTGGAAGCCCGACGCCGTGGCCGTCCTGGCCGATGCCGACGCGCCCGGCCCCGGTGACCACCTGCGCGGCTGACGAAGAACGGGGTGAGATGGCGCACGATGTCGGCGAACGGCGTGGCGCGCTGCATCAGGTAGTTCTCGTGGGCGCCGTAGGAGGCCCCCTTGTTGTCGGTGTTGTTCTTGTAGAGCAGGATCGGCGCGGTCGACGGGAAGCCGTTGGGCGAACCGGCTGGCGTCCTGCATGATCAGCTCGCCGGCCTTGTCCCAGATGACGGCGTCGCGCGGGTTGGTCGACCTCCGGCGAGGAGTACTCCGGATGCGCGTGGTCGACGTACAGCCGCGCGCCGTTGGTCAGGATGACGTTGGCAAGGCCGAGGTCCTCGTCGGTCAGCTGGGTCGGGTCGGCCACCTGGCGCGACATGTCGAAGCCGCGCGCGTCGCGCAGCGGCGACTCCTCCTCGAAGTCCCAGCGAGCCCGCCGCGCCTTGACCGTCGCCGTCGCGTAGGAGTTCACGATCTGCGAGGAGGCGACCATCGGGTTCGCGGTCGGCTGGCCCTGGACCGAGATGCCGTACTCGGTCTCGGTCCCCATCACGCGCCTGACCGTCATGGCTCCAGCGTAGTCAGGTCCGCGGCCGGCATTGGCCGTCGGCCTCTGGCACGCCCGTCTCCCCTCGCTCGTGCGCACCGACTGCAGGGACACGCGCGCCCCGGTCAGTGCCAACTCTCCCTCCCCACCTGAGGAAACGGGGAGAATCTCAGGAAACTGCGTCATGGGCCCAGCCCGTTCCCCGTTTCACCAGCATGACGACGTCCCTCCACCGCGCAGAAGGACTGCCGAGGATCGCCGGCGGGAGGTGCCGAGGAGGAGTACGAGCGTCTGGTGCTGCGACCATCTCCCGCTCGTCCACCATCTGGTCCGCGAGACGTTGACGCGCGTGCCTGCCGCATGTCACCGGAGACGACCTCACGCTCCGCCGGGATGGCCGCGCTCGTGCAGGCTGCGCGCGCCTTCGACCCCGAGCGCGGCGTCAAGTTCGCCACCTTCGCGTCCCCGCGGATCCGCGGAGCGATCCTCGACGAGCTGCGGTCGCTGGACTGGGCCTCCCGATCAGTCCGGCGCCGTGCCCGCCAGCTCGACGCCGCGCGCGAGGCGCTCACCCGCCAGGCAGGGCCGCGACGCGACCGATCAGGAGCTGGCCGCCCACACCGGGCTGACCCTCCAGGAGGTGCGGGCCAACAGGGCGGGCGTCGCTCGCGCCGCAGTGCTCAGCCTGCAGGGTTTCGGCGACGCGAGCATCGATGAGATCGTGCCCGCACGCGGCCCGTCCGCCGGAGCAGCTGATCGAGACGCGCGAGCGAGTCGCGCTGCTGGTCGACGCGATCGCCTGCCTTCCCCACCGGCTGCGGACCGTCGTCGAGGACTACTTCTTCGCCGAGCGGCCCATGGCCGAGATCGCCGCGGACCTCGGGGTCACCGAGTCCCGGGTCTCCCAGATGCGAGCCGAGGCGCTGGAGCGCCTCCGCGGCGCCCTGGACCACGTGCTTCGAGGACGTCGCCGACGCGGTCCTGTCGTCGCGAGACCGTCCGGGCGGAGTGGCCGAGCGGCGCCGCAGGACCTACTACGACGCCGTCGCCACCCGTCGTACGGTCTCGGCCCGCCTCACCAGCGTCAGCTGAGCTTCGACGAGCCGTCAGATCCGCGGGGTGGCACGGCGTGTCCCGCCACCATTCCTGACAGGTCGCCGGGGGTCAGAGGTACTGGCCGGTGCTGGAGACGTTGTCGATCAGGCGGCCGGGCTCGGTGCCCTGCTTGCCGGTGATGAGCGTGCGGATGAACACGATCCGCTCGCCCTTCTTGCCCGAGATCCTCGCCCAGTCGTCGGGGTTGGTCGTGTTCGGCAGGTCCTCGTTCTCCTTGAACTCGTCCACGCACGCCTGCAGAAGGTGCGACGACCCGCAGGCCCCGCTGGCCGTGGTCGAGCAGGTCCTTGATCGCCATCTTCTTCGCGCGGTCGACGATGTTCTGGATCATGGCGCCGGAGTTGAAGTCCTTGAAGTACAGGACCTCCTTGTCGCCGTTGGCGTAGGTCACCTCGAGGAAGCGGTTCTCCTCGGTCTCGGTGTACATCCGCTCCACCGTGGCGCGGATCATCCCGGCCACGCACTCCGCAGGGTCGCCGCCGAACTCGGCGAGATCGTCGGGGTGCAGCGGCAGCGACGGCAGCAGGTACTTGGAGAAGATGTCGGTCGCCGACTCGGCGTCCGGGCGCTCGATCTTGATCTTCACGTCGAGGCGGCCGGGGCGCAGGATCGCCGGATCGATCATGTCCTCGCGGTTCGAGGCGCCGATCACGATGACGTTCTCCAGACCCTCGACGCCGTCGATCTCGGAGAGCAGCTGCGGCACGATGGTGTTCTCCACGTCGGAGGAGACCCCGGACCCGCGGGTGCGGAACAGCGAGTCCATCTCGTCGAAGAAGACGATGACCGGAGTGCCGGCGTTCGCCTTCTCGCGGGCACGCTGGAAGACCAGCCGGATGTGCCGCTCGGTCTCGCCGACGTACTTGTTCAGCAGCTCGGGTCCCTTGATGTTCAGGAAGTACGACTTGCCGGTCTGGCCGGTCTTCTCGGCGACCTTCTTGGCCAGCGAGTTCGCCACCGCCTTCGCGATCAGGGTCTTGCCGCATCCGGGCGGGCCGTACAGCAGGACGCCCTTGGGCGGCTTGAGCTGGTGCTCCTCGAAGATCTCCGGGTAGAGGTACGGCAGCTCGACGGCGTCGCGGATCGAGTCGATCTGGCGCGCGAGCCCGCCGATCTGCTCGTAGTCGATGTCGGGCACCTCTTCGAGGACGAGCTCCTCGACCTCGGCCTTCGGCACTCGCTCGTAGGCGTAGTGGGACCGGCCATCGATCAGCAGCGAGTCGCCGGCACGGATGGTCTCGGACCTCAGCGGGTCGGCGATGCGCACGACGCGCTCCTCGTCGGCGTTCGCGATCACCAGAGCACGCGTCGCCGTCGTCGAGCATCTCCTTGAACATCACGACCTCGCCGACGTCCTCGAACTCGAGCGCGGCCACGGCGTTCATGGACTCGTTGAGCATGACCTCCTGGCCACGCTCGAGGGCGTCGAGATCGATCGACGGGGAGACGTTGACGCGCAGCTTGCGCCCGGACGTCACGATGTCGATGGTGTCGTCCTCGTTGCGCTGCAGGAAGGTCCCGAACCCGGCCGGCGGCTGAGCGAGCCGGTCGACCTCCTCCTTCAGCGCTGACGATCTGGTCGCGGGCCTCGCGCAGGGTCTGGGTGAGGCGGGTGTTCTGGGCCGTGACGGCCGCGAGCGAGCGCTGTGCGTCGGCCAGCTTCTGCTCGACCACCCGCGAGCCGTACGGCGCGTCGGACAGCCGGCGCCGCAGGTCCTCCACCTCCGCCATCAGGAAGTCCCGCTCCGCGCGCAGCTCGGCAGACGAGTCGCCATGTGGCGTGTTCTCCGAGGTTGCCATGACGTCACCTCCGCAAGATCGAACCCCTGAGACCGACCCTACTCGGGCGCCGGTCCATGTTCAGCACCATCGGCCCGATCGAGACCGTGATGAGACAGACCGTGGCGTCAGCCGTCGGTCGGCTCCTCGGCGGCCGCCGCCGGCAGTGCCCTCCGGACGGGGACCGGTGTAGTCCGATCCGTAGGCTCCAGGAGCCGGCCGGCGCTTGCGCAGCGGAGCCCTCTCCCCGGGACTGAGGCGTCGCGCGGAGATGAGGAAGCCGGTGTGGCCACTGGCTCCGTGGCCGGGCCGGATGGCCAGGCCCTCGACGTGCCAGTCGCGGCTGGTCGTCTCCCAGGCGTGCGGCTCGGTGAACCCTCCGTGGGCGCGCAGCGTCTCCACCGTCCGTCCCATCTGCGTCGTGGTCGCCACGTACGCGCACACCATCCCGCCCGGCGTGAGCGCCTCCGGCGACCCGGTCCACGCACTCCCACGGGGCCAGCATGTCGAGCACGACGCGGTCGACCTCCGTCTCGGCCAGTGCCTCGTTCAGGTCCCCCACGGTCAGCTGCCACGCCGGGTGCTCGCCGTCGAAGAACTCGGTGACGTTGGCGCGCGCGATGTCGGCGAAGTCTGCGCGCCGCTCGTAGGAGCTGACGAGCCCCGTGGGCCCGACCGCGCGCAGCAGCCAGCAGGTCAGCGCGCCCGACCCGACGCCGGCCTCCACGACCCGCGCCCCGGGGAAGATGTCGGCGAACGCCACGATCTGGGCGGCGTCCTTGGGGTAGACCACCGCCGCCCCGCGCGGCATCGACACCACGAACTCGCTCAGGAGCGGTCGGAAGACGAGGTATCCGTTGCCCGCCGGAGGAAACGACCGTGAAACCTTCGGTCCGTCCGATCAGCTCGTCGTGCTCGATCTGCCCGCGGCTGGTGAAGAACCGCTTGCCGGGGGTCAGCTGGATGCTGTGACGCCGCCCCTTGCGGTCGGTGAGGCGCACCCACTCCCCCTCCTGGAGAGGGCCTCGGCGCACGCCGGACCAGTCGTTGTCGGACATGGCGTGATCCTAGGGTGCCGGCTCAGGAGCGCTGCTGCTGGGCGAAGGCCCGGTCCACGTCCGTTGGTCACCAGAACGCCGTAGACGGACCCGTCCGCCTCGACGAGCAGGTACTCGCTGGCAGGCGTCTTCTCCATCGCTCGGATCAGCGCCTCTCCGGCCAGGTCGGCCGACAGGATCATGCCCGGAGCCACGGGCGCGCCACGGTCGAGGTCGCCACCCAGGGCCGCCGCTCCGGAGGCGTGGCGACCACAGCCGCCTCGCTGACCAGCCCGATCGGATCCCCCGACGGGCTGACCGTGATGATCGCCGCCGCCTCGGCCTCCTGGGCCCGGCGCACGGCCTCGGCCAGGGGCGTCTCCGGGGGCACCCCGAGAGTCCGTCGGGCGAGCGGACGAGCGTGCAGCTTCGGCAGGGCCCGGCGCACCCGAGCGGCCATGACCGCGGCGGAGGCCCCCTGCCACATGAACAACGCGACCACGAAGTACATCAGCATGCTGGGCAGCGGGATCGAGGAGCCGGTCACGAGGCTCAGCGTGAGCGGCACTCCCATCGCGGCAGCCGCGACCACGCGGCCTGCCCAGCCCGCCACCAGGAGTCCCTTGTTGCTGTCGCCGCTGACCTTCCAGACTGCGGCAGCTGCAGGACCTGGCCGCCGTCCAGCGGCAGGCCCGGCATCAGGTTCAGTACGCCGACGAAGAGGTTGGCCAGGATCAGCCCCACGACGGTCATCCGGATCAGCCCGCCCGGCAGCACGAAGTACAGCCCCAGGCAGACGAGACCGACGCCGATCGACGTCAAAGGGCCGATCACCGACACCCAGAACTGCTGCTTGGGAGACTTGGTCTCTTCCCCGATGTCGGTGAACCCCCCGAGGAAGTGCAGGGTGATCGAGCGCACGGGCAACCCGAAGCGCAGCGCGACGATGGCGTGCGAGGCCTCGTGGAGCAGGACCGAGAGGTAGAGCAGCACGCCGAAGACGAGACCCGCGACGTACGCCAAGGCGCCGAGACCCGGCTGCGCGGCCTCCGCCTGCGGCGCGACCAGATAGGCGATCAGCGCCAGCACGAGCAACCACGAGGGGCGGACCAGAACGTCGATGCCGGCGACCTCGCCGATCTTCCAGGTTCCGGGGGGACGCCTGCTCGGGCTAGGCTGGCTCGGGGGCGGTCATTCCCCAACGCTAGCGCGGAACTGTCCCGGGCCTGACCTACTGTGATCATGTGGATGCCGAGGAGCGCGCCGAGGAACGTACGCGAAGTCACCGTCGAGGATGTCGTCGACGATGTCGTGGGGGACGTTGTCGGAGATGTCGCCGACCCGACATCGGCGGGCCGCCGTCGCCTCGCTGTCCCCCAGCCGGGCCAGCGACTTCATGACCTGTCCCCTCCTCTACCGCTTCCGCACCGTCGACCGTCTCCCCGAGCCGTTCTCGCCCGCTGCGGTGCGGGGCACCCTGGTCCACAAGGTGCTCGAGGACCTGTTCGACCACCCCTCCCGGCCGAGCGGACGCCCGACAGAGCCGTCGACATGCTCGGCCCGGCCTGGGAGAGCCTGCTCGACGAGGAGCCCGAGCTGGCCGAGATGTTCGCCGAGGCGGGCACGGACCTGCAGGACTGGCTCGCCTCGTGCGACCAGCTCGTCCACTCCTACTTCGCGATCGAGGACCCCACCCGCTTCGAGCCGACCGAGCGCGAGCTCTACGTCGAGACCACGACCGACGCCGGGCTCACGCTGCGCGGCTACATCGACCGGTCTGGACGTCGCTCCGACCGGCGAGATCCGCATCGTCGACTACAAGACGGGGCGCTCTCCCCATCAGGCGTTCGAGAGCAAGGCGCTGTTCCAGATGAAGTTCTACGCGCTGGTCATCTGGCGCACGCGCGGGGTCGATCCCGACCCTGCTCCAGCTCCTCTACCTCGGCAACGAGGAGGTGCTGCGCTACTCGCCGACCGAGGACGACCTGCTCGCCACCGAACGCAAGCTGACAGCGCTGTGGGCGGCCATCGAGCGCGCCGCCGTCCACCGGCGACTGGAGACCCAGCCCGAGCAAGCTCTGCGACTGGTGCGCACACCAGGCGCTCTGCCCCGCCTTCGGCGGCACTCCCCCGCCCCTTCCCACGCCGGCCGCGTCCGCGGGTTGAGCGCCGTCCCGCGATGCGAGCGGGCCCGATAGTGCGCCTACCAGCATCCGGGATCTGCCGATCTCAGGGCGACCCGTCAGAAATGGTGTGGTTCCCACCGCGTGTCACACACTTCGTGACGGGTCGTTCACGGCACCCGCTCACTGGGCGAATGCTGCCGGACCGGTGGGGGTGCCTGCCACGGGGGATCGAAGGGACCCATCTCCTCGGGGGCGATCACCATGGTGACATCCCAGCTGTGTCTTCCCCAGTGGATGGTGGCGGTGGTGGTTGCTCCGGGTGCGATGGCCCAGTTCGTCTGGAGTCTGGTGCGGTGACGAGTGTCGATCCTCTGACGGTCGGTGACGAGGTAGAGGGTGCCGGCGTTGGGGGCGCCTGCGGGCGCGATGCCGGCTGCAGTCCGGTTGGTTCCGACCTTGATGGCGGTGGCCGTCGCCGCGCCGGGTGGGAGTGCCCAGACCCAGTGGGTGTCGCTCACCTGTGGCTTCGTTCGCGCGATCCTCTTGCGCGACGCCTTGTTGCTCTTCTCCGTAGGCGTTGCGGCGATCCTTCTCCAGGCTCAGTTGCTTCTTCCCCTGGGTGTCTTCTTCTTGCGGACCTCGACACGGTACGGCTCTGCATGCGCTTGCCGTAGCCGAACAATGCCGTCAGGCCTCTGCGGCTCGTGCGCTCGTCACTGTCAGGCACAGCGGCCGAGTCGAGAGCTCATCGGCGGGGCGCTTCCGCTGAAGTCCCACCGGTGTGTCCCGCTGCCCTTGCCGTATCGGCTCAGGCCGACCCAGGCAGTGCCGCCGGCCACCTGCCGGGGCCACGTCCACGAGACAATGGCCCCGCGGCTCGAGGGGTCCCCCGATCTAGAATCCGCCCGGGAGGCCGTGGTCGGTGCCCGAGGGCGCCCCGGACGCGACCGCGTCGCGGTGGATGCCGGCCAGTCGCTCCGGCGTCAGACCCATCAGCGAATCGGCGAACACGCGTCTCGGGCCTTCGAGGACGGGACGTGGTTCGGCACGGCCAGGACGACCATGCCGGCCGCTTCGGCTGAGGTGGCACCGGTGTTGGAGTCCTCGATCGCGAGCGCCCGCGTCGGCTCGACACCCAGCATCGCGGCGGCGGTCAGGTAGGGCTCCGGATGGGGCTTGCCCTGGGAGACCATGTCGCCGGTCACGACCACGTCGAAGGTGCCCGCCGGCAGGCCGGCGATGACGGGCGCCGCGAAGCTCCGGTACGACATGGTGACCAGGCCGCAGGGAACGCCCTCCTCACGGAGCGCCGTCGAGCAGCTCGACGGCGCCGGGTCGCCACGGGACCTGGTCCCGGACCCGGGCGATGACCCCGTCGAGCAGCCGCTCGACGATCTCGGCCGGCTCCAGAGGAACGCCGGCGTGCTCGCGGATGTAGCGGCCCGGACACCAGCAGGTCGTTGCCGACCAGGTTCAGGGCGTCCTCGCGGGTCCAGGTGCCGCCGTAGGCCTCGACCAGCTCGGTCTCGGTCTCCATCCAGGCCGGCTCGGTGTCGACGAGGGTGCCGTCCATGTCCCACAGGACGGCAGCGAGCCCGGCCACGTCAGTCCTCCGGCTCGTAGCCGAGGTTGGGCGCGAGCCAGCGCTCGGCCTCCTGCAGGGTCCATCCCTTGCGCTGGGCGTAGTCGGCGACCTGGTCGCGGCCCAGCCGACCGACCACGAAGTACTGCGACTGCGGGTGTGAGAAGTACCACCCGGACACCGAGGCTCCGGGCCACATGGCCATGCTCTCGGTGAGGGTCACCCCGACCTGCTTGTCCACGTCGAGCAGGTCCCACAGCGCCGCCTTCTCGGTGTGCTCGGGGCAGGCGGGGTAGCCGGGAGCGGGGCGGATCCCGACGTACTGCTCCTTGATCGAGCTCCCGGTGCGAGAGGTGCTCGTCGGGTGCGTAGCCCCAGAACTCGCGCCGCACCCGCTCGTGCATCCGCTCGGCGAACGCCTCGGCGAGCCGGTCGGCCAGCGCCTCCAGCAGGATCGCGTTGTAGTCGTCGAGATCCTGCTTGAACTCCTCGACCCGGTCCACCACCTCGGACCCGGCGGTGACCACGAAGGCGCCGATGTAGTCGGAGATGCCGCGCCCTCGGGCGCGACGAAGTCGCTGAGGCACTTGTTCGCGACGCCCTCGCGGTGCTGACCCTGTTGGCGCAGGTGGTGGAGCACCAGCCGCTCCTCGGTGCGGCCCTCGTCGGTGTAGACGACGATGTCGTCACCGCGGGCGGCAGCCGGGAAGAAGCCGATCGCCCCCTGCGGGTTCAGCCAGCCCTCGCGCTCGATCCGGTCCAGCATCGCCTCGGCGTCGTCGAGCAGACGCCGGGCGGCCTCCCCGACCTCCGGGCTGTCCAGCAGGTCCGGGTAGCTGCCGCGGATCTCCCACGCGTTGAAGAACGGCTGCCAGTCGATGTACGGGCGCAGCTCGGCCACGGAGTACTCGTGGCAGACCTTGGTGAACTGGTGGGCCCGGTGGCCGTGCTCCAGGACGTCCATCGCGGTCGGGCCCTGTCGCTCCAGCATCCGAGGCCGGGGAGGCCGGTAGGTCGCTCCAGTCCACGGCGTGGCGTTCTCCCGCGCCTCACGCAGGGTAGCCAGCGGACGCTCCGTGGATCGTGCCGCGTGGCGCGCGCGCAGCGCGTCGTAGTCGGCGGTGATGCCGGCGAGGTAGGCCTGTCGCGCACCCTCGGAGAGCAGCTGCGACACGGCCGGCACCGACCGGGAGGCGTCCTTGATCCAGACGACCGGCCCGTCGTACTGGGGATCGATCTTGACCGCGGTGTGGGCCCGTGAGGTGGTCGCACCCCCGATCAGCAGGGGGATGTCGAAGCCCTGCCGCTGCATCTCCGGCGGCGACGTTGACCATCTCGTCCAGCGACGGCGTGATCAGGCCGGACAGGCCGATCATGTCCGCGCCGACCTCTGTGGCCGTGTCCAGGATGCGCTGGGCGGGCACCATCACGCCGAGGTCGATCACCTCGTAGTTGTTGCACTGCAGCACCACGCCGACGATGTTCTTGCCGATGTCGTGGACGTCGCCCTTGACGGTCGCGGTCACCACCCGCCCCCGGGTCGACCCGGTGCTCGAGCCGTCCAGCTCCGCCTCGATGTACGGGATGAGGTAGGCGACGGCGCGCTTCATGACCCGCGCCGACTTCACCACCTGAGGCAGGAACATCTTGCCCGCGCCGAACAGGTCGCCGACCTGGTTCATCCCGTCCATCAGCGGGCCCTCGATCACATCGACCGGGGAGGCGCCGCTGGGCCGCGAGATGGGCGCGCAGCTCCTCGGTGTCGTCCTCGATGTGGTCGTCGATGCCCTTCACCAGCGCATGGGTGATCCGCTCGCGGATCGGGCAGCTCACGCCACTCCTCGGCGGTCTCCTGCTGCACGGCGCCTGCGTCGGCGAACCGCCCGGCGATCTCGAGGAGCCGCTCGGTCGCGTCGTCGCGGATCGCGAAGATCACGTCCTCGATCCGCTCCCGCAGGTCGGCGTCGATCTCGTCGTAGACCGCGAGTGCGCCCGCGTTGACGATCCCCATGTCCAGTCCCGCTGCGATCGCGTGGAAGAGGAAGACCGCGTGGATCGCCTCGCGCACCGGGTTGTTCCCCCGGAAGCTGAACGAGACGTTGGAGATGCCGCCGGAGACGAGCGCACCCGGAAGGTTCTCCTTGATCCACCGGGTCGCCTCGATGAAGTCCAGCGCCGTAGCGGGCGTGCTCCTCGATCCCCGTCGCGACCGCGAAGACGTTCGGGTCGAAGATGATGTCTGCGGCGGGGAAGCCGACCGTCTCGGTGAGGATGCGGTAGGAGCGGCTGCAGACGTCGATCCGCCGCTGCAGCGTGTCCGCCTGGCCGTGCTCGTCGAACGCCATGACCACCACGGCGGCGCCGTACTTGCGGCAGAGCCGCGCCTGCTCGACGAACCTCTCCTCCCCCTCCTTCAGCGAGATCGAGTTCACGATCGGCTTGCCCTGCACGCACCGCAGCCCGGCCTCGATGACCTCCCACTTGGAGGAGTCGATCATCGACGGGGACGACGCAGATGTCGGGCTCGCTGGCGACCAGCTTCACGAAGCGGTCCATCGCCGCGACCCCGTCGAGCATGCCCTCGTCCATGTTGATGTCGATGGCCTGTGCACCCGCCTCCACCTGCTGCCGGGCCACCGCGAGCGCGGTGTCGTAGTCGCCGGACTTGATCAGGTTGCGGAACCGGGCCGAGCCGGTGACGTTGGTCCGCTCCCCGACGTTGACGAACAGCGAGGCGGGGGTGATGTTGAGCGGCTCCAGACCCGCCAGGCGGAGGGCCGGTGCGATCTCGGGGAACGGTTCGCGGTGTCGCGTCCGCCACGGCAGACGCCGACGGCGCGGACGTGGTCGGGCGTCGTGCCGCAGCAGCCGCCGACGAGGTTGACCAGGCCGGCTGCCGCGAACTCCCCGAGCAGCGCCGCCGTCTCGGCGGCGCTCTCGTCGTACTCGCCGAAGGCGTTGGGCAGGCCGGCGTTCGGGTACGCCGACACGAAGCAGTCGGCCACCCGGGACAGCTCCGCGAGGTAGGGGCGCATCTCCTTGGCCCCGAGGGCGCAGTTGAGCCCGACGGCGAGGGGCCGGACGTGCCGGATGGAGTTCCAGAACGCCTCGGTGACCTGCCCGGAGAGGGTGCGCCCGGAGGCGTCGGTGATGGTGCCGGAGATGATCACCGGCCAGCGCCGTGCCTCGCTCCTCGAACAGCTCCTCCAGCGCGAAGATCGCGGCCTTGGCGTTGAGGGTGTCGAAGATCGTCTCGACGACCAGCAGGTCGGCTCCGCCGTCGACCAGTCCGCGCGCCTGCTCGCCGTAGGCCTCGGCGAGGCGGACGAAGTCGATGTTGCGCGCCCCCGGGTCGTTGACGTCGGGAGAGATGGAGGCGGTGGTGTTCGTCGGGCCCAGGGCCCCCGCCACGAACCGGGGCCGGTCCGGCGTCGGCGCCTCGTCGCACGCCTGCCGGGCCAGCCGGGCCGACGCGACGTTCATCTCGTAGGCGAGGCTCCTCGAGGCCGTAGTCGGCCTGGCTGATCCGCTGCGCGCTGAAGGTGTTGGTCTCGACGATGTCGGCCCCGGCCTGCAGGTACTCCCGGTGGATGTCGAGGATCACGTCGGGCCTGGTGAGCGACAGGACGTCGCTGTTGCCCTTCAGGTCCTGATCCCAGGTCGGCGAAACGGTCGCCCCGGTAGTCCTCCTCGGTCAGCCCGCGACGCTGGATCAGCGTGCCCATGGCGCCGTCGAGAAGCACGATCCGCTCTCCCCAGCAGCTGGGTCAGGCGCTCGGTGGCATCGGGGCGCACGGCACTGGTCTCGGGCACGGGTCTTCCTCAGGTCGGGTGGCGTCACAACTCTATGCGCGGCGCACCCCGCGCCCCGGGGGAGATACCGGATCCTGACATCTTCGCGCATAGGCTGGGAGGGTGATCCAGATCGACGACTTCCCGGAGCTGCGCAACCCGATCATGATCGCGGCTTTCGAAGGCTGGAACGACGCCGCCGACGCAGCCTCGGGAGTGATCGACCATCTGCTCACGGTGTGGGACGCGCACCTGGTCGCAGCGATGGATCCCGAGGACTACTACGACTTCCAGGTCCATCGGCCGCTGGTCGGGCACCGACGAGCACGGGATGCGCCGTCTCACCTGGCCGAGCTCCCAGGTCTCGGTGGCTTCGCCGCCCGGCGCACTGCGCGACGTGGTCCTGCTGCGCGGCATCGAGCCGAACATGCGCTGGCGCCAGTTCTGCGCGGAGCTGCTCGCCACCGCCGACGACCTGGACGTCCAGCTGGTGGTGACGCTGGGCGCCCTGCTCGCCGACACCCCGCACACGCGCCCCGTGCCGGTGTCGGGCACGACCACCGAGCCCGACATCCAGGACCGGCTCGGCCTGGAGCCCAGCAGCTACGAGGGCCCGACCGGGATCGTCGGGGTGCTCCAGGACGCCTGCGTCCGCACGGACATGCCGGCGGCGTCCTTCTGGGCCGCGGTCCCCCACTACGTCGCCCAGCCCCCCTGCCCCAAGGCCACCTTCGCGCTGCTCGGCCAGCTCGAGGACCTGCTCGGGGTCAGCATCCCGCTCGGCGACCTGCCCGACGAGTCCCGCGCCTGGGAGCGCGGTGTCGACGAGCTCGCCGCCGAGGACGAGGAGATCGGCGACTACGTGCGCGCCCTCGAGGAGTCCCGCGACACCGCGGAGCTGCCCGAGGCGAGCGGCGAGGCGATCGCGCGCGAGTTCGAGCGCTACCTCAAGCGTCGCGAGCAGCCGGGCGAGTAGGCCTCAGGGGCGTTCACGACAGCGAGGGGTCGAGGCGGACCAGGTCGGTGCCGGTGTAGTCGGCCGCCCAGATCAGGCCGTCGACACCCGCGATGACGAAGGGCCAACCGACTCCCGAGTCGAGGACCCGGCCGCTGATGCTCGGATCCCGCGGCAGCTCGTGCAGCTGGCCGGCCTTGTCCGGGAACCACGCCACCCCGGCGACGACGTCCCCGTCGAGCGGCAGCTCGCCGATGTCGTAGCGGGCCCTGACCTTCCCGGTCCTGGCATCGACCCGGACCACCTGGTTGGTCTGCCGCCCACCTATCCACAGGTCGTTGCCGCGGGCGGCCGTCCAGTTCGCCTGTGCCCCGACCGAGCTCCGGGTCGTGACGGCCCTCGTCCTCGGGTCGATCCCGACGAGGTCACCGTGCAGGTGCGCGACCCAGACCGTGCCGCCCGCAGCCACGATCCCGATCGGGTTGTCGGACACGACGATGACCTGCCGCTTCTGGGTCTTGCCGTCGATCCGCGTGACGGTCCCGTCGGCGTAGTTGGTCACCCAGGCCGCACCGGCGGCGTACGTCACGTCGTACGGCTCGGACCCCACCGGGATCGTCGCCTGGACCGCGCCCGTCGCGAGATCGACCCGGGTGACGTCGTCCGACCCGTAGTTCTCGACCCAGACCGAGCCACCTCCCACTGCGAGGCCGCACGGGTTCGTCCCGACAGGGACCGGGTCCGAGACGGCCATCGTCTCCGGATCCACCGAGTAGAGCGTGCCGTCGTTGAAGACGCTGACCCACACCTTGCCGCCGCCTCCCACGACCCCGCAGGGCGCGTCGCCGATGGTCACCCGCCCCGTCACGGCCGGCGGGTCCGTCGCCAGGACGCCCGGGCCTCGTGTCGAGGCCGGGGTCGTGGACGAGCCGGCCGTCGCCGGAGACGTCGCCGTGGACGGGCGACCGGGGCGGGCGAGGAGGACGTGGTGGGCGCGCTCTCCCCTGTCTGGGGAGCGCTGCACCCGAGCAGGGCCAGTCCCCCGAGTGAGCCACTCAGGACCCTGCGCCATCGCCGGCCGAGCATCCCCGCACGATACTCCCAACTTGAAGTAATTGACTACCCCTCGCCGTACGGTGGGAGGGTGACCAGCTTCCGCCGCGGCCCGCTCCTGCTGCTGTTCGCCCTCGACAACCGGGTCACCGAGCTCATGAGCGTGCACTTCGCCGACAGCCCCCTGACTCCCGCGGACTACGGAGTCACCAGCGCGCTGCGCCTCCTGCAGCCCACCAGGCCGACCACGCTGGCCCAGACCCTGGGGATGCGCCCGACCACGCTGAGCAACTACCTGAACCGACTACGCCTGCGGGGACTCATCGTCCGGGACCCCGACCCCTCGGACGGGCGTGCGGCGCTGCTGCGGCTGACCGCGGAGGGCGAGAAGCTCACCGCCGCGTGCGATCCGTCGCTCGTCGCGGTGCGAGAGGACCTCGACGCTGCCCTCCGCGCGATGGCCACGGATCCCGACGTCGTCACCGGCACGCTGGAGACCCTGGACCGGGCCCTCGACGCCTGCAACCGCGCCGCTCAGACCTCGCGACGCGCGTCCGTGGAGTCGACGGCCTCGGCCGGCTGAGCCAGCCGCACCCCCAGCAAGGCGTCGACGACGTCCTCCGCCAGAGGGGAGCCCGACCCGTCCCCCGTCGCCGCCTGCACCACGGCGTCCACCGCCGCGAGTGCTCCGGGGGCGTCGAGGTCCGCGCGCAGGCGCTCGCGCACCCGGTCGGCCAGCTGCTCGGCATCCTCCCGCGACACCGACGCCAACCCCTCGCGCCATGAGTCGAGCCGGTCCTGGGCCTCCTTGAGCACCTCGTCGGTCCACTCCCAGTCCGACCGCGTAGTGCTGGGACAGCAGCGCGAGCCGGATCGCCATCGGGTCGACGCCCGGAGCGGCGCAGCCGCGAGACGAAGACCAGGTTCCCCCGGGACTTCGACATCTTCTCGCCCTCGTAGCCGACCATCCCCGCGTGGACGAAGGACCGGGCGAAGGGGCGCCCCGGATGGGCGACCTGCGCCTCGGAGGCGCTCATCTCGTGGTGCGGGAAGGCCAGGTCTCGGCCACCTCCCTGGACGTCGATCTCACCGCCGAGGTACTCGACCGCGATCGAGGAGCACTCGATGTGCCAGCCCGGACGCCCCCGCCCGAACGGCGAGTCCCACGCGGGGTCCCCGGGCTTCTCCCCCTGCCACAGCAGGCAGTCGAGCGGATGCCTCTTCCCGGGCGATCGGGGTCTCCCCCGCGCTCGGCGAAGATGCGCAGCATCTCGTCCTCGGCCAGCGAGGCGACGCTGCCGAAGGTCGGGTCGTCGTGGACCTCGAAGTAGAGGTCGCCCTCGACCGGGTAGACGGCGCCCCGCTCCGCCAGCCGCTCGATGGCCGCGATGTCGAGCGGGATCGACTCGACCGCGCCGACGTAGTGGTCCGGCGGCAGGACGCGCAGCGCCTCCATGTCCTCGCGGAACAGGGCGATCTCCCGGTTCGCCGAGGTCGGTCCACTCCTGCCCGGTGACCAGAGCCCGCTCGAGCAGCGGGTCGTCCACGTCGGTGACGTTCTGCACGTAGCGGACCGTGAGCCCCGCGTCGCGCCAGGCCCGGTTCAGCAGGTCGAACGCGACGTAGGTGGCGGCGTGACCCAGGTGCGTGGCGTCGTACGGCGTGATGCCGCAGACGTAGAGGCGCGCGGCCCCGTCGGACCCGACCGGCGAGCCAGCGCGCCGGTCCTCGTGTCGTGGACCGTGACCGGGGCGCGTCGCCATGTCCGCTGAGGACGGGGACGTCGACCGGGGCCCATGCGCGCATGCACGAAGCCTATAGGACCCGGCGGCGGCTCGACCGAGAGCCCGGCGCTCAGAAGGGCGGCCAGGGGATCGAGTGCCGGTCGACGGCCGGCTGCGGCATCACCGGAGTCTCGCAGCAGACGCTCGACGCGCGTCGCGCAAGCGCGCAGCAGCTCACTGCCGTCAGCAGGCCCGCGAGCCGTCCGTACCCGTCCGGGTGACGCCGCCCACCGCGCGCAGGTCCGCGACCAGTCCGGCGGGGATCGGCCTCCCCGGCCCAGCCCCACAGCACCGTCCGCAGCTTCGGCTCCTCGTGGAAGCAGATCCCGTGGTCCACCCCCAGCACGCGGTCGGCCGACGGGCAGGATGTGGCCGCCCTTGCGGTCGGCGTTGTTGAGCACGAGGTCGAGCACCGCCATCCGCCGCAGGGCTCGCGAGTCCCGATGGGACACGACGAGCTCGGCCCCCTCGGCGTCCTCGCCGCGGATCACGACCAGGAACCCGTCCGGGACCTCGTCGGCCCGGCACGACGACGCACCGGCGTCCTCGCCGTCCTACTCGATCCATTCCTGCACCATGCCCGGACCGTGGGGACCGTCCCGCATGATCGTGCGGGGAACGATGTCCCAGCCGATGCCCCGCGCCACGCAGGTAGGCGGCCACCTCACGGCCCGCCAGGGTCCCGTCGGGGAAGTCCCAGAGCGGCCGCTCGCCGGCCATCGGCTTGTAGATGCAGCGGGCACCGTCGTCCCCGAGCAGTCACGTCGGCCAGCAGGGTCACGTTGCTCGCCTGCCGGAACCGGCCGACGACGCTCAGCTCGCCGTCGGCCAGGAGGTCGCTCATCCGGCGGAGCGTCGGTACCCGTTCGCCCGCGGGCACAGGTGCCCCTCGGGGTCGATCGGGCCGCCGCAGAACTCGCAGGCGGGACGACCCGCGGACACGACCGCGCGGGCTCGCTCGCACGAATCCGCGCGCCTCTGCAAGCGTCATGTGCACCTCGAGGGCCTCCTCGGCCTCCTCGGCGTCCTCCACGCCCACGGGGAAGGCCTCGACCACGACACGGCGGCTCTCGCCGTCCCAGGCGAGCGTCATCGTGCCGACGCGGAACTCCTCCTCGATGGGCACGTCGAGCGGACCGACCGTCCTCGACCGGCGTCGCGTCGTCGCCGGGACCCGGGCGACCAGGCTCTCCAGCCGGTCGGCCAGGATCGAGACCTGCTGCTTCTCCAGCGCCACGCTCGTCAGCCGTCGACCGGCACCTGGCCTGCAGGAAGAACGTGCGGGATCCGGGCTCGCCGACCGTCCCGGCGATGAACCGGTCCGGCTCCTCGTGCGGTGCTCGACGGCGACGCCATGCCGCCAGCCTAACGACCGGTGGTGCCGCCGACAGGGGCCTGCGGATCCTTGCGCCGGGCCTGCGCGGAGCGCCCCGAGACCGCCCGCGTGGGTGTTCACCGCGAGCGACGTACGGCCGCTGCGTGGTGTAGCTGACCACCGAGATCGAGCCGGGGTCCACCACGATCCGCTGGAAGAGGTCGAGATGCATGCCCAGCGCGTCGGCGAGGATCGACTTGATGATGTCGCCGTGGCGACACGACCACCGCCGACCTTCGCGGCGCCCGGACCCGCCGAGGACGCTCCGACGACCGCGCGCGTGCCGAGCGCGGCGCGCGCCGCCATCTCGGCCATGGACTCCCCGCCGGGGAACCTGCGCAGCGCTGCGGCTGCTCCTGGACGACGCGCCACAGCGAGCGCTTCGCGAGGGTGGACAGCTTCTTGCCGGTCCAGTCGCCGTAGTCGACCTCGACGAAGCGACGGTCGACCCGCACCGGCGGGCTTGGAGTCGAGCGCGAGCCACAGGCCCTTGGCGGTCTCCCGGCACCGCTCCATCGGGCTGGTGACGACCTCGCCGACGGGCAGGCCCGCCAGGCGCTCGCCGACCTCGGCGCCTGCTCCAGCCCGACCTCGTCGAGGTGCACGCCAGGCATCCGGCCCGCGAGCACGCCCGCGCTGTTCGCCGAGCTGCGGCCGTGGCGGACCAGGAGGACCAGCTCATGCCGGCGATCACGCCTCCGGTCACCAGGACCAGCGTGAGCAGCGCCGAGCACGATCCGGTAGATGACGAACGGCCGGTAGGAGTGCGTCATCACGTAGCGCAGCAGCCAGGCGATCGAGGCGTAGCCGACGATGAAGGACACGATCGTCGCCACCACGGTGGGGCCGACGCCGTAGGGGTTGTCGTAGGTGGCCGAGGGCGTCCTTCAGCTCGAACAGGCCCGCCCCGACGACGGCGGGGATCGCGAGCAGGAACGAGAAGCGGGTCGCGGCCTCGCGGTCGTACCCGAGGAACCGGCCCATGCTGATGGTCGCCCCGGACCGCGAGACCCCGGGGATCAGCGCAGCGGACTGGGCGAAGCCGTAGAGGATCGCGTCGCGCCAGGTGAGCGACGGGATCGCCTTGTCTCGCCTGCCCGATCCGGTCGGCGATGCCGAGGATGACGCCCAGCACGACCAGTGTCGTGCCGATGACCCAGAGGTTGCGGAACTGACGTCTCGATGGTGTGCTTGAGCAGAACGCCGAGCACCACGATCGGGATCGAGCCGACGATGACGAACCAGCCCTTCCGCGCCTCCGGGTCCGACCGCAGCGCCGGCGTCCAGCAGCGCCCGGAGCCAGGCCCACACGATGCGGAAGATGTCCTTGCGGAAGTACCAGAGAACGGCCAGCCTCGGTCCCGATCTGGATCACCGCGGAGAAGGCCGCGCCCGGATCGCCCCATCCGAAGAGCTCGGGGAAGATCCGCAGGTGGGCACTGCTGGAGATCGGCAGGAACTCGGTCAGGCCCTGGATGATCCCCAGGACCACGGCCCGGAAGTACTCGGTCACATCTCTCCTCGATCGGCGCGGGTGGGCCAAGCCTAGACACACGCGCGAATGTGCCGATCCGCGACCCGCGGTGGGTAACGTGACCCCATGCATCAGCGCTACGTCGGCGACAGCGGACTGAAGGTTTCGCGGCTCGGGCTCGGCACGCTGACCTGGGGACAGGGAACCGACGAGTACGAGGCCAAGGACCAGGTGCCTCGCTTCCTCGCCGCCGGCGGGAACCCTCGTCGACACCTCCGCCAGCTACGGCGACGGGGCCGCCGAGGAGCTGCTCGGCGACCTTCTCGGACGGAACGGTGTCCCGCTCCGACGTGGTGATCGCGACCAAGGCCGGCGTCTCCCGGAGCCGCGGGCACCCGCGAGGTCGACGTCTCGCGCGTGCTCCTGCTGTCCACGCTCGACGCCTCGCTGCGCCGGTTGCGGGTCGACTGCGTCGACCTGTGGCAGGTGCACGCGTGGTCCGACCTCGTGCCCTGGGAGGAGACCCTCTCCGCCCTCGACCAGGCGGTGTCGTCCGGCCGCGCCGCCTACGTCGGGGTGAGCAACTACTCCGGCTGGCAGGCCGCCCAGGCCCAGGCCTGGCAGCGCGCCGTCCCCGGCCGGCACCCAGCATCGTCTCCAACCAGGTCGAGTACTCCCTGCTCAACCGCCGCGTCGAGCGCGAGCTGGTCCCGGCCGCCCTCGTCCACCGAGGTCGGCCTCCTCCCGTGGTCCCCGCTGGGCCGCGGCGTGCTGACGGGCAAGTACCGCGGCGGGACCCCCAACGACTCCCGTGCCGCCTCCTGCCACTTCGCCAACTACGTCAGCGCCTACCTGGACGATCGCTCGGCACCGGATCGTCGAGTCCGTCGCCCGGGCGGCCGACGGCCTGGGCTGGCCGCCGCTGGAGGTGTCGCTGGCCTGGGTCCGCGACCGGCCCGGCGTCGTCGCCCCGATCGTCGGGGCCCGCACCGCCGCCCAGCTCGATGTCCTCGCTGGCCGTCGAGGAGTTCACCCTCCCGGCCGAGATCGTCGCCGCCCTCGACGACGTCTCCTGGGAGCGGTCGACTGACGATGGCGCCGGCCCCGATCGAGACCACCGCCCGCGCCCGGCCGCACCGGGCGGGGGTCGAGTACGAGTTCGAGCAGGTGACCTTCCCCCGTCACGTCAGCAGGAACGTCGTCGCCAAGCTGCTCACCGAGCAGGCCGAGCACGCGGGCTGGGAGCTGGCCAAGGTCCGGATCCGGCCCGACGGCACTCGCAGGGTCGTGCTGCGCCGCAAGATCATCCGCCAGGCGCGCACGGCCTGAGCCGCCCGACGGGCTCAGATCTCGTCGAAGAAGCGGTCCAGCACCCGCGCGCCGAACTCCAGCGCGTCCACCGGGACCCGCTCGTCCACGCCGTGGAACAGCGCCGTGAAGTCCAGGTCGGCAGGGAGCCGCAGCGGCGTGAAGCCGTAGCAGCGCATCCCCAGCCGCGACCACTGCTTCCCGTCGGTCCCGCCGGTGAGCAGGTACGGCGCGATCACGGCGTCGTCGTCCTCGGCCAGGATCGACCGGTGCATCGCGTCGACGACGCTCCCCTCGTACGGCGCGCCGACGGCGGGCTGCTGGGTGATGTAGTCGATCTCGATGCCCTCTCCGGTGAGGGTCGCCAGGGTCGAGAAGAAGTCGTCCTCGTGGCCGGGCAGGAAGCGCCCGTCGATGAGAGCCTCGGCCTCGCTCGGGGATCACGTTCACCTTGTAGCCCGCGGTCAGTCCGGTGGGGTTGGTGATGTGCCGCAGGGTCGCCCCGATCAGCCGGGCGGCGGGGCCGAACTCCTGGACCAGCGCCTCGGCGTTCTCGGGGGTCGGCTCGATCCCGGCCAGCTCGCCGACCGTGGCCAGCAGCGTCTCCATCGCGGGCGTGAGGGTGATCGGCCACTCGTAGGCACCGATCCTCGCCACGGCCTCCGCCAGCCGGCTCACGGCGTTGTCGTGGTTGACCATCGAGCCGTGCCCGGCCGTGCCACGCGCCTTCAGCCGCATCCAGGCCATCCCCTTCTCGGCAGCCTGGATCAGGTAGAGGCGACGCCCTCTCACCGGAACGCTGAAGCCCCCGACCTCGCCGATCGCGTCCGTGCAGTCCGACGAGCAGGTCCGCGTGGCTCTCGACGAGGTGCTCGGCCCCGTAGGTGCTGCCCGCCTCCTCGTCCGCCGTGAAGGCCAGGACCAGGGGGCGTGACGGCTGCGCGCCGGCACGAGCCCGGGCGCGCACCACGGACAGCACCATGGCATCGAAGTCCTTCATGTCGACCGCGCCGCGCCCCCAGACGCAGCCGTCGCGGACCTCGCCGGAGAACGGGTGCGACCTGCCAGTCGGAGGCCTCGGCGGGGACGACGTCGACGTGGCCGTGCACCAGCAGCGGCGCGGCGTCTCCCTCTCCCCAGCGGGCGATCAGGCTCGCTCGTCCCGGGGAGGACTCGGTGATGAACGACTCGATGCCCACCTCGTCGAGCTGCCGGGCGACGTACTCGATGGCCTTGCGCTCCCCCGGCCCGCTCGTTGTCACCCGCGTTGGTGGTGTCGATCCGGATCAGCTCCGAGCAGAGGTCGACCACCTCGGCGGCGGGGTCGTAGGCGGGGTCGTGGCAGGTCGGCGTGTCGTGGAGGTCATGGGGAACATCCTGCACCCCGTCCCCGCGGATTCCGAGGTTGGCCACCTGCTTTGCTACGCTATCGGCCGCACCGACGCCCGTCGACCCTGACGGATGCACCAGGTGCTGTCCGGGTGGCGGAATAGGCAGACGCGCTAGCTTGAGGTGCTAGTCCCCGAAAGGGGGTGGGGGTTCAAGTCCCCCCTCGGACACTCCGAGAACCCCAGGTCAGACCTGGGGTTTCTTGCTTCCCGGCCGGTGCCCCGTTCTGCTTCCCCCGCAGGTGGCACCACCTGACCTGGGCCGCACGATCGAGCCCGTACACCCGGGTCAGGTGAAGATCATGGCCAGCGCGAGGATCCCGACGAGATCCGCCGCGTAGTGCACTGCCCACGTGAGGACCAGGTTGTGGCTTCGGGCCCAGATCATGCCGAAGACGACGAAGTCGACGGCCACACCCGCTGCGTCGGCCACCGAGAGGCCGAGCGATCCCGGGCCCGCCGAGGCGGCGTGCGCCAGCCCCGCGAGGGTGGCCGCGACCAGGACAGCGACCGGCGTCCCGACCACGCGCGCGAGGTTCTCCTGGACGCAGACCTGGTACACCAGCGTCTCCAGCAGGGTCAGGATCAGCGCCAGCCCGACGAGCACCGGGACCTGGGACACCCGGGCGTCGACGAACTGCACCAGCTCCGGGTAGTAGCCCCCGAGACGAGCCACCAGCATCGACGGGGACAGGAGCTGGAAGAGGACCACGACCACCAGTGCGAGCCCCCAGACCCTGGTGAGGTCATCAGCCAGGGCGGAGACCGGCTTCACGCCGATGGCCGACCAGGATCCGCCGGCGCGCCTCCTGCCACCCATGACGAACGAGACCGCGATGATGTAGCCGAAGACGTAGAGGTCGCCGTACCGCTCGTCGACCATCGACAAGGAGATCGACAGCACCAGAACGCCAGGACGACCCAGAAGCGGAGCGTCGCCGTCCCCTCAGGGACTGGGTTCGCGACCCGACCCTGTGGATCTGGATGACCCCGCACTCTGGTCCCCCTCGGCTGCACGACCCTGCTGCCCGGCGAAGGAAGGCCCGCTGCCGGACGTGGCGCCACAGGCTCGTGTCTTCCTCCGGAAGGAATTCTCGGCCTCGGTGACGTGTGCGGACAGGGGACAAGGTCACGGGACGCGGCCGGGGCAACGCCGAACACCTCCACCAGGCCCGGGTTCGTCGCCGCCTCCCAGGTCAGTCGACCGCTTGGTCGTGCTCCGGCTCCGGGTCCCGCTCCGCCCGCGCGTGGCGGACCCGCCACACGATGAACGCGAGGACGGCGAGTGCGAGGATCACGCCCGCGACCCAGCGGCCCACCAGCTTCTCGATCTGCGCGTAGGAGTTCCCGGCGAGATAGCCGAGGAGCACGAAGGCGACGCCCCACACCATCCCGCCGAGGGCATTGAAGGCGAGGAACCGGCGGTACGGCATGCGCGAGAGGCCGGCGAGAGCGGGCATGACGGCACGGAAGAACGCCACGAACCGGCCCAGGAAGACCGCCCACCCGCCGTTGCGGGCGAGAAACCGGCGTGCGTCGTCGAGCCGGTGCTGATGCCGCAGCAGCGGCCGCAGCAGGAGGATGCGTGGCCCGAAGTGGCGGCCGACCTCGTAGCCGACGCTGTCGCCGACGATGGCGGCGAGCACCACGAGGACACAGATCCCAGCGAGGGCGACGTGGCCCTGGCTCGCCGATACGCCCCCGAGCACCGCCGCCGTCTCGCCGGGAATGACGAAGCCCACGAAGATCGCGTCCTCGGCGAAGACCAGAAGGGTCACCACGGTGTAGACGATCCAGGCATTCTGGCTGAGCAGCTGGTTGAGGGCGGAGAGCACGAGCGACAGTCTCCCGCATCTCCCAAATGTCTCGTCCCGGGCCTTGCGCCTGGTGACAGGTAAAGGGACGAATGGTATAAATGGGACATCGACTCAAAACATCTCAATCGGGATGGCATCAGTTCGATGGTTCTTGAGACGGATGGAGTCCGAGCGGTTACGTTCGGAGAGTCGCCACTGGTGACAAATCGCCGGATTCCCCCGGGAATTCGGACGGAGTGCCCCCGCACTCCGGCGCACGACACGACCTTGGGAGGGGTCAATCGATGCCGACGACGCAATTCCGCCGGCCGCTGGGGATCACCGCAGCGGGCCTGGCCATCGTTCTCATAGCCGCACTGTTCGTGTTGACCACGCCGTGGCACCCCGAGACCGCCTACGGACTGACCGCAGCGCCGTCCGGCAAGGACCCGACGAAGTTCGGGCACAAGGTGCTCCGCATCGTCAACAAGAAGCGCGCTCACCACAACGCGCCGAAGCTGCGGATGCAGAAGTGCGACCTCCACTACGCCACCAACTGGGGCAACAAGCTTGCCGCGGACGACGCCTGGTACCACAGCAACCTGTACAAGCTGCTCAGCAAGTGCAACATGTACGGAGCCGCTGAGAACCTCGTGATGTTCCCCGACGGCATGACGCCGCGACAGGTCGTGAAGATCTGGATGCACTCTTCCGGCCACCGTCAGAACCTGCTCAACAGGCAGTACCACCTCAGCGGCGTCTACTTCGTCTGGGATCCCGACCAGGCCATGTGGTACGGCGTCCAGGAATTCAGCAACCGGTAGCCCTGCGTCACCAGCCGGTCGGCAGCGGCCTTCCCTCGCGGAAGCCCGCTGCCGACTGCACGCCGATGACGGCCCGCTCGGCGAGGGCCGACAGATCAGCCGCTCCGGCGTATGTGCAGGCGGAGCGCACTCCCGCGCAGATCTGGTCGATCAGGTCCTCCACGCCCGGGCTCTGGGCGTCGAGATACATACGACTCGGCCGAGATGCCTTCCTCGTAGAGGCTCTTGCGGGCCCGGTCGAAGGCCGACTCGTGACCGGTGCGCAGCGCCACGGCCCTGGCGCTGGCCATGCCGAAGCTCTCCTTGTACGCCCGGCCGCTCGCGTCGTGGTGAAGATCCCCCGGGGACTCGTTGGTGCCCGCGAACCACGAGCCGATCATCACCTGTGACGCCCCGGCCGCCAGGGCGAGCGCCACGTCGCGAGGATGCCGCACTCCCCCGTCGGCCCACACGTGGCGGCCCATGTCTGCAGCTGCCCGGGCCGAGTCCAACACCGCCGAGAACTGGGGGCGGCCCACCCCGGTCATCATCCGCGTCGTGCACATGGCGCCCGGGACCGACGCCCACCTTGACGATGTCGGCGCCGGCCTCGATCAGATCGATCGTTCCCTCGACGGACACCACGTTGCCCGCGACGACGGGAACCCCGGGGTCCAGCGAGCGCACCGCGCGCAGAACGTCGATCATCCGCTCCTGATGTCCGTGAGCGGTGTCGATGACCAGGCAGTCCACCTCGTCGGCGAGCAGGGCCTTGGCCCGGTCGACCGCGTTGCCGTTCACCCCGATCGCTGCACCGATCAGCAGCCTGCCCTGCGCGTCGAGCGCAGGCGCATACACCGTGGACCGCAGCGCGCCCTCGCGGGTCATGACCCCCGCAAGCGAGCCGTCCGCCGCGACCACCGGAGCCACCCGGCGTCGGGCGGCATCGAGCACGTCGAACGCCTCTCGCGCGGTCACCGAGTCCGACAGGGTCAGTAGATCGGTGCTCATCACCTCGCGCACCTGGGTGAAGCGGTCGCGACCCTCGCAGTCGTCGAGGGTGACCAGGCCCACCGGCTGTTGCCCGTCCAGCACCACGGCCGCCCGGTGGGACCGCTTCGGGATCAGGTTGAGCGCCTCCCCCACGGTCTGCTCCGGCCGCAGCACGATCGGGGTCTCGTAGACGGGGTGACACGCCTTGACCGAGGAGATCACATCGGTGACCACATGCTGCGGGATGTCCTGCGGCAGGATCGTGATGCCGCCGCGGCGAGCCACGGTCTCGGACATCCGCCGTCCGGCCACCGCGGTCATGTTCGCGACCACCAGCGGGATGGTCGTCGCCACCTCGTCGCCGGAGCTCAGGTCCACGTCGTACCGCGAGGTCACCGAGGAGCGCCGGGGCACCATGAACACGTCGTCGTAGGTCAGGTCGTGTGCGGGCAGTCGGCCGTCGAGGAACTCCACGACTCCATCCTCCCTCACCGCGCGAGGGAAACCCATCAGTACGAGGCGCCTACCATGCGGTGTGCTTCCGGTTGTCGATCCCGTGCCCGTCGCGAAGGACGTGCTGCGCCGCACCGGCGCGGCCGTGGTCGGGTACGCCCCCGCACGCGCCAACCTGATCGGCGAGCATCTGGACTACAACGGCGGGCCCAGCCTGCCGATCGCCCTTCCGTACTGGACCTATGTCGCCGCGCGGCCCCTGGATGAGCCGGGGCTGCGCCTTGCCAGCGAACGCCACGGGACGGCCTCCGCCCCAGGCCCGGCATCCTCCCCCCGCTCGCCGCGACACGACTGGTCCGACTACCCGGTCGGCGTCCTCCAGGCCCTCCGGGGACTCCCCGGCCTCCCCCCGGGGATCGAGATCACCATCTCGTCGACCGTGCCCGAGGGGTCCGGCCTGTCCAGCTCGGCAAGCCTGTCGGTGGCCACCGCGGCTGCCGTCTGGAGCCTGGCGTCGGCGTCCTCGGACCTCCCCCGCAAGGAGCTCCTCCGGGCTTCACGCACCGCCGAGAACGCGTTCGTCGGCGCGCCGACCGGAGCACTCGACCAGACGGCGATCCTGTACGCACGACCGCGGACCGCGCTGCGCTTCCGACCGGAGGCGATCACTCACGACCACGTCCCCTGGGACCCCTCCGGAGCCGGCGCCGGTCTTCTCGTGGTGGACACCCACGTCCGTCACTCCCACACCGGCGGCGGGTACGGCGAGCGCGTCGCGCAGTGCCGCACGGCCGCGCAGCTCCTCGGCGTCGACGAGCTCGCCTCCCTCGACCCGGAGGACCGGCCCTGGACGCAGCTGCCGGACCCGGTCCTGGCCCGGCGCGTGCGCCACGTCGTCACCGAGACCCGGCGCACCGCCGAGTTCGAGGTCGCCGCAGGTGAGGGCGACATGGTGACTGCCGGGCTACGGATGACCGCCTCGCACGCGTCGCTGCGCGACGACTACGAGGTGTCCTGCCGGGAGCTGGACCTGCTGGTGGACACGGCTCTCGCTCACGGTGCCCTGGGCGCCCGGATGACCGGCGGCGGGTTCGGCGGGGCCGCGCTGGTGCTGGTCGACCGGGCGACCTTCCCGCGCATCTCCTCGGCCATCGTGGACGCCTTCGCGAGCGACGGCATCGGCGAGCCCGCCTTCCTCGACGGCACGGCGGTCGGGCCTGCCGGCGTGGTACGCCGCTAGCGCGGAGCCTCCACGAGGCGCGCGCCGCAGCGGACCTAGGATCAACGCATGGCGACCGACGAAGCGCCGGCCTCCGACGGCGGCACCGGGACCGATGTGCCCTCCCCTGGCCGGGTGCGACCGATCACCCGGTGGGGTGCCGAGGTGATGCACCGGGAGCTGCACCCCGTGACCGTCTTCGACCAGGCTCTACGCGATCTCGCAGCCGACATGGTGGCCACCATGCATGCCGCCGACGGGGTCGGACTGGCGGCGTGCCAAGTCGGTGTCGATCTCCAGCTGTTCGTCTACGACTGTCCCGACGACGAGGGCGTCGACCACCGCGGAGTGATCTGCAATCCCCGGCTGACGCTGCCGACCGGCCGAGACCTCGACTACGACAAGATCGAGGAAGGGTGCCTCTCCCTCCCCGGAGCCTTCGAGGACTGCAAGCGGCCCGACTCGGCGACGGTCGACGGGGCCGACCTCGACGGCCGCCCGATCACGGTCGCCGGGACCGGCCTCTTTGCCCGGTGCCTGCAGCACGAGACCGATCACTGTCACGGGCACCGTGTTCGCCGACCGGCTCGGCAGCCGGGCCCGCAAGCGGCTGGACCGCAAGGCGGCGGCCAAGGCCGAGAGCTACCCCGCCGACTGGCCGGTTTCCCCCCAGCTGGATCTGCCCATCGCGACGTAGCACGCGATGGCCGAGGCCGCGGCGACGTTGAGGGAGTCGACTCCTCGACGCATCGGGATGACCGCGCGCACATCCGCCGACCCCAGCCATCGCCCGGAGAGTCCCCGCCCCTCACTGCCGGCGACCAGCGCCACCTTCGGATGCTCGACTGCCTCGGCGAGGTCGACCGAGTCCGGCGCCGGGGTGAGGGCCACGGTGGTGAACCCGTGCGAGCGCAGCGTCTCCATCGCGTCGTACCACCCCTCCAGCCGGGTCCACGGAATGCTGAACACGGCCCCCATGGCCACCTTGACGGCGCGGCGGTAGAGCGGGTCGGCGCAGCGCGGTGACAACAGAACGGCGTCGACGCCGAGGGCCGCGCAGCTCCGCAGCACGGCACCGACGTTGGTGTGGTCGACGATGTCCTCCAGGACCACAACGGTGGAGGCGCCGGCGACGACATCCTCGAGCGCGGGCAACGGGCGGCGGCGCAGCGAGGCCAGCGCCCCGCGGTGGACGTGGAAGCCGGTGACCTCCTCGGCGAGGGCCTCGGTCACCACGAAGCACGGGGCATCGGTCCGGTCGAGGACGTCCGCGAGCCCGTCGAGCCAGCGTTCGGCCATCAGGAAGGAGCGGGGCTCGTACCCCGCCTCCACTGCCCGGCGTACGACTTTCTCGCCCTCGGCGAGGAAGAGCCCGTGCTCGGCTTCGACGCTCTTGCGGAGCTCGACGTCGCGCAGGTGCCGGTAGTCGTCCAGTCGCGGATCGTCGGCCGCGGAGACCGGTTCGCAGGAGGGCCACGCCCCAGTGAAGCATCCCGCACCGTGACGCGAGCCGGCCACCCGTGGCGCCGCGACCGGCCGGGTCATAGGTTGGACCCGACAGCCGGGCGTCGCCCGCTGCCCCGACGAATCAGCACCAGACGAGCTGGACCGCAGAGGAGAGATCATGTCGCTCGACCGTCCCGTGACCCCCGATCCGTACGCGCTGCTGCCCCAGGTGCCCTCCTTCACGGTCACCAGCAGCGACGTCGTCGACGGCTCTCCGCTCGCCGACGCGCAGGTCGCCTCCGGCGGCAATACCTCGCCCCAGCTCTCCTGGTCCGGGTTCCCGCCGGAGACCAAGTCCTTCGTGGTCACCTGCTTCGACCCGGACGCCCCGATCGTGTCCGGCTTCTGGCACTGGGTCGTCGTCGACATCCCCGCCGACGTCACCTCCCTGGCCACCGGCGCCGGAGCCGCCGGGGGCGCCGGCCTGCCCGACGGCGCGTTCATGGTGCGCGGCGACTCCGGCGAGGCCGCCTACTTCGGCGCCGCCCCGCCGCAAGGCGACCAGGTGCACCGCTACTACTTCGTCGTCCACGCCGTCAGCGAGGAGACGCTCGGTGTCGACGACCAGATGACGCCCGGCCGTCGTCGGCTTCAACCTGGCCTTCAAGACCCTCGCCCGCGGCATGGTCGTCGGCACGTACCGCCACTGATGGCCGCGAAGTCGGAGGCCGGACGTCCTCGGCTCGCCGTACCGGAGGGAGACCATCGACCTCGGTCGCGACGACGAGGGCCCGTCGTCGCGACCCTCGTCCACCGTCACCCCGTCGCCAAGTCCCGGCCCGGCGGTGCTGCACGTCCACGGGTTCTGCGACTACTTCTTCCAGACCGACTACGCCGACTTCTGGGCAGAGTCGGGCTGGGACTTCTACGCCCTGGACCTGCGCAAGCACGGCCGCTCGCTGCTGCCGCACCAGACGCCCGAACTACACCGACGACCTGAGCGTCTACTTCGCCGAGCTGGACGAGGCGCACCGCCGGATCACCGAGCGCGACGGCACACCGCGACGTCCTGGTCAGCGCGCACTCGACAGGTGGGCCTGATCGCGCCGCTCTGGGTGGCCCGCCGCCGCCCGAGATCGCCGGGCATGGTGCTCAACTCGCCGTTCCTCGAGCTGGCCGGCCCTCGCTCCGCTGCGGACGGCGCTGGGCTGGGTGCTCGAGCTCGTCGCGTCGAGACTGACGGACACCGCCATCCCTCGCTCGGTCAACGGCCTGTACGGCCGCAGCCTGCACGTCGACTTCCAGGGCGAATGGGACGTTCGACACGGCCTGGAAGCCCGTGGGGTCGTTCCCCGATCCGCGTCGGCTGGCTCCGCGCCGTCCATCGCGCCCAGCGACATCGTCGCACGCGGGCCTCGGCATCTCCGCGCCGATCCTGGTCCTGACCTCCGAGCGGAGCAGCTCCCCCACCGAATGGGAGCCCGACGTCGACCGCACCGACATCGTCCTCGACGTCGAACGGCTGCGCCGCTGGGCGCCCGGCGCTCGGGCACGCGGTCACCTCGGTCGCGATCCCTGACGCGCTGCATGACGTCACGCTCTCGCGCCCCGAGGTGCGGGCAGCGCGTGAAGGAGGAGATCGCCCGGTGGCTGGCTGGCTACGTGCCGGTCAGCGCCACACCATCGCCACGAACGCCACCGTCCCGATCGACGATGATCAGGCCACGTAGCGCCGGGGCCGGGATCCGCTGACCCACCAGGGCGCCGATCTGGCCTCCCACCGTCGAGCTCAGCGCGAGGACGAGGACGATGCTCCAGTCGACCAGGCCGCTGGCCGCGAAGACCACGGCGGAGGCGGCGTTGGCCGCCGCGGCGAGCACGTTCTTCACCGCGTTGTCGACCTGCACGTCCTTCGAGCCGGCGAGACCCAGCAGCGCGAGCAGGATCACCCCCTGGGCCGCGCCGAAGTAGCCCGCCGTACGTCCCGGCCACACCGATCGACGGCACCAGCCACGGGGCCCTGGGATGCCCGTCACGATGGGTGCAGGCGGACCAGCCACGGACCGGCGGCTACCAGCACCACCGCGAGCGCGATGAGGAAGGGCACGATGACCGCGAAGGCGGACTTCGGCAGGCACGAGGAGGAGCAGCGCGCCCACCACGGCCCCGGCTGAGCGAGGCGGGCAGGAGACGCGCCAGCAGCCGTCCCTGGCCGACCAGCCGTCGGCGGTAGCCGTAGGCGCCCGACATCGGCGCCCGGCACCAGGCCGAGCGAGTTGCTGGCGTTCGCAGTGACCGGAGGGACGCCGAGCGCCACGAGCACCGGGAAGGTGATCAGCGTCCCCGACCCGACGATGGTGTTGATCGTCCCCGCCAGCAGCCCGGCGACCGCGACGGCGCCGATCTCCAGCGGCGTCACCCGGTCGGAGTTCCCGTCCCGTCCGCGGTGCCGCCGACGACCGTCTCGGCCTCGCCGCCCAGTCGGGACACGACCGAGCCGAGCCCCTCGAGCGCCTTGCCGATCTCCGACGGCACGATCCACAAGAGTGTTGGACTGGCCCTCGGCGATCTTCGGCAGCATCTGCAGGTACTGGTAGGCCAACAGCGGCTGGTCGGGATCCCCGCGGTGGATCGACTCGAAGACGGTCATGATGGCCTGCCCCTCACCCTGCGCGCGCAAGATGGCGGCCTCCTTGTCGGCCTCGGCGCTCAGGATCACGGCCTGCCTCTCGCCCTCGGCGTTCAGGATCGCCGCCTGCTTGTTGCCCCTCGGCGGTCAGGATGGCGCTCTGCCGCTCACCCTCGGCGGTCAGGATCGCGGCACGCTTGTCACGGTCGGCCCGCATCTGCTTCTCCATCGAGTCCTTGATGGTGACCGGCGGGTCGATGCCCTTGATCTCGACCCGGTTGACCCGGATGCCCCACTTGCCGGTCGCCTCGTCCAGCACCCCGCGCAGGCCGCTGTTGATGTCCTCGCGGCTGGTCAGCGTCTCCTCGAGGTCCATGCCGCCGACGATGTTCCTCAGCGTGGTCATCGTCAGCTGCTCGACGGCCTGGATGTAGTTGGCGATCTCGTAGGTCGCGGCGACCGGGTCGGTCACCTGGAAGTAGATCACGGTGTCGATCGAGACCACCAGGTTGTCCTCGGTGATCACCGGCTGCGGCGGGAAGGACACGACCTGCTCGCGCAGGTCGATGATGTACCGAAGGTTGTCGATGAACGGCACGACGACGTTCAGGCCGGCGTTCAGCGTCGCGCGGTACTTGCCGAACCGCTCGACGATGCCGGCTCGCGCCTGCGGGACGATGCGGATGGCACGAGCCATCGTGACCACCACGAAGGCCAGGATCAGGATCAGGATGATCGTGACGCTGAGGCTTCCCCCGCCCATATCAACTCTCCAATCGTGCCAGGCGGACCACCGCAGTGGCCCCCCGGATCTCGACGACTTCGACCCGCGATCCCGCGGGGATGACCGAGCCCTCCTCGAGCGCCTCGGCGGTCCAGACCTCGCCACCGATGCGGACCAGACCGCTCCCGGTCGGAGATGTCCTGCTCGACGTAGCCAGGCTTCCCCGGCAAGCCCGGCCGTGCCGGAGCGCACGTCCGGCCCGGCGTGCAGCCGGCGGACGATCGGCGGGCGGACGAACCAGAGCAGTCCCGACCGCCACGACGGCGAAGGCGATGATCTGGACCACCCAGCCCCCGCCCAGCAGAGCGACCACCAGCGCCACCAGCGCGGCGATCGCGAGCATGCCCATCACCATGTCGATGCTGAAGATCTCTCCGACCGCGAGAAGCACCGCGGCCACGGTCCACACGAACCAGTCGTTGTCGCTGATCCAGCCCATGACCCTCACCCTAGGGCAGGGCCCTGCCGATGTCGCCGGTATTCGCGCTCCGGGTCCGGCGCCGCGCTGTCCACCGACCTTCCCGGTAGTCGACGGACAGGGGCATCCCGAACGTGGCCGACAGCGACTCGGCGGTCAGGGTCCTCGTGCAACGGTCCGGCCGCGACGACCTTGGCGTCGCGGATCATCAGGACGTGGGTGAAGCCCTCGGGGATCTCCTCGACGTGATGGGAGACCAGGACGGTCGTCGGCGAGGCCGGGTCGAACGCGAGGGTGGCGAGGGTGGAGACCAGATCCTCGCGGCCCCCGAGGTCGAGACCGGCGCCCGGCTCGTCGAGGACGAGGAGCTCCGGGTTGGCCATCAGGGCCCGCGCGATCTGCACGCGCTTGCGCTCGCCCTCGCTGAGGGTCCCGAACGTGCGGTCGGTGAGGTCCGCGACGCCGAGCTCGGTGAGCAGCGCCTCGGCGCGCACGAGGTCCTCCGGGTCGTACTGCTCGCGCCACCGGCCGACCACGGCGTAGGACGCCGACACGACCACGTCGCGAACGCTCTCGTGCGGCGGAATCCGCTCGGCGAGCGCCGCGCTGGACAGCCCGATCCGGGACCGGAGCTCGAACACGTCGACCTCCCCCAGCGTCTCGCCCAGCAGCGAGACGGTCCCTTCGGTGGGGAACAGCCGGCCCGAGATGACCTGCATCAGGGTCGTCTTGCCGGCCCCGTTCGGGCCGAGCACGACCCAGCGGTCCTGCTCGCCGATCTCCCAGTCGATCACCGTCCAGCAGCAGGGCATCCCCACGGCGGACGACAACCCCGCTCAGGCGCACAACGGCAGCCATTCCACCTCCCTCGTCGTCGCGATCCTCAACCTACGCCACCGCGAGTACGAACGCTGTCTAGGCTCGTCGGGTGACGATCAACCCTGCCGCTGCCGCGGCCGTTCCGGCTCGCCATGTGGGCCAACGCGTGGTCCGTCGGGCCGCGCCAGCCTCGATGAGGCGACCACTGCAGCCAGAGCCGACGATCCCCCGCACCGCGTGCACCTGAGCGGGCGCCCGGTCGGAAGCCCTCATCGTCGCCTTCCGAGCTCTCTTCGAGGGCCGCACGGCGCTCGCCGTCCTGCCCGTTCCCGGGTTCCTGCTCGGGCTCGCCGGCCCCGGATCGTTCAACAAGGCGCGCGCTGGCCGCGGGCGGCGCGGTGCTCGCGGGGACCGGCCGGACTGGTCGCCGAGGATCCGCCGACGAGGTCCTCTGGCAGGTCGCATGCGATCGCGACAGCCCAGCTACTACGAATCGCTGCGCGAGGCGGGGTTCGCACTCCGCCAGGCCCTCACCGAGACCGCCGACGCGCTCGGAGCCGCCGACCTGCGAGCAGCGCGCGACTCCCTCCTCGACGAGCTGCTGGCGGTCGAGGCCCCGCTGGAGCTCCGCTCCCACCGACGTTCGACGAGGCCGACGAGCGGCTGGTGGGCACAGCGCTGCAGTGCCTGCGCCTCACCGCGGCATCGCTGGCCGACCATGCCGCCGACCACAGCGTGTCGGCGGCGCGGCTCCGCACGTCCACCCTCCGCACCCTCGACCAGGCAGCGAGACGGGTCCTGGTGGCTGCGTCGGCCCACCTGCCCAGGCGGTAGCCTCGACGCGCCATGGTGCCCACCTCCGCCGAGCCTCGCACGACGCTCATCACGCTCATCGGGCGCGACCGTCCGGGCGTCACCACCCGCATCTTCGGCCTGCTCAGCCGTTTCAGCAGCGAGGTCATCGATGTCGAGCAAGTCGTCATCCGCGGGCAGCTCATCCTCGGGGTCCTGGTCACCGAGCCCTCGGACCTCCGGGCGTTCCGGGCCGCCCTCGACGCGGAGGCGGCCGAGTCTCGGCGTCTCCATCGAGGTCGCCGGCGGGACCGGTGACAACCAGACCCGGCCGAAGGGCCGCAGCCTGGTCACCGTCCTCGGTCGTCCGCTGTCCCCGCGGGTGATGGCCTCACTCGCCGGACGGATCGCCGACGTGGGCGGGAACATCGACCGCATCGTCCGGATGGCCCGCTACCCGGTCACCGCGATCGAGATGCACGTCTCGGGGGTCGAGCCGCGCGTCCTGCGTGAGCTGCTCACCCGCGAGGCGGTGGCCCTGCGGGTCGACGTCGCCGTCCAGCCGAACGGCATCATCCGACACGGCGCCCGGCTGATCGTCATGGACGTCGACTCGACTCTGGTGCAGGGCGAGGTCATCGAGATGCTCGCGGCGCACGCCGGGTGCGAGGACGAGGTCCGGGAGGTCACCGAAGCCGCGATGCGCGGCGAGCTCGACTTCGAGTCCGTCGCTCCGCGCAGCGGGTCGCCCTGCTGCAGGGCCTGGACGCCTCCGCACTGGACCGCGTGTACGACGAGCTCGTCCTCGCCCCCGGCGCCCGGACCCTCGTCCGTTCGCTCAAACGACTCGGCTACCGCTTCGCCATCGTCTCGGGTGGATTCCGGCAGATCACCGATCGGATCGCCTCCGACCTCGGCATCGACTACGCCAAGGCCAACGATCTGGAGATCGTCGGCGGCCGCCTCACCGGTCGCGTCCTCGGCGACGTGGTGGACCGGGCGGGCAAGGCGACCGCTCTCGTCGAGTTCGCGGTGGCCGCGGGGATCCCGCTGTCGTCGACGGTGGCGGTCGGGGACGGCGCCAACGACCTGGAGATGCTCTCCATGGCCGGTCTCGGGATCGCCTTCAACGCCAAGCCGTTGGTGCAGCAGCACGCGGACACCGCCGTCAACGTGCCCTACCTGGACACCGTGCTCTACCTGCTGGGGATCTCCCGTGAGGACGTGGAGGACGCCGATGCCGACGCGGGCTACGTCACCCCGGCGCCTCCGGTGCCCTGAGGCCCGCTCACCGGCCCGGGCTCAGCCGCGACCCAGGTGCATCGCGACCAGCCGTCCCCGCTGCCAGCCGACCGATGCCCAGTCGTCGTCGAACGCGAAGACCGCGAGCGCGCTGGTGGGGAACCCGCGCTCGACGAGGTCGCGGTCCTCGGCGGACTCCCCGTCGTCCAGCGCGTGGGCCAGCCACAAGGCGGTGGGGTTGTGGCCGACGACGATCGCGGTGCCGACCTCGTCGGGGACCAGGCGCACCGTCTCGAGCACCGACTCGGGGCCGGCACCGTACAGATCGTCGCGGACGTCCACCGGGATCCCGCCGCCGATCGCCGCCGCGACCGAGTCCCACGTCTGCCGGGTGCGTGTTGCGCTCGACACGAGTGCGAGGTCGGGGACGTAGCCCTCGCGAGCGATCCACCGGCCCGCATCCGCGCTGTCTGCCCGTCCTCGGGGAGCCAACGGCCTTGCGTGGTCGGTAGCGGCTGACGCGACGGCCTTGCCGTGGCGCATCACGATCAGCCGGACGGACATCACAGGCCCATCGCGTGGAATCCACCGTCGACGTGCACGATCTCACCTGTCGTCGCCGTGAAGAAGTCGCTCAGCAGCGCCACGACGGCGTTCGCCGTGGGGGCCTGGTCCGCGTTGTCCCAACCCAGCGGGGCCCGGCCGGACCAGCCCTCGTCGAGGGCCTCGAACCCGCCGATCGCCTTGGCGGCCAGCGTCTTCAGCGGTCCCGCAGAGACGAGGTTGACCCGGATCCCCCGCGGGACCGAGGTCACGTGCGAGGTAGCGCGCGGTCGACTCCAGGCCGGCCTTCGCCACACCCATCCAGTCGTAGGCGGGCCAGGCGATGGTGGCGTCGAAGGTCAGGCCGACGACGCCGCTTCCCGGGCGCAGCAGCGGCAGCACGGCGGTGGAGAGCGAGACCAGGGAGTACGCCGAGACCTGGAAGGCCTGGGCGACGTCCGGCCAGGGGCCGTCGAGGAAGTGGCCCCCGAGCACCGTGTCGGGGTTGCCGTACGCGATGGAGTGGACCAGCCCGTCGAGGCCGTCGACGTGCTCGCGTACCTGTGCCTCGAGGCCGGCCAGATGTTCGGGGTCGGTGACGTCCAGCTCGAGCACCGGGGGCTCGACCGGGAGCCGCTTGACGATCCGCTTGGTGATCGCGAGTGCGCGCCCGAAGTTGGAGACCAGGACGTTCGCGCCCTGCTCCTGGGCGACCCGCGCCACCGCGAAGCCGATCGAGGTGTCCAGGGTGACCCCGGCCACCAGGATGTTCTTGCCGTCGAGAATGCCCATCGCTCCTCCTCAGTGCCCCATCCCCAGCCCGCCGTCGACGGGTATCAGGGCTCCGGTGATGTAGGCGGCGTCGTCGGACGCCAGCCAGGTGACCACTCCCGCCACCTCGTCCACGCCGGCGTAGCGGCCGAGCGGGATCTGGCTGCGGTACTGCTCCTTCAGCTCGTCGGCGAGCACCTCGGTCATCTCGGTCTCCACGAAGCCGGGCGCCACGACGTTCGCGGTGATCGACCGACTACCCAGCTCGCGTGCCACCGACCGGGCCATGCCGACCAACGCGGCCTTGCTCGAGGCGTAGTTGACCTGCCCCGCCGATCCGAGCATGCCCACCACCGAGGAGATGAGCACGATCCGGCCGCGGCGCAGCCGCAGCATCCCCTTGGCCGCCCGCCGGACGACCCGGAACGTCCCGGTCAGGTTGGTGTCGATCACCGCGTCCCAGTCGTCGTCGGACATCCTCAGCAGCAGGGTGTCGCGGGTGATCCCGGCGTTCGCGACGAGCACCTCCACCGGGCCGTGCGCTGCCTCGATCTCCTCGAAGGCGCGGTCGACGGCCTCCTGGTCGGTGATGTCGCAGCGCACCGCCAGCGTCCCCTCGGGGCCTGCGCCGGACCGCACAGTCACCGCGACCTGGTCGCCCTGCCGGACGAAGGCCTCCGCGATCGCCCGGCCAATGCCTCGGTTGCCTCCGGTCACCAGCACCGAACGTGCCACGTGACGCCTCCCTCTCTGGTTCCCTGGGACTCCCGGGGAAGGTATCTGCTACCCACGGGTACAACGAATCGGCCTACTCGTCCTCGAGGCGGAAGCCGACCTTGAGCCCGACCTGGAAGTGCTCGACCTCGCCGTCCTTGATCTGGCCCCTGACCTGGGTGACCTCGAACCAGTCGAGGTGACGCAGCGTGTGGGACGCGCGCTCGAGGCCGTTGCGGATCGCCTGGTCGATGCCGTCCGGCGAGGTGCCGACCAGCTCGGTGACGCGGTAGGTGCGGTTGGACATGGTGCCTCCTTCTCGTCCTGCCGAGCCTAGTGGCATCGGGCCTCCCGGCGGCTCAGGTCTACGGCGAGGGCGAGCCACCAACCGCGGCGTACCGTGGGCGCATGGGCATCCGACGTGGTGACACAGCGCACCGGATCACGTCTGCCCAGCACGGCCATTCGGTGTCCCTGGCCTCGCGGGAGAAGCGCTATGCCCTCTCCATGGGCATCCGCACCGCCTGCTTCGTGGCAGCGTTGTTCGTCATGGACCACTGGTACGTATGGATCTTCCTGGCTCTGGCGATCTTCCTGCCGTACATCGCGGTGATCCTCGCCAACGTCGGGAGCAGTCCGGACCCTGATCCCCTGCCTCCGGTGCCCCGCAGCGAGCTGGAGGGACGCGAGGAGTGACCGAGGACCTCATCTGCTCGGCGAGCGGCTGTCGCGCCCCCGCGGCCTGGAAGCTCGCCTGGAACAATCCCAAGATCCACGAGCCGGAGCGGCGGAAGGTGTGGCTCGCCTGTGACGACCACCGGGACTCGTTGAGTCAGTTCCTGGGCCATCGTTCGTTCCTCAAGGAGACAGCGGCCCTGAACGGCGACGACGCCTCGTTGTCACCCGCCGATCGCTGACATCGGGCGGTCCGGCTGCAGGAAGCGGACGTCGTCGATGCCGTGCCCGGCCCGCTTCCCGCGCATGGCGATGATCCAGCGGGTGGCGAGCTCCGCGTCGCTGGCGCCGGCTCGCAGCGCGCTGCGCAGATCGGACTCCTCGCGGGCGAACAGGCAGTTGCGGATCTGACCGTCGGCGGTGAGACGGACGCGGTCGCAGTCGCCGCAGAAGGGGCGAGTCACCGACGCGATGATGCCGACGCGGTGCGGGCCGCCGTCGACGGTGAACAGCTCGGCGGGTGCACTGCCCCGGGGCTCACCCGCGGGCTCCAGCCGGTGGGTGGCCGCGAGCCGCTCCTCGATCTCGTCCGCGGTGATCATCTGCTCGCGGTTCCACGAGTGCTGGGCGTCCAGCGGCATCTGCTCGATGAACCGCAGCTGGTAGTCGCGCTCCATGCACCAGTCGAGCAGCTCGCCCGCCTGGTCGTCGTTCATGCCGCGCATCAGCACGGCGTTGACCTTGACCGGGGTGAGCCCGGCCTCGGCGGCAGCCTCGAGCCCGGCGATCACGTCGGGGAGACGGTCGCGCAAAGTCATCGCCGCGAAGGTCTCGGCCCGGACGCTGTCCAGGCTGACGTTGAGCCGGTCCAGGCCGGCTTCGGCCAGCGCGGGGGCAACCCGGGACAGTCCGATGCCGTTGGTGGTCACCGAGATCTCCGGCCGGGGGTCGAGCAGAGCGGCCTGCCGCACGATGTCGACCAGGCCCCGGCGGACCAGAGGCTCTCCCCCGGTGAAGCGGACCTCGTCGACGCCGAGCATGGTGACCGCGATCCGGATCAGCCGCACCACCTCGTCGTCGGTGAGCACGTCGTCACTCGGGAGCCAGTCCAGCCCCTCGGGGGGCATGCAGTAGGTGCACCGGAGGTTGCATCGGTCGGTCAGCGACACGCGCAGGTCGGTGCCCACCCGTCCGAACCGGTCGATCAATTGTCCGTGCAACATGGGGTCCAGTGTAGGCGGAGATCGATGAGTTGGCCCGGTACGGCGTCTCACCTCGGACGATCCTCGCGGAGGGTCAGAAGAGCCGTTCCACGGCGTCTCGCGCGCTCCCGGCGTCGGACGCCGGGACCGGTGCGATGCGAATCCCCATCGTGGTGAGCATGCGCACCATTCCCTCACCCATGTGGTCGACCGCTACCGCCTCGATCCCGTTGTGGCGCAGGAAGGTGGCGACCCGGGCGTGATGCGACCCCTCGGTGCCGCTGTCGTGCGAGGCACCCCAGCCGACCTCGTGCTCGACCCAGGAGGCGATCGCGCCGCCGTCGACCTCGGCAACCGCGACCCGGTCGGCGCGGCCCCAGCGGGGATCGAGGCTGCCGGACGTGGTGATCGGGACACAGACCTTCATACCGGTCATCGTCACACAGGGGTGGTCGACCCGGTCGGGACAGGGCAGACAGAGCGGCCCACGCCCGCTCCTCTACGCTTCCGGAGTGCGGTTGATGCTGACGAGGCGATGGATCCTCTTCGGCCTTGTGGTCGTCGGATTCGCCTTCCTCGCCTACCGCCTCGGCTGGTGGCAGTGGCACCGGCTCGAGGCGCGTCGGGAGTTCAACGCGCAGACCCGGCAGAACCTCGGCAGCCCCTGCCACCCCGGTGACGGACGTGATGTCGGTCGGCCCCGAGCCCACGCACGCCGACGAGTGGCGCATCGATCACCGCGACCGGCACCTACGACCAGTCCGGCACCGTCCAGGTCCGCTACCAGTCCCGCAACGGCCAGTTGGGAGTCGACATCGTCACTCCGCTGCGACTCGCTGACGGCAACGCCGTGCTGATCGATCGCGGGTGGCTGCAGACCAACTCGACCGGACTGGACCGCGCGGACCTCCCGCCTCCGCCGGACGGCCAGGCCACCGTCACCGGATGGGTCCGCATCGACGGCACCGGCTCCTCCACCACGGTCACCGACGGCTCCACCCGCGCCATCTCCAGTGTCGAGATCTCCAAGACCCTCGACTATCCGGTCCTGACCGGCTTCGTGGACGCCACCACGGAGCGATCCCGCCGCGGCCCAGCCGCTCGAACCCGCCACACCACCCACCCTCAGCGACGGTCCGCACTTCTTCTACGCGCTGCAGTGGTGGTTCTTCGCCCTGATGGCGATCGGCGGATACGTCTACCTGCTGATCGACGAGCGCCGCAAACAGCGGTCAGCTGGCACGCATGAGCCCACCGTCGACGGCGATGGCGGCGCCGGAGACGAATGACGCGGCCGGCGACAGCACGAACGCCGCCACCTTCCCGAACTCCTCCGGCGTCGCCGTACCGCCGCAGCGGCACACGCGCACACATGTCGTGCCTTGGCCGCCTCAGGGTCGCCGCCCAGCGAGTCGAGCCAGGCGACCCGCTCGGTCGCGAACCGCCCCGGCAACAGCGAGTTGACGCGGATCCCCTGCGGGCCCGACCTCGTCGGCCAGCTCCTTGGCAATCATGGCCAGCCCGGGACGCAGCCCGTTCGAGGTCGCCAGCTCGGTCAGCGGGACCTTCACCGATGTCGAGAGCACGAAGGCGATGCTTCCCCCCTCGCCGACGCTGGTCGCCAGGCGGCGGGCGACCCGCACGGCGCCGAGGAAGACCGACCGGAACGCCTCCTCCCACTCGAGGTCGGTGGTGGTGACGACCGAGGCCGCGGGAGGGCCGCCGACCGAGATCAGGCCGCCGTCGATGCGTCCCCAGCGCCGCCAGGCCGCCTCCAGCAAGTCCGGGGTCTCGGGGTCCGCGTTGTCCGCGACCACGCCCTCGGCCACCTCGGGGCCCAGCGCCTCCACCGTCCTCGGCCACGTGCGTCGGCACTGACGGCTGCTCACCACCACCCGGGCGCCCTCGGCCACCAGTGCCTGGCCGTCGCAGCCCCAGCCCTGCCGTACCGCCGGTGACGACGTAGACACGGCCCTCCAGTCCCAGATCCATCAGTCCTCCACTGCTCACGTCGGAGCCCGCGCGCACGCGCCACACCCTCGGATCGTCGCACAGGGTGCCCTCGTCGTAGAGAGCGCTCGCGGTCCCCCCTTGCCGCGAGCGCCTCAGTCGGCCCTGGACACGGGCGCACCCGAGCGAAGCGCCCGGGGGATCTCCGCGGCCTCGTCGACGACGGTAAGCAGACGCTCGATCTTGGCCGGCGGAAGCCGGAGAGTCGAGCGTGACCGCGTAGGTGACTCCTGGTCGAGCGCCACAGGTCGTCGAAGCCTCCGTCCGCCTCCACCGTACGCCGTCCAGCCGGATGCCCAGTCGTGCCGCCTCACGGATAGGCGTCGTTGAGCACACAGATCGCGACGGCCAGGTGGAGCAGCTGTCCCCCGTTCGTGGCCGGTCCGGCCATGATTCCCGCGTCCGTCCACACGTGGGTGAGCGCGATCCCCTCGGAGGCGCGCAGCGACCCTGCGCCGGCCCGGACACCGAATGGAAGACAGCTGCATGTGCCCTCCGTCCGAGTCGCCTGGCGTCCGGACCCACCTCAGGGCGTCGAGAACCCGCCCGTGCAGACGTCGGTCTGGTAGCTCAGCGTCATGGTGCCCTCGAGGATCGTCGAGATCCCCGTGCTGCGTCGCGCGCCTCCACCTGACCTTGAAGGTGTGCCCCTGCAGGGCTGCGGAGTCGCCGATGGCGAGGAAGGTGAACGTGAACGGTGTCGCCTTGCCGTGGACCGGCCTGCAGCGTGATGACACCCGGGGAGGCGACATCCTTCTGGGAGATGTACGTGTCCTGGACCTTGATCTTCGCGGGCTTGCCCTGCACCACCAGGCTCACCGTCACGGTCACCGGGTAGATGGCGGAGATGCCGGTCTCGAGCCCGCCCAGCGTACGGAACTGGTTGACCCCGGAGACGGGGATCTTCTCGAAGGTGGTCGACCGACAGTTGACCGGGGTTGTCCCGGTCCCCGCGCCCACTCCTGCGTCTGCTGCCGTCATCATCGAGACCAGGGCGACGACGACCCCGAGAACGATCAGCTTCCCCCGCATGTGCGCACCTCCGGTGGCGATTTCCGCGGTCGGGTGCGCGGCCGCTGGTCGGAATGTCCCTTATACGGACCCTACGACTCCGGCCGCCGTTGACCATGCCGGTCACGCCCCGGGTTCGGCCCGAGGGGACCATGAGCCCTTCACGGGAGCCAGTCCACCTTGAGCAGCCTGGAAGGAGCCGTGGGAAGGAGTCCGCATGGCCACGCACCGAGATGCAACGCGAAGCGATGGCTCGTCGGCGGGCCCGCTACCTCAGCGGGCTCCTCTGGCACATCGGGGCCTTCGTGATCATCAACGGCTTCTTCTGGCTGCTCGATGGCATCACGGGCGCGGCAGGCTTCCAGTGGGCCTACTGGATCACCCTCTTCTGGGGCTTCGGGCTGGCGTTCCACCTCGTCGCCTGGTTCATCGACGGGCGCGGGTTGGAGGACCGCATGACCCGCCACTACCTGGAGAAGGAACAGTAGCCGCGACCAGGGCACGGGCCCGTGATCACTCCGACGTGGCCGGCTCGGTCACGCGTGGCGAGCCCCCTGAACCGGTGAACTGGGTGCGGTACAGGTCGCCGTAGAGCCCGCCGGCGGCGAGCAACTCGCTGTGGGTGCCGGTCTGAACGACGACGCCGTCGTCGAGCACGACGATGCGGTCGGCGTTGCGGACCGTGGAAAGCCGGTGCGCGATGACCAGGGAGGTCCGACCCTCCAGGGCAGTGTCCAGGGCCCGCTGAACGGCCACCTCGGACTCGGAGTCCAGGTGAGCGGTGGCCTCGTCCAGGACGACGATCGACGGCGCCTTCAGCAGCAGCCGGGCGATCGCCAGCCGTTGACGCTCGCCCCCGGAGAGCCGGTAGCCCCGGTCCCCGACGACGGTGTCCAATCGGTTCGGCAGCCCCTCCACCAGTCGGCGGATCTGGGCGGCGTCCAGGGCGTCCCAGATCTCCGGGTCGGTCGCGGCGGGCCGGGCGTACAGCAGGTTCGCCCTGATCGTGTCGTGGAACATGTGGGCGTCCTGGGTCACGTATCCGACGCAGGACTCCAAAGACTCCAGCGTGGCGTCGCGGACGTCGATCCCTCCGACCCGGACCGCTCCCCCCGAGACGTCGTAGAGCCTGACCACCAGATGGGTCAAGGTGGTCTTCCCCGCGCCGGACGGCCCGACGAGGGCGATCATCTCCCCCGGTTCCGCCCGGAACGAGACGCCGTGGAGCACCTCCCCGGTGTCGGGCGCAAGGTCGCGGGCGACGACCTCCAGACTGGCCAGGGACGTGTCGTCGGCTCGGGGGTAGGCGAAGCGCACCTCGTCGAACTCGACCGACGCCGCGCTCGCCGGGATCACCTGTGCGCCGGGGCGCTCCTGCACCAGGGACTTCAGGTCGAGCACCTCGAAGACCCGCTCGAAGCTCACCAGGGCGGTCATCACGTCGACCCGTACGTTCGAGAGGCCTTGCAGCGGACCGAGCATCCGGGTCAGCAGGGTGGCGAGCGCGAGCACGGTACCGACCGTGAGCTGCTGCCGCACGGCGAGGTAGCCACCCATGCCGTACACGAAGGCCGTGGCGATGGCGGGGACGAGGGCCAGCGTGGCCGCGAAGATGCGCGTCACCAGGGCGATCTGCACGCCCAGGTCACGCACGGTCGCCACCTTGTCGGCGAACTGCCGGTCCTCCTCGTCACGCCGTCCGAAGAGCTTGAGCAGCATCGCCCCGCCGACGTTGAACCGCTCGGTCATGGCGTTGCCGAGCGCCGCGTTCCCCTCCATCCGCTCACGGGTCAGCCCGGCCAGGCGCTTGCCGACCCAGCGTGAGACGACGAAGAGGATGGGGAACATAGCGACGACGGCCAGGGTGATCGGCCAGCTCAGCGTGAGCATCGCGATCCCCACGACGATCGCGCTGATCGCGTTAGAGACGGTGCTCGACAGGGTGGAGGTGAAGGCTCGCTGCGCACCGAGCACGTCGTTGTTGAGCCGCGATACGAGAGCTCCGGTCTGCGTGCGGGTGAAGAACGCGAGGCTCATCCGTTGCACGTGCGCGAAGACCACCGTACGGAGGTCGTAGATCAGGGTCTCGCCGATCCTGCTGGACAGGTAGCCCTGCGCGACGCCGAGCAGGGCACTGAACGCCGCCACCCCCGTCATGATCAGCGCGGTCACAACCACCACGTGGACGTTCAGCGCAATGATCCCCTTGTCCACGATGCGCGCGACCAGCAGCGGGTTGACGACGACGAGCCCGGCATCGACGACGGTCAGGGCCAGGAAGACGCCGATGCGGGCCCGCTGCGGCTTGGCGAACTCGAGGACACGCAGGAAGGTCTCGCGCCCGATCTTGCGGTCCAAGGCGCTCCTGTCGGTGCGCATGTGACGCCATGCGGGCCCGATGCCGCCGTGGGTCACGTGCCCCCCTCCTCGAAGAGGACGGCAAGCTCGCGCAGGCGGCGCACCTGGGCGATCCGCTCGAGCTCGGCCTGCTGAGCGAGGCTCCTGCCCGAGGCCCCCTGGAGCAGAGCCTTGCTGGACGACACGGCGCCGTGCGAGTGCTGGGTGAGCGACTCCGCGAGGCTTCGCGTCGCTGACTCGAGGTCCTTGGTCCGCACCACCCGGTGCACCAGGCCGATGGTCAGCGCCTCGTCGACGCCGATGTCGCGGGCCGAGGCGACCATCTCCAGCGCACGCGAATACCCGACCGCGTCGACCAGCGGTTTGGTGCCGGTGAGGTCGGGCACGAGACCCAGCTTGGGCTCTCGCATGCTGAACACGGCGGTCTCTCCCGCCAGCCTCACGTCGCAGGACAGGGCGAGCTGGAAGCCCGCACCGATGCAGTGACCGCGCACAGCCGCGATCGAGATGATGTCGGGTCGCCGCAGCCACGTGAAGCCGCGCTGGAAGACCTTGATGTCCTCCTCGATCTCGTCATCGGTGCCGCGCAGGATGTCGGCCAGCCCCTTGTCCCCGGTCGGGCCTTCGGGCGTCAGCATGGAGCGGTCCAGACCGGCCGAGAAGGCCCTGCCGCGCCCGGTCACGATCACCGCGCGCACGTCCGGGGTGATCGCCTCCCCCACCGCGGCCAGCGCCGCCCACATCGCCGGAGTCATCGCGTTCAGCGACTCGGGCCGGTCCAGGGTGACCGTGAGCACGAATCCGTCCTGCTCGCAGGAGACGGAGCCCCGCGCGAGAACGTCGGGATCGACGTGAAAGGTCATGGGTGAACCCTAGGCGCTGGGGCCCGGCTATCGGGAATTGCGCGGAACCGCAGCGACGCCTGGCTAGTCCACCGCACAGACGACCTGGACGGCCTGCGACTGCCCGGCCTTCACCACCACCGCTCCCGAGGTGGAGCACCCGCCCTTGGCGTTGTGGTAGTCGGGGCTCGCACCGGTGACCCGGTAGCTGCCGATCGGAAGGCTCAGCGAGAAGTGCCCGTGCCGGTTGACCGAGACCGTTCGGACGACCGAGCCGTGGAACGTGACCGTCCCCCGCGTGAGCGGCTTGCCCGCCGTCGCCAGCGGTCCGGAGTCGCTCCACCTGAGCACGCCCGAGACCGAGCCCTTCGGGAGCAGGCCCGGGTGTGAGGCGACGCTGCTGCTCGACGGCGTGGTGCTGCCGGCGGACGGCGTTGCGATGCTCGGCGACGTCGACCCGGAGGTGCCCGAGTTGTGCACCGTCGTGCACCCCGCCAGGGCCAGCATCGCTGTCACCATCAGATACGCCGGCACGAGCCGCCGTGCGCCGCGTCGCGATCCCACTGCACCACCCCGTCGTCCATGGCCCCTCTCCCGGGAACCGCCCTCGACCGTACTCGCGGGCCCCAAAGCCCCTCCGGATCGACCCGGTGCGGCTCAGCGCAGCAGCGCGAGATCCCGGCGGATGTAGCGCAGGTGCGCCCACTCCTCCTCCAGGATCACGCGGATGCAGTCTCCGACGCTGGGACGCCAGCCGTCGCCGCCCCACGGGCTCTCACGCTCCTCGGCCAGGAGCTCCTCGGAGGCCGTCGCCAGGAAGTCCGTCACCTGACCTTGTCGCTCGGCCCGGACGGCGAGGATCTCCTCGAACGGGGGCGAGTCCATGCGGAAGATCGACATGTCGAAGCCCATCGCCTCGGCGCCGGTGAAGATCTGGCCGATGTCGTGGAACGGTTGAGGCAGCCGCAGGATGCCCCCACGGAGCCAGGCGTCGGTCGCCAGGATGAGATGTCGCAGCGTCTGGGACAACGACCACTCGTCCTCCACGTGGGCGTTCACGAGGTCCTGCGGCGTGTCCGCGACCGTCTCCTGCCAGGCGGCCTGCACCGCGGCCCAGCCCTCGCGCAGGCCCTCCGGCGTCTGCGCCTTCTGCAGCTCGCGGCCGGGGAACTGCCGGTTGAGCTCGGCGTCCACCAGCGGCACCACGTCGACCCCGTTGACCACCAGGCTGCCGAAGAAGAGGTCGTGACTGTCGATGTCGAGCCCGTTCAGATCGACGCCGCGCATCGTCACGCCGCTGAGGTCGGAGAACCGCCAGGTGGCGCCCTTGAAGCTGGTCCTGACGAAGGTCGCACCTTCGAACTCGTTGGTTCCGGAATACGTTGCCATCGCCCCATCATGGCCTCAGCCGGGGACGGTGGGCACCTTCACCTCGTCCTCGGCCCGGCTCCGGGCCCGGGTCGAGGACATCGGCTCCGTGGCGCCCACTTGCGCCGGGCCTGCCGGCTGGGAAGGGTGGGGTCATGTCCTGCTTCGTCGCGCACACGACCATCGACTGCCACCACCCCTACGAGCTGTCCGAGTGGTGGAAGTCGGTGCTCGACTACCAGGACCTGCCCGACGACCCGAACCTGCCCGAGCACGACGAGTGCATGATCGTCGATCCCGGCTCCGACCACAGGATCCTGTTCATCAAGGTGGACGACCCGGAGCTGGCCCGGAAGCGGATCCACTTCGACCTGCGCCCCCGTGCCGGCGGGCGTGACGACGAGGTCGAGAGGCTGCGCGCCCTGGGCGCCGTCGAGGTCGCCGACCACCGGGGCGAGTTCGGCCCTGGGACCGGCTGGGTGGTCTTCGCCGACCCCGAGGGCAACCAGTTCTGCGTGATCCGCTCCGAGGCCGAGCTACGCGTGGCCGGACCCACCGAGTCCTAGCCCGCCGGAAGCCTCAGGCGAGAGCGACGAGGTCCCCGTAGTCGGCGGTCCAGAGGTCCTCGACCCCGTCGGGGAGGATCAGCACCCGGTCGGGGTCGAGAGCGTGGACTGCGCCCTCGTCGTGGGTGACCAGGACGATCGCACCCTCGTAGGCACGAATGGCGGCGAGGACCTCCTCGCGCGAGGCGGGATCGAGGTTGTTGGTCGGCTCGTCGAGCAGTAGGACGTTCGCGCTGGAGACGACCAGCGTTGCGAGCGCGAGGCGTGTCTTCTCGCCGCCGGAGAGCACCCGCGCCGGCTTCATGGCGTCGTCCCCACTGAACAGGAACGACCCGAGCACACTGCGCGCCTCGGTGTCGGTGAGCTTCGGCGCGGCCGACATGAGGTTCTCCAGCACGGTCCGCTCGGTGTCGAGGGTCTCGTGCTCCTGCGCGTAGTAGCCGAGCCGGAGCCCGTGACCCGGCACGACCTCGCCGGTGTCCGGCTTGTCCAGGCCGCCCAGGATCCGCAGCAGAGTCGTCTTCCCTGCGCCGTTCAGGCCGAGCACCACGACCCGGGAGCCGCGGTCGATGGCCAGGTCGACGTCGGTGAAGACCTCGAGGGACCCGTACGACTTGGACAGCTCGGTCGCGGTGAGCGGGGTCTTCCCGCAGGGGGCCGGCTTCGGGAAGGCGATCCTCGCCACCCGGTCGGAGGCGCGCTCGGCCTCGATCCCCTGCATCAGCTTCTCGGCGCGCTTGAGCATGGACTGCGCGGCCTGCGCCTTGGTGGCCTTGGCGCGCATCCGGTTGGCCTGGTCGGTCAGGGCCGACGCCTTGCGCTCGGCGTTCTGCCGCTCCCGGCGGCGCCGGCGCTCATCGGTCTCACGCTGCTCGAGGTAGGCCTTCCAGCCCATCGCGTAGACGTCGACCTCAGCCCGGTTGGCGTCGAGGTGGAGCACCCGGTTGACGGTCGCCTCGAGCAGCCCGACATCGTGGCTGATCACGATCAGGCCGCCCTTGTGGCCCTTCAGGAAGTCACGCAGCCAGACGATCGAGTCGGCGTCGAGGTGATTGGTCGGCTCGTCGAGCAGCAGCGTCTCGGCCCCGGAGAACAGGATGCGGGCCAGCTCGACCCGGCGTCGCTGGCCGCCGGACAGCGTGCCCAGAGGCTGAGCGAGGATGCGCTGCTCGATGTTGAGGCTGGCCGCGATCTGCTTGGCCTCCGCCTCGGCCGCATAGCCGCCACCGGCGTGGAGCGCGGCATCGGCCCGGTCGTAGCGGCGCATGCCGCGCTCGCGCGTCGCGTCGTCGTCGGAGGCCATCTCCTGCTCGGCCCGGCGCAGCATCCGCGACGCCTCGTCCAGGCCACGAGCGGACAGGATCCGGTCGAGGGCGATCGTCTCGGGGTCGCTGGTGCGCGGGTCCTGGGGCAGATAGCCGATCTCGCCGGTGCGCTGCACCGTCCCGCCGGCGGGAAGAGCCTCACCGGCGAGGATGCGGGTGAGCGTGGTCTTGCCGGCGCCGTTGCGGCCGACCAGCCCGACCTTGTCCCCCGGGGCGACCTGGAAGGTCACACCACCCATGAGAAGGCGCGCGCCGGCGCGCACCTCGAGGTCGTGCACGGTGATCACAACTGCTCCCGGGGGGTCACTGCTCCCTCTGTCGGGGCAGGGCGGCTACGGGCCGCCGGACGCAAAGTCTACGTGCGCTCGGCGAGCGAGCCGAATCGCTGCGCGTCCGGCGACCCGTCTTGTGGTCAGCCGAACTGGTAGCCCATCTGACGGGCGACGTCCTTCGCCTCGTCGGTGACCGGGATCGCCTCGATCGCGGTGCCGTAGGCGCAGATCTCGGTCCAGGTGTCGCCCATCTCCGAGGTGTCGAAGCGCATGCCCACCACGGCGTTGGCGCCACGCTTGCGGGCCTCCTCGATCATCCGGTCCATCACCTCGTTGCGGCTGGTGATCAGATTGGAGGTCATGCCCTTGAGCTCACCTCCGACGATGGACTTCAGTCCGGCGCCGAACTGCGAGAACGCGTTGCGCGAGCGGACGGTGAGCCCGAAGACCTCGCCGTAGACCTTGCGGATCTCCCAGCCCGGGATGTCGAACGTGGTGACGACGAGCATGCTCTCCTCCGTTTCCCGCTGCGGGCGCATCCCGCAAGCATCAGGAGGCTAGCCCCTCACTGGTCGTGCGGAGCACTCGCCTCGTCGATCTCGATCCCGACCGACCAGGCGTCCGTGATCGCCTGGGCGAGAGCGGATGCCTTGGGATCTCCGGTGCTCAGCCAGCGAGAGCAGCGTGCCTGCGCGACCCGGGTCAACCGGGAGTCGGCGAGAACGGCGTCGACCGCGGCGTGGTCGCCACCGCAGCAGAGCACGTCGACCCCGTGCAGCTCGTCGACGAGTATCCGCGCCGCGTGGTCCGCTGCCGCCTCGAATGCCTGCCGGGCCTGTCCCTCGCGCCGCCGGGCGAAGCGCTGCTGGCTCCACCCGCCTGCCTTCGAGCGGCCCTGGACGTGGCGCTGACCCACCTTGCGGCGGGAGGGCTCCGGAGTGGTCCCGCCGGCAACGGCGAAACCGCCCTTGCGGACCAGCAGGATCCCCCAGCGGGTCGGCCGGGTCGCCTCTGCGACGAGCGCCCCCGGGTCGGGCGGGCCGTCGTACGGGCGGTCCCAGGGCAGCCGGGCTACGGCCGTGGCTCCGTCACCGCCGTATGCCAGGAGGGCGCCGCCGGCGGTCTCGGTGCGCGAGCCGTCGTGCCGGGTGCCGAAGTTCTCGAACCACCGCGCGACGCGCGTGGCGGGAACCAGAACCGTGTGGGTCACCGCAGGATCAGACGTTGAACCCCAGGGTCCGCAGCATCTCGCGGCCCTCGTCGGTGATCTTGTCCGGCCCCCACGGCGGCATCCAGACCCAGTTGATGTTGACGCTCGAGGCCAGACCCTCCAGCACCTGCTCGGTCTGGTCGGTGATGATGTCGGTCAGTGGGCAGGCCGCCGACGTCAGCGTCATGTCGAGCACGACTTCCGAGCCGTCGATGTGGACGTCGTAGACCAGGCCGAGGTCGACGACATTGATGCCCAGCTCGGGGTCGACGACGTCCCTCATCGCCTCTTCGACGTCGTCCTTGGTCAGGGTGCCTGCCACGGTGGCCTCCTCGGTCATCGACCTGCTCCTTCGAGCTGTTCGAGCGACGTGTCCGTCGCGTCCTTCCACGCCATCCATCCCAACAGCGCGCACTTGATCCGGGCCGGGAACTTGGCGACCCCTCCGAAGGCCACCCCGTCCTCGAGGATCTCCTCGTCCGGCTCGACCTTCCCCCGGCCGTGCATGACGTCCATGAAGTGGTCCAGGATCTTCGACGCCTCCGCGACCGGCTTGCCGATCACCAGGTCGGTCATCACCGATGTCGACGCCTGGCTGATCGAGCAGCCCACGGCATCGTAGGAGACGTCCTGGACGAACGGTCGCCCGTCCTTGTCGACGATGTCGACGCGCAGGGTGATCTCGTCGCCGCAGGTCGGGTTCACGTGGTGCACCTCGGCCGTGAACGCGTCGCGGAGTCCCGCGTGGTGCGGGCTCCGGTAGTGGTCCAGGATGATCTCCTGGTACAGCGCTTCGAGGTCCATGTCATGCCGTCCTGAAGAAGCTCTTGGTGTACTCGAGGGCGTCGATCAAGGCGTCGATCTCCGCGGGGGTCGTGTAGAGGTACGACGAGGCGCGCGTCGAGGACTGGACACCGAAGCGTCGCTGGGCCGGCTTCGCGCAGTGATGCCCGGCGCGCACCGCCACCCCCCGGGAGTCCAGCACCTGACTCACGTCGTGCGGGTGAACACCCTCCAGCTCGAAGGAGACCGCGCCCCCGCGAAGCTCGGTCGTCGTGGGGCCGAGGATCGTCACACCGCCCACCGTTGCCAGACCCTGGAGCAGGTAGCCGGTGATCGCCTCCTCGTGAGCACGGACGCTCTCCATGCCGAGGTGGTCGAGATACTGCAGCGCGACGCCGAGCCCGACGGCCTCGACGATCGGCGGTGTCCCCGCTTCGTACTTGTGCGGGATCCCGGCGTAGGTCGAGCGCTCCATCGTGACCGCCTCGATCATCTCGCCGCCGCCCAGGAACGGGGGCAGCGCCTCGAGCAGGCTGCGCCGTCCCCACAGCACGCCGATCCCGGTCGGGCCGAGCACCTTGTGCCCGGTGAACGCGAGGAAGTCCGCGTCGAGGGCGGCGATGTCGACCGGCATCTGCGGCACGGCCTGCGACGCGTCCACCACCACGACCGCCCCGACCTGGTGGGCGCGGGCGATGATCGCCTCCAGCGGGTTGACCGTGCCGAGGACGTTGGAGACCCATGCAACGGAGACGATGCGAGTGCGCTCGTTGATCAGCTCGTCGAGGGCGGACATGTCCAGCCGGCCCTCGTCGGTGAGCCCGAACCACCGCAGCGTCGCACCCTTGCGCTCGCTGAGCAGCTGCCACGGAACGATGTTGGAGTGGTGCTCCATCTCGGTGATCACGACCTCGTCGCCCGGCCCGATCGCCAGGTCGCCGGCCGCCCACATGAACGCATTCGCGACCAGGTTGAGTGCCTCGGAGGCGTTCTTCGTGAAGATCACCTCGTCGCGATCCGGCGCTCCCACGAACCCGGCGACGATGTCGCGGGCGCCCTCGAACGCCGCCGTCGACTCCGCGCCGAGCTGGTGCACGGCCCGGGCCACGTTGGCGTTGTGCCGCTCCAGGTGGTCGACCATCGCGTCGATGACCACCTGCGGCTTCTGCGAGGTGTTGGCGCTGTCGAGATAGACCAGGGGCCACCCGCCCGCGAGCTCTCGCTCCAGGATCGGGAAGTCCTTGCGGACCAGCTCGAGTCCCTCGAGCAGGCCGGGCAGGGGCACGGACATCTCAGGCTCCCGTTGCCGCCGAGACGTAGCGGTCGTAGCCCTCGTCCTCGAGGCGGGAGGCCAGCTCGGCGCCACCCTCCTCGGCGATCCGGCCGTTGACGAACACGTGCACGAAGTCCGGGGTGATGTAGCGCAGGATCCGGGTGTAGTGGGTGATCAGCAGGATCCCCTTCTCGCCCCGCTCCGCGAAGCGGTTGACGCCCTCGGAGACGACCTTCAGCGCGTCGACGTCGAGGCCGGAGTCGGTCTCGTCGAGGATCGCCACCTTCGGGTCGAGCAGTTCCAGCTGCAGGATCTCGTGACGCTTCTTCTCGCCGCCGGAGAAGCCCTCGTTGACGTTGCGCTGGGCGAACGCACGGTCCATGCGGACGCGGTCCATCGCCTCGTTGACGTCCTTGACCCACGTGCGCAGCTTCGGCGCCTCGCCGGAGACCGCGGTCTTGGCGGTGCGCAGGAAGTTCGCGACGGAGACGCCCGGCACCTCGACCGGGTACTGCATGGCCAGGAAGAGGCCGGCGCGTGCCCGCTGGTCGACGCTCATGGCGAGGACGTCCTGGCCGTCGAGCGTCACCGAGCCTCCGGTGATCTTGTACTTGGGGTGGCCGGCGATCGAGTAGGCGAGGGTGGACTTGCCGGACCCGTTGGGGCCCATGATCGCGTGGATCTCGCCGTCCTTGATGGCCAGGTCGACGCCCTTGAGGATCTCCTTGGGACCGTCCTCGGTGTCGACGCTGACGTGCAGGTCGCGGATTTCGAGCGTGCTCATGCTGATTCCTTCTGGTTCAGGGTCGTGGTGACGTCGACGTACACGTCGTCGCCGGAGACGGTCACGGGAAAGGCGGGGACCGGGACGGTGGCGGGAGGGTTCACCGGCTTGCCGGTTCGGAGGTCGAAGCGGGAGCCGTGCAGGAAGCACTCGATCTCACACCCCTCGACCTCTCCCTCGGAGAGCGCGATCGAGGCGTGCGAGCACTCGTCCTGGAGCGCGTACACCTCGTCGCCGACGCGCACGATCACGACGTCCTCGCCGTCGACGTTCGCTCGGACGGGGGTGTCGGGGAGCAACGCGGACAAGGCGCATGCGGGGGTGGCGCTCATGAGGCCGGTCCCACGTTCTTGGACAGCTCCGCCTCCACGGTGGCCAGCAGCTGCTCCTCGATCTCGGGCACGGAGAGCTTGCGCACGATGTCGTTGAAGAAGCCATGCACGACCAGGCGCCGCGCCTCGTCCTCCGGGACTCCGCGCGACTCCAGGTAGAAGAGCTGCTCGTCGTCGAAGCGGCCGGTCGTGCTGGCGTGGCCAGCGCCGGCGATCTCCCCGGTCTCGATCTCCAGGTTGGGGACCGAGTCGGCCTGGCAGCCGTCGGTGAGCACCAGGTTGCGGTTCTGCTCATAGGTCTCGATGCCCTCGGCCACCTTGCGGATGAGCACGTCGCCGATCCAGACCGAATGTGCGCCCTCGCCCTGCAGGGCTCCGCGGTAGTCGACGTTGCTGCGGGTGTGCGGGGCGTTGTGGTCGACGAAGAGCCGGTGCTCGAGATGCTGGCCCGCGTCGACGAAGTAGAGGCCGAGCATGTCGGCCGACCCGCCCGGCCCGGAGTACTCGACCTCCGAGTTGATCCGGACCAGGTCGCCGCCGAAGCTCACGATCCCCTGCTTGTAGGTCGCGTCCCGCCCGACCCGGGCGTGGACATGCGCCAGGTGGACGGCGTCGTCGGCCCAGTCCTGCAGCGAGATGAGGTTGAGGGTCGCGCCGTCGCCCACCGCGACCTCGACGTTGCCCGCCAGCAGCACCGTGCCCGTGTTGCGGAGCACCACCGTGGCCGTCGCGTGCGTGCCGACCTCGATGAACAGGTGCGTGAAGGCGGTCGCGCCGTTGCCGTCCAGATCGACGATGACCGGGCGGTCCAGCGCGGCCTCCTCCGGGATGCTCAGCACCTGGGCTGTGGCGAAGCGTGACCAGGCCAGCGCCGAGACCCGGTCGTTGGGGACGTGGATCGACCCGAGTCGCGGGTCGTCGCGGCCCACCTCGGTGAGGGTGACGCCGTCGGGAGCGTCCAACGAGAGCACGACCGCGCCCTGCGCCTCGATCTCCTGGTCGTGGAGACCGCGCAGGCGTTTCATCGGCGTGAACCGCCATACCTCCTCGCGGCCGCTCGGGACGGGGTGGTCGGCCAGGTCGAAGGAGCCCGCCGGGTGCAGGTGGGAAGCGGGCTCCGCCTCGACAGCGTTCGCGACCGTGGTCGCGGCATCGGTAATCGTCACGTGGGTGCTTTCGTTCTGTTCGCTCGGTGTTGCTCCGGGGCGTCCGGTCAGCCGACCGCGCCCTCCATCTGCAGCTCGATCAGTCGGTTCAGCTCGAGGGCGTACTCCATCGGCAGCTCACGCGCGATGGGCTCGACGAAGCCGCGCACGATCATCGCCATCGCCTCGTCCTCCTCCATGCCGCGGCTCATCAGGTAGAAGAGCTGGTCGTCGGAGACCTTGGAGACCGTGGCCTCGTGGGCCATGGAGACCTCGTCGTCTCGCACGTCGACATAGGGGTAGGTGTCGGACCGGCTCACCGTGTCGACCAGCAGCGCGTCACACTTGACGATGCTCGCCGAGTGGTGGGCGCCCTCGTCGACCTGGACCAGTCCGCGGTACGACGTCCGACCGCCGCCCCGCGCAACCGACTTGGAGATGATCGACGACGAGGTGTGCGGCGCAGCGTGCACCATCTTGGCGCCGGCGTCCTGGTGCTGCCCCTCGCCTGCGAAGGCGATCGACAGGGTCTCACCGCGCGCGTGCTCACCCATCAGGTAGACCGCGGGGTACTTCATGGTGACCTTGGAGCCGATGTTGCCGTCGACCCACTCCATCGTGGCGCCGGCCTCGCAGAAGGCCCGCTTGGTCACCAGGTTGTAGACGTTGTTGGACCAGTTCTGGATCGTCGTGTAGCGGCAGCGGGCCCCCTTCTTCACGATGATCTCGACGACGGCCGAGTGCAGCGAGTCCGACGAGTAGATCGGCGCGGTGCACCCCTCCACGTAGTGCACGTAGGCGTCCTCGTCGACGATGATCAGGGTCCGCTCGAACTGGCCCATGTTCTCGGTGTTGATCCGGAAGTAGGCCTGCAGCGGGATCTCGACGTGGACGCCCTTGGGGACGTAGATGAACGAGCCTCCGGACCAGACCGAGGTGTTCAGCGACGCGAACTTGTTGTCCCCGACCGGGATGACCGTGCCGAAGTGCTCCTTGAAGAGGTCTTCGTGCTCCCTGAGGGCAGTGTCGGTGTCGAGGAACAGCACGCCCTGTTCCTCCAGATCGTCGCGGATCTTGTGGTAGACGACCTCGGACTCGTACTGCGCCGCGACGCCGGCGATGAGCCGCTGCTTCTCCGCCTCCGGGATGCCGAGCCGGTCGTAGGTGTTCTTGATGTCCTCGGGCAGGTCGTCCCAGCTGGCCGCCTGCTTCTCGGTGGAGCGGACGAAGTACTTGATGTTGTCGAAGTCGATGCCGCCGAGATCGGCGCCCCACGTCGGCATCGGCTTGCGGTCGAACAGCCGCAGACCCTTGAGACGCAGGTTCAGCATCCACTCCGGCTCACTCTTCAGGGCGGAGATGTTGCGCACGACGGCCTCGCTCAGGCCGCGCTGAGCCCCCGCACCCGCGTCGTCCTTGTCGGACCACCCGTACTCGTAGCGACCGATCCCCTGGAGCTCAGGGTTCATCTCCTCGATGGTGGTCATCAGGACAACCTCTCTTCCTGGGCGCCGGGCGCGCCGGCGTGGACGGGGTGGGTCGGAACACCCACCGGGATGAACGTGGTGCAGACCCCATCGCCGTGGGCGATCGTGGCCAGTCGTTGGACGTGGCTGCCGAGGACCCGGCTGATCAGCTCGGTCTCCGCCTCGCACAGCTGCGGGAACTCGTGAGCGACGTGGGCGACCGGGCAGTGCTGCTGGCACAGCTGCTCCCCACCGACGCCGTCGAGGACCGACGCGGAGAAGCCGGCCTGCGACATCGCGCGAGCCAGGGCCTCGGCGGGGCTCAACGACGGGTCCTCCGCCAGAAGCCGCAGGTGTGTCTCCTCCAAGCGCGCCATGCGGGTGCGGGCGAAGTCGAGAACCGCTTCGTCGCCACACTGATCCACCATGAAGCGCAGGGCCTCGACGGCAAGGGTGTCGTACTGCTTGTCGAACTGGTCACGACCCGCTTCGGTCAGGGCGAACACCTTGGCCGGGCGGCCGCGCCCCCGGTTGCCCTGGGCGCGCGGGGACCGGGCCTCGAGGTGCCCCTCCTCCACCAGGTGGTCGAGGTGCCGACGCACGGCCGCAGGGGTGAGATCCAGCTCCTCGGCGAGGGCCGCGGCGGTGCTGGGACCGCGCTGGAGAATCGCCCGGGCGACGCGCGCACGCGTCGGGGCGTCCTCTCTCTCCGCGACTCCCGTGATTTCCACAACACGAATGTATTCATATTCGGCGAGGGGATCAAGTTCCGGGGCGCGCGTCTCCCTCGTGCCGGGAGGCGGACCGAGGTGGGTGCCGGGCCTTCCCGGGCCCTCCCTAGACTGCCTGCGTGCCCGCACCCGCCAGTCCCGCCGTCTCCGTGTCCGGGCTGGTGATGACCTACGGCTCGGTCACCGCCGTCGACCAGCTGGACCTGACCGTCGAGCGGGGCACGATCACCGCCGTCCTCGGGCCCAACGGTGCGGGGAAGACCACCACGCTCGAGACCTGTGAGGGGTACCGCCGGCCGATGGGCGGCAGCGTCCGGGTCCTGGGGCTCGACCCGATCGCCGACCGGAGGGAGCTGCTGCCGCGCATCGGCGTGATGCTCCAGGCCGGGGGCGCCTGGGCAGCGGTGCGCCCCGACGAGATGCTGCGGCACGTGGCGGCCCTGCACAGCAGCCCCCTCCCGGTCGGGATGCTGATGGAGCGGCTCGGGCTGTCCGAGGCCGCCCGTACGCCGTACCGGCGTCTGTCCGGCGGCATGCAGCAGCGACTGGGGCTGGCCCTCGCCATCATCGGCCGCCCCGAGCTGGTCTTCGTCGACGAGCCCACCGCCGGCATGGACCCCCAGGCCCGTCGTGACACCTGGGAGCTTCTCGAGGAGCTCCGGGCCGACGGCGTCACCACCGTGCTGACCACGCACTACCTGGAGGAGGCAGAGCGCCTCGCCGACATGGTCCACGTGATCGACCACGGTCGTCTCATTGCGTCCGGCACCCCCGCCGGTCTGACCCGTGGCTCCAGCAATCGCACCATCCGGCTGGTCCTGACCTCCCCCTACCCGGGCGAAGCGCCCGAAGCCCTCGCACGGGACCTCGGCGAGGGGGCGAGCGTGACGCGCATCGACGACCAGAGCCTGCTCATCTCCGGCCCGGCCGACGCGAGCACGCTCGCCGTGGTGTCGGCGTGGTGCGTCCGTCACGACGTCGTCCCCGACTCCCTGGTCATGGGGCAGCGCACGCTGGAGGACGTCTTCTTGCAGCTGACCGGAAGGGAGATGGAGTGAGCGGCACCTTCACCCCCGCCCCCGGCTCGGCGGCGACCGTACGGAAGGTCTCCACCCAGGGCGCGATGGAGCTCCGGCTCATCCTGCGCAACGGCGAGCAGCTGCTGCTCGCCCTCGTCATCCCGATCATGGTGCTGATCGGCGGCGTCCAGGCCGCCGGCCACCTCGGTCTGCTCAACTCCGACGACGTCCTCGACCTGCTGCCGCCGGGCGTGCTGGCCCTCGCGATCATGTCGAGCTCGTTCACCAGTCTGGCCATCGCGACCGGCTTCGAGCGCCGGTACGGCGTCATCAAGCGGCTCGGCGCCTCTCCCCTGTCCCGCACCGAGCTGCTCAGCGGCAAGGTGCTCGGCCTCCTGGGCCTCCAGGTCATCCAGGTGGTGGTCCTGGGAGCCGTTGCCGTGGCACTGGGCTGGCGGCCCCACCTGATCGGCACCCCCGCCGCGATCGTCGTCGCGATCCTCGGCACCGCGGCCTTCGCCTCCCTCGGCCTGTTCGTCGCGGGCCTGCTCCGCGCCGAGGCCACCCTCGCGGCGGCCAACCTGATCTACCTGCTGCTCCTCGCCGGCGGGGGCACCGTTCTGCCCTCCACCTCGTACGGCTTGGGCGGCAAGCTGCTGGAGCTCCTGCCGTCCGGGGCGCTGGGCGACGGACTGCGGGCCGCCCTGGCACACGGCCAGTGGCCGTGGTCGGCGATGATCGTGCTGGTCGTGTGGACCGTGCTCGGCGCGCTCCTCACCGCGCGGACCTTCAAGTGGGAGTGAGCTGAGCGTGGACGGGTCGACCCGGGCGATGAAGGGGTTGGCGATCGCCTCCCTCGCGGTCAACATGGGCATCGTCATCACCGGCGGCGTCGTGCGCCTCACCGGTTCGGGGCTCGGCTGCCCGACATGGCCCGAGTGCACCGGGGACTCCCTGGTGCCCCACCAGGCGCTGGGCGTCCACGGCGTGATCGAGTTCGGCAACCGGACGCTGACGTTCATCCTCGCGGCGGTCGCCATCGCCACCTTCGTTGCGGCGTGGCAGACCCACGACAGGCGGCTCTGGGTCCCCTCGCTCGCCCTCGGCCTGGGCATCCCGGGGCAGGCGATCGTCGGGGGGATCAGCGTGCTGACCCACCTGAACCCCTGGGTCGTCGGACTGCACATGCTGCTGTCGCTGGCGATGATCCAGGTCGCGGTGCTCCTGGTCCGCCGCTCGTACGGCGTCACCACCGCGGGTCCGACGCACCCGCCGCTCGGCTGGGCGACCCTCGCCGCCGGCTGGGTCGTCCTCTACGTGGGGACGATCGTGACCGGCGCCGGGCCCAACTCCGGGGACGCCAACGCGCCGCGCAACGGGCTCGACCTGGACCGGTTGGCCCAGCTCCATGCCGACGCCGTCTTCCTGCTCGTGGGGCTCACCGTCGTCTGGCTGCTGCTGCGCCCTCGCCCCCCGGCCGACGTCCATCGGGCGGCCGCCTTCACCGCGGTCGTCCTCCTGGTCCAGGGGGCGGTCGGGTTCGCGCAGTACTTCAACGGGAACCCGGGCTGGCTGGTCGGCTTCCACCTGGCCGGATCCACTGCCGTGGCCGCCGGCCTGTCGTGGCTCTTCCTGGCCTCCACGGCGCGGGACTGACGCCCGTCCGGGCGCACCGATGACCTCAGAAGTCCCCGGAGGTCTCGGGAGGGGCCCCGCTGACCCGCTGGACGTGGATGCGCCGGCTCAGCCGGATCGCCGGCCTGATCATCAGCTGCACGCTGCCGATCAGGAAGAGCCAGGTGCCGGTCCGGGCGGTGTCCGGGGAGAAGAACAGGATGCTGCCGATCACGAACCAGACCGCGATGAGCAGGTCGTTGGCGATGCTGGCGACCTCGTAGCGTCGCCTGAGCACGATCTCCTCGTGGCCGATCCTGAGCTCGATGTCGCTGTCCTGGTTCACGCCCAGCAGGCTACGCCGCCACACTGACCCGCTACACGCGGACGTGGGCGAGGATCGCCGACATCGCGGTGGACTGCAGGGTGTACGACCCCGGCCCGGACGGCACGACGGTCACCATCGCCGAGTCGTCGATGGTGGTCCGCGTCGGAGGGGGAGCTGTCTCGGGGGACGCGGTCCCGCCCGAAGGGCTGGCGGTCTGCGAGGTGCAGGCGCTCGGCACGAGCAGGGAGACGGAGACGGCTGCCCCGAGGACGCGAGCGGCGGGCCGGGTCATGGGCCGGGTCATGACCCAGTCATGGACCCGGCCGCGAGCTTGCGTCGACGAGGTTCCTTCAGCGAAGCAGCGGATCGATCGCGACGAAGACGAAGAGCAGGGTGAGATACATGTTCGACCAGTGGAACAGCCGCATCGGGTTGATCTGCACCGGAGTCTTGCCAGCGTTCGCGCGATGGCTGAGCCGGTGAGCCTCGAGGATGAAGACGATGCCGAGGATGGCCGCCGCGATCGGGTAGACCGGACCGGTGCGGGCGACCGGCCACAACAGCAGCGACACCGCCACCGTGACGTAGGTGTAGATCACGATCTGGCGGCCCACAGCAGTCAGCGGAGCAATGACCGGGAGCATCGGGACCTCCGCGGCCGCGTAGTCGTCGCGGTAGCGGATCGCCAGCGCCCAGAAGTGCGGGGGCGTCCAGAAGAACACCACGAGGAACAGCACGACCGGTGGCCAGGCGAGCGAGCCGGTGACCGCGGTCCATCCGATCATCGCGGGGAAGGCTCCGGCGGCGCCGCCCCACACGATGTTCTGCGAGGTCCGGCGCTTGAGAATCATCGTGTAGACGACGACGTAGAAGACGTTGGCCGCCAGGGCGAGGCCGGCAGACAGCCAGTTCACGGCGAAACCCAGCAGCAGCGTCGAGACGACACCCAGAGCGAGTCCGAAGACGAGGGCGGGGGCCGGACGCACGACGTGGCGCGGCAGCGCCCGGCGCCGCGTGCGACGCATCCGCTCGTCGATGTCGCGGTCGTAGACGCAGTTCAGGGAGTTGGCGCTGCCCGCCGAGAGGGTGCCGCCTACGACGGTGGCCACCACCAGCCAGATGTCGGGGACGCCGCGCTGGGCCAGGAACATCACGGGGACCGTCGTCAGGAGGAGGAGCTCGATGATGCGCGGCTTCATCAGTCCGACGTAGGCCGAGACCACGTCCCAACCCGCCCGCCACCGCTTGACCGCAGGCGTGTTGCTCACCTGCGGGTCGACGGCCGTCAAGGGAAACCTCGTGTCGGTGCTGGAGGGGTGCGGATGGGATCTGACCGGGTACTGATCTGACTCCGGGCAAGTCTACGGTGTGGGTTGCGGGGTGAACCCGTCCGGGCCGGGACGACCGCGGGCTCGAGCCGCATCCGCCGAGCGCGGGGCGCCGGAGGTGCCCGCGATCCCAGTAGGCTCGACAGCGCACAGCGAGCACGAGGACAGGACACAGCGATGACAAGCTCCCTCGACTGGACCGATCTCGACCGCAAGGCCGTGGACACTGCTCGTGTCCTCGCGATGGACGCGGTGCAGAAGGTCGGCAACGGACACCCCGGCACGGCAATGAGCCTCGCCCCGGCGGCGTACCTGCTGTTCCAGAAGGTGATGAGACACGACCCGGCCGACCCCTCGTGGATGTCACGGGACCGGTTCGTGCTCTCCTGCGGCCACTCCAGCCTCACCCTCTACACCCAGCTCTATCTCGGCGGGTTCGGGCTGGAGCTCGACGACCTCGCCGCCCTGAGAACCTGGGGCAGTCTGACCCCGGGGCACCCCGAGTACGGTCACACCCGCGGAGTCGAGACGACGACCGGGCCGCTCGGCCAGGGCATCGCCAACGCGGTCGGGATGGCGATGGCCTCGCGACGCGAACGCGGCCTCTTCGACCCTGAGGCGCCGCAGGGCGAGTCCTTCCTCGACCACTTCGTCTACGCCTTCTGCAGCGACGGCGACATCGAGGAGGGGGTCAGCGCCGAGGCGTCGAGCCTCGCCGGACACCAGAAACTCGGCAACCTCGTGGTGATCTACGACGACAACAGGATCTCGATCGAGGACGACACGCAGGTCTCCCTCTCCGAGGACGTCGTCGCCCGCTACGCGGCGTACGGCTGGCACACGCAGACCGTGGACTGGACCCACGGCGGGACGGAGTACGCCGAAGACGTCCCCGCCCTGTATGCGGCCATCCAGGAGGCGCGGCGGGTCACCGACCGGCCGTCCTTCATCGCCCTCCGGACGATCATCGCCTGGCCCGCGCCGAACCTCCAGAACACCGGGAAGGCCCACGGGTCGGCACTCGGAGACGACGAGGTCGCCGCAACCAAGCGCATTCTCGGCTTCGACCCCGAGCGAACCTTCGAGGTCCCCGACGGGGTGCTGGAGCACACGCGCAAGCTCGGAGAGCGCGGAGCCCGGGCGGGCGCGGCCTGGGACGAGGCGTACGCCGCGTGGGCGGCGGCCAACCCGGAGCGGGAGAGGCTGCTGCACCGGCTGAAGGCCCACCGCCTCCCGGACGGCTGGGACTCCGACCTCCCGTCGTTCGAGGCGGGAACCTCGGTCGCGACCCGCAAGGCGTCCGGGGAGGTGCTGAGCGCCGTCGCACCGAGCCTTCCCGAGCTCTGGGGCGGCTCGGCCGACCTTGCCGAGTCCAACCTCACGTCTCCGAAGGGCGAGCCCTCCTTCCTGCCGCCCGAGCACCAGACCCGGGAGTGGAAGGGCGGACCGTACGGGCGGGTGCTGCACTTCGGCATCCGCGAGCACGCCATGGGCTCGATCATGAACGGCATCGCGCTGCACGGGGACACCCGTGTCTACGGCGGTACCTTCCTGATCTTCTCCGACTACATGCGCCCGGCGGTCCGGCTCGCCGCCCTGATGGGGTTGCCGGTGACCTACGTGTGGACCCATGACTCGATCGGTCTCGGCGAGGACGGTCCGACCCACCAGCCGGTCGAGCAGCTCGCGGCTCTCCGCGCGATCCCCGGCCTCGCGGTCGTCCGACCTGCCGACGCCAACGAGACCGTCGCGGCATGGGCGGCGGTGCTGTCGCGCACCGACGGGCCGACGGCCCTCTGCCTGACCCGCCAGGGTGTGCCGGTCTTCCCGCGCGGCACCGACGGCTACGCCGACACCAGCGGCGTGGCACGCGGCGGCTACGTGCTCCTGGACACCGACGGGGTTCCCGATGTGATCCTGGTCGGCACCGGGTCAGAGGTGCAGCTCGCCGTCGAGGCCCGGGCCCGGCTCGCCGAGGAGGGGATCTTCGCCCGCGTCGTCTCGATGCCGTGCCGCGAATGGTTCGACGCCCAGGACGACGCCTACCGCGAGTCCGTCCTCCCCACCTCGGTCAAAGCCCGGGTGAGCGTCGAGGCGGGGGTCGCCCAGGGATGGGCCGAGATCGTCGGCGATGCCGGCCGCTCGGTGTCCTTGGAGCACTTCGGGGCGTCGGCCGACTACGCGACGCTCTTCCGGGAGTTCGGCATCACCTCCGCGGCCGTCGCGGCCGCAGCACATTCGTCGATCGCAGCCGCACGAGGCTGACGAGAGAGGGGGCACCAATGAACGCCATCCAGAACCTCTACGACCGGGGCGTCTCGGTCTGGCTCGATGACCTGTCGCGGGAGCGACTCGAGACGGGCAACCTCCGTTCCTACGTGGACGACGGCGTCCGCGGGGTGACCACCAACCCCACCATCTTCGCCGGCGCTCTCGCCGAGGGAACCCGCTACGACGCGCAGGTCCGCAGCCTCGCGGAGCGAGGGGCAGACGTCGACGAGGCGGTGACCGAGCTGACCACCGACGACGTACGGGCAGCCTGCGACGTCCTCGCTCCGGTCCACGAGGCGACCGACGGCGTCGACGGCAGGGTCTCGATCGAGGTCGACCCCCGGCTCGCCTTCGACACCGAGGGCACCCTTCAGTCCGCGCTGCGGCTCTGGAAGATCGTGGACCGGCCCAACCTGCTGATCAAGATTCCCGGAACACCCGAGGGCCTCCCGGCGATCCGCGCCGCAATCGGCTCCGGCGTGAGCGTCAACGTGACGCTGATCTTCGGCCTGGGCCAGTACGACGGCGTGATGGACGCCTACCTCGCCGGGCTGGAGGACGCCCTGGCCGCCGGGCACGTGATCGGCAACCTCCACTCGGTCGCGTCCTTCTTCGTCTCCCGCGTCGACACGCTGGTCGACAAGGAGCTCGAGGAGAACGGCTCCGACTCGGCCCTGGCCCTGCGCGGCAAGGCCGGGGTGGCCAACGCGCAGCTGGCCTACCGGGCCTACGAGGAGCGCTTCTCCAGCGACCGCTTCCGCGCGCTCGCCACGCACGGGGCGCGGCCCCAGCGGCCGTTGTGGGCGTCGACGGGCGTCAAGAACCCGGACTACTCCCCCACCCTGTACGTGGACAACCTGGTTGCGCCCGGGACCGTGAACACCATGCCCGAGAAGACCCTGCGAGCCGTCCAGGAGTCAGGCGCCCAGAGGTCCGCCTTCCAGGGGGGCGGCGACCTGCGAGACCACTACGACGATGCCGACTCCGTGATGCGCGGCCTGACCGCCCACGGGATCTCCTACGACAGCGTGGTGGCCACGCTCGAGAAGGAGGGGGTCGACAAGTTCATCGCGTCGTGGAACGAGCTGCTCGGCACCGTCGAGAGCCAGCTGGGAGGCACGCGATGACGGTGACCGCCCCTCTCGACGAACGCGCCCGGAGGGTCTGCGCCGAGCTTGCCGCCGAGGGCTTCGCCAGCCGCATGCTCTCCGGCGATCCCACCCTCTGGGGCGCGGCTGCCGAGTCCGAGGCCGCCATCCGGCTGGGGTGGACGGACCCCGGTCCGGCCCTCGACGAGACCATCGCGCAGGCGGCGGCGCTCTTCGCGGAGCTGGATGCCGAGGGACGCACCAGCGTGGTCCTGTGCGGGATGGGCGGCTCTTCCCTGGCCCCGGAGGTCATCTGCGCAGCCGCGGGCCGCCCCCTGGTGACACTCGACTCCAGCGACCCCGACCAGGTGCGCGCGGCGCTCGACACCGACTTGTCGAAGGTCACCGTGGTCGTGTCCAGCAAGTCGGGCTCCACGATCGAGACCGCCTCACAGCGTGCCGCCTTCGAGAAGGCGTTCACCGACGCGGGCCTCGACCCGGCCCGGCACCTGGTGGTCGTCACCGATCCCGGTAGCCCGTTGGAGAAGTCCGCGGCCGACGCCGGCTATCGCGTCTTCACCGCCGACCCCCACGTGGGCGGCCGGTTCTCGGCGCTCACCGCCTTCGGGATGGTGCCCAGCATCCTGGCCGGCGTCGACGTCACCTCGCTGGTCGCCGATGCGCGGCGTGCACTTACGGAGCTCGCCGCCAACACCGTCGAGAACCCCGCACTGGTGCTGGGGTCCGCCGTCGCGGCGGACCCGGGCCGCAACAAGCTCCTCGTCAGCGTCGGCGACGGCCTGGCCAACCTCCCCGACTGGGTGGAGCAGCTGGTCGCCGAGAGCACCGGCAAGAACGGCCACGGAGTGCTCCCCGTCATCGGCCATCCGAGGCTCCCGGACGTCTCGTTCCCGGACGCGGTCCGCGTGGGACTGACCGACGGCACCGGGACCGCGCCGGGTGAGGTGACCGTCAGTGGCTCCCTCGGCACCCAGTTCGTCCTCTGGGAGGCCGCCACCGCGGTGGTGGGGCGGATCCTCGGGGTCAACCCGTTCGACCAGCCCGACGTCGAGTCCGCGAAGGTCGCGGCCCGGTCCGCCCTCGACGAGAGCGGGGCGCCGCCCGAGCCCGTGCTCCGGCTCGACGGCATGGACGTGTACGGCGACCCCGGGCTCGTCGGGGACGCCGGGGACCTGGACGCCGCGTTGGCGGCCCTCCTGGGTCGTCTGGGCCCCACGTCGTACCTCGCGGTGATGGCCTACGTGCAGCGCACCGACGACTCCCCTCTCCCTGCCGCGGTGACCGACCTGATCTCCCGCTGCGGGCGGCCGGTCACGTTCGGCTGGGGTCCGCGGTTCCTGCACTCGACCGGTCAGCTCCACAAGGGGGGTGCGCCCGAGGGGGTGTTCCTCCAGATCACCGGGCAGCCCGACGGGGACGACCTGGCGATCCCGGGGACAGAGATCTCGTTCGGGCGGCTCATCCAGGCACAGGCGTCCGGCGACGGGGCCGTCCTGCGCGACCACGGGCTGCCGGTCATGCGCATCCACCTGCACGACCGGACAGCCGGCGTGGCGGAGCTGATCGAGGCGTTCGGCCGGGTCTGAGACCGACTCAGAAGATGATCTCGCCGCGCTTGCGGCGGTCACGGAGCAGCTGCAGGGCCTCGTCGAGGATCTCGGCCGCCTGGGCGTCGCTGCGGCGCTCCTTCACGTAGGCCAGGTGCGTCTTGTAGGGCTCGATGCGCGGCGGCGCGGGAGGGTTCTCGGAGTCCAGGCTGGCCGGAAGACCGCAGCGCACACAGTCCCAGGAGTCGGGGATCTGCGCCTCGACCGAGAACGTCATCACCGACTGGTGCGCGTGGGCGCAGTAGTAGACCACTTGTTGGCGAGGCGCGGCGTCTCCACGCTCCGCCTCACCCATCGGCCCTGCGCCAACCCGGCTTCCCCGGATCGCGCTTCCTCCACCTGCCACCTAGCGCTCCTTGTCAGTATCCGGCCCGCAGTAGCAGGTTCAGGGCGATGATCGCGGCCACCCAGATGACGCCCGCGCCGATGGTGATCCGGTCGAGGTTCCGCTCGGCTACCGACGATCCGCCGAGACCGGACGAGGACCCGCCGCCGAACATGTCGGACAGGCCGCCGCCCCGCCCCTTGTGGAGCAGGATCAGCAGAATCAGCACGGCGCTGGACAGGACCAGCAGGACAGTGAAGGCGATGACCACGGCGAAACCCTAACGCACGTCGGGAAACAGTCAGATGACCGGCATGTCATAGAAACGGCAGATCCCGCCGAATTCGTCGTGCTGGAGGCTCGCACCACCCACCAGACAGCCGTCGATGTCGGGCTGCGCCATGATCCCGGCGACGTTGGCGGCCTTGACCGACCCGCCGTACAGGATGCGCACGGCCTCGGCCGCTTCCTCGCCCCACTGCTCCAGGATCCGGCCGCGGATCGCCAGGCAGACCTCCTGGGCGTCGTCGGGGGTGGCGACCTCACCGGTGCCGATCGCCCAGATCGGCTCGTAGGCCACGACCATCCCGGCCACCTGCTCGGCGGTGAATCCCGCCAGCGATCCATCGATCTGTCCGACCGTGTGCTCCACGTGACGGTCCTCACCCCGCACCTCGGGCCCCTCCCCGACGCACACGATCGGGGTGATACCGGCGGCCAGAGCCTTGTGCGCCTTGGCGTTGACCAGGGCGTCGGACTCGTCGTGATACTCCCGCCGCTCGGAGTGCCCGACGACGACGTAGGAGCAGCCCAGCTTGGCGAGCATGGCCGCCGAGATCTCGCCGGTGTAGGCCCCCGCGTCGTGCTCGGAGACGTCCTGTGCACCGTACTTGATCTGCAGGTGGTCCCCGTCGACCATCGTCTGGACGCTGCGGAGAGCGGTGAACGGCGGTATCACCGCGACCTCGACCTTGCCGTAGTCGTGGTTCTTGTCCGAGAGCCCCCAGGCGAGCTTCTGGACCAGCACCACCGCCTCGAGGTGGTTGAGGTTCATCTTCCAGTTGCCCGCCATCAGGGGCGTGCGGCCCGAGCTCTCCATCGCCACGCTCGTGACTGTCCTTTCCTAGGCTTGGATGCCGGCGGCCGGACGGCCGTCAGCTCTCCAGCACGGTGACCCCGGGGAGCTCCTTGCCCTCCAGGTACTCCAGGCTGGCGCCGCCTCCGGTCGAGATGTGGCCGAAGGCGTCCTCGGGGAATCCGAGCTGCCGCACTGCGGCCGCGGAGTCCCCGCCCCCCACGACGGAGAGCCCGTCGATCTCGGAGAGGGCCTGGGCGACCGCGCGGGTGCCACCGGAGAACGCCTCGAACTCGAACACCCCCATCGGCCCGTTCCAGAAGACGGTGGCCGCGTCGGACAGCGCCGCGGCGAAGGCCCTCGCGGACGCCGGCCCGATGTCCAGTCCCATCCGGTCGGCCGGCATCGAGTCCGCGTCCACGACCTGGGCCTCGGCGTCGGCGGCGAACCGGTCGGCGACGACGATGTCGGTCGGGAGAATGAGCTCGACACCCGACGCCTGAGCCCGGTTCAGGTACTCCGCGCAGCGCTCGACCTGATCGGCCTCGAGCAGGCTGGTCCCGACCTCGTGCCCCTGGGCCTTGAGGAAGGTGAACACCATGCCACCGCCGATGAGCAGCCTGTCGGCCTTGCCGAGCAGGTTGTCGATCACCCCGAGCTTGTCGGAGACCTTGGAGCCGCCGAGCACCACGACGTACGGGCGGGCGGGGTCGACGGTGAGTTGGCGCAACACGCCGATCTCCCTCTCGACCAGGCCGCCCATGGCATGCGGCAGCCGCTGCGCCACGTCGTAGACCGACGCCTGCTTGCGGTGCACCACGCCGAACCCGTCGCTGACGAAGGCGTCCGCCAGGGACGCCAGCTGGTCGGCGAAGGCACCCCGCTCTGCCTCGTCCTTGCTGGTCTCGCCCGCGTTGAAGCGGACGTTCTCCAGCAGGGCGACGTCGCCGTCCCCGAGCCCGGCGACGGTCGCACGGGCGCTCTCCCCCACCGTGTCGGTGGCGAAGGCGACCGGCCTGCCGAGCAGCTCGGAGAGCCGCTCGGCGACCGGCGCGAGGGAGTACTGCGGGTCGGGCTCGCCCTTCGGGCGTCCCAGGTGCGCGGTGACCACGACCCGGGCGCCTACAGCCACGAGCCGCTGGATCGTCGGCAGGCTGGCCCGGATACGGCCGTCATCGGTGATCCGGGTGCCGTCCAGCGGCACGTTCAGGTCGGACCGGACCAGGACCCGGCGGCCCTGGAGCGGTCCGAGCGAGTCGATCCCTGCCATCAGAGGCTGGCGCCGACGTACGTGATCAGGTCGACGAGCCGGTTGGAGTAGCCCCACTCGTTGTCGTACCAGCCCACGACCTTGACCTGGTTGCCGATGGCCTTGGTCAGAGGCGCGTCGAAGATGCAGGACGCGGGGTCGGTGACGATGTCGGTCGAGACGATCGGGTCGGTGGAGTACCTCAGGAAGCCCTTCAGGGGACCGTCCGCGGCGGCAGCCCTCACGATCTCGTTGACCTCGTCGACGCTCGTCTCACGGCTCGCCTCGAAGGTGAGGTCCGTGGCGGAGCCGGTCGGGACCGGGACGCGCAGCGCGTAGCCGTCCAGCTTGCCCTTGAGCTCGGGCATCACCAGTCCGATGGCCTTCGCGGCTCCCGTCGAGGTCGGGATGATGTTCAGCGCGGCGGCGCGGGCCCGGCGGAGGTCCCGGTGGATGTTGTCCTGGAGGTTCTGGTCGGCGGTGTAGGCGTGGATCGTGGTCATCAGGCCCTGGACGATGCCCAGCCCGTCGTGCAGCGCCTTGGCCATGGGGGCCAGGCAGTTGGTGGTGCACGACGCGTTGGAGATCACGTGGTGGCTCGCCGGGTCGTACTGCTCGTTGTTGACACCCATCACCACGGTGATGTCCTCGTTCTTGGCGGGCGCCGAGATGATGACCTTCTTCGCGCCGGCGTCGAGGTGCGCCTTCGCCTTGGTGGCGTCGGTGAAGAACCCGGTGGACTCGACCACGATGTCGGCACCGACCTCGGTCCAGGGCAGGTTGCCCGGCTCGCGCTCGGCGAACGCCCGGAAGGTGTGCCCTCCGACGGTGATGTCGTTCTCGGTCGCGGTGACCTCTCCGGGGAAGCGACCCAGGATCGAGTCGTACTTGAGCAGGTGCGCCAGGACGCTGTTGTCGGTCAGGTCGTTGACTCCGACGATCTCGATGTCGGCGCCGGACGCCTGTACTGCCCGGAAGAAGTTGCGGCCGATCCGGCCGAATCCGTTGATGCCCACGCGTAGGGTCATGAGGTGCTCCTCGTGAGATGCGAGTCCCGCTAGTCGTCACCAACAACCCTATCCCCGCCGAGGACCGGGCCTGCACGGCCCCGCCTCCCGTCCGCGGCCCGGCACCGGTCACTCTCCGGCGACGGAAGCCTCCGACGTGAGAACCGCCTCGGTGTCGGGAATTCCCAGCTCCTCGGCCCGCTTGTCGGCCATCGCCAACAGCCGCCGGATCCGGCCCGCGATCGCATCCTTGGTGAGCTGGGGCTCGTGCAGCTGACCCAGCTCCTCGAGGGAGGCCTGCTTGTGCTCCAACCGCAGCTGTCCGGCAGTGGCGAGGTGGTCCGGCACGTCCTCCCCCAGGATCTCGAGTGCCCTGCGCACCCTCGCCCCGGCCGCCACGGCGGCCTTGGCGGACCGACGGAGGTTGGCGTCGTCGAAGTTGGCGAGCCGGTTCGCGGTCGCGCGGACCTCCCGGCGCATCCGGCGCTCCTCCCAGTCCATCAGGGACTGGTGCGCGCCCAGCCGGGTGAGCAGCTCACCGATGGCGTCGCCGTCGCGGATGACCACCCTGTCGACCCCGCGCACCTCGCGGGACTTGGCGGATATCCCCATGCGGCGGGCCGCCCCCACCAGGGCCAGGGCTGCCTCCGGCCCCGGGCAGGTGACCTCCAGTGCGGAGGAGCGTCCCGGCTCGGTCAGCGACCCGTGGGCCAGGAACGCTCCACGCCACGCGGCCTCGGAGTCGCACACGGCTCCTGACACCACCTGCGGGGGGAGGCCGCGGACCGGGCGCCCGCGGTTGTCCAGCAGTCCGGTCTGCCGGGCCAGCTGCTCGCCGTCCCGCACGACCCGGACGATGTACCTGCTGCCCTTGCGGATGCCATTGCCCTGCACGACCACGACATCGGCCGTGTGCCCGTAGATGTCGGCGATGTCGCGGCGAAGACGGCGAGCGGCGGCCCCGGTGTCGAGCTCGGCCTCGACGACGATCCGGCCGCTGACGATGTGCAGTCCCCCGGCGAACCGGAGGGTGGAGGCGACCTCGGCCTTGCGGCAGCACGTCTTGGTCACGGGGACGGAAGCGAGCTCGGCCTTGACCTCTGCCGTCATCGCCATCGCAGTGCCGTTCCTCGCTTGCAGTAGCCGAACCTCAACGTCTCGATGGTCAGCCTATGTCGCGCTCATGATTCGCGCATAGGCGGAGGACAACTTCTCTCGATCGTGACGTGCCGTGCCGTCGCTGCGGGCCACGTCCGCGAGAACGACCCGGGCACCCAGCCGCCCGGCCGCGGCCTCCAGGAGGTCCGGGTCGCCGACGGAGCGCTCGTCGACCAGGACGACGTCCACCCGCAGGTCAGCCGCGTGGTCGGCGAGCACGTCGAGCAGTCCGTCGGGTGTGAACCCCTCGGTCTCTCCCGGCTGAGGAGCGACGTTGACGGTCACCAGCCGTTGCGCGCCGGTCTCGACGATCGCCCGGCGAAGATCCGGCACCAGCAGGTGCGGGAGCACGCTGGTGAACCACGATCCGGGCCCGAGAACCACCCAGTCGGCCTCACGAACGGCCTCCACCGCCGCGGCGCACGCCGGGGGACGCGACGGGACGAGATCGATCGCGACCACGCGCCCGCGGGTGGTCGCGACCGCCAGCTGTCCGGTCTCCACACGCCGGGCCGAAGGATCCGACGGGTCGAGCCCGACGACCTCGGCGGTGATGTCCAGCGGCACCTCCGCCATGGGGAGCACCCGGCCCTGGGCACCCAGCAGCTTGCCCACCCAGTCCAGCCCCGCGGAGTGGTCCCCCAGGAGCTCCCAGAGGGCCACGATGAGCAGGTTGCCGACCGCGTGCTGGTCCATCGGCCCGTCGGAGGTGAACCGGTGCTGCAGGACACGGGCCCAGGTCTGGCCCCACTCGTCGTCCCCGCACAGCGCTGCCAGCGCCTGGCGCAGATCCCCCGGGGGCAGACAGCCGAACTCGTCGCGCAGCCGTCCCGACGAGCCGCCGTTGTCGGCGACGGTGACGATCGCCGTCAGATCCTTGGCCAGGGTGCGGAGGGCGGACAGGCTCGCCGACAGGCCGTGGCCGCCGCCGAAGGCGACCACCCGGACGTCGAGAGGGTCACTCACCGCGGACCACCCTCACTCCCGGCCCGAGATCGCGGTGCTGGGCGGTCGCGTCGTGTCCCATCGACCCCAGCCGCCGGGCCACTTCCTCGGCGGTGGCGACGCTGCGGTGCTTGCCGCCGGTGCACCCGATCGCAATCGTCATGAACCGCTTGCCCTCACGCAGATACCCCGGGATCACGCTGGTGACCAGCCTCACGTAGGTATCGAGGAAGTCCCCCGCACCCTCCTGGGTCAGCACGAACTCGAGACCGCGGCATCGGTGCCGTTGAGCGGACGCAGGTCCGGGACCCAGAAGGGATTCGGCAGGAACCGCATGTCGGCGACGAAGTCCGCGTCGATCGGGATGCCGTACTTGAACCCGAAGCTGACCACCGCGATCTGGATCGCCGTCGTCTCCTCGGTGCCGAAATGGTGGCCCATCCGCTCGGTGAGGGCCCGCGCGCTCATCTCCGTGGTGTCGATGATCAGGTCCGCGTCTCCACGGATCTGGGCGAGCGCCTCCCGCTCGCGGAGCACCCCGTCCAGCAGCCGCCCGGACCGTTGCAGCGGGTGCGGCCGCCGCGCAGCCTCCTGCCGGCGCACCAGGACGTCGTCCACGGCATCGAGGAAGAGGAGGGTCGTGTGCCGGTACTGGCGCTCCGCGGCAATGATCCGGCTCAGCCCCTCGAAGAAGGAGCCGGAGCGGACGTCGATCACCAGACCGCCATCCGCTGGCGGGCCCCGTGGGTCTTCTCGACCAGCTCGACGGTCTCAGGCAGCAGCTGCGGGGGGAGGTTGTCGACGACGAAGAAGCCCAGGTCCTCCAGCTCCTTGGCTGCGGTGCTGCGCCCGGCGCCGGACATCCCGGTGACGATCACCAGGTCGGCCGTCTCGTCGGCGTCCATCAGCCCTCCTCAGGCCTCGTCCAGCTCTCCGGTCATCGTATTGAGCGACGGGCTCGATGTGCCCTCCAACGCGGCCTTCACCGCCGCCGCGGTCTGCGGCCCGACCCCGGGCACCGCGGCAAGCTCCTCCACGCTCGCGGCACGCAGCTTCCGGATCGAGCCGAAGTTCTTGAGCAGCGCCTTGCGCCGGACGTCGCCGAGCCCGGGCACGCCGTCCAGCACGCTCTCCACCATCGCGGTCGAGCGACGCGACCGGTGGAACGTGATCGCGAACCGGTGCGCCTCGTCGCGGACCCGCTGGAGCAGGTACAGCCCCTCGCTGCTGCGCGGCAGGATCACCGGGTCCTCCTCTGCCGGGGAGCCACACCTCCTCGAGTCGCTTGGCCAGGCCGCAGACCGCGATCTCGCCCAGCCCCAGCCCGGAGAGCACCTCGGTGGCCACCGCCACCTGCGGCGGCCCTCCGTCGACCACGACGAGGCTGGGCTGGTAGGCGAACTTGCGCGCACGCCCGGTCTCGGGGTCCTCGGCGGGGGCGTCCCGGTCGTCGAGGAGCCGGCGGAAGCGGCGGGTCAGCACCTCCCGCATCGCCCCCACGTCGCTCTGCCCCTCCAGCGAGCGCACCACGAACCGCCGGTAGTCGCCCTTGCGCGCCAGGCCGTCCTCGAAGACGACCATCGAGGCCACGATCTGGTCGCCCTGGAGGTTCGAGACGTCGTAGCACTCGATCCGCAGGGGCGGCTCCGCCAGGCCCAGCGCCTCCTGGATCTCCTGCAGCGCCTGTGACCGGGTGGTGAGGTCGGAGGACCGCTTGAGCTTGTGCTGCACGAGCGCCTGCTCGGCGTTGCGGCCCACCGTCTCCTGCAGCGTCCGCTTGGGGCCCCGCTGCGGCACCCGGAGCCGGACGGTGCCACCCCGGACGCCGCTCAGCCAGTCCTCGACCGTCGAGGTCTCCGGCGGCAGCGCCGGCACCAGGATCTCCCGGGGCACCGCGTCGGCGCTCTCCCCGGCGTACAGCTGCAGGAGGAACTGCTCCACCAGTGCTCCGGTGTCGGCGTCGTCGACCTTCTCGGCGACCCAGCCGCGCTGACCGCGCACCCGGCCGCCCCGCACGTGGAAGATCTGCACCGCGACTTCGAGCGGGTCCTCGGCGAGGGCGACCACGTCGGCGTCGGTGCCGTCGCCGAGGACCACCGCCTGCTTCTCCAGCACCCGGTCCAGGGCCGCCAGGTCGTCACGCAGCCGGGCGGCACGCTCGAAGTCGAGGTCCTCGCTGGCGGCGTACATCTCCCGCTCGATCCGCTTCACGAACGTGGCGGTCTGCCCGGACAGGAAGGCGCAGAAGTCGTCGACCAGCGCGCGGTGGCCGGCGGCGTCGATGCGGCCGACGCAGGGCGCCGCGCACTTGCCGATGTCGCCCAGCAGGCAGGGCCGACCGATGTCCTTCGCGCGCTTGAAGACCCCGGCGGAGCACGATCGCATGGGGAACACCCGCAGCAGCTGGTCCATCGTGTCGCGGATCGCCCAGGCGTGGCTGTACGGCCCGAAGTAGCGCACGCCCTTGCGCTTCGCGCCGCGGCCCACCATCGCCCGGGGGAACTCCTCCCCGACGGAGACCGCCAGCCACGGATACGACTTGTCGTCGCGGTACTTGACGTTGAACCGGGGGTCGTACTCCTTGATCCAGGAGTACTCCAGCTGCAGCGCCTCGACCTCGGTGCCGACGACCGTCCACTCGACCGACGCCGCCGACAGCACCATCGTGGCGGTCCGCGGGTGCAGCCCGGCGAGGTCCTGGAAGTACGACGAGAGCCGGGCGCGGAGGTTCTTCGCCTTGCCCACGTAGACGACCCGGCCGCGCTCGTCGCGGAAGCGGTAGACGCCCGGTGACGTGGGGATCGATCCGGGCGCGGGCCGGTAGGTGGACGGGTCAGCCACGTGACCTCAGCGGGTGACGACCTCGCCGTTGCGTGACCTGGATCGCGACCGGGGGAAGCGGCTTCTGCGCCGGCGGGCGCAGCACCGAGCCGTCCTCGGCGGAGAACTCGCTTCCATGGCAGGGGCACACGATCACGTTGTCACGGACCATCGCCACCGTGCAGCCCATATGCGTGCATGTCGCGGAGAACGCCTTGTAGGTGCCCGCCTCCGGCTGGGTCACCACCACGAGCTTGTTGTTAGGATGACCCCGCCCTGGACGGGAACGTCCGCCGCTGCCACGAGGGACTCCCCCGAGGTCGGAGCCTCTCCGCGGGCTGTTCACGGCGCCTCCGCAGGCCGCGAGCGCCGGCAGGACTACCCCGCCCACCGCGACCCCCTTGAGCACCGCGCGACGGTCGGACTCGGACATCCATTCCCCTTCCCCGAAATGTGCAGACAGCCTAGCCGCCGCGCCCAGGCCCTCAGCGACGGCCGGCCGAGCCGCCGGCCCGCGGCGTCGAGCAGCGGCTTGAGGAACGCTCCGGTGTGGCTGTCGGCCGACGCGGCGATGTCCTCGGGGGTGCCCTCGGCGACCAGGGTGCCGCCCCGGTTCCCGCCCTCGGGACCCATGTCGATGATCCAGTCGGCGGTCTTGATCACGTCGAGGTTGTGCTCGATCACGATCACGGTGTTGCCCTGGTCGACCAGCCGGCCCAGCACGAGGAGCAGCTTGCGGATGTCCTCGAAGTGCAGGCCCGTCGTCGGCTCGTCGAGGACGTAGACGGTGCGGCCCGTGGACCGCTTCTGCAGCTCGGCGGAGAGCTTGACCCGCTGCGCCTCGCCCCCCGACAGCGTCGGCGCGGGCTGCCCCAGCCGCACGTACCCGAGGCCCACGTCGACGAGGGTGCGCAGGTGGCGCGAGATCGCCGGGATCGCCTCGAAGAACTCGACCGCCTCCTCGATCGGCATGTCGAGGACCTCGGCGATCGTCTTGCCCTTGTAGTGGACCTCCAGCGTCTCCCGGTTGTACCGCGCCCCGTGGCAGACCTCGCACGGGACGTAGACGTCGGGCAGGAAGTTCATCTCGATCTTGATCGTCCCGTCCCCGGAGCACGCCTCGCAGCGCCCGCCCTTGACGTTGAACGAGAAGCGCCCCTGCAGGTAGCCCCGCATCTTCGCCTCGGGGGTGGACGCGAAGAGCTTGCGCACGTGGTCGAAGACGCCGGTGTACGTCGCCGGGTTGGAGCGCGGGGTGCGGCCGATCGGCGACTGGTCGACGTGGATCACCTTGTCGACGTGCTCCCCGCCCTCGATCCGCGTGTGCCGGCCCGGGACCGTCCGGGCGTTGTAGATCTGCTTGGCCAGGGCGGTGTACAGGATGTCGTTGACCAGCGTGGACTTGCCGGACCCGGAGACCCCGGTCACCGCGATGAACTGCCCCAGGGGGAAGGCGACGTCGATGTCGCGCAGGTTGTGCTCCTTGGCACCGACGACCCGCAGCTCGCGCCCCGGAGTGCGGGGCCGCCGCAGATCGGGAAGCGGGATGCTCCGGCGACCCGCGAGGTATGCCCCGGTCTGGCTGTCCGGGTGGGAGAGCAGGTCGTCGACGGTGCCGGAGACGACGACCTGGCCGCCGTGCTCCCCGGCGCCGGGCCCGATGTCGACGACCCAGTCGGCGACCCGGATGGTGTCCTCGTCGTGCTCGACGACGATCAGGGTGTTGCCGAGGTCGCGCAGCCGCAGGAGGGTCTCGATCAGCCGGTGGTTGTCGCGCTGGTGCAGCCCGATGGACGGCTCGTCGAGGACGTAGAGGACGCCGACCAGGCCCGCGCCGATCTGGGTGGCCAGGCGGATCCGCTGGGCCTCGCCCCCGGACAGCGACCCGGAGGGGCGGTCCAGCGAGAGGTAGTCCAGCCCCACGTCGAGCAGGAAGCGCAGCCGCTCCTGGATCTCCTTGAGGACCCGCTCGGCGATCTGCCGCTCCCGTGCGCTCAGCGTGAGGTCGGCGAGGAACTCCGACGTCTCGCCGATGGACAGCGCGCTGAGCTGGGCGATGTTGAGCCCGCCGATGGTCACTGCGAGGGAGACCGGCTTGAGCCGGCTTCCGTTGCAGGCCAGGCACGGCACCTCGCGCATGAACCCTTCGAAGCGCTCCCGGCTGGTGTCGGACTCCGACTCGCGGTGACGCCGCTCGACGTAGGCGCGGGCGCCCTCGAACGCCGCCTGGTAGGAGCGGTCGCGCCCGTACCGGTTGGTCCGCCGGACGTGCACCTTGGTGGGATGCCCCTCCAGGATCGTCTTGCGGGCCGACGACGAGAGCTCCTGCCAGGGCGTGTCCAGGTCGAAGCCGAGCTCGTCCCCGAGCGCCTCGAGCAGGTGGAGGAAGTACTGCGACACCGTGGCGGAGGACCAGGGGCCGATCACTCCCTCCCGCAAGGTCTTGCTCGGGTCGCTGATCACCAGCTCCGGGTCGACCTCCATCCGGGTCCCGATGCCGTGGCAGACCGGGCAGGCGCCGAACGGCGAGTTGAACGAGAACGAGCGCGGCTCGAGGTCGTCGGTGTCGATCGGGTGCTCGTTCGGGCAGGCCATCCGCTCCGAGAACCGGTGCTCGCGCTGGGGGTCCTTCGGGTCCAGGTCGACCAGGTCGAACACGACCAGGCCCCCGCTGGTCTCGAGCGCGGTCTCGACGGAGTCGGTCAGCCGCCGCTTGCTGGACGGCTTCGCTGCGAGCCGGTCGATGACGACCTCGATGTCGTGCTTGCGCTTCTTGTCGAGAGCCGGCGGCTCGGTGAGGGTGACCACCTCGCCGTCGACCCGGGCCCGGGAGAACCCCTGGGTCTGCAGCTGGCGGAACAGCTCGACGTACTCCCCCTTGCGGCCGCGCACGACCGGCGCGAGCACCTGGAAGCGGGTGCCCTCCTCCCACTGCAGCACCCGGTCGACGATCTGCTGGGGCGTCTGCCGGGAGATCGGCTCACCGCAGGTCGGGCAGTGCGGGCGACCGGCCCGCGCGTACAGCAGGCGCAGGTAGTCGTAGACCTCGGTGATGGTGCCCACCGTCGACCGCGGGTTGCGCGAGGTGGACTTCTGGTCGATCGAGACGGCCGGCGACAGCCCCTCGATGAAGTCGACGTCCGGCTTGTCCATCTGGCCCAGGAACTGGCGCGCGTACGCCGACAGCGACTCCACGTAGCGCCGCTGCCCCTCGGCGAAGATCGTGTCGAACGCGAGGCTGGACTTGCCGGACCCGGACAGCCCGGTGAAGACGATCATCGCGTCGCGGGGCAGCTCCAGGGACACATCCTTGAGGTTGTGCTCCCGGGCGCCCCGGATGATCAGCTGCTCTGCCACGTCGTGGAGTTCCCGTCCTGTCCGTGCGACCCCGCACTTCTATTCGAACATATGTTCGGCTCTGGAGGTCCCTGGCACAAGCGGACACTCCGGAGTTGGATGGTCGTATGACGACAGGTACCGCGCTCCCGCACCTGGAGGAGACCATCCTGGCGACCACACGCTACCTTGCCGCCCTCGAGGGGCTCGACGACGCGAGCCTGCGCCAGCCGTCGACCCTCCCCGGCTGGACACGGGCCCATGTGATCGCCCATGTGATCGACAACGCCGACGGACTGGCCCGGCTGTTCCGCGCGGCGCAGACCGGCGAAGAGCTCTACATGTACGAGTCCCGCGACTCCCGCGAGCGGTCCATCGAGGAGAAGGCGTCCTGGCCGGCCGGGCAGCTGGTCGAGGAGTCCTCGGCATCGTCCCGCCGTTGGCTGCAGGCGGCCAACGAGCTCCACGCCGACAACCTGGACGTCCTGGTGGCCCGGATGGCCGGCGCCAAGCGCTTCGCCGCCCGGGCGATCGCGGGACTGCGCCGTACCGAGGTGGAGATCCATCACGCCGACCTGCTGCTCGGCTACACCGCCCATGACTGGCCCGAGGACTTCGTCGACTACCTGCTCCACCGGCGCCAGCGGGAGCTCTCCGACCGGGGACACGAGTTCGTCATGGAGGTGACCGACACGGGCGGCACCATCCACATCGGCGGGTCGTCCGGCCCGGTGGTCCGCGGCGCGGGCGCGGACCTCGCCTGGTGGCTGGTGGGACGCGGCTCCGGCGAAGCGCTGACCTGCTCCTCGGAGGATCTGCCCGAGCTGGGAGGCTGGCTGTGACCTACCACGGACATGTGACGGTCGGCGGCGACGCCGAGGTCCGCGAGCTCGCGGAGCTCGTGATCACCAAGATCGCGGTCGGCGACTTCGAGAACAACGCCTACGTGCTGCGCTGCCGCCGGACGGACGAGCAGCTGCTGATCGACGCCGCCGACGACGCCGACCGGCTCCTGGCCACGGTCGGCGACGACGGGCTCGCCACCGTGGTAACCACCCACCGCCACCATGACCACTGGCAGGCGCTGGCCCAATCGTCGCCGCGACCGGCGCCCGCACGGTCGCCGGGGTGGACGACGTCGAGGGGATCCCCGTCCCGACGGATCTCGCCGTGAAGGACGGCGACCGAGTGACCGTCGGCGAGGTCTCGCTCGAGGTGATCACCCTGGTCGGCCACACGCCCGGCTCGATCGCGCTCCTGTACGACGACCCGGAGGGCACGCCGCACCTGTTCACCGGCGACTCGCTCTTCCCCGGCGGGGCAGGCAGGACAACAAATCCGGTCGACTTCGAGACGCTCATGCACGATCTCGAAGCCAAGATCTTCGCCAGGCTCCCGGACGAGACCTGGTTCTACCCCGGTCATGGAGACGACTCGACCCTGGGCGCTGAGCGTCCCCACCTGCCGGAGTGGCACCGACGAGGCTGGTAGGTCGCTCACTGTCTGCCGAACAGGGCGCTCATAGACACCGCTGGACAACCGAGCCGACCTTGCGCTCTACTCGAAGAATCTAACGCGCCGAGGCTCTTTCCGTCGTTGGCGCGGGGAGAACGGGGTGCTCGTGCACTGTGCGAACTGCGGAGCTACTGTCGAATCGGCCTACTGCCCTGACTGCGGAACTCCCGTTGGCAGCGTGGCCCAGTCCTCTCAGGCTCCAGAAGGAACGAGCCCGAAGCCGACGATCCCCCGATGGCTAATAGCCACCTCGGTTGCAGGCTTGGTCGTCGTAGCCATGGGCTTCATCGCCATGTTGGTCTTGTCCCAGCAGAGCGGTGGAAACGCGACAACGCTCGCAGGGGCTCAGTCAACGCTTACGCAATCGACACTCACGTCGGATGCCCCAATCACATACGCGCTCTCGGGGACAGTCACGATCAGTGCCACCTGGGACTGCATGGGCTCCAGTTCGCTGAAGATTCTCCGTGACGCGATCAACCACCCCGAACGGACCCATCCTTGTCCGGGTGGACCCGGCGGCGGGTACTCCGATCTCACCGAAGGTGCCCAGGTTGTGGTGACGGACGCAAGTGGAACCACCGTGGCTTTCGGGTCGTTGGCGGACGGCACAATCTCTGGCGCCGGTTTCACATTCACGTTCTCGGTTCCCAACGTCCCTGCCCTGGACATCTACGGCATCAAGCTCACGCACCGGGGCACTCTTCAGTACTCTTTCGATGAGTTGCAGCAACAGGATTGGGACATCTCGCTCACGGTTGGGTAACCCGCCTCTAACCCACATGGGCCCATGAGCCCTCCCTGCCCCCGGGGAACCCAGGGGCAGGGAGGGCAACAAACTCCGTCGACCTAGGGACGCTCCTGCACGATGTCGAAACCAGGACCTTCGCCAGGCTTCCGGATGAGACCTGGTTCTAACCGGGCCACGGCGACGACTCGCCCCTGGGCGCTGAGCGACGCCACCTGCCGGAGTGGCTCCGAGGGGGGCGGTAGCAGAGGCGGATCCTTGGCCCGCTGGAGGTCGTCGCGACGGTGTCCCATCGTGCGGCTATACATGAAGTCGTGCATCGGGAGCGAAAATACATCGGCGAGGCCCCGCCGAGGGACGGGTTGTTGTGCGCCCTCTGCCAGGCATCCTCGAGCATGACCAAGGCGCACATTCCGCCGCGGTCGGCGGGTAACCGTGGCTCGGCGGTGACCCGAGCGCGCCCGTACATCGAGGGTCAGACCCGGCACTGGGAGTCGCCCAGGGACGGTGGCCTGTGGCTCAAGACGGTCTGCAAAGACTGCAATGGGCTCGCCAGCAAGTACGACGACTCCTACGGTGCCTTCGCCCAGGCGCTCCTGCCACATCTTGGCGGTCACCGCCTCGCCCTGCCGACCGGCAATGGCGTCCCTCCCGTCGCCGTTGCGCCTGGCCGAGTCGCGAGATCGGTCCTCCATGGGATGATGGCCCTCGCTCCCGCGTTCAACCTCATCGACCGAGGCTTCGTACAAGACCTCTTGGACGACGGAGACGATCTCCGGCTCCCTTCTGGCATGCGGCTCCTTGTCGCCCTCACCTCTGATACCCACGTCCGGATCGCGAGTGCCTACCACTCCCACCGCGTGCTGAACGCTCCACAGGACTACGAGGCCTTTGCCGAGATCTACTTTCGGCCCCTTGTCAGGCTCCTCACCGGAGAGTCCAGCGCTTCCGGCAACTCTCTGCCTGACCAAGAAGGTTGGGGAGACGCGACGGACTTGATCGCGTACAGCCGAGAGGCGTACAGAGCCGATCTCCGGGACGTGATCAACGCCCTCCCCCGCACGCTCCATCCATCCCGTCGGCCCAACAGCTCGAATGAGTAGGTCGAGATGAGCGGCCCAAGCACCTACGTCCTCGAGGGCGAGATCACAGCCTGAGGTGCTGGAACAGCCCGCCATCAGTGTCGATCGAGCCGTTCCTCTTCCCGGGGGTAGGAGGACAACAAAGCCGGTCGCCTTCGAGACACTCATGCACGACCTCGAATCGAAGGTCTTCGCGAGACTCCCGGACGAGACCTGGTTCTACCCCCCGCCATGGGGATGATGGATTACTAAGTGAAGAACGGCCCCACCTGGACGAGTGGTATCGCGGGTCTGCTGCACGGATAGGTGACATCTGATCTGCGTCGATGTGTGTCGGCGCTGGAAGGATGTGCATCATGCCGAAGGCGTTTCCCAAGGAGTTCCGCGAGGACGTGATCCGGGTCTACCGAGACTCCGATTCCTCTGTTGCCCAGGTCGCGAAGGACTTCGGTATCTCGCCGTCGTGCCTGAAGCGTTGGCTCACGATCGATGACCGCAAGTCGAACAGTCCGTCGCCGGCGGCCAGAGCCGCGAATGAGGCCGAGGCGCTGCGGGAGGCGAACAAGCGGATCAAGCTCCTCGAGCAGGAGAACGAGGTCCTGCGGCGGGCCGCGGCCTATCTGTCTCAGGCCAACCTCCCGGGAAAATGATGCACCCGCTCGTCCGCGAGCTGGCCGACGACGGGATCCCCGTCACTGTGACGTGCCGGGTGCTCAAGATCGCCCGCCAGCCCTACTACCGCTGGCTCGCCTGCCCGGTGACCGATGCCGAGCTGGCTCAGGCTTACCGGGCGAACGCGTTGTTCGACGCCCACCGCGACGACCCCGAGTTCGGCTACCGCTTCCTCGTCGACGAGGCACGGGAAGCGGGTGAGCCGATGGCCCAGCGGACCGCCTGGCGGATCTGCTCGCAGTTGGGCTGGTGGTCGGCGTTCGGCAAGAAGCGGGGAAGGAACGGCAGGAAGCCTGGTCCGCCGGTCCACGACGACCTCAGCGCGGTGGTCGACGACAAGGGCAGAGTCAGGCACGAGTTCGCCGCCACGAGCCCGAACGAGCTGTGGCTCGCCGACATCACCGAGCACTGGACCGGTGAGGGCAAGCTCTACGTTTGCGCGATCAAGGACGTCTACTCCAACCGGATCGTCGGCTACTCGATCGACTCACGGATGAAGTCCCGTCTCGCCGTGGCCGCGCTGAACCACGCCGTCGCGCGTCGTGGTGACGTGGCGGGGTGCGTTGTCCACACCGACCGCGGGTCGCAGTTTCGGAGCCGGAAGTTCGTCCGTGCCGGAAGTTCGTCCGTGCGCTCAACCGCCACGCCATGGTCGGCTCGATGGGACGAGTCGGCGCAGCCGGCGACAACGCAGCGATGGAGTCGTTCTTCTCGCTGCTGCAGAAGAACGTCCTCGAACGCCGCCCCTGGGCCACCCGCGAGGAGCTGCGGATCGCCATCGTCAGGTGGATCGAGAGGACCTACCACCGCCGTCGACGGCAAGCAGCACTCGGTCGATTGACCCCGGTCGAATACGAGCTGATCATGACCCCAACCGCCACCCAGGCGGCCTAACCGAAACTGTCACCAGTTCGTGCAGCAGACCCCGCCGCAAGTGGTGACGCACTCTGAACCGGCAGGGTGCGTGCGCTTCGGAACCGGGAGAATCTAGGGGGCACTGACCTGAGCGGACTCACTTGACGCAGGGCGGTCGAACACTGCTTGCAGGTCGGCGCCGGTCTTTCCGAGGGCCTCGCGCATCACTTGGCTGTAGGCGTCGCCGTACGTGGCCTCCAGCCACTGGACGAGCCAGTCGGTGCAGTTCCCGGGGAAGGAGACGCCGCCGTCGGGTGCGACCGCCACCGCGTAGGCGACGAAGTTGGGAGGAACGGCTCCATCGTTAAGCACCGCCAGCCACACCTGGCCGCCGTCGGCCAGGGCCGCGTCGATGTCCGGCCAGAACGACGCATGGATCCGCACCGTGACATCGGACCCGTCGGCAGTGATTACCACCGCCGGGAAGGTCCAGGTCCCACCCTCAGGCTGGCGGGTCGCCTCAACCACGCCGACGACGTGCACCCAGCCCTGGACATACGTCAGGGTGTTCAGGGCTCCGGGCCCGTCGCCACCCGTGGCGCAGACCTCGGACCCCTGAGTCGTCACGTTGCCGCACCCGAGAAGCAGCAGGCCCAGCAACGACGCGAACACCGCCCGCACCTCATCACCGCCGTCCCACGTCGTCGCTCACCAGTACCCGGGAGCACGGAATCGGCGCGAGCAACAATCTGGGCGCCGCCACCCGCTCACTCACTACAGCCAGGTCCTGCCGCCAAAGCCACACCTCGCCGGGGCCCGGAGAAGTCCCCAGACCTCGTGGAATCGCGGTCTCAAGAGGACACGCAAGGCTCACTCTACTCATTCCCAGGGGTGGCAGGTCCCGTCGATCCGCCGCCTGCCACTCCCCCCACGCGTCCCGACCAGTTCTGCGAGGCAATATCACCTGCAGGGACCGCGTCTAGCAAAGAAACGCCGTCGCCTTGCACCGCCGTAGAAGGGTCAGAGGTGTCACCAATCGCGACAGCGATGTCTAGCCCGATATCCGATTCCCCCATCAAGGATGGCGGAACGACAACATGACCGAGAGACCGGATCGGATTCGCCAAATCAGCGGTCGAATCGCAGAGCCATACCTGCAGCCCACCGTCTGAAGCGACATAGCCGGGAATAGTTAGTCCGCCATAGGCATCGTTTGCCTTCAAACAGTCATTCCATCCTGCCGATGTCTTCGTACAGATTGTGTAGCCCGGCGATATCTCTTGTGAGAGTCGGAAATGAAGAACGATCGGCTGCAGACTAGACAAGAAGTCAGGCGATACATTTTCGGGATTCAACAATGTTATCGCAGGCGTAGGCGGCGTTGAAACGGACGCGCTCGCTGCAGAGGCATAAACATCTTGTAGGTCCACCCCGGACTTTCCGAGCGAGCCCGCCACAAGAGCGTTGTAGTTCGACCCAAACTTGTCTGCAAGAAGCTGGCGAATCAACCCGTCGTTGCATTCGCCAGGGAAGAAGACACTTGAGTCGGGGGCGATTACGACGACATATGCCACGAGGTCCGTACCGAAAGTCTTGTCCGCCATGGCAAACCAAACCTGGCCCCCATTGGAAAGACCCCAGTCGACACCCCCCCAGAAGGACGTGTGGATCCTGATATTGTGCTCCGAACCTGAGGGGTCCCTCACCACTGCCGGGAAGGTCCATAGTCCCCCGTCGGGCTGGCGCGTTGCTTGCACCACGCTTGCTACGTGAATCCAACCCGAGACATCTTCGAGGAACTGGACAGTCGACTCACTAGCCTCTCCCGGGGGCTGGCTGCACGCCCCGAACTGTGCTCCCAGGGCGTCGGCAAGGCTGCTTGGGACTCCAGCCGCGTCGGAAGTGCCGGCCATCGGAGTAGTGGCGGTACCGCATGACGTAGCAACAGCCACCACGAGTAGCGTGGCAGGCAGGAGTCGAAACAAGTTCCGTGTCCACCTGGCCGTCACCTGACCTCACCCCTAACGTTGTCGAAGCGAATCTGTCTGACCGATCCTCCAGAATCCTGAGCCCACCCATACGCTCGAACCTGGACCTGCTGTCCGTCCGCAACGGGAAGGTAGACCCAATCAGACGCGATCGCCGTCCATGTGGTGCCCACGAATGTCGTCCCGGTTCCAACTTCCAGGATCCAACCGGATGCAACGGTTGGATCGTTTGGATTATTGATGCCATTCGGATAATCACATCCGTTTGAGCCCGAACTCTGCGTCATGGCTCGAGTGTACAAACGGGTGAATGTCTCGGTCGTCCGCCCAGTCTTCGGGGCCTCCGCATTGATCTTCGCCCGAAAGAGGCCATTGTCGAGGAGACCGACCCAGAAACTCATGGTTTGGTAGACGTAGGAACTCCAAACGTCAGAGGAGGCCTTGAAACCAATGTGGCCAGGTCCTGTCGCCCCTCCTGACGAGTACTCGAATAAGGTGCCATTGACGGCCCCCCAATACGTTGTGCCCCGCTCAAAGCCGATATTTGCCGTCAACTGATTATAGGCTAGAGAGTCATGGAGATAGTTGAGATACCCCGCAGCGTCCTCGTCCAAGGAGTTATTCGTCCGAAAATCAGAGTAATTGATGCATGTCGCCATAGTTGGAGGATTTCTGCCATCGTGCGAGTCCTTGTTCCCCCCATGGTCAGCACCCGCCTCATGAAACATCTCGTGCCGGGCAACTTGGTAGTAGAACGGAGAGGTTGAGGCATTGGAATTGAGCCAAATCTGGGGAGTGCCCAGCCAAGGGCAATCCGAGAGTCCATATTGCGCACCCGACTGGTTTATGGGCACGTCCCTGAGGGAGACGGCGATCCCGCTCCCACTCTGCTGTGTGAGCGTTACCAACTTGGTTCCGTTGTAACTCAACTCGTCTTGCAGGCTGGCGAACGCGTCTTTGACCCAAGACTCCTTCGTTGAGTCCCACGGAACTGAGTACCAGTTGGCGAAGTGCCAGACAGGCGTCGAGTCGTCGCATCCGTTCGTGGACTCGGGATAGGCATAGGCTCCGCTGGGGCACCAATCAAGGCACCAATTAGGCATGCGGCGACGAATAGACGCATATTGTCCCCCGTCTCGTAATCTTCGAAGAGTTTAGCGCGAATTGCTCAAAGTGTCACGGGCGACTGTCGAAGGTATCCATTTTGCCAGTGCCGAGTTTTCGCTCGCGGGAGCTCCCGGGTGCGCTTCAGCCGGTCAACCTCATCCCGGCTCACCACGTACTGGGGGCGGGACGTGGGGCCGATCACGTGCAGCGAGCGGAACTCGCCGTCGCGGATCATCTGGTTGACGGTCTGGCGTGACACCCCGAACGCCTGTGCTGCCTCCGTTGGGGTCATCCACTCGGTCAGTCGCGGGGCAGCAGGAGGTTTGACCACTGGTAGATCGTCTCATCAGAGGGGGCCACGCTATCGAGAACGCCCGACAGACTCGCACCGCGAGCGTTCCAGCAGATGCATCCCACACGATGCTCTCAAGGGAGCCCACGAAGAAGCGGAAGCTCCGCTCGGTCGCGGAGTTCTTAGGGGGAGTCGGAAGGGACGTCGCCTCAGAGGTCATCGCGAAGGTCATCAGCCAGCCCGTTTGATCCACACACGCCGGCCGCGTCTCGCGGTGAGTGATGAAGCAAGAGAATCCGTACAGGCGTCCATGATGCGTCCCAACCGGCCCAGCTTGTGCGCAGTGCGCTCGAGGCCGGCGCCGAATGAAAGCTCAGGGAATGGGACCTCAGGTCGGCGCTGAAAGGCGGAGCGACACCGCTGCAAGCTCTGGCCGCTCGCGGCGGAGTGACTCGAATGTGAGCCTTCAGGCGAAGCCCTGCCTCGGAATGCTGCTCCCACTTCAATTCGACTGGTCAGTGCCGCTGCGGGCAGTCAGTTCTCCCCCCACGGCCTACGGCGTTCCGTCTGGACCAGCCAACCCTCGTAGGTGGGCAGCCCATTCGGGACTCGACTGGAATCGCCCCATCCGAGGATGAAGTTGACCAGGTATCCCAGGTA
>CAWDVB010000011.1:0-20601 GCA_963805655.1 uncultured Actinomycetota bacterium | reverse complement strand
GTGCAGTGATGAAGCTGATGGTCCTGCTGGGCGTCGTCTCGGCCCTGGTGCTCGGCTGGTCGTTGGCCACCCAGCCGTTCACGGCCCGGGTCGAGAGGTTCCACCTCGCCTACCCCGGCCATGTCGTCGGAGGGGCCGGGGTCGTCGCCCTCTACGTGGTGGGCACCTGCGGAGCCCTGCTGCTGTCCAGCCGTCGGGCCCTGCGGTGGTGGGGGGTGCTGAACGTGCCCGCGATCGTGCTGCTCGCCTGGCTCCAGCAGTCGGCGTTCATCTCGCTGTGGTGCGTCTGGGCGGCGCTGTCCAGCGTCGCGGTGCTGATCTACCTGCGGCGGATGAGCGACCCGAAGGCACCAGGGGCGGCAGACGAGCGCGTTCCCGGCGAGCCGGCCGGCCACCGGGGGTGACGGCTAGAGCCTCACTCAGACGCCGGGCGCTGGGCGAGCAGGGGGAGCGACGGATCCCATACGCTGCCCCTCTCGGCGTCCTGCTTGCGCCGGGCGATGGCCGACAGCGCCTCGAGCACCACCCGGTTGGCGAGCGCCGCGGTGATGTCGGCGTGGTCGTAGGGCGGCGACACCTCGACGACGTCCATCCCGACGATCGGCAGCGTGTACGCCGCCCGCCGTACGGCGTCGAGCAGCTCGCGGGCCGTCATCCCGCCCGACTCCGGGGTGCCCGTTCCCGGCGCGTGACCGGGGTCCACCACGTCGATGTCGACGGAGAGGAAGACGCCGTCGCAGTCGTCGGTCGCGATGCCGAACGCCTCATCGAGGCACACGTCCAGCCCGCGGTGCACGATCTCGGTCATCTCGTAGGAGCGCATCCCCTGCTCCGCCATCCAGTCCAGGGTCGGGGGCTCGGGCCAGTAGCCGCGCAGCCCCATCTGCAGGAAGCGGTCCCCGCGCACGGCACCGGACTCGATCAGCCGGCGCATCGGCTGGCCGTGCCCGATCAGCGAGCCGAACTCCACGTCTCCGGTGTCGGCGTGCGCGTCGAAATGGAGCACGCTCACCCGGCCCCAGCCGTGCGCCCGGGCCACCGCGGTCGCATCCGGCCAGGTGATGGTGTGGTCGCCGCCCAGCACGACCGGGATCGCCCGTGCCTCTGCGACCCTCTGGATCGCCGCCTCGAGATCCCGGCAGGACCGCGCTGCGTCCCCGCTGTACATCTCGACGTCCCCGGCGTCGACCACCCGGAGGTCCTGCAGCCCGTCGACGCGCAGTGCCAGCGAGGGGCGGGAGCCGTCGTGCGGCAGGTAGTCGGTCGACCGGATGGCCTGCGGCCCGAACCGCGCGCCCGAGCGGTACGACGTGCCGCCGTCGAACGGCGCGCCGACGATCACCACGTCGGCACCCGCGTAGGTGTCCGGCTCGTCGAGTGTGCAGCGGTCCACGCCCAGGAAGGTGAGGTCCGGGCCGAACATCGGGCCGTATCGCGTCATGTCGTCCTCCCGGACGTCCAGCCTCAGTACGGCCACTCGCGTGCCCGCGGCGTGCCCCCGGCAGGATTCGAACCTGCGACGCACGGTTTAGGAAACCGACGCTCTATCCCCTGAGCTACGAGGGCGGGACCCCCGGAATAGTAGCCGCCGACGCGGGCCCCCATGCTCCCGGGAGGCTCGGGGCCGTCGCCGTGGGCGCCCGGATCTCATGCCGGATTCTCAGGTCCCAATTTCCGATCCCTTTGACCGGGCTGCCATCATAGGTCGCGCGTCCGGTACCCGGAGAGGTCTCCCCTGCCTGGACGCCACCCACACCGGGTCATTTCCCCCCGAGGAGCCGCACGAGTGACGACACATCGGACGAGCAAGGTCAGGCGCCGCATCTTCATAGCGCTGGGCATCACCCTGGCGCTGGTGCTGGTGGCCGGAGGGGGCGTCTACATCGCGTACCGCAACCTGAACTCCAACATCACCACCATCGACGTCACGACGGCGCTCGGATCGGATCGTCCGACCGAGTACACCGTGACCGCGACTCCCGGCGAGACGAACCCGCCCAAGTACCAGCCGGTGAACATCCTGCTGATCGGCACCGACACTCGCAGCGGCACCACCGAGAAGCACGGGGTGAGCCAGGGGCTCAGCGACACCACGATCCTGCTGCACCTGTCCGCGGACCGTTCGCGCGCGTACGCGGTCAGCATCCCGCGCGACTCGATGGTCCAGCGGCCTCCGTGCCAGAGCAAGTACCCCAACGGCGGGACCGTGCCCGGGGCGCTCGCGATGTTCAACTCCGCCTACTCCTACGGCGGCCCGGCCTGCACGATCAAGACCGTCGAGCAGCTGACCCACATCCGGATCGACCACTTCGTGATCGTCGACTTCCAGGGCTTCAAGGACATGGTCAACGCCTTGGGTGGCGTCAAGATCTGTGTGCCGACCGCGGTCAACGACACGACGTACAACATGTACCTCAAGGCCGGCACCTACAACATGGACGGCAAGACCGCGCTGATGTACGTCCGCGAGCGGCACAACCTGTCGGTGAACGGCGACATCGGCCGGGTCAAGCGGCAGCAGGTCTTCCTCGCCGCCATGACCAAGAAGGTCATCTCGGCAGGCACGCTGCTCAACCCGCTCAAGCTGTACAACTTCCTCGACGCGGCGACCAAGTCGGTCACCACCGACCCGGGTCTGGGCAGCGTCACCAAGCTCGGCGACCTGGCCCTGCAGCTGCAGAACATCGGCCTGAGCAAGATCCAGTTCATGACCATCCCGGTGGGCACCTACAGGCCGGACCCGAACCGGGTCCAGTGGGTGCAGCCGATCTCGAACAAGATCTGGAACGCCATCCGCACCGACAAGGTCGTCAGCAAGAAGTGGGTCAGCGACATGGTCTCGGCCGACGAGAACGTCCCGGGCACGGCGAAGACCAAGACGACTGCGAAGCAGAAGCAGCTGGCCACGCAGTACGGCCTCTGCTCCTGACGCCTTCCGAGTCGTAGTCGGCGGCGAGTCAGCCACCGGCTACGGCTCGATCATCTCGTTCTTGCCGATCACGACGGTGCCTTGGTCGCTGACGGTGAAGCCTCGCCGCCGGTCCTCCTCGTGGTCGACGCCGATGGACACCCCCGGCGGGACGACGACGTTCTTGTCGATGATGGCGTTGTGGACCACTGCGCCGGCCCCGACGACCACGTGGTCGAGCAGCACGCTGCGGTTCACGTGGGCACCGTCCTCCACCATGGTGTGGATGCCGAGCACCGAGGAGACGACGTTGGCGCCGGAGACGATGGACCCGGGACACACGATCGTGTCGCGCACCGAAGCGTCGTGCACGAACTTCGAGCCCGGGAGCTGCGGGTTGGACGTGTAGATCGGCCACTCGGTGTTGTACAGGTTGAAGATCGGCTCGGCGGACACCAGGTCCAGGTGCGCGTCGTGGTAGGAGTCCAGCGTCCCGACGTCGCGCCAGTAGTCGCGGTCGCGGTCGGTCGATCCGGGCACGTCGTTGTCCTTGAAGTCGTACACGGCCGCCCTGCCCTGCGAGACCAGCGCCGGCACGATGTCGCCACCCATGTCGTGACGCGAGGCGGCGGCGGCCGCGTCCCGCTCCAACGCGTCGACGAGCACGTCGGCGTCGAACACGTAGTTGCCCATCGAGGCGAGCGTCTCGTCGGGGGAGTCGGGCAGCCCGGGAGGGTCCTCGGGCTTCTCGAGGAAGCTCTCGATCGTGACGCCGTCTGCCGCTGTCTTGATCACGCCGAAGGCGGACGCCTCGGTGCGCTTCACCCGGATGCCGGCGACGGTGACGCCCGCGCCCGACGCGATGTGCGCATCGACCATCTGCGAGGCGTCCATCCGGTATACGTGGTCGGCGCCGAAGACCACGATGATGTCGGGCTTCTCGTCGTTGATGAGGTTCATCGACTGGTAGATCGCGTCGGCGCTGCCCTGGTACCAGCGGGGACCCCGGCGCTGCTGCGCAGGGACCGGGGCCACGAAGTTGCCCAGCATGGTGGCGATGCGCCACGTCATGGAGATGTGCCGGTCGAGCGAGTGCGACTTGTACTGGGTCAGCACCGCGATCTTCAGGTAGCCGGCGTTGACCAGGTTGGAGAGTGCGAAGTCGATCAGCCGGTACGAGCCACCGAACGGGACCGCGGGCTTGGCGCGGTCGAGCGTCAGGGGCATGAGTCGCTTCCCCTCGCCGCCGGCGAGGACGATGCCGAGCACCTTGGCCATGTCAGTCACCCTACTGGCGAAGTCCAGTCGTGCCACGGGGCGCGATGACCTAGATTCGGTGCATGCGCGTCGCCATCCTGACCCGCGAGTTCCCACCCCAGGTGTACGGCGGGGCAGGAGTCCATGTCGACTTCCTGAACAGGGAGCTGCGGCAGCTCGCGGACGTCACGGTCCACTGCATGGGTGTTCCCCGGGACGACGCGGTGGCCCATCCCGAGGACCTTCCGATCCTGCAGGGGGCCAACCCGGCGCTGCGGATGCTGGCCATTGACCTGGAGATGGCCGGCGACCTCGCCGGCTTCGACGTGCTGCACTCCCACACCTGGTATGCCAACATGGCCGGCCACTGGGGCAAGCTGCTCTACGACGTTCCGCACGTCCTGACGGCCCACTCGCTGGAGCCGCTGCGGCCGTGGAAGGCCGAGCAGCTGGGGGGCGGGTACCGCCTCTCCTCCTGGGCCGAGCGCACGGCCTACCAAGGAGCCGACGCGGTCATCGCGGTCAGCCACGGCATGGCCGAGGACGTGCGCCGGGCCTATCCCGAGGTGGATCCCGGGCGCATCCAGGTGATCCACAACGGAGTCGACTCGGAGTTCTACCACCGGGTCGAGACCCGCGGCGCGCTGGAGGAGATCGGCGTCGACCCCACCAGGCCCTACCTCGCCTTCGTGGGGCGGATCACCCGGCAGAAGGGCGTCCCGCACCTGCTGCGGGCCGCTCTCGACTTCGACCCGGAGCTGCAGCTGGTGCTCCTGGCGGGGGCCGCCGACACCCCCGAGTTGAAGGCGGAGACCGACGCGGCGATCACCCGGCTGCGCGAGGAGCGCGACGGCGTCTTCGTCGTCTCGCACATGCTTCCCGCCGGACAGGTTCGCGAGGTGCTGAGCCACGCGTTGGTCTTCTGCTGTCCCTCGGTGTACGAGCCGCTGGGCATCGTGAACCTCGAGGCCATGGCCTGTGAGACCGCCGTCGTCGCCAGCCGGGTCGGCGGCATCCCCGAGGTCGTCGACGATGCGGCGACGGGGCTGCTCGTCGACTACGACCCGACCGACGGGGCCGCCTTCGAGGCGGGACTCGCCGACGCGGTCAACACGCTCGTCCGCGACCCGCAACGGGCTCGGCACATGGGCCGCGCCGGACGTGCACGGGCCGAGGACCACTTCTCCTGGAGCACCGTCGCGGCCCGGACCCTGGAGCTCTACCGCAGCCTCGTCTGAGCCTATTCTCCGCGGCAGACTTGCCGTTATCGGTTTGTTACATGAGACTGATGGGCGGTCTTGTACCCAGGGGAGGGTTTCACGATGCGCGTCGCCGTGGTCGGCAGCACGGGGGTGATCGGCCGCTGCGCCGTGCCCTCGCTCGTTGCCGCCGGCCACGAGGTCGTCGCGGTGGCGCGCGATCTCGTCAAGGCGGGCTGGATGGGTGACCTGGGCGCCAAGCTCGTCCAGGCGGACGTCTTCGAGCCCGACGAGCTGGCCACCGCCTTCTCCGGTGCGGACGCGGTCTGCAACTTCGCCACGAAGATCCCGGTGGGGTACGCAGCCTCCCTGGGACGCAACTGGCGGAGCAACGACCGGATCCGCCTCGAGGGCTCACGGCTGGTCGCATCCGCCGCCCGCGAGGCCGGCGCTCGCCGCCTGGTCCAGGAGAGCATCTCGATGCTCTACGCCGACGGCGGCGACCGGGTGCTCAGTGAGGACGCTCCCTTGGACATCACGCCGGCCACCGAGCCCGCGTCGGTGGCGGAGTCGCAGGCGCAGGAGTTCGGCGACGGCCCCCGCGACGCGGTGGTGCTGCGCTTCGGCCAGATCGTCGGCGACGACCCGCTGACCCGCTGGCGGATGTACAGCGCGAGCCATGGTCGGCCGATCGCCACCGGCGACCCCGACGGGTGGATCCACCTGCTGCACACCGACGACATCGGCTCGGCCGTGATCGCCGCGCTCACCGTCCCCGGCGGCGTCTACAACGTCGGGTCGCCCCCGGTGCGGCGTCGCGACCTGGCCAGCGGCTTCGCCCAGGCCACCGGTCGGGCGTCGGTGGAGTTCCTGGGGTCGCTGCGGACCCGGCTCGCCGGCAGCCGGCTCGAGCCGTCCACCCGCTCCCAGCGGGTTACCTCCGCCCGCCTCGCGGGCGCGGGGGCCTGGCAGCCGAGCCGCGAAGCGTTCGACGCGTCATGGCTTCCGGTCGACCACCTGAGCCGGATGACATGAGGGACGAGACTCCCGAGACGGCGACCGAACGGCAGCAGCGGGAGCGCCGCGAGCGGATCTTCGGAGAGGTCCTCCCCGAGTCGACCCAGGACGACACCGACGACCGTCCCGACGAGCACGCCGACGACGACGCCTGGCTGCGCAGTCAGGTGCCTCCCCACCACGGCTGACCCGCCGCCGCGGTGTCTCAGGGCAGCGCGAAGGCCTCGATGACCCTGGTCTCGCTCAGCTGCGGGCTGACGAGCACGAGTCCTCCGCTGACGGCCACCACCCCGGGTGGAGTGCTGGGCGAGACGACGACTCCGTTGGGACCTCCGTAGAAGGCGGGCAGCCCGACGTCGCTCTGCACCCGGCCCGTCCGCATGTCCGCGGCCTGGAGCCGGAAGGTCCCGGGGTCGGAACGATAGGTGGTCGATCCCAGAGGGATCTTCGCGGCCGCGGCGGTGGGCACCACGGTGTACAGCTTCCCGCCGACGGCGGCGATCCCCCCCATTTCGGACCCCGGCTCGTCTCGTGGTGAGACGGCGGGGCTGCGCTCCCAGGACAGGTCCCCGTTCTGTGCGCGGTAGCAGGCGGTCCCGTACCCGGAGGCGATGCACAGCCGCCCCGCCCCGCCGAACACCCCCGCCGCGGCAGGAACGTCGTGCAGCTGCCACTGGGGCTTGCCGGTGTCCGTGGCGACGGCGAGGAGCGAGCGGGTCTCGTAGCCGTGGGGCCCGGGTGGCGAGTGCTCCACCGTCGCCGCGTGGATCGAGCCGTGCCCCGTCACGACGAGCCCGGTCACGCCTGCCGAGGTGCCCACCGGCGCCTGGTAGGCGATCCGACCGCCGCGGGGCAGCACGAGCGTCCACGCGACCTCGCCGGTGACAGGACGCAACCGGGTGAGCTGGTCCCCGGTCTTGCATCGACGCATCACCGTGGCCGAGGCCGCTCCCGGGAGCACCGCAGCGCTGGGGGTCAGGCCGTCCTGCGGTTGCGTCGGGCATCGGTCGGGGACCGCGTCCAGCCACCTCTGCCGGCCGGTGGTGGCGTCGATGCCGACGATCGTCCCGTCCGCTTGTGCGACGACCACGACGGAGCCCTCGATCTCGGCCGGCACACCCTGTCCGTCGTCGGCGAGCGCCAGGCTCCAACGCTGCGTCCCGGTGCTCGGGTCGAACCCGACGAGGCGATCGGTCGCCGAGTACACCATCGCCGGGGCGTGCCCGCGGGTGTCGCCGAGTGCCGCGACGACGACGGTCGAGCTCGCGACGACTCCCATCAGATGTGAGGAGCCCGGCACACCCCACGACCACAGCCGTGCGCCGGTGCGCGGGTCGAGCGCGGCAAGGCAGCCCAGCGGCGCCCCGGTGAAGAGGCGATCGCCCGCCGCCACAGGCATGTACGGCCCTGATCCGATCTCGCCTGACCACACCGGTGGTGGGGAGTCCTTGTCGGCCGTCAGCCCAAAGGACTCCGGTGCGCCCTTCGCCGTCTGGCCGACCGCAGGGCCACAGTCCTTCGTGGTCGATGGGTCCGAGCCCGACTGCTCAGGGCCGACGACGGTCACGCCGGCCGGCGTGCATGCCGCGAGGAGCATGACCCCGCACAGAGCCACCAGCGGAAACCCGGCGCGACGTACGCGCCCTGAGCTGCTTCTCATCCTTCCCCCGTTCTCCTCACGCGCGTGCCCGAGGCACCGCTGCACAGCCTCGGACGCATGGCTCAGCCTTCTGGTTCCCCGCACCGCGGGACGCTTACTCCCTCGAGGCCTGGCGTTGCCACCGCCGCGGCCGAGAGCATGGCCGTGGGCGGCTACCGTCGCGGCATCGCATAGTTGCTGCTCTCGCCCACCGGCAGGGCGAGGGACACCCTCTCCACGCTTCCGTCCAGCCCGTATCGGAACCAGGCCAGGCCCTTCGCCTTCGGCCCCGCCACCAGGGCGAGCAGATGGGTGTCGTCCTCCCAGGTCATGTAGGAGATGGACTCGCCGTTCCAACTCGCCGTCGTGGCCTGGAAGGCAACCAGCTGGGCGCCGGTCGTGGCGTCGAAGAACGCCAGGAGTCCCGTGCTGGAGTAGCCCCGGGCCGCCGCGGCCAGGACCGTCCCGTCGGGGCTGAAGGGGCCCGGGTCGTACCCGCAGACCGCCCATAGTGCCTGCTGACTCTCGGGCTCCACCACCTTCAGCCCACAGTGGGTCTGCTGCGAGACGTCCCCGTTCGCGAGGTTCAGCTGGCTGACCAAGAAGGTGGGAGCGCGGTAGAGGGGGGAGGCTGGGTGACGGTCCCGTCCGGCAGGAGGAGGAGCCGGGTCTTGGCGCTGTCGGCCAGCACCGAGTGATCTGCGAACACGGCAACAGGGGAGAGGGTGCGAGAGCTCGAGGTCCAGGTCTGCAGAGTCTTCCCCGCCGTGCTGATCAAGGTGACCTGTCCCGGCTTCAGCGAGACGGCCGCCGTCCCGTCGGGTCCCCGGGCGAAGCCGCCGTCGTACGTGAGGGTGGTGACCGAGCCGTCGGACTCGTAGCGCCGGCTGCTGCTGGTCCCCGAACACCCATAGGTCGTCAGGACATACCCGCTGCCGACCTTGGTGAAGTCTCCGAAGTTCTGGTTCGCTGCCAGGTGCACACGGATCCGGGCGCCGTCGCCCGGCGCCGGATGGATGTAGCCGGTGGCGGCAGGCCAGCTCGACGTCGAGCAGGCGACGAATACCGGGCCGGGCTGCTCGTAGTAGGCGATCCCGGGCGGGGCGCCAGTCGGAATCTGGTTCGGATCGACGAGCACTGTCTTCTGTGGCACCGGAGTGCCCGATGCCGCGGTCGGTGACGTTGTCGTGAGGGTGGCGGTGGGGCTCTGCGTCGGGTCGGGTGCGCTGTGGCCGGTCAGGAGGATGTGGGCGAGGCCGAACGAGGCCAGGATGACGGCGGCGGTGGTGGCGGCGGCAACTAGGGCGACGGACACCGGCCTGCGTCCGCGCGGCGCGCGGATCGTGATGGTGTCGATGCTGCGTGCCTCGGCAGCGACATCACGGAATGCCTGGTGCAGGCGCTCTTCGAGACTCATCGCCCTGCCTCCTCTCCGAACTGGGTCCGCAGTCGTTCCAGGGCCCGGAAGACGTGCGAGCGGGCGGTCGGCTCACTGACTCCGAGGACCTGCCCGATCTCGGCGTGGCTCAACCCCTCGTAGAACCGGAGGACGACCGCGGCGCGCTGCCGGTCGGGGAGGTCCTGGCAGGCACGCCACAGCGCATAGGACTCCGCGTGATCGTGTGCGACCCGTGGCTGGGCCACGTCGGGGCGGGGGGTCTCGCGCATGCGGAACCGGCGCCACCGTGACACGTCGGCGTTGACCACCATCCGCCGTACGTAGGCGTAGACGTCGTCGGCGGCGCTGACTCTGTCCCACCGCTCCAACGCCCGCGTCAGCGCGTCCTGGACCGCGTCTTGAGCATCGTCGGGGCTTGCGCACAGCACCTGCGCCAACCGCATCAGGTCGTCGCCCCGCGCCGCCACGAAGTCGTCGAACGAAGGCAACCCCAGTCCCCCGTCCCGTGATCGATGCTCATCGGCGGTCACACTCTAGGGACGCAGAAGCTCCTCCGTTCGTTGCTCACCACTTTCCGGTGGTTGTCGGTGAGCACCATCGCTCGCCCGCGACGGCACGACCGGTGTCAGTCCTTGTTCAGCGAGTCCCGGATCTCCTTGAGCACCGCCACCTCGGGAGAGTCGCCCGATGGGGTCGGCTCGGGCACCGGGAAGAACCGGTCCTTGAGGCGTGTGTACGGCATGACCACCAGGAAGTAGACGACGGCGGCGAGCAGCACGAACGAGACCAGCGAGTTGTAGAACGCGCCACTGGGCGTGTTCTCGTCGAAGTGCAGCAGCGACGAGGCGGGGAACAGGCTGGTCAGCAGGGCGACGAGCTTCTTCACGACGTCGCCGAAGGCGGCACCCATGATGAAGGCGACGGCGAGCTCGACGAGATTCCCACGGAGAAGGAACGCACGGAAACCGGACATGTGACTCCTCTGCTCGAGCGGACAGCCTCGATCCTAGGGTCGCGTAGCCGTCCGGAGTCACCCCTCGGCGAGCACCCAGGAGATGTAGGCGCTGACCGAGGCGGTGGCGATCCGGTCCGCCTCGTCGGGGGCGACGGCGACCAGCAGGAGGCCTCCGCTGCCCGGGGTGGCGGCGCCCGGCTCCGGGACGGCGACCACCTCCGCCCCCGAGGCGAGGGTGCCGACGAGGCCGGTTGCCGGGTCCGCACCGAGCAGGTCGATGCGCATTCCGGCCGTCAGCAGGGGGAGGGTGCCGGCGTCGGAGATCCGCACGGGGGTGACCGAACGGCCCGGATACCCGCCGAGGAGGCCGGCCCCGACCAGCCGGGCGTGGGTCAGGACCTCGGCCCGGCCGAGCGGCCCGGCGAGGACGCGCCCGACCGGGACCACGTCGGGGGAGACGGCGCCCGGGGGGACGGAACCCGGGGCGAAGGCGGCGAGGGTCAGGTCGTCGGCACCGAGCACCGTGCCGCTGGGCAGGTCCCGACTGGCGACGAGGAGCGGCTGCATGGGCGCGGGCGGAGCGGTGAGGGCGCGGACGACGAGGAGCACTGCGAGCCCTGCGAGAAGGGCGGCCGCGCCACGGCGATGGGCGAGCGCCAACCGCCGGGCGCGACGCCAGATCGAGATGAACCGGGACATGGCCTGCAGCGTAGGGAGACCTGCGCGCCGGCGGGCCCGCCCGTCCACAAGGTCAGGCGGCCGACCCCGCACTGCTGGCTGCGCTGCTCGAGGCGGAGGAGCCCGACGAGCCCGAGGAGCTGGAGGAGCTCGACGAGGACGACCCCTCCGAGCCGGAGGAGGCCGAGGATGTCGAGGAGCCGGTGTCCGAAGAGCTCGCCGCGGCGCGGCTGTCGGTGCGGTAGAAGCCCGACCCCTTGAACACCACGCCGACCGCGTTGAAGACCTTGCGGAGCTTCCCGGAGCATTCCGGGCACTGCGTCAGCGAATCCTCGCTGAAGCTCTGGAACTGCTCGAACGCATGGCCGCACTCGGTGCAGGCGTACTGGTAGGTGGGCACAGGTCCTCCGTCGTGTGACCGGCCGGAGCCGTTAGCACTCTCCGGCATTGACTGCCAATTATCGCCGACGAACGCCGCGCCGCCAACTCCGGTTCAGGGAATGGCGGCGTGTCCGGGGAGAATGTCCCCGTGCCCGAGAAGCCCGACCCCTTCCCACCGCCCGCCGGCATCTCCCAGGAGACGGCCGGCGTGGTCCCGCAGGACCTCCCGTGGTGGCTGAGCCGGGCCACCTGGCGCGTCGTCCGCTGGGTCACCGTGGTGGTCGTCGGGCTGGTCGTCCTCGCGATGATCGCGGTGGGCGCGACCGGGACGGTGCTGGTGACCCGGCCGTTCCCGCAGACCTCCGGGGAGCTGTCGCTCCAGGGCCTCGACGCGTCCGTGAGCGTCGTCCGCGACGCTCAGGGCATCCCGAACATCTACGCCGGCTCCGCCCACGACCTGTTCTTCGCGCAGGGCTACGTGCAGGCGCAGGACCGCTTCTTCGAGATGGACTTCCGCCGGCACGTCACCGCGGGCCGGCTGTCGGAGATGTTCGGCTCCGCGACCGTGGACACCGACATGTACGTCCGCACCCTCGGCTGGAGGCGGGTCGCCGAGCAGGAGCTGAGCATGCTCGACCCCGACACGTTGAGCTACCTGCAGGCGTACAGCGCCGGGGTGAACGCCTACATCTCCAGCCACTCCCTGTCGCAGATGTCGGTGGAGTACTCCCTGATCGGCCTCAACGGGATCAACTACCACGTCGAGCAGTGGACGCCCCTGGACTCCATCACCTGGCTCAAGGCGATGGCGTGGGACCTGCGCGGCAACATGGACGACGAGATCGCCCGGGGGATCGGGGCAGCCCTGCTCACCCCGACCCAGCTGGCCGACCTCTACCCGCCGTACCCCTACGCCCAGCACCAGCCGATCGTCTCCTCCGGCGAGGTCGTGCACGGCAGCTTCGACGCGCAGGCGACCAGGACGGGCAGCACCTCTCTCTACCGGTCCGTGGCAGGCCTGCTGGAGCAGACCGCGGCCACCGCGGACTCGCTGCCCACCCTGGTGGGGACCGGAGACGGAGTCGGCTCCAACTCCTGGGTGGTCGACGGCGCCCACTCCGCGACCGGGATGCCGCTGCTGGCCAACGACCCGCACCTGGGCATCTCGGTCCCCGGCATCTGGTACCAGATGGGCCTGCACTGCACGGTCGTCAACGAGGTGTGCCCGTTCGACGTCACCGGCTACACGTTCTCGGGGATGCCCGGGGTCGTGATCGGGCACAACGCCGACATCGCGTGGGGCTTCACCAACCTGGGGCCGGACGTCACCGACCTGTACCTGGAGAAGATCCAGGGGCAGAGCTACCTGTACGGCGGCAAGTGGCACCCACTCACCTTGCGCGACGAGACCATCAAGGTCGCCAACGGTGACGACGTCACCTTCACCGTGCGCTCGACCGGTCATGGGCCGCTCCTCAGCGACGTGTCCGCCGAGCTGTCCACGGTCGGCGCGGACACGCCGGTGAGCCCCGGGTCGCCGCTGCGCGACAACGGGTACGGCGTCTCGCTGGCGTGGACCGGGCTGATCCCGGGCAAGACAGCCGATGCGATCTTCGAGGTGGACCAGGCCGAGGACTGGGCCGGCTTCCGGAAGGCCGCCTCCGACTTCGCCGTGCCCGCGCAGAACATGGTGTATGCCGACGTCCACGGGAACATCGGCTACCAGGCGCCGGGCATGATCCCGATCCGCCAGCGGGGCGACACGGGGAGGGTGCCGGTCCCGGGATGGGACCCGGGCAACGACTGGACCGGCCGCTTCATCCCGTTCGACGCGCTCCCGTCGGTGCTGAACCCGCCTCAGGGATACATCGTGACGGCGAACCAGGCCGTGATCGGCCCGCAGTACAAGTACTTCCTCACCAGCGACTGGGACTACGGCTACCGCAGCCAGCGCATCAACGACCTGATCTCCGCGAAGCAGACGTTCACGGTCGACGACTTCACCACGATGCAGTTCGACCAGTTGAACAACATCGCGTCGACGCTCCTGCCGTACCTGCTCGACGTGAAGCTGCCCCCGGGCTACTACTCGCAGGGCCAGAGGCTGCTGCGCAGCTGGGACGGCCAGCAGACCGCCGACTCGGCCGCCGCGGCGTACTTCAACGTGGTGTGGAGCCGCCTGCTCACCGACACCTTCGACGACCAGCTGCCGCAGGCGCTGTGGCCAGACGGCGGCTCCCGGTGGTACGCCGTGATGTCGCGGCTGCTCCTGCAACCCGATTCCTCCTGGTGGGACGACGCCAACACGACCGAGGTCGTCGAGACCCGCGACGACATGATCGTCCGGGCCATGACCGAGGCCCGGGACGAGCTGACCCGCAGGCAGTCCGAGGACCCGAGTGGCTGGAGCTGGGGCGGTCTGCACGTGCTGAACCTGCAGAGCCAGCCGCTGGGCACCCAGGGCATCGGTCCGGTCGACTGGTTGCTCAACCGGGGTGGCTACCGGGTCGGCGGGGGAGAGTCGACGGTCGACGCCACCGGGTGGACGGTGGGGAAGGGGTACCAGGTCGACTGGGCGCCGTCGATGCGGATGGTGGTCTCCCTGGGCAATCTCGACGACAGCCGGTGGGTGAACCTCACAGGGACGTCGGGCCACACCTTCAGCTCGAACTACGTCGACCAGACCGCCCTGTGGGCGAGCGGGCAGACGCTCCCCTGGGCGTTCAGCCAGGGCTCGGTGGAGTCCGCGGGGACGTCGGTGCTGACCCTCGACCCGTCACGGTGACGCTCACGCGAACCGCGTCACGCCGCGAGGCGTCACGGCGGCGGTGACGCGGCGGTCGTGCGGCTCCGACGGCACCTCGTCGAGGATCTCGCCGTCGAAGAGCAGCGCCGCCACGAAGGTGCCGACCGGCACCCGGCCCAGCGCCCGGTCGTAGTAGCCGCCGCCCTTGCCCAGGCGCATCCCCGTGCGGTCGACCGCCATCGCGGGGGCGAGGACGACGTCCGCCGTGGCGATCGCGTCGGCTCCGAGTCGCCGACCGACCGGCTCGAGCAGGCCGAACCGCGCCCGTACCAGGGAGTCGGGCCCTTCGTAGGCCGCCCAGTCCAGCGTCCTGCCGTCCACGATCGGGAGGAGGACCCGGCGGCCGAGCGCGGTGAAAGCGTCGAGGAACGGACCGGTGCCCGGCTCGCCGGGGATGGAGACGTAGGCCGCCACGGTCGCTGCCCGGCGGATCTCCGGCAGGCCCATCAGGACCTCCGCCAGTGCGCGGGCGTCCTCCGCCCCGGCCGCGAGGCCGCGGCGGCTCCGGGTGGTGGCGAGCTGATCGCGCAGGGCGGTCTTGGCGAGCATTCCGGTCACTCGCAGCAGACTAGGCCCTCCCCGCGGTGCCGTCGGGGGCACCGTCTCGCCGCGCAGGCTTCTTCCTTATGCTCACAGACATGGCGAAGGCGCTGGAGCACGCGCGGGCGAAGATGGACCAGGCCGGGATCGACCCGGTCGCCATCGACGTGTTCACCTACTACTTCGCGCTGCTCGAGTCGGGGGAGACGGGGATGGTCCCTGAGTCCACCATCGACCCCCTGGACATGGAGTCGCTGGCCGACGTCGAGGTCGACGAGGCCACCGGACGCGAGGCGCTCGCGCACACTGCCGTCATCAAGCTCAACGGCGGCCTGGGCACCTCCATGGGCCTGGACAGCGCCAAGTCTCTGCTGGAAGTCCGGGAGGGGCTCACGTTCCTGGACATCGCGGTCCGGCAGATCCTGTGGTTGCGCGAGCGGTACGCCGTCAGGCTGCCCCTGCTCGTGATGAACAGCTTCCGCACCAGTGCGGACACCCTGGCCGCGCTGCGGGCCTATCCCGACCTCGCCGTCGACGACCTGCCACTGGAGTTCCTCCAGAACAAGGTGCCGAAGCTGCTCGTCGAGGGCCTGGACCCGGTCGAGTGGCCTGCCGACCCGGACCTGGAGTGGTGCCCTCCGGGACACGGTGACATCTACACGTCCTTGTGGAGCACGGGACTGCTGGACCGGCTCGGTGAGGCCGGATTCGAGCGGGTGTTCGTCTCCAACTCCGACAACCTCGGCGCCGTACCCGATCCGCGCGTGGCCGGGTGGTTCGCGCAGTCCGGCGCGCCGTTCGCGATCGAGGCCGTGCGCCGCACTCCCAGCGACCGCAAGGGTGGCCATTTCGCCCGGCGCAAGAGCGACGGCCGCATCGTGCTGCGGGAGACCGCGCAGACCCTCCCCGAGGACCTCGAGGCCCTCGCCGATCTGGACCGCCACCGGTTCTCGTCGACCAACAACCTGTGGTTCGACGTGGCGGCGATGCGCGCCGAGCTGCAGCGACGCCACGGTGTCCTCGGACTGGCGATGATCAAGAACGTCAAGACGGTCGACCCCACGGACCCGGTCAGCCCGGAGGTCGTCCAGCTGGAGACCGCGATGGGGGCCGCCATCGAGACCTTCGACGGCGCCACCACGATCGAGGTCGGCCGCGATCGCTTCGTCCCGGTCAAGACCACCAACGACCTGCTCGTCGTCCGCTCCGACTGCTACCAGCTCGACGAGGACAGCGTCCTGCGTCAGACCCTCGACCACATCCCCTTCGTCGACCTCGACGAGTCGTACAAGCTGGTCGCGGACTTCGATGCGCGCTTCCCCGAGGGGGTGCCGTCGCTGCGCCGGGCCACGTCGCTGCGGATCCGCGGGGACTGGGCCTTCGAGGCCGGGGTGCGCTGCGAAGGGGAGGTCGAGCTCGGGCCGGAGGGCTCGCCCGGCCACATCCCGGCAGGGACGACGCTCCGCGGGCCCGCGGACGATTAGGGTTCGTGGCATGGCCGTCCATCCGATGACCCCGGTCGATGCCTTCTGCGATCGCATCCTCGCCGAGATCCAGCCGCTCCCGCCGTACGACCAGCCGCTGGCGGAGGCGATGGGGCTGCCCATCTGCGAGGACGTCGTGTCCCCGATGGACCTGCCGGGGTTCACCAACTCGGCGATGGACGGGTACGCCGTCGTCGCCGACGACCTGCGCGGTGCGTCGGAGGAGAGCCCGGTCTCCCTGCCGGTCGTGGGCGAGGTGGCTGCAGGGCGGGCCAGCATCTACGCGATGAACTCCGGGACCGCGGTCAAGATCATGACCGGCGCGCCGGTGCCCGCCGGGGCCGACGCGGTGGTTCCGGTCGAGTGGACCGATCGAGGCGCCGTGACGGTCTCGATCACCCAGGAGCCCAAGCTCGGTGCCAACATCCGCGCCAAGGGAGAGGACGTCACCACCGGCGACCTGATCCTCGCCGACGGCTCGGTGCTGGGACCGCGCCAGATCGGGCTCCTCGCCGGGATCGGACGCGCCTCGATCCGGGCCCGTCCGCGACCGCGGGTCGTGGTCCTCTCCACCGGCTCCGAGCTGCGCGACCCGGGCAGCAGCCTGGCGCCCGACTCGATCTACGACGCGAACTCGCACATGCTCGCCGCGGCCATCCGCTCGGTCGGGGCGATCGCCTACCGGGTCGGGATCGTCCCCGACGACCCCCAGACCTTCTCCGAGACGCTGAGCGACCAGCTGGTCCGCGCCGACCTCGTCGTCACCAGCGGCGGCGTCAGCAAGGGCGACTACGACGTGGTCAAGGACGTCCTCTCCCGCGTCGGCACGGTCGCCTTCGGCGAGGTGGCGATGCAGCCGGGCAAGCCTCAGGGCTTCGGGTTCATCGGCGAGGACCGGACGCCGATCTTCACCCTGCCGGGCAACCCGGTGTCGTCGTACGTGTCGTTCGAGGTGTTCGTGCACCCCGCGATCCGCAAGATGATGGGCGTCACGCCGTACCGCCGGCCTCCCACGCGGGCGATGATCAGCGGCCCGATCCGCTCGATCCCCGGCCGGCAGCAGTACCTCCGCGCGGTGTTCACGCCCGACGGCAAGGGCAACCACGCCGAGCCGGTGGGCGGCCACGGGTCCCACCTGCTGGGCGGGCTGGCGGCCGCCAACGCACTCATCGTGATCCCGACCGACGTCGAGTACCTCGAGGCGGGGTCGCGGGTCGACGTCCTGGTCCTGGACAGGAACTTCTGAAATGCCCGAGGAGTCGGCGGAGCCGCGCCTCACCCACGTCGACGAGTCCGGTGCTGCGCGCATGGTCGACGTCTCCGGCAAGGAGGTCACCTCGCGCACCGCGACCGCGACCGGGCGGGTGCTGGTCTCGCCCGAGGTGGTCGCCCTGCTGCGCGGCGACGCGGTGCCCAAGGGCGACGCGCTCGGGGTGGCCCGGGTCGCCGGCATCATGGCCACCAAGCGCACGCCGGACCTGATCCCGCTGTGCCACCCGTTGGCGATCGCGGGCGTCGAGGTCGACCTGGTGGTCGAGGACGACGGCGTGCGGATCACCGCGACGGTGCGCACCGCCGACCGCACCGGCGTGGAGATGGAGGCGCTGACCGCCGTGGGCGTGGCTGCGCTCACCGTCGTCGACATGGTCAAGTCGGTCGACAAGGCGGCGGTGATCACCGACATCCGCGTGGAGACCAAGACCGGCGGCAAGTCGGGCGACTGGAAGCGCCCGTCGTGAAGGCGTCGGTGATCGTCGCGTCGAACCGCGCGGCGGCGGGCGTGTACGCCGACGAGACCGGACCGCTGATCGTGGAGGCGCTCTCCCACGCCGGCTTCGACACCGCCGACCCCGTCGTCGTCCCGGACGGCGATCCGGTGGGCGACGCGATCCGGGCGGCAGTCGACGGCGGCGCCCGGGTCGTGCTGACCACCGGAGGGACCGGACTCACCCCGACCGACCGGACCCCCGAGGCCACCCGGCCCGTGCTGGACCGCGAGGTCCCCGGCATCGCGGAGGCGATCCGCGCCCACGGGATTGCCAAGGGCGTGACCGCGGCGTCGCTGTCGCGCGGTGTAGCGGGCATCGCCGGCACGGCGCTCGTGGTGAACCTTCCCGGTTCCCGGGGCGGCGTGAAGGATGGGCTGGAGGTGCTCCTGCCGATCCTCGTGCACGCGGTGGAGCAGATCGTCGGGAGCGACCACTGAGCGGCCTCGACCGGTCCTGGCGGAGGCTGGATCTGCGCCACGGGGAGGTCCTGGTCCGTCCGCTCCGGGTTCGCGACGCGCGTGCCTGGCAGGAGATCAGGGGACGTGCCGCGGCCTGGCTCGCGCCCTGGGAGGCGACTCTGCCGCCGGGGGCCGTGCCGGGAGCCACGTCGTACGCGGGACTGATCCGCAAGCTGCGCTGGCAGGCGGACCTCGGGCGGATGGTCCCCACGGCGATCGAGGTCGACGGCCGGTTCGTCGGTCAGGTCACCATCGGCAACCTGGTGCGGGGGTCCGCGCAGTTCGGGCAGGCCGGCTACTGGATCGACGACCGTTATGCGGGGCGGGGCATCACCCCGATCGCCTGCGCCCTGGTGATCGACCACTGCTTCGCCCGGATGGGCCTGCACCGGATCGAGGTCGCGATCCGGCCGGAGAACACCGCGAGCCTGCGGGTGGTGGAGAAGCTCGGACTGCGGGAGTACGGCTTCGCCCGTCGCTACCTGCACATCGACGACGCCTGGCGCGATCACCGGCTCTTCGAGATCACCGTCGAGGAGTGCCCGGCCGGGCTGCTCGCGAGGGTCGCTCGGTGACGCCCATTCCCATTCGTCACATACAACTCATACGACACACCGATTCACATCCGTCTCAACCGGCCCCGCTGCTCGTACGGTGTGACTCGTGGACCTCTCGGGAGTCATCTTCGTAGCGCTGGGCGCGGCGTGGGTGCTCTATCTGGTCCCCAAGGTCCTCCACCACTACGACGAGGTGGCCAAGAGCCGGACCGTGGAGGACTTCTCCGACACGGTCCGCGTGGTCGCCCGGCACGAGCCGGTGACCCGCACGAAGGCCAGGCTGGTGCGCAGCGACTCCCCCCGGATCGCACCACCCACCGCACAGGAGAGGCGCGCGAGGCATCGCGCGGTCGCGGCGGCAGCCCGGCGCCGGCGGATCGTGCTCGGTCTGCTCTCGCTCGGGGCCCTCGTGGTGGCCGGCCTCGGCGTCGCCGGCATGATCGCGACCTGGTTCGCCGCGATCCCGGTCGGGTTGATCGTCGCCTTCCTGCTCCTCTCGGCCACCCTGGGCCGGCGCGAGCGGCTCGCCTGGCACCTGCGCCTGGCCCTGGCCGGACCGCCGAAGCGGCCGGTGCCGATGCGGATTCCCCGACCCGTGGCGATCCGTGACGAACACGGCTTCGCCCAGCTCGAGCCGGACGAGGACACGGTCACCTTCGACGCAGCGCAGCTCAAGGAGGCGCTGGCCGGCAACGGCGTCTGGGACCCGCTGCCGATGACCCTTCCGACGTACGTGACCAAGCCGCGCGCCAAGCGCGCGGTCCGCACCATCGACCTCTCCGCACCGGGCACCTACTCCGCCGGGCACGACGCGGGGGACAGCGCGCTCGTCGCGCGGAGCGAGGCCGCAGCCGGCGACGGGGAGGTCGAGACCGAGCGAGCAGTCGGGTCCTGACTCATGGGAACCCACCGCGTCGAGGCGTTCAGTGACGGCGTCCTCGCCATCATCATCACGATCATGGTGCTCGAGCTGAACATCCCCGAGCACCCGACGCTCTCGGCGTTCTGGCACTCCAGCGCCCCCGACCTGCTGGGCTATGTGCTGAGCTTCCTCTACATCGGGGCCTGGTGGAACAACCACCACCACATGCTTCACATCACCGAGAAGGTCACCGCCTCGATCATGTGGGCCAACCTGACCCTGCTCTTCTTCCTCTCGCTCCTGCCGTTCACTACCAGGTGGATGGACGAGTCAGGCTTCGCGCCGCTCGCGGTGGCCTCCTTCGGCTTCTTCCTGTTCCTGTCGGCGCTCGCCTTCTTCTGGTTGCAGACCTCGATCATCCGGATGCAGGGGAAGGGATCGGTCATGGCCGCCGCGGTCGGGCGGGACCTGAAGGGCAAGGCATCCCCGATCCTGTTCGCCTGTGGCATGGGCTCTGCCTGGATCGATATCAGGATCTCCCTCGCCTTCTACTTCTTCGTGGCGTTCATGTGGATCGTCCCCGACCGCCGGTACGAGCGCGGCCTGGCGGCCCAAGCCGCCCAGTCCTGATTCCGGGGCACGGCCCTGCCGGTGGTATCTTTTCTCCTCGGTGCGCGGGCGATCCGCACGCC
>CAWDVB010000010.1:0-112397 GCA_963805655.1 uncultured Actinomycetota bacterium | reverse complement strand
CGGCAAGGCCGGCGAGTCGTTCCGCGAGCACCTGTCCGACGTCATCCGCAACAGACGGCTCAACGCCCTGGTCCGCGACCTCCCCCTCGGTGAGGCACCGGACGACCTCCAGGTGCGCACCTGGGACCGGCAGGAGGTCCACCAGCTCTTCGACAGTCTGGAGTTCCGGGTCCTGCGGGATCGCCTGTTCTCCACCCTCGAGGTCGAGGGCGAGGTCGAGAAGAAGGCTTCCGTCGACGCCGAGATGACCCGGCTCGCACCCGGCGGCCTCCGTTCCTGGCTGGAGGCGGCCGCGTCGGGAGAGCAACGGGTCGGCCTGCACGTGCGAGGAACCTGGGGCTCGGGCACCGGCTCCCTCCACGCCGTCGCGCTCGCGGTCCCGGGCCGGGCGGCGTTCTGCGATCTCGAGTCGGCCGACGAGGACGACCTGGCGGCCCTCGGCGCCTGGCTCGCCGATCCCGACCGGGCGAAGGTGCTGCACGACGCGAAGGGCCCGATGCTGGCGATGCGGGCCACGGGCTGGCAGCTCGCCGGGCTGGCGTGCGACACCGCCCTGTCGGCGTATCTCGCCCGCCCCGACCAGCGCAGCTACGACCTGGCCGACCTGTCCATCCGCTACCTGCACCGCGAGCTGCACGCCGCGGAGAGCGACGCCGCCCAGGGTCAGCTGCGCCTTCGACGTGGGGGCGGACAGCGAGGCAGACGACGCGATGCGGCGGGCGTTGGCCGTGGTCGATCTCGCCGCCGCGCTCGACGCCGAGCTGGCCGACCGCGGCGGGCCGGCGCTGCTGACCGACGTCGAGCTGCCCCTGGTCACCGTGCTCGCGGAGATGGAGCGGGTGGGATCGCGGTCGACCGTCCCTATCTCGAGGGCCTGGAAGCCGAGTTCGCCTCCGGGGTGCGTGCTGCCGCCGACGACGCTTACGCCGTCATCGGCAAGGAGATCAACCTCGGCTCACCCAAGCAGCTGCAGGTCGTCCTCTTCGACGAGCTGGGCATGCCGAAGACCAAGCGCACCAAGACCGGCTACACCACCGACGCCGAGGCGCTGCAGCAGCTGTTCGTGAAGACCGAGCACCCGTTCCTGCTGCACCTGCTCCGCCATCGCGACGTCACCCGGCTCCGCCAGACCGTGGAGGGCCTGCTGAACACCGTCCGCGACGACGGGCGGATCCACACGACGTTCAACCAGACGATCGCTGCGACCGGCCGGCTGTCGAGCACCGAGCCGAACCTGCAGAACATCCCGGTGCGGACCGAGGAGGGCCGGCGGATCCGCGAGGGCTTCGTGTAACGGCGGGGATACGCCAGCCTGCTCACCGCCGACTACAGCCAGATCGAGATGCGGATCATGGCCCACCTGTCCGGCGACGAGACGCTCATCGACGCGTTCAAGTCCGGGATGGACTTCCACACCGTCACCGCCGAGCGGGTCTTCGGGACGGAGCCGACTCCTGAGCTGCGGGCCAAGGTGAAGGCGATGAACTACGGCCTGGCCTACGGTCTGTCCGCCTTCGGGCTCGGCGCCCAGCTCGGCATCGATCCGGGTGAGGCGCGAGCCCTGATGGACGACTACTTCGAGACCTTCGGGGGAGTGCGCGACTACCTGGCCGGGGTGGTGGACGAGGCGCGCCGGACCGGCTTCACCGAGACGATCCTCGGCCGCCGCCGCTATCTTCCCGACCTCACCAGCGACAACCGGCAGCGCCGGGAGATGGCCGAGCGGATGGCGCTCAACGCACCGATCCAGGGCTCGGCGGCCGACATCATCAAGGTCGCGATGCTGGGTGTCGACCGCGCGCTGCGCGACCAGGGCCTGGCCTCGCGGATGCTGCTGCAGGTCCACGACGAGCTCGTCCTCGAGATCGCCGCCGGGCGAGGAGCAGGCCGTGGAGGCTCTGGTGCGCGAGCAGATGGCCGGCGCAGCGGACCTGTCGGTCCCACTGGACGTCTCGGTCGGCTCCGGCCCGAACTGGCACGCCGCCGCCCACTGACCCGCGGCCGGCCTACGCGCTGTCGGCTGGGTGCCGGAGCAGGCAGGTGCGAGCGGGCCATCGCGGTCGGAACGGCACCGATGACGGCGATCACGATGACGGCGATCACCAGGGTCGGCACCTTGATCGGGGCGAGCATGCCGACCAGCACGATCGCCGACGACGTCACCCACAGGTAGCGGGCGATCTTGGCCTGCCGGGCGATCTGCCGGTAGACGACCATCTGCAGCATCGCGAAGATGGTCCCCTCCAGGGCGAAGAGCCAGGCGAAGGACTCCAACCGGGAGTACTCCGAGCCACCGACGAACAGGACGGCGAGCTGGGGCAGGACCGCGGTCCCCGCAACGACCATGGCACCGAGGGCGGCCACGAAGCCCAGCGGGCGCAGCCACTGCTGGTCGTCGGCGTCGGCAGCATGATCCTTGGCCATCTTCGTGAAGGCGACCACGATGACGAACTGGGGCAGGAACAGGCACATCTTGGCGAGCACGCCCCCGGCGGCGTAGATCCCGGCGTTCGTGGCCGGGAAGCGGTTCCGGGCGATGATCACGTCGAGGTTGGTCAGCACGAAGAAGGCCAGCAGGCTCTGCCCGTTCTTCCACACCTCGTGCAGCAGCCGGTGGTGCCCCCGCTCGCCCGTCCGGGACACGAACCGGGTGCCCCACCAGCCGATGACCGCCGGCATGGCCGCGCCGATGGCGAGGCCGACGGTGGCGCCCTCGATCGAGCCGTACAGGTAGATCCCGAGCGCGCCGAAGAGGAGGCGGCCGGCTCCGATGGCGACGAACACCGCGGCCAGCCACGACCAGCGCTGGGTTCCCTGGAGGATCCCGGCGAAGCCGCCCGCCAAGGTGAGCGGTGCGATGGTGGCCGGTGCCATCAGGGCGGCGAGCAGCGAGATGTGCAGCAAGTACGCGACCAGCGGCGAGGCGAGGAGGAGGACGGCCGTGAGCAGGATGGTCGTCTGCCGGGTGCTGTGCAGCGCCTCGCGGGCGACCTCGTCCTGGTCCTCCGGCTCGCAGGTGGCGGTCCGCCGGGCCGCCGTGGCCTGGAGCGCGAGGGCGCCGACGTTGGCGACGAGCAGGATCCCCAGGAACGCGCTGACACCGCCGAAATGCTCGGGACCGAGCGTATGGGCGGCGAAGAGGGTGAACAGGTAGACGAGGACGCTCTGCGCCATCATGGCCACGGCGGTGATCGAGCCGGCGGCGATCGTTCCGCGGCCCTGCGGCTCCGTCATCGTCATCTCTGTTCCAGGTGAGGTGGTGAGGTCTCGGGTGGCGTGGTGCGTCTCCTCCGTCAGCGAGCTCGTCCGGCGGACCTCGCGAAGTGCTCGCGGCCGATCAGGCTACCGGAGAAGATGGCGGTTCCGGGTATCAGGGCGCCTCGCACCGGCCCCCACCCGCCCCACACCCGGTCGTGCCCTGGCGGCCACTCCGGCTCGTGCAGCGTCTCGAGTGCGAAGCCGGCGCCGGACAGGAGCTCCACCCAGTCGCCGAGCGTGCGGTGGTGCTCGACGTAGCGAACCGTTCCGGAGTCGTCGGTCTCGACGTACGGCGTGCGGTCGAAGTAGGAGCTGTCCACGACCAGGCCTGTCTCCAAGGGGTCGTCGGGCATCGCCCAGCGGATCGGATGGGTGACCGAGAAGGCGAAACGCCCCCCGGAACGCAGCACCCGTGCCGCCTCGTCCACCGCAGCCTTCGCGTCGGCCACGAACTGCAGCGCACCGAAGGCCGAGAACACGACGTCGAACGAGCCGTCGCGGAACGGCAGCGACGTCGCCGTGCCCTGGACGACGGGGACGGCGACGCCGGTCGCCTCGTCGATCCGCCGGGAGTGCTGCAGCTGTCGCCGTGACAGGTCGAGCCCGAACGCGGTCGCTCCCTGCGTGACCAGCCACCGGCTGCACTGGGCCGCGCCGCAGCCCACCTCGAGCGTGCGCGCCCCGTCGGTGTCGCCGAGCACCCGGGCGTCGGCCTCGTGCAGCCCCTCCGGCCCCCAGACGAAGCCGATGTCGTGCAGGAACTCCCCGTGGGTGGTCTGGTACTCGTCGGAGTAGGCGTCCCAGTCGCGCCGGTTCGCCTCCCGGGTCTCGGTCTCGCCGACGTCACGGCGCTCGGGATGGACGGTCTCCACGGCCCGACCCTACGCCTGCGCGAGAGCCGGTCCGGTTGGACGGAGGCACCTGCCCCTGCGTATCCTGACGGGTGCGCGCGGAGCCTGCTCGGGTCTCGGACCTAGCGGATCCTGGCTCGCTGTCGACGGCCCGGTTCGATCATGTCGTTCCCTGACGGCTCTCCCGATGGTGAAAACGGCCTCGTGCGCGCCCGACCACGACATCTATCCACCAAGGAACCACTTCCCTTATGACAAGCTCCTCCGCTCTTGCCGGCACGCCGAACGTCGCAGTCAACGACATCGGGTCGGAAGAGGACTTTCTCGCCGCGATCGACGAGACCATCAAGTACTTCGACGACGGTGACATCGTCGACGGCACCATCGTCAAGGTGGACCGCGACGAGGTCCTGCTGGACATCGGCTACAAGACCGAAGGCGTCATCCCGTCCCGTGAGCTCTCCATCAAGCACGACGTCGACCCCACCGAGGTGGTCGAGGTCGGCGACCGTGTCGAGGCTCTCGTTCTCCAGAAGGAGGACAAGGAAGGCCGGCTGATCCTGTCGAAGAAGCGTGCCCAGTACGAGCGCGCCTGGGGCACGATCGAGAAGGTCAAGGAGGAGGACGGCGTCGTCACCGGCACCGTCATCGAGGTGGTCAAGGGTGGCCTGATCCTCGACATCGGCCTGCGCGGCTTCCTCCCCGCCTCCCTGGTGGAGATGCGTCGCGTCCGCGACCTCGCGCCGTACATCGGCCGCGAGCTCGAGGCCAAGATCATCGAGCTGGACAAGAACCGCAACAACGTGGTCCTGTCCCGCCGCGCCTGGCTGGAGCAGACCCAGTCCGAGGTCCGCCACGGCTTCCTCAACCAGCTCCAGAAGGGGCAGATCCGCAAGGGTGTCGTCTCCTCGATCGTGAACTTCGGCGCCTTCGTCGACCTCGGTGGGGTCGACGGCCTGGTCCACGTGTCCGAGCTCTCCTGGAAGCACATCGACCACCCGAGCGAGGTCGTCACGGTCGGTGACGAGGTCACCGTCGAGGTGCTCGACGTCGACATGGAGCGCGAGCGCGTCTCCTTGTCGCTGAAGGCGACCATGGAGGACCCGTGGCAGCACTTCGCCCGGACCCACCAGATCGGCCAGATCGTGCCGGGCAAGGTCACCAAGCTCGTCCCGTTCGGCGCGTTCGTCCGCGTCGAGGAGGGCATCGAGGGCCTGGTCCACATCTCCGAGCTCGCCGAGCGCCACGTCGAGATCCCCGAGCAGGTCGTCCAGGTCAACGACGACGTCATGGTCAAGATCATCGACATCGACCTGGAGCGTCGCCGGATCTCGCTGTCGCTGAAGCAGGCCAACGAGACCGACACCGCCGCTCACGTCGAGGAGTTCGACCCGACCCTGTACGGCATGTCGGCCTCCTACGACGAGCAGGGCAACTACATCTACCCGGAGGGCTTCGACCCGGAGACCGGCGAGTGGCTGGAGGGCTACGAGACCCAGCGCGCCGAGTGGGAGAAGCAGTACGCCGAGGCGCACGCGCGGTGGGAGGCGCACGTCAAGCAGCAGGCCGAGGCCAAGAAGGCCGACGCCGAGGCCGGCGAGGCGAGCTCGTACTCCAGCGACACCCCGGCGGAGGGCTCGCTCGCGTCCGACGAGGCGCTGCAGGCGCTGCGCGACAAGCTCACCGGCGGCGAGTAACCGCCGGCGTCACCCGCGCCGAACAGAACGACACGCAGAAGGCCCCCGGTTCACTCCGGGGGCCTTCTGCCGTCCTCGGTGGCCTACGACGCCTGCGCGCCGCTCGCTGCCAGACCCTCCAGCAGCTCGACGAGTGGATTGGACGCCGGGACGTCGGCCAGGCAGGTGTCCAGGGTGCTGGTCGATCCGGCTGCCGTGACGACGATGATCTTCACGTGCGGAGTGAACAGGTAGGAGCCACAGTCGACCGGCGCCCCGGCCGGTAGGTCGGGGTGGGACCTGGCCTGCGCCAGCTGGGCGGTCTGGGCGGGGCTCAGCCGCCCGCTCGCGTTGCCGTTGTCCGTGTGGAACAAGGTGGTCACCGTGTAGGTGCCGTCCTGGAGGACGACGACCTTCGTCTCCGGGCACGCCCCGATGCCGCACGGGCTGTGGCGGTAGGAAGCCGAGCCGCCGTAGGTCTGCCACGAGGCGGCGAGCCCGGGGCCGGAGCTCGCGGCGTCGGACCGCAGCCAGAGGACCAGGTTGACCGCGACGACGACCACCACGGCCACGGCCGCCAGCCCGTAGGTCAGGCGGTCCCGTCGGGACAGCTGCTGGAGGAGCATGTCCTCGAGCCTGTCAGACCCGGGGGCGGTACACCTGAGAACCGGGGGTGGTGCACCTGAGAGCGAGAGAAGGTCTGAGAATCCCCTGAGCCGGGCTGTGGGAGGATGGCCCCGTGATCGATGCGGCGGTCCGACGACGATGAGGCGATAGCCGTGGCGTCCTGGTTCGACCTCATCCGCAGGGCCGGCCGTGTCGCCGAGCCCGCGCCGCCCGCCCCCGAGCCCCTCGAGGGGGTTCCCGACTCGTTGCGGGGCAGCGTCCAGATCCGCCACGTCGACGCCGGCTCCTGCAACGGCTGCGAGATCGAGATCGCGGCGGCCTTCGGACCGGTCTACGACGCCGAGCGGTACGGTGCCCGGCTGGTCGCCTCGCCCCGGCACGCCGACGTCGTCCTCGTCACCGGGGTCGTCACCCACAACATGCGCGACGCCCTGGAACGCACCATTGCGGCCACCCCCGGGCCGCGTCTGGTGGTCGCGATGGGCGACTGCGCTCGCAACTGCGGCGCGTTCGCCGGAGGACCCGGGGTGGCGGGCGCGGTGAGCGACGTCGTCGACGTCGACCTGGAGGTCCCCGGCTGCCCGCCGCCACCGGAGGCACTGGTGGAGGCACTGCGCAAGGTGACCGGGCGGTGAACGTCGCCGTCTGGATCGTCGAGCAGCTCGTCTTGACGCTGGCGGCCGCGGGTGTCGCGACGCTGACGCCACCCTCCTGGCGCAACCCCCTCGCGGGGATGCTGATCGCCGCGCAGGGGCTGGCCGGCGTGATCGCCGGAGTCCTCGTGCTGGGTGGATCGGCCGGATCGCTGACGATCCCGACCGCCCTCCCGCGGGTCGACCTCGTGCTCGCGCCCTCCCCGTTGGGAGCCTTCTTCCTGGTGCTCTCCAGTGGGGTCCTGGTGGTCGCGGCAGTCTTCGGGATCGGCTACGCCCACGGGGCTGCGGCCTCGCGCAGCGGCTGGTCCGCGCTCGCGGTATTCGGCGCCGGCATGCAGCTGGTGGCGATGGCCGGCGACAGCGTCACGTTCCTGCTCGGGTGGGAGGTTATGGCGGTCGCGTCGACGGTGCTGGTGCTCGCGGAGCATCGCGAGCGCGCCGAGGTCCGCTCGGCGGCGCTCTGGTACGCGGTGATGACCCACCTGAGCTTCGTGCTGCTGCTGCTCGGCTTCAGCCTGCTCGCCCACCTCACCGGAACCACGTCGTTCGCCGGGGCGGGTGCGGCGGGGAGCTCGTGGCGGCTCGGGGTCGTGGTCCTGCTCCTCCTGGCCGGCTTCGCGACCAAGGCAGGTTTGGTGCCGGTGCACGTCTGGCTCCCGCGGGCCCACCCCGCGGCGCCCAGCCACGTGTCGGCCCTGATGAGCGCGGCGATGGTGAAGATGGGCCTCTACGGGACCCTGTCCGTGGCGCTGATTCTGCTTCCGCGCGGCTCGGTGTGGTGGGGGACCGGCGTCATGGTGCTCGGCGGCGTCTCCGCGCTCTACGGGATCCTGCAGGCGTCCGTCGCCAGCGACCTGAAGCGGCTGCTGGCGTACTCCACCACCGAGAACATGGGCCTGATGTTCCTCGCGGTGGGGACCGGCCTGCTGTTGCGGTCCGCGGGAGCGGATGCCGCCGCCGACGTGGCGTACGGCGCAGCCCTGCTCCTCGCCGCAGCGCACGCCGCGTTCAAGACCACGCTCTTCCTCGGCGCCGGGGCCGTCGTGCAGGCCACCGGGGAGCGGGACCTCGACCGGCTCGGCGGCCTCGTCTCGCGGATGCCGTGGACGTCGATCGCCTTCGGCATCGGAGCGCTCGGAGCCGCTTCCCTGCCCGTGACGGGTGGGTTCGTGGCCGAGTGGGCGCTGCTGCAGTCCCTGATCCACGGGGGTGTCCCGGGCAACCGGGTCGTCCAGGTCGCGATGCCGTTCGCGGTCGCCGTCGTGGCGCTGACCGCCGGCCTGGCCCTGCTGACCTTCGTGAAGGCGTTCGGCATCGCCTTCCTGGCGCGGCCGAGGTCGGAGGGCGCGGCAGCGGCCCGCGAGGTCGACTCGCCTCTGCGCGCCGGCCTCGCCCTCGGGGCCGTCGTGGTGCTCGCCACCGGAGTGTTCCCGGGGCTGCTGACGGTGGCCGCGGTGCGCGCTTCCGGCCCGCAGGGGATGACCAGCGGGAGCCTGGCCAGCATCCGGCTGCCACAGGTCGGCGCCGTGCTCAACCCGTTCGCGCTGTCCCTGCTCGCCGCGACACTGGCCGTGCCCGTGCTGGTGATCGCGGCGCTCGCGGCCCGACGAGCACCCCGGCGCCGGGTCGAGCTCCCCTGGAGCTGTGGCGGCGAGTGGATCAGCCCCCGGATGCAGTACACCGCCACCTCGTACGCCGAGCCGCTGTCGCGGGTCTTCGACGAGGCCCTCCGACCTGAGCGCGACATCGAGATCACCCATTCCGAGGAGTCCCGCTACCTGGTGGAGGCCGTCCGGTTCCGGCAGCAGGTCGGCGACGTCGTCGAGTCGCGCGTCTACCGGCCGCTGATCGGGTTGATGGACCGGCTGGGGGAGGCCGGACGCGCGCTGCAGAACGGCAGCATCCACCGGTACCTGGGCTACTCCTTCGCGGCCCTCGTCATCGTCCTGGTGGTGGTCGCGTGGTGACCACCACCGTTCTCGTCGTGGTCCAGGTCCTGGTGATGGCCGCCATCGCGCCGGTGCTCATCGGGGTGATGCGGCAGGTGCGCGCGAGGTTGGAAGGCCGCGTCGGGCCGGGTGTCCTGCAGCCGTGGCGGGACCTCCGCAAGCTGTTCGCGAAGGAGCCGTTGCGGGCGCAGGGGACCAGCTGGGTGTCCTTCGTCGCCCCCGTGGTCGTCGCCGTCTCCAGCCTGGTGGTCGTGGCGCTGACCCCACTGCTGACCACGGCCACGTTCTCCCAGGTGCACGACGACCTGTTCGTCGTCGTCTCGGTGCTGCTGGTCGGCACCGTGGCGTACGCCCTGGTCGGTCTCGACGCGGGATCGGCTTTCGGTGGCATGGGCTCGAGCCGGCACATGACCATCGCGGCTCTCGTCGAGCCGACCGTGCTGGTCTCGGTCTACGCGCTCTCGATCCCGGTCGGCTCGTCGGTCCTCGGACGGATCGTGGCTGCCCGGCTGGACGACCCTGCCAGCGTCGTCGCACCGGTGAGCCTCCTGGCCCTGATCGCCCTGCTCGTCGCGGTCGTGGCCGAGACCGGACGGATCCCCGTCGACAACCCGTCGACCCACCTGGAGCTCACCATGGTGCACGAGGCCATGGTGCTGGAGAGCTCGGGTCGGGACCTCGGCTGGCTCGAAGTGGGGTCCTGGCTGCGGCTGGGCGCCCTGCTCGGCCTGATCGGCACCCTGCTGGCGCCGTGGGGCATCGCGCGGGACCTGACCGGGTGGAGCGTCCCTGTCGCGCTGGTGGCCCTCCTGGTCAAGCTACTCGTCATCGGCGGCGTCGTCGCGGCAGCGGAGGTGTTCTTGGCCAAAGTGCGGCTCTTCCGTGTTCCCGAGCTGCTGGCCGGGTCCTTCGTGCTCGCCTTCCTGGCCGTGACGGCGTCCTACCTGGTGGGAGGTGTGGCCTGATGGGTCACACGTCGTTCGCCCAGCTGGTCGCGGTCGCCACCGGACTGCTGCTCGTCTCCGGGGTGCTCCTGGTCTGGAGGCGCTCGCTGCGGTCCCAGGTCGGCCTTCTGGCCGCCCAGGGGGTCGTCCTCTCCCTACTGGTGCTGCTGCTGGCCGTGGAGGGGCGGAGCCTGGAGCTCCTGGTCGTCGCAGCGCTCGTGCTTGCCCTGAAGGGCCTGATCCTGCCGGCGGTGCTGCGCCGGACCCTGGCCGCGGAGGGCATGACCGCGCGGGAGGAGGTGCCGCTGCTGAACACGACGGCGTCGCTGATCGCGACGGCGCTCCTGACGGTGCTGGCGCTTCTGGTGTCCCGCCCGCTCGCCGCGCTCGGGTCCGGCCCGACAGTCGCCGCCGTGCCGATCGGGGTGGCACTGGTCCTCTACGGGTTCCTGGTGGTGGCGTCACGCCGGCACGCGGTCTCCCAGCTGCTGGGCTTCCTGATGCTGGACAACGGCATCGCCACGGTGGCCTTCCTCACCTCCGGGGGCGTGCCCCTGGTCGTCGAGCTGGGCGTCTCCTTGGACGTGCTCCTCGTCGTGCTGATCCTGCAGGTCCTCACCGGGCGGATCCGCTCGGAGTTCGGCGACGCCGACCTCGACGACCTCAGAGAGCTGCGTGACTGATGGGCGTCCTCGTCGTCCTGCCGGTGGTGGTGGCGTTCCTGACGGCGGTCGCCACGGTCGTCGTGCGCTCTCCGGGGGAGGCTGCCGTGCCGCTGCGCCGGCTCGGGGCCCCGGTGGTCTCCCTGGTGATCCTCGCCACGGGCATCGTCCTCGCCGGTGCCGTCCTGGGAGGAAGCGAGCCGTCCGCGCTCGGCGGCGAGCTACGCACCGACGCGCTGTCGGCGTTCATGCTCCTGGTGGTGGGCGCGGTGGGCGCGACGGCCACCTGGGGAGGGATGTCCGACGGGGATCCCGGCCGCAGCTATCCCGCCCTGGTGTCGGCATTCCTGGGCGCGATGACGCTGGCGGTGATCGCCGACAACCTCGGGGTGCTGTGGGTGGCCGTTGAGCTGACCACCATCGCCACCGCCTTCCTCGTCGGGCACCATCGCACCCGGCTCGCGCTGGAGGCGGCCTGGAAGTACGTCGTGCTGGCCTCCGTCGGGGTCGCCATCGCGTTCCTGGGCGTGGTCCTGCTCTACGCCGCCACCCGGGGTGCGGGGACCCCGACCCTGTCGTGGTCGCTGATGAGCCACGGCATCCCCGGCCTGGACCCGAAGCTGGTCGGCGCAGGAGCCGGGCTTGCCATCCTCGGGTTCGCCACCAAGGCCGGACTGGCTCCCATGCACAGCTGGCTGCCCGACGCGCACAGCCAGGCCCCGGCTCCGGTGTCGGGGCTGATGTCCGGGGTGCTGCTGTCGGTGGCGTTCTACGCGATCCTGCGGATCCAGGCGGTGGCCGACCCGGTGACCGGGCCCGCGCTGTCGCGCTGGCTCCTGGTGTCCGGCGGGCTGCTGTCCCTCGCGGTGGCAGCGCTGCTGATCCTGCGCCAGCGCGACCTGAAGCGCCTGCTCGCCTACTCCAGCATCGAGCACATGGGCCTGATGGCGCTGGCGGCGGCGGTGGGCGGCACGCTCGCGCTCTCGGCGCTGCTCCTGCACATGCTGGGCCATGGTCTGGCCAAGGCGACCAGCTTCGTCGTCTCGGGGCGGATCCTGCGCGCTGAGGGCACGACCGCCCTTGCCGACCTGCGCGGTCTGCTCGTTCGCCGACCGCTGCTGGCCGTTCCGCTCCTGGCGGGGCTCACGGCGCTGCTGGGACTGCCCCCGTTCAGCGTGTTCTTCAGCGAGGTGGCGATCGTGGTCGCCGGCTTCTCCGGTGGGCTCGGCTGGGTGATGGTCGTGGCGATCCTGCTCCTGCTGACCGCATTCGCCGGGCTGGCCCGGCATGCGACCTCGGTCGCTTTCGGAGATGCGGCGGCGGCGCCGCACGACGGACCCGCCGGAGGGCGCGGCTGGCTCGTCCCGCTCGGCGTCGCGATGACGACCGCCGGCCTGCTTGCGTTCGTGGGGGGTCCGTTCTCCGACCTGCTCAGCGCGGCGGCACGAACCCTGGGAGGCGCACCGTGAGGCCCGCCGGGTTCGTGTCCGAGGAGGTCACCGCGGAGACCCTGGTGGAGCGCTTCCCGGCGCTGCTGGCCGAGGGCCTGCGCGTCGCCCTGGTCGCCGGCCACGACGACGGCGACCGCTTCCGGGTCGTGTACTCGCTCGTCGGGTCCGCCACCGCCGAGGCAGGGGAGCGGCGCCACGAGCTGGAGTTCCCGCTCGACAGGGACGCCCCGGTGCTTCCGACGCTCGCCCTCTGGGATTTCCCCACCAGCCGCTTCGAGCGCGAGATCGTCGACTTGTTCGGAGTCTCGATCGCCGGCCATCCGCTCGCCCGTCGACTGGTCCGGCACAGCCACTGGCCCAGCGGCTGGCACCCGATGCGCCGTGACGCCGGCCCCAACCCCGGCATCGGAGAGGGCTCCGGTGTGGCGCCGTTCGTGGAGGCGTCCGGCACCGGCGTCTACGAGATCCCGGTCGGCCCGGTGCACGCCGGGCTCATCGAGCCTGGGCACTTCCGCTTCTCGGTCGTCGGCGAGACGGTGCTACAGCTCAAGGCGCGCCTCTGGTACGTCCACCGAGGGGTCGAGAAGCTCTTCGAGGGGCGCCGCCCCGAAGACGGGTTCGAGCTCGCCGAGCGGATCAGTGGCGACACCGCGGTGGGCCACTCGCTCGCCTACGCCCAGGCCGTGGAGCGGGCGTGGGAGATCGACGTCCCGGAGGAGGACCGCTGGGTGCGGGCGCTGCTGCTGGAGCTGGAGCGGCTGCACAACCACGTCGCCGACCTGGGCATGCTGGCCAACGACGTCGCGTTCGGCATCAGCAACGCGCACGCGCAGCGCTTGCGTGAGCGGCTGCTCCGGCTGAACCTGCGCACCACGGGCCATCGGTTGCTACGCGGCGGGGTCTGCCTGGGCGGGGCGCGGGCGCAGAGCCTGCCGGACGCCGCCGAGGTGCGGCAGATCGCGGAGGAGATGGCCGCCGTCGCCGCTGCGACGCTGGCGAACTCGACGGTTCGCGACCGGTTCCGGGGAACGGCGATCCTCGCCGAGGAGAACGCTCGTGGACTGGGAACGCTCGGCTATGTCGCGCGTGCGTCGGGGGTGGCCGTCGACGCACGCGCCGACCATCCCTTCGTCGACCTCGGACCGGACTTCTCGGTCGTGACCGAGACCGGAGGCGACGTGATGGCGCGCTACCTGGTCCGGCTGCGTGAGGTCGCGGTCTCCTCGGACCTGGTGACCGACCTCGTGGCCCGGCTCAGCGGCCACCTCGGGTCGGGCCCGACCGAGGAGCCGACGGGCCCCGCGGGCCACGGACTCGGGCTCATCGAGGGATGGCGCGGCACCATCGCCCACCGTGTCGAGATCGCCGGCGACGGGACGCTCAGCCGCGTCAAGGTCGTCGACCCGTCCTTCTTCAACTGGCCGGCTCTACCGGTCGCGATGGCCGACACGATCGTCCCGGACTTCCCGCTGGCCAACAAGAGCTTCAACCAGTCCTACGCCGGCAACGATCTGTGACTCGATCCCGGCGGCAGCCGGGTGGTGTCGTCCAGGGCGAGATCCTGTCGGCGGAGCTTGCCGGTGGCCGTGTGGGGCAGCGTGGTGACGTACCGGTAGTCCTTGGGTCGCTTGGGCGGAGCGAGCTCCGACGCGGCCAGGGCCCGCAGCTCTTCCTCGGGTGCTTCCCCGACGATCGCCGCGCAGACGCGCTGTCCCCACTCGGCGTCCTGCTCACCGTAGACCCCGACCTCGCGGACCCCGGGATGCTGGATCAGGACGCTCTCGACCTCCGCGGGATAGACGTTGACTCCGCCCGTGATGATGAGGTCCTGCCGGCGTCCGTCCACGTAGAGGTAGCCGTCCTCGTCGAGATGGCCGTGGTCCCCGACGGTGAACGCCGGTCCGTCCCTGGTCTCCCGCCACGCCGCCCGGGTCTTGGCCGGCTCGTCGAAGTAGCTGAACCGGGCGTGCTCGGGGACGTGGCACCAGATCGTGCCGTCGTCGTCGACGCTCAGCGTCCGGCCCGTCCGCGACCGTCCCACGGTCCCGGGACGCTCCAGCCACTCCTCGCTGCGGCACGCGGTGAACTGCCCTTCGGTCGCGCCGTAGAACTCCCAGGTGCTGGCGGGCGGGAACAGCTCGATCAGCCGGCGCTTGACCGGCTCGGGGCAGGCGGCCCCGGCGTGGGCGACCAGACGGAAGCTCGACAGGTCCGGGACGCCCTCGGAATCCCAGTGGGCGAACAGCCGCTGCAGATGGGTCGGGACCACGAACATCGTGGTGGGGTGTTCCCGCGCGATCGCGGAGGTGATGGTTGCGGCGTCGAACGGGCCCGGCACGATGATCCGACCGCCGGCCAGCAGCGTGCCCATGGCGAAGCGGAGGGGAGCCGAGTGGTGCAGCGGGCCCACGACCAGGTGGGTGTCTCGGCGGTTGAACCCCCACAGCTCCTGCTCCTCGGCGAGGAGCCGGTGTGCCGCGCCCGAGTCGAGGACGCCCGACCACACCCCCTTGGGAGTGCCGGTCGTGCCGCTGGTCAGGTGCATCGGCCTCGCGACCGGCACGTCGGCGAGCGGCGCCACCGCGCGGATCCGGTCGCGCAGCGCGAGCAGGTCCTCGTCGGTGTCGACCACGAGGACCGGGGACACGTACGGGAGCAGCCGGGCCCGCTCCGGCTCGGTGAGGTGAGGGTCGAGCGGCACGGGAACGATCCCCCGGCGCAGGAGCGCGATGACCGTCTCGACGTAGGCGACACTGCCAGGCAGCAGGAGGGCGACCCGGTCGCCGACGCGGAGCGTGGTCATGCGCCCATCCTCGCGCACGCACCGAACTGGGATACTCGCACCGCGAGCGAAAGGACCGGTCCGATGAGAGTAGGCCTGACCGGAGGGGTCGCCTCCGGCAAGAGCACGGTGGCCGCTCTGCTGCGTGACGCGGGTGCGGTGATCGTCGACGCCGACGTCATCGCCCGCGAGGTGGTCGCTCCGGGTACGCCCGGGCTGGCGGCGATCCGGGAGGCCTTCGGCGACGCGGTGATCGGCGACGATGGCACGCTGGACCGTCCGGCCATGGCCGCGATCGTCTTCGCCGACGAGGGCAGGCGCCGGGTCCTGGAGGGCATCGTCCATCCGCTGGTCCGGCGACGGGCAGAGGAGCTCGAGATGCAGGCCCGGGCCGCTGCCGCGCAGGCGGGCACCGAGCCGCTGATCGTGCACGACATCCCGCTGCTCGCGGAGGTCGGCCGGGCCGAGGACTTCGACGCGGTGATCGTCGTGGAGGCGCCTGAGGAGGAGCAGGTGCGCCGGATGATCGCCGACCGGAAGGCACCCGAGGAGGACGCGCGAGCACGCATCGCGGCCCAGGCGACCCGCGAGCAGCGGCGGGCCATCGCGACGTACGTCATCGACAACTCCGGGACCTACGAAAGCCTGCGCGAGCAGGTGGATGCCCTGCTGCGCAGGCTTCGCGGGTGAGTCTCAGGCTGCGAGATCCGGGTCGGCGATCTGCCGCAGGCGGTTGAGAGCCTCACGCTCCAGCTGCCGCACTCGCTCGGCGGAGATCCCGTGCCGGGCACCGATGTCGGCGAGCTTGTGCACGCGACCGTCGGACAGGCCGAACCGGCTGCGGATGATGTCCGCCGAGCGCGGGTCGAGCTGGTCGATGAGCCCGCTCAGCGCCTCCACGACGGCGGAGTCGACGACGTTCTCCTCGGGGGCCGGCGTCTGCGCGGGCACGATGAGGTCGCCGAGGGCCGTCGTGCCGTCGTCGTCGACGGGCGCGTCGAGGCTGATGTGCTCGCGGCTCCAGGCCATCAGCTCGATCACTCGCTCGACGTCGATCATCAGCTCGGCGGCGATGTCCTCCGGCTCGGGCTCGCGTCCGAGCTGACGCTCCAGGGTGCGCCGGGCGGCGTTGACCTGATTGATCTCCTCGGAGACGTGGACGGGGAGCCGGACCACGCGGGCCTGCTGGGCGATGCCGCGGGTGATCGCCTGCCGTACCCACCAGGTGGCGTACGTGGAGAACTTGAAGCCCTTGGTGTAGTCGAACTTCTCCACCGCGCGGATCAGGCCGGTGTTGCCCTCCTGGATCAGGTCCAGCATGGGCATCTGGTTGCGCCCGTACTTGCGGGCGATGGAGACCACCAGACGCAGGTTGGCTGTCACGAACTGCTGCATGGCCTGCTGGCCGGCCTCCACGAGGTACTCCAGCTCCTCCTGGGTGGCCCAGCCGGGGGCGCCGCCCTTCTTCCGGCCGATCCGGCCTTCCTCGAGCAGGTGCTCGGCCATCAGGCCGGCCTCGATGGTGCGCGCGAGGTCGACCTCGGCCTCGGCGTCGAGCAGGGGGGTCCGTGCGATCTCGTCAAGGTAGAGGCCGACGCTGTCGCGCCCCTCGATCTCGCGCTGTTCGCGTTGTTGGGTCGTCGTGCTCACGATGCCGCATCCTTTCGTCGTCCGCGTCGGGTGCAGCGCGGCGACACTGGTGGAACGGTCAGAGCCACCCGTGGATTCCCGTCGGCTACCGTAAGGACACCGCCCAGGACGCTCTGACCTGACACCTCGTTGACGAGTGGGGTACCCGGAAGGTTGCCGATCAACCGGTGCTCACAGCGGATTCTCAATTCCGTCCCCCATTCGGGGGAAAAGCGTGGTTTACGGCATTTGAGGTGATTCGCCGCCGGCACGCCCGAGCCGGTCGAGCATCCAGGCCAGGGTGAAGGCGCGTTCGCGCCAGTCGTCGTAGCGTCCGCTCGCCCCACCGTGGCCTGAGGACATCTTGGTCTTGAGCAGGAAGTCCCCGGGGTTGGTCGCGGTCGCACGCAGCCGGGCGATCCACTTGGCAGGCTCGACGTAGAGCACCCGGGTGTCGTTCAGCCCCGTCTCGGCCAGGATCGGCGGGTAGTGCGCGGCAGCGACGTTCTCGTACGGCGAGTACCCCTTGATGTAGGCGTAGACCTCGGGATCCTCCAGCGGGTTGCCCCACTCCTCCCACTCGACCACGGTCAACGGCAGGTCCGGGTCGAGGATGCTGGTCAGCGGATCGACGAACGGGACCTGGGCCGAGATCCCGGCGAACAGGTCGGGCGCGAGGTTCGCCACGGCCCCCATCAGCAGACCCCCGGCGCTGCCCCCCTGGGCGACCAGCCGGTCGGCGGAGGTCCACCCCGTGTCGACCAGATGCTGGGCGCAGGCGACGAAGTCGGTGAAGGTGTTCTGCTTCGACAGCGTCTTGCCCTCGTCGTACCAGCGGCGGCCCATCTCGCCGCCGCCCCTCACGTGGGCGATCGCGAAGCCGACGCCGCGATCGAGCAGGGACAGGCGCCCGATGGAGAAGTAGGGGTCGATGGAGATCTCGTAGCTGCCGTATCCGTAGAGCACCATCGGGACCGAGCCGTCGCGGGGAGCGTCCGCGGGCACGATGATCGACAAGGGGATGCGGGTGCCGTCCGGAGCGACTGCCCAGTCCCGGGTCTGGCGGTAGTCGGCAGGATCGAAGTGGCCGAGGACGGGCGTCTGCTTGCGCAGCACCAGCGACCGGGTGGCCACCTCGAAGTCGTACACGGCCGGGGGAGTCGCGAGGGTGGCGTAGTGCAGGCGCACCGACGGCTGGGCGAACTCGGGGTTGCCGGCCACGCCGACCGTGCGCACCTCGTCGGGGAACTCGACGAGGAAGTCTGCGTCGGTCCCGTCCTCGTCGAGGGTGAGCACGCGGACCTGGGTGAGTCCCTCGCTGCGCTGCGAGACCACCACATGGCTGCTGAACGCGTCGACATCCTCCAGCCGGGTTCCCTCCCGGTGGGCGATGAGCGGCGTCCAGGTGGATGGATCGGAGACCTCGGCGATCGCCAGCTCGAAGTCCACGGCGCCGTCGTTGTGCAGGACCAGGAACCGGTCACGCCCGCCGACCACGGCGTGCTCGACCGAGTAGTCCACGTCGGTACGGCGAGGCGCCACGACCCGCAACGGCGCCGTCGGCTCCTGCGCATCGGCGAACCAGATCTCGGTGGTGTTCTTGCTCCCGCTCGCGACCAGGACGAAGCGGTCGCTGCGGGTCCGGCCGACCGAGAGCCAGAAGCGCTCGTCGGGCTCGTGGAACACCTCGACGTCCTCGGTCACCGGCGTCCCGACCCGGTGCCGCCACACCCGGTCGGGCCTCCAGGACTCGTCGACGGTGGTGTAGAACACGTGCTCCCCCCGCACGTCCCAGGTCGCCCCATGCCCGACCTCGGGGATCTCGTCGGTCAGCAGCTCGCCGGTGCGCAGGTCCTTGATCTGCAGCCGGAACCGCTCGTCGCCCCTGACGTCGGTGCTGAACGCGAGCAGGGTGCCGTCGGGGCTCACCGTGCTGGCGCCCAGGGCGAAGAATTCGTGCCCCTCGGCCAGCTCGTTGGAGTCCAGCAGCACCTCCTCGCCCGGCAGCGTGTCGTCCGGGGCCGGAGGCGTCCAGTCGTCGGGGCCCGTGATGGGGGCCCGGCACTGGACGCCGTACTGCTTGCCTTCCGCGGTCCGCACGAAGTACCAGTACTCCCCGAGCCGGGTGGGCACCGTCAGGTCGGTCTCCTGGGTGCGTGAGCGGATCTCGGAGAAGATCTGCTCCTGCAGATCCGTCAGGTGGGCGGTCCGGGTGTCGGTGAAGGCGTTCTCCGCCTCCAGGTAGGCCAGGACGTCCGGGGATTCCTTGTCGCGGAGCCACTCGTACTCGTCGACCACCGGGTCGCCGTGGTGGGTGCGGGTAAGGGGCCTGCGGTCTGCGATGGGGGGGTGCTCTGCCACCCCGTGACCCTATGCCACCGGTCGCGGCGGCGACCACGGGCACAATGGACGGCATGCCGGGCTCCATCGACCTCAACGCCGACCTCGGCGAGGAGGTCACCGACGACGCCGCGCTGCTCGCGATCGTGACCAGTGCGAACGTCGCCTGTGGCTACCACGCGGGAACGGCGGCGACGATGACCGAGGTGTGTCGGATCGCCGTGGAGCGCGGGGTCGCGATCGGGGCCCAGGTGTCCTACCGGGATCGTGACGGGTTCGGCCGCCGGCCGATGGACGTGGCGGAGCACGAGCTCGCCGACCAGATCGCCGACCAGATCGGAACGCTGGACGCCATCGCGGCGAGGTTCGGGGGCCGCGTCAGCTACGTGAAGCCGCACGGAGCCCTGTACCACCGGGTCGGCCACGACCCCGCGCAGGCGTCCGCCGTCCTGTCCGGGTCGGGAAGCCTGCCGGTACTGGGCATGCAGGGGTCGCTGATCCTCAGCCTGGCCGGGGAGCTCGGCCGACCGACGTGGCGCGAGGGCTTCCCCGACCGGGGCTACACCGCCGACGGGCGGCTGATCCCCCGCGACGAAGCCGGCGCGCTCGTGACCGACGCCGCCGAGATCGCGGAGCGGGCAGTGGCGATGGCTGCGCAGGTGGACTCGCTGTGCCTGCACGGGGACTCCCCGGGCGCCGTACGCGCCGCCGAGCTGGTGCGCGACCGTCTCACCGGGGCCGGCTACCTGCTCGGCTCCCTGGAGGGCTGAGCGGTGCGCGCCCTCCGCGTGGGCAGCGACGCACTGCTCGTGGAGGTGGACTCGACGGACGAGGCCGCCGCCCTCTACGCCGCCGCCCGGGAGCGTGGTGTGCTCGCGGTCGAGATCGTGCCCGCCGCCCGCACCGTGCTGTTCGACGGGGTCGACGATCCCGATGCGCTGGCACAGACGCTGGCCGGGTGGGAGCTGCAGGACATCCCGGCGCCGGAGACGGGTCCGGTCGTGGAGCTGCCGACCCGCTACGACGGTCCCGACCTCGAGGTCGTCGCGAACCTGTGGTCGACCGATGTCGCCGGGGTCGTCGCGACGCACACGAGCCTCACCTACCGGGTGGACTTCTGCGGCTTCGCCCCCGGGTTCCCCTACTGCTCCGGGCTGCCCCCGGAGCTCTCGGTGCCCCGTCGCGCCGATCCGCGACCCCAGGTTCCCGCGGGATCGGTTGCCGTCGCCGGCACGTACACCGGGATCTACCCGCAGGCGTCACCGGGCGGCTGGCTGCTGCTGGGCGCCACGGAGGTGCCGGTCTGGGACCTGGCGCGCGAGAACCCGGCGCTGCTGGCCCCCGGGCGCCTGCTGCGGTTCGTGGAGGTGACCTCGTGAGGCGCACCGTCACCGTGGTCGACCCCGGAGCGTTCACGAGCGTCCAGGACCGTGGCCGCCCCGGCCTGGCGCACCTGGGGGTGCCCCGCTCCGGCGCCCTCGACGCGCCGGCGCGCGACCTGGCCAACCGCCTCGTCGGCAACGACCCGGGTGCGGCCGTGCTGGAGACCACGCTGACCGGTGTCAGCTTCCGGGCCGACGCGGCGCTCACCCTCGCGGTGACCGGTGCGCGGTCCCACGTCGAGGTGGACGGGCGGCACGTGCCCTGGGCCGAGACGGTGTCGGTCGCCCAGGGGGCGGTGGTGCGGGTCGGCCCTGCGCAGTCGGGACTGCGCTCCTACGTCGCGCTCGGCGGGGGCATCGCCGTGGAGCGGGTGCTGGGGTCCCGGTCGCACGACACCCTGGGAGGACTGGGCCCCGCGCCGCTCGTCGCCGGCGACGTGCTCCCGGTGGGTCCGGCGCGTGGCCGGCCGCGGCATGCCGACGTCGCTGCGGTCCACCGAGCCCGGCACGAGGTGGCGCTCCGGCCCGGACCCCGCGCCGACTGGCTCGGCCGCTCCTGGGCGGAGGAGATCCAGCGCTCGCCGTACGTCGTGGCGGCGGACTCCAACCGCGTCGCGATCCGACTCGACGGGGCGCGGCTGCCCCGCGTGCGCCACGACGAGCTGCCCAGCGAGGGCATCGTTCTGGGTGCCGTCCAGGTGCCGCCGAGCGGCCTGCCCCTGGTCTTCCTCCACGATCACCCCACGACCGGCGGCTACCCCGTCGTGGCGGTGGCGGACCCCGCCTCGCTCGCGGTCTGTGCGCAGCTGCGACCGGGAGACGAGCTGTCATTCAGCCTCGGCTGACTCCCACCGGCGAAGGTCGGGGTCGTCGGCTGCGAACGTGCGCACCGGCCCGGGGCCGGTCTCGGCGGTCTCGAAGCGCACCGTGACCACCGAGCGACCCGAGCCCCACACCCACCCCCGGCCGTGCTCGGCGTGAACCACGTCCATGCCCGGGAGCCAGATCCCGCGGGCGCGGGCGAGCGGAGGCGACACGGGCTCGTCCTCGGGGTCGGCGGCGGGGGTCCCGTCCCAGAACAGGTCCTCCTGGACCCAGTCGGACAGGCCCGACACGCCGACCCCGAGAAGCCGGACGCCGCCGGCGACGTCCAGCCCGGCCACCAGGGCGCGGGCCATCCGCACGATCGTCTCCGGATCGTCGGTCGGCTCCGGCAGCGTCGACGCCCGGGTCTGGGTGGTGAAGTCGTAGCGACGGGCCTTGACCGTCACGGTGCGGCCCGACAGCGCCTGGGCGCGCAGGCGTGCGGCGACGCGCCGGGCGTGGTGGGCGACCTGCCCCTCGATGACCCCGGGGTCGGTCAGGTCGGTGTCGTAGGTGTCCTCGACGCTCACCGACTTGGTCTCCCGTGCCGGCTCCACCGGCCGGTCGTCCTCCGCGCGGGCCAGCCGGAACAGTGCCGTGCCGTGCGCCTCGCCGAGCAGCCGCACCAGCTCCTCGACCGAGAGCCGGGCGAGCTCCCCGACGGTGTGGACGCCGACCCGGCGCAGGCGCTCGGTGGTCGCCGGCCCGACGCCGGGGATGACCGTGACCGCCATGGGCGCGAGCACCTCGACCTCCGTCCCCGGGGCGATCACCGCCAGTCCGTCGGGCTTGTCGAGCTCGCTGGCGATCTTGGCCATCAGCTTGGAGGAGGCCAGCCCGACCGACGCGGTGAGCCCCCCGGTCGCCACCGTGATCCGCCGGCGCAGCTCGCGGGCGGTCTCGGTGACGGTGGGCAGCGACAGGTCGGGCAGCCCCGCGGCACCGAGGTCGACGAAGGCCTCGTCCAGCGACAGCGGCTCGACGACGGGGGAGAGAGCGCGCAGCTCGGACATGACCGCCTCGCTGGTCGCGCGGTACGCCGCGAAGCGCCCGGCCAGGTAGGCGGCGTGCGGGCAGCGGCGCCGCGCCTCGGCGGTCGGCATCGCCGACCGGACGCCGTACGCGCGTGCCTCGTACGACGCGGTCGCGACGACGCCCCGGCCGCCGATCCCGCCCACCACGACCGGCTTGCCGCGCAGAGAGGGCTTGTCGCGCTGCTCGACGGAGGCGAAGAACGCGTCGAGGTCCAGGTGCAGGATGCCGGCCTCGGTGCGCACGCCTCGATCATTGCGCACGCCGGGGTCGGGTCGGTGTGGCTCTGGCCCGCATCCATCCCCAGTTCGCACTGGCGTGGGATGTCGGCACCGGCTCCCGCGCCGCCTGCCCCCTGTCGCAGCGGGCGGCAAGGGTCCTGGCATGACTCCACCTCGCACGCTCACAGTTCGCACCCCCGAGGACGTTCTCGCCCTGGTCGTGACCGTCCTCGGCTTCCAGCCCGCCGAGTCCGTCGTGATGGTGACCAGGACGGCCACCGCCTCCTTCCATGCTCGCGCCGACCTGCCCACCGAGCCCGCGTCGATCGCGGCGGTGGCCGAGCACCTCGCCTCGGCTGCCGAGATGAACCAGGCCCGCGAGGCCATCGTCGTGACCTACTGCGGAGACCCGGCCCTCTCCCAGGCGGTGACCTCGGCTCTCGTCGCGGCACTGGGGGCGCACGGCATCGACGTCGACCTCACGGTGCGGGAGCACGGGGGCCGCTGGTACGGCCCCGATGACGACCCGTCCGGATGGGACGGCGTACGACCTGGCGGACCATCCGTTCGTCCTGGAGAGTCGGTTCCTGGACCGTGAGATCTACCGCGACAGGGCCGAGCTCGCCGCCTCGCTCCGCGGGCCCCGGGAGCGGGTCGTCCAGACCGAGGGGGAGATGTCCGCCGCGTCGAGGCGGCTCCGCACCGTCGGGGAGGGAGGCGCGGGCGAGGACCTGGACGGCGAGGTCTCCTGGATGAGCGGGTTGGTCGACGACGGGTTGCCGCTCACTCCGGCAGTCACAGCGCGCGTCGTCGTCGCGCTGAGCCACCGCGCGGTGCGCGACGGGGTCTGGCTCGGGATGAACCGGCTGAACGCGAGCGCCTGGAAGCGACGCCTCAAGGAGGCGGTGCGAGCGACCCCCACCGACCGCGTGGCGGAGCCGGCCGCGCTGCTGGCCTTCTCGCCGTGGCTGGCCGGTGACGGCGCACTGGCCTGGTGTGCGGTCGACCTTGCCCGGTCCGTCGACCCCGACCATGTGCTGGCCGCGCTGGTGGCTCAGGCCCTGGAGAATGCCGTCCCTCCGAGCGTGTGGGACCCGCCGACAGGCGGAACGGTGGGTCCCGGCCGGGCCTGATTGCGGCCATACTGGATCGATGGGTGAGGACATCGCCGACCAGGAGTTCACCTCACAGGGGCGTGCGCGCTACCGCGAGAAGCTGTCCGACTGCATCCGGGCATTCGATCGGATGCTGGTCGACATGATGTTCGACGACTCGCCGGCGATGTTCGGGCTGGAGATGGAGTTCTCGCTGGTGGACTCCGCCGAGCGCCCGAACTTCACCAACGCCGAGGTGCTCGAGGCGATCGCCGATCCCGAGTTCCAGACCGAGCTCGGGCGCTTCAACGTCGAGACCAATGTCCCGCCCCAGCTGCTCGCCGGGCGGTCACTGACGGTGATGGAGGACCAGCTCCGGGAGTCGCTCAACTCCGCGGAGAGCCGTGCCGCGTCGATCGGTTCGCACCTGGTCTCGGTCGGGATCCTGCCGACGCTGGCCGAGGAGCACCTGGACGACCGGGCCATCAGCGCGAACCCTCGCTACCGGCTCCTCAGCGAGGAGCTGCGCAGACTTCGCGGCGAAGACTTCCTCATCGAGATCGAGGGTGAGCAGCACCTGCGGATGCAGGCGGGGACGATCATCCCGGAGGCTGCGTGCACCAGCACGCAGATCCATCTCCAGACCACCCCCGGGGAGTTCGCCGCCACCTGGAACGCAGCCCAGGCGGTGTCGGCTCTGCAGCTCGCGACAGGCGCGAACTCGCCGTACTTCGTGGGACGCAGACTCTGGGCGGAGACCAGAGTCCCCCTCTTCGAGCAGGCCATCGACGCGAGGACCGCCGAGATGCGCCTCCAGGGGGCCCTGGCGAGGGTGTGGTTCGGCAAGGGCTGGATCGAGTCCGCCCAGGACCTGTTCGACGAGAATCTCGAGTACTTCGAGCCGATCCTGCCGGTGCTCTACGACGACGACCCGCTCGGTGACATGGATGCCGGGCCGGATCCCGTCACTGCGGGAGATGAGTCTCCACAACGGGACCGTCTACCGGTGGAACCGACCGGTGTACGACGTCGTCGACGGAGTGCCCCACCTGCGCATCGAGAACCGGTGCCTGCCCTCCGGGCCGACCGTGGTCGACACGATTGCGAACGCGGCCTTCTTCCTGGGACTCGTTCGGGCCCTGCGCGACGAGGAGACGCCAGTGTGGTCCGCAGCTCCCGTTCTCCGTCGCGGAGTCGAACTTCCTCTCCGCAGCGCGGCACGGACAGGACGCCCTCGTGTTCTGGCCGGGGATCGGGGAGTTGAAGGCAGTCGACCTGGTCCGGTCCCACTTGCTCGAGCGCGCCGTCGAGGGGCTCCGCTCCTGGGGGGTGGACGCGGACGACGCCGGCAGGCTGGGTTCGATCATCGACAGACGCTGTGCGGGCGGGGCGACGGCGTCGGCGTGGTGGGTGGACCGGGTCGAGGCTCAGACGCGTTCGGGAGACTCGCTGGAGCGCGCGCTGATCGGAGCGACCGCGGACTACCGGGGGCACATGCACGACAACACGCCGATCGCCGAGTGGGATCGCGGCTGACCCGGGAGCTCAGAGCCGGAGCCGGACCCAGCGGCGGGACCCGCCACCGACCGGGTCCAGCCACCCGGCCCGGGTGATGACGTAGAGAGGGAGGCGGGTCCGGCCCAGGACGCCCGCGGCCTGTGCCGTTGCCGCGATCCAGCGGTTGTCCCGCTCGTGCAGGTCGGGCACGCCGGGTCGGGTCACCCACCACACGAGGTCCTCCCATGCATCCGGCGCGATCCGGTGGGCGAGGGCAAGTGCGAGGTCGGTTCCGAGCTGGAGGTCGAACTCGGTGGGGACCTCGATGCTGGTCCTGTCGCCGGCCAGCTCACCGAGACTCAGACGGGTGGGGAAGCGGCGACGGTGCTCACCCTGGCGGAAGCGCCCCACCTCCAGGCGCAGCGCGGCATCTGTCGGCATGCGCCAACTGTGCCTGACTGAAGTGGCCCGTCAAGGTGACATCCACAGCACCACCTGCGATAGCGTCCCTACAGAGGAAAGGAGTCACGGGACGTGACAACGATCGTGGTGGGCTACGTGCCCAAGCCGGAGGGCGACGCAGCGCTGGATCGTGCGATCGAGGAGGCCAAGCTGCGCAATGCGTCGCTGGTAGTGGTCAACTCCCATCGCGGGGGCGAGTCCTTCGACGACACCGACGCCAATGAGGTCGCGGAGGAGCTGGAGTCGGTGAGGGCGCGCCTGAAGGCAGCGGGGATCTCATTCGACGTTCGCCAGCTGGTGCGAGGGCACGACCCGGCCGACGACCTCATCGCCATCGCAGCGGAGACCCGGGCGGAGTTCATCGTGATCGGACTGCGCCGCCGGACACCGGTGGGCAAGCTCATCCTGGGCAGCAACGCGCAGCGGATCCTGTTGGACGCCGAGTGCCCCGTCCTCGCCGTCAAGGCATCCGACTGACGGTCCCTGCCCTGGAGTCGACCATGCGCGGGTGATCGTCCGGCTCGTGACGCCGGGTGAGTGATCACTGCAGCGCGAAGTCGACCGCTGCTGTGGCGTGGAGCGCGGTAGTCGGGAAGACCGGAACGGTCACGTCGTCCGGCCGGACGAGCAGCTCGAGCTCGGTGCAGCCCAGAACCACGCCCTCACAGCCCTCCTCGACCATGCCGTCGATGATCCTGACCAGAGCGGTCCGGGAGTCCCCGCGCACCTCACCGAGGACGAGCTCGTCGTAGATGACGCGGTCGACCGTCGCCCGGTCGGCCTCACCGGGCACCTCTGCGTCGACGTATCCCCACGCCAGCCGGCCACGGTAGAACGTCTCCTCCATGGTGAACCGGGTTCCGAGCAGCGCCACCTGGTGCAACCCTGCCTCGCGGACGGCTGCGGCGGTGACGTCGGCCAGGTGGATCAGCGGGATGTCGATCGCCTCGGCGATGCTGTCGGCGACCTTGTGCATGGTGTTCGTGCAGAGGACCAGGCACTGCGCACCCGCCGCTTCCAGGGAGCGGGCCTCCTCCGCGAGCCTGATGCCCGCGGTCTCCCAGTCACCGGTGCTCTGCAGATGCTCGATCTCGTGGAAGTCGACCGAGGCGAGCACACACCGGGCCGAGTGCAGGCCGCCGAGCCTGTCGCGCACCTCGCGGTTGATCAGCTCGTAGTAGAGGGCCGTGCTCTCCCAGCTCATTCCGCCGAGCAGCCCGATCTTCCGCATGGGCCGATCCTAGGGGCCGACCGGCGGCGGGCCCGGCCCCGGCAAGCCCCGACACGTCGACAGCAAAGCGCGGGGTGTGTGACGGTGCGCTTGGCGGACGTGCCACAATGACACGCGCGTCTCTTGACGGCTACGGGCCGTCTTGCGCCCTGAATTCGACTCATACGAGAGGTAGTCCGTGTCGCTGAGCAGGTCGAAGCAGGATCGACTTCTTGCCCTCCCCGGAATCTCCACCACGGTTGCCGCCGCGCGTGCGGCGGGCCAGATCACCGATGAGGCGCTGCGGGAGGCGGCCACCGCGGCCGATCTGTCCGCGCCCGCACTGCGCGATCTTCTTCGTCTTCTGACCGACGAGGGAATCCTGGTATCGGTGGACGGCGCCCGGGGCCACCGGGCCGCCGCCGCGACGAAGAAGCCGGCTGCCAAGACTCCCGCGAAGAAGGCCGGGGCGAAGAAGGCTGCCCCGACGGCTCCGGCCACGAAGGCGCCCGCCAAGCGGGCCGCCTCGAAGAGCGCAGCGGTCGAGGCCGAGCAGAAGCCCGCGGCCAAGAAGGCGGCCGCCAAGAAGGCCGCTCCGGCGAAGCCCGCGGCGAAGGCGGACGGTCGTGCTCCGGCGAAGAAGGCGCCCGCGAAGAAGGCGGCCGCGAAGTCTGCCGCGGCCCCGACCGCCGCCGACGAGACGACCGATGCGGTCATCGGCCCGGACGGCAAGAAGGTGCTGCCGGACATCCCCGACGAGCAGTTCGAGCAGGACCTGGCCACCGACCCGACCATCAAGGAGGACGAGGAGCAGGGGTACGTCATCTCCGCCTCCGACGAGGACGACGCGCCCGAGCAGCAGGTGACGGTCGCCGGTGCCACCGCCGACCCGGTCAAGGACTACCTCAAGCAGATCGGCAAGGTTCCGCTGCTCAACGCCGAGATGGAGGTCGAGCTCGCCAAGCGGATCGAGGCCGGCCTCTTCGCGGAGGAGAAGCTGAGCAAGGGCACCAAGCTCTCGGCCAAGATGACCGAGGAGCTGGAGTGGATCTCCCAGGACGGCAGCCGAGCCAAGAACCACCTGCTCGAGGCGAACCTCCGGCTGGTGGTCTCACTGGCCAAGCGCTACACGGGCCGCGGGATGCTCTTCCTCGACCTGATCCAGGAGGGCAACCTCGGTCTGATCCGCGCGGTCGAGAAGTTCGATTACACCAAGGGCTACAAGTTCTCCACCTACGCGACGTGGTGGATCCGGCAGGCCATCACCCGGGCCATGGCCGACCAGGCCCGCACCATCCGGATCCCCGTGCACATGGTCGAGGTCATCAACAAGCTCGCCCGGGTCCAGCGGCAGATGCTGCAGGACCTGGGTCGCGAGCCCACCCCGGAGGAGCTCGCCAAGGAGCTCGACATGACCCCCGAGAAGGTCATCGAGGTGCAGAAGTACGGTCGGGAGCCGATCTCCCTGCACACCCCGCTCGGTGAGGACGGCGACAGCGAGTTCGGCGACCTCATCGAGGACTCGGAGGCAATCGTCCCCGCGGACGCGGTGTCGTTCACCCTGCTGCAGGAGCAGCTCCACGCGGTGCTCGACACGCTGTCCGAGCGCGAGGCCGGCGTGGTCTCCATGCGCTTCGGGCTGACCGACGGCCAGCCCAAGACCCTCGACGAGATCGGCAAGGTCTACGGCGTGACCCGTGAGCGGATCCGCCAGATCGAGTCGAAGACCATGTCGAAGCTGCGCCACCCTTCGCGCTCCCAGGTCCTGCGCGACTATCTCGACTGATCCGCTGCCGGCCGGCGCCGCCGGATGCGGCCGTGTCGATGACGGCCCGGGGGCGGTCCCGACCGTTACCCTCGCCCCGTGGTGAGCTTCCGTGCAGAGACAGGACCGGTCCGTGAGCGCATCGTCTGACGTCAAGCCGCGGCGCAAGCGGCACTGGCTGCGGTGGACGCTGCTGAGCCTTCTTCTCCTGGTCATCCTCGTGCTCGGTGGGGCGGTCGGCTACCTGCTCTACTACCACATCCCGTCCAACGCGGCGGGCCTCGCCGCGGAGAGTGTGTGCTCGGCGGCGTACGTCGGAGGACGCGACGCCTCGGTCAACCAGCTGCTCGACGAGGACGTCTACCCGGCCAGCCCGTTCCTCAAGGCGGTCACCGCCAGCAAGAACGACGCCGACCACAGCGTCACCGCCCGCTTCCTGTGGCTCTTCTCCCGGACCGCCACGCTCCAGGCCGGCCGGGGGTGCGTCCTCGACCTCCCGCCCGACCCGAACGCGGCGCCGTACACCCCGGCTTCCTCGACCAAGGGCTGGCCCAAAGGCGACGGCGTGAGCGCGCCCAAGCACGCGGACCTGGGGGCGCTGAAGCAGGTCGTGGACCAGGCCCTCGTGGGGTCCGGGGACCCGAGCCTGGCCAATGCCCGCGGCGTCGCAGTCGTGCAGGACGGCAAGCTGCTCCTCCTCAAGAACGGGGCGGGAATCGCCCCGGGGACCGCGCTGCACGGCTGGTCGATGACGAAGTCGGTGGTCGCGATGCTGACCATCAAGAAGCTCGACGAGGCCGGTGTGCCCCTCGACACCCCGGTGGTCGACGCATTCCCCGCAGGTCGCGAGCCGGACTGGGTGGCGTCCTGGCGTACCGACGACCGCGCGAAGATCACCATCGCGGACCTGTTGTACATGAGGTCCGGACTCGCCATCGACGAGAGCTACGACCCCACCGGTGACGTGGTGCAGATGCTCTACGGCCAGCCCGACATGGCCGCCTGGAGTGCACGGCACGCGACCGACCACCCTCCCGCCAGCTACTGGGAGTACCTCAGCTCCGACGCCAACATCCTGTCCGCGGTCGTGCGAGCGCAGTTCCCCGATGACCAGTCCTACTGGGACTACCCGCAGAAGGCCCTGTTCGACCCCCTGGGCATCCACTCGGCGGTCCTGGAGACCGACACGGCCGGCAACTGGGTGGGTTCGTCGTACCTGTGGGCCAGCACGGCGGACTGGACCCGCCTCGGCGAGCTGATGCTCGACGGGGGCGTCTGGCAGGGCACGCAGCTGCTACCTGCGGACTACGCGAAGCTCACCGCGGCGTCCGCCATGCCCGACGGGGAGGGCCATGGGTACGGTGCCGGGGTCTGGCTCCCCGGCGACATCGTGGGCGGGGAGTGCAGGTCCTATCCGGGCGTCCCCGCCGACACCCTGCTGATGGAGGGCCACTGGGGACAGATGGTCGCGGCGATCCCGTCGCGGCACGTCGTCATCACCCGTCTGGGCTGGACCTTCAGCAGTGACCAGTTCGACGAGTGCCAGTTCATCTCCGACGTCGTCGCCGCCCTGCCGAAGTGACCCGGCTCAGCCGCTGGCCACCAGGATCATCGTCGCGACGCAGAGCGCCAGTCCCACGGCCTGGGAGCGCAGAACCCGCTCACGCAGCACGACGACGGCCAGGACCACGGTGACGGCGGGGTAGAGGGCCGACAACACCGCCACGACGGTCAGCAGCCCCGACTGGGTGGCCGCAAGGAAGGCCCCCGCGGACGCCGCCCCGATGGTGCCGGCAGCCAGCCCCACAGGGCCGGTCCGGCTCCCGGGGCACCCATGCGGAGCGTGTGACCAGCGCCAGGCCCACCAGGCACAGCAGCGCCGACCCCTGAGCGACTGCCAGCGGGGCGACTCCGCCGCCCGCGGGGACCTGTCCGATGGAGACGAAGAAGAGCCCGAAGCCGACGCCGGCCAGGATCCCGTCGAGCAGGCCGCGGGTCGCAGGCTCCGAGGGAGCCTGGTCGTCGGTCCCGGAGGCGACCAGCCAGACTCCGGGGACCGCGAGCACGACGCCCGCCCAGACCAGGGTCCCTGGCCGCTCTCCGAGCGCCACGCCCACGACCACCGGCAGGAGCGCCGAGCCGATGGCCGACACGGGGGCTATCACGCCCATCCGGCCGGCGGCCAGCCCCCGGTAGAGGAAGCCGACGCCCATGCCCGCCCCGACGCCCGCCAGAGCGCCCCATCGCCAGGGCCGGTGCCGGACGAAGCGGAACCCAGGATCAGCACCGCCACAGAGGTCAGCGTGAGCTGGCGATCTGGTTGACGACCGCGATCGTGAAGCCGCGGGCTCTTGCGGGAGCCGAGTCCACCGATGAAGTCCGAGGTGCCGTAGCCGAGCGCAGCGAGCAGGGCGAAGGCGGCAGACATGGCGAGAGTCGATCCTAGGGCCCGGGGAGCGGGCATACAGAACGGGGCCCCGGGTTAAACCCGGGGCCCCGTTCGAGGTCTGGGTCAGTCGGAGAGTTCCGTGGCGCTGGGGTGCAGCCGGTCGGTCTCGTCCTGGACGAGGACCGCGATGGCGCGCAGCTTGTCGCCGTGCTCGCGGGCGTGGTGGGCGCAGAAGAGGAGCTCGCCGCCGCCGTTGAGCTCGACGCGGAGGTACGCCTGCGCGCCGCATCGGTCACAGCGGTCGGTCGCGGAGAACGCGCTGGGTGCGACTGCGGTAGCTCACGTGACCCTCCTTCCAGTGGTCCCGAGCCGGGGTCGAAACCCTACCTCAGGTGGTTCCCGTCGGTGACGACGGGAATATCCAAGCATGACTCCTGTCACGAAACCGTTTCAGTCCCGTTATCGGAGACCGCGTGTCGCGAAATCGGTATCCGGACGTGACCGGTTGGCTCCGTGGTCGGAGCGAGTCGTCTCTCCTACCCTCCCCTATCGATCAACGTCGCCACGACCCCAGAGATTCCGCCGTGACGTTCTTGTGACCCGGGCGCGCGAGTCGGGGCGCGAGAGGGCCGGCCACCCAGGGCGTGGCGCCCCGGAACCCTCGGCGACAGCCGGATAGATTGGCAGGGTTCGCAGAGCAGGGAAGGAGCCCCGTGGCCGCCGGAGGGACCGCCATCGACAACTACGTACAACGCCCAGCATCTCCTGGTCCTCGAGGGCCTCGAGGCGGTGCGCAAGCGCCCGGGCATGTACATCGGCTCGACCGACACCCGCGGGCCTGATGCACTGTCTCTGGGAGATCATCGACAATTCGGTCGACGAGGCGCTGGCCGAGGTGTGCACGTCGATCCTGGTCACGCTTCATCCCGACGGGTCGGCCTCCGTCCACGACAACGGCCGCGGCATCCCGGTCGACAAGGAGCCCAAGACCGGGCTCTCCGGGGTCGAGGTCGTCTTCACCAAGCTGCATGCCGGGGGCAAGTTCGGCGGCGGCTCGTACACCGCCACCGGGGGTCTCCACGGCGTCGGGTCCTCGGTCGTCAACGCCTTGTCGGCACGGCTCGACGTGGAGGTGGACCGCAGCCCGGCCACCCAGTCGATGTCCTTCCGTCGTGGCGTCCCCGGGGTCTTCGACGGCGACGGTCCGGACGCGGCCTTCGAGCCGCGTTCGGGACTCACCAAGGGGCGCCGGGTGGCCAAGGCCGTGCACGGTACCCGGGTGCGGTTCTGGCCCGACCCGAAGGTGTTCACCAAGGACGCCGCCTTCGCCTTCGACGAGCTGCTGACACGGGCACGGCAGACCTCCTTCATCGTCCCCGGGCTAGAGCTGGTGATCCGCGACGAGACCGGCCCTGAGCCGGTCGAGGAGCGCTTCAAGCACGACGGCGGGATCTCGGAGTACTGCGACTTCCTGGCCCCCGACGAGCCGGTGACCTCCGTGCAGCGGTTCCAGGGGTCCGGGTCTTTCACCGAGACGGTCCCGCTGCTCGACGACAAGGGCCACATGACGCCTCAGGACGTCGAGCGGGACCTGCACGTCGACGTGGCGGTCCGGTGGGGCACCGGCTACGAGACCGAGATCCGCTCGTACGTGAATGTCATTGCCACCCCCAAGGGCGGCACCCACGTCGCCGGCTTCGAGGCCGCGCTGACCAAGACGTTCAACGACGTCCTGCGCGCGTCGAAGACGCTCAAGACGGCCGAGCCCGACGTCGTCAAGGACGACGTCATGGAGGGGCTGACCGCCGTGGTGACCGTGCGGCTGGCCGAGCCCCAGTTCGAGGGGCAGACCAAGGAGGTGCTCGGGACGCCCGACGCCCGGCGCATTGTGAGGACGGTCGTCGCAGCGGAGCTCAAGAGGTTCCTGACCTCCAGCAAGCGGGCGGAGAAGGCCGAGGCCAAGAAGCTCCTGGAGAAGGTCGCCAATGCGTCGCGCGTCCGCATCGCCGCCCGCGCCCACCGGGAGACCCAGCGCCGCAGGAGCGCCCTCGAGTCCAGCGCGCTCCCCGCGAAGCTCGCCGACTGCCGGGCCACCGACAACGAGCGCAGCGAGCTGTTCATCGTCGAGGGGGACTCGGCGCTGGGCACCGCCAAGCTGGCCCGCAACTCCGAGTTCCAGGCGCTGCTTCCGATCCGGGGGAAGATCCTCAACGTCCAGAAGGCATCCGTCGGGGACATGCTCAAGAATGCCGAGTGCGCCGCCATCCTGCAGGTAGTCGGCGCCGGCTCCGGGCGCACCTTCGACCTGGATGCGGTCCGCTACGGCCGGGTCATCTTCATGGCGGATGCGGATGCCGACGGAGCCCACATCCGGACGCTGCTCACCACGCTCTTCTTCCGCTACATGCCCGAGCTGCTGCGCGAGGGACGCGTGTTCACCGCGGTCCCACCGCTGCACCGCATCGAGCTCACCAACCCCAAGAAGGGCATGGAGAAGTACGTCTACACCTACTCCGACGACCAGCTGCAGCGCAGGCTCGCCGAGCTCACCAAGAAGGGGGTGCGCTGGAAGGAGCCCATCCAGCGCTACAAGGGCCTGGGCGAGATGGACGCCCACCAGCTCGCGGAGACCACCATGGACCCGATGCACCGGACACTGCGGCGGATCACCCTCGACGACGCCGAGTCGGCCAGCCAGGTCTTCGAGCTGCTCATGGGCACCGAGGTGGCGCCTCGCAAGGAGTTCATCGTGGTCAACGGCGGTCACCTCAGCGAGGCGGACCTGGACTTCTGAGCATGGCCGCGCACAGCCTTCCCGTCTGGACCACGGTCGTGGTCGTCGTGGCCCACCCCGACGACGAGAGCTTCGGGCTCGGCGCGGTGATCGACGCGTTCGTCCGGGCCGGCGCGGCGGTCCAGGTGGTGTGCCTGACCCGCGGAGAGGCATCGACCCTGGTGCCCGCGGCCGGCGGACTGGCACCGGTACGCGCTTTGGAGATGGAGGAGGCGACCGGGATCCTCGGGGTGGAACGCCTCGACCTGCTCGACTTCCCCGACGGGGGGCTGGCCGAGGTGCCGTTCGACCGGCTGGTCGACGCGGTCCGCGGGGTCGTCGACCCGGCCGAGGGCCTGCTGGCGTTCGACATCGGTGGGCTGACCGGTCACCGCGATCACGTGCGGGCGACCGAGGTCGCCATGGCCCTGGCGGAGCGCTGGGGGTGCGGCCTGCTCGGGTGGACCCTCACCGAGGAGGTGGCGAGGACATTGCGAAGGGAGACCGGGGCCGGATTCGTCGGGCATCCTGCGTCCGCGGTGGACGTCACCGTGGAGGTGGACCGGGCGGTGCAGTGCCGGGCGATCGCCGCGCATCGCAGCCAGGCGATCCCGGGGTCCGCACTCTGGCGGCGCCTCGAGCTCCAAGGTTCCCGCGAGTGCCTGCGGTGGCTCGTGCGGCCCGAGTCCGACCTCGTCTAGTCAGGCGAGCCGGGCAAGCAGCCCGGTGTCGACGTCGTACAGGAAGCCGCCCACCTGGATGCTCGCCGGGATCAGCGGGTGGGTCTGCACCTTGCGGACGTCCTCGATGAGCGCGGCACGTTGATCCGGCACCACCCCGAAGGACTGCCAGGAGGCGTCGGTGCCGGCGGACGCGCCGATGAGCTCGCGCAGCTCGTTCTCCGTGTGAGCATTCATGGCGCACCGGGTGTGGGGCACGACCATCACGCGATCCACGCGCAGCAGGTGCACTCCCAACACGAGCGCCTCGAGGGCCTGCGGGGTGACCCGACCGCCGGGGTTGCGGAAGATCTTCGCGTCCCCGGGGGAGAGGCCGAGCATCGCGAGTGGGTCGATGCGCGAGTCCATGCAGGTGACCAGGGCAATCCCGGCGTGGGCAACGCCGTCGAAGCCCCCCTGGTCGAACGTCTCCGCGTACCGGCGGTTGGCGGCGAGAATGTCGTCGAAGTCGGCCATGGGCCCCAACCTAGGGGATGGGCAGAACCCGGGCGCGAAGCGGGGTCATCGCCACCGGCGCCTTCCCGCACGACTCCCGCCGCATACCCAGGTCGGTCTCCCGGTGGACCTCCACGGCCCAGCGACGGCCGTCCCGGTGGTGTACGGCGACGGTGCCGTCCGGCTCGGTGTCGACCGAGACGATCGCGTCGGTGACGTCCTCGCCGATCACCTCGCGAACGGCGATCTCCGCGGCTTGCTCGCGTGGTCCCCAGGTCGACCGGCCGCGCAACGACGTGAGCGGGGTCCGCCCCTCGACGAGGGCGCCGACCAGCCCCGGCATCTGGTCGGGGGTGAGCCGCCCGTGCACCTGGCCCGAGGGGAGAGCGACCGCGGTGGCCGAGAAGCGGTGGCCTGACAGGTGGGTGGTCTCCCAGACGCGGTCCGGGATCAGGTCGTGCGCGGCGAGCGCGACCTGGCGGCCGTCGATGGCGCAGCACCGGTCCCGTGAGCCGTTGGTGCAGACCAGCAGGGCGGGCGCGTCGCTGGGGACCGTGGTCGCGAGGGACCGCGCGGCTGCCTCCTGGTCACCGGCCGCCACCGCCGCCCAGTCCAGGCCGAGCAGATCCTGGGGGCGGTCGATGCGGCCCTCCAGCATCCAGGCATCGGCCGGCGACGTGTGCGCGACCAGGACCTCACGGGGAGCCTCGGGTTCCTGACTCCGGTCCGGGTGCCTGCCCGGGCGCCGCAGCAGCAAGGGTCGCAGGCCATGCTCGGCGCACGCGGACTGCAGGACCGCGCCGATCTCGGCTGACAGGTGGCTCTCGGTGAACGCCCGCGCACCCCAGGGGCCCGGCTGCTCCAGCGCCACCCAGCCGATCGCGCGCGGAGCCGTCCCTGCCATCGGCTCGCCGGCCCGCGTGGCGCCCGCAGCTGCAGCGCTCCGTCATCCCAGGGGCCTCCCGGACCGCCGGCGGAAGACGACCAGGGCGATCACTCCGGCCGCAGCGCTGCTGAGCGCCGCCCCCCGGAAGACGGTCTCCAGCTGGACCAGTCCCGATTCCCGCAGCAGCGTGGTGTAGGCGGTGCAGGTGGTCGGGCCGTCGCATACGGAGTCGATCGACGGCAGCCCGTCCAACACCCCGTAGTAGCGGTGCAGCGCGATGGTCGTGAGCACGCTGATGCCGACCAGCATCCCGACCATCCGGGCCACCACGACCAGGGCGCTGGCCACTCCGTGCTCGGCCGGATCGGTCGCGGCGAGCAGAGCCGCGTTCACCGGCGCGAGCACCAGGCCGAAGCCGAGCCCGCCGACGACGAGCGGGATCGTCGCCGACCAGTGGGACAGCGACTCCAGACCCCACCGGGACATCAACCAGAACGACAGCACTGCCAGCGCTGCTCCCACGAAGGTCACCGGCCCGGCGGACCAGCGGTGGGTGAGCTGGCCGCCCGAGCACCGCGCCGACCGGGACGGCGACCAGGAAGCGGACCAGCACGAGGGCGGCCTGGAGCTGGGAGTCGGGGTAGATCGTGACCCGGGCGAAGACCGGGATGTCGACGAGCGCGACGATGAGCGCGCTGCCGATGAGGAAGGAGACGAGCACGGATCCCCACGCGGGAGCGGGCGCAGCAGGCCGCGGGGGACGAGGGGACGGCGGGCGCGCGCACGTACCGACGAAGGCGGCGAGCAGCAGGCCCGAAGCGACGAGGTACCACCCGCCGTGCGGGGCGATCACCTGGATCTGCGGGGTCCGCGGACGCGAAGGTGACGATGACCCCGGCGAGCGCTCCGGCCAGCAGCACCGAGCCGACGGGGTCGGCCGCCGCGGCCGTTGCGGTCCAGGCACGGACCGGCACAAGCGGCCGGCCCGACAGCAGGCCCTGCGCAAGGAGGGCGAGCACGGTCAGGGCGAGGACGCCGGCCAGGGGAGTGGTCCACCCCGAGCTCCCGACCAGCGGCGCATACAGGAGGCCCCAGGTGAGGTCGTCGCGAAGCGCCTGGGGCGGGAACAGGAGCAGCGACGGAGACCGCCGCCGCGACGACTCCGAGCACGACCCCCGTGCCACGACGGGCGTGTCGCCCGGCGGGTGGCCCGGTACCGGGTCAGGGCGACTCCGATGAGCACGGCGACGACCACGTTGAGCCAGAAGATGCCCCGCCAGCTCCACAGCGCGATCACCACGGCGCCCCACAGCGGGCCCGACCACGCTGCCGATCTCCTGGACCGCTCCGACCACGCCCAGCGGCACGGCGCGGCGGTCCTCCGGGTAGAGGTCGGCCACCAGGGCGAGCGTCGCGGGCACCAGGCCTCCGGCGCCCACGCCCTGCACCAGCCGTCCGACGACCATCGCGGTGAGGTCGTGGGAGGCGGCGGTCAGCAGCGAGCCGAGGGCGAACACCGCGAGGGAGCCGATCAGCACCGGGACTCGGCCCCGGAGGTCGGCGATCCGGCCGATGAGCGGGAGCACCGCGACGTACCCGAGCAGGAAGCCCGAGATGATCGGGGCCGCCCGCTGGAGGGCGTCGATCGGCATGCCGATCCCGGCCATCATGTCGGGCAGCGCGAGGACGACGACGTAGGTGTCGGCGGCCGCGAAGGCGACCGCGAGCGAGGCGAGCGGCACCAGGGTGCGCGCGCGGCTCACGGCGCGCTGATCGACTTCTGCACGTCGTACTCGGTGATGTCGATCTCGTAGGTCATCGGGTCCGACCCCTGGTAGAAGGGACCGGTCACCCACATCGCGGTCATGGTCCCGTCGGAGGTGACGCGTGCCCTGACATCGAAGGCCTCCTGGGCGTCCGCGGTCGGGAGCAGATCCGTCACCAGCGCGCCGGAGACGGTGCCGGAGAACTCGGTCAGCACCTGGTCGCCGTCGCGGACCTGCTTGCTGGTGTGGGTGCCGTCGGCCACCGCGGCCAGCCAGCCGGGCACGCCGTGGTCGGCGTTCAGGAACTGGGCCGGGTCGGGTGCTCCGTACTTCTTCGGGTCGATCGGGGCGTAGTCGGTCGTGAACGGCAGGACGGCGTAGACCTTCTTGTCGACGGCGATGACGTCGACGCTTACCGGGAGCGAGCTGATCACCACCCCGATCTTGCCCTCGAACGCCGGAGTGCCCGTGGCGACCCCCGTGGCGCTGTTCATGGCGTTGATGCCGGCCGGTGGCTGCCCGCTGAGCGTCAGCTCCACGCCCGACGTGGCGGTCAGCTTCTGGACGGCCTCCCGCAGCACCGCCTCGGTGTCGGCCGGCGCGGACGAGGAGCCGGTGCAGGCGGTCGTCGCCGCCAGCACGACGAGCACGGTCAGGACCAGCCCAGCGCGTGTCCCCGGGCGTGTCCCCGGGCGTGTCCCCTGGCCGTGTCATGGGGCAACTCTGTCATGGACCGGCCCCGCCACCGCAGCGATCGGCTGGGCCGCCGGGGTGCCGGACCCGTCGCGTCGCGGGTCGATGTCAGGCAGGTCGACCGGCGACCCGCTCGCGGCCGCAGCCAGCGCGGGACCGTTCCCGGCCCAGGCGAACACCAGCGTGTCCTCGCCCTTCAAGAAGCGATGGCATCGGACACCGCCCGTGGCGCGCCCCTTGGCCGGATAGGCCGCGAACGGCGTGACCTTCGCGGTCCCTGCATCGGTCCCTGCGAGAGCGGACCGGGAGCCGGCCGCGGTCACCACCGCGGCCTCCCGGCCGGGGGTGAACGCCTCGAAGGAGACCACGTGCTGTCCGGCGCCGAGCTTGATGCCGGCGATCCCCGAGCCACCGCGGCCCTGCGGTCGCACGCCCGGCGCCGGGAAGTGCAGCAACTGGGCGTCGGAGGTGATGAAGCAGAGCTCTTCGTCGCCCGTGGTGAGCTCGACCGCTCCGACCACCTCGTCGCCGTCCGCGAGCTTGATCACCTCCCACGAGTCCTTGGAGAGCACCTCGGGGTTGGTTCGCTTCACCACGCCCTGCCGGGTGCCCAGGGCCAGACCGGGTCCGTCGGTGGGCAGGCTGCTCAGGCAGAGCACGCGCTCGCCGGGATCGAGCGGGACGAACTCGTTGACGGTGGCCCCGCCCCGCAGATGCGGGGAGCTCGCGGTGGCCGGGAGGGTCGGCAGGTCGACCACGTCGAGCCGGATCACCCGGCCCCGGCTGGTCACCGCGCCGATCTGGGCCCGCGCGGTGGTGCGGACGGCCGAGACGATCACGTCGTGCTTGGCCCGCTGGCCCTCCGACCCGGGGGGCTGGTCGTCGGAGCTGCGGGCGAGCAGGCCGGCGGAGGACAGGAAGACGAAGCACGGTTCGTCGGCGACCTCCAGCGGACCGGACTGGCCGCGACCGCCTGCCCGGCCGACTCGAGCAGCATCGGTCCGGCGCGGCGTGCCGTGGGCCTTGGCGACCTCGGCCAGCTCGTCGCCGACGACCTCGCGCAGCTTCGCCTCGTCCTGCAGGATCTCGTCGAGCGCGGCGATCGTCGCCTGGAGCTCGGACTGCTCGGTCTCCAGCTCGATGCGGGAGTACTTGGTGAGCCGACGTAGCGGCATGTCGAGGATGTAGGTGGCCTGGACCTCGGACAGGTCGAAGATCTCCATCAGCCGGGCCTTGGCCTGCTGGGCGTCGTCGCTGCCGCGGATCACCTGGATCACCTCGTCGATGTCGACGATGGCGATGAGCAGGCCCTCGACCAGGTGGAGCCGGTCGGCCGCACGGGCCCGACGGAAGGCCGACCGACGCCGGACGACGTCGAGTCGGTGGTCCAGGAAGACCTCCAGCATCTCCTTGAGGCCCAGCGTGCGCGGCTGTCCGTCGACGAGGGCGACCGCGTTGATCCCGAAGGAGTCCTCCATGGGGGTCAGCTTGTAGAGCTGTTCCAGAATGGCCTCGGGGACGAAGCCGTTCTTGACCTCGATGACCAGGCGGAGGCCCTTCTCGCGGTCGGTGAGGTCCTTGATGTCGCTGATCCCCTGCAGCTTCTTGGTCTGCACCAGCTGCTTGATCTTCTCGATCACGCGCTCGGGTCCCACGCCGTACGGCAGCTCGGTCACCACGATGCCGCGGCGCCGGGGGGTGACGTTCTCCACCCGGGCGGTGGCCCGCATCCGGAAGGTGCCGCGGCCCGTCTCGTAGGCGTCCCGGATCCCGTCGAGACCGACGATCTTGCCGCCGGTGGGGAGGTCGGGTCCGGGGATGAACCGCATCAGTCCGTCGACGTCGGTGCTCGGGTGCGTGAGCAGGTGCCGGAGCGCCTGGACGACCTCGACGAGGTTGTGCGGCGGGATGTTGGTCGCCATGCCGACCGCGATGCCGGTGGTGCCGTTGACGACGAGGTTGGGGATCGCCGACGGGAGCACCGACGGCTCCAGCTCCCTGCTGTCGTAGTTGGGCTTGAAGTCGACGGTGTCCTCGTCGATCGAGGCGGTCATCGTCACCGCGCCCGGGGCCATCCGGCACTCGGTGTAGCGCATCGCCGCGGGTGGGTCGTCGGGGGAGCCGAAGTTCCCGTGGCCGTCGGCCAGCGGCAGACGTAGCGACCACGGCTGGACCATCCGGACCAGAGCGTCGTAGATCGCGCCGTCGCCGTGCGGGTGCAGTCGGCCCATCACCTCGCCGACGACGCGTGCGCTCTTGACGTGGCCCCGATCGGGGCGCAGCCCCATGTCGGCCATCGTGTAGAGGATCCGCCGCTGTACCGGCTTGAGGCCGTCACGGGCGTCGGGGAGGGCCCGGCTGTAGATCACCGAGTAGGCGTACTCGAGGAAGCTGGAGCGCATCTCCTCGCCGACGTCGATGTCGACGATGTGCTCCTCGAAGTCCTCGGGCAGGGGAGTGCTGGGGGAACGGCGTGCCATGGCGTCGATTCTCCAACGGGAACCGACGTCTCCGGCCGGGGCGCGCCGCCGGTGGCCCAGCCGCGCTAGATTTCGACCGTGTCGGACCCGGAATCGCTCTATCCCCGCTACTGGGAGGCCGACGTCCTGCTCCGGGACGGACAGGCCGCCCACCTCCGACCGATCAGGCCTGAGGACGCCGACCTCTTGCGCGCGTTCTATGCGCGGGTGAGCGACCAGTCCAAGTACTTCCGCTTCTTCGCCCCCGTGCCGACGCTGTCGGACAAGGACGTGGAGCGCTTCACCCGGGTCGACCACCACGGACGGGTCGCGTTCGTCCTCACCGTGGCCGAGCAGATCATCGCGGTCGGACGGTACGAGCAGGATCCCGCCGAGACCGAGCATCCCCATGCCGAGGTCGCCTTCCTCGTCGAGGACCGCCACCAGGGTCGCGGCTGCGGCCAGATGCTGCTGGAGCACCTGGCCCAGGCGGGGCGGGAGAACGGCATCGAGCGGTTCACCGCCGATGTGCTGCCCGAGAACGTCAAGATGATCCAGGTCTTCCGCGACGCGGGCTACCAGGTAGCCGGCGCCTACGGCGACGGGGTGATGAGCCTGGAGTTCCCCATCGACCTGACCGCCACGTCGGTATCGGTGATGGCGGACCGGGAGCATCGGGCGGAGGCGGCGTCCATCGACCTGTTCTTCCAGGCCAGGAGCGTCGCCGTCGTCGGCGCGAGCCGCCATCGTGCCACGGTCGGAAGCACGCTGGTCCGCAACCTCGTGATGGGGGACTTCCAGGGCCGCGTCTACGTCGTGAACCCGGCCGCCGAGTCGGTTGCGGGGATGCCCGCCTATGCGGCGGTGTCCGACATCCCCGACCCGGTCGACATCGCGATCGTGGCGGTGCCGGCAGAGGCGGTCGCCGAGGTGGCCATCGACTGCGCCAACAAGGGAGTTCACGGGATGGTCGTGGTCTCGGCCGGGTTCGCCGAGACCGGCGAGGAAGGCCGCCGGCGGCAGCGACGGTTGGTGTCGCTCGCGCGCGGATACGGGCTGCGGATGATCGGGCCCAACGCGCTCGGGATCATCAACACCGCGGCGGACGTCTCGCTCAACGCCTCGCTGGCCACGGTGATGCCGCCGCGTGGTCGTGCCGGGTTCTTCTGCCAGTCCGGCGCGCTGGGCGTCGCGATCCTGGAGAACGTCACCCGTCGCGGCCTGGGCCTGTCCACCTTCGTCTCGGCGGGCAACCGCGCCGACGTGTCCGGCAACGACCTGCTGCAGTACTGGGAGGAGGACGATGCCACGGAGGTGGTCCTGCTCTACCTGGAGAGCATCGGCAACCCGCGCAAGTTCTCCCGGATCGCCCGCCGGGTCTCCCGCCGCAAGCCGGTGATCGCGGTCAAGGGCGGACGGACCACTCAAGGGGTGCCGATGGGACATGCCGTGCGGGCCAGCCTGGTCGGCCAGGCGACCGTGGACGCGATGTTCCGGCAGGCCGGGGTGATCCAGGTGGACACCCTGGACGAGATGTTCGACGTGGCCCAGCTGCTGGCCCATCAGCCGCTTCCCCGGGGTCCCCGCGTGGCCATCGTCGGCAACTCCGACGCGCTGGGCCTGCTCGCCGCGGACGCGGCGGCCGCGGTGGGGCTGCGCGTGGAGACCCCGGTGGCTCTCGGGGCCGACGCGTCGGGCCCGGACTTCGAGTCCGCGCTGTCCGCGGCGATCGACGATCCTCAGGTCGACGCCGTCCTCGCGGTGTACATCCCCCCCATCAACACCTCGGGCGTCGAGGTCGCCACGGTCCTCGCCACGGTCGGCGAGCGCTCGGACAAGCCGATCCTGTCCACCTTCCTCGCCGCCCAGGGCCTGCCCGAGCTGCTCCGGGTCACCGACGACACGGGCAGCACCGCCGGGCGCGGGTCGGTGCCCTCCTACCAGTCGCCGGAGGCAGCGGTGCGCGCGCTGGCGCGCGCCGTCGGGTATGCCGCGTGGCAGGCGCTCCCGGAGGTGGCGCCGCCGACCGACCCCGAGGTCCGTGACGGCGCCGCCCGCGACCTGATCGCCCGTGTCCTGGCCGATCGCCCCGAAGGGCGATCGCTCACCGAGAGCGAGACGGCCGAGGTCCTCGCCTGCTACGGGATCGAGCCCGTGGCCCCGCGTGCACGTCGGCACTCTCGAGGACGCCGTCGCGGCGGGGGAGCAGCTCGGCTGGGACGTCGTGCTCAAGGCCACTGCCGATCGCTACCGTCAGCGCCCCGACCTGGCGCACGTGTGGCGCAACATCGGAGACCCGGACGAGATGGCCGAGGCGTGGAACGACCTGGTCCCGCTCATCCACGATCCGGCGGCCGAGTACGTCGTGCAGAAGACGGCTCCGGCCGGGCGTCCCGGTGTCGATCAGCGCGATCGAGGACCCGCTCTTCGGTCCGGTCGTCTCCCTCGGGGTCGCCGGGCCCACCACCGAGCTGCTGGGCGACCAGTCGTTCCGCATCCCGCCGTTCTCGCTGGACGACGCCTGCGCGATGATCAACGAGCTGAAGGCGGCCCCCCTTCTCACCGGCTACCGGGGGAGCCAGCCGGTCGACATCGACGCGCTCGCGGAGCTTCTGCTGCGAGTCGCCCAGCTCAAGAACGACCTCCCCCAGATCGCCGAGATCGACCTGCCGCTGGTCCACGCCGGCGACGACGGCGCCATCGTGCTCACCGCCTCCGGACGGCTCGTGCCGATGGCCGACGCGCGCTCCGACTGGTACACCCGGCGCCTGTCCCAGCCGATCGGCGACACCCTCACCGACTGAGCGCCGCGCCCTCCGCATCGCGGGTTCACGTGACCCTTCGGTCGTAGGGTGCCGGGAGGGGGTGCCATGAGCGTGCAGTCGAGCCAGGTCCGATCCGAAGCGTCACGGGGGATGGGCGGCCCTCGTGCTGTCCGCCGTGCTGGTCCTGTCCGCCTGCACCGGGTCGGGCAGTCCGTCGTCCGCCTCAGGCTCGTCGAGCTCCGGCCCACCCGCGTCGAGTGACTCCTCGGCCAGTGCCGCACCCCGGCACGTCTACGACGTCACCGGGTCCTCCGGGGCCGCGTTCTTCTCGCCCGACGGCAACATCGTGTGCCTCATGGGCGTCGCCGGACCGGTCTGTCGGGTCGAGGACCGCGTTCGTGCGCTGCGACATCTCCGAGGCCGGCTACCCGGTGCCGTCGACCCCGCCGGACTGCCACGGCAGCTACGGCCTGGACTTCGAGCTGGCCAGGCACGCGTCCCTCGGGTGCGTCACCGACACCATTGCCCCCGATGCCCTCCTGCGGAAGGTGCCCGCGGGCTTTCCGCGCTACACCCGCTGGTTCGACCGGTCGCACAACCCGCGCGTGCACCTGGCCGGGCAGTCGGCCGCCGGCGCGGGTCTGGGATACGGCAACGAGATCGTCCTCGGGCATCTGACATGCACCAGCGAGCGGACCGGCGTGACGTGCCGCAACACCGCGACGGGCAAGGGCTTCACGGTGGCCCGGGACGGCTACCGGATCTCCTGACCCGTCGCTCAGCTCAGGCAGAGGCAGAACGGGTGCCCCGCCGGGTCGAGGAAGACACGGAAGGTGGTGCCCGGCTGGTGCTCGTGCTTGGTGGCGCCGAGCTCGATCACTGCCGTCTCAGCTTCGTCCAGGTCGTCGACCACCACGTCGAGGTGCATCTGCTGGGGCTTGTCCTGACCCGGCCAGTCGGGAGGCGAGTAGCTCTCCACCCGCTGGATCGAGATGCACTGGCCGTAGTCGGCCCGCACGTCGATCCAGCCGGGCGACGCGTCGATGGTCCAGCCCAGCAACGCGGCGTAGAACTCGGCGAGAGCCTCGGGCTCGGCGCAGTCGATGACGACCGTGGGAAAGCGTGCGATGGCCATGGCACGCAGCATAGGAGCCTTCCGCCGCGGCCGCGCCCCGCGCGGTGAAAGTGATTTGGCGGAGCGGCTGAACCTCAGGAGAATGTTCAGGTGACCAACCTGACCGCCGCAAGGCCTTCGCCGCCTGCCCTGAGCCCGCTGGTGCGCAGGCTCTTCTTCGGCATCTCGTTGAGCGCGCTGGGCAACGGCCTGATCCTGCCCTTCCTCTACGTGTACCTGACGGAGGTGCGGGACCTCCAGCCGACGCTGGTCGGGCTCGTCCTGGCCTGGATGGGGGCGCTCTCGCTGATCCTCACGGGTCCGGTGGGCACGCTGATCGACCGCTGGGGCCCGCGGCCGGTGCTGATCCTCGGCCTGGCGGTCGAGGCCGTCGGCGTCATCTCCTGGAGCATGGTCACGACCATCACCGGCGCGTTCGCCGTCGGCTCACTGATCGCGGCCGGGGGCGTCGCCTTGTGGCCGGCGGGGAATGCCCTGCTCACCCGGATGGTCGACGTGTCGCAGCGCGAGCGGGCGTACGGCCTGCAGTTCATGCTGATGAACGCCGGCCTGGGTGTCGGGGGCCTCATCTCGTCGCTCCTGGTGTCGATCGACAACGTCGGGTCCTTCCAGCGGCTCTACCAGTTCAACGCAGTGACCTATGTCGCCTACATCGCGGTACTCGCCACGCTGCCCCGACTGACGGGTGCCCTGGTCAGGGACGAGTCGGACGCGGCGAGCTCGTCCCCCACGGTGGCTGGCGCGAGGTCCTGCGTGACCGGACGCTGATCCGCGTCGTGGTCATCACCATCCTGCTGCTCACCTTCGGGTACGCCCAGATCGAGGCGGGCTTCACCGCCTACAGCGTGACCGTGGCAGGCATCGAGCCGCACTTCCTCGGCTGGGCGTTCGCGGCCAACACCGGCGCCATCGTGGCCGGGCAGATGCTGGCGCTGCGCCTGATCCAGGGGCGAGCCCGGACCCGGATGCTGGCCACGACCGCAGCGGTGTGGTCGGCCGCGTGGATCGTGATCGGGCTCGGTGGGCTCGTCAGCGGTTGGCTCGCCGTGGCGATGGTCGTGGTCGGCCTCGGGGTCTTCGGCCTGGGGGAGACGCTGTGGGCACCGGTGGCTCCGGCTCTCATCAACGCCCTGGCCACCGAGGAGCTGCGTGGCCGTTACAACGCGATCGGGGTGATGTCGTGGTCCGTGTCCGGCATCATCGGTCCCGCGCTGGCCGGCACGTTGTTCGGCAACGGGCTGGCCGGACTCTGGCTGGGTCTGACCATCGGGGGGACGGCGCTGTCGGCGTTCCTGCTGCTCGGCCTGGGCAAGCACCTCACCCCCGAGCAGAACGGGCTCGTGACAGACTGAGTCGCATGCGCCTCGACTCACGGCCCCGGCAGTGATCGCAGCAGTGCTCTCCGGGCGGCCATCGACGCTTCGGGCTACTACCCGGACATCGTCGCCGAGGCCGCGATGGCGGCGGCCGGCGGCGAGCCCGTGACCGCATTTCTGGTCCACCACGAGCCCACCATCGACGAGCGCGACGAGGTGCACCGCCACGAGACCGTGCTGGTGCTGACCCCCACCCGGCTGATCCTCTGCCACACCGACGAGCGGCCCCCCGACGAGCTCCTCCCGCAGCAGTACACGTCGACGTCGACCGAGGCGGTCCCGCTGTCGCGGATCACGTCGGTGGTGGTGAACCGGATGGTCGCGACCCCCGCGACGTACGTCGACGGCGTGACCCGGGCCGCCGAGGCGGTGCTGACCATCGGGTGGGGGGCGATCGGCCGCATCGATCTCGAGCCGGCCACCTGCGGCGACCCGAGCTGCGACGCGGACCACGGCTACACCGGCGTCGTCACCTCCGACGACTTCTCGCTGCGTGTGAGTGAGGCCGCCGAGGGTGCCGCCGCAGTCGCGCACCTCCTGCACTTCGCCGACGCTCTGTCGGCCCAGGGTGCCCCGTCGTCCCCTCGGACCTGACTCGTGCCCGGCGACTTCGTGACTCCTCGCTACGGCGAGCGGTCGCCTCGCGGGGGTGCTGCCCGCGGTGTCCCGTGCGCTCGGGGTCGACCTGGGCGGCGAGCGGCACGCCGGGAGCACGGAGCTTCCACCGGGGGAGCACTACGTGGTGTTCCTCGTCGACGGTCTCGGCTGGGAGCTCCTCGCAGGGCCACGCCCAGGACGCGCCGTTCCTGTCGTCGCTGGGGGAGGGCAGCTCGCCGATCACGGTAGGTGCCCCGTCGACCACGGCCACCAGCCTGACCTCCCTGGGCACCGCGCTGCCGCCCGGTGCTCACGGGGTGGTCGGATACACCTCGCGGATACCCGGGACCACCTCGCTGCTGAACGCGCTGCAGTGGAGCAAGGACGTGGACCCGCTGGAGTGGCAGCCCCATCCCACGGTCTTCGACCGGCTGGAGCGGGCAGGTGTGCGCACGACCGTCGTGAACAAGGCCGGATTCGCCGGCTCCGGCCTGACCGTCGCGGGCACCCGTGGAGCCGAGTTCATCGGGGCCGATCGTTGGGGGGAGCGGCTGGCCGCCGTGCTGGAGTCGGTGCGCCGGGCCCCGTCGCTGACCTACATGTACGACGGGGACCTCGACTGGACCGGGCACCGCTACGGGGTCGGATCGACCCAGTGGCAACAGCAGCTGTCCATGATCGACGCCGCTGTCGAGCACGTGCGCGACGTGCTCCCGACGACGTACGGCTCGTCGTGATTGCCGACCACGGGATGGTCGACGTCTCCGACCCGGCCTCGACGTGGACGACTATCCGACGCTGCGCGAGGGCCTGGTCCTGCTGGGCGGCGAGGCCCGCTTCCGCCACCTGTACTGCCGGGCGGGCGCGGCCGAGGACGTCGACCGCCGACCTGGCGGGCCCTGCTCGCAGAGCGGGCCGAGGTCCTGCTGCGCGACGACGCGGCCGCCCGGGGCTGGTTCGGCGAGCTCGCCCCCAGCGTGCGGCCGCGGATCGGCGACGTGGTCGTGGCCAGCCGCGGGCGACTGGGCGGTCGTGAGCACCGTGGACTTCCCCCACGAGACCACGCTGGTCGGCATGCACGGATCGTTGACGTCGGCCGAGATGCTCGTTCCGCTGCTGGTCTGCTGATGCTCGGGACGCGAGCTGGACGTGGCATAGTTCCGGGGTGGCCGAACTGCACTACTTCACCGGCACCATGGACTCCGGCAAGTCGACGTTGGCGCTGCAGACCAACCACAACCACAGCGTGCGCGGGCGGGTCGGACGCATGTTCACCAGCCATGACCGTGCCGGCGACTCGCTGATCTCCAGTCGGCTGGGCCTCCAGTCCGACGCCGTGGAGGTCACCGACGACGCTCAACTTCTGGACCCACGTGGTCGACGCGCTGACCGCGGGAGCCCGGATCGACTTCATCGTGTGTGACGAGTCGCAGTTCTACCGGCCGGAGCAGATCGACCAGCTGGCACGCGTCGTCGATGAGCTGCAGATCGACGTGTTCGCGTTCGGCATCCTCACCGACTTCCGCACCCTGCTCTTCCCCGGGTCGGCACGGCTGGTGGAGCTGGCGGACCGGATGCACGTGCTGCAGGTCGAGGCCCTCTGCTGGTGTGGCAAGCGGGCGACGCACAACGCCCGCACCGAGAACGGCGTGATGACCACCGAGGGGGAGGTCATCGTGGTCGGCGACGTCGAGGCCGGCGGGACGGTCCCGCCCCGGAGGTGGGCTACGAGGTGCTCTGCCGCGCAGCACCACCGTCGCCGGATGACCGCCGCCCGCGCGCGCGCGGTCGAGATGATCGGTGACCCGCTTCCGTTCGGCTGACTCCAGGAGGGCACGGCGTGGACACCACTGAGCCGCTCATCGCGGCCGACGAGCTGGCTGGTCTCGTGGGCGGACCCGTCACGCTGCTCGACGTCCGCTGGGCGCTGGGCCGCGACGACGGGCTCGACCTCTACCGGGATGGGCACATCCCGGGGGCCGCGTTCGTGGACCTGGAGACCGACCTCGCCGACCCGCCGGGCCAGGGCCGTGGCCGGCACCCGCTGCCCGACCTGGCGCGCTTCGGCGAGGCCATGCGCCGCTGCGGGGTCCGCGGCGACCGCAGCGTGGTGGTGTACGACGACGTGGCGGGCACGTCCGCGGCGCGTGCGTGGTGGCTGCTCCGCTACGCCGGGCATCCCGACGTCCGGGTGCTCGACGGCGGCTGGTCTGCGTGGGTGGCTGCAGGAGGGGACGTGGAGCGCGGCGAGATCCTGCCCGACCCCGGGGACTTCGCGCCCCGCCCCGGCGGGATGCCCGTCCTGGAGGCGGGCCAGGTGCTGGCCTTCGCTCGCGAGGGCGCGCTCGTCGACGTGCGCGCGGCGGAGCGCTTCCGCGGCGAGGCCGAACCCGTCGACCCGGTCGCCGGCCACATCCCGGGGGCGGTCAACGTGCCGACCGCGGCCAGCCTGACCTCGCGCGGCTCGGTGGAGGTCCTGAAGCAGCGCGACGAGCTCGCGACCCTGTATGCGGGGATGCTCGGGGGGCCGGTCGGCTTCTACTGCGGGTCGGGCGTGACCGCGGCGCACGGTGTGCTGGTCGCTGCGGTGCTGGGTGTGGAGGCCGCGCTGTATCCCGGGTCGTGGAGCGAGTGGGTCAGCGCCGGGACCCCAGGCCGGTCGCCCAGGGCGGCTGAGGGGGAGCCCCGGGCTACTCCTGCGGGCCGGATCCGAACATGATCTCGTCCCAGCTCGGCACCGATGCCCGGTGACGGCGCGACTTCCGCGGCGGATGCTCCTCGGTGGCCTCGCCGTCCGCGGCGTCCGGGGCCTCGTCTCGGCGGCCGACTCGTCCTGGGTCTGCGCGGAGGCCCGCGGGCTCGCTGCGCGGCGAGGAGCCGCTCGCTGGCCTGGGTCGCCATCCAGTCGTCGGTCACGCCGCGCACCAGGCCGAGGGCGTCCTCGCCGAGCGGCAGCTGCTGCTCCGTGGCGACCGGCTGGGCGCGGCCCTGGTGGGTGGCCGTCGGCTCGGCCGCGGTCGCGTCCGTCTCCTCGGGAATGTCGCGGACCAGCCATCGTGCGGATCTCGTTCTGGGCCACGACGTACCGGCCGGCCGAGTCGAAGATGAACTCGGCGGTGTCCCCGCGGGGCGACTCGGCGACCAGGGTCCACCGGCCGTCCTCGCGGCGCCACGAGTCCCAGTGCAGGGACTCGGGGCTGATGTTCTCCTCGCGCAGGTGCTCGGCGATCACGTCGCCCAGGAGTCGCGCGGCCGCATCCCCGTGGCGGAGCCGGAGCGACGCCCGCTGGGCACGCTCGGCGATATGGGCCCGCTCGGCGAGGACCGGGCGCGCGAAGACCATCACGCGCTCGACGTCCGTGCCTGCAGCCGCCGCGAGGTCCTCGGGAGACTCGCCGGCGCGGATGCGGGCCTGGATGTCTCGTGGTCGAAGGGGGCCGTCCATCTGCACCTCCAACCGGGCCGGGGGATCACCGTGCGATGACCCCTGCGCTGCGCGTACCGCGGCGATCAGCGGATCGTCGATCAGTACCGAGAACTCGGCACCGCTCGCAGACCGCAGGATCAACCTGGTCCCGTCGGTGCTGGGCCCCACCACGGTGAGGTCCTGCATCCGTCGCGATCCTCCTTCGCCACCTGTTCTGGCGAGCCTACTTCAGCCGCGCCGCCGCCGCGGGGAGGACTCGCGCTGCTCCCTGCCGCAGCGAGCACCCTGTCGCGCGGGCCCGGGAAGCGCCGCGACCCGGCGGAGGCGACCCGGCCGCCTCCGCGCCGGTGGGGTTGCTCCCTAGGATGGCGGCATGGCGACAGCGGCAGACCCGTACGACGCACTCCTGCTCGTGTCGTTCGGCGGCCCGGAGCGGCCCGAGGACGTCGTCCCCTTCCTGGAGAACGTCACCGCCGGGCGGGGCATCCCCACCGAGCGACTCGAGGAGGTCGGGCAGCACTACTTCCTGTTCGGGGGACGCAGCCCCATCAACGACCAGAACCGGCTGCTCCGCCGGGCTGTCCGGGACGACCTGGCCGCGGCCGGGATCGACATCCCGGTCTACTGGGGCAACCGCAACTGGGACCCCACTCTCGCCCGAGGCGCTCGCCGAGATGGCAGCAGACGGGATCCAGCGTGCGGCCTGCCTGGTCACCAGCGCGTACGCGTCCTACTCCGGGTGCCGGCAGTACCGGGAGAACCTCTACGACGCGGTCGCAGAGGTGCCGGGGGCGCCGAGGCTGGACCGGCTGCGCCACTACTTCAACCATCCGGGCTTCATCGACGCGATGGTGGCCGCCACGCTGGCGGCACTGGCGGAGCTGAAGGAGGCCGACCGCGCCGGTGCCCGCGTGCTCTTCGTCACCCACTCCATCCCGGAGGCGATGAACCTGGCCAGCGGCCCCGCATGGTGGCGCCTATGTGGCCGAGCACCGCAGCGTGGCAGAGGAGATCTCCGAGCGGGTCCGGCTGGAGACCGGAGGGCGCCACCCCGCCGAGCTGGTGTACTGCTCGCGCTCCGGCCCACCGCAGCGTGCCCTGGCTGGAGCCCGACGTGAACGATCGGATGGCGGAGCTGGCCGACGGCGACGCGACGGCGGTCGTGCTCGTGCCCGATCGGCTTCATCTCCGACCACATGGAGGTCGCCTACGACCTGGACACCGAGGCGCGGGCCACCGCCGAGAAGCTCGGCCTCGGCTTCGCGCGCGCTGCCACCGCGGGCGTCGACCCGCGCTTCGTCGCGGGGATCCGTGACCTGCTCCTCGAGCGCGCGGCGGTGGAGCGGGGGGAGCAGGTCGAGCGGAAGTCGGTGGGGAGCCTTCCTCCCGGCTGGGACCTGTGCGAACCCGGGTGCTGCGCCAACAGCCGCGGCGCTCGGCCGGCGCTTGTGCGGTCGCGAATGAACCTCCACGAGCACCTCGGCGACCTCGCGCTCGACCTGGCGGTGCGGGCCGCCGAGCTGGCGGAGGAACGACGGCTCCAGGGCGTGGAGGTCACCGAGACCAAGTCCAGCTCGGTCGACATCGTGACCGAGACCGACCAGGACATCGAGCGGTTCCTCCGCCGGGAGCTGAGCAGCCTCCGGCCGGGCGACGGCTTCGTCGGAGAGGAGGGGAACGACGTTCCCTCCACGACGGGAGTGTCCTGGGTCGTCGACCCCATCGACGGGACGGTCAACTTCGTCTACGGGATCCCGCGGTCGGCGGTGAGCATCGGGGTGCGCGACGGCGAGGAGATGGTCGCCGGCGCCGTCGTGAACATCATGACCGGGGACCGATACACCGCCGTCCGCGGCTTCGGGCGCCTTTCTGCAACGGCGACCCGATCCGGACCCGCGCCGGTGCCGCCGATGGACCAGCGCCTGGTGCACACCGGGTTCGGCTACCGCGCCGAGGTCCGGGCCCGGCAGGGTGCGGCGGTGGCCCGGATGCTGCCCCTCGTCCGCGACATCCGCAGGCAGGGGTCGGCCGCGCTCGACCTGTGCGACATCGCGTGTGGGCGCGCAGACGCGTACCTGGAGGAGGGGCTGAACCTCTGGGACTACGCCGCGGCCGGGGTCATCGCCGAGGAGGCGGGGGCTCGGGTCTTCCTCGGGACCGGCTCAGGCGGCGCCACCTTCATCCTGGCGGCGCCGAGGCGACTCGTACGACGAGATGCTCGCCCTGGCCCGCGAGTGCGGGTTCCTGGCTGCGGGCTCGTGACGGCGTTCCCCTCGGCCGCCCGTGCCGGATCTTGAATGGATCTGGAATAGTTCTCCCGCCGGTGGCGTTGCGGGCCGGTGTCGGCGCAAGGTTCAGCTGCCCCAGCGGGAAGCGACGGAGATCACGTCCCCCGGGCGTGCACTTTGCCCGAGGATCGTGCACAATCCGCCTCGCAAGGCTTTGTGCCAGAGCGAACAGGCGGGTTGTTCAGGCGCGGGTCGGAGCACCGCGTGAGACGGCACACGGCCGGCACTGCCCGGCCACGGGTAGGACATGAGACTTCGAGGACAGACTTCGATCGGCTGCGGGCGGGGCCGCGGTAGGGATACGGACCGGGAGGGGACAGGGCGAGATGGCGACTGACTACGACGCACCGCGCAAGACCGATGACGACTCCGCCGAGGAGAGCATCGAAGAGCTGAAGGCGCGGCGGCACGAGAAGAACTCCGGCAAGGTGGACGAGGACGAGGCCGAGGCGGCCGAGTCCTTCGAGCTGCCCGGGGCCGACCTCTCGCACGAGGAGCTGGCGGTCGAGGTGCGGCCGCGGCAGGACGACGAGTTCACCTGCATGAGCTGCTTCCTGGTACACCACCGCAGCCAGCTGGCGGACCCCAAGAAGATGATCTGCCGCGACTGCGCCTGACTCGTTGGGTCCGACTCGCTGGGCCTGACAAACTGGGCTCATGGCCTCGAGCAAGAGCAAGTCCAACGCCAGCCCGTTCTTCGGCGGCCGGGTCGGCCGCAAGGCGGCGACCACGGGTTTCGTGGCGCTCGCCAAGAAGGGCACCGAGCTCACCTGGCGCCTGGGTTCGGGCCGCAAGCCCCCGACGAACGCCGGCGACGTGCAGATCCCCCTGCGCGAGGTCCTGCTGTGGAGCGCGCTGAGCGGGGCGGCGGTTGCGGTGGCTAGGGCGCTCGCCGTACGCCAGACCTCGGCCGGGAGGCTGGCTAGCCGACCGTCGAGTGACCTCTCGCCTGATTCAGCGCCGACACCAGAGCGTCCTTCCGGCGGGTCATGACCAGCCAGTAGGGCGTCGGGTCGTCCGGGTCCTCGATCGGGACCTTCACCGACTCCGAGAGGTAGGGGCGCACCATCAGGTAGGCCCGCGCGTCCGCCTTGACCCCGAGGACGACCCGGGTCTCATCGTCGTCCAGGCCGCTCGGTTCCCCGACGAAGCGCAGGTCGATCCGGGCCCGTCCCACCGTGAGCGACCCGGCTTCGACGATCACCTCGGCGCGGCCGTAGCCCACCAGGACCGCGACGGTCAGGGCACCGAACGCCACCGAGACCCCGAGCGCGACCGGAAGCGGAGTGGCGACCAGGAAGGCGATGAGGATCGAGGCGAGGAACATGGTCGCCAGGGCCCACCAGGCCAGCGGCACGCTGAGGCGCTCTCGGAACACGCGGCAATCCTGTCATCCGGGAGGCGCCGGGGTGACGTTAGGGTCTCGCGCATGGTCGAGGTCCTGATCCGGCGGCTGGACGACGTCCCCCTTCCCGCGTACGCGCACCCGGGCGACGCCGGCGCGGACCTGGTCACCACGGTGGACGTCCGGCTCGAGCCGGGCGAGCGGGCACTGGTCCCCACCGGGATCAGCCTGGCGCTCCCGCGAGGGGTACGTCGCGCTGGTGCACCCCCGGTCGGGGCTGGCCGCGCGCGCGGGCCTGTCCATCGTCAACGCGCCCGGCACGATCGACGCGGGCTACCGCGGCGAGGTCAAGGTGATGCTGATCAACCTCGACCGCACCGAGCCGGTCGTGCTGCGGCGCGGAGACCGGATCGCCCAGCTGGTCGATCCAGCAGGTCGAGACGGCGCGGTTCGTCGAGGTGGAGCACCTGCCGGAGTCGGTCCGTGGTGAGGGCGGCTACGGTTCCACCGGAGGGTTCACCCACGCAGCCGACGGAGGAGACGACGTGAGACTGCGACCCCGCCGTGGCGCCGAGGAGCCGGTCGTGGCGGACTCGTCCGGTCTCGCCGCTGGACGCCGCCGGACCCTGGGACGTCGCCGAGGTCGACGACCCGGCCGAGGGGAGGGTCGACCTCGGCGGGCTGCTCGTCCGGCCCCGCGACGGCGTGGAGCTGCGCCTGCAGGCCGACCAGGCCTCGGGGGCGCTGGTCTCGATCATGCTGGCTGCCCACGACGGCGCGGTCGAGCTGCGGCCGTTCGCGTCCGCCAAGGACGTCGACCAGTGGGACCTCGCGCGCGCGGAGATCGCCGAGCAGTTCCGCCGTCAGGGGTCGACCGTCACCGAGGGCTCGGGCGAGTACGGCACCGAGCTCCACATCGGCCAGCCGGTCGACGTCCAGGGCAAGAAGATGATCCAGCCGGTCCGCATGGCCGGGATCCGTGGCCCCCGGTGGGTGCTGCGCGCTGACCTTCTACGGGACCTACGCGACCGATCCCGCCCCGGACAGCGAGCTCGTCGCGTGCGCTGCGCGACACCGTGGTCGTGCGAGGCACCGGGCCCATCCCGCCCGGGGAGGCGATCCCGCTGCGGCTTCCGCCCGGGGTGGACCTCGAGCCACCGTTCAACCGGATTCACCGGGCATGACCTAGGCTGTGCGCCATGCCAGACGTGACCGAGCGCATCCGGCGCGGACTGGACAGATGGGCCAGCCCGCAGCCGCGGAGGACCGACGAGCTGCGGAGCTCCAGCGCCGACTCCGGCGCGCCTCGGTCGTCGACTGCTCCGATCGCGCCCGGGTCCGGATCCAGGGGAGCTGAAGTCGGTCTCGCTGCGGCCCCGCGGCGGGGTGCCCGCTCTCGAGGCCGAGCTCTACGACGGCAGCGGCACGCTGACCGTGGTCTGGCTCGGCCGCCGGTCCATCCCGGGCATCGACCCGGGACGCTCGACTCCAGGTCGAGGGGCGCATCGGCCGCTCGTCCGGCGTCCCCGTGATGTTCAATCCGCGCTATGAGCTCTGTTCCTGACGGGCACGTGCATGCCGACACCGTCGAGGCGCTGGTCCGGCAGCAGATGTCCGAGCCCTGGGCGGCCGCCGCGGCATGGCCGAGGCCGCGTACCCACCCTGGTCTTCACCGGCATCTTCCTGATCGCCCGGACACCGTGGCCGGCGCTCTACCTCAGCGTGGGCGCGGCGCTGGTGCTCCTGGTGATCCGCCTGGTGCAGCGCTCCACCCTCCAGTTCGTGCTCAACAGTCTGCTCGGGATCGGCGTCGGCGCACTGTTCGCCTGGAACAGCAGCCACTCCGGCGGCTCGGTCGACGACACGGCGCTGGCCTACTTCCTGCCCGGGCTCCTCTACAACGCCGGCTACGCCGTCGTGATGACGCTCAGCAACCTGGTGGGCTGGCCCGTGGTCGGCTTCATGGTCGGGTCCGCGTCCGGGTGAGCCCACCGAGTGGCACCGGACCGCGCGACGTGGTGCGGCTGCAGCAAGCGGCTCACCTGGATGCTCGTCCTGCCGTGCGTGATCCGGGTGGCCGTGCAGGCGCCCGCTCTACCTGGCCGGCAAGGCGGCGGACGACGCGGGCGCGATGGTCGCGGCTCTCGGGGTCAGCAAGATCGCCATGGGGTGGCCGCTGCAGCTGCTGGCGCTTCGCCGCGATGGTGTGGGTGCTGGCGCGCGGACAGCACCCCCGTACGGCCGCGGTCGAGCCCAGTCCTGAGCCCGGCTCACTCCGTGGCGTGCGACACGGGGGAGAGCAGGTGGGCGATGACCGGCTCGGCCTCCGGCGACGCCACGAAGAGCAGCTCGTCGCCGGCCTCGATCGGCAGCAGCCGCTCGGGCCGGTAGACCATCCCGTCGCGCAGCACCGTGACGAGGAGGGCGTCGTCCGGCCACGGGATCTGGCCGCACGGCACGCCGGCGTACGGCGACTCGGCGGGCAGCGTCATCTCGACGAGGTTGGTGTCGCTCTTGCGGAAGGTGAACAGGCGCACGACGTCGCCGACGGTGACCGCCTCCTCGACCAGCGCCGACATGATCCGCGGGGTCGACACGCTCACGTCGACCCCCCAGGACTCGGTGAACAGCCACTCGTTGTTGGGGTGGTTGACCCGGCCGACGGTGCGGGGCACCGCGAACTCGGTCTTCGCCAGCAGGGAGGTGACCAGGTTCGCCTTGTCGTCGCCGGTCGCCGCGATGACGACGTCGCAGCTGTCCAGCCGGGCCTCCTCGAGGGAGGAGAGCTCGCAGGAGTCCGCGAGCAGCCACTCGGCTCCGGGCACCCGCTCCGGGCTTGATGGACGCCGGGTCCTTGTCGATGAGGAGCACCTGGTGGGAGTTGGCGATGAAGCTCGCGGGCGATCGACCTTCCGACCGCGCCTGCTCCGGCGATGGCGACGCGCATCAGTCTGACTCCGGTCCGCTGCTGCAGGGTGAGCTTGACGTTGTCGGCGTTCTCCTCGCGCATCACGAGGTGGAGGATGTCGCCGTCCTGGAGGACGGTGTCCGGGTGGGGCAGCATACCCTCCCCGAGCCGGTCGATCCAGGCGACCCGGGCGTCGGTGAGTCCTGGAACCGCTTGGTGTGCTCGCCGACCCAGGTCGGGGCCGACCGCAGCGGAGTCCATGCGGATGGTGCCCGACGGGTCGCGGAAGTCGGGCTCGCTGTCGGCGGGGAGGATCCGGCGCAGCACCTGGTCCGCGGTCCACTTGACGGTGGCAACGGTGGGGATGCCCAGCCGCTCGTAGACCTCGGCGCGTCCGGGGTCGTAGATGCGCGCCACGACGTTCTCGATCCCGAAGGTCTCCCGGGCGACGCGGGCGGCGATGATGTTGGAGTTGTCGCCGCTGGATACCGCGAGGAAGGCGTCGGCGCGGTGGGTGCCGGCCTTGTCGAGCACCTCCTCGTCGAAGCCCATCCCGGTCACCCGGATCCCGGAGAAGGACGCGCCGAGCCTGCGGAACGCATCGGGGTTGCTGTCGATCACGGCCACGGTGTGGCCGCGCTCCTCGAGGCTGCGGGCAAGCAGGGACCCGACGCGGCCGCAGCCCATGATCACGACGTGCACGGCTCAGACGCTACCCGACCGCGGCGTGGTCCTCGCAGAGCGCCGGGTGGTCTAGCCTTTCGGGCGTGGGAGTGACCGACGTCGCCAAGCGCATCCTGCTGGGCCGCAAGCTGAAGAGCGACCAGCTGGGGGAGACGCTTCTCCCCAAGCGGATCGCGCTTGCCGGTGTTCGCCAGCGACGCGCTCTCCTCGGTGGCCTACGCCCCGGACGAGATCTTCATCATGCTGTCGACCGCCGGGGCCGCTGCCTACGTCTGGTCGTGGAAGATCGGCATCGCGGTCGCGCTGGTCATGATCGCCGTGGTCATGTCGTACCGCCAGACCGTTCACGCCTACCCCAGCGGCGGCGGCGACTACGAGGTGGCCACCACCAATCTCGGCCCGACGGCCGGGGTGACCGTCGCCAGCGCCCTGCTCGTCGACTACGTGCTCACGGTGGCGGTGTCGATCTCCTCGGGCGCCCAGTACGCCGCGTCGGCGATCGGCTTCCTGTCGGGGCACGAGGCGGCGCTGGCGGTCGTGATGGTGGTCTTCCTGACCGCGCTGAACCTCCGCGGGGTCAAGGAGTCCGGCACCTACTTCGCCATCCCCACCTACCTGTTCATGCTGGCCATCATCGGCATGTGCGCCGTGGGGGTCTCCCGCTACTTCATGGGCAACCTGCCACCGGCCGAGTCCGCGTCCCTCACGATCGACGTCGCCGACAAGTACCAGGGCGGCCTCACCGGCCTGGCCCTGGTGATCCTGCTGGCCCGGGCGTTCTCGTCGGGATCCGCGGCGCTGACCGGCGTGGAGGCGATCTCCAACGGGGTCCCTGCCTTCCGCAAGCCGAAGAGCAAGAACGCCGCGACCACGCTGGCGATGCTCGGGGGCGTCGCGATCACCATGATGATCAGCGTCATCGTGCTGGCCAACGCGATGAACATCCGGTACGTCGATCCGCACCACCTGTCCCGGCTCCTCCTGCCGAACGGCAGTCCCGTGCCCGCGGACTACGACGAGCACACGGTGATCGCGCAGATCGCCCGGGGCGTCTTCGACGTGTTCCCGGCCGGGTTCTACTTCGTCGTCATCGCCACCGGTGTGATCCTGGTCCTGGCGGCGAACACGGCGTTCAACGGCTTCCCGGTGCTGGGGTCGATCCTGGCCAGGGACGGGTTCCTGCCCCGTCAGCTGGCGCTGCGCGGCGACCGGCTCGCCTACTCCAACGGGATCCTGATCCTGGCCGTGATGGCGATCGCCCTGATCGTGGCCTTCAACGCCGAGGTGACCCGGCTGATCCAGCTCTACATCGTCGGCGTCTTCGTGTCGTTCAACCTGAGTCAGCTGGGCATGATCCGGCACTGGACGCGGCTGCTGCGCACCGAGACCGACCGCGGCCTGCGCCGGAAGATGATCCGCTCGCGGCTGATCAACGCCTTCGGCCTGAGCATGACGTCGGTCGTCTTCGTGATCGTGCTGGTCACGAAGTTCCTGGCCGGGGCGTGGATCGCGATCCTGGCGATGACGATCTTCTTCCTGATGATGCGCGGCATCCGCAAGCACTACGCCTCGGTCGAGCGTGAGCTCGAGGTCAGCGAGGAGGACCAGTCGCTGCCGAGCCGCGTCCACGCGCTGGTGCTGGTGTCGAAGCTGGACAAGCCGACGATCCGGGCCCTGATGTACGCCAAGGCGTCCCGGCCGAACACGCTCGAGGCGCTGATGATCTCCGACGACCCGGAGAAGACGTCCCGGGTGCGCCGGGAGTGGGAGCAGGCGGGCATCGACGTGGTGCTCAAGGTGAAGCACTCGGCGTACCGCGAGGTCGTCCGGCCGATCACCGACTACGTCCGGCAGATCCGCAAGGAGCACCCGAGGACGATCGTCGCGGCCTACATTCCGCAGTCGGTGGTCGGACGCTGGTGGGAGCAGCTGCTGCACAACCAGACCGCCTTGCGGCTGAAGTCCCGGTTGCTGTTCATCCCCGGTGTGATGGTGATCGCGGTGCCGTACCAGCTCAGCTCGTCGGCGATCGGCCTGGAGCGCGCACGGCGCTTCGAGGAGGCCACCCACGCCGGCGACGTCCGCCGCGGGCCCGGGCGCAAGTCCGACGAGTTCTCGTGGGAGCTCGACTGACGCCGGGGGAGTCGGCGGTCGGACGCCGCCTGGCCCTCGAGGTGGGGTCGATCGCCCACGGAGGTCACTGCGTGGCGCGGGTCCGGGACGACGTGGACGGTTTGGCCGGGGTGGTCGTGTTCGTCCGCCACGCGATCCCCGGAGAGAAGGTCGTCGCCGAGGTCACCGAGGGGCGAGTGGGCGACCGGTACCTTCGCGCGGATGCGGTCGAGGTGCTGCGCTCCTCCCCGGACCGGGTGGTGCCGCCGTGCCCCGCTGCGGGCCCCGGCGGCTGCGGGGGCTGCGACTTCCAGCACGTGACGCTCGGCGCGCAACGCCGGCTCAAGGCAGCGGTGGTCGCCGAGCAGCTGTCCCGACTGGCAGGGATCGACGTCGACGTCGCGGTCGAGCCGGTGCCCGGAGACGACGAGGGGCTGCGCTGGCGCACCCGGGTCCAGTACGCCGTCGGCCCGGACGGCCGGCCGGGGCTCCGCAAGCACCGCTCCCACGAGGTGATCGCCGTCGACTGCCTCCTCGCGCACCCCGATCTGCCTGCTCCCACAGCGGAGCCGGGCGACGCGGAGGTCGAGGCGATCGCCACCTCGACCGGGCAGACGCTGGTGCTGCGAACCCCGCCACGGGAGTCGGCGCTTCCGCCGCTGCTCCGCGAGCGGGTCGGCGACGACGTGTACGAGGTGACCGGTTCCGGGTTCTGGCAGGTGCACCCCGGGGCTGCCGCGACACTGCGCGAGGCGGTCATGGCGGGAATGGCGGCCAGGCCCGGCGAGCGGGTCGCCGACCTGTACGCCGGCGTCGGCCTCTTCTCGCTCCCGCTGGCGCGGGCAGTGGGGGAGTCGGGGCGGGTCGAGGTCGTGGAGAGCGCGACGGCGGCGGTGGAGGACGCCCGCCGCAACCTGGCCGGGCTGACCGCCGTACGCGTGCACCGGGGACGGGTGGACCGGGTCCTCGACGGCGCACTCAGCGGGCGCCGTCTGGACCGGGTCGTGCTGGACCCGCCCCGGGCGGGAGCCAGGCGGCCGGTGGTGGAGGCGATCGCGAGGGCGCACCCGAGGCGGGTGGTCTATGTCGCATGCGACCCCGCGAGCCTCGGCCGGGATCTCGGCCTGTTCGGCGAGCGGGGCTACGGCCTGGACTCGCTGCGTGCGTTCGACCTGTTCCCGATGACCCACCACGTGGAGTGTGTGGCGGTGCTCAGCCCGCGAGAGAGCGGCAGAGGGGCCCTCCCCGACGCGGCGCGCTGAGGCTATGCTTCTCTCTTGATGTCATGTATCTTGACATCAAGAGATATGAAGCGAACCCGACCGGGTACCGGGCAAGGAACGGGCGACGTCCCGCCCGAGTCCCGGCTGCGGGCTCGGTGGCCAGGTTGCCACCCGGTGGGCAAGATGGACCTGACGACGAGGAGAGTGCGATGGCGAGCGTGAACAGCTTCGGTGCGAAGGGAACCCTGGATGTTGCAGGGCGGCCCTACGAGATCTTCCGGCTCGGTGCGGTGACGGGGGAGGGTCTGGACGTCGACTCCCTGCCGTACAGCCTCAAGGTGCTGCTGGAGAATCTGCTGCGTACCGAGGACGGCGCGAACATCACCGCCGAGGACATCCGGGCTCTGGCCGGCTGGGAGGCGGATGCCCACCCCAGCAAGGAGATTCAGTTCACGCCGGCCCGCGTGATCATGCAGGACTTCACCGGGGTGCCCTGCGTCGTCGACCTGGCCACGATGCGGGAGGCGATGGCCGACCTCGGCGGGGACCCCGAGAAGATCAACCCGCTCGCTCCCGCGGAGATGGTGATCGACCACTCCGTGATCGCCGACGTCTTCGGCACCCCCGACGCGTTCGAGCGGAACGTCGAGATCGAGTACCAGCGCAACCGCGAGCGGTACCAGTTCCTGCGCTGGGGCCAGGGCGCCTTCGACGACTTCAAGGTCGTCCCGCCCGGCACCGGCATCGTGCACCAGGTGAACATCGAGCACCTGGCCCGGGTGACCTTCACCCGCGAGCTCGACGGGGTGACACAGGCCTATCCGGACACCTGCGTCGGCACCGACTCGCACACCACCATGGTCAACGGCATCGGGGTGGTCGGCTGGGGCGTCGGCGGCATCGAGGCGGAGGCCGCGATGCTCGGCCAGCCCGTGTCGATGCTGATCCCGCGCGTCGTGGGCTTCAAGCTGTCGGGGGACCTGGCCGAAGGGGCCACCGCGACCGACCTGGTGCTCACCATCACCGAGATGCTGCGCAAGCACGGCGTGGTCGGCAAGTTCGTCGAGTTCTACGGCCCCGGCGTCTCCGCGCTGCCGCTGGCCAACCGCGCCACCATCGGCAACATGTCGCCGGAGTTCGGCTCGACCATCGCCGTCTTCCCGATCGACGGCGAGACCCTCCGCTACCTCGAGCTCACCGGCCGCAGCGAGGAGCAGCTCGCCCTCGTCGAGGCGTACGCCAAGGAGCAGGGCCTCTGGCACGACCCCGACGCCGAGCCCCGCTACTCCGAGAAGCTCGAGCTCGACCTCTCCTCGGTGGTCCCGTCGATCGCCGGGCCGAAGCGGCCGCAGGACCGGATCTCGCTGGCGGACGCCAAGACGTCGTGGCGCACCGCGGTGCTCAACTACGTGAAGGATGGCGACGCGGACGAGGCGGGCAAGGAGTCCTTCCCTGCCTCCGACGCCCCCGCGGCCGAGGTCAGCCGACCCCACGACCCGGTGACGGTGAGCCTGTCCGACGGGACCCGCTTCACGGTGGACCACGGTGCTGTCGCGATCGCCGCGATCACCTCGTGCACCAACACGTCGAACCCGTCGGTGATGATCGGCGCCGCGTTGCTGGCCAAGAAGGCCGTGGAGAAGGGCCTGACCCGTAAGCCGTGGGTCAAGACCACCCTCGCGCCCGGGTCGAAGGTCGTCTCCGACTACTACGAGCGGGCCGGTCTGACGCCCTACCTCGACAAGCTCGGCTTCAACCTGGTCGGCTACGGCTGCACCACCTGCATCGGAAACTCGGGCCCGCTGATCCCGGAGGTCTCGCAGGCCGTCCAGGAGAACGACCTCGCCGTGGTGTCGGTCCTGTCGGGCAACCGCAACTTCGAGGGCCGGATCAACCCCGACGTCAAGATGAACTACCTCGCATCGCCGCCGCTGGTGGTGGCCTACGCGCTGGCCGGCTCCATGGACGTCGACCTGCTCAACGACCCGCTGGGCGTCGACAGCGACGGAGCGGAGGTCTACCTGAAGGACATCTGGCCGACTCCCGCAGAGGTGGAGGAGACCATCGCCGGGGCGATCACCGCGGAGATGTTCGAGAAGGACTACTCCGACGTCTTTGCCGGCGACGACCTGTGGCGGTCCCTTCCGACGCCCGAGGGCGACGTGTTCGCGTGGGACGACGACTCGACGTACGTGAGGAAGCCGCCCTACTTCGAGGGCATGCCCAAGTCCCCGGAGCCGGTGACGGACATCGCGGGAGCCCGGGTGCTGCTCAGGCTCGGCGACTCGGTGACGACCGACCACATCAGCCCGGCGGGGTCCATCAAGAAGGACTCCCCGGCCGGTGAGTACCTCACCGCGCACGGAGTCGAGCACCGCGACTTCAACTCCTACGGGTCCCGCCGCGGGAACCACGAGGTCATGATCCGGGGCACGTTCGCCAACATCCGGCTCCGCAACCAGATCGCGCCGGGTACCGAAGGCGGCTTCACGCGTGACTTCACCCGGTCCGACGCGCCCGTGACCACGGTGTACGACGCAGCCGTCAACTACGCGGCCGCCGGCACCCCGCTGGTCATCCTGGCGGGCAAGGAGTACGGCTCAGGCTCGTCGCGCGACTGGGCGGCGAAGGGCACCGCGCTGTTGGGTGTCCGTGCGGTCATCGCCGAGTCCTACGAGCGGATCCACCGGTCCAACCTGATCGGGATGGGCGTTCTGCCACTGCAGTTCCCCGCGGGACAGACCGCCGACTCGCTCGGCCTCACCGGTGAGGAGACCTTCGAGATCACCGGGGTCACGGCGCTCAACGACGGTGGCATCCCGAAGACCGTGAAGGTCTCGGCGGGCAGCGTCTCGTTCGACGCGACGGTGCGGATCGACACCCCGGGGGAGGCCGACTACTACCGGCACGGCGGCATCATGCAGTACGTGCTGCGCAGCCTGGTCTGACCCACACCCACTCCGGAGGCGAGAATCCCCTTGCTCAGCGGGGGATTCTCGCCTCAGTGCTGTCACCGACGCCCCTATCGCCCGTGATGAGCGCTGCTCGACTGCGCGGGCCGTCGACGCACACGAGCGGTCGCAGCGGGCCGGGGCAACGCAGTCGGATAGGAATCGAACAGATGTTCGAATAGACTTTCCGGATGAGCCTGCCCTGGACGCCTCCCGGATGGCCGCGCGAGGTGCGGCCGATCGACGCGCCCGGCTGGGAGCGCTCCGCGGCGGCCTGGTTGCTGGACCGGTGCCCGCCGGAGTTCCGGTCCTACCCGGTGCTGCGCCGCCATGAGGTGGTCCTGGCGCGGTTCACGGTGCTCCACCTGGAGTCGGCGCTCGAGGCCGCCCGTCGCGGGATGCGCGAGGCGCGCACGTCGTTCCGCGACCATCTCGAGGTCGAGGCGATCGAGGCCGTCGTCGCCGCCTGGCAGAAGGAGGAGGCCCGGCTGCTCTCGGAGCTGCGCGCGGCGTCCCTGGTCGAGGAAGCGCTGCGCGGCAGGCGGTTCGTCGCCCGGCTGTGACGCCCGTCGCGGGGCCGGTGGCTAGGGTGGCCGGATGGTCCGCATCGCGGTGTGCCTGCTCGTCGACGACCGCGGCTTCGTCCTGCTGCAGGAGCGCGACTCGGACGCACCGAGGTCTCCCGACCTCTGGGGCATGGTGGGTGGCCACGTCGAGGACGGGGAGTCCTTCGACCAGGCGGTCTACCGCGAGGTCGCCGAGGAGACCGGCCTCTCGCTCGCACCGGGCTCACTGGCGCTGTGGCGCGACGAGGTCTTCTCCTACCGCGACCCCGACGAGGACTTCCACTTCCACGTCTACGCCGGGCACGTCGCCGCCACCGACGCCGACATCGTGGTCGGCGAAGGCAGGCGGATCGTCTTCGTCGACCCCGGCGAGGTCGCGGGGCTCCCGGCCAGCCAGTCCTGCGGCCACTTCGTCCCCGCGTTCCTCGCCGACCCGGCCTATGCCTCGCTGGTCCCGAACGCGTCCAGGACCCAGGCGTAGACCTCGGCCTCGTACGCCAGGTGCGCGAGCCTGCCCGAGGGGCCCGAGTGCGCTCCCGCACCGACCTCGGCCCGGTAGACGCAGCGCGGGGACCACTCGGGATCGGACTCGCGCAGGGCGGCGACCCACTTGGTCGGCTCCCAGACCATCACGCGAGGATCGTGCAGCGCGCCGGTCACCAGGAGCCGCGGCCGGCCGCCGGCGGGCGGGATGTTGTCGTACGGCGAGTAGGCGAGCATCCAGCGGTAGTCGGCCTCGCGGCGGGGGTCGCCCCACTCGTCCCACTCGTTGACCGTCAGCGGGATGGTCCGGTCGAGCATCGAGTTCAGGATGTCGACCGCGGGCACCTCGGCCACGACGGCCACCCACCGGTCCGGTCGCTGGGAGAACACGGCGCCCTGCAGCAGCCCGCCTGCGCTGAGGCCGCGCGAGGCGATCCGGCTCCCGTCGACCACGCCGTCGAGGGCGTCGGCGCAGGCGATCAGGTCGGTGAAGGTGTTCTGCTTGTGCTCCATGCGGCCGTTCAGCCACCAGCGGCGGCCGCCTTCGCCGCCGCCGCGGACGTGGGCGTGCACGAAGACGACGCCCCGGTCGAGGAGCGTGGGCAGGGCCGGGTCCCAGTCAGGCTCGAACACGTACTCGTAGGCGCCGTAGGCGTAGATCAGGGCCGGCGCCGTGCCGTCGAGCGGGACGTCGTCGCGGTGGATGACCGTCATCGGGATCGCGGTCCCGTCGGGGGAGGTGGCCAAGCGCGTCTCCTGGAGGTAGCGATCTGCCTGATGGCCGGGCGCCTGGTCGCGGTGCACCTCGGTGCGGTCGCCCGAGCCCAGATCCACCAGAGACCAGACCGGCGGGTCGACGTAGGACTGGTCGCAGACCAGCATCTGCGTGGTGTCGTAGATCTCGCTGTGCCCGACGTCGAGCGTGCCGGTGGGCGCGAGCGGGGTGAGCTCGATTCCCTTCCCCGACAGGTTGTCGGCGCGCAGGATGCGCAGGTGACGGTGCCCGTCGCGCCGTGACCTGACGACGACGTGCCCTGAGAAGGCCTCCACCCGCTCGACCCGCTCGGCGGGGTCGGAGGGACGGACCTCGGACCACGTCGAGTGGTCCTGGTCGGCGGTGCGGGGGACCGGGGCGGACACGATGCGGAACTCCGGCGCGCCGTCGTTGGTGACGATCAAGAGCCGGTCGTCGCCGGCGACGTGCTCGGCGTGGTACTCGACGCCCGGGCGGCGTCCGCCCACCGAACGCGCCGGCGCCGTGGGCTCGTGGGTGTCGACGACCCACACCTCGTTGGTGTCCCGGCTGCGTGCCCAGATGACGACCAGGTCGCCGCTGCGCGTGCCGCGCAGCTGCAGCTCGAAGCGCTCGTCCGGCTCCTCGACCACGAGCACGTCCTGGTCGAGCGGCGTGCCGATGGTGTGCCGCCACACCTGGAAGGGCCGGTAGGCGGCGTCGTGGACGCTGTAGAAGAACGTCGTGGAGTCCGCCGACCAGGCGCCGCCGTAGTAGGTGCGGGGGATCTCGTCGGCGAGATCGGTGCCGCGGGCGATGTCACGGAAGCGAAGCGTGTAGACCTCGTCCCCGACCTGGTCGACCGAGTACGCCGCCAGCGTCTCATCGGGTGAGATGCGGACCAGGCCGAGTTCGAAGTAGTCCGCCGACCCGGCCAGCGACTGGCAGTCCAGGACGAGCTGCGGGGAGGTTTCCCCTGCATCCGAGCCGTTCGAGCCGTTCGACACGCCGGCAGCAATTTCGTTGCGAACTCCCGGATCCGACGTGGAATCAGTCGTCACATCGCCGTTTCGCAAGCGACTTTTGCGTAACAAACGCGGATAGTTACTTCCGGAATCGTGCCGCATGTAGTACCAATAACTGCCGCATCCCCAACGGACGGACATTTGCTCGTCCGGTACACGCGTCGCCATCTCGCGCTGGAGGCGCTCGGTGAAGGAGTTGAGATGATGGGTGGTGGTCTCGTACCACGCGCGCTCCGCGCGCAGGTGGTCGACAAGTTCCTCCGACGAGGTGTCCCGCATCCAGAAGTACGGGTCGGGTCGGCTGGTTCCGTGCTCGACATGGGTGAAGGGACGCTGGGGCGCCACGGGAGGCGCGACGGGGGGCGTATGCATGGGCGGAAACCTAGCCGCCTTCGCAGAATCGGCGCAGCCATCTCGGCGGTTCTGGCCGTAGCAGCCACCGCGTCCTTCGCGCCGGCGGCCACGTCCGCAGCCAACGCCGACTCGCCGGTCACCTTCACCGTCGGCTACACCGTCTCCGTCGACTCCTTCAACCCCTTCCTCGGCTACCAGGCCACCTCCTTCGAGATGTGGGCCCTGATGTACGACTCGCTGGTCGGGTACACGATGAAGGACATGCAGCCCGCTCCGGCGCTGGCCACCAGCTGGGAGCACTCCACCGACGGGCTGACCTGGACCTTCCACCTGCGCACCGGCGTGACCTGGTCCGACGGCCAGCCGCTGACGGCCAGCGACGTCGCCTTCACCTACAACCGGATCATCAACGGCAAGGGCCCGATCCACTCGCAGTGGGGGTCCTACCTCACCTACGTCACCTCGGTGGACGCACCTGACGACGCAACGGTCGTGCTGCACCTGAAGCAGCCGAACGCTGTCCTTCCGCTGTTGCCCATCCCCGTGCTGCCCGAGCACATCTGGTCGAAGATCCCCGACGACCAGATCAAGTCCTACACGAACGAGCCGTCGAAGGGTCAGCCCGTGGTCGGCTCCGGGCCGTTCCAGCTCGTGTCCGGAACGGCCGGCGGCTCGACGTACGTCTTCCAGGCCAACAAGAACTACTGGGAAGGCGCTCCGCACGTCGACCAGCTGGTCTTCAAGGTGTTCCAGAACCAGGACACGGCGGTCCAGGCCCTGATCAAGGGTGAGATCGACTTCGTCGACGGCATCACCCCCTTGCAGGTCAAGTCCCTGCAGGGTCAGTCGGGCATCACCGCCATCAACGGCCAGGCACCCGGCTTCGACGAGATCGCCTTCAACAGTGGCTCGGTCGACACCAAGACCGACAAGCCGATCGGGAACCCGAACCCGGCGGTCCTCGACCCGAAGTTCCGCTACGCGCTCGGCTTCGCCATCGACCGCAACCTGCTGATCCAGCGGGCCTACCAGGGCGCGGGTCTCCCGGGCACCACGATCGTGCCGCCCGGCTTCAAGGAGTGGCACTGGGAGCCGCCGGCCGACCAGGCGTTCACGTTCGACCTGCAGAAGGCCGGGGACCTGCTCGACGCCGCGGGCTACAAGATGGGTTCGGACGGGTTCCGCACGCTTCCCAACGGACAGCCGATCGGCACCCTGCGGCTCTTCGCGCGCAGCGACTCCGCCACCTCGAAGAACGTGTTGACGTACTTCTCGGAGTGGCTCAGCCAGCTGGGCATCAAGTCCGAGGTGTCGACGATGAACAGCAACAAGCTGACCAACGTCATTCTGGAAGGCAACTTCGACATCTTCGAGTGGGGCTGGTACGTCGACGCGGACCCGGACTCGATGCTGTCGTACATGACCTGTGACCAGCGTGGAGCGTGGTCCGACTCGTGGTACTGCAACCCGCAGTACGACGCGCTGTACCAGCAGCAGAAGTCCGAGATGGACCACGCCAAGCGGGTGCAGGAGATCGACCAGATGCAGCAGATCCTCTACCAGGACGCGCCGTACCTGGTGACGGTCTACAACAGCGTGGGCGAGGCCCTGCGCAGTGACCTGTTCGCCTGCATGGAGCCCCAGCCCGACCCGGGCGGCGTGCTGGCCCTGCAGCTCGGTGTGCACAACTACATCGCGGTGCGGCCGGCGGACCAGGCGGGCAACTGTGACGGGGTGACCACCGCCATCGGTGCGGTCGCCAGCACCCCGACGGCGACCGCGAGCAGCGGCGGCACGGACACCTCGACGGGTGCGCCCGCGCCCAGCACCACCTCCACCTCCAACAGCAGCTCGATGTGGTGGTACGTCGGCGGCGGTGTCGTCGTGCTGGCCGCGGCCGGCGGTGCTCTGGCCCTCGTCCGTCGGCGCGGCAGCGCCGGGGACCGGGAGTGAGCCAGCTTGTGGCGGCGGAGAGCTCCGCCGCCACAAGCCCCCCGGCCCGCAGGGCCAGGGGCGCTCCTACGGGCGCTACGCGCTCACCAAGGTCGGGGGGCTCGCTGGGCAGCCTGGCCTTCATGCTGGTGCTGAACTTCTTCCTCTTCCGGGTCATCCCCGGCGACCCCGCCCGGACTCTGGGGAGGGGCAGACTCACCTCGCCCGAGGCGATCGCCGAGTTCAACCACACCTACGGGCTCGACCAGCCCCTGTGGCAGCAGTTCTTCACCTTCCTCAAGAACACCGCCCAGGGCGACCTGGGCTACTCGCTGCGCTACAACGTTCCGGTGGTCCGAGCTGATTCTGGAGCGGATGGGCCCGACGCTGCTGTTGGTGGGTTCCTCGACGATCCTGGCCACGGTGATCGGGGTCTATCTCGGGATCACCGGGGCGTGGAACCGCGGGAGCGCCTTCGACAGGATGACCAATGCGGCAGCGCGCTGACGCTGTACTCGATGCCGGAGTGGTGGCTCGGGCTGCTGCTGATCGAGGTGCTCGCGGTCGGGGTCGGCCCGTTCCCCGGCATCTTCCCGACCGGGGGACTCCATTCGGTGGGGATCGCCACCGGGGGCATGTCGGCTACTTCCTGGACACGATGCTGGCACCTGGCCCTGCCGGTGACTCACGCTGACGCTCGCCTATCTTGTCCGACTACTCGCTGATCATGCGCAGCTCGCTGCTCGACGAGCTGGGTGAGGACTATCTGACGACGGCTCGGGCCAAGGGCCTGCGCGACGTCCTGGTGCGGCGGCGGCACGCCGTCCGCAACGCGCTGCTCCCCACCACGACCATGATCGCGCTGAACATCGGGTTGGTCGTCTCCGGAGCGATCACGGTCGAGACCGTCTTCTCGATCCCGGGTCTCGGGCTGCTCGCCACCGAGGCGTTGGACATCCCCGACTACTGGGTGCTCCAGGGCACGTTCCTCGTCGGGTCCGCCGGCGTGATCCTGACGAACCTGCTCTCCAACCTGGTCTACGGCCTGCTCGACCCGCGGGTGCGCACATGACGCGCCCCGTCGACGTCGCCAGCCGCTCTCGCGCCCGCCAGCGCCGGCGCCGCCGCGCCCTGCCGCGCGGCCACCTGGCGTCAGTTCCGCCGCCGACAGCGCCGGGGTCTCGGGCTGGTCGTGCTGGTCGCGTTCATCCTGATGGCGGTGTTCGCACCGCTCATCGCGCACGCCGACTGGCCTCGAGGTCACCAAGGCCACCGGCGGCGTGCTCGAGCCGCCGCCCGCGCCGTTCTGGCTCGGCACCGATCAGGAGGGCCGCTCCGTGCTGACCCTGGTGATCTGGGGTGCCGCGGATCTCGCTGTTCGTCGGCTTCTCCGCGACGGTGATCTCCATGGTTATCGGCACCCTGATCGGCATGGCTCTGGCCATTTTCGAACTGGTTCGGGGCAGGGCTCGTGCGCGTCACTGACTGGTTCCTCGTCATTCCGTTCCTTCCCCTGGCCATCGTGCTGGCCACGGTTCTCGGGAAGTCGCTGTTCAACTTGATCATCGTCATCGGCGTGACGTCGTGGCCGGGCACGGCACTGCTCGTACGAGCCAAACACTCTCGGTGAAGGCTCGTCCCTATCTGGAAAGAGCCCGAGTGCTCGGCGGCGGCCACTGGCACCAGATGACCAGGCATGTCCTGCCCAACGTGTCCCCGCTGATCCTGGCCAACACCACCCTCACGGTCGCCATCGCCATCCTCAGCGAGACGACGCTGGCTTCCTGGGGCTGGGCGACCCCACCCTGGTCGTCCTGGGGATCGATGCTGGATGAAGCGTTCAACATCGGCGCGATCACCAAGGCGCATGGTGGTATCATCATCCCCCCTGGACTGTGTGTGGTCCTGGTAGTGCTGGCGTTCACCCTTGTCGGACACGCCCTGGAAGCGGTATTCAACCCGCGCATGAGGGAGCGGTGACGCGATGACGCAGCTGCTCGGATGGACGACCTGTCGCGTCACCTACCAGACCACCGAAGGCCCGGTGCCCGCCGTCCGCGGGGTCACCCTCACGGTCGAAGCCGGCACCACGCTCGGCGTAGCGGGTGAGTCAGGGTGCGGAAAGTCGACCCTCGCGACCACTGTGTTACGCCTCAGCCCGCGTCGGCGAGGTCACTGGCCAGGTGCTCCTCGATGGCGAGGACATCATGACGATGAAGTTCGGCCAGCTGAGAGCAGTCAGGTGGGCCGAAGCCTCGATCGTCTTCCAGGGTGCGCTGCACTCGATGAATCCTGTGCAACGCATCGGGAAGCAGGTGGCCGAGCCGGTCCTCCTGCACGAGAAGAATGCGACGCCCAAGCAGGTCGAGAAGCGCGTTGGTGAGCTCTTCGAACAGGTCGGGCTTCCTCCGTCGCGCGCTAGGGCCTACCCGCATCAACTCTCCGGGGGCCAGAAGCAGCGCGTCATGATCGCCATGGCACTGGCCTGCAAACCCGCAGCTGATCATCGCCGATGAGCCGACCACTGCCCTCGACGTCATGGTCCAGGCCCAGGTGCTGGACCTCCTGAGGGGCGCTCGTGACTGATCTCGGCGTCGGTCTGATGATCATCAGCCACGACCTGTCGGTGCTCGCCGACCTGTGACCAGGTGGCCGTGATGTATGCCGGTCGGGTCGTGGAGCAAGGGCCCGCCAAGCAGGTTTTTGGCGAGCCGGTCCACCCCTATACGCGGGCACTGTCCGGCGCGTTCCCGACCATCGGAGACCTCTCGGCCCGCTATGCGCCGGCGGGACTCGCTGGCGACCCGCCCTTCCCCGGCGACCTACCCAGCGGCTGCCGTTCCATCCCCGCTGCGGCGTCGCCATCGACGAGTGCTCGACCGTTGACGTGCTGCTGCGGCCGGCCGGCGAGGACCGAGCCGCTGCCTGCGTCCACGTGCGAGAGGACACACCGTGACCGTCACCGAGCATCCGGCTCCGGCAGCCGGAGCCGGAGCCGAAACGATCCTCGAGGTCTCCGGGCTGAAAGTCGTATTTCGGAGCCGCGAGGGCAAGCAGGCCCGCGCTGTCGACGGTGTCGACCTGAAGATCCGCCGCGGCGAGATCATCGCCCTGGCAGGGGAGTCCGGCTCGGGCAAACGACTTTGGCGCGCGACCTTCATGGGCCTGGAGCGGCCGACCAGCGGCACGGTGACGTTAGGAGGGCAAGCCGCTGTCGTACAGCATCCGGTCCCTGCGCGCCTTCCGTCGTCGCGTGCAGATCGTGCTGCAAGACCCTGCCGGCTCGCTGAACCCGCGGCACACCGTCTACGAGTCGGTCGCGGAAGGCGTTCGGCTGCACCGGATCCAGGACTCCGACGGGCGTGAACGAGGTCGAGCTGGTGGCCCGGGCGCTGTCCGACGCCGGGCTGCGGCCGCCCGAGCCCTCTTCCAGCGGCTATCCGCACGAGCTGTCCGGTGGACAGAGGCAGCGGGTGCTGATCGCCGGCGCCCTGGCGCTGCAGCCGGAGCTGCTGATCGCCGACGAGCCGGTCTCCAGCCTCGATGCCTCGATCCGCGGCGAGATCCTCGCGCTTCTGCTTCGCCTGCGCGACGAGCTCGGGCTGGGCGTCCTGGTGGTCACCCACGACCTTGGCCTGGCCTGGAACATCGCCGACCGGCTGGCCGTGATGTACCTCGGGCGCGTGGTCGAGTCAGGCCCGACCGAGGAGGTGCTCGCCGCGCCGCAGCATCCCTACACCAAGGCGCTGTTGTCCGTGGTCCCCGAGATGGAGGGCCTGGAGCCGGTGATCCTCACCGGCGAGATCCCCGACCCGACCAGGATCCCCGCCGGCTGCCGGTTCCACCCGCGCTGCCCGGCCCTCGCCTCCGGCGAGGCCGACGCGGTCGGCATCGCGGACCGCTGCCGCACGGTGGGTCTGCCGGTCCTCTCCGCGGACGACGAGCACCAGGTCGCCTGTCACCTGGCCGCTCGTTGATCGGACCAGTGATCGGGGAGGACCAGCGCCTCCATCGTGTTGCCGTCCCGCCCGGTCGTCGTGGTGGCCGACAGCAGGGAGTTGAGCACGGCTTCCTCGGCCGCTTCCACGGTGGCCTGGAACAGCGGGTCGAGCGCTCGGCCGACGACGTCGAGGGTGCGCTCCGGCGCTCGGTCGCGGTTGAAGCGCGCACCCGTGGACACGCCCAGGAAGATCTCGCCGCTGCCGTGGTGTGCGACCGAGCCCGCGCGGGCCAGGCCGAGCCCGATACGGCGGGCCAGCCGGGCGCACGAGGCCCCGTCGGCGGCCGCGTCGGTGACGACGACGCCGATGCACGACCCCGCCGGCGTCGCGGGCCCCGGGGCCTCCGGGAGGCCCCGGCCGTAGGGCACGCCGTCGACCACCAGCTCGTGTCGCTGACCGAAGTTCGTGAGCAGCAGGACGGCAACCGTGTGCCCGTCGGGGGTGACCCGGGATGCGGAGCCGATGCCGCCCTTGAAGCCCAGGCAGCTCATGCCGGTCCCCGCCCCGACCGCACCTTCGGGCGGCGGAGCCGCCGATCCGCGACTGTCCAGCGCCGCGCGCCAGGCGGAGCGGACGTCGTCGGAGGTGACCTGCATGCGCCGGCAGTCGTTGAGGAACGAGTCGTCGCACTCCGCCACCACCGGGATGACGACGTCGTCGGCGACCGCGGCGTTCTGCTCGAGGGCGATCTCGCAGGCGGCGTCGTATACCCGTCCGAGCTGCATCGTCGAGGTCAGGTAGATGGGGCTCTCCAACGTCGCCCACTCGGCGGCGGAGAGGAAGCCGGTGCACTCGCCGGCCCCGTTGAGCACGGCCCCGCCGGCGGCCAGGGGTCGCTCGTAGGCGTCCTCGGCGACGACGAGGGCGGTGACGCCGGTCCGCGCCACTCCGCGGCCGTCCGGAGGTGCGGGCTCGTCACGGACGATGGTGGTGTGGCCGACCCCCACGCCGGGGATGTCGAGGACAGAGTTGGTGGGACCGGTCGGCAGCACCCCGATGGTGATGCCCAGGTCGCGAGCGCGCGGCATGCGGACATCCTGCCGTACCCGCAGATCACAGGAGAGGTGAGGCTTTGATTCCCGTTGTCTGGTCGCCGCGGACCCGGCTGCACGATCCGCGCAAGGAGGTCTGGGTGGGAGTCGAGCTCGACGGCCTGGAGAACCCCGAGCGGGTCGACGCGATCCTCGCAGCGCTGGCCGACTCAGGGTACGACGAGGTGGTCGAGGCGCTCCCGCACGACAGGACCCTCCTGGCACGCGTTCACGACTCCGCCATGCTGGCCTTCCTCGAGGGCGCCGCGACCCGCTGGGCGGCAGGCGGGTACCAGGCCGAGGTCGGCCAGGGCCTCGTCGTGCCGTACTTCTTCCCGACACCGGCACTCACCGAGGGCATGCCGCCCAGCGTCCCCGTACGGGTGCACGCCGATGCCGGACGCTTCGTCTACGACACCTGCACCCTCATCGACGGGGGCACCTGGGACTCCGCCCTGGCCGCGGTCGACTGCACCCTGACCGCGGTGGACCTGGTCGTGGGCGGCCGACGGACTGCCTACGCGCTGACCCGCCCTCCGGGTCACCACGCGACCCGCAGCGGCCTCGGCGGGTCGTGCTACCTCAACAACGCAGCGGTCGCCGCCGAGGCTCTGCGCGCGTCCGGCCACGACAGGGTCGCGGTGATCGACCTGGACGCGCACCAGGGCAACGGCACGGCGCAGATCTTCTACCGGCGAGCAGACGTCTCCTACGGGTCGGTGCACGTGGATCCCGGCGCCGGTTGGTTCCCCCACGTGTTCGGTTTCGCCGGCGAGACCGGCGCCGGGGAGGGGGAGGGCGCGACCCTCAACGTGCCGCTGGCCCCCGGGACGCCGGACGGGCCGTGGGTGGCGGCGGTGGAGCGCATCGCCGGCTGGGCCGCCGCCCGGGGCGTCACCGCCCTGGTGGTGTCCCTGGGAGTCGACGCCGCGATCGACGATCCGGAGAGCCCCCTGCACGTGACCACGGAGGGCTACGGCGCGGCGGGACGGATCCTCGGCTCGCTCGGGCTGCCTTCGGTCGTGGTCCAGGAGGGCGGCTATCACCTGCCGAGCCTGGGCGGTCTCGTCACCGCCTACCTGGAGGGTCATCGGTCGTCGTCGGGCGAGTAGCGTGAGACCGTGCCGACGACAGCGTCCTTCGACGAGCCGATCACCGTGCTCCAGGTCGACGGCGTGGGCACCGAGGACGTCCTGGTCGCCGAGGACGGGCGCGTCTACACGGGCACCGAGGACGGCAGCATCCACGAGATCGACCCGAAGTCCCGCACCTCACGGATCCTGGCGAACACCGGGGGGAGGCCCTTCGGGCTGGAGTGGCTGGCCAACGGGCGGATGCTGGTCTGCGACGGACACAGGGGCCTCCTCGAGGTCGACCTGAAGACGTCGGCGGTCACCGAGCTGGTGTCGGAGGTCGCGGGGCGCCCGATGCTCTTCTGCAACAACGCGGCCGTGCAGAGCGACGGATCGGTCTGGTTCACCGACAGCTCGCGCCTCTACGGTGCCGACGCCTGGAAGAGCGACATGATCGAGGACACCCACTCGGGCCGCCTCCTGCTGCGCCGCCCGGACGGGTCGGTGTCGGTTCAGGCCGACGGGATGCGGTTCCCCAACGGGGTGGCGCTTGCCGCCGACGAGTCGTTCGTCGCGGTGGCGCAGACGACCGGGCGCGACATCCAGCGGCTGTGGATCGACGGTCCCCGGGCCGGGGTGAGGGAGACCTTCGTCGCCGAGCTCCCCGGCTACCCCGACAACATCGCGCGGGGCTCCGACGGGCTGATCTGGGTCGCGATCGCCTCTCCGACGGACCCCGCCCTGGAGCTGATGCTGCGACGACTGCCGGTGGGGCTGCGGAGAGGGGTGCGCCGGCTCCCGGACCGGGTCCTACCCGCGCCGCGGCGCACGGCTCGGGTGATGGCCTTCGACGACCGGGCGAGCCTGGTGCACGACCGCCAGTTGAGCACCGATGAGTTCCGCATGGTCACCGGGGTCCGGGAGCACCACGGCAGGGTGTGGCTCGGCAGCCTGCAGGAACCCGCCGTGGCGACGTTCGCGGTTTGGGCTCGCCCCCCGACCGCGTCTAGACTGGGGCGGTCATGGGAATCCTCGACTCCATCTCGGGTCCGCGCGATCTCCAGCGACTCGACGCCGCCGAGCTCGAGGCTCTCGCCGGGGAGATCCGCGCGTTTCTCGTCTCCAAGGTCTCGCGGACCGGGGGGCACCTCGGACCCAATCTGGGCGTCGTCGAGCTCACCATCGCCCTGCACCGGGTCTTCGAGTCCCCGCACGACCGCATCGTCTTCGACACCGGGCACCAGGCGTACGTCCACAAGATGCTGACCGGCCGGGTCGCCGGATTCGACAGGCTCAAGCAGGAGGGCGGCCTGTCCGGCTACCCGAGCCGCGAGGAGTCCGAGCACGACATCGTGGAGAACTCCCACGCGTCCACGGCGCTGAGCTGGGCGGACGGGCTGGCCAAGGCGTACGCCGTGCGGGGTGAGGACCGGCACGTGGTCGCCATCATCGGCGACGGAGCCCTGACCGGCGGGATGGCCTGGGAGGCGCTGAACAACATCGCCGCCGACGACTCCCGCAACCTGGTGATCGTGGTCAACGACAACGGCCGCTCCTACACCCCGACGGTCGGCGGGCTGGCAAACCACCTGACGTCACTGCGGACCAACCCGCGCTACGAGCCGATGCTCGACACGGTCAAGCGCCGGGTCCAGGGGGTCCCGAAGGTCGGCCCTGTCGTCTACGACGCGCTGCACGCGATGAAGAAGGGTGTCAAGGACGCCCTGGCGCCGCAGGGCCTGTTCGAGGACCTGGGCCTGAAGTACGTCGGGCCGATCGACGGACACAACCGGGCCGCCACCGAGAGCGCCCTGGCGGCGGCCAAGCGGTTCGGCGGGCCGGTGATCGTCCACGTCCTCACCCAGAAGGGCCACGGTTACGACGCCGCCGAGCACCACGAGGCGGACCGGTTCCACAGTCCCGGGCCGTTCGACGTGGAGACCGGGCTGGAGAAGCCCAGGGGCACGACCTGGACCGACATCTTCGCCGACGAGATCCTGGAGATCGGCGCCGGGCGCGAGGACGTCGTCGGCATCACCGCCGCGATGCTGCACCCGGTGGGCCTGGACCGGTTCGCCGCCAAGTTCCCCGACAGGGTGTTCGACGTCGGGATCGCCGAGCAGCACGCGGTGACCTCGGCCGCGGGCCTCGCCCTGGGCGGTATGCACCCGGTCGTGGCCATCTACGCGACGTTCCTCAACCGCGCGTTCGACCAGGTGCTGATGGACGTGGCGCTGCACCGGGCCGGCGTCACCTTCGTCCTCGACCGGGCCGGCGTCACCGGCGACGACGGCCCCAGCCACAACGGCATGTGGGACATGTCGATCCTGCAGGTCGTGCCGGGCCTGCGCCTGGCGGCGCCCCGCGACGCGACCCGGCTTCGGGAGCTGCTCCGGGAGGCCGTGGCGGTCGACGACGCGCCCACTGTGGTGCGCTTCCCGAAGGGCCCGCCGAACGCCGACATCCCGACGATCGACAGGGCAGGTGGCTGCGACGTCCTGGTTCGTCGCGGCGACAAGGACGTCCTGATCGTCGGCGTCGGATCCATGGCGGGCCTCGCCGTGGACGTCGCGGGCCGTCTCGAGGACCAGGGGATCGGCGTGACCGTGGTCGACCCGCGCTGGGTCAAGCCGGTCGACCCGGTGCTGGTCGGGCTGGCCCGCGGTCACCGGCTCGTCGTGTGCCTCGAGGACAACGGCATCGTCGGCGGAGTCGGATCGGTCCTGCTGCAGACGCTGAACGACGCCGGGGTCTCGACCCCGGTCCGCCTGCACGGCATCCCGCAGCGCTTCCTGCACCACGCCAAGCGCGCCGCCCTCCTGGACGAGCTGGGGCTCGACGCCCAGGACATCGCCCGCGGCATCGTCGAGGACGTCACCTCGCTCGACGTGGACCTGCCCGCCCTGCGCGTCATCGAGTAGCTCCCACCGAGACCGAGCCGGGGCGGCCGCACTCTCGAATTCATCGGGACCTACGGGCGCGCGACGTCGGCGAGAACCCCGGTGATCCGGCGTTCGGGATCACCGATTCCGATGGTCTGGCGCGATCCACCTGCCGCTCGGCCGGTGCGGCGTGAGCGCCGGCATGTGCCCACAGACCGGATGACCGAGGTGGTCGCCAATTCGGGTTCTCGCGTGTCAGTAGACGTGGCATTGCAGGGCGATCTCCTGCGACTGACCCAGGTCCACGACGACGTGCTTCTTCAGGACGCAGTAGTGAGCGCCCTGGGGCCCTCCGGTCACGCGGTAGACGCCTGCGGGGAGAGCCACGTGGAATCGCCCTTGACGATCGACCCTGATCCTTGTCGAGGTGGGTCCGTCGAACTCGACCCAGCCACGCTTCAGGGGCTGATTCGCTGTCGCGGGGCCGCCGACGTACTCCAGCACTCCCGCTACGGTCCCACCATCGGGCGAGGAAGTGACGGCGCTGGGTGATGTCGGCAGGCCCGTGGGAGACGTCAGGATCTCGGGGTTGCCAGCCGTGGAGGTGACCGGGGTGCACCCGCCCACGGCTATGCAGGCGCAGAGCACCGCGGCCACCGGGCCAAGAGCTCGCCGTGCAGCGCCCCCGTCGGTCACGCTTGGGAGTCTACGCAGTACGAGAGTCAGACGCCCCTGCAAGAACGCCACGGCATTGCCCGCCCCGTCATCGGCATGTCCGTGGTCCCGATGGTGGTCTTGGAGACGACCTCTCGGCGGTCTCCTCAACCGCCGGAGCTCGGCATGTGGCCGAAGCCCGGGGTCAGTGGAAGGTCTTGCCGGTCACCTTCTCGGAGATGCCCTCACGGTCCAGCAACATGGTCAGGCCGCCGTTCCAGAAGGAGAAGCCGGCTCCGGTGATCATCGCCAGGTCGAGGTCCTCCGGTGCAGCGACGACCCCGTCGTCCAGCATCAGCCGTGCCTCCTCGGCGAGGGCCGAGAGCGCACGGGCGCGGACCTCCTGAGCCGTCAGTGCGACCGGCTCGTCTGCCGGCGTGAAGATGGCTGCGACGTCCGGGTCGATGCTGAGGTCGGGGGCGTAGACGCTGGTCTTGCCCTCTGCCACGAAGCGCTGCAGGTTCGGGGAGACGTAGAAGCGGTCCGGGAAGGCCGCGTGCAGGGTCTCGGCGTTGTGCAGGGCGATGGCGGGCCCGACGAGCCCGAGCAGCATGAACGGCGGCATCGGGGCGATGCCCGCGAAGGCGCCGTCGGCGACGCTCAGCGGGGTGCCGTCGTCGACGATGCGGGCCACTTCGCCGAGGAACCGGCCGAGCAGCCGGTTCACGATGAACGAGGGGCTGTCCTTGACGAGGATGGTCGTCTTCTTGAGCGCCTTGCCGGTCGCGAAGGCGGTGGCCAGCGTGCGCTCGTCGGTCGCCCGTCCCGTGACGATCTCCAGCAGCGGCATGATCGCCACCGGGTTGAAGAAGTGGAAGCCGACGACGCGACCGGGGTGCTCGAGGTCGGAGGCCATCTCGGTGATCGAGAGCGATGAGGTGTTGGTGGCGAGCACGCACTCGGGGGAGACGTGCTTCTCCACCTCGGCGAAGACCGCCTTCTTGACCTGGATCTCCTCGAACACGGCCTCGATGACGAAGTCGGCGTCGGAGAAGTCGGCCTTGTCGGTGGTCCCTGTGACGAGGGCGCGCAGCCTGTTGGCGCGGTCCTCGGACAGCCGGCCCTTGAGGAGGAGCTTGTCCAGCTCGGTGTGGACGTAGGCGACGCCCTTGTCCACGCGCTCCTGGTCGAGGTCGGTGAGGACCACCGGGACCATCAGCCGTCGGACGAACAGCAGCGCCATCTGGCTGGCCATCAGACCGGCACCGACGATGCCGACCTTGGTGACCGGGCGCGCCAGCGACTTGTCGGGTGCCCCCGCGGGACGCCTGGCTCGCTTCTGCACCAGGTCGAGAGAGTAGAGCCCGGCGTGGAACTCAGGGGACATGATCAGCTCGGTCAGCGTCTCGTCCTCGGCTGCGAACGCCTCGTCCCGTGAGGAGGTCCTCGCGGCTGCCAGCAGGTCGAGTGCCCGGTACGGCGCCGGGGACGCACCGCCGGTCTTGGCGTCGGCGATCGCACGGCCCCGGGCCAGGGCCTGGTCCCAGGCATCCCCGCGGTCGACCTCCGGTCGCTCCACGACGATCGTGCCGGCCAGCACGCCGCCCGCCCAGCGCAGGGAGCGCTCGAGGAAGTCCACCCCGCCGTACATGGCGTCGGCCAGCCCGAGCTCGAAGGCCTGTGCGCCCGTGAGCATCCGGTTCTGGTTGAGCGGGTTGTCGATGACGAGCGTGACCGCCCGGTCGGCACCGATCAGGTTGGGCGCCAGGTAGGCGCCGCCCCAGCCGGGGACGATGCCGAGGAAGACCTCCGGCAGGGCGATGGCGGCTGCGCTGTCGAGCACGGTGCGGTAGGTGCAGTGGAGGGCGACCTCGAGCCCGCCCCCGAGCGCGAGCCCGTTGACGAACGCGAAGGACGGCTTGCCGCCCTCGCCCAGCTTGCGGAAGACCGCGTGGCCGATCTGCGCGAACCGCCGCGCGTCCTCTGCGCTGCCGCCCGCCGGGTTGGTGCTGAGGTCGGCACCGGCTGCGAGGATGAACGGCTTGCCGGTGACCCCGATCGCCACGATGTCGTCGCGGTCGAGCGCCGCGTCGATGGCACGGTTCAGCAGGTTGAGGCTCTGAGCGCCGAAGGTGTTGGGCCGGGTGTGGTCCATTCCGTTGTCCAGGGTGATCAGTGCCATCGTGCCGGCATCCCCGGGCAGGACCACGTCACGGGACTTGGCCTCGGTCACCACCTCGTCGGGCGTGAGCGCCACCAGGTGGTCGATCATCGCCTGGATCTCGGGAGCGGTGCTCACTTCTCCTCCTCGGTGCTGCCGTTCCAGTGCGGGTTCTCCCAGATGACGGTGCCTCCCATGCCGATGCCGATGCACATGGTGGTCATCCCGTAGCGGACGTCGGGGCGCTCCTCGAAGCGCCGGGCGAGCTGGATCATCAGCCGGACCCCGGACGACGCGAGTGGGTGGCCCATCGCGATCGCCCCGCCGTACGGGTTGACGCGCGGGTCGTCGTCGGCGAGCCCGAAGTGCTCCAGGAATGCCAGCACCTGGACGGCGAAGGCCTCGTTGATCTCGATCGCGCCGATGTCGGCCATGGTCAGCCCGGCCCGCTCGAGGGCGGTGGTGGTGGCGGGGATGGGCCCGTAGCCCATGACCTCGGGCTCGACGCCGGCGAAGGAGTACGTCACCAGCCGCATCCTCACGGGCAGCCCGAGCTCCCGGGCGGTCTGCTCCTCGGCCAGGATGCAGGCCGTGGCGCCGTCGTTCAGGCCTGCGGAGTTGCCCGCCGTGACCCGCCCGTGCGGGCGGAACGGGGTCTTCAGCACAGCGAGGTCCGCCATGGTCGTGCCGGGCCGCGGCGGCTCGTCGACGGTGGCGAGCCCCCAGCCCTCCTCCGCCGTGCGGATGGCCACCGGGACGAGATCGGGCTGGATCTTCCGGTCGGCGTAGGCCTGGGCGGTCTTGGCCTGGGAGGCGACGGCGTAGGCGTCGGCGCGCTCCTTGGTCAGCAGGGGGAACCGGTCGTGGAGGTTCTCCGCGGTGCACCCCATGGAGAGTGCCTCGGGGTCGACGATCTTCTCGGCCAGGATGCGCGGGTTGGGGTCCACGGCCTCGCCCATCGGGTGCCGACCCATGTGCTCGACGCCTCCGGCGATGGCGACGTCCAGCGCACCGAAGGCGATACCGCTCGCCGCGGTGGTGACCGCGGTCATGGCGCCGGCGCACATGCGGTCGATGGCGTAGCCCGGGACGGAGCTGGGCAGCCCCGCGAGCAGCGCCGCCGTCCGGCCGATGGTGAGTCCCTGGTCGCCGATCTGGGTGGTGGCGGCGATGGCGACGTCGCCCACCTGCTCCGGGGGGAGGCCGGGGTGGCGGTCCAGCAGCTCGCGGATGCACTTGACCACCAGGTCGTCGGCGCGGGTCTCGGCGTACTGACCCTTCGCCTTGCCGAACGGAGTGCGGACGCCGTCGACGAAGACGACGTCCCTCAGCTCTCGGGCCACGGGGGCTCCTTCGTGAGAGGGGATCGGTCGACCCAATGCTACCCACGAGTAACTACGTGGCAAAGGCGGCGTGTTGTGGCCCGGCCCACACGGTCGGGATCAGCGGATGTTGCGGGTCGCCTCACGGCGCGACAAGCCCGGCCATCTGCGCTCCGTGGGCGTCCACGAACGCGGTGACCCACGCGGGATCGGTCTCGGAGTAGCTGCGCAGCGCCCAGCCCACCGCTTTGCGGATGAAGAACTCCGACCCGTGCGCGGAGGCCTCGAGGTTGGCCAGCAGCGCGTGCTCGAGGAGGCGACGGTCGGTGCCCTCCCGGGCGAGGATCTGGCAGATCAGCGCCGTCCGGCGGAGCCAGAGGTCGTCGTCCTCGGCCCATTGCCGCACGACGGGAGCCACCGCCTCGTGGTGGGCGAGGAGCACCGGTCCGACGAGGTGGGCGGCGACGTCGTCGACCAGGTCCCACCAGGCTCCGGTGACGATGAGGTGCCGGAGGAGACCGAGCCGGTCCGGCGTGAGCATCGGGGAGTAGTAGCGATGGCGGAGGACGGCGATCGCGGCGTAGCGCTCCTCGCGGTGCGTGGCCTGGTCCCACAGCCGGCGCACGACGTCCTCGAGCGCGGCCTCGTCCGGCAGCCGGTGGCCGGCGAGCACCGGTCGCAGGGCGGCGGCCCGTGTCGGTGCCGAGACGCCGAGGAACGGCATCGCGGACTTCATGTAGGCCTGCATGGCAGGGGCCCGCGAGGGCTCGGCGCGACCGGCCAGCGCACGGCGCACCTCGTCGGCCAGATCCGGCATGGCAGTACGGTAGCCATGAATCCTCACGCACTGCGGGGGACAATGGGATCGAGACCGAGCAAGGAGGAGCCGATGGCGGGAGACGCCGCACGACACGTGCACATCGTCGACGACGTGCCCGAGCTGCTCGGCGCCGACGGCCGGCCGGTGCGACCCGTACTCCTGTTCTCGCTCGAGGGGTTCCTGGACGCGGGCAACGCGACCCGGATCGCGGTCGACCAGCTGATCGAGACCAACCCGGGACGGGTGGTCGCCTCGTTCGACATCGACGGCTTCTACGACTACCGCGCCCGCCGCCCGGCGATGACGTTCCGGGAGCACCACTACACCGACTACGCAGCGCCGCGCCTGGTGGTGCGCGTCTGCCAGGACGACCTGGGCGCCCCCTACCTGCTGATGAGCGGGCCGGAGCCGGACACCCACTGGGAGCTGTTCGCCTCCGCCGTCCGCCACCTCGTCGAGCACTTCGACGTCCGGTTCACGCTGGCCCTGGGGGCGGTGCCCATGGCAGTGCCGCACACCCGCCCGGTCATGGTGACCAACCACGCGACCAACCCCGACCTGCTGCTGCACGAGAACCCGTGGGCCGGTGAGATCCGGATCCCCTCCAGCGCCCAGGCGCTCCTGGAGTACCGCCTCGGCGAGTGGGGCCACGACGCCATGGGCTTCGTGGCCCACGTCCCGCACTACGTGGCGCAGTTCGACTACCCGGAGGCGTCGCTGCGCCTGCTGGAGTCCGCCGAGACGGCGACCGGGCTGCAGTGGGACCTGTCCGCGCTGGAGGCTCGCACCGAGGAGCGCCGCGGGGAGATCGCCGAGCAGATCGAGGACTCCGACGAGGTGCGGTCGGTCGTGAGCGGCCTGGAGCAGCAGTACGACTCCTTCCACACCGAGTCCCAGACCCTCCCGCTGGCCGAGGACCGGAACCTGCCGACGGCAGACGAGCTCGGTGCCGAGTTCGAGCGCTTCCTGGCCGGGCTCGACGGAGAGGACTGAGCCGTGCCACGGTCCGCGGAGGAGCTCATCGCGCTCCTGGACCTGGAGACCCTGGACATCGACCTCTTCCGTGGTGTCCAGCCGATCACCCGGATGCAGCGGGTCTTCGGCGGCCAGGTGGCCGGGCAGGCCATGGTGGCCGCCACCCGGACCGCACCCGACGACGTCTCGATGCACTCGCTGCACAGCTACTTCCTGCGCCCGGGTGACACCACCGTCCCGATCATCTACGACGTCGAGAGGGTCCGCGACGGTCGTTCCTTCTCGGTCCGCCGGGTGGTCGCTCGCCAGCACGGCAAGCCCATCTTCGTGCTGACCGCCAGCTTCCAGCGGCCCGAGCCCGGCCTGGAGCACCAGGACACGATGCCCAAGGTGCCCGCCCCCGAGGACTGTCCGGACCTCTTCGCGGAGTACAAGGCGTCGACCAAGGAGGCCTACGAGTACTGGGCGCGGGAGTGGGCCGCCCTGGAGTTCCGGGTGGTGCGGGGACCGGCGGAGTCCGACCGGGACCCCGACGACCCGTCGCTGTCGCAGTTCTGGATGCGTGCCAGCGGCCCTCTCCCGGACAGCGAGCTGGCGCACAAGGCCGTCTTGACCTACGCGAGCGACCTGCACCTGATCAGCACCGCGCTGGCTCCGCACGGCAAGGCGGTGGCCGATCGCGATGTGCGAGCGGCCTCCCTCGACCACGCGGTCTGGTTCCACCGCAGGTTCCGGGCCGACGAGTGGCTGCTCTACGACATGCGGTCCCCGAGCGCCGGCGGCGCCCGGGGCCTCTCCCAGGGGCGGATGTTCACCACCGACGGCGTCCTGGCTGCGTCGGTGATGCAAGAGGGCCTGATCCGCGTGGTCGACAAGGGCCAGGCTCCCCGGCCCGGCGCCGAGTTCTGACCCGTCCTCACCCTGACCCTCACCCTGACCCTCACCCTCACCCTGAGAGTCTTCGGCGGATCTGCCGATTCCCCGGACGCAGCGGTGGCCCCGTGGTTACCGTGAAGCGTCCTGGGAATCGTGTGACGGGTGGGAAGTGTGTTGGGAAGCAGACCGCGTCTGCCGGCTGTCGCCGGCTTCGCGCTTGCGGTCGTCCTGGGAACAGGTGTCGCTCCGGCTTCGGCCGCCACGGACGCCGCCCCACCCGTCACCTCCTACCAGGTGCCGTTCCGCTGCGGTCAGACCTGGACCGGGACCACCCGCCCGGACCACTCACCCTCGCCGGACGCCGTCGACTTCACGCGGTCCAACGACTTCGGAATGCCCGTGGTGGCGGCCGCGTCCGGGACGGTCGTGGTGGCGAAGAACCTCGGCCGCACCTCCTACGGGAGGTACGTGGTGATCGACCACGGCAACGGCGAGTCCACCCTGTACGCGCACCTGAGCAGGATCTACGTCACCCGCGGCCAGTACATCGACCAGGGATCGCTGCTCGGCCGGGTCGGTGCGTCCGGAGACGCGACCGGCCCGCACCTGCACTTCGAGGAGCGGCTCGACGGCACCGACGTGCCGCCGTACTTCGACGGGGTCGCCTACCAGTTCGGCACCAGCATCTCGTCGCGGAACTGCGTCGACGTGCCGGTCGTCGGGGACTGGAACGGCGATGGGACCCCCGACATCGGCGTCTACCGCCGGGGGAGGGGCCATGGCCGCTTCCTGATGCTCCTCAACGGCACCACGACCACCGTCAAGCTCGGGTCGAGCACCGACGCACCAGTCCTGGGTGACTGGAACGGCAACGGCACCACCGACCTCGGCGCCCGCGACGCGGTGAGCCGCGCCCTGTCCACCCGGGCCGGCGACGGCACCGTGACGACCACGACGGTGGGCGGGCACAAGGACCAGGTCGTCTCCGGCGACTTCGCCGGCGACGGCACGACCGAGGTGGCCGTCTACCGGCCCAAGCGAGCGTCCTTCGGGCTCCCCGACGACACGGGGAAGCTCGTCTGGACCCCGGTGGGCTCGCCCGGGGAGATCCCCGTGGTGGGGGACTGGAACGGCGACGGGACCGACGACTTCGGCGTCTACGACCCGTCCACGTCGACCTGGACGCTCCGCTACGTCGACGCGGCCGGCATCGCCTGGGTCGCCGAGGTCGGCTACGGCCAGCCCGGCGACCTGCCGGTCGTCGGTGACTGGAACGGCGACGGCAGCAGCGACCTCGGCGTGTGGACGCCGTCGACGGCGACCTGGACCCTCGACCCGGTGGACGCGGCCTCGCCGCCGACGGACACCGCAGCCTCGCCCACTCCGCTGGTGTTCGGTCGCACGCGCTGAGCCACGCGCGACGGTCAGCGCACCGGTCAGAGCATCGGGCGCAGGGGAGCGAGCACCATCTCGGTGAAGCGGCGGTGCAGCCCGCGTGAGCCCCACTCCTCGAGGGTCAGCTCGACGCAGTTGCTCGAGTCGACCTCGAAGATCCGCTCCATCTCCTCGGCCACGTCGGTGTCGATGAACTCGACGTTCAGCTCGTAGTTGCCGGTCAGCGACATCCGATCGAGGTTGGCGGTGCCGACCGTGGCCCACTGTCCGTCGATGGTGGCGGTCTTCGCGTGGACCATGGCCTCCTGGTAGCGGAAGATCCGCACGCCCGCCGACAGCAGCTCGGCGTAGTAGCCGCGCGAGAGCCAGTCGACCACGACGTGGTTCGACGTCTGCGGCACCAGCAGCCGCACGTCGACCCCGCGCCGTGCCGCGGCCACGAGGGCGTCGATGAAGTCGCCGTCCGGGATGAAGTAGGCCTGGGTGAGCCAGATGTTGCGGGTGGCCCGGTCGATCGCCTCGAGATACATCGCGCGGATGGGGAACATCCACAGCCGCGGCAGGTTCCGGTGCACACGGATCCGGGACTCCCAGTCGGTGCCGCCCTCCGCCGAGAGTCGCTCCCTCCGGCCACCGTGCAGGTTCCAGAAGTCGATGAAGGCGCGCCGCAGGTCGTAGACCGCGGGGCCGGTGATCGCCACGTGGGTGTCGCGCCACTCCGAGGCGTAGGCGCTGCCGATGTTGTAGCCCCCCACGAAGGCGATCATGTCGTCGACGACGAGGATCTTGCGGTGGTCGCGCCCGTACCGGCGCATGTCGAAGAAGCGCCACCGGGCCGGGAACACCGGGAACGCCAGCACGTTGATGTCCTGCGGGAACTGCTTGAACCGCGACGGCACCACCAGGTTCGCGAACCCGTCGTAGATCACGTAGACGTCCACGCCGCGCACCGCCGCGCGGTCGAGGGCGTCCTTGAAACGCTGGCCGATCGAGTCGCCCTTCCAGATGTAGGTCTCGAGCAGCACCAGGTGCTCGGCGGCGTCGATCGCGGCGAGCATGTCCTCGAAGAGGTGCTGGCCGAACGTGTAGGTGGTGACGGTGCCCTCGCCGACTTTCACCGCGGTCGGGTCGGTGGTCGGGAAGGGCTTGGGCTTCTTGCCGCGGCGGCGGTAGGAGTCGACGAGGGTGAGCACGATGGCGAGGGCGAGCTGGAAGCCGAAGATCGCCAGCAGGGCGCGACGGATCAGGCTCCCCGCCCGCTCGACTCGCGTCCCCATGTATCAAATCTAGCCGCACGCCACCCGCCGAGCCGCCGCGCGGCGCGAGAGACCCGTCACCCCATGGGGATGACGGGTGACGGGTGTCCCTTGCCTCCCGGGAGCCCGCCCCTTAAGTTAAGCGCGGTCCACAACGGGGGAGGAACACCATGCGCCTGCGCGCCACACTGATCCTGGCCTTGGCGGCGACGCTGCTGACCGTACCGGCGGCTGCCGCCCAGACGGTGAGTGTCTACCCGAAGTACGCGGCGGACGGCCTCTACGACATCGGGCTGACCGGAGTCTCGGCCCTGTTGGTGGATCAGGCCCAGGGCCAGCTGTTCATCTCCGACGGGACGCGTCTGACCGTCGCCAGTCTCGCCGGCAGCGTCACGGCCACCAAGACGCTTCCTGCCTCGGCCGACGCCATGGTGATGAGCGACGACGGTTCGGAGGTGTTCGCCCTCCAACAGCTCACCCCGAGCATGTCCTCGGGCACGGTCGCCGTTACTCGGATCGATGCCCCCGGCCTCACGGTCACTCCGGGCGACTCCTCGCTCGCCGGCGCCATCCCGAACGCGACGAGCATCGCCTACAGTGCCGGTCTGGTCTGGGTCCTGAGCGAGCCCGCTTCCGGCAACTCCGTCCTCTATGCGGTCGACCCCTCGACCCTGACGGTGACCGGGACGTTCGACGCAGGGGCGGTCGTCGACCGCATCGTCGCGGACCCGGGTGTTCCTGGCGAGCTCTACGCATGGCAGTCGAACCCTCAGTACCTCAACTCCCATTACCTCTACCGCATCGACGTCACGGGGCCCACGACGCCTGCTGCGTCGCTCGGCACCAGCACCCACTTCGCGAACGCGGTAGCCGCGGTCGACGTGGCACCCGACGGGTCCGAGGTCGTGGTCTCGGCGGGCTACCTCGAGGAACTCGCCCCTTCGACTCTGAGCACCCTGTCGGCTCTCGACCAGGGAGCCACTGGTGGCGTGCAGGTTCGTGGCAGCGATGACGTTGTTGCCTACGCCAGTGGGTCAGCGACGCCGCTCTTCTACTTCCCGGATACGAACTACTACGGCAGCGCCCCGACCTACCTGTCCGGGCTGAAGGTGGTCGGCGGGACACTGGGATTCGGGGCGACCCAGCTGTACTGGATCGCGCAAGGAACCATCAGCGGGACGACGGGCACCAGCTACCGGCTGGGGATCACCACACCAGCGCACAGCTCGGGCGTGACCATCTCGGTCCGGAAGAACGACAACTGGAGGTTCAAGGCGTCGGTTCCGGTCAAGGCAAAGCTGACCAAGATCGCAAGTGCGGACCTTGCGGGGAAGACCGTGGAGATCTATGGCCAGAAGCTGGGCGGATCACCGGTCTTGCTCGGGAGCGGACCTACGGACGCCACGGGCCTGTTCTCGATGAGCTTCCGCGTGACGGAGTACACGGACCTGATCGCGGTCTTCCCCGGCGACGACACCTACGCCCCCGCGGCCTCGAGCAGCACCTGGGTGAAGTGCCGCGTCAAGATCAAGTCGAAGGCGATCCGGACGAAGAGGCACAGTGGGAAGTACGCGCTGTACCAGTACTCCAAGCCTGCGATTGCCAAGATGCACGTCTCCCCGAACCATTCCGGGGGCAAGCTCTTCTTCTACTGGCAGTACTACCAGAACGGCTGGCACACGGCCGGCAGCACGCAGCACGTGCTACTCAGCCCGAAGAGCAACGGCTACTACCTGCTGAAGGGCGACACGAGCGTTGTCGGGAAGAAGTTCCGCATCATCGGCTGGTTCAAGGGCGACGGCCGCAACGACGCGATGCGCTCCAAGCCCGTCTACATCCGCTTCACGTACTAGTCCGCTTCGGCCCGTCAGAAGCGTCGGAGGTCCCAACTACGCTGACGGGCATGAGGCCCGTCACCGATCTGGTCCGCCGCGTCGCGCCGTTCGAGGTCATCTCCGACTTCGAGCCGTCCGGCGACCAGCCGACCGCGATCGACGACATCCAGCGGCGGATCCAGGACGGCGAGCGCGACGTCGTGCTGCTGGGGGCGACGGGGACCGGCAAGACGGCGACGGTCGCCTGGGCGGTGGAGCGGCTGCAGCGCCCGACGCTGGTGATCCAGCCGAACAAGACCCTGGCGGCCCAGTTCGCCAACGAGCTGCGCGAGCTGCTGCCGAACAACGCCATCGAGTACTTCGTGTCGTACTACGACTACTACCAGCCCGAGGCGTACATCCCGCAGACCGACACCTACATCGAGAAGGACTCCTCGATCAACGAGGAGGTCGAGCGGCTGAGGCACTCCGCGACCAACTCCCTGCTCACCCGGCGCGACGTGATCGTGGTGTCGACGGTCTCGTGCATCTACGGCCTGGGGACCCCGCAGGAGTACGTCGACCGGATGGTCCGGATCCGGGTGGGCGACGAGATCGACCGTGACCAGCTGCTGCGGCGACTGGTCGAGATCCAGTACACCCGCAACGACCTGGCGTTCACCCGCGGCACCTTCCGGGTCCGCGGCGACACGCTCGAGGTCTTCCCGGTCTACGAGGAGCACGCGGTCCGGATCGAGTTCTTCGGCGACGAGGTCGAGCGGCTGATGACCTTGCACCCGGTGACCGGGGAGGTCGTGACCGAGGACGACGAGCTCTACATCTTCCCGGCGACGCACTACGTGGCCGGCGAGGAGCGGATGGAGCGGGCGATCGCCGGCATCGAGCGCGAGCTCGGCGAGCGGCTCGAGGAGTTCGAGCGGCAGGGCAAGCTGCTGGAGGCCCAGCGGCTACGGATGCGGACCACCTACGACATCGAGATGATGCGCCAGGTCGGCAGCTGTGCGGGGATCGAGAACTACTCGATGCACATCGACGGCCGGGAGCGCGGCTCGGCGCCGAACTGCCTGCTGGACTACTTCCCCGAGGACTTCCTCCTGGTCATCGACGAGTCGCACGTGACCGTGCCGCAGATCGGCGGCATGTACGAGGGCGACATGTCCCGCAAGCGGAACCTCGTCGAGCACGGCTTCCGGCTGCCCAGCGCGATGGACAACCGCCCGCTGCGGTGGGAGGAGTTCCTCGGCCGGATCGGGCAGACCATCTACCTGTCGGCGACGCCCGGCCCCTACGAGCTGGGCAAGGTCGACTCGGTGGTCGAGCAGATCATCCGGCCGACCGGGCTGGTCGACCCGGAGGTCCTGGTGCGGCCCACCCGGGGGCAGATCGACGACCTCATCCACGAGATCAAGCTCCGCGAGGAGCGTCACGAGCGGGTGCTGGTCACGACACTGACCAAGAAGATGGCCGAGGACCTCACCGACTACCTGCTGGAGGCCGGCGTCCGGACCCGCTACCTGCACAGCGAGGTCGACACCCTGCGCCGCATCGAGCTGCTGCGCGAGCTCCGGATGGGGGAGTACGACGTGCTGGTCGGCATCAACCTCCTCCGGGAGGGCCTCGACCTGCCGGAGGTGTCGCTGGTGGCCATCCTCGACGCCGACAAGGAGGGCTTCCTGCGCTCCGACAAGTCGCTGATCCAGACCATCGGGAGGGCCGCCCGCAACGTGTCGGGGCAGGTGGTCATGTACGCCGACAAGATCACCCCCTCGATGGCCTCGGCGATCGACGAGACGAACCGCCGCCGCGCCAAGCAGGTGGCCTACAACACCGAGCGCGGGATCGACCCCCAGCCCCTGCGGAAGAAGATCGCCGCCATCACCGACATGCTCGCCCGCGAGGAGGAGTCGACCGACGAGCTGGTCGGCACCTGGAAGGCCGGCAAGAAGGCGCCGGTGCCGGCGCTGTCGCGGCTGCGCGAGCGCAACCCGGATCTGGCCGGCCTCCCGTCCGCGGATCTGGTCGAGCTCATCGGCCAGCTCACCGAGCAGATGAAGGCGGCTGCCGCCGAGCTCCAGTTCGAGCTGGCAGCCCGGCTGCGCGACGAGATCGGCGACCTGAAGAAGGAGCTGCGCCAGATGATCGAGGCCGGTGTGTCGTGACCCGGGGGGAGCTTGCGGCGTACTGCCTGGCCAAGCCCGGAGCCTGGCCCGACCAGCCCTGGGAGGACGACACGGTGGTCAAGGTCCACGAGAGGATCTTCGTCTTCCTCGGCTCCGGCGACCCGCGGGAGTCGTACGGCACCTTCGGGGTCAAGTGCGGCTCGCGGGAGGAGGCCGACGTCTGGGTGGAGCGGTACCCGGACGACGCCACCGTGATGCCCTACCTCGGCAGATCGGGCTGGAACTCGCTCACCTTCGGCGGCGGGATCCCCGACGACGAGGTCCTCGAGGCGGTCGACGAGTCCTACACGCTGGTCGTCGGCAAGCTCCCGCGCAAGCACCGGCCCCCCGGGTGGGACCAGGGCTGACCCCGGGCCCGACGTTTGGCGCTGACCTGGGCATCTGTCAGGATGGCAGCGGTGGAGGGGAGTATTCCTTCGCAGCCCGATCGTCATCACGGAGCGCCCGGTCGCTCCCGGTCCGGCTGGCCCGACCGGCAGGTGGGGCGGAAGAGACCTCCGAGCACAGCGTCCACGCTGCCGTCTGCTCGGGAGGCTCCATGCACGTCACGCCCCTGGTGTGGATCATCACCCTGGTCGTCACCCTCGGCGTCCTCGCCTTCGACATCGCGGTCATCGGCCGCCGCCCGCACGCGCCCTCCCGCCGTGAGGTCGCGGGCTTCCTGATCCTGTACGTGGCGCTGGCCATCGGCTTCGGCATCGCCGTGTGGTTCGTCTCCGGAGCGCGGTACGGCACCGAGTTCTTCGCCGGCTGGCTCACCGAGTACTCGCTCTCGGTGGACAACCTGTTCATCTTCATCATCATCCTGAGCCGCCTGGCGGTGCCGAAGATCTACCACCAGGAGGCGCTGTTCATCGGGATCGTGCTCGCCCTGCTGATGCGCGGCATCTTCATCGCCGTCGGCGGCGCGGCGATCGAGGCCTTCAGCTGGGTCTTCTACCTGTTCGGCGCCTTCCTGGTCTACACGGCCGTCAAGCTGGTGCTCGGCGGACCCGAGGACGAGGACGAGTACCAGGAGCCCAGGCTGGTCACCTACGCGCGCCGCAAGCTGCCGCACACCGACAGCTATCACGGAGCCAAGCTGTGGGTCCGCGAGCAGGGCCGGTTCTGGTTCACCCCGATGTTCATGGTGATGCTGGCCCTGGGCATGACCGACCTGCTGTTCGCCCTCGACTCGATCCCGGCCATCTACGGCCTGACCGAGGAGCCCTATCTCGTCTTCACCGCCAACGTCTTCGCCCTGATGGGGCTGCGCCAGCTCTACTTCCTCATCGGGGGCCTGCTCGAGCGGCTGGTCCTCCTGTCGTACGGCCTGGCCCTCCTGCTGGCCTTCATCGGGGTCAAGCTCGTGCTGCACGCCCTGCACAGCAACGAGCTGCCCTTCATCAACGGCGGGCAGCCCGTGCTGGGGGCCCCGGAGATCTCCATTCCCGCCTCCCTGGGGGCGATCGTCGGCATCCTCGGCGTGACCACGGTGGCGTCGCTGATCGTCTCCGCCCGGGAGTCGCCGGAGGAACGGGACGACCGGACGGGTCCGAGGCGCGAGTCGCGCCCGCATCAGTGACCAACGCAATACGGCGCGTCCGTCGACCACCGGTGGCTGGTCTGACATCGTGGGACCGACACCCGTCGGTACTCGACAGCACTTCGCGCGCCAGGAGCCCTGGCGCGACCCAGAGCGGCCGAGCGGTCAGAAAGAGGATGCGGCATGCCTGAGCGGCACGAGGTCGACCTACTCATCATCGGCGCGGGCCCCGTGGGGCTGTTCGCCGCCTACTACGCCGGCTTCCGGGCCCTGTCCGTCGGCGTCGTGGACTCGCTGCCGGAGATCGGCGGCCAGATCTCGGCGATGTACCCGGAGAAGATGATCCTGGACGTCGCCGGGTTCCCGACGATCAAGGGCCGGGACCTGGTGGCCAACCTCGGTGAGCAGGCCGATCGCTCCAGCCCCACGTACCTGCTGGAACGGACCGCTGTCTCCCTGGTGGAGGACGACGATGCCGGAACGGTCACCATCGGACTGGACGACGGCGCCGAGGTGGTCGCCAAGGCCGTGATCATCACCGCCGGCATCGGGAAGTTCACCCCGCGCGAGCTGCCTGCCGCCAACGACTGGGCGGGCGACGAGGTCGCGTTCTTCGTCCCGTCCTTCGACGACTACGTCGACCGCGACGTGGTGATCGTCGGGGGTGGCGACAGCGCCTTCGACTGGGCGCTCCACCTCGAGCCCGTCGCCCGCTCGGTGACGCTGATCCACCGCCGGGACGCCTTCCGGGCGCACCAGTCGACCGTGGACCAGGTGATGGCTTCGCGGGTGCAGGTCATCACCAGCGCGAACGTCAGCGCCCTGGTCGGCGACTCCGGGCTGGAGGCCGTAGACGTCGAGAACGTCAAGTCCGGCGACGTCACCCGGATCAAGGCGCAGCGGATCGTCGCCGCCCTGGGGTTCATTGCCGACCTGAGCGCGATGGCCGACTGGGGCCTGGAGCTCGACAAGCGGCACATCGTCGTCGACTCCGCGATGAAGACCAACCTCTCCCGGGTGTTCGCGGCCGGTGACATCGTCGAGTACCCCGGCAAGGTGCGGCTCATCGCCGTCGGCTTCGGCGAGGCGGCGACCGCGGTCAACAACGCGGCGGTGGCGATCGACCCCTCGGCGAAGGTCTTCCCGGGCCACTCCAGCGAAGGTTCCTGACACCGCGGCTGGAGAGGCGTGGAAGACTTCCACCTCGACGTCCCCGAGCCGCGCCCGCGCGGAGTCCCAGAGGAGTGCCGTATGAAGGTCGTGGCCGACTTCGACAAGTGCCAGTCCAACGCTCTGTGCACCGCCTACGCGCCCGACGTGTTCGAGCTGGACGAGAACGACTTCCTGGTGATCCTCGACGACTCGGTCACGCCCGAGAACGAGGAGCGGATCCGCGAGGCGGTCGCGGGCTGCCCGACCCAGGCACTGAGCATCGTCGAGGACTGACCGGGTCGAGGACAGGAAGGTCCCCGTGCGCGTCGCCCTGCTCTCCTACCGGAGCAAGCCCCACGTCGGCGGCCAGGGGGTGTACCTGCGGCATCTCAGCCGCGAGCTGGTGGGCCTGGGTCACGAGGTCGAGGTCTTCAGCGGCCAGCCCTACCCGGAGCTCGACCCCGGGGTGCGGCTCACCACGGTTCCCAGCCTCGACCTGTACCGGGAACCGGACCCGTTCCGGTTCGTCTGGCGGCTCGGCGAGTACCGGGACCTGATCGACCTGCAGGAGTCGGCGATCATGTGGACCGGCGGCTTCCCCGAGCCGCGGACCTTCAGCCGGCGGATCGTGCAGGGTGCTGCGCGACCGGGTCGGCGACTTCGACGTGGTGCACGACAACCAGACGCTCGGGCACGGAATCCTCGACGTCGAGCGGCTGGGCTTCCCCCTGGTGGAGACCATCCACCACCCGATCACCTTCGACCGTCGCGTCGAGGTCGCGGCGGCGCCCTGGTCCAAGAAGGCGTCGGTGTGGCGGTGGTACGGCTTCCTCCGCATGCAGCGCGCGGTGGCCCGTCGGATCGGTCACATCATCACCGCTTCGGAGGCATCGCGCCGCGACATCGCCGCGGACTTCGGGGTCGACTCCGGGCGGGTGCGGGTCATTCCGCTGGGTGCCGATGACGTGTTCGCCCCTCCGGCGGAGCCCCGGGTGCCCGGGCGCATCGTCGCGATGGCGAGCGCGGACGCGCCGATGAAGGGGATCTCCTACCTGCTCGAGGCGGTCGCCAAGCTGCGGACCGAGCGCGAGGTGGAGCTGCTGCTGGTCACCAGGCCGCGGGCGGGAGGGCGCACCGAGCAGCTCATCGGGCAGCTCTCCCTGCAGGACGTCGTGCGCCTGGTCCACGGGATCAGCGACGCCGAGCTGGCCGCGGTCGTCGGCTCGGCCGAGGTGGCCTGCGTCCCGTCCCTCTACGAGGGGTTCTCACTGCCGACCGTGGAGGCGATGGCCTGTGCGACGCCTCTCGTCGTGAGCCGCGCAGGGGCGATCCCCGAGGTCGTGGGCGAGGACGGGATCTGCGCCGACCTGGTCACTCCCGGAGACGTCGGCGAGCTCACGACGGCGCTGGGGCGCATGCTGAGGGACCCGGACCGCCGTCGGCGCCTGGGCGAGGCGGGCCGACGGCGTGTCGAGGAGAGGTTCAGCTGGCGGGCCGTGGCCGCGGCGACGGTCGGGGTCTACCAGGAGGCGATCGACGCCAGGAACGGCGGGCGCTGATGCTCACCGTCGACTTCGACCGGCTCGGGCTGGTTCCCGGCGACCGGGTGCTGGACCTCGGCTGCGGGGCGGGACGGCACGCCTTCGAGGCGTACCGGCGCGGGGCGGATGTGCTCGCCTTCGACCGGGACGCCGACGAGCTGGCCGGCGTCGCCGAGATGTTCGCCGCGATGCGCGAGGCCGGCGAGGCGCCGGTGAGCGCCGCCGCGGACGTCAAGCAGGGCGACGCGCTCTCACTGCCCTTCGCCGACGGTGAGTTCGACCGGGTCGTCGCCGCCGAGGTCCTCGAGCACATCCCCGACGACGACGCGGCCATTGCAGAGCTGACGCGCGTGCTGCGTCCGGGCGGGACGATCGCGGTGACCGTCCCCCGATGGCTGCCGGAGAAGGTGTGCTGGACCCTGTCGGACGCCTATCACCAGGTGGAGGGCGGGCACGTGCGCATCTACACCGGTGACGGCCTGACGGCCAAGCTGGAGGGCGCCGGGCTGGAGGTGAAGGGCCGCGACCACGTCCACGGCCTGCACGCGCCGTACTGGTGGCTCAAGTGCGCAGTCGGGGTCGACAACGACCGGCACCCGGTGGTCCGGGCCTACCACCAGGTGCTCGTGTGGGACATCGTCCGCAAGCCCGGGTGGAGCCTGCTCACGCGCGCTGCCGAGAGCGTGCTCGATCCCCTGATCGGCAAGAGCATGGTGCTGTACCTCGAGAAGCCCCGGGAGCCCCGTGTCTGAGCTCCTGCGCATCCCGGAGGTCGTCACCGCGGAGGAGATCGCCGCGACGGCGGCGTCCATCGCGGCGGTGCAGCAGCCCGATGGCGGGATCCCCTGGGCGTCCACGGACCCGCACATCGACCCGTGGAACCACGTGGAGTCGGCGATGGCACTGCTGGTCGCCGGGGAGGTGGAGGCGGCCGAGCGGGCGTACTCGTGGTGCCGGGCCCATCAGCGGGTCGACGGCTCCTGGCCGATGCGGATCACCGACGGTGTCGTGGAGGACGCGAGCGGCGACACCAACATGTCCGCCTACCTCGCGGTCGGCGTGTGGCACCACTGGCTGGTCCGGCGCGACCTCGGCTTCGTCCGGCTCATGTGGCCGCACGTGCGCGCGGCGCTGGACTTCGCAGTGTCGCTGCAGCTCCCGTTCGGGGGAATCGCCTGGTCGCGTGAGGCGGGGGGCTCCGTGAACGCGGAGGCCCTGCTCGCGGGCAGCGCCAGCATCCACCACAGCCTACGGGCGGGGCTGGCCCTCGCGGAGCTCGTGGGCGAGCCCCAGGGCGAGTGGGAGCTGGTCGCGGGCCGTCTGGGCCACGCGGTCCGCGAGCACGAGGAGGCGTTCCTCGACAAGGCGACGTTCTCGATGGACTGGTACTACCCGGTGCTCGGCGGTGCGCTCCGTGGGGCCGCCGCCTTCGCGCGGCTGCGCGGCCGCTGGGACACCTTCGTGGTGGACGGGCTCGGCGTGCGTTGCGTGGACACCGACCCCTGGGTCACCGGCGCCGAGACCTGCGAGCTGGTGATCGCCCTCGAGGCGCTCGGCGACCGGGACCGAGCGGCTGCGCTCTTTGCCGACATGCAGCACCTGCGCCACGAGGCGGGCTCGTACTGGACCGGGCTGGTCTACCCGGAGCAGGTGAACTGGCCGGCCGAGCAGACGACGTACACCGCGGCGGCCGTGATCCTGGCTGCCGACGCGCTGACGAGCGCGACTCCGGGTGCGGACGTGTTCCGTGGCTCCGGGCTGCCGGGCTTGCTCGACCGGACCGCGCCGGAGTGTGCCTGCTCAGCCGAGCGGGTCTCCGGCGGCTCCCCGCACGCGGGCGAGGACGCGTAGCGAGCCCACCGCCCGCACCTCCTCGAACTGCCCGCGGTCGACCGCACGCCGGTAGATCTCGTACGGCGGCCGGCCGCCGTCTGCGGGGTCGGGAAACACGTCGTGGATGGCCAGGTGCCCGCCCTTCATCAGCCAGGGCGCCCAGGCGTCGTAGTCGGCGTGCGCCGGTGCCCTGCCGTGACCCCCGTCGATGAACAGCAGGGACAGGGGAGTGCGCCACCAGTGGGCGACGACCGTCGACTCCCCGACGACGGCGACGACGTGGCCCTCCAGGCCCGCCTGCTCGATGGTGCGCCGGAAGGTGGGCAGGGTGTCCATCCGGCCGGTCGCGGGATCCACCAGAGAGGGGTCGTGGTGCTCCCAGCCGGCCTGGTTCTCCTCCGAGCCGTGGTGGTGGTCGACGGTGAAGACGGTCCCGCCGACCTGGACGGCGGCGGCGCCGAGGTAGACCGCCGACTTCCCGCAGTAGGAGCCGATCTCGAGCACAGGTCCGAAGGGGAGCCGCTCCCGGGCCTCCTCGAAGAGGGCCAGCCCCTCGTCGTCGGGCATGAACCCCGTGGCCGTCCGGGCCAGCTCCCGCAGTCTGCTGTCCATGCCGCGCCCCATGGTCGTCACGGTAGTCGGGGGAGGGCGGAGCTGGTTCCGGGAGCTCAGGGGGCGAGGGGGGAGCCCGGGAGGTTCCGGGCGACGGTGAACCCGACGATCACCGCCAGCAGCCCGACCGAGAAGGCCACCGACGACGGGGCAGATCGGAACCGTGACGGCGGGACGCCCATCTGCCGCGCCACCGAGGCCGCGAACCACCAGGCCAACCACACGGCGGCGGGGAGCAGGAGCAGGTTCTCGTGCAGGGCGAGCTGCCAGTGCCCGGTGAGGAAGTCGCGGGTCGCGCGCAACGCGCCGCACCCGGGGCAGTACATCCCGGTCGCCCAGTAGACGGGGCAGATCCCCAGGGCGCCGGGCACGTGCGGGTTGCGCAGCATGACCGCTGTCGCGCCGACGACACCGGTCGTGGCGACGATGCCGATGCCTTTCCAGGATCCGGTGTGGTCGACATGACGCAGCCACCACCACCGGTCTCGGCCGGTGGTGGTGGCCAGCGGTGCAGTCTCGACCGTGGTCACGGTCAGTTCGTGGTGGTGGTCGATAGCACACCCAGCCCGACGAACACCAGCAGGTAGAGAACGGCGACGACGACACCGGTGATCGCTGCGGCGACCGCCCAGTTCTTCGCCTTGCGCGAGTTGTCGAGGGCCGCTTCGTACTGGCCGGTGGCCCAGAGCGTGTCGACCTTGGTGGCGTAGACGATGGACACGATCCCGAAGGGCAGGCAGCACAGGATGGTGGTGAGGATGCCCCACACGAGGTTGTTCGACGGTGGCTGCTGCTGCGGGGCCCCGCCTCCGTAGGCGGGCGTTCCTGGGGGAGGAGGCGGCGGTGGGGGGACTGAGCTTGCCATGGGTCAACCTTCCGTTGTGTGGCTTCATGCCCTGTGTGCACAGGAGGCTAGCCGTCCTGCTCCGCCGTGCCCAGTAGGCCGCGCGCCGAGTCGCGCCTTCCCGACCGACGAGACGGTGTGCGCCCGCCCGTTAGGCTGAGGAGGATCGCCGGCGTTCCTGCCGGCCCCCCCGCACCGAGGACACAGGAAGGGCGGCCGAGAGTGAACGACCCGTACCAGGTCCGGGTCGCCCAGGTCATCCGCGAGACCGCCGACGCCATCTCGATCGAGCTCGAGGTGGATCCCGCCGACCGGGAGGCGTTCTCCTACGTCCCCGGGCAGTTCCTCACCGTCGCCGTCCCCAGCCAAACGACGGGCCTGGCGGCCCGCTGCTACTCCCTGTCGAGCGCGCCGCACGAGTCCCACCGGCTGAAGATCACCGTGAAGCGCACCGTCGAGGGCTACGCCTCCAACTGGCTGTGCGACAACGTGAGGGCCGGTCAGCTGATGACCGTGCTGCCGCCCAGCGGGATCTTCACGCCGTCCGACCTGGACGACGACTTCCTCCTGCTCGCAGCCGGCAGCGGGATCACACCGGTCATCTCCATCGCCAAGGCGGCGCTGGCGCTCGGCAACGGCCGGGTCGTCCTCTTCTATGCCAGCCGTGAGCCGGAGAGCATCATCTTCAAGGACGAGCTCAACCGCCTGGCCGACCATCACGCCGAACGGTTCACCGTGGTGCACTGGATCGAGGTCGTGCAGGGGCTGCCGACAGGAGAGCACGTGGGGACCTTCGCGTCGCACTTCACGGGCTTCAACGCGTTCGTGTGCGGTCCCACCGAGTTCACGGCAGGGGCGATCACCGCGCTCAAGGGCCTGGGATTCCCCCGGGAGCGGCGACACCAGGAGAAGTTCGTCTCGCTGGGCGGCAACCCCTTCGGCGACGTCTCGGAGGACGTCTCCGCCCTGGTCGAGGCGGACCCGTCGGGCGACCGGGAGATCTCCCTGAGCTGAGGACGCCTCGCCGGCTCGAGCTCCGTCGATCCGGACCCTGACCCACTGGTAGCGACCGCCGTCGTCGTGCTCCTCCACGACGGCGAGCTCCTCGATCTCACCCACGGCGGCGACGATGGCCCTCACCTCATCGTCGGAGCGCAGCCGGAAGTACCGCCCGGTCTCGTCGACGTACGTCCGGGACTCGGCGGCCCCCCACAGACCCAGCTCCAGCACCCCGCCACTCCTGACGACGCGGCCGAGCTCGGCCAGCGCGCAGTGGATGTCGTCGCCCGGCAGGTGCATCAGCGTGCTCATCGTCCAGCCGCTGTCGAAGCTGTCGTCGGCGAACGGCAGGGCGACCGCCGAGGCCTCGATCGCGTTGAGCCCGCGCGCAAGGCAGAGCCGGACCCCGACGGGAGACAGGTCCACGCCGACGTACGCCAGGCCGGCGTCCCGGAGGAGAACGCGCTCGCGGCCCGCGCCGCACCCCACTTCCAGCACGGTGGACAGTGCACGTTCCCGAGCAGTCGCGATGAAGCCACCGATCAGATCGACCCGGTGCGAGGGGAGAGGCCGGTCGACGCGGGTGGGGAGCTCGTCGGCGTAGAAGGTGCGCATCCTGTCGTCATGGTCCACGGATGAAGCATCCCTGACGTCCGTCGTACATCGGCACCGTAGGCGCGAAGGTCGGGTGGTGGGCACGAGGAGCTCCCCGGGACTGCCCCCGGTCTGGTTGCCGTTGCCACTGAGGGACCTGTCCTAGGGTGAGTGCATGACGGGGGACAGCACGGCGAGGCCGGCGATTGTGACGCTGCCGTGGCGCAGCGGCGACTTGGTGGTGCGCCACGCCCGGCCCACCGATGATGTGGACTTGCTGCACCAGGGTGACCGCGCCCCGCAGTGGAATGGGCAAGAGCGGTTGGAGCAGATCCTTCGGGCAAAGCCCCCCGAACCGGTGATTCTGAGCCTGGTCGCGGAGCGTGACAGTGAGCTCGTGGGGCACATGGTCGTCCTGGCTTTCCCTTTGCTGCACGGCGGAATGGGATCTGCGAACGCGTTCGTTCCCGTGGAGCACCGCGGGACTGGCGCCGGTCGGGCGCTGCTGACGGTAGCGGCGCGACAACGTGAGTTGAGCGGTTTGCCCGGCGTCCGTGGGTGGGTTGACGCGTCGGACTCCTCGTCCCGGGCGGCTCTGGCAGCCTTGGGCGGTCATGAGGAGGTCACCCACGTGGAGTCCGAGCTGGACCTGACCGCGATGGACCGCGAGGCGCTGTTCGCGCAGATGGACCGAGCACACCTCGACGGCATCCGGCTGGCCACACTGCCTCCTGACGCCACAGACGAGCAGTGGTCGGTAGCGCTGCGGCTCCACAACGAAACGATGGGTGACGCTCCAGATGCCGGTGGGCAGGGCCCAGACATGCCCATGGAGGTCTTCCGGGCCACGGTTCGTGAGCCGTGGATGGTCGAGTTGGCGTGGGATGGTGATCGTGCGGTGGGGCTGACCTCTGTAACGAGGAGACCGGGTTCAGATGTCGTGAACACCGTGCTCACCGGCGTTGTTCGCGATGCGCGAGGGCGGGGAATCGCAACGGCGCTCAAGGCCGACCACGCCCAGAAGCTCGCGGATCGTGGTCTGCGAACCATCGTCACCCAGAACATGGACGGCAACGCCCCGATCCTCGCAGCGAACGCCCGCCTCGGCTTCGCCCCCGCCCGGACATGGATCGAAGTCGCATTTCCCGCAGCGTCGGACGGCAGAGACCACTGAGTGCAAGAACTCAAGGCGCCGGGCCCATCACCAAGGTCGACACGCCGCCTGTGGCCCCAGGAGCGGGAGGAATCGAGTCGGGCGGCGCAGCACTCGCTCATCAGCGTTCAGGACGGCATGCAGTGTCCGGTCACGCCGTTGGGCGGGAGACCCCTACCAACCGCGCCTGACCCACTCCTCGAGGTGGGGGCGCTCGGCGCCCAGCGTCGAGTCGTCGCCGTGGCCGGGGTAGAACCAGGTCTCGTCCGGAAGCCGGTCGAAGAGCTTGGTCCTGACGTCGTGGAAGAGCGACTCGAAGTTCGCCTCGTTGCCGAAGGTGTTCCCGACACCGCCGGGGAAGAGAAGGTCGCAGGGGCCCAGCCATTTGCCTTGACCGGTGACTTCGCGGCTCCCCCTGGTGGTGAATAGTACCGCCCGTAGTACCATCATGGGGTGGCTTCCGTCGAGAAGATCGTGCGGGCGATGCGAAGCAATCCGCAGAACCTCCTCTACAGCGATCTCCTCAAGGTGTGTGAGCACTACTTCGGGCAGCCGCGCCGGAGCGGAACGTCACATGCGGTGTTCAAGATGCCGTGGGCAGGCGATCCCCGCGTCAACATCCAGAACGACAAAGGCAAGGCGAAGGCGTATCAGGTGCGCCAGGTCCTTGCGGCGATCGACAAGAAGGAGGCCGTGTGATGGACACGCAGGCGCCAGTGGTGGACGCGTCGCACTACACGTTCCGGGTCACGTGGTCCGCTGAGGACAACGAGTTCGTGGCCACCTGCTTGGAGTTCCCGTCGCTGTCGTGGCTGGCTTCCTCACGCAACCAGGCCATCGAGGGGCTTGAGCGGTTGGTCGCCGATGTCGTTGACGACATGCGCGCCGACGAGGAGAAGAATTCCCGAACCTCTTGCGGAACGCAAGTACTCGGGGACCTTCAACGTCCGCATCGGTGAACATCTTCACCGGGACCTTGCGATGCACGCCGCCGAACAACGCATGAGCCTCAATCAGCTCGTGGTCAAGAAGCTCGCCTCCGGCTGATCCAGAACCCCGCGCGCACGAGGCGTCGACGCGCAGCTGCCGAATCCGGGACGGGCGTCAATCCGGCTCGGAGCTGGGCACGGCGTCACCCAAGTCCCCGTGAACTGGCCGGCATCTGGTCCCAAACGGCCAGAGTCGGGTGGCATCGTGCACGAGCCTGAACATCCGGCTCTGCCGCGGAGCGCGTTCTCGCTCTACCAACCGCGCCTGACCCACTCCTCGAGGTGGGGGCGCTCGGCGCCCAGCGTCGAGTCGTCGCCGTGGCCGGGGTAGAACCAGGTCTCGTCCGGAAGCCGGTCGAAGAGCTTGGTCCTGACGTCGTGGAAGAGCGACTCGAAGTTCGCCTCGTTGCCGAAGGTGTTCCCGACACCGCCGGGGAAGACCATAGGCACTAAGATGGGAACATGAACGGGGAGACGATTCGCGCAGTCCTCTACTCACGCATTAGCGAAGACGCTTCGGGCGAGGGAGCCGGGGTCAAGCGACAACGCGCCGAGGCTAGGAAGCTTGCTGAGGCCCGAGGATGGGTCGTGGTGGGCGACTACAGCGACAACGATGTGTCGGCCCTCAGCGGGGCCCACAGGCCCGGATACGAGGCGATGCTCGCCCAGGTCAAGGGGGGAGAGGCTGAACGGATCGTTGTCTGGCAGACCTCCCGCCTCTGGCGCAACCGTGCCGAGCGCGCTCGCGACATTGACACGCTTTCCCGGCTGAGGGTCGGTGTCATCGCAGTCAAGGGGACCGATCTCGACCTCTCGACCGCCTACGGCCGTGGTCTTGCTGGCCTGCTGGGGGAGTTCGACACGATGGAGAGCGAGGTCAAGGGCGAGAGGGTGGCTGCGGCCGCTGCCGACCGTGCTCGCCAAGGCATCCCCAATGGCGGGCTTGGGTACGGGTGGCGGAGAGTTCCAGACTCTCGGCCGGCTGAGTACGCGATCCACGAGCCTGAGGCAACGATCGTTCGGGATGTGATCGATCGACTCGCAAGAGGGGAGAGCCTGGCCGGAATCACCGCCAGGCTCAATGCCGAGGGAATCCCCGCGCCAGGCACATCGATGAAGCGAGGCCATCGTGCCCACGGCAACACCGACGGCTCTCGGTGGAACAAGACGAGCGTGAAGAAGCTGGCACTCCGCCCCAGCAACGCGGGCCTCAGAGTGCATCACCGGGGTAGGCCGGATGAAGTGATGTTCCAAGGCGCATGGCCGCCGCTGGTCTCCGAGACGCAGTGGTCGTCAGTGCGGGCTGTGCTTGCTGCTCCAGAACGGCGCGCCAGCCGTCCCGCCGCGAGGCGGCACCTGCTGTCGTGGGGGATAGGTCGTTGTGGTGTCTGTGGCGGGCTGCTGCGGGTCGCGGTCAAAGGTAACCAGCGATACGGACGGAAGGCTGAGACCTACACATGTGCCGATCGGGGCTGCGTTGGCCGGAACAAGGCGAGTCTCGACGACCTGATTGAGCGCCTGTTGGTCACCCGCTTGGCTAGGCCAGATGCGGCAGACATGCTCGTGGGAAACGACGACCGAGCGGCTGCGGCCATCACCAAGATGCGGGAGCTCCAAGATCGGCTCGAACTCGCAGCCGATGAGTATGCCGTGGGCCGGATCACCGTAGATCAGCTCACGAGGATCACGAGTCGTCTTCGGCCCGAGCTAGACGCAGCTCAACGGGAACTTGCTGCCGCCACGCCTGAACTACCTTCAGAGCTTCTCCGGGACGTCGCTGGAGACAAGGCTGACGAAGCGTGGTCGCGTCTGGGCATCGAGCAGCGACACTTGCTCGCCGAAACGCTCCTTGAGTCAGTAGTGGTGAATCCGGTCACGCGACGGGGCCCGGGCTTCGAGCCAAGTTCGGTGCAGATCGTCTGGAGGAGGGCATGACCAACGTAATGCCCGTCATCCGTGTGATCTGCAACGACGACTACGGGCTGCCACCGGCACATCATTCACGGGACAAAGGAGTCATTACTTTCTTCCGCAAAGACGACGGCTCGTGGGACTCGGCTGCTCCTTGGCGACTGAAGCGGGGCGACCTGGACGGGATCGACCCGGGCCACAAACTCCTCACCAGCCGGGATGGGCAGATGCGTGGCTACCACGCAAAGCACACAGAAGACGCTTCCCCGTATGTGGTGTTTCGGCTCCGCTGCCGCGTCTGCAACTTCGGAACCCCAACGCCGGTACGGGAGTCAACACTGAGGCCCGTGCTGGACCAACTTGTAGAAGCGCGTGTCGAGACCATCTCACTTAGAGGGCTAGTTGCTAGAGTCCGTAGTTGACGCAACATCAAGTCGGGTCCGGAGGAATCACCCAGCGCCCATGCGTAGACGGCGCTCACTTGGCGTATCTGCCAGTCGGAGTGACCTTCGATGGCCAGCAGTGTCTTTCACGAACGGGCCCGTATTGCGTCCCTATCTAGGTCGCGAAGCGACGACGATCCTGAGCTAGTTGATGCCCGGCGGAACCTCAAAGCCGCCTCGCTCGAAGACCACATCCGAAGGGTCGTGGATACAGCTCCGCCGCTTTCCGGAACTCAGCGCCACCGCCTCGCGGCCATTCTCCGAGGCGTAGTCACGTGACCAGGAGCCAACGGCGGCTGGAGCGGGGCGCCGGGCGCCGTGGGATGTCGTCTTCGCGCCTTGCAGTCAACTGCGCCCGTGGCTGGAAAGGCTCCATTCACGAATCTCGTGGCGAGGCTGCGGCCGATGGGGAATGAGTCTGGGCTCTGGGTGGCTGTGGACGGCGCGCTGCTGCGTGAGGATCGCCCGGCAATCGACGTCGCGGTGTGGTGCAACCTCCACCGCCACATCAACTTCCAGCGGCCGATGAACTTGGTCACGGTCAGCACCAAGACGCTTATGAGGCTCCATGGAAGGGACGGACGGACGCCGACTGCCGTTAGTCGAGCCACCGGTCGCTTAGAGGAGGGGGGCTGGCTCGTCAAGAAGAGGGTTCTGCAATCGGGTACCTGGCGAACGTTCTACGAACTGTTCCCTGCGAAGGACTACGTCGAACTGCCGATTCGGGTGCTGGACATGCTGCAGGCCACCGACGAAGTGCGGCGCCTAACTCCGGAGTTGTTGCGTTCGCAACTGCGATGGATGGACCTCTGCGGCCGGAATGGGCACACCAGGGACACCCTGAGCAAGTACGTCGAGACCTTTCCCGGAGAGAGGCGGAGCACGGCCGGGGCACACCGCAGGCAGCTCGTGAAGAAGGGCCTGCTACTGACCACCGGGGAAAGGGGGCGATCGACACAGACTCGAGTTCCTTGGCTGTTCGCTACTCGGCCAGGATCCGCTCCCTACCCGGCCAGGATCCGCTCCCTACCCGGCCAGGATCCGCTCGTTACCCAGCCGGGATCCGAGCCTTCGCCTGACCAGAATTCGCTCCAAGAAACGAACTCCCGTGGAACGAACTCCCGAGAACGACCCCAAGACAACGACCCCATCGGTCCATCATCCACTTCAGTTGCGAGCGTGCGCACCGTCATCGACGATGAGAGGAGGCAGTTGGAGGAGGAGGTCGCCGTGATCCTCGGTTGTACCGAAGCACGGGCTCGGCAGGTGCTCGATGAAGTTCACCGGCGTCACTCTCCGCGCGACCTAGGCCGCTATGTGCGGCGCTTGGCCCGGGAAGGAGATCTGCGGAAATTCGAGTTCAGTCTCCCGGCCCCGGGGAGGGAGCCTCTTCCAGATTGCGAGGAATGCGGGAACACGCGATGGCTCACGGTGACCGAGAAGGGCAAAGACCGTGCGAAGCCGTGCAGCTGCAACCCGAACGCAGCGCGCTTTGCTCGGGGCACGGTCGGAGCCAGCCCTGGCGTGGCCGCCGCTGTCGGACACTAGCGCCCAGCCTGCCGTTTCTCCGTTGCTTGGTGACCGACACCCACAGCCCCGCGGATAGATCCCTGTGGGTTCTACGCGGGTTACCTCGGGGTATCGCGAGCGTTTCCCGGGGGTAGTGCGCGGGTTACCTCGGGGTATCGCGAGCGTTTCCCGCGGGTAGTGCGCGGGTTACCTCGGGGTATCGCGAGCCTTTCCCGGGGGTCGTGCGCGGAGCTAGCGAGGAGCGAGAACATCGTCTATCGAGTGAGCCGCGCCCTTCCGTGCAACGAGAGCACACCAGCCTCACATGGGCACGGAAGGTCGGGGCACGAGCGTGAAGTGGCCGCCAGGCAACTTCGGTTCCATGTTGTGGTCTGACGGCCCGAGGCACACCACGGTCTACACGCTTGAGGCGAAGATTCCGCCGGGAGCGAGGAGGTCGTCCCCTCCGCATCCCCGCACCATCATCTCGAAATGTGAACTGTGACCGGCAAGCTCGAAGTAGCGCTGAAACATCATGAGGAACTGCTTGGTCCCCCCAGTGTCGATCGTCTGGTCGATGTCGTCAGCGATGGTGTGCGAACCAGAACTCGCCCAGATATGGAACATCGAGATCATGCGCTGGTTGGCGGGCGAGAGGCCCGGTGGCCGCTGATAGTCCTGAACATGTCCGATCGTCTTGAAGTACCCCTCGACGATTCGGCGAACTACGTTCACGACTCCAACATGGACGCTCGCGGAGTCGTCCCGGCTTCTTGCTGACTCGCATACCGTTTCCCAAAGGAGCGGATAGGTTCCGCGGATCTTGCTCGAGTTCCCATCGTCCTCAACCCCGGTGTACCCGTCGAGACCCTTGAGGAGCCGGAAGTAGTGCCTGTCTCGTATCTTGGGGGGGCGGCTTGTGAACGCGGCCTCGTGGTGAAACTGGGTGTTGTGGGTTAGAACGATGAGTTGACGAATGTTGGACAGACCGCAGGTGACATCCATCGCAGCGTCCCGAATGTACGCGGCCACGATAAAGAGCGAGTCGCTGTCAAGGCTGGAGATGGGGTCGTCGATCACAGCAACGACATCCTCACGCTGGCCACCCGAGACCGCGCTCCCGGACAGTGATTCCCAGAAGTAGGCAAAGCAGATGAAAGACCGTTCGCCTTCGGACAATGTGTCCACTGCGACGGTTCCGTCTTCTCGAACGATCTGGTAGCCACCAGTGATGGAGTCGGCGATCGCAAGGCTGAAGCGGTGAAACCCCATCGCCGCTAACAACTTGTTGATCTTGTCAGCAACTTCGGTGGTGTTGGAGATTGAGCTGCGGAGGTTCGAAATCTCCTCTTGCGCAAGCCGATCCTGCTCCTGGCTGTCCCGCCTCCGCGCCACCAGATCCTCGATCTGCGAGTTCTTCTGGCGCTCGATGGCGATGAATCGCTTCACCGTGTCATGCACGTTGGGCCCAGACACGAAGAAGTCCCAACCATCCGCGACAAGCTTGTCGCGCTCAGATTTTCGATCGGCAACGACTCGGTTGTGTTCCGAGATGCGGCCGTTCTCGGCTCTGATGCAGGCAATCAACTCGCGAACTGGTTCCTCGACGTCAGCCCCTTGGAACGACTGAGTTGGATGTTCGCACTTCTGTCGCAACTGCGACAGAAGGAGCTCAGCAGCATTCCGAGCACCGCTGATTGCTGCGAGGAATGGATCCGAATCGACTTCAGGATCTGACTCTAGTGCTGCCTCCAGCATCGATATCTCTGACTCGAGTTGGCGTGCTCCCGCATCGACCTTGTTGTAGATCTCTGTCGCCCGCTCCAGAGCGGTGTCATATCCGCCTGCGAAGTACTCGGCGAGCCGATTCTCGAGGTCGGGAGGGGCCCCTGCCTGGCAGAACGGGCACTTTCCTTCGGCCTCGGGAACGTACCTGCGCCCGTGACTCACCCAGTCCTCGTTCCCTAGGTGTCGGATCAGTTCAGCGAACTCTCCTTGACCTCCTGCACCGGCCGCACGCGCGACCTCCTCCACTTCCTCGGCTCCGATCAAGCTCTCAACCGAGATCTCCGGGAGCTTCGAGCGCGGCTCCTTGTTGCCTGCAAGGCTCTGTGCGCGAACCTCCAGTTGCTCCCATGAGCTACTGCTCGATCCGATCTGGTCCGGCTTGTACCGCTTGAGCGTCTCGGCTAGGAACTTCTCCTTGTCCCCTCGGAATCCCTTGAAGATCGCCTCCAGCGCTGTCTCTGGAGCTCCCTTGTGGGCATCGAAGACCGCATCGCGAACTCGGTTCCGCTCTTGCGCGATCTCGCCCAGCAAGCCGCTCTGGCCGTCGGCCTCATCGTCTGAGCCGATGGCTAACCGCCACTCTTCGCGTTTCGCGACCCTGCCACGCACTGCATTCTCAAGCTCGGCGATCTGATCGTTAACCTCCTTCGACTCTTGACCCATCGTGAAGATTCCGCCGACATGCTCTGCGAGGACATTGGATCGGTAGGCCTCGTTGAAGACACGAATCCGCAAGTCGGTCGGCGCTACGCGCCATGAGGTCCGCTGCGCCGGATCCGCCGGTTGCTCTGACAGTGCATTCGTAATCGTCGTCTTCCCAGACCCGTTCGGCGCGAAGACGAAGTTCACTCGTCCCAGGTTCTCAAGGCGTAGCGGGTTCGAGCCGAAGCAGTACTCCGCGGCGACTGTGATGGTCTGGATCTCCACGACTTCTCCCCCTTGGACTATCAATACCTGTCGTCACATTGGGCCAACATCAGCCTGTCACGTGCGAGTTGGAGATGCATGGGGATCGTTCTCGATTGTTCGCGTTGAGCCGACACCTCGGCTAGTGCCCTCCAACAGGGTGGCGGCGACCGCAGAGGCGCACTGCGCGGATCAAGACCTTGTCATTCCGCGAGTGCGGACGCTGACGAGGGGCCGGGAAGTCTTGTCGGAGCTCCCGCATAGCGTGGTTGCGGTCCACCACCACGGCGGACATGTGAACGAGGGAGTACTGATGGAGGTTTCGCCCTACTACTCAAGCAACCCTTCTGATCCAGACGTCTACCACGACCACGACGACTGCCAACCGGGCAGCAGATCCCAGCCCGCAACAGGCTCAACGGCACTGGGGGTATCGAAGGTGCAAGCAGTGTCAGGACAAGGGCTGATCTAGGTCACTTCCACCTGCATCGGCAAGATTGCTGCCCTGCCCTGCCCGGCCTCGGCACCCGCTTACGCCCAGCCGTCACGACGTATGAGGGCCCGCCCGTAGCTGCCCCCGTCCAAGAAACCCGTCTTCCAGTTCGCAGCAATCGCGGTCTCTGAGATGATGTGAAGTGACAACTGCCTGAAGACGCGGTCTCCCGCGTGAACGGGGCGCTGAGGCAGAGAACAACTGGCACAAAGGAACTGTCGGTCGGCCGCTTCAAGATCTCTCCATGCACTCCTTTCTCGTCTGGGTCGCAGGGGGTCCCGCGGCGGCTGCGCTGTCTCTCTGGTTCGGATACGTGTTGGGCGTGCGACGGGAACGTGCACGTGAAGCTAGGGGTCGCAATCAGGTGGCCGCTGGAGAGCTCACCCGGCCGCTTCGAGAACTCCAGAGTCTGCTTCGTCGGCACGGCACGGTTGGCGTTGAGGCATCCCAGGTCGCCAGGGCGTCTTCCGACTGGTCCGTGGTCTGGGACAACCACCGCCTCCGACTCCCTGAGCCGTGGCATCACCTTTCACGCAGCGTTCGAGATGCCGCAGGCACCGCGCTCGGAGGGGTGGCGTTTGTTCACCTGAGGCCCGACGCGTCTGAACTTCCGCTGGAGCCACCCGACGCTATGTGGCAGGACTACGCGGACGAGTACCTGGGATACCTGGTCAACTTCATCCTCGGATGGGGCGATTCCAGTCGAGTCCCGAATCGGCTGCCCACCTACGAGGGTTGGCTGGTCCAGACGGAACGCCGTAGGCCGTGGGGGGGAGAACTGACTGCCCGCAGCGGCACTGACCAGTCGAATTGAAGTGGGAGCAGCATTCCGAGGCAGGGCTTCGCCCTGAAGGCTCACATTCGAGTCACTCCGCCGCGAGCGGCCAGAGCTTGCAGCGGTGTCGCTCCGCCTTTCAGCGCCAACCTGAGGTCCCATTCCCTGAGCTTTCATTCGGCGCCGGCCTCGAGCGCACTGCGCACAAGCTGGGCCGGTTGGGACGCATCATGGACGCCTGTACGGATTCTCTTGCTTCATCACTCACCGCGAGACGCGGCCGGCGTGTGTGGATCAAACGGGCTGGCTGATGACCTTCGCGATGACCTCTGAGGCGACGTCCCTTCCGACTCCCCCTAAGAACTCCGCGACCGAGCGGAGCTTCCGCTTCTTCGTGGGCTCCCTTGAGAGCATCGTGTGGGATGCATCTGCTGGAACGCTCGCGGTGCGAGTCTGTCGGGCGTTCTCGATAGCGTGGCCCCCTCTGATGAGACGATCTACCAGTGGTCAAACCTCCTGCTGCCCCGCGACTGACCGAGTGGATGACCCCAACGGAGGCAGCACAGGCGTTCGGGGTGTCACGCCAGACCGTCAACCAGATGATCCGCGACGGCGAGTTCCGCTCGCTGCACGTGATCGGCCCCACGTCCCGCCCCCAGTACGTGGTGAGCCGGGATGAGGTTGACCGGCTGAAGCGCACCCGGGAGCTCCCGCGAGCGAAAACTCGGCACTGGCAAAATGGATACCTTCGACAGTCGCCCGTGACACTTTGAGCAATTCGCGCTAAACTCTTCGAAGATTACGAGACGGGGGACAATATGCGTCTATTCGTCGCCGCATGCCTAATTGGTGCCTTGATTGGTGCCCCAGCGGCAGCCTATGCCTATCCCGAGTCCACGAACGGATGCGACGACTCGACGCCTGTCTGGCACTTCGCCAACTGGTACTCAGTTCCGTGGGACTCAACGAAGGAGTCTTGGGTCAAAGACGCGTTCGCCAGCCTGCAAGACGAGTTGAGTTACAACGGAACCAAGTTGGTAACGCTCACACAGCAGAGTGGGAGCGGGATCGCCGTCTCCCTCAGGGACGTGCCCATAAACCAGTCGGGTGCGCAATATGGACTCTCGGATTGCCCTTGGCTGGGCACTCCCCAGATTTGGCTCAATTCCAATGCCTCAACCTCTCCGTTCTACTACCAAGTTGCCCGGCACGAGATGTTTCATGAGGCGGGTGCTGACCATGGGGGGAACAAGGACTCGCACGATGGCAGAAATCCTCCAACTATGGCGACATGCATCAATTACTCTGATTTTCGGACGAATAACTCCTTGGACGAGGACGCTGCGGGGTATCTCAACTATCTCCATGACTCTCTAGCCTATAATCAGTTGACGGCAAATATCGGCTTTGAGCGGGGCACAACGTATTGGGGGGCCGTCAATGGCACCTTATTCGAGTACTCGTCAGGAGGGGCGACAGGACCTGGCCACATTGGTTTCAAGGCCTCCTCTGACGTTTGGAGTTCCTACGTCTACCAAACCATGAGTTTCTGGGTCGGTCTCCTCGACAATGGCCTCTTTCGGGCGAAGATCAATGCGGAGGCCCCGAAGACTGGGCGGACGACCGAGACATTCACCCGTTTGTACACTCGAGCCATGACGCAGAGTTCGGGCTCAAACGGATGTGATTATCCGAATGGCATCAATAATCCAAACGATCCAACCGTTGCATCCGGTTGGATCCTGGAAGTTGGAACCGGGACGACATTCGTGGGCACCACATGGACGGCGATCGCGTCTGATTGGGTCTACCTTCCCGTTGCGGACGGACAGCAGGTCCAGGTTCGAGCGTATGGGTGGGCTCAGGATTCTGGAGGATCGGTCAGACAGATTCGCTTCGACAACGTTAGGGGTGAGGTCAGGTGACGGCCAGGTGGACACGGAACTTGTTTCGACTCCTGCCTGCCACGCTACTCGTGGTGGCTGTTGCTACGTCATGCGGTACCGCCACTACTCCGATGGCCGGCACTTCCGACGCGGCTGGAGTCCCAAGCAGCCTTGCCGACGCCCTGGGAGCACAGTTCGGGGCGTGCAGCCAGCCCCCGGGAGAGGCTAGTGAGTCGACTGTCCAGTTCCTCGAAGATGTCTCGGGTTGGATTCACGTAGCAAGCGTGGTGCAAGCAACGCGCCAGCCCGACGGGGGACTATGGACCTTCCCGGCAGTGGTGAGGGACCCCTCAGGTTCGGAGCACAATATCAGGATCCACACGTCCTTCTGGGGGGGTGTCGACTGGGGTCTTTCCAATGGGGGCCAGGTTTGGTTTGCCATGGCGGACAAGACTTTCGGTACGGACCTCGTGGCATATGTCGTCGTAATCGCCCCCGACTCAAGTGTCTTCTTCCCTGGCGAATGCAACGACGGGTTGATTCGCCACCTTCTTGCAGACAAGTTTGGGTCGAACTACAACGCTCT
>CAWDVB010000009.1:0-614975 GCA_963805655.1 uncultured Actinomycetota bacterium | reverse complement strand
TCTCGCCGCCAGCGAGCCCGCCGATGTCAACGGTGGTCACGGTCCCGTCGACGCCGATGTCTCGAGAGGGGTCGACGTGGTGAGTGTCGACGAGCTGCCGTTGGAGGAGGACTCGTCTCCGGGTCGCAGCTGGATCGCGGTGACCGGCACGGCGCCTGCAACTTCCGGTCACACGAGGCCGCGGAGCTCGAAGGCGGGCCGGTCCATTGCGGGGGTCAGTCCCTCGCCCGTGCCGTTGTGCAGAGGCACGGTGGCGGGCTCGTTCACGCTCTTGTCTAGGCCGAATCGCACTGGGTACCAGGTCTGGGTGGCGTTGGACCAGAACAGTGCGAGCACGTGGGTGTCGTCTTCCCAGACCAGGCTCCGTATGCCCTGGATCTGATTCGGCTTCTCGAGGGAGTAGAGCACCTTCACTGCCCCTGTCCCCGCGTCCATGATGGCGATGCGAAGGGTCCCTTGGTTGGTATAGGCGGCGACGTGCTTGCCGTCCGGGCTGAAACGGGGTGTCCGTAGGGGCAGGTCTTCCAGCGAAGCTGCTGCGGATCGCTCCGGGTCACCAGGGTGCATTGCCCGGCCGGTTCGAAGGCCAGGTCCAGGTTGGTCGGATTCACGTCACTGGCCCGGCCCCAGCCCAGGGGCTGGAAGGTTCCGTCCGGCATCGCCCGCAGCGTCTCAACGCTCTGTCCGTCGGCGGTGAGAGCGGTGAACACCACGGAGTGGTCCGGCAGCACGGCGAGAGGTTCGGCACCAAACCCCTCCGTGCCCTTGGGAACCTCCCACGTCTGAATGACGGTTCCACTGGCGTCGACGAGAGTGATCCCGCCCTGTTCGGAGGAGATGGCGGTGGAACCGTCTTGTCCGTGGGGGATGGTGAGGGTGCTGTGGACTTGGCTCTGAACCTGCTTGCCGGTGGCGTCGTAGATGCGGGTCTCCTCCGTCGGATCGGCGTTCGGGCCGTGGTCGACGTACACGATTGCGATCCAGCCGGTCCCGTAGCGCCCGAAGCCGAGGACGGCTTCGTCGGCCGCCAGCTGGATCGGGACGCCAGGCCCTCCGTCGGCGGGGTAGACCTCGCCGACGTTGTAGTAGGGCACACCCGGAGCCGCGCCGGTCGGGAGTCTCTGGGGTAGGAAGTCACGGTGGACTCGGCGGGTGGGGTCTTGAACGGGGGCGTCGGCAAGGCGGGGAAGGCGAACTTCGTAGCCAGAGTCGGTAGCGGAGCGATCGTGCCCGTGGTGCTGGCCGTCGCTGTGGCCGTGGTCGTCGGGTTCACGCTGGGTGTGGGTGTGGTGGTTGCTGGTCCGGGGTTGGTGTTGAGGTGGTGGACCAGGGCGATGACCCCGACGGGCAGGGCGACGGCGAGGATCACGGCGGCGACGGCGAGCAGGATCGTGCGGGTGTCGCGCCGTCCGGAGGTCCGGCTGGCGTGCTGGAGCGCCTCGAGGTCGATGTGGGACTCGGGCATGTCGTGGGCGGCGTTGCGCAGCTGGTCGGCGAGGTGGCGGTCTGCGTGGTTCATGACCAGTCCTCCAGGTCCGCCAGCTCGGGGTTGGCGCGGAGTGTGGCGAGTGCGCGGTTGGCCTGGGACTTGACTGTTCCGGGGGAGATCCCCATCAGCTCGGCGATGGTGTCGACGGCCAGGTCTTCGTAGTAGCGCAGCACGATCACGGCGCGCTGCTTGGGCGGAAGGGTCTTGACCTGTTCCCAGACGGTGTTGCGGGTGTCGAGATCGTCGGCGACTGGTTCGGGTCCGTCGGGCAACAGATCGATGGCGGGGGTCTCGCGGCGTCGCCAGGACTTGCGCCAGGCGGAGTTGTTGGCGTTGACCAGGATCCGGCGGACGTAGCCGTCGTCCGACCCTGGGTTGGTGATCTTGCCCCAGGAGCGGTAGAGGTCGATCAGTGCCGTCTGGACAAGGTCCTCGGCGTGATGGACGTCACCGGTCAGCAGGTACGCAGTGCGCAGCAGGCTTTGCTCACGGCGACGCGCGTAGGACACGAAGGACTCGTCGCTCGAGGCAGGCACGCGCTCCACCCCCGTTCCTCCGTCAACCGCTCGTTCGACCACCAGCGCACTCGATCCTGCCCGATGCGGGCACTACCAAGACGCATGTAAGGGCGCGGCGGGTTGCATCGTTCGCCGAACCCGGCTGCTCGTTGGGGGAGTCAGCGGTGAGGGCTACGGCTGGGTGACGAAGGTGACCGGGGCGTCCATCTCGCCGCCGCCGATGTCGCCGACGTCCGCGGTGGTCACGGTGCCGTCGACGCCGAGCCGGAGCACCCGCCAGCCCGTGTCGGCGTTGTAGACCTGGGCGAGGAGGTGGGTGTCGTCCTCCCAGACGGCGGTGTTGATGAAGGTGAAGGACTTCCGGGTCGAGGTGGCGGTGAAGTCGACGTACGCGGTGCCGGTGGACGCGTCGAGGATGGAGACCCGGTAGTCGCCGATGCCGTCGCGGTAGTCCGGGTACCCGATGACCAGCGAGCCCGACGGGTTGAACCTGCCCAGCGTGTAGTGGCAGGTCGACCACAGCGGGTCGCCCGCGAGGCTGTCGCGCACCGATCCGCAGCTGCCCGCGTCCTTGAGGGAGTCGAGGGTGGTCACCTGCCCGGTGGCGCTGACTCCGCCGACCGCGATGATCCCGGGGACCACCGCGAGCTGGGTGAGGGGGGCGCCGACCTCGACGCGGCCGCGGGCCTTGTCGTTGAGCACCAGGCTCCCGTCGGGGAGGATGCCGACCGGCCAGTAGTTGCCCCGGCGCGGCAGCGGCCAGCCCTGCACCACCACCCCGTCCGGGTCGTCGACCTGGGCGGCGTCGAGGACGACGTAGGCGCTGGACCCGTCCCAGCCCGCGGCGGGCGTCGAGTAGCCGGCCAGCCACTCCGACGAGACGTAGCCGGTGCCGTCGACGACCCGCGCGACGGCCTCGTCGATCTTCGGGCGATAGGCCACGACGACCCACCCGTCGGCATGCGGCACGAAGGCCCAGAGCTGGTCCGCCTTGTCCAGAGGCAGCGGGACCGTCCCGTCGCTGGTGTGGATCTGCGCACCGAGCGCGTAGACGATCCGTGGAGGGGCGTCCGTCGCGGCCCCGGCCGGGTCGAGTGCCACCTCTCCGACCACCGCGTACTCCGTCGCAGTGCTGGTCGGCGCAGTGGTCGAGGTCTCGGGAGGGGTCGAGGAGGTGAGCGTCGACGAGCTGCCGTTGGAGGAGGGCCCGCCGCCGGGCTGCAGCTGGATCACCGCCACCGGGATGGCGACGGCCAGGACGACCGCGGCGACGGCGAGCAGGACGGGCCACCGCCGACGAGACTGCTGGGGGCTCTGGGAGACGCTCATGACCAAACCTCCCGGTTGGCGCGCTCGGGCAACGCCCGAGCGGCTCCTCACTTCGACGGTACGGCGGCGGGGGCGCGATGGACCGTTCTCTTGGTCCCGTGATCGGGGGGACGATCCGACGCTCTGGCGCGGCCCGCAGCGCGGGGGAGGCCCCCGTATGGGAGATTGCCGTGGTGATCGCTCTGCTGCTCGTCGTCGTCGGTGGGGTGCTCCTGGTCGTGGGAGCCGAGCTCTTCGCCGAGCACGTGGCACCCGTGGCGAACTGGCTGGGCATCACCGTGGTCGGTGTCGGGATCCTCCTGGCGGGCGCCGAGCCGGAGGAGGCCGCGACCGCCGTGATCGCCGCGGTGCGCGACGCGCCCGGCCTCGCGGTCGGCGACGCCGTGGGCGCCAACTTCGTGATCCTCACCCTGACGCTCGGCCTTGCGGCGCTGGTGGCTCCGCTGCCCATCTCCGGCAAGGTGCTCCGCTTCGGCATCGCCGCGGCGGCGACAGCCGTCGCGCCGGTGCTGGTGCTGCTTGACGGTGTCGTGGCGCGCTGGAGGGAGCCATCCTCGTTGCGATCTTCCTCGGCGTCGTCGTCTGGATCTGGCGGGCCGACCGGCAAGCCCCCAAGCTGGGCGAGCTCGCCGAGCTCGACGAGGACGAGCTCGCCGGGTCGGGCGGTCTGCGCGATCTCGGGTTGGCACTCGCCGGGATCGCCCTGATGGTGGCCGGCGGATTCCTCGCCGTACGGGGCGCGGAGGGCCTGCTCGACGTGTTCGGCCTCGGGGAGTCCACGATCGGGCTCACCGTGCTCGCCTTCGCCACCAGCTGCGGAGATGCTGGCCCTGGTGTGGTCCGCCGGCCGGCGCGGATCTGACCGACGTGGTCGTGGCGGGGGCGGTCGGGTGCGTCCTCTACAACTCGACGGTCTCGCTGGGTCTGGCGGCGCTGGTGCGGCCGCTGGCGGTGGGCACCGACCCGCGGCTGATCACGATGGCCGTGCTGGTCGCCCTGCTTCCGCTCGCGCTCCTCGCTGGGTCGCCGGTCCGGGTCTCTCGGCCGCGGGATGCGGCGCCGCCCTGGTCGGGGTCTACGCAGTGGGGGCCATCACCCTGCTCGCCGTCGGGTGACCCGTCAGCAATGGTGCGACACGCCCCTCAGGAGGCCCCTGTCCTGACGGGTCGGCAGCAGGAGGGCGGTGGCCTTGTTGGCGTGGCGGGTCAGCACGAGCGTCGCCGTCCGGCTCGCCGCGCAGCGCGAGGCGCTTGCGGAGCTGCTCCGGGGTGACGTCGACGCCGCGCTTCTTGATCTCCAGCGCTCCGATGTCGCGCTCCCGCAGCGCCGCCCGCAGCTGCTTCTCGGCGAAGGGCAGCTGCTCGAGCACCTCGTAGCGGCGCGCGAACGGCGTCGTCGCGGGACACGTCGGAGGTGACGTAGGCGATCCTGCCGGTCGAGCAGGCCGCCTTCGACCATGGCGGCGACCGCGGTGACCAGCCCGGCGCGGATCACTGCGTCGTCCGGCTCGTAGAGGAACGCCTGGGGTGCCCGTACCTGGGCCGTCTCCGGGGTCGTCGGCCTCGGTCAGCGTCGCCATGCCGTGCGTCGCGGATGACGGTGGCCCGGCGCGCGGTGGTGGCGAGGTAGGAGGACCACAGGCAGACCTCCTTGAGGCCCGCCGTCGTCGCTGATCCACTCGGCCTCGATCCCTTCGGGGATCATCGCGTGCGGCAGGCCCGGGGCCAGCTTCACGCAGCTCGGTCGGGTCAGCAGAGCCGTCGACGAACGCCCAGGGCGGCACGAAGTCGCGCGGGTTGAAGGTGCGGCCCCTTGTCGGACCGTCGGGCCGGGTCGGCGAACACGACGCCGAACGGCGAGAGGTCCATGCGTCGTCGCGTCGGCGAACGAGACCGCTCCGGGGAGGCCGAGCGCCCGCAGGTTCGCCGCGGCGATGGCGGCACGCAGCGGGTCGAGATCGACTCCCGCGACGGTGAGCCCGGCCTCGGCGAAGGCGATGAGGTCGCCGCCGATGCCGCAGCCGATGTCGAGCACCGACTCCGGGTCGGCCATGGCGACGCGGACGGCACGGTGACGGGCCACCCGCCGTCGGGTCGCCTGCTCGAGGGCGTCGGCGAGGAAGTACATGCCGCCGGGCGTCCGCGCCGAACTTCTCGCTCGGCCTTGCCCCGCAGCCGCACCTGGGTCAGCGCGGCCGCCGCCTGGTCGGCGCTCGCGTGCTCGCGCAGACGCGGCCGCGGCCACGAACGGGTCGTCGGGTGCTCGGCCGCGTGCTCGGTGCCACGGCGCAGCAGCTGCTGGCCCTGCTCGGTGAGCAGCCACCGGAACGTCGTCGAGATCCACGGCCCGATCCTGTCACCTCTACGCCCTCACAGTGACCGCCCTGGCACTCGACTTGACCGAGTGCTAAGGCGGGCATAGATTCGGGTTAGCACTCGCCAGTGGTGGGTGCTAACGCTCGACAAGCGTGCGACCCCCGCGACGGCGTACGCGAACTCGGGCGACGTTCTTCAACAGTCGACTCTCGATCACAAACGGGAAAGTGGAGGTCGACTCGTGTCGGTCAACATCAAGCCTCTCGAGGACCGGATCCTCGTGAAGCCCCTCGACGCCGAGCAGACCACGGCCTCCGGCCTGGTCATCCCGGACACCGCCAAGGAGAAGCCGCAGGAGGGCGAAGTCCTCGCTGTCGGCCCTGGGCGCTGGAACGAGGGCGGCAATGAGCGCATTCCGCTCGACATCAACGTCGGCGACAAGGTGATCTACAGCAAGTACGGCGGCACCGAGGTCAAGTACTCGGGCGAGGAGTACCTCATCTTGTCGGCCCGCGACGTGCTCGCGGTCCTCAGCTGACGCACCCACGGCTCGATCGATAGACGCCCCGGGCGGCCTGTTCGGGCCTCCCGGGGCGCTTCACGTGGGCGCCCCACGCGATCGTGCGGGGTCCCCTGGCTGCTCCGAACGTTTCCGCAGACTCCTGAAAGGCAGTTCCCTCTCATGCCCAAGATCCTGGAATTCGACGAGAACGCTCGTCGTGCGCTCGAGCGCGGCGTCAACGCGCTCGCCAACACTGTGAAGGTCACCCTCGGCCCCAAGGGCCGCTACGTCGTCCTCGCAAGTCCTGGGGCCCACCCACCATCACCAACGACGGCGTGACCGTGGCGCGGGACGTCGAGCTCGACGACCCGTTCGAGAACCTCGGCGCCCAGCTCGCCAAGGAGGTCGCCACCAAGACCAACGACGTCGCCGGTGACGGCACCACCACCGCGACCGTGCTGGCCCAGGCGATGGTCCACGAGGGCCTGCGCGCCGTCGCCTCCGGCGCCAATCCGATGTCGCTCAAGCGTGGCATCGACGCGGCCGTCGACGCGGTCGGCGAGGCTCTGCTCAAGGCTGCTCGCGACGTGAACGACAAGGCCGACATGGCCGCGGTCGCGACCGTCTCGAGTCGCGACCCGCAGATCGGCGAGCTGCTCGCCGAGGCCTTCGACAAGGTCGGCAAGGACGGTGTCATCACCGTCGAGGAGTCCAACACGATGGGCACCGAGCTCGACTTCACCGAGGGCATGCAGTTCGACAAGGGCTACATCTCGCCGTACTTCGTCACCGACGCCGAGAGCATGGAGGCCGTCCTCGACGACCCGTACATCCTGCTCACCCAGAGCAAGATCAGCTCTATCGCCGAGCTGCTCCCGCTGCTCGAGAAGGTCATCCAGGCGGGCAAGCCGCTGTTCATCATCGCCGAGGACATCGAGGGCGAGGCCCTGTCCACCCTGGTGGTCAACAAGATCCGCGGCACCTTCAACGCGGTCGCGGTGAAGGCTCCTGCCTTCGGCGACCGGCGCAAGGCGATGCTGCAGGACATCGCGGTGCTCACCGGTGCGCAGGTGGTGGCCCCGGAGGTCGGGCTCAAGCTCGACCAGGTCGGACTCGAGGTGCTCGGCCAGGCACGGCGTGTGGTCGTCACCAAGGACACCACCACGATCGTGGACGGCGCGGGCTCGGCTGAGGACGTCAACGCCCGCGTGGCGCAGATCAAGGCCGAGCACGACGCGTCGGAGTCGGACTGGGACCGCGAGAAGCTGCAGGAGCGGCTGGCCAAGCTCGCGGGTGGCGTCGGCATCGTCAAGGTGGGCGCCGCCACCGAGGTCGAGCTCAAGGAGAAGAAGCACCGCATCGAGGACGCGATCTCGGCCACCCGCGCCGCGATCGAGGAGGGCATCATCGCCGGGGGCGGCTCTGCCCTCGTCCACGCGGTGTCGGTCCTCGAGGGCGGCCTCGGGCTGGAGGGCGACGAGGCGCTCGGCGTCCGCATCGTCCAGAAGTCCGCCGATGAGCCGCTGCGCTGGATCGCCGAGAACGGCGGCGAGAACGGCTACGTCGTGGTCTCCAAGGTCCGCGAAGCCGGCGTCGGCAAGGGCTACAACGCAGCCACGGGGGAGTACGGCGACCTGGTAGCGCAGGGTGTCCTCGACCCGGTCAAGGTCACCCGCTCGGCCCTGGTCAACGCCGCCTCGATCGCCGGCATGCTGCTGACCACCGAGACTCTGGTGGTCGAGAAGCCGGAGGAGGAGAAGCCGGAGCCTGCCGCCGGCCACGGCCACGGCCACGGCCACTGACACCTCACCGGCTCGACGTCGGTACCCGCGGGGCCCGCACCGAACGGTGCGGGCCCCGCGGCGTCTGTCCCGGCGGCGGTGCCGGCGTTAGTAGACTGGCCGTCACCGCCCCGCTGAGCACCGGAAGGCCGCATGGATCTCACCCCCGCCGGCGTCCCCGAGAAGTTCGCCGCTCTCGGACTCACCTACGACGACGTGCTCCTGCTGCCGGGGCACTCCGACCTCGCGCCCGCGGACATCGACACCACGACCCGGCTGACCCGCGAGATCTCGTTGAGGATTCCGCTGGTCAGCGCTGCGATGGACACCGTCACCGAGTCCCGGATGGCGATCGCGATGGCACGCCAGGGCGGGCTCGGGGTGCTCCACCGCAACCTCTCGATCGAGGACCAGGCCTATCAGGTCGACCTGGTCAAGCGGACGCAGACCGGGATCATCTCCAACCCGGTCACCATCGGGCCGGACAAGACGCTCGAGGAGCTGGACGCGATCTGCGGCCAGTACCGCGTCTCCGGACTGCCGGTTGTCGACGCCGACAACCGGCTGCTCGGCATCGTCACCAACCGCGACCTCCGGTTCACCCCGGTAGCGGAGTGGGCGACCACCAAGGTCGACGAGGTGATGACCCCGTCTCCGCTGATCACCGGCCCGGTGGGGATCAGCCGCGCGGACGCCACGGCGCTGCTGCGCAAGCACAAGCTGGAGCGGCTCCCGTTGGTCGACGACCGCGGTCACCTCGGCGGGCTCATCACGGTCAAGGACTTCGTGAAGTCCGAGCAGTTCCCGCGTGCGTCCAAGGACGCGGACGGCCGCCTGATGGTCGGCGCCGCCGTCGGCTACTTCGGCGACGCGTGGGAGCGGGCCACCACCCTGGTCGAGGCAGGGGTCGACGTCCTGGTCGCGGACACCGCACACGGACATGTGACTCTGCTGCTGGACATGGTCAGGCGGCTCAAGAGCGACCCGGCGACCCGACACGTCCAGGTCATCGGCGGCAACGTCGCCACCCGCGAAGGCGCCCAGGCCTTCGTCGACGTGGGTGCCGACGCCATCAAGGTCGGGGTCGGGCCCGGCTCGATCTGCACGACGCGGGTCGTCACCGGTGTCGGCGTACCGCAGGTGACCGCCGTCTACGAGGCGTCGCTGGCGGCCAGGCCGGCCGGCATCCCGGTCATCGCCGACGGCGGCATGAGGCACTCCGGTGAGATCGCCAAGGCCATCGTGGCCGGCGCCGACACCGTCATGGTCGGGTCGATGCTGGCGGGCTGCGAGGAGAGCCCCGGCGAGATCGTCTTCGTCAACGGCAAGCAGTTCAAGTCCTATCGCGGCATGGGCTCGCTCGGTGCGATGTCGAGCCGGGGCAAGAAGTCCTACTCCAAGGACCGCTACTTCCAGGCCGAGGTCACCAGCGACGACATGATCGTCCCCGAGGGGATCGAGGGCCAGGTCGCCTACCGCGGACCACTGTCGGCGGTCGCCCACCAGCTCATCGGCGGGCTGAGCCAGTCGATGTTCTACGTCGGCGCCCGCACCATCCCCGAGCTCCAGGAGAAGGGCCGGTTCGTCCGCATCACCTCCGCCTCGCTCGAGGAGAGCCACCCGCACGACGTCCAGATGACCGTCGAAGCCCCCAACTACTCCCGCTGAGGAGCCCCTGTGCACGAGGTCGAGATCGGGCGAGCCAAGCGTGGCCGCCGTGCGTACGCCTTCGACGACATCGCGATCGTCCCGTCCCGGCGCACCCGGGATCCCGCAGGAGGTGTCGACCGCCTGGCAGATCGACGCCTACCGCTTCGAGCTGCCGATCGTGGCCGCGCCGATGGACTCGGTCATGTCGCCGGAGACCGCCGTCCAGCTCGGCCGGCTCGGCGGGCTGGGGGTGCTCGACCTCGAGGGTCTGTGGACCCGGTACGAGGACCCGTCGGACCTCCTGACCGAGGTCGCCGAGCTCGACGGCGACGAGGCGATCCGCCGGATGCAGCAGATCTACAGCGAGCCGATCAAGGCCGAGCTGATCACCGCGCGGCTGCAGCAGATGCGCGAGTCCGGCGTGACGGTGGCCGGGTCCCTGTCGCCGCAGCGCACCAAGGAGTTCGCCAAGACGGTCGTGGACGCCGGCGTCGACATGTTCGTCATCCGCGGCACCACGGTGTCGGCCGAGCACGTCTCCAGCGAGTCCGAGCCGCTGAACCTCAAGGAGTTCATCTACGAGCTCGACGTCCCCGTCATCGTCGGCGGCTGCGCCACCCACCAGGCCGCGCTGCACCTGATGCGCACCGGCGCGGCCGGGGTGCTGGTCGGTTTCGGAGGAGGAGCCGCGCACACCACGCGCCAGGTGCTCGGCATCGCCGTCCCCATGGCCAGCGCGGTCGCCGACGTCGCCGCGGCGCGCCGCGACTACCTCGACGAGTCGGGCGGCCGCTACGTCCACGTCATCGCCGACGGGTCGATCGGCAAGTCCGGCGACATCGCCAAGGCGATCGCCTGCGGCGCCGACGCCGTGATGATCGGCTCGCCTCTGGCCCGGGCCGCCGAGGCGCCCGGCCGTGGCTTCCACTGGGGCTCGGAGTCCTGGCACGCCAAGCTGCCGCGCGGAGACCGCATCCACCTGGGCACCATCGGCACGCTTGAGCAGATCCTCTTCGGCCCGTCCAGCCTCGCCGACGGCAGCATGAACCTCATCGGTGCCCTCCGCCGCGGCATGGCGACCACCGGCTACACCGACCTCAAGGAGTTCCAGCGGGTCGAGGTCGTCGTCCAGTGATCGCCCCCTGAGCCGATGAGTGGAACCCTCAGCCCGGCGGCACGCGACATGGCGCCTGGCTGCCCTGCAGAACCAGCAGCTCGACGTGCTCGTCGTGGGTGGAGGCATCGTCGGCGCCGGCACCGCGCTCGACGCCGCCACCCGCGGGTTGAGGACGGGCCTGATCGAGCAGCGCGACTTCGCCTCCGGCACGTCATCGCGGTCGAGCAAGCTGATCCACGGCGGCCTGCGCTACCTGGAGATGCTCGACTTCGGGCTGGTCCGGGAGGCGCTGGAGGAGCGCGGTCTGCTGCTGACGCGCGTTGCGCCGCACCTGGTGCGGCCGGTGTCGTTCCTCTACCCGCTCACCCGGTGGGGCTGGGAGCGCCCCTATGTCGGGTCCGGGCTGATCCTCTACGACGCGATGGCCCGTCGCGGGAAGTACGGGATGGGCGTCCCGCCGCACCGGCACCTGTTCAAGAAGGAGGTCTGGCGGATCGCGCCCGACCTGCGGCCGAACGCGCTGGTCGGCGCCATCCGCTACTACGACGCCCAGGTCGACGACGCACGGCTGGTGGTGGCGGCGGCGCGTACCGCGGCGCACCACGGCGCCCACGTGGCAACCCGCACGAAGGCGATCGACTTCCTCCGGGAGGGCGACCGGATCAGCGGTGTGCGGGTGCGTGACCTGGAGAGCGGTGACGACTTCGACATCCGCGCCAGCGTCGTCGTCAACGCGGCCGGTGTCTGGACAGACGAGATCCAGGAGATGATCGGGGGCCGGGGAGCCCTCCACGTCCAGGCCAGCAAGGGCGTTCACCTCGTGGTCCCGCGCGACCGGATCCGCTCCGACAGCGGCGTCATCCTGCGCACCCCGACGTCGGTGCTGTTCCTGATCCCGTGGGGACGGCACTGGATCATCGGCACGACCGACACACCCTGGAGTCTCGACAAGGCCCACCCCGCGGCGTCGAAGGCGGACATCGACTACCTGCTGGGCCAGGTCAACCGGGTGCTGCGCCGGCCACTGACCCACGACGACATCGAGGGTGTCTATGCCGGGCTGCGACCGCTGCTGGCCGGCGAGTCCGAGCCGACCAGCCGCATCTCGCGCGAGCACACCGTGGTCACGCCCACCCCCGGTCTCGTGCTCATCGCCGGTGGCAAGCTCACCACTTACCGGGTGATGGCCAAGGACGCCGTCGACGCCGCGCAGAAGTACGTCCCCGGCAGGCGGGTCCGCTCGATCACCGACCGGATTCCCCTTCTGGGTGCCGACGGCTACGCCGCCTACGTCAACAACGTGCTGGCCCTCTCCGGGACGTGGAAGCTCCATCCGTCGCGGATCGAGCATCTGCTCGGCCGCTTCGGATCCCTGATCGACGAGGTGCTCGCACCCGTGGCGCAGCGGCCCGAGCTGGCCGAGCCGGTGGAGGGCGCCGAGGACTACCTGCAGGCGGAGATCGTCTACGCCGTCACCCACGAGGGCGCACGGCATCTCGACGACGTGCTCACCCGCCGCACGCGGATCTCGATCGAGACCTGGGACCGGGGAGTGGACGCCGCGCCCGGGGTCGCGGCCCTGATGGCCAAGGAGCTGGGCTGGAGCAAGCGCCGGGTCACCGAGGAGGTCGACCACTACCGTCGGCTGGTCGACGCCGAGCGTCGCAGCCAGGAGAAGTGGACCGACACCGAGGCTCACGAGACCCGCGTCGAGGTCGGCGATCTCCTCGACACGGACTGACCGGAGCCAGGTCTGCGCTTAGGCTCGGGACATGAGTCCAGAGCAGCAGAGGTTCGATTTCGACGTTCTGGTGATCGGGTCCGGGTTCGGTGGTTCGGTCGCCGCGTTGCGCGCCGCGGAGAAGGGGTACCGCGTCGGGGTGCTCGAGGCGGGGGCGCGCTTCGAGGACGGCGACTTCCCTGCCACGTCCTTCGACACCACCAGGTTCCTCTTCCGACCGGAGCTCGGCTGCTACGGAATCCAGCGGATCGACGTCCTGGACAACTGCCTGATCATGTCCGGCGCGGGCGTCGGCGGTGGTTCGCTCGTCTACGCCAACACGCTGTACGAGCCGATGGACGCGTTCTACCAGGATCCGCAGTGGGCCGACATCACGGACTGGAAGGCCGAGCTCGCGCCGTACTACGACCAGGCCAAGCGGATGCTCGGCGTGGTGGAGAACCCGATGAACACGCCGGCCGACGACGTGATGCGCAGCGTCGCCGAGGACATGGGGGTGGGGGAGACCTTCCACCCGACACCGGTCGGGGTCTTCTTCGGAGGGCCGGGGCAGCAGGACGGCGAGGTCGAGGACCCGTTCTTCGGCGGGGCGGGGCCGTCACGCTGCGCCTGCATCGCCTGCGGTGAGTGCATGACGGGGTGCCGGCACAACGCGAAGAACACCTTGGTGAAGAACTACCTCTACCTGGCGGAGGCCCGCGGCGCGACGATCCTGCCGCTGACCACGGCGACGGCGGTGACCCCGAGGGAGGCCGGCGGCTACCAGGTCGACGTGAAGTTCACCAAGGCACGCATCGCCCGGCCGTCGAACACCCGGACGCTGACGGCGGAGCAGGTCGTGTTCGCAGCGTCCGCCCTCGGCACGCAGCGACTGCTGCACCGGATGAAGGACGAGGGGCGGCTCGGCGCCCTGTCGGAACGCCTCGGCGAGCTGTCCCGGACGAACTCGGAGTCGATCCTCGGCGCGGTCGCACCCGACACCGGTGTCGACTTCAGTGAGGGCGTCGCGATCACCTCGAGCTTCCATCCCGACGAGCACACCCACGTCGAGCCGGTGAGGTACGGCAAGGGCAGCAACCTGATGTCGCTGTTCCAGACCGTGCTGGTGGATGGGACCCTGCCCGGGCCGAAGTGGCTGGCCTGGCTCAAGGAGCTGTGGCGGCAGCGGGGCTCACTGCGCTCCCTCTACGACTTCAAGCACTGGTCGGAACGAGCGACGGTCGCGCTCGTCATGCAGTCCCACGACAACTCGATCACCACCTTCCGCAGCCGCAGCCGGCTCACCGGACGGATGCGGCTGACCTCCCGTCAGGGGTACGGCGAGCCGAACCCGGACTGGCTGCCGGTCGCGCACGACGTGGTCGGCCGGATGGCCGAGGTGACCGGAGGCGTCGCGGGCGGCAACATCGGGGAGCCGTTCCACATGCCGTTGACCGCGCACTTCCTCGGCGGCTGTGTCATCGGGAGCAGCCCGGAGACCGGCGTGGTGGATCCCTACCAGCGGGTCTTCGGCTACTCGGGGCTGCATGTGATGGACGGCTCGGCCGTCACAGCCAACCTCGGGGTGAACCCGTCGCTCACCATCACGGCCCAGGCCGAGCGGGCGATGGCGTTCTGGCCGAACAAGGGCGAGGGCGACCCACGGCCTGACCTGGGACAGTCGTACCGTCCGGTCTCCCCGGTCGCGCCTGCCAAGCCCGCCGTCCCGGACGCCGCGCCCGCGGCGCTTCGGCTGCCGATCGTGAAGAAGACCGCCGCCAAGAAGACCACCGCGAAGAAGACCACCGCGAAGAAGACTGCCGCGAAGAAGACCACCGCGAAGAAGACTGCCGCGAAGAAGACTGCCGCGAAGAAGACCGCCGCGAAGAAGACCGCGGCGAAGAAGACTGCCGCGAAGAAGACCGCGGCGAAGAAGACCCCGCCGAGGCGCGAGTCGGAGAGCTGACGCGAGAGCCCCGGCGACCGGAGCGTCGCCGGGGCTCTCGCGGGGGGCCGGCCCTGAGGGCCGTACCGGGCTGGGAGGGACCCGGTGGGGTGGGCCTGCAGTGCGACCTGCTCCGGTCAACGAGGCATGCGCACCGCCGTTACGGCCGCTCCGCCGCGTTCCTTCTCCCGGGGGCCTCGATAGACTGCCGGCCTGCGACCCGCCTCCACGAACGGTCTCCCAAGAAAGTGACTCCGTGACCTCCGCACACGACCTCGTCCTCGTCGTCGACTTCGGCGCCCAGTACGCACAGCTGATCGCCCGACGGGTCCGCGAGGCGAAGGTGTACTCCGAGATCGTCCCGCACCACATGCCGGTCGAGGAGATGCTGGCCAAGGGGCCCAAGGCGATCATCCTGTCGGGCGGCCCTTCATCGGTCTACGTGCCGGGGGCCCCCGACATCTCGTCGGCCCTCTTCGAGGCGGGCGTCCCCGTGTTCGGCATGTGCTACGGCTTCCAGATCATGGCCCGCGCTCTCGGTGGCGAGGTCGCCAAGACCGGGCTGTCGGAGTTCGGCCGGACTCCGGTCCGGGTCACCGCCCCCGGCACGCTCCTGGCCGACCTCCCTGCCTCGCATCGGGTCTGGATGTCCCACGGCGACTCCGTGCACCGCGCCCCGGACGGCTTCACCGTGCTCGCCACGACGGAGGGCTCGCCGGTCGCGGCGTTCGAGGATCTGCAGCGGCGCTTCGCCGGGGTGCAGTGGCACCCCGAGGTGATGCACACCGAGCACGGCCAGACGGTGCTCGCCCACTTCCTGCACCACATCGCGGGCTGCCGGCCGACCTGGACGATGGTGAACATCGTCGACGAGCAGGTCGCGCGGATCCGTTCCCAGGTGGGCGAGGGGCGCGCTCTGTGCGCGCTGTCGGGCGGTGTCGACTCGGCTGTGGCCGCGGCGATCGTCCAGCGGGCGATCGGCGATCGCCTGACCTGCGTGTACGTCGATCACGGGATGATGCGGCTCGGCGAGACCGAGCAGGTCCGACGCGACTTCGAGGCGGTCTTCGACGTCCTCGACGTGGTGGACGCCTCCGGCCAGTTCCTCGGCGCGCTGGAGGGGGTCACCGACCCGGAGGAGAAGCGCAAGATCATCGGCCGCGAGTTCATCCGGACCTTCGAGGCGGCCGAGGTGAGGGTCTTCGGGGGAGCGGCGCTCGGGGAGAAGGCGTTCCTCGTGCAGGGCACGCTCTATCCCGATGTCGTGGAGTCCGGCGGTGGAGCCGGTGCGGCCAACATCAAGTCCCACCACAACGTGGGTGGGCTGCCGGAGGACCTGGAGTTCGAGCTCATCGAGCCGCTGCGCACTCTGTTCAAGGACGAGGTGCGCCAGGTGGGGGAGCAGCTGGGGCTGCCGGAGTCGATGGTGTGGCGGCAGCCGTTCCCGGGTCCGGGCCTCGGCATCCGGATCATCGGCGAGGTCACCCGCGAGAGGCTGGACATCCTGCGTGCCGCCGACGCGATCGCGCGTGAGGAGCTGACCCGGGCCGGACTGGATCGCGACATCTGGCAGTTCCCGGTGGTCCTGCTCGCCGAAGTGCGGTCGGTGGGCGTCCAGGGGGACGGCCGGACGTACGGGCACCCGGTCGTGCTGCGTCCGGTGACGAGCGAGGACGCGATGACTGCGGACTGGGCCCGGTTGCCCTACGAGCTGCTCGAGACCATCAGCACCCGGATCACCAACGAGGTACGCGAGGTCAACCGGGTGACCGTGGACATCACCAGCAAGCCCCCCGGCACCATCGAGTGGGAGTAGCGGCTACTCCGCGAGGGAGTAGGCGGCCCGGTGCCGGGCCGGGAGCGCCGCGGTGATGACCGTCGCGACGCTCTCCTGGGCGGCGCAGTGGCGCCCACGAAGCACCGTGACCTCGCTGGCCCTCTCGACCCGCTCCGCCGCGTGCTGCGGTGCGCGGTGTCGGCCGGGGCGACGCTCGGCCCTGCGTGCCAGATCAGGTGTCTCAGGCATGGATCGTCCTTTGTTCGGGAATGAAGCCCAGCACGAGCGCCTTGCCGAGCGCTGCGGCGAGTTCGGAGTCGGTGCCGTCTGGAGCCAGCCCCGCGATCCGGGCCAGCATCGAGTACTCGCTGCGCAGCGGTCCGACGAGCGCGGGACTGTCCTCGGCGAAGTCGAGCTCGCTGCGGAGCTCGGGCAACTCTGCCGCGGCGGCGCGGTAGATGTCCCGGACGTCGGCCGCCGGCCGCTCCGGGACGATCGAACGCGAGTGGAGCCGCGCAACGAGCTTGCGGATCCACGCGTGGTGCAACTGCAGTAGACGCGTGTCGTCGTCGACGAGTTGACGACGCGAAGACAAACCCTCCATGAGAACCCCCCAGCTGTCGTAGCTCCGGGCCCCCCCGAGCGCTACGGGATCCGAAGATCCACTGACAATTATGCAGGTCCGACAGGACCTGATCTACCCCTGGTTCCCGACCCCCGGGAACCCCCCTTGCTGTCGTGCATACCGCTATGAAGCGGACAATTAGGACAATCATGGCACACGGTCAAGAAGAATCCCACTCGAGGCGGGATTTCTCAGTTTTTTCTCATCTTTTCCCCTGCCGGGCCGATCGGGAACTCCGCCTGCTCGTCGGTGCCTGGACCTGGGAGGGCCCGGGCTCCGGCGGGCACGGTCGTCGCCGCGACGCGACCGGCTACCTGGATCCTACGCGGGAACCCGGTACGTGGTGGTCCGCTGTCGCAGCGGGCGGGAGATCCCTGCAGCGATCTCCTCGAGCTCGGCCACCGTCTTCGCCGACCCGTGCTCGGAGCCGGCCATCCGCGAGATCGTCTCCTCCATCAGCGTCCCGCCGAGGTCGTTCGCGCCCGCCCGGAGCATCGCCCTGGTGCCGTCGATCCCGAGCTTCACCCAGGAGGTCTGGACGTTGTCGATGCGACCGTGCAGCAGGATCCGGGCGACCGCGTGGACGGCGAGGTTGTCGCGCAGCGACGGACCGGGGCGGGCGATGCCGGCGAGGTAGATCGGGGACGACTGGTGCACGAAGGGAAGCGGCACGAACTCGGTGAAGCCCCCGGTCTCGTCCTGGATCCGTGACAGCACGCGCAGGTGCGCCACCCAGTGCGTCGGGTTGTCGACGTGGCCGTACATCATCGTGGAGCTCGACGGGATGCCCAGGCGGTGCGCCGTGGTGATCACCTCGATCCACGTGGCGGTCGGAAGCTTGCCCTTGGTCAGGATCCAGCGGACGTCGTCGTCGAGGATCTCGGCGGCGGTCCCGGGGATCGAGTCGAGTCCGGCCTCACGGGCGGCGATGAGCCACTCCTCGACCGACATCCCCGAGCGCGACGCGCCGTTGACGACCTCCATCGGGCTGAACGCGTGCACGTGCATGCCGGGGACGCGCGCCTTCACCGCGCGCACGATGTCGAAGTAGGCGGTGCCGCTCAGCTCCGGATCGATCCCTCCCTGCATGCACACCTCGGTGGCGCCCAGGGACCAGGCCTCCTCGGCACGATCGGCCACCTCCTGCCACGACAGGGAGTAGGCGTCGGCGTCGGTGCGCCGCTGCGCGAAGGCGCAGAAGCGGCACCCGGTGTAGCAGACATTGGTGAAGTTGATGTTCCGGTTGACCACGTAGGTGACGTCGTCCCCGTTCACCTCCAGGCGCAGCGAGTCGGCCAGCCGGGTCACCTCGGCCAGGGCCTCACCGTCCGCGGTGATCAGGGCCAGTGCCTGGGCGTCGGTGAGGGCGCGCGGGTCGGCCTCCGCCGTGCGGAGCGCGTCCTTCACGTCGCCGGGAAGGCTGGCCGGTGCGGTGCGCTGCGCGACCTCCTCGGCGAGAGCGCCCCAGTCTCCGTAGACGCTGTCGAAGTCCTCGCGGCGGTCCGTGGTGCGTCCCACGGTGTCGATGCTGCGGTGCAGGTCGGTCCGGCCGGTACTGACCGACCCGTCGTCGGGCTCCTGCCAGGCCAGTCCGGTCGGACGAGCGTCTGCGCGGGCCAGGCCGTCCTCGTCTGCGAGAGCCCGGACGTGGGGAAGGACCCGAGGGTCGATCCAGGGCTCGCCCATCCGGACGTACTCGGGATGGGCGGTGAGTCGCTCGGTCAGGGTGAACCCGCGCTCGGCGGTCAGCTCTCGCAGCACGTCCAGGCTCGGCCAGGGCCGCTCCGGGTTGACGTGGTCCGGGGTCAGCGGTGAGACGCCGCCCCAGTCGTCGATCCCGGCGTCGAGGAGCAGCCGGCACTCCTCCGGGTCGACGAGGTTCGGCGGAGCCTGGATGCGGCTTCGCGGGCCGAGCACCAGCCGCGCCACCGCCACGGTGGCGACGTACTCCTCCAGGCCGAGATCGGGAACCGAGCGCATCGCAGTGTCCGGCTTGGCCCGGAAGTTCTGCACGATCACCTCCTGGAGGTGGCCGTACTGGCGCGAGAGCCGGCGCAGGGCGAACAGCGAGTCGACCCGCTCCTCGGGGGTCTCCCCGATGCCCACCAGGATGCCGGTGGTGAACGGGATGCTCAGCCGGCCGGCGTCCTCCAGCACCCGGAGCCGCAGCGCCGGATCCTTGTCGGGGGAGCCGAAGTGCGGCTGGCCCTTCTCGGTGAACAGGCGGGTCGACGTGGTCTCGAGCATCATCCCCATCGACGGGGCCACCGGACGGAGGCGGGCCAGCTCCTCCCACGACATCACGCCGGGGTTCAGGTGGGGCAGCAGCCCGGTCTCCTCCAGCACCTGGATCGCCAGCGCGCGGACGTAGTCGAGGGTGGAGTCGTAGCCCTGCTCGTCCAGCCAGGCTCGCGCCTCGGGCCAGCGGTCCTCGGGCCGGTCCCCGAGGGTGAACAGCGCCTCCTTGCAGCCCAGTGCGGCGCCCTGCGCGGCGATCGCCACCACCTCGTCAGGGGAGAGGTACGGCGCCTCGCCCCGCCCCGCCAGCTGGCCCGGGGTGGCGACGAACGTGCAGTAGTGACAGCGGTCGCGGCAGAGCCGCGTCACCGGGACGAAGACCTTCGGGGAGAACGTCACGACGCCCGGGCGGCCCGCTGCCTCGAGCCCGGCATCCCTGACCCGCGCGGCGACCGCGCACAGCTCGCGCAGGTCGTCGCCGCGTGCCGACAGCAGAGCCGTCGCCTCGCCGACGTCGAGGGTGACACCCGCGCTCTGCGCGGGCGAGCGCCCGGCGCAGCTGCTGCGGAGTCGTGGATGCAGCGGGCTCGTGGTCAGGAGACCAGCTCCTTCATGTCGACTGATCAGCGCCAAGGGGTCCTCGGCGGCGGGCATGATCTGCAGGTTCGTGACCCCCGCCTCGGCGAAGGCGGCAATCCGCTCCTTCACGTAGGACTCGGGCCGACCAGGTTCACCATCTCCAGCAGCTCCAGCGGGACCTCGGCCTCGGCATCGCGCTTGTTGCCACCCAGGTAGAGATCCTGGATCTTCTTCGCCTCCGCCTCGAAGCCGTACTCGACTGACCAGCTGGTTGTAGAAGTTCTTCTCGCGGGCGCCCATGCCGCCGATGTACAGCGCCAGCATCGGGCGGGCCAGATCGAGCATGCTCTTGACGTCCTCGCCGATGGCGCACAGTCCACCGGCTGAGATCTGCAGATCCCCCATCGACGGGTCCCGCTTGGCCTTGCCGGCCGCGAGCGCGCCACCCCAGACATCGGCGACCTTCTCGGGGGCGAAGAGGAACGGCAGCCAACCGTCGGCGTACTCGGCGGCTCCCTCGACGTTCTTCGGGCCCAGCGCGGCGATGTAGATCGGGATCGACGTGCGCTCGGGCTTGGTCAGCATCTTCAGCGGCTTGCCGAGTCCGGTGCCCTGGTCGGCCGGCAACGGCAGCGTGAAGACCTTGCCGTCGTGGACGAGCGTCTCGCGCCGTACCGCCTTGCGGACGATCTCGACCACCTCGCGGGTACGGGTCAGCGGCCGGTCGTACGGCATGCCGTGCCAGCCCTCGATCACCTGCGGTCCCGAGGCCCCCAGGCCGAGGATCGCCCGACCCTCGCTGACGTTGTCCAGCCCGGCTGCGGTCTTCGCGATCAGCGCGGGAGTCCGCGAGTAGACGTTGAGGATCGCCGAGCCGATCTCGATCGTCTCGGTACGTGCCGCGAGGTAGCCCATCAGGGTGGGGGAGTCGAAGCCGTACGCCTCGGGGACCCAGACTGTGTCCAGGCCCGCCTTCTCCATCGCCGTCACCTGGTCGGCCGCCTGGCGCGGGTTCCCGGCGTACATCAACTGGGTCGAGAGCCTCATCGATACCGCCTGTTCCGGTCCCTGGTCGCTGTGACATCCCCCTTCGCAGAGACGGTAGCGTCACAACCCCAGTCCAGGGCGAGCAAGGAGTGCGACGTGGCTCACACCATCGCGGTGATCGGGGGGACCGGTCCGCAGGGCAAGGGCCTGGCCTACCGCTTCGCCAAGCACGGTCATGCCGTGGTGATCGGCTCCCGTTCGGCCGAGCGTGCGGACGCGGCAGCGAGCGAGATCCGTAGCCGTGTCCCGGGTGCCGATGCCCGCGGGGCCGAGAACGCCGTCGCCGCGTCCATGGGCGACCTCGTCCTCGTCGCGGTGCCGTACGACGGGCATGACGAGCTGGTCGGCTCGCTGTCCTCGGCTTTCGACGGCAAGCTCGTCATCTCCTGCGTGAATCCGCTCGGCTTCGACAAGCGCGGCGCCTACGGGCTGGAGGTCCCGGGCAGCAGCGCAGCCGAGGTGCTTGCCTCCCTCGCCCCCGGCGCCACGCGTCGTCGGGGCCTTCCACCACGTCTCCGCGGTGTCGCTCTGGGGGGACGAGGAGTTCCTCTCCCACGAGGACGTGCTCGTCTGCGGGGACGACCGCGAGGCCAAGGACATCGTCATCGGGCTCGCGGCGACCGTCACCGGGCGGCCCGGTGTCGACGCCGGAAAGCTCCGGCTCGCCCACCAGCTGGAGACGTGGACGGCCGTGCTCATCTCGATCAACCGCCGCTACAAGGTCCAGTCCGGCACTCTCATCTCCGGCCTCGACGCGACCGAGCCCGCCTGAGCCGTAGGGCCCGGACACGGACGGCTCCTAGGACTGCCAGGAGCGCCACAAGGCGGCGTAGGAGCCGCCGCGGGTCAGCAGCTCGTCGTGTGATCCGAACTCGCTGATCCGGCCGTCCTCGACGACGGCGACCCGGTCGGCGTCGTGAGCCGAGAAGAGCCGGTGCGCGATCGCGATGACCGTCCGGCCGTGCAGCACCGCAGCCAACGACCGCTCGAGATGGCGGGCGGCACGCGGGTCGATCAGGGACGTCGCCTCGTCCAGGACGAGAGTGTGCGGGTCGGCCAGCACCAGGCGGGCCAGCGCGATCTGCTGGGCCTGGGCGGGAGTCAGCGCGCGGCCGCCCGAGCCGACCGGGGTGTCGAGTCCCTGCGGGCAGCGCGGCGACCCACTCCAGCGGCGTCGACGGCGCGCAGCGCCTCCAGATAGTCGTCGTCGGTCAGCCGGCCGTCGACGGCGAGGGCGAGGTTCTCCCGCAGCGTGCCGACGAAGACGTGGTGCTCCTGGGTCACCAGGGCCACGTGACCGCGCAGGTCCCCCAGCGGGAGCTCGGTGAGCTCGACCCCGCCGACGGTGACCGATCCGGTCCGCGGCGGGTGGATGCCGGCGAGCAGCCGGCCGAGCGTCGACTTCCCGGCGCCGGACGGCCCGACCATGGCGATGCCGCTCGCCGACCCCCACGTCGAGGTCGACCCCGTGGAGGACGTCCCGGCCCTCGACGTAGGCGAAGCGGACGTCCTCGGCCTCGAGGTGCTCGCCCTCGGGGACGCGGTCGGACGGCGTCCGGTCGTCGGGCACGTAGGCGACTCCGAGCAGCCGTGCGAGCGACGCCTGGCCGACCTGCAGCTCGTCGAGGATCGACATGAAGTAGTCGATCGGCGTGATCATCATCTGCGCGTAGAGCGTCGCGGCGACGACGTCGCCCAGCGGGATGGTGCCCTGCGAGTAGAGCCAGCCGCCGAAGAGCAGGGTGCCGAGCACGGGCAGCAGGTAGGAGATGTCCATGGTCGGGAAGAACACCGTGCGGAGGAAGAGCGTGTACTTCTCCGCGTCGTACGACCCGGCGATGTCCTTGTCGGCCCGCGCGATCCGACGCGCTGGACGCCGAGCGCCTCGACGGTGCGGGCGCCCTGCGACGGTCTCGGTCAGCGACGCGCGTGATCGTCGCGTAGCTGGCGCTCTCGCGCAGGTAGCCGTGCCTTGGCGCGCTTGAGGTACCAGCGCGCGGCGACCGCCATGCTCGGCACGCCGAGCAGCAGCGGCAGCAGCACCCACCAGCCGACCAGGAGCGCGCCGATCGACGGTGGCAGCCAGCGTGATGGCCGCGATCGTCCACTCGGGGATGCGCCCAGCGCACCGACCAGTCCGAGCTGGTCGACGTCACGCGAGGTGCGGCTCAGCAGGTCGCCGCTGCCCGGCGGACTCGACCACCCCCACCGGCAGGTCCAGGGCCTTCTCGACGAAGTCCTCGCGGAGGTCGGCGAGCACCCGCTCGCCCAGGGTGACCGAGGCGAAGCGGGCGTAGCGGGTCAGCACCGTCTGGACGACCAGGGCGCGCCGGCGATCAGGCCGGCGAGCAGGTCGACGTGACCGGTCGGTGGTGCCGTTCTGGACCGCCTGGACGATCGAGCCGAGGACCCGGGGCGCGACCAGCCCGGCGACGGCGGCCGCGCCGTGCAGCGCCAGAGCGAGGCCGAACCCGGCAGGGTGCCGCCGCACCAGATCGCGGGCGTAGCGAGCGCACCTGGCGGCCGTCGGCGACGGGGAGGATCGTCGGGGCTGCTCATACCGGCGCGTCCTCCTCCCGGGTCACGACGGCGCGGTACTGCGGCGTCGCTGCTCAGCAGGGTCTTGTGGTCGCCCGACCGCGACGACCCGACCGTCGCGGACGAACGCCACCCGGTCGGCGCGGTCCAGCAGCAAGCGGGCTGCTCGCCATGACGACGGTGGTCCGGCCCCGACGCAGATCGTGCAGTCGCTCGGCGATCCGCGCCTCGGTGTGGGCGTCCACGGCGGAGGTGGGCTCGACCAGCACCAGGACCTCGGGGTCGAGGGCGAGGATGCGGGCGAGGACCAGGCGCTGCCGCTGGCCTCCGGAGAAGGTCCGGCCGCCCTCGGTCACCAGGGCGTCCATGCCCTCGGGGAGCGTCTCCAGGATGTCCTCGACCGATGCGGCGGACAGGGCGTGGCGCAGCGCCTCGTCGCCGCGGCCCGTGCAGGTCGAGCTCGTCGCCGAGCCGGCCGGAGAACAGGGTCGCCGACGGGTCGGAGACGAGGATCCGGCGGCGTACGACGGAGCGCGGGATGTCGTCGAGCGGCACGTCCCCCCAGCGGACCTCGCCGGGCGTGTACCAGCCGATCCGGTCGGCGATCTCGGCCGCGTCCTCGGGGGGTCGCAGACGACCGCGGTCATCAGGCCGGGCGGGACGACCAGGCCGCTCGCGACGTCGACGATCTCGCTGTCCGGGCGGGCGCCTCGCGGGGTGTCGCGGCGTCGGTGATCTCGGGCTCCAGAGCGCAGCACCCGGGTCACCCGCCGCGCCGCCACGATCCCGCGGATCAGCTTGTTGGCGAACTCGGTGATCGTGCGCAGCGGCAGCATCAGGAACGCGGCGTACCCGTAGAAGGCGACCAGCTCCCCGGAGGTGATCCGGCCCTCCACGGCGAACCGCGCGCCGATCCAGACCACGGTCACCACGAAGATGCCCGGCAGCAGCACCTGGGCCGCGTCGAGCACCGACTGGAGGCGGCCGACCTCGACGCCCGCCCGTGCGCACCTGCTGGGACTCGCGGGCGTACTTGGCGTGGAAGACCCGCTCGCCGCCGATGCCCCGCAGCACCCGCAGCCCGCTGACGATGTCGGTGGCGACGTTGTTCAGCTTCCCGGTCATCTCGCGGTGGGCCAGCGTGCGCGCTGCAGCGGCTTGAGGATGGGGCCGACCGCGGCCAGCAGCAGCGGGGACGCCGATCAGGACGACGAGCCCGAGCGTGACCGACGAGCGCAGCAGCAGGACCGCGACGACGACGAACGACGCGACGGCACCGGTCGCCCGGGCGGACACGTCCATGACGTTGCCGAGGTGGGACAGGTCGTTGGTGCCGATCGCCACCACCTCGCCGGTGGCGACCCGCCGGGGCAGTGTCGCGCCGAGGTGGGTCGCCTGTCGGGTGACCAGCTGCACCGTGCGGTAGGCCGCGGTCAGCCAGTTGGTGACCGCGAAGCGGTGCCGCATGATCCCCGAGGCGGCCTGCACGAGCCCGACCGCCAGCATGACCGCCGTCAGGATCAGGAGCGCCTCGGTGTCTCCGGTGGCCACGCCCCGGTCGATCGCGGCGCCGATCAGGGCCGGCATGACGGCCTGGCAGAGCATCCAGACGACCCCGAAGAACATCCCGGCGAGAAGGGTGTGCCACTGGCCCCGGGCCAGCCACCAGAGGAAGCGTCCCGGGGAGCCGGTGGTCGGCCGTCCCCGGGGTCGGCAAGCGGAAGGTGGCGCATTCCACCCAGCCTAGGGAGCGGGATGCGCCACCTCCACTTGATTTCGCTCAGGCCTCGGGCACCACGATCCACATGACCAGGTACACCAGGATCAGCGACCCGAAGCCGAGGAGGGCGCCGACTGCGAAGACCAGACGGACCAGCGTCGGGTCGACGTCGAAGTACTCGGCCAGCCCGCCGCAGACACCTCCGATCATGCGGTTGCTGCGGCTGCGGGTCAGTCGCTTGGTCTCAGCGGTCATCGGAGGTCTCCTCTGTGGGTTCGTTGTCTCGAAACAAGCGCCGGGCGGATGCCAGCAGGCCGACGACTCCGGCCGCCACCAGGATGATCGGGAAGAAGACTCCCGGGTCCGGGTTCACGATCAGGCCCAGCTCGGCGAGGGCCCAGGTCACGGCGAAGCCGATGAAGACGATGCCGGCGACCAGGGGGCCGACCCTGAGCTGATGGGTGTTCTGGCGTGTGCTCATGAGTGCTTCACTTCGATCTGGCCGAACTTGACCACGATGGTCAGATTGATCTGGGTGCTCGCCTGTGGGTTGACGTGCTGGGTCAGGTGCACGCCCCAGCCGTCGCCGCTGCGGTCGGGCAGATCCACCTGCCCGCCGTACCGGACCTGGGCGTCGACGGTGACGCCGAGGTCGTCGGGCACGTACACGATCACGTGGCCCGCGCCGAGGTCGATGGTGACGTTCCGACCGTTCAGCGCGGCCAGATCGGCGACCTTGCTCAGGTCGAGGGAGATGTCGCCGGCCCCGAGCGAGTAGTCCGGCTGGACACCGCTCGCGGTGACCGGGGTGGCGTCGAGGGTGCTGTTCCTGCTGTTCCACCCACCGCTCGTCGTCGTTCCGGCCAGGACGAGGGCGGCGATGATCCCGAGAAGGACCAGCCCGTTCGCACGGCCGAAGACCGAGCCGATCACGAGCATCACGCCGATGATCGCCAGGGCCAGCGCGGCGTACGCCGAGTCGGGCACGATGCCCGCGGTGAGTGAGTCGACGATCCCCAGGGATCCGAGGCCGATCGCGAGCAGCGCGATGGTGACGCCGAAGAGCCGGGGCTCACGGTCGCGCCGGGCCGGAGGTGGCGCGTAGGAGGGTGCCGACGGCGCCGGTGGCTCCGTCGGGGATGCCGGGGGCGCCCCGGCCGGCGGTGTGGTCTGGTCTGACATGGTGGTTCTCCGTTCATCGCGACGCTGGGACAGCCAGAGGACGAGCAGGAGCACGCCGACGGTCGGGAAGAGCGGCCAGAAGAAGCCGTGGCCCGCCCCGCTGACGATGGTGGCGGTGACCCCGAGCGCGACCAGCAGGGCGAGGGCGGCAGCGCCGACGACCAGTGCGGTCCGCACGCCGGACGACGCCCTGATCAGCGGCTCGTCCTTGCCCTCCTCCGGCATCAGCAGCCAGCCCAGCGCGTAGAGCACCAGGCCGAAGCCGTTGGCGAACGCCAGCACCACGAACAGAACGCGGACGATGGTCGGGTCGATGTTGAGGGCTCGCGCCACTCCGCCCGCCACCCCGGCGACCTTGCGGTCGGGCTCGATGGTCCGGCGCCAGGCGCGGATGTCCCGGAGCGCGTCGGAGTTGACGCCCGACGAGCCCTGACTCGGGCCGGTCTCGGTCCCCTCCTGGGGCGGCGTAGTGGTGCTGCCGTTGTCGTTCTCTGTCATGTCCCCATCGTGCTGCCGCGACAGCCCGGCGCGCATCGGGGAAGTCCCTGATCCGGACCCGCGATCACGGGGCCGCGGTCAGGGTCGGATCGGGTGCTCCACGCATCCCCCTCGGACCGGCGCTGTGTGACGATGGATCCGACATGAGCACCCCCACGCCACGCGCCTACCGCTCCGCCGACGACCGGATCATCGGCGGTGTCTGCGGTGGCCTCGGCGAGCACCTCGGCATCCCTGCGCTGTGGCTCCGGATCGCCTTCGTCGCGTTCACGGTGATGGGTGGCTTCGGGATCATCCTGTACGGCGCGCTGTGGCTGGCCATGCCTCAGGATCGCTACCGGCTCCGGTCGGCGCCCGGCCTCGAGGCCGCGTCGCGCGCGGGGAACCGGCCCCCCCGGCCGATCCGGCTCCCCGCGAACGAGATGCTCATCCCGCTCGGCGTGCTGCTGGCAGGACTGCTCTTCCTGCTGACCCGGCTCGGCGGGGGCTGGGTCTTCGTCTGGCCCCTGGCCGCTGCCGTGCTCGGCGTCGGAGTGCTCTGGATGCAGGCAGACCAGGCTCAGCGTGAGCGGTGGAGCGACTCCACGAACGCGCCCTGGCGGCTGGTGTTCGGGGCGGGTGGCTCGGCCGCGGTCACGCGGGTGGTCGTCGGGCTGGCGCTGATCCTGTTGTCGGTGGCCCTGCTGGCCCTGGAGACCGGGCAGCTCCAGCTCGCCCTGACCGTCGTCGTCGTCGGGCTGGTCGGGATCCTCGGGGTCGCGCTGGTCGTCGGCCCCTGGCTGCTGCGGCTGGCCAGTGACCTCGCAACCGAGCGGGAGGAGCGGATCCGCAGCCAGGAGCGGGCGGACGTCGCCGCGCTGCTGCACGACTCGGTGCTGCAGACCCTCGCGCTGATCCAGAAGCAGTCCGAAGACCCGCGGGCCGTCGCCCGGCTCGCCCGAGCCCAGGAGCGCGACCTGCGTACCTGGCTGTACGACGACCAGGTGCCGGCCACCACCACGCTGGCCGCGGCGCTGCGCGGCGTCGCCGCCGAGGTCGAGGACCTGCACGCCGTGCGCATCGAGGTCGTCACCGTCGGCGACGTGCCGACCAGCGACCGCACCACGCCCCTGGTGCTGGCCGCGCGCGAGGCGCTCACCAACAGCGCCAAGCACTCCGGGGTCGACCTCGATCGACCTGTACGCCGAGGTCGCCGGGGACACGATCTCGGTCTTCGTCCGCGACCGCGGGACCGGCTTCGACCCCTCCTCGGTCCCCGACGACCGGCGTGGGGTCCGCAAGAGCATCGAGGAGCGGATGGCCCGGCACGGCGGCACCGCGGAGATCCGCACGGCCCGGGGCGAGGGCACCGAGGTGCGGCTGTCCATGCAGGTCCGGCCCGCCGAGTCCGCCGAGGAGAGCTCATGACCAGCGTCGTCATCGTCGACGACCACGCGATGTTCCGGTCCGGGCGTGCGCGCCGAGATCGGCCGCCGGGTCGACGTCGTGGGCGAGGCCGGGGACGTGGACTCGGCCGTCGCGGTGATCCAGCAGACCCACCCCGACGTCGTCCTGCTCGACATCCACCTCCCCGGTGGCGGCGGCGTGGAGGTCATCCGGCGGATCGGCCACCGGCTGCCCGAGACCCGGTTCCTGGCGCTGAGCGTCTCCGACGCCGCGGAGGACGTCATCGGAGCCATCCGCGCCGGCGCGCGCGGCTACGTCACCAAGACCATCACCGGCGACGAGCTGGTTGCGGCGGTGGGCCGGGTGGCGGGCGGTGACGCCGTCTTCTCCCCGCGGCTGGCCGGCTTCGTGCTCGACGCTTTCGCCGGCACCGTCGAGGTCGCCCAGGTCGACGAGGAGCTCGACCGGCTGTCCGAGCGCGAGCGTGAGGTGATGCGGCTCATCGCCCGTGGCTACTCCTACCGCGAGGTCGCGGCCGAGCTGTTCATCTCGATCAAGACCGTCGAGTCCCACGTGTCCTCGGTGCTGCGCAAGCTCCAGCTGTCCTCGCGTCACGAGCTGAGCCGCTGGGCGTCGGAGCGCCGCCTGCTCTGATCCCGCCCATGTCGCCCCCACCGCATAGGCTTTCCGTCTGATGAGTACGTCGTTCCCGATCCCCGGCGGTCGCCGCGCGCAGCGCCGACGAGGGGCTGTTCGCCGCCGACGACGTGCACGGGCGGGGACGGCAGCGAGCAGAGGCGGCGCCGAGGCCCGACGCCCGGAGGAGCTGCTCGAGGGGCTCAACGACCCGCAGCGCGCGGCAGTGATCCACGAGGGCACCCCGCTGCTGGTCGTCGCGGGCGCGGGCTCCGGCAAGACCCGGGTGCTGACCCGGCGCATCGCCTGGCTGATCGCGCAGCGCGACGCCCACCCGGGCTCGATCCTGGCGATCACCTTCACCAACAAGGCCGCCAACGAGATGCGCCAGCGGGTGGAGGAGCTCGTCGGCCGTCGCGCGCGGATCATGTGGGTGTCGACGTTCCACTCCGCCTGCGTCCGCATCCTGCGCAAGGAGATCGACAGGCTCGGCTACAAGTCGTCGTTCTCCATCTACGACGCCGCCGACTCCAAGCGGCTGATGACGCTGGTGGTCCGCGACCTGGATCTCGACGTCAAGCGCTACCAGCCGCGCGCCGTCCTCAACTGGGTCTCGGCGCTGAAGAACGAGCTCATCGACGCCGACGAGGCCAAGTCCCAGGCGAAGAACCACCTCGAGGAGACCTACGCCGAGTGCTACGCGGTCTACCAGCGGCGGCTGCGTGCCGCGAACGCCCTCGACTTCGACGACCTGATCATGCTGACCGTCAACCTGTTCCAGGCCTTCCCCGAGGTCCGCGAGGTCTACCGGCGCCGGTTCCGGCACGTCCTGGTCGACGAGTACCAGGACACCAACCACGCGCAGTACGCGCTGATCCGGGAGCTCTGCGCCGAGGGCGACGGGCCGGGAGGACTCCGCGGACACGCACCGCGTCGCGCCGGCGGAGCTGATGGTGGTCGGCGACGCCGACCAGTCGATCTACGCCTTCCGCGGGGCCAACATCCGCAACATCCTCCAGTTCGAGCAGGACTTCCCGGACGCCCGCACCATCCTGCTGGAGCAGAACTACCGCTCCACCCAGACGATCCTCTCCGCGGCCAACGCGGTGATCAGCAAGAACGAGGGCCGCAAGGCCAAGAGCCTGTGGACCGACGCGGGGGCCGGGGAGAAGCTCGTCGGCTACGTCGGCGACGACGAGCACGACGAGGCGCGCTTCGTCGCCGAGGAGATCGACCGGCTCACCGACGAGGGCCTGGCCACCGCGAGCGACGTCGCGGTCTTCTACCGGACCAACGCCCAGTCGCGTGTGTTCGAGGAGATCTTCATCCGGGTGGGCATGCCCTACAAGGTCGTCGGCGGCGTCCGCTTCTACGAGCGACGCGAGGTCCGCGACGCCCTGGCCTACCTGCGGGCTCTGGCCAACCCGGCCGACGAGGTGTCCCTGCGCCGCATCCTCAACGTGCCCAAGCGCGGCATCGGCGAGCGGGCGGAGGAGTGCGTCGAGGCGCTGGCCACCGGCGCCCGCACCACCTTCTGGGAGGCGCTCCAGCGCGCCGAGGAGGCAGCCGGGATCGCCTCCCGGTCGGTGGCCGCGATCGCCCGCTTCGTCGAGCTGATGGAGCAGCTGCAGTCGATGGTCGAGGCCGGGGAGCGGGCCGACGTCGTGCTGGAGCAGGCGCTCGCGCTCAGCGGCTATCTCGAGGAGCTGGAAAGCTCCGACGACCCGCAGGACGAGACCCGGATCGAGAACCTCGCCGAGCTGGTCGCGGTCGCGCGCGAGTTCGCCGACGAGCCGGTGCCTCCGCCGTCGGCCGACCCGGGCGACCTGACGGTCGCGTCGCCGGGGGTCCCGGAGTTCCTCGAGCGGGTCGCGCTGGTCGCCGACTCCGACGAGATCCCCGACCACGAGAACGGCGTCGTCACGCTGATGACCCTGCACACCGCGAAGGGGCTGGAGTTCCCGGTCGTGTTCCTCACCGGGATGGAGGACGGCGTCTTCCCGCACATGCGGTCCCTGGGCGACAAGACCGAGCTGGAGGAGGAGCGGCGGCTGGCGTACGTCGGGCTCACGCGAGCCCAGCAGCGCCTGTACGTCTCGCGGGCAGTGGTCCGCTCCGCGTGGGGGGCGCCCACGCACAACCCGCCGAGCCGATTCCTCGACGAGCTCCCCGACGACCTCGTCGACTGGAAGCGCGCCGAGGGGGAGCAGACCTCGTGGGCCCGCACGGTGGCCGGCTTCCGTCCGGCGAGGGGCGCGGCGTCCAGCGCCTTCGGGTCGGCTGCGGCGAGCGCCGACGCCGCGGCGAAGGGCAAGAGCCGGGAGATCCCGTCGCTGGCGCCCGGTGACCGTGTCTCTCACGACAGCTTCGGCATGGGCACCGTCGTCACCGTCGAGGGTGCCGGCGACAAGGCGACTGCATCGATCGACTTCGGCTCGCAGGGCGTCAAGCGACTCCTCCTTCGCTACGCCCCGGTCGAGAAGCTCTGACCGTGCACAAATGCACGGACATATAGACTTCCGGCGTGGACACCGACGAGCTCGTCGCGGCGCTGGATCCGCTCCAGCCCGCCCACCTGGCCTGCGCCTCGGCACTGCGACAGGGCGCTGAGTTCACCCTGTGGCACGACGGGACCGCGACCCCGGCCGAGCTGCTGGACATCTGCCGCCGCCGCCACGGCAAGCTCCTGGAGCAGGGCGTCGAGACGGTCGGCTTCGAGCAGGCCCTGCGGGATCTGGAGAGCACCGCGCGGCCCCTGCTGCGGCTGGGATCCGTCGACGTCGGGGACCCGCCCTACCACTTCGCCGTCTTCCTCGCTGCGCAGCGGACCGAGGTGGTCGCCTGCCTCGGGGTGGACCAGGCGTGGGAGGAGTAGCCGGTCGAGCGGGCTCCTAGACTCGAGGCGCCAGCGACCCGAGGAGGACACGTGTCCGCGCCGTTCGGCGGCCTGCCCGCCCACCACGATCCGGACGGCGGCCCGTCCACGAGGAGGGCGCTGGTCGTGCCCGGCGCCGCCTACTCGCCCTCGCACCCGCTCCTGGAGTTCGGCCGGCTCTCGCTGTTGGAGCACGGCTGGTCGGTGCGCCAGGTCTGGTGGGAGTCCGGCGCCCGGTGGGGTGAGGAGGAGCGGGTCGCCTGGGTCTCGCGACACCTGGAGGAGTCGGTGCGGGAGGAACAGGCGATCGATCCCGCCCCCGACACCTGGCTGATCATGGCGAAGTCCCTGGGCACGCTGTCCGTGCTGGCCGGACACCGCTCGTCGGCGTACGTGCTGCTCACCCCGCTGCTCACCAGCCCGGCGGTCGTCGAGGGCATCGATGTCCTGCGGTCCGAGGGCATCCCGGTGCTCCTGGTCGGCGGGACCGCGGACGACCTGTGGGCTGGTGAGGTCGCCCGGCGGCTCGACTGCGACGTGCTGGAGGTCGCCGGCGCGGACCACAGCATGAACCTGCCGGGAGACGCCGTGGGCAGCGTCGACGTGCATCTCCAGGTCGCGCAGCACGTCGACGGCTTCCTCGCCGGCCTCCGCTAGGCCGGCGTCGCGCCGGGGCGCCCGTCACGGAGTCGTCACGATGGGGTCACGAAGCTCTCCCGCATCGGCCGCAGGCCCCGGCGTCCGCCGTACCCTCGCTGCGTGGCCACCGGATTTCCACCTCTGCCCCCGGCCGACGTGCCACCGCGCCGACGCCGCCTCGGCACGGCGATGATCTGGGTGTCCGGGACCGTTGCCGCCCTGACCGGTCTGGCGGTGATCGTCGCGTTCGGGGTCGGTCTCTGGGCCTTCGCCTCAGCGGACCATCTCGGAATCCTCGACGACCCCGCCGTGGCCGACACAGCCGCCCAGGCTTGCAAGGACCTGCGCGTCTACGTTGCTGAGCACCCGCTCCCGGCCGATGGATCCCCGGCGGAGATCGCCCGGGCCATCCGGGCCCAGGACCGGGGGATCGCCGCCCTGATCGCCTCGATGACGGCGCTGGGGGAGAAGCGGCTGAAGGGGGATCACCCTGCCGTCTACTGGGTCTCCGACTGGCGCTGGCTGGAGAACCTGCGCGAGCTGTACGCGTTCGAGCTGTCCACCGGACAGACGCCGATGGCGAGCATCCCGGTGGTCGACGGGTACCCGATCACCCACCGGATGAGGACCCTGGTGAGGTGCTCGGTGGTGAACGCCCTCGCCAAGCCGCTCAGGTCCCCGCAACCCCCGGAGCCACCGGGCCAGGTAGTCCCAGCCCGATGGAGCGGCGGAACGGCTCAAGGCCCTCGACGCGCAGCGGGTGCGCGTAGCGGGTGAGGTCCCCGGGCATCAGGGTCAGCTCGTACTGGGTCGCCGGCTCGCCCTGACGGGCGATCCGCCGCCACCCCGTCTCGCGGTAGCCGACCTTGCGACTCACCGCGAGGGAGACGGGGTTGTCCTCGAACGCGGCCGACGTGACGTGGTCGGCGTCCAGATGGTCGAAGAGGAAAGCGCACAGCACCTGGCGCATCGCCGTGCCGATCCCTCGTCCTTGATGCACACGCCCCAGCCAGGAGCCGGTCTCGCCGGTCCGGGTGACCAGGTAGTCGTGGGTGCCGAAGCCCTGGACCCCGACCAGCTCGCCCTCGAAGAGGACGGCGAGCTCCATCGTCCAGGAGTCGGGCGACCACGCGGCGCGAGTCCGCCAGTGGTACTGCGCGAAGTTCCTGGGCAACTCGTCGGCCGGCGCGACCGACCACGGTACGTAGAACGGCATGGCACCGGCATCGTGGATCCCGGCCACGGCCAAGCCGGCGAGCGGCCCGAGAAGATCGTCGGTGATCCCGCGCAGCTCGATCGGCCCGGCCGTGACGCGCAGGCCGAGGACCGGCAGTATCGCGTCGGCCCCCTCCGCGGTGTCCTCGCTCACTCGGCGTCTGCGGCCTTGGCCCGGGCCCGGATGATCCGCGGGCGGCTCAGGAGGAAGGCGATGATCACGGCCCCCACCACGACGACGATGCGGTTGAGGTCGATCGCCGGCCGCCACTGGACGACGCCGTCCTTGATGACGTAGGCACCGGCCGGCTTGCCGGCGAGCCCGAAGCCGCCACCTTCGCCGCCCTGGCCCTCGTCGTCGTGCCCCTCGCCGCCGCCTCCGCCGCCGGCCACCATCGCGGCCGGGATGACGGTCACGCCGTCCTTCTCGTAGGGCTCTCCGAACACGCGACCCACCGTGATGGCGTCGCGGGCGCTCTCCAAGGCCTCACTCGGTTTCATGACCCCTCCTTCTCCCCGTTCGTTCGCCTGTCTCCATGGTGGCCGCCCGGTGGTGAGAACGGAACGCTCGCTCGCGCCTGAGCGCCGGTCAGAGGCCGACGCTGGCGTGCATGATGCCGCCGTCGACGAACATCGTCGTGGCTGTCGCGTAGCCGGCCTTGTCGGAGGCAAGGAAGACGACGGCGTCGGCGATCTCGTCGGGCTTGGCCATCCGCGCCATCGGGATCGCCGCGTCGAGAGCCTTCAGCTTCGACGGGTCGCTGCTGGTCGAGGCGTTGATCGGCGTGTCCACTGCGCCAGGCCCGACGCCCACCACCCGGATCCCGTGCTTGCCGAGCTCCACGCCCGCGGTGCGAGTCAGCATCCGCATGCCGCCCTTGGAGACGCAGTAGGGGATGTTCCCGGGCATCGGCCAGTCCTCGTGGACCGACGAGATGTTGACGATGACGCCACCCCCGCCCTGGGCGATGAACTGCTTGGCTGCCAGCTGGGTGCCGAAGAACGAGCTCTTCAGGTTGACCGCCATCAGCGTGTCGTAGTCGTCCTCGCTGCTGTCCAGGATCGAGGTGCGGGTCTCGATGCCCGCGTTGTTCACCAGGACGTCGAGCCGCCCGAAGGTGGACACCGCGGTGTCGATGAGGCGCCGCAGGTCGTCGACCTTGCTGACGTCCGCATCCACGCCGATCGCCTCGCCGCCCGCGTTGGTGATCTCCTCGTCCAGGGCGGCGGTCGCCTCCGGGTGGGCCACGTAGTCGATGACGACGTTGGCGCCCTCGGCACCCGCGGCTTTCGCGATCGCGGCTCCGATGCCGCTGTTGCCGCCGGTGACGACGACTGTCTTTCCTTCCAGGAGCATGGCTCTTCCTCTCGTTGGGGGTCGGGTGGGTCAGGGGGACCCGGCCGGCGCGGCGCCGGGGCGGCCGGAGGTGGTGCAGATCAGATGTGCCACCAAGGCGGTCCAACCGGTCTGATGGGAGGCTCCCAGTCCCGTACCCGTATCGCCGTGGAAGTACTCACTGAAGGTCGGATGCTCTGCCCAGAGCGGCCCGCGGGGGTTGTGGGAGGGGTCGCTGGGCCGTCGGCCGTCCGGACCCGGGCGGAACATGCCGATCAAGCGGTCCTCGAGCTCGGCGGCCGCTTCGGCGAGGAGGAGGCGGTGCCCCGACCCGGTCGGGACCTCGACGGTGAGATCGGACCCGGCTCCTGCGGCGTACGTCTTCAGGGCATCGACGAGCAGGGCGTTCACCGGCATCCACACCGGCCCGCGCCAGTTGGAGTTCCCGCCGAACAGGCCCGAGGTCGACTCGGCCGGGTCGTAGCGGATCCACATCGAGGTGCCCGCCACCTCGAGGGAGCGGCCGTCACGGTAGACCGCCGACAGGCTGCGGACGCCGTGCGGGGAGAGGAACTCGCTCTCGTCGAACAGACGGGTCAACAGCCGCTGGTACCGGGGCGCGTCGAGCAGGCTCATCGTCGTGTGCGGTGAGCCGTCGTCCCCGGGTACGGACACCAGCGCCCGGGTCTCTCTGGGGCGGCGCCGACGCAGCCAGTCCAGCCGTTGGGAGAAGTCGTCGAGCTCCCGGGCGGCCCACGCCGGTGCGATCGCCACCCCCAGGAGGGGCAGCAGCCCGACCAGCGATCGGACCGGGACCTGCTCACCTCGTCCGTCCGGCCCGACCAGCACGTCGTAGAAGAACCCGTCGGCGTCGTTCCAGAGCGTGACGTCGTTGCTCCCGAAGATCGTGGTCGCCCGCGCGATCGCGAGGAAGCGCTCCAGGAACGTGGTCGCCAGGTCGTCCCATGCCTCGTCGTGCCGGGCCAGCTCCAGGGCGATCCGCTCCATGGACAGGCAGTAGAACGCCATCCAGCTCGTCGCGTCGGACTGCTCCAGGCGCCAGCCGGCCGGGACGTCGCGCGACCGGTCGAACGCGCTGATGTTGTCCATCCCGAGGAAGCCGCCCTCGAAGAGGTTGGACCCGTCGGCGTCCTTGCGGTTGACCCACCAGGAGAAGTTGAGCAGCAGCTTGCCGAAGACGCGGACCAGGAAGTCGTGGTCCCAACCACCGTCGAGGATGTAGACCTGCCATGCAGCCCACGCGTGGACGGGCGGGTTCACGTCGCTGAACGACCACTCGTACGCGGGTATCTGGCCGTCCGGGTGCTGCGCCCACTCCCGGCACATCAGCACCAGCTGCCGCTTGGCAAACGCCGGGTCGACGTGCGCGAGCGCGACGCAGTGGAACGCGAGGTCCCAGGCCGCGAACCAGGGGTACTCCCACTCGTCGGGCATCGAGATCACATCGGCGAGGTAGAGGTGGCGCCACGACGTGTTGCGTCCGGCCGGCTCGGGCCGCCGTCTCTCCTCCGGCGGGGGTGGGCCGGCGGGATCCCCCGCGAGCCAGGCCCTCACGTCGTAGCGGTAGAGCTGGCGCCCCCAGAGCAGGCCGGCGAACGCACGGCGAGCGATCTGGCGGTCCTCCTGCGAGGTGGAGGACGGAACCACGGCCGCGTAGAACTCGTCGGCCTCGCGGCGCCGGTGCTCGAGCGTCGCGTCGAAGCCCGTGCCGAAGGGCTCCCCCGCCGCGACGCCCGCGCACAGACGCAGTCGCACGGTGACCGTCTCTCCCGGCATCACCCGGTCGACGTGGTAGCGCACCCCGACCTTGGTGCCGGTCATCGCCGGATTGGTGAGGCCGGCGTCGCCATGGACAACCGCTCGGTCGACGCCGTCCTTGGGGTAGGGGGTGCGGCTGCGCTCGGCGCCCCAGAGCGCCTGCTCGTTGCTCTCGTTGTCGCAGAAGAGCAGGTCCGGGGAGCCCTCGGCGTACAGGTGGTACCGGCCGAGGAACCCATGGCTCGCCTCCACGACCCTTGCTCCCGGATGGGCCGCGGCGTCGGGGGAGGCGACCTCGCGGAGCGTCGGCACCCGGTCGTCGGTGCCCCATCGCCAGGTGTTGCGGAACCACAGCTGCGGTACGACATCGACCGGGGCCGCGTCCGGTCCGTGGTTGGTCACGGCGACCGTGACCAGGATGTCGTCGGGGGACGCCTTCGCGTGGGTCACCACGACGTCGAAGAAGCGGTTGCCGTCGAGGATGCCGGTGTCGGCGAGCTCGTACTCGGACTGGTCGCGCCCGCGTCGGGCGTTCTCGGTGCGCAGACCGTCGTACGGGTAGGCGGCCTGCGGGTAGCGGTAGAGCAGCTGAGCCCACGAGTGGGTCGGGGTGGCGTCGAGATGCCACCAGTACTCCTTGGCATCCTCGCCATGGTTGCCCTGCTCGTTGGTCAGGCCGAAGTAGCGCTCCTTGAGGCGGTCGTCCTTGCCGTTCCACAGGGCGACAGCGAGGTTGAGGAACCCGTACCGGTCGCAGAGCCCCGCGATGCCGTCCTCACCCCATCGGTAGGTGCGCTGGTGGGCCTGCTCGAAGGGGAAGGAGTCCCACGCGTTGCCGTCCGCCGAGTAGTCCTCCCGGACCGTCCCCCACTGCCGTCCGGCGACGTAGGGACCCCACAACCGCCAGGGATCGTCGTCCCCCGGGGACTCGCCGAGGCGCCCGTGCTCGGCGGTGGACGGTGTCGGTGGAGGAGACTTGCGCGGTGTGCGTCCGCGGGGTGCGGTGGAGGAGCTGGCCTGGCCCGTCACCTCGGGGACGGTAACACCGAACGGCAAGGCGGAGCGGCGACCTGGGCGCCGGAGGGCCCTACTCGGGGGTGCGTGGACGGCGGACCCTGGCCCGCCCGGTGTCCAGGTCGACGACGACCGGGGGCTCCTCGTCGTCCGGGGTCGGGGTGACCGGGCCGCTGTGCCTCTGGGACTTCAGGTCCTCCTCGGCGCGCGAGCGCGACGGGTCGAACACGTCGATGAAGTTGCCCAGGGCGTTGTGCATCCCGCTCCTCCGCCCGGCGCCCGTGCGCAGCATCCGGGTGCCCGCCACCACGACGAGGGCAAGCACCAGCACCGCGACCAGGACGACGACCGAGGTGCCCATCGCGTCACTTCTTCGCGGCGGTGGCCTTCTTGGCCGCCTTCTTCGCCGGGCGCTTGGCCGCCGGGCTCTTGTTGGCGCCCTTGGGGAGCTCCCGGACGCGGACGCGCTGCCCCGACTCGCGCTTGACCTCGAAGAGCTGGATGGCCTCGACCAGGTCGATCAGCTTGCCGTAGCCCCAGTTGCGGGAATCGAAGTCGGGGGCCTGCTTGGCGACGTACATGCCCACGCCTCCGAGCTCGGCCCAGCCGTCGTCGTCCGAGGCCGCGTCGACGCCGTCGCGGAGGAGTCGCACCAGCCGCGCGTCCTGGCGCAGGTTCCCCGCGCTGCGGCGCCCCTGGGTCTTCTCATCGCGCCCGGTCGTCGACTCGGAGCCGCGCAGGACGTCGAGATAGACGAACTTGTCGCAGGCATTCACCAGCGATGCCGGGGTCCGCGGCTCGCCGAACCCGTAGACGGCCTTGCCCGACTCCCGCAGCCGCGACGCGAGCTTGGTGAAGTCGCTGTCCGACGAGACCAGGCAGAACCCGTCGATGTCGCCGGTGTAGAGCAGGTCCATCGCGTCGATGATGAGCGCGCTGTCGGTGGAGTTCTTGCCCGTGGTGTAGGCGAACTGCTGCATCGGCTGGATGGCGTGGACGTTGATCACGTCCTTCCAGCCCCGGAGGTTCTGGGTCGTCCAGTCGCCGTAGGCCCGCTTGACCGTGGCCCTCCCGTACTTGGCGATCTCGGCCAGCAGCGCCTCGAGGATGCTGGGCGTCGTGTTGTCGCTGTCGATGAGGACGGCGAGCCGGTCGGAGTCGGGTGCGGGGGCCATGCCCCGAGCCTACGGGGACCGGCGGGTCAGTCGCAGGACCGGAATGACACGTACTCCGTCGGTCTTCTCGGCGTACGTGCCGAAGTGCGGGTTGCGCGCGACCTGTTCGGCGTACACGGTGTCCCGTCTGCTGCCGGTCAGCTCTTCGACGTCGACCTCATAGGTCTCCGTCCCCACCTCGATCGTGGTACGACCGGCGTGCACCAGGTTGTGGTACCAGTCGGGGTGCTGAGGATGCCCCCCTTTGGACGCGAAGACGTAGATCGTGGCGGGGTCGGAGTCGTCAGGCAGGTACACCATCGGGTTGACGTAGTCCGTGCCGCTCGTGCGGCCCCGGTGGTGGACCAGAACCATCGGCGCGCCTTCGAAGTTGCCGCCCACCCGACCTGCGTTCGCCCGGAACTCCTCGATGACCGCCGCATTGAAGTCGTTCATCCGCTCTCCCGCCGGTGGTTCCGCTCGGTTCTCGGCTTCACACGGTAGTGCCCGTCCCAAGAGCGAGGTCCGGGGCCGATGAGAAGGGCGAGTTGTGACGAGAGGCCCTTGTGCCGGTGCGGACGCGCGACGCACGTTGGCGAGAGGTGAGGTTGTTCACCAGGAGGGATGTCGCTGCTGTGTCGTTGTCGGAAGAGCTCCTGCGGATGTCTCCCACCGAGCTGGCGGAGATGCCGGTGGACGCGTTGGAGGAGCGGCTGCGGGTCGATGAACGGGGGCTGACGTCGGCCGAGGCCGCGGTGCGGCTCCAGCAGCTCGGCCCCAACGAGATCGTGGAGAAGAAGTCGCAGCCAGCTCCTGGTCGCTCTCGGCTACTTCTGGGCGCCGATCCCCTGGATGATCGAGGTCGCGCTGGTCCTCTCCCTGGTCGTCCAGCACTGGACCGATGCCGTGATCATCGGTGTTCTGCTGCTGATGAACGGGGCCGTGGCGTTCGTCGAGGAGCATCAGGCCGCCAGTGCGATCGCCGCGCTGAAGGAAAGGCTCGCGACCTCGGCGCGCGCGCTCCGCGACGGTTCGTGGGCCTCGGTCGCCGTGCGGGAGCTGGTGCCCGGAGACGTCATCCGGGTGCGCCTGGGCGACGTCGTCCCGGCGGACGCGAGGATCGTCGGCGACGCCTCCCTCGAGGTGGACCAGTCGGCACTCACCGGCGAGTCGTTGCCGGTCACCCGGGGGCATGGCGACGTCCTCTACTCCGGTGCCGTGATCACCCGCGGTGAGGCGGACGCGTTGGTGTACGCCACCGGGGGCAACAGCTTCTTCGGAAAGACCACCGCTCTCGTCCAGGAGGCCGGGACGGTCAGCCACTTCCAGCAGGCCGTCCTGCGGATCGGTCACGTGCTGATCCTCGGGGCCGTGGTCCTGGTCGCGTTGACGACCACTGTCTCGTTGCTGCGTGGGAACGCGGTCCTGCAGACCCTCGAGTTCGCGCTCGTGCTGACCATCGCCTCGGTGCCGGTGGCGCTACCGGCGGTCCTGTCGGTGACGATGGCCGTCGGTGCGCGTCAGCTGGCTCATCGCAAGGCCGTCGTCAGCCACCTGCCGGCCGTCGAGGAGCTCGGCGGCATCGACGTGCTGTGCTCGGACAAGACCGGCACCCTGACCCAGAACAAGCTCGCGGTCGCCCAGCAGTGGACCGCTCCCGGGGTCACGCAGAGCGACGTGCTCCTCGCCGCGAGCCTCGCCTCGCGCTCGGAGGACAAGGACCCGATCGACGACGCTGTCCTGTCCGCTGCTGCGTCCGGGGCGTCCGTCGACCTGCGGGTGACCGACTTCGTTCCGTTCGACCCGGTCACCAAGCGCACCGAGGCGACCGTGGAGCCGGCTGACGGCGCGCCGTACCGCGTGAGCAAGGGTGCTCCCCAGGCGATCGCCCAGAAGTGCGACGAGGACCCGGCTGTCGCGGACATGGACGCCCGGGTGAGCGAGTTCGCGGAGCGGGGCTACCGGTCGCTGGCGGTGGCGCGCGGCGATGCCGACGGACGCTGGCGACTCCTCGGGGTGCTGGCGCTCGCAGATCCACCGCGGGAGGACTCGGCCGCCACCATCGCCGCGGCCCAGCAGCTCGGCACCCGGGTCAAGATGGTCACCGGGGACCAGGTGGCCATCGGGGTGCAGATCGCCCGTCAGGTCGGGATCGGCGAGAACATCGTGGAGGCCACCGCTCTCGACTCGGGACGCGACGGTCCTGCGCTCGCCGAGCTGGCCGAGGAGGCGGACGGGTTCGCCCAGGTCTTCCCGGAGCACAAGTACCGCATCGTCCAGCTGCTGCAGGAGCGCCGGCACATCGTGGGGATGACCGGCGACGGGGTCAACGACGCGCCGGCACTGAAGCAGGCCGACGCGGGCATTGCCGTTGCCGGGGCGACGGACGCGGCCCGCGCAGCTGCCGACGTGGTCCTCACCGCGCCGGGGCTGTCGGTCATCGTCGACGCGATTCGGCTCGCGCGCGAGATCTTCGCCCGGATGACCAGCTACGCGATGTACCGGATCGCCGAGACGATCCGCGTGCTGCTGCTCGTCAGCTTCGCCATCATGGTGTTCAACTTCTTCCCGGTCACCGCCACGATGATCGTGCTGCTGGCCGTCCTCAACGACGGGGCGATCCTCGCGATCGCCTACGACCACGTCCGCGGGTCGCCGAAGCCGGCGTCCTGGGACATGCGCCGGGTGCTGACCGTCTCGACCGCTCTCGGTGTGCTCGGCGTCCTCGAGACGTTCCTGCTCTTCGCGCTGGCGCACCAGCTCTTCCACCTGGACACCGACCTGATCCGCACGCTCATCTACCTCAAGCTGTCGGTGTCCGGGCACCTGACCGTCTTCGTGACGCGTGCGCACGGACCCTTCTGGCGGAAGCCGGCGCCCTCGCGGCTGTTGCTGGGCGCGGTCGTCGGTACGCAGGCCACGGCCACCCTCATTGCGGTGTTCGGAATCCTCATGACCCCGCTGGGGTGGGGCTTGGCCGCGTTGGTGTGGGGCTACAGCATCGTCTGGTTCCTCGTCGAGGACCGGGTCAAGCTCGCCACCTACGCCGTGCTGGAGCACCGGACCAGGCGGCCCCAGGAGGCATGACGAGTCACCGGGTCCGGCGTCGGACGACGATCCCTGCCACGAGGCGCCACCCCAGCAGGGTGAAGGTCAGGAACGCCACGGCGACGAGGAGGAAGGCCCCGTCGATCCCGCGGCCGGACACGGCGCGGAGCGCCATGCCGAGCACGTAGGTGACTGCGAGGATGCCCGCGCCCTCGGGCCACGTGCGCGCGGTCGGCCGTCCCCGGGCGAGCAGGGCGGCATGGGCGAGCAGGGCTGCCAGCACGTAGGGCCAGACGATGGCCAGCACCACCAGGTTGGAGTCGCCCGCCTCATGGGTCGACTTGCCGCCGAACGCGAACGCAACCACGCAGACGAGATCGGCGAGAAGGGGAAGGACCCACCGTGTGGCCGGGCGCGACGAGGAGGTCATGGGCCTCAGCATTCCAGGCGTCCGTGCAACGACAGCGGCGGCGCGGACACTGTCCGCGCCGCCGCGATGAGCGTCGTGAATCCTGATCAGCTCGTCTGGTGGATCCGCAGCCTCTGCTGGTCGCCGGTCCCGTCACGCAACCGCGTCTGGTCCTGGACCTTGGTCTGGTCCTGGATCCGGGACTGGTCACGCAGCCGCGACTGGTCCTGGGCGCGAGTGCGCTCCTGCACCATGTCGCCTGTTCCGTCGTAGTAGGGGCACGTCGTCGGGTCGCCGGTACCGTCGCCATAGCCGTGGCCATAGCCGTAGTGCTGCGCGATCTGCTGGGCCCACTCGACGGGGACGGTGCCGGTGGCGGCGCTTGCGGCGCCGGCGCCGACGAGAGTCAGGCCGAGGGTCGTGGCAGCGATTGCTGCGACAGTGCGCTTCTTCATGGTCATCCCCTTCCGTGAGGTTCCTGTCTGCTTCCACCTCCAGAGTCGGTCCTGCAGATGGGGCTTCTGGGGGTCGCCGTGAAGGGTGTGTGAAGTCGGACTCCACGGCGCGTCGTGGCCGCGTCCGGGTTCAGTCGTCGCGCAAGCGGGTTCGCCACGATCGCGGCGATCGGCGGGATGATCAGCCGCCACGAAGGACATGATCAGCGCGGCGGGAACCGAGTAGAGCCGGACCACGGTCCAGGCGGGGATGATCAGCGCGAGGCAGGTGCCCATGAGAATCAGGTAGCGCCTCTTGCGCACCTTCAGGCGCTCGCTGAGGCCCGGCTCGGCGTTGCTGACCGAGACGGGGCGCTGGCGCTTGGTCATTCATTCAGGCTACGCCGGGCGCGGCGGGCCCGGGGTCGTGCGAGGCCCTCGATCGCCTCAGCTCCCGCCGGCGTGGGACCGCACGAAGCGGGCTATCGCATCGGCCAGCTCGCCGGGCCGGTCCTCCTGGACGAAGTGCCCGGCTCCCGGGATCGTCAGGTGAGGCTGGCCGGCGGTCCCGGGGATGCGCGAGAGCATCCACCGGTCGCCGCCACGGGTAATCGGGTCGCCGTCGCTGAAGGCGCACAGGAAGGGAGTGTCCAGGGTCGACAGGCGGTTCCACGCCGCCCGGTTGGCCTCGGAGGCGGGGTCGTCGGGAGTATTGGGGACCAGCCCCGGGAAGGCGCGGACACCCGCGCAGTGCGCCTCGTCGGGGAACGGCGCGTCGTAGGCGGCGAGCTCGCCGGGGGTCAGCGCGCGCAGGCATCCCGCGTCGACCATGCGCGCGATGTCCAGGCGCTCGGCCCCTTCGACCATCCGGCGGAAGCGCTGCCACACCTCGGGCATCGGCACGTCGCCGGTCGGCAGCCCGGTGTTGGACATCACCACGCCGGCGAAGCGCTCGGGCTGCTCGGCGAGCAGGCGCATGCCGAGCAGCCCTCCCCAGTCCTGCCCGAAGTAGAAGACCCTGTCCAGGCCCAGGGCGTCGAAGAGTGCCCGCCGGAGCCACTCGACGTGGCGGGCGAAGGAGTAGTCCTCGCGTCGCACCGGCTTGTCCGAGCGACCGAACCCGATCAGATCGGGGACGACGACGCGGAGGCCGGCGGCGGTCAGTGGCGGGATCATGGAGCGGTACAGGAACCCCCAGGTCGGCTCACCGTGAACCAGGACCACGACGGGTCCGTCCGCGGGGCCCTCCTCGACGACCGCCAGCTGCAGTCCGTCCCCGACGTCGAGGCGGCGGGGACGGTAGGGGAAGCCGTCGAGATCCGAGAAGCGGGCGTCAGGCGTCGTCAGGTAGTCCATGGCTGCCAGTCTGCTCGGATCCGGGCGGGATGACGACCAGCTTCCCGACGTGGCGGCGCAGGGCCAGGTACTCCTGCGCCTCGCGGAGCTGCTCGAGGCCGAACGTCGCCGCGATCACCGGGCGCACGCTGCCGGCACGGGCGATGCGGACCAGCTCGTCGAAGATGCGCGGTGTGTGCATGGTGGACCCCACCAGAGCCCGGTTGGCCAGGTACAGCCGTCGGACGTCGAGAGTGACCTTCCAGCCGTCCAGCGCGCCGGCGACCACCCAGCGGCCTCCGGGGCGCAGCAGCTCCAGCCCGTGCCCCAGCGCGTCACCGGCGACCACGTCGATGGCTGCGTCGTAGCCGCCGGGGGCCGCCTCGGCTGCGTCAGCGAGCATCTCCCCGCGATGTCGGTCCAGCACGACGTCTGCTCCCGCCCGGCGGACCGCATCCTGCTTGTCCCCGCTGCTGACGGCGACGACCCTCGTCCCTCGGGCATGGGCCAGCTGGACCACGGCGAGTCCCACGCCACCGGATGCCCCGGTGACCAGCACGGTGTGCCCGTCGGAGACCGACCCGCGTTGGAGCATTCCCAGTGCGGTGCCGTAGGCGATGGGCAGAGCGGCCAGCTCGGCATCGGACAGGGGAGACCCGTCGACGGGGTGGGCGCGCGCACTCGGCACCACCACGTACTCGGCGAAGCCGCCGTCCCGCTCGCTTCCCAGCACGTCGATCGGTCGTGCATCCGGTCCGGGCCCGTCGTAGTTGGCGGGATCGACCAGCACCCGCGAGCCGAGAAGGTGGGCGTCCGAGGGGGTTCCCGACGAGAACGACGGTGCCGGCGACGTCGCCGCCCTGGATGCGGGGGAAGTCCAGAGGCCCGAGCCAGCCGGCCTTGGTGTCGGGGTCGGCCGCCGTGCCGTACGAGCCCTCACGGGTCCAGATGTCGGTGTTGTTGCATGCCGCGGCTGCGACGCGAACGAGCACCTCGCCAGCTCCCGGCGCGGGAACGGGGACGTCGCGCAGCTCGATGGCGTCCGAGACCCCCGTGGTGGGTGGTGACCGCTGCCCGCATGCGCTCCGGGGGCCGTGGCGTAGAGCCGGCGGGCTGGTCCGGGAGTCGTGAGGCCATCTGGTGATCCTGGCACGAGTCCCCTGACGCGGCCCGATGCTCCGGCGGCCGCCGGTCAGGCGCAGGCAGCCTGCACGGGCAAGGTCAGCCGCGTCGCCCGCGACCGCTGAACGCGGCGGCGCTGTGAGTCGACGATGGCGGGGTCGAGCCCGACTGGGTGCGGCTCGGCCGTCGGCGGGAGCCCCCGGAGGCACCGCCCCTGGCCGGCGAACCGCCCCGACCGCTTCCTTGGCCGCGACGCCCGGACTGGCTCGCACCGTTCGGGCCTGCGCCGCGCTGCGGCTGGGTGGGGAGCCCGCCGGCGACGAGCACCCGCTCGCCGGGAACGAGCCGGGCGAGCGCGGCGTGGTCCGATCCGGTGACCTTCGTGGTCGTCGGGTTGATGCCGGCCCTCCGGGTGAGGTCGCGCACATCGCCGACCTGGTCGGGGGACATCAGCGTGATGACCATGCCGCCGGCGCCGGCGCGTGCCGTGCGTCCGGAGCGGTGCAGGTAGGCCTTGTGCTCGGAGGGCGGGTCGGCGTGGATGACCAGCGCGACGTCGTCGACGTGGATGCCCCGGGCGGCGATGTCGGTCGCGACGAGGGTGGTTGCCCTTCCGGAGTGGAAGGCCTCCATGTTCCGGGTGCGGGCGTTCTGGGCCAGGTTCCCGTGCAGCTCCACGGTGGGGACACCGTGGAGGTTGAGCTGGCGTGCCAGTGTCCTGGCGCCGTGCTTGGTCCGGGTGAAGACCACGGTGCGCCCGGGCGCGCTGGCCAGATCGACCAGGACGGGGAGCCGGTGCTGACGCTCGAGCCGGAGGATGTGGTGCTCCATCTGGGAGATCGGAGAGGTCACGGAGTCTGCCTCGTGGGTGACAGGGTCCGTCATGTAGCGCTTGACCAGGACGTTGACCGCGCCGTCGAGGGTCGCGGAGAACAGCATCCGCTGGCCGGCCTTCGGGGTGGCGTCGAGGATCCGCCGGACCGCCGGGAGGAAGCCGAGGTCGGACATGTGGTCCGCCTCGTCGACGACCGTGATCTCGACCTGGTCGAGGGAGCACAGGCCCTGCTTGATCAGGTCCTCGAGCCGACCGGGGGTGGCGACGACGACGTCGACGCCCTTGGCGAGCGCGCTGGCCTGCGCGCCCTGGCTGACCCCGCCGAAGATCGTCCGGCTGCGCAACCCGCCAACGGCAGCGAGAGGGGCCAGCGACGCCTCGATCTGCGACGCCAGCTCACGAGTCGGTGCGAGCACGAGGGCACGCGGCCGCTTCGGCGCCGGTCGGCGGCCCGACTCCATCAGGCGGGACACCATCGGAAGGAGAAAGGCGTAGGTCTTGCCCGATCCGGTGCGGCCGCGGCCGAGGACGTCGCGGCCAGCCAGAGAGTCGGGCAGCGTCGCCGCCTGGATCGGGGTGGGAGTGGTGATGCTGCGCTCGGCGAGGATCGTGGCCAGTGACCCGGGCACGCCGAGATCGAGGAAGGTTCGTACAGACATGGGGGGATTCGCTATCTCATGTGGTGTCTCACCACGGACGTGGGTGTCGGCGTGGAGCCCCAAGAGGGCTGGCAACACGCATCAGGGTCGAGGTAAGACTGAGCAACCCTTGCATGTCAACCCTAGCGTGCGGACCCGTGGATCACCGAATCGGCGCGTGCACGGCCCCGGCTCCCCCCTCGGGGGACGGACCCGGCACGGCCAGGGGTCCCGGGCTAGGACTTGAGGCGGCGGACCTCCTGGGGCCATCCGCACGCCTCCGCCACCTTGCCCGCCCACATCCTGGCTGCCTCGACGTCGGCAACGTTGACGATGGTGAGCCCGCCGAGGTACTCCTCGGTGTCGGAGTAGGGCCCGTCGGCGAACGTCAGGGTGCCGCTGGTCGCGTCGGCGCTGAAGGCACGGTCGTGCTCCTCCTCCAGCCCTCCGGCGAACACGAGGACGCCGGCTGCTCTCATCTCGTCCACGACCGCCCGCGCCAGCGGACCCCGTGAGCCGAACCACTCCTCGCTGTGATCGCCCACCCACTGCTGGTTGAAGAAGATCAGGTACTCGGCCACTGTTGCTCCTCGGTCCACGGACGACCAACGAATCTAGTCCACCATCGCCCCCGGGGCACCGGACGCGATGCTCGCGGGTCAGGCAGCAGGAAGCCCACGCCTGAGCACGGCGACGGCCACGCCGAGCTCGATGACGGTCAGCAGTGCGAAGGCGGAGACGACTCCCGGTCACCGGCAAGAGGCGTGACGTTCACCAGGTTGAAGCTCACGTGGAAGGCGACGGCCGCCAGCACGCTTCCGCCGGCGCCGTTGAAGAGCCAGGTCAGCTGGAAGGTCAGTGCGAGTACGAAGACGTAGTCGACCGCGAGGTAGCCCCACCCGTAGTCGGTCAGGACGCCCTGCAGGATCCAGTACGGAAGGTGCCAGGTGGCGACGGCCAGGCCGAGCGCCACGCTTGCCCGGACCGGGCCACGCTGCTCCTGCAGGTGTGGCAGCGCGAGCCCGCGCCATCCGAGCTCCTCGCCGCAGCTTGCCACGACCAAGAAGACCAGGGAGGTCATCACCGAGGCCACGGTCAGCCCGGGTGTGACGGAGACCGTGCCGCCGGTGACGAACTGGTTGTGCAGTGCGGCCGCCACCACGAGGACCAGTGGCTGCAGCGCCAGCGCCGCCCACCACCACCGGCCGAACCGCCACCGGCCCAGCCGCCCGACGAGTTGCCGGACTCCGGCCCCGCCCTCGCGACGCCAGGTGAGCAACGCGGCTGCGACGGCCGGCATGAGCACCCCGGGAAGCGCCAGTGCGACGAGTGAGTCGTCCGCGATGCCGGAGGCCATCACGCCGAGCCTGATGAGCATCAGCGGGATCCAGATCGCCCAGGAGAGGACGAACGTTGCGAGGAAGAAATCTCGGGTCCGCACGGGGAGCTTCACGCCCACATCCCGATCATCCCGCACGGTCTGGTCCGGCGGACGCGGGGTCCGCGGTCACCCTGGTCGCCACCCGTCCGGCTGGCTCCGGCGTGGCAGTGTGGAGGCGTGGATCTTGATCGCACCGGTCGGCGTGAGGACGCGGAGGACCCGGCGTGGCAGCCGATGTCCGAGCACGATGCCTCGGGCGTGTTCGAGAGCGTCGCCGTCGGGGCGAGGGTCGTGGCGTACTGGGAGCAGGGGCCGCCGGGGGCGGAGACGCTGGTGATGTTGCATGGCCTGGGCGCGGACCATCGGGGGCTGTTGGACCTCGCCGCGGGCGTCAGCGGGTTCCGGATCGTCGTCCCCGACCTGCCCGGTTTCGGGCACTCCGACCCATTGCCCGCGCGTCACACCCTCCGTCACTACGCCAGAGCCATCGACGGGCTGCGTCAGCGCCTGGGCGTATCCCGCATGGCGCTGCTCGGGCACTCCTTCGGAGCCGACGTGGCGCTGGCCTACGCCAGCCGACTTTCCGGCGGCGGTGAGCGATCTGTGCCTACTGAACCCGGTGCTGGGCACCGACGGGGTGGCCACGCGCCTGGGCGTGCTGTACTCCCGGTTCTGCGCGGCCCTCCCTCCGTCGCTGGCCCGGCCGATGCTCAGCAACCGTCTCGCGGTGTATCTGCAGGACGCCGTGACGTTCACGACGCACGATCACGCGACGAGGCGCCGAATCCTGCGACAGGACTACGTGACCGCGCGGCTGGCGGATCCCTCGGGCAGTCAACGAGAGTGTGCGAAGCCTGCAGACTGCGCCGTTCGAACGCTTCGCGCAGAACGTCAGTGCCCGTACGCTCCTGGTCAGTGGCACGCAGGACAGGCTGGCCTCGCCCGACTCACTCACTCGCCTTCCCTGGCAGCAGCCAGGACCCGAGATCACGGTGGTCCCGGGGTCCGGCCATCTTCTCCCGGTCGAGCAGCCGGACCGTGTCGCGACCATCGTCCAGGAGTTCCTCGACGCACCGAGGCCGGACCGGCGCTGACCCGAGTTTCGACCACGCTCCTCCGTACGGGCCCTGGGCCCGCCCGACAGGGACTACCGCCCGGTGCCCTGCTCGGGCCCAGGCGTGGGAAGACGAACCGCGGTACCGGCGGGACAGCGGTAGCCCGTGGGGGTTCTTGGTCGGGTGCGCGTCCGGGTCAGGCTGACGGCGTCTCGCGCTCTGTCAGCGCCAACGCTCCGAGCCAGAAGCCCATCGTCAGGTCGGCTGCCCGGTTGAGAATCCCGCCGTTCATCGGCTCTCCGAATGCGAGTGGCAGGAACAGGAGCCAGGCCACCACGGCGAGAACGCCGAGCCAGCCCCGCCGGGTCCTCCAGGAGATCCAGGCTATGGCCGGTAAGAACGCCAGCGGGGCGCCTTGAAGGTACGGGAAGACCTGGTCGGCGAGTCCCCCCGTGTCGGTCGGGGGCAGGAGCCCGATGGCGAACGCCCCCGTGGCGAACAGTGCGAGCAGCACTGCGGCCGCACGGTACCTGGCCGTCAAGAAGGCTGCCGACCAAGCCGCGATCGCCACTCCGACGTACCCGAGCCTCATCACCAGCCCCCACGCCCCGAGCGCGTAGGTCTCAGGGTGCGCGGTCAGCACGTCCAGGTCGGGACGCAGAAGGGGGCCGACCACCAGCGCGGCGGACCACACGGCGGCGCCGGCCAGAGACAACCGGACTGCCAGGCTCCGGGACCCCGGGGGTCTGCGGCCTGTCACTCGCCGATCGTGTCACACCGTCGACGGGGTCGACGTCGATCGTTCCGACGAGCCCCATCACAGCATCCCGGCGAGATGGTGCGGCGCCGTGATGTGGCGCAGGCCGGTGCCGACCACCGTCACTCTGTGGTGCTGGGGAAGGGGACTCCGGTGTTGGCGTGGCAGCGATAGCCGTAGGGGTTCTTGGCCAGGTACTGCTGGTGGTGATCCTCGGCGTAGTAGTACGGCGGGGCCGGCTTGATCTCCGTGGTGATCGGCTCCGTGATGCCCTTGCGCTGCAGCTCGGCCTGGTAGGCCGCGCGCAGCTCGGCGGCGACCTCGGACTGCTCCGGGGTGGTCGTGTAGATCGCCGACCGGTACTGGGTGCCGACGTCGTTGCCCTGACGCATGCCCTGGGTGGGGTCGTGGATCTCGAAGAAGCGCTTCACCAGGTCGGCGTACGAGACGACCGACGGGTCGAAGACGATCCGGACCGCCTCGGTGTGGCCGGTCCTGCCGGTGCACACCTCCTCGTAGGTGGGGTTCGGCGTCATGCCCCCGGCGTAGCCGACCGAGGTCGACCAGACGCCGGGCACCTGCCAGTAGATCTCCTCGGCTCCCCAGAAGCAGCCCAGCCCGAAGATCGCGACCTCCAGGCCCGCGGGGACCTCGTCGGTGACGACGGGTGCGTCCAGCACCCGGTGCCGCGCAGCGATGGCGAAGGTGCGCTCGGACCGGCCGGCGAGGGCCTCGTCGGCGGAGGGGAGCGACTGCTTCTGGCGGGCGAAGAGCATGGATCCTCCTGGGTGGTCTGCTCCAGTGTGGCAAGCCGACGACCTCGGCCCAAGGATGAAAGGTTGCCGAGTGATGACATCACACCGGTGGCGCCGGTGGTACCCGGAACGCGATGGCGGTGGCTGTGATTCCCGGCCCCGGGGAGAGCGCCGCGCGGGCAGGGCGGCAGGTGGCGCCTTGGTGAGGGCTCGCCGGACGGGCGGCGCTAGGGTGCGGCTGTGAGCGGACAGCAGTTCGAGCGGCGCGAGGGCCCGGAGCAGAAGTACGGGTTCGAGACCCGCGCCATCCACGCAGGGCAGGAGCCGGAGCCGGTGACGGGCGCGGTCGTCCCGCCCATCTTCGCGACCAGCACCTACAAGCAGGACGGCGTGGGCGGGCTGCGCTCGGGCTATGAGTACTCCCGGACCGGGAACCCCACCAGGGCCGCGCTCGAGGAGGCGATGGCCGCGCTCGAGGAGGGCGACCGGGGATTCGCGTTCGCGAGCGGTCTCGCGGCCGAGGACACCCTGCTCCGGTCGGTGTGCGTGCCCGGTGACCACGTGGTGATCCCCGACGACGCGTACGGCGGCACCTACCGCCTGTTCGCGCGGGTGGCCGAGCGCTGGGGGCTGGACTACACCCCGGCCGCCATCTCGTCGGTCGACGCGGTGCGCGCGGCGATCGAGCCGGGCCGCACCCGCTTCGTCTGGGTCGAGACGCCCACCAACCCGATGCTCAAGATCGCCGACATCGAAGCCCTCGCGGCGCTCTCCTACGAGTCCGGCGCCATGCTCGTCGTCGACAACACGTTCGCCTCGCCCTACCTGCAGCAGCCGCTGACTCTGGGTGCCGACGTGGTGCTGCACTCGACGACGAAGTATTGCGGGGGGCACTCCGATGTGGTCGGGGGAGCCCTGGTGGTGCGGGACCTCGACCTGGCCGAGCGGATCGGCTTCCACCAGAACGCCATCGGCGCGATCGCGAGCCCGTTCGACTCGTGGCTGGTGCTCCGCGGGCTGAAGACCCTCGGCGTCCGGATGGACCGGCACTGCGACAACGCGGAGAAGGTCGTCGACTTCCTGACCCGGCACCCCAAGGTGTCGGAGGTGATCTACCCCGGGCTTCCCGACCATCCCGGCCACGAGCTGGCCAGCCGGCAGATGCGGAGGTTCGGCGGGATCGTGTCCTTCCGGGTGGCCGACGGCGAGCAGGCGGCCCTCGACATGTGTGCCCGTGCCCAGGTCTTCACCCTGGGGGAGTCGCTCGGTGGCGTCGAGTCGCTGATCGAGCATCCCGGCCGGATGACCCACGCCTCGGTCGCGGGGACCGAGCTGGAGGTGCCGGCTGACCTGGTGCGGCTGTCGGTGGGCATCGAGTCGGTGGACGACCTGATCGCGGACCTCGACCAGGCTCTCGGTGGCTGAGCACTCCGCGGACGCGGCGGCCGTCGTCTGCGTCGACTTCGGCTCCACCTTCACCAAGGCAGCCCTCGTCTCCCTCCCGTCGGGCGAGCTCCTGGCCAGGGCGAGCCATCGCACCACCATCGACACCGACCTGTGGGACGGCTTCCTCGCCTGCCGTGAGGAGCTCGCCGGCGCCCTCCCGGGTGTTGCCGGGCTTCCGGTGCTGGCCTGCTCGTCGGCCGGGGGAGGGCTGCGCATCGCGGTGGTCGGCAACGAGCCACTGGTCACCGCGGAGGCCGGCCGGCGGGTGGCGCTGTCCAGCGGTGGGCGCGTGGTCGCGGTGATCCCCGGGCCGCTGGACGAGGAGGGCCTGTCCGACCTGACCGACTCCCGGCCCGACGTCGTCCTCCTTGTCGGCGGGACCGACGGGGGGAACGCCGAGGTGCTGCTGGCGTCGGCGCGCCGGCTCTCCGGATGGTCCGGACCGGTGGTGGTGGCCGGGAACGCCCACGCCCGGGACGAGGTCACGGCCCTGCTCGGGGTCGGGGCGACGCCGTACGTCGTGGCCGACAACGTCGTGCCGAAGATCGGGGTGCTCGCACCGCGGTCGGCCCGGGCGGCGATCCGCAAGATGTTCCTGGAGCACGTGATCGGCGGGAAGCACCTGTCCTCCCGCCCCGAGTTCGCCCGGGCGATCCGGGGCGCCACCCCGGACATCGTGCTGACCGCTGTCGAGGAGCTCGGCAAGCTGGCCGGCGACGTCGCGGTGATCGACATCGGCGGGGCCACGACCGACGTCTACTCCGACATCGAGATCGACCCCGAGGAGGCCGGTCGGGAGGTGGTCGCGGTGGTCGCGGAGGCGCGGACCGTGGAGGGGGACCTCGGCATGCGCTGGAGTGCCACCGCCACAGTGGATGCCGGGATCCTCGCCGGGATCGTCGGCCAGGACGATCCGCTCGTCGGGTCGGCCCGGCGGCGTCACGACGACACCGCCTTCCTCCCCGCCAGCGAGGAGGACTGGGCCGACGATCTGGCCCTCGCCTCCATCGCGGCCTCGGTGGCCCTGCGGCGCCACGCCGGACGTTCCCGCATGGTGCTCGGGCCCGACGGCAGGATCGTCGAGCGCACCGGGCGCGACCTGCGCGAGGTCGGGCTCCTCGTCGGATCGGGGGGCGTCCTGCGGCATGCCGGGCCTCGCGCCCACGAGGTGCTGGCCGGGCCTCTTGGCGTGAACGAGGAGGGCTGGCAGCTGCCCGAACGTCCCCGTCTGGTGGTCGACGTCGACTACCGTCTCGCGCCCGCCGGGCTCCTCGCCCGGGACCACCCCGATGCGGCGGCGAACCTGCTGCGCCCCCTGGTGGAGCGTGCTACGCGGGGATGACGATCCAGCGCTCGGCGCCCTCGGAGAACTCCTCCGGCGACAAGGCGCTCGCCCCCGCGGGGATCCGCCCGATGACCGGGAGCCCCGTGACCGCGGGCAGGTCGTCGAGGTTGGTGCGGTCGGCGAGCCCGGGCTCGGCCGGCCACGACCCGATGACCAGCCCGAGCGTGTCCTGACCTGCCTCGTGCAACGCCCAGGCGGTGAGCGCGCTGTGGTTCAGCGTGCCGAGCCCGGCGCGAGCCACCACGATCCAGCTGGCCTGTAGCCCGATGAGCCCGATGAGGTCGAGGAGCGTGACCCCGGGCAGGAACGGCACCAGGACGCCGCCGGCCCCCTCGACCAGTACCAGGTCGACGCCCTCGGTGGCCGCCACGATCTGGTCGCGGAGCTCCCCCGCGTCGGGTTGGTCCACTCCGGCCGAGGCGGGCCGCCGTCGCCGGGGCCAACGGGTCGGCGTAGCGGGCGAGCTCCAGGGTGTCGACGCCGGGGACCAAGCTGCGCACCACGTCGAGATCGCCGGGCTCGTCGGGGCCGACGCCGGTCTGGAACGGCTTCACCACCCGCACCGAGCGACCCGCTGTGGTGTAGCGAGCCGCCACGGCCGCAGTGGTGATGGTCTTGCCGACGCCGGTGTCCGTCCCGGTCACCACGATCAGGTCAGCCACGGCGGGACACCTCATGGACCACGACGCAGGCGCGCTCGAGCGCCGTGTGGTCGAGGTTCGCGTGGGCGGTCAGCCGCAGTCGCGAGCTGCCGTCCGGTGTCGAAGGGGGACGGAAGCACCCGATGAGCACGCCCCGGTCGGCGGCGCGCTCGACCGCGGCCACGGCCTCCCGAGGGCCGGGCATCGGCACCGAGAGCACGGCCCCGGCAGGGACCTCGACTCCCGCTGCTTCCGCGAGGCGGGCGGCCACCAGGCTCACCCGCGCCACGAGCTCCGGGCTCTGCGCGATCCGGGCCAGGGCAGCGATCGCCGCCCCGGCGGCGGCGGGGGCCAGCCCGGTGTCGTAGATGAACGGGCGCGCCCGGTTGACCAGCTGCTCGCGGACCGCGGGCGAGCCGAGCACCGCACCGCCCTGGGACCCGAGCGACTTGGAGAGGGTGACGGTGGCGACCACGTGGGGTGCTGAGGAGAGCCCCTCGGCCTGGACGAGTCCGCGGCCCTCGGGTCCGGCGACGCCCAGGCCGTGGGCCTCGTCGAGGACCAGCGTGGCGTCGTACCGCTCGCAGAGGGACGGACAGCTCGGCGACCGGCGCCGCGTCGCCGAGGACGGAGTAGATGGACTCCGCCAGCACGAGCGCCCGGCCCTCCTGCCTGCCCGCGAGGGCGGACTCGACCGCGGCGAGGTCGTTGTGCGGCACGACTTCGACCCGGCCGCGTGACAGGCGACACGCGTCGACCAGCGAGGCATGGATGTGCCCGTCGGAGACGAGGAGGGTGTCGCGGTCGCTCAGCGCGGTGACCAGGGACAGGTTGGCGTGGTAGCCGGTCGAGAGGACCAGCGCCGCGGGAGCGCCGGTGAACGCGGCCAGGGCCCGCTCGAGCCGCTCGTGGACCGGGAGCGTCCCCGTCACCAGCCGGGACGCTCCCGCGCCCGCTCCCCACGTCCGGGCGGCCTGCACCGCGCCCTCGATGACGTCGTGGGTCCTGCGAGAGCCCGAGGTAGTCGTTCCCGGCGAGGTCGATCACCGCGGGGTCGGGATCGCGGGGGGCCACGGCGTCGGGTGAGGCCGGCCTCGTGACGCTGCCGCGGCCTGGTCGGCGAGCCAGTCGTCCAGCCCGGTCACGGGTGCACCTCCGCGATGGCGGCGACGATCGCCCGGCCGATCCTGGCCAGCTCGTCGTCGGTCGCGACGTACGGCGGCATGCTGTAGACGAGGTTGCGGAACGGCCTGACCCAGACCCCACGCTCCAGGGCGGCCCGGGCGACCTCGGCCACGTCGACCTCGCGGTCGAGCTCGACCACCCCGACGGCTCCGATCCCGCGGACGTCGACGACCGACCGCAGATCGCGGGCGGGAGAGAGCGCCTCCATGAGGACCGAGCCCACGTGGGCGACCCGTCCGGCAGGATCGCCTCCCTCGAGCAGGTCGATGCTCGCCGAGGCCACCGCGCAGGCGAGGGGGTTGGCCATGAACGTCGGCCCGTGCATCATCGCTCCCGCCGGGCTCGCGTCGACCGCCCGCGCTACCTCGGCGGTGGTGAGCACGGCGGCCAGACTGAGGTAACCGCCGGTGATCGCCTTGCCGAGGCAGAGGATGTCCGGCACGACGCCGCAGCGGTCGAGCGCCCATCGGGTGCCGGTCCGCCAGAAGCCGGTCGCGATCTCGTCGAAGATGACCAGTGCCCCGTGCTCGCGCGCCAGCTCGGCCAGCACCCGCACCGCGTGCGGGCTGTAGACGTGCATGCCGCCCGCGCCCTGGAGCACCGGCTCCAGGATCACCGCGGCGATGTCGGAGGAGTGCTCGGCGAACAGCGCCCGGGTCTCAGACTCCCATGCCCGCATCTCGGGGTCGTCGGCCGGCCGGTCGACGCCCGCGGGCGGTCGCGGGGCGAACACGTTCTTCGGGCACGAGTCCCTGGTACATCGCGTGCATGCCCGCCGTCGGGGTCGCACACGCTCATCGCGGCGAACGTGTCGCCGTGGTACCCGCCGCGGATGGTGAACAGCGTGTGGCGCGCTTCGGGCGCGTGCGCCTGCCAGGCCATCTTCAGGGCCACCTCGACGGCGACCGAGCCGGAGTCGGCGAAGAAGACGTGCTGCAGCGGCTCCGCGGTCAGCTCGATCAGCCTGCGTCCCAGCCCGATCGCCGGCTCGTGGGTGAGCCCTCCGAACATCACGTGGCTCATCCGCGCGAGCTGGCCGACCGCGGCCGAGTCGAGCTCCGGGACGCCGTACCCGTGGATGGCGCACCACCACGAGGACATCGCGTCGATCGCCTCGACCGGGCCGTCCGGAGTACGCAGCCGGAGTGTCACCCCCCGCGCCGAGTCGACGAGGTACGTGGGCGCGGGCCCGGTCATCGACGAGTACGGATGCCACAGGTGCTCGCGGTCGTACGCGGCCGCGCTGCTCAGATCCATCGCGCGTCCGGTCAGTCCCACGTCGAGGCCGAGACCTCGCCGTGCTCGACGCACCGCGCCACCCACGCGTCCGGGGTCACCTGCACCGACATCCGCCGGCGGCACTCGACGCAGTAGCGGGGCGGCTCGAGGCGCAGCCGCACCTGGCAGCCGGTGTGGTCGCCGGCTGTCGCGGGTTCCCCGCAGTGGCCGCAGAACGTGCTCATCGGGGGCTCAGAGCGACGTGTTCAGTGCCCTGATGGGCATGGTGAGCTCGTCGAGCAAGGCGAGATCCTCCTGGGGGTCGCGACCGAGGGTGGTCAGGTAGTTGCCGACGATCACCGCGTTGATCCCGCCCAGCAGGCCCTCGCGAGTGCCCTGGTCGCCCAGCGTGAGCTCGCGACCGCCGGCGTACCGGAGGATGGTCCGGGGAAGCGCCAGCCGGAAGGCGGCGATGGTGCGCAGCGCATCGGCCGCCGACATGACGTCCAGGTCGGCGAAGGGTGTCCCGGGCCGGGGGTTGAGGAAGTTGAGTGGCACCTCGTCCGGCGCGAGCTCGCCCAGCTGCGCGGCCAGCTCGGCGCGCTGCTCGAGCGTCTCGCCCATCCCCACCAGCGCACCGCAGCAGAGCTCCATGCCGGACTCGCGCACCATCCGGCAGGTGTCCCAGCGCTCCTCCCAGGAGTGGGTGGTGACCACCTGGGGGAAGTAGGAGCGCGCGGTCTCGAGGTTGTGGTTGTAGCGGTGCACGCCCATGGCGACCAGCTCGTCGACCTGGGCCTGGTCGAGCATGCCGACCGACGCCGCCACGTTGATGTCGACTGCAGCCCGGATCGCTGCGACGCCCTCGCGGAGCTGGGTCATGAGTCGCTCGTCGGGCCCGCGCACGGCGGCAACGATGCAGAACTCGCTGGCGCCGGTGGATGCGGTCTGCACCGCGGCTTTGACCAGCTCCGGGATGTTGAGCCACACCGCACGGACCGGTGAGGAGAACTGGCCGGACTGGCTGCAGAAGTGGCAGTCCTCGGGACAGCCGCCGGTCTTGAGGGACACGATGCCCTCGACCTCGACCTCGGGGCCGCACCACGTCATCCGGACCTCGTGGGCCAGCTCCAGGAGCGCCGGGAGGTCCTCGTCGGGCAGTCGCAGGACCTGCAGGATCTGGTCTTCGCGGAGCCCCTCGCCGTTCTCCCAGACCTGGGTGCGCGCGGTCTGGAGGATGGTTCCGGGCTGGGTCTGGACCGACATGCAGTACCTCACTCTCGGGGCGTCGGAGCCCCATTCTGCCCCCACCCCGACCGGTGGGGGGACTAGCCTCGGCCCGTGAGCGATCAACGGGACCCCGAGGAGCCCTCGCGTCGCGCCGTAAGGCGGCGGTGGCAGGAGACCTTGCTCGCGCGGGAGCGTGCCGAAGCCGAGGCGCGCGAGCGCGCCCTGCGGGAGGTGCAGTGGCGGGCGGACCGCGCGCGCGTGCGAAGGACTCGCCCCTCCCGGTGCCGCGCGGGGTGGAGGTCGCAGCCGGATGGTCCTGGCGTCTGCTGGTCATCGCCGCTGCCGTGTACGGCGGCATCTGGCTCCTGGGCTTCCTTGCGCCGCTGACCGTTCCGCTGGCGATCGCACTGCTGATCGCGGCTCTGGCCGCCCCGGGGTCACCGTCGTCTCGCGGTGGTTCCCGCGCGGCGTGGCCGCCTTCCTGGTGGTGCTGGGCGGACTGGTGCTGATCTTCGCGATGCTGGGCGTCGCCGGCACCCAGGTCGCCGCCGGTTCCACCGACCTGGCCAACCAGGTCAACGACGGTCTCGACGAGGTGAAGAACTGGCTGCAGACCGGTCCGCTGCACCTCAGCGACGCCCAGATCAGCAACTTCGTGACCAGCCTGCAGGGTCTGGTGACCTCCAGCTCCTCCAGCATCGCGGGCGTTGCCACGGGCGTCGGGGCCAAGCTCGGCGAGCTCGTCGCCGGCTTCTTCATCGTGCTCTTCGCGACGTACTTCTTCCTGGCCGACGGCGACCGGATCTGGTCCTGGGTCGTGCGGGTCTTCCCGCGGCTCTCGCGCGCCGAGGTCGACTCCTCGGGCCGCATCGCCTGGCAGTCGCTCACCAAGTTCGTCCGCGCGACCGTGATCGTGGCGCTGACCGACGCGCTCGGGATCATGATCGTCGCGCTCATCCTGCGGCTGCCGTTCGTCGCCGCGATCGGCCTGCTGGTCTTCCTCGGCGCCTTCATCCCCCTCGTCGGGGCAACCGTGTCGGGCTCGGTCGCGGTGCTGGTGGCGCTGGTCTCGCACGGCCCGTTGGTGGCGGTCTTCATGCTGGCCGGCGTCATCGCCGTCCAGCAGATCGAGGCCCATGTGCTGCAGCCGTTCCTGATGGGCCGCTTCGTCAGCGTCCATCCGCTCGGCATCATCCTGGCCATCGGGATCGGCGTGCTCAGCGCCGGCATCGCCGGCGCCCTCATCGCCGTCCCGCTGGCGGCGGCGGGGAATGCCGTCGTGAAGCACCTCGCCGAGCTGCACGACGTGCGCGACTCCGGGCTGCGCGGTGACGGGAGTCGAGCCGGCGCATCCCCCCGACGACGAGGACGAGTAGGCAGACACCATGACCATCCCCACGCTCGCCGACATCCAGGAAGCCCGCGAGCTCCTCCGCGGCGTCGCCACCGTGACCCCCCTCCAGGGCGCCCGCTGGCTGGCGGACCCCGTGGGCGGCCCGGTCCTGCTGAAGGCGGAGAACCTCCAGCGCGCCGGCTCGTTCAAGATCCGCGGCGCCTACACGCGCATCGCGCGCCTCACCGACGAGGAGCGCGCCCGCGGCGTCGTCGCGGCCAGTGCCGGCAACCATGCCCAGGGCGTCGCGCTCGCCGCGTCGCTGCTCGGCATCAGGGCCACGGTGTTCATGCCCGAGGGAGCGCCGATCCCGAAGGTGAAGGCGACCCGCGGGTACGGCGCCGAGGTCGTCTTCCACGGCACCACCATCGACGAGGCGCTCGTCCGGGCCCAGGAGATGAGCCGGCGGGACGGAGCCGTGCTCGTGCACCCGTTCGACCACCTCGACATCGTGGCCGGACAGGGAACCTGCGGCCTGGAGCTCATCGAGCAGTGGCCGGACCTGCGGACCGTCGTCGTTCCGACCGGTGGCGGCGGTCTCTTGGCGGGGATGGCGATCGCGCTGAAGGGGATCAACCCGGACATCCGCCTGGTCGGGGTCCAGGCCGAGGCCGCGGCGGCCTACCCCACCTCCCTCGCGGCGGGCCATCCCGTGGCCCTCACCGAGATGGCCACGATGGCGGACGGGATCGCCGTGGGCCGACCCGGTGCCGTGCCGTTCGAGGCGGTGTCCCACCTGGTCGACGAGGTGATCACGGTCAGCGAGGAGGCGATCAGCCAGGCGCTGGTGCTGCTCCTCGAGCGGAACAAGCTCGTGGTCGAGCCCGCCGGGGCCGTGGCGGTGGCGGCCATTCGCGAGCATCCCGAGCTGTTCGAGCCTCCTGTGGCGGCGGTGCTGTCCGGGGGCAACATCGACCCGCTGCTCCTGCTGCACGTGATCCGGCACGGCATGGCGGCCGCGGGTCGCTACCTGGTCCTCACCGTGCGGATCAGCGACCGGCCGGGCGGCCTGGCCGACCTTCTCGCCTCACTGGCCCGACGTCCAGGCCAACATCATCGATGTCACCCACGACCGGACCTCGCCGCTGCTCCCGGTGCACGCGGTCGAGGTCACCCTCCAGGTGGAGACGCGCGGCCCCGAGCACGCCGAGGACGTGGTGCGCGGGCTGCGCGAGAAGCGGGTACGAGGTCCGTCAGCCGGAGTAGGGGACGGCGTCGACGATCTCGACGTGGATCTCCTTGCCGTTGGGCGCCTCGTAGGTGACGACATCGCCCTTCTTGAAGCCGATGATCGCCTTGCCGAGCGCGCTCTGGGGGGAGAAGACCTCGAGGTCGGAGTGGGCGCCGGCCATCTCGCGGGCCCCGAGCAGGAAGACCTCCTCCTCGTCGTCGCCGACGAAGCGCGTGGTCACGACCATGCCGGGGGTGATCTCGCCGGAGTCGGACGCGGCCACGCCGATCTGGGCCTTCTCGAGCATCGCCTCGAGCTGGCTGGATCCGGGCCTCGGTCTTGCCCTGTTCCTCGCGCGCGGCGTGGTAGCCGCCGTTCTCCTTGAGGTCGCCCTCGTCGCGCGCCGCGCTGATGCGGGCGATGATCTCGGTGCGCACGGGACCGCGCAGGTGCTCCAGCTCGCTCTTGAGCTTGTCGAATCCGTCCTGGGTCAGCCAGATCACGGTGTCGTCGGTCACGGGTTCTCCTGTGCTGTTGCTTGCGTCCCCGGCGAGTTCCCGTTCTCCGGCCTGCCCGGCGTGCCGGAGGTGACTGACGAGTCTAGCGAGGGCGCGGTTGGCCGGCGGCCGTGCAGCCGATCAGCTTGGCGGCCGTCCCCGGCTGCTCGGTGCGGATCGCCACCGACAGCGTCTGGCTCCGCGGGCCGGACGTCACCGGGACCGACACCTCTCCGGCGATCGAGTGGTCGACCGGCGAGGGCCTGGACCAGGCAGGTCGCCTGGGTGCCCTCCGTGGCCCGGTCGACCTGGATCCGGGCGGTCAGCTGCGGTCGGGAGTCGACGGTGAAGCCCAGCAGCTGGGAGGCGACCTGGGGGTGGATGTAGGCGATGCCGCGCCCAGACGAACCAGCCCAGCCCGGCCGCCACCAGGGCGATGACGACGCCCGAGGGTCACGTAGCGGGCTGCGGGGCGGGCCGCCGTACCGCTGGGTCAGGTCTGTCACGGGCCCATCCTAGGATTGCCGCCATGCTCCGGTTGATGCACGTGCACGCGCACCCCGACGACGAGTCGAGCAAGGGTGCGGCGAGTACCGCCATGTACGTCGCCCAGGGGGTCGACGTCCACGTGGCGACCTGCACCGGCGGCGAGCGCGGGTCGATCCTCAACCCGAACATGGACCGCCCCGACGTGCTCGCCAACATCGGCGAGATCCGCCGGCAGGAGATGGACCGGGCGCGCGAGATCCTCGGCATGCACCCAGGACTGGCTGGGTTTCGTCGACTCCGGCTTCCCCGAGGGCGACCCGCCGCCGCCCGCTGCCCGAGGGCTGCTTCGCGCTGCAGCCGGTGGAGGTGGCGGCCGAGCCGCTGGTGCGGCTCATGCGCAGCTTCCAGCCGCACGTGGTCACGACGTACGACGAGAACGGCGGCTACCCGCATCCCGACCACGTCATGTACGCACAACGTCACCGTGGCCGCCTTCGACGCGGCGGGGGACCCGGACGCGTACCCCGGCGCGGGGGAGCCCTGGCAGCCGCTCAAGCTCTACTACCACCACAGCTTCCACCGGGAGCGCATCCCAGGCGCTGCACGACGAGATGCTGCGCCGGGGCACTGGAGTCGCCCGTACGCCGAGCGGCTCGCGGACTGGGAGCCCGATCCGGACCGACTTCGCTCGGATCACCACCCGCGTGCCGTGCGCGGACTACTTCGCCGTCCGGGACCAGGCGCTGCTGGCCCACGCCACCCAGATCGACCCGGAGGGCCCGTGGTTCGCCTGTCCCGCTCGAGGTCCACCAGGCGGCGTGGCCGACCGAGGACTTCGAGCTGGTGGTCAGCCACGTCGACTCGTCGACTCCCGGAGGACGGATCTCTTCGCCGGAGTCCGAGAGACTGCTGAGAAATGTCCTCATGAACTGCTGCTTCCCGAGATCGTCATGCCCGTCCTCGCCGACCCCACGGAGGCCGACCAGACGGTGGGGGCCTGGGGCTTCGTGGTGGTGCTGGCGCTGGTCGTGGGCACGTTCCTGCTCTGGCTCAACATGCGCAAGCAGCTGCGCAAGATCGATGTGCCCGGACGATCACGCCGAGGAGCCGGCGACACCGAGGACGACCCCGGGCGACACCCCGGGCGATGCGGGACAGGGCTCAGGCCAAGGACGAGCCGAAGGGTCCGACGTCGCCGTAGCGGCCGGGGCCGCGACCGGCGCGGCAGGTCGTTGCGCTCAGGCGAGGGACAGGAAGAGCCGCTCGAGCTTCGAGGTGTCGATGTCGGCCTCGTCGCCGGCGGTCGATGCACTGCTTGCAGGCCCGAGGCGACGATGGCGAAGCCGGCCCGGTCGAGCGCCTTGCTCACCGCGGCGAGCTGGGTGACGACGTCCTCGCACTCGCGGCCCTCTTCGAGCATCCGGATCACTCCCTCGAGCTGGCCGCGGGCGCGCTTGAGCCGGTTCACCACCGGCTCGATGTCCTGAGCGGAGAGCTCCATGGCCCCTCCTCGGGTCGCGTGGGTCGGCAGCCTGCCGCCGGGCCCGGGTCCCGGGTCGCGTGCGGAGCACGCCGAGCATACGCCTGCGATACCGCCCAGGGTATGGACTCCCTCGCAGCCACCGGCGGAGTCCGTATCCGGGACCTCTGGCCCGGGCCACTTGTCCCGTGCATACTCCCTGGGGTATGCTGATCCAGCACCCACGAGGTCACCCGGCCCCACGTCAGGCGGTCAGGCCCTCAGTCCGCGAAGCCCCGCAACCGAAGGAGAAGCCACGCCATGTGCATCGCCCGCACACTGCTTCCAGTGCAACAAGACCACCTGGTCCGGCTGCGGCAACCACGTCGCCCAGGTCATGACGCACGTCCCCGAGGACCAGCGCTGCGAGTGCCGCTGAGCTGACCCGGCCCCGTCGCGGGGCCTCGTCACTCGCGGGTGAGTCGGACCAAGGCATCCCACGCCAGCTGTGTCCGGCTCACCCGCGTGGTGTCTCCGGGGATCGCTCGCGACACGCGCTTGGCCGGGAGACCGAGAAGCTCTCGCCCTGCAGGTCCTGCAGCACGTCCTCGGCCGTGTAGAGGACCGCCGGGTCCTGCGGTCCGCCGGTGCCCTCGGTGAGGTTGCTGCTAGTCGTGGGCGACCAGCAGGAAGATCCCGCCCCGCCGCAGCGTCGCGAACCCGGCGCGGATCGGCCGCGCGCCGAGGCTCGGCGGGCAGCTGCACGTAGGCCATCACCACCACGTCGAAGTCCCGTTCGGAGGTGAACGTCGTGGCGTCGGCGACCTTCCAGTGGATGTAGCCGAACGAGCTGGCCACCCCTGGCCGCCCGGAGGTACGCCGCATCCGCTCGATGTTGCGGCCCTTCTTGATCGCCACCTTGGAGAAGTCGACCGCGGTCACGTCCCAGCCCCGCTGGGCCAGCCAGAGCGCGTTGCGGCCCTCGCCGCAGGCCAGATCCAGCGCCCGGCCCGGAGGGAGGTAGGACAGCTCCTCCTCGACGAAGACGTTCGGTGCCGCCGACCAGACCAGCTCGGTGCTCGCGTAGCGCGAGTTCCATCCCTCCGCGTCCATGCGCATATTGTGGCCCACGTCCCCCAGGCCCGTGGGGGAGTCGGTGACACGGCCGGACGAGGACCGAGAGGCAGGAGCGCCCATGCGTCTGCGCGACGACCCGGACGCGGTGCTGAGCCCCTACCTCCGTGACCACATCGCCAACCCGGTCGACTGGTGGGCGTTCGGCCCCGACGCCTTCGCCGAGGCGGAGCGACGCGACGTCCCGATCCTTCTCTCCGTGGGGTACGCCGCGTGCCACTGGTGCCACGTGATGGCGCACGAGTCCTTCGAGGATCCGGCGACTGCCGCGTACCTCAACGAGCACTTCGTCAGCATCAAGGTCGACCGCGAGGAGCGGCCCGACGTCGACGCGGTCTACATGACGGCCACCCAGGCGATGACCGGTTCCGGAGGGTGGCCGATGACCGTGGTGCTGACGCCGGCAGGCGAGCCGTTCTTCGCCGGCACCTACTTCCCCGATCGCCCCCGGCACGGCCAGCCCGCCTTCACCCAGGTGCTGCGCGCCCTCGCCGAGGCGTGGCGCGACCGCCGCGACGAGGTCATGCGCGTGGCCGGCGACGTGGCCAGCCGGCTCGACGTCGCGGTCCCGCCGTCGGCGGCGGCGATGGACGGCGCGGCGCTCGCCGGGGCCGTGGCGAGGCTGGAGGGTCAGTTCGACCCCGATCACGGCGGCTTCGGCGGGGCCCCGAAGTTCCCTCCCTCGATGGTGCTGGAGTTCCTGCTCCGCCATCACGCCAGAACCGGGTCCGGGTCCGCCGCCCGCATGGTGGCGGCCACCTGCGAGGCGATGGCCCGGGGCGGGATGTACGACCAGCTCGGTGGAGGCTTTGCGCGCTACAGCGTCGACGCCGGCTGGGTGGTGCCGCACTTCGAGAAGATGCTCTACGACAACTCCCTCCTGCTGGGCGTCTACGCGCGCTGGTGGCGGCAGACCGGCCACCCGCTCGCCGAGCGGGTGGCCCGTGAGACCGCCGACTTCCTCCTCCGCGAGCTACGGACCCCCGAGGGTGGCTTCGCGTCGGCCCTCGACGCCGACTCGGAGGGGGAGGAGGGCCGCTTCTACGTCTTCGGCCCGGAGGACCTCACCCGGGCACTCCCCGAGCCGGACGCCGCATGGGCCGCCGCGCTGTTCGGCGTCACCGGCCGGGGGACCTTCGAGCACGGCACCTCGACCTTGCAGCTGCGGCAGGACCCCGACGACCCCCGCCGCTGGGCACGGGTCCGGGCCGCCCTCTTCGACTACCGCGCCGGCCGGAGCCGCCCCGCCCGGGACGACAAGGTGGTCGCCGCCTGGAACGGCCTGGCCATCGCGTCGCTCGCCGAGACCGGCATGCTCCTGGACCAGCCCCGGTACGTCGACGCGGCACGGGACGCCGCCGACCTGCTGCTCTCCGTGCATGAGGTCGACGGAGGGCTCGTCCGGGTGTCCCGGGAGGGAGCACGCGGGGAGGCCGCAGGGGTGCTGGAGGACTACGGCTGCGTCGCGGCCGGGCTGCTCGCCCTGGCCCAGGCGGCCGGGGAAGCCCGGTACCTCAGATCGGCAGGGGAACTGCTCGACCGGGCGCTCGCGCGCTTCGGCGACGGCTCCGGCGGCTTCTACGACACTGCGGACGACGCTCCTGCGCTGGTCGCCCGACCGCGAGACCCCGCGGACAACGCGTCGCCGTCCGGGGCCTCCGCGGTGGCCGACGCGCTCACCACCTACGCCGCGCTCACCGGATCGGGGCGACACCGTGAGGCGGCCGAGTCGGCGGTCCGGTCCGCTGCAGGCTTGGCCGTCGAGGTCCCTCGCTTCGCGGGCTGGTGGCTGGCGGTAGCGGAGGCGCAGGCTGCCGGCCCGATCGAGGTGGCGATCGTGTCGGACGGCGCGACCCCGCTCAGCCGCATCGCCTGGGCGTCGTCCAGCCCCGGCCGGGTGGTCGTCACCGGGCGCCCCGACGACTCCGCATGGCCCCTGCTCGAAGGCCGGGGGCTCCTCGACGGGCAGGCGGCTGCGTACGTGTGCCGGTCGATGGTGTGCGAGCGCCCGGTCGCGGGCGTGGACGATCTCCGCGCGCTCCTGGCGGAGGTCTAGCGCAGCGACCAGATGGCCATCGCGATCGCGATGGCATGGGTGCCGTACCCGCCGATCGTGAGCAGGTGGAAGACCTCGTGGAACCCGAACCACCTCGGGACGGGGTTGGGCCACTTCACGCCGTACACGATCCCGCCGAGCGTGTAGAGGCCGCCGCCGACGACCAGCAGGACGAAGACGGGCGTGCTGGCGCTGGCGAAGAAGTCGCCCAGGAAGAAGATCGCCGCCCACCCGAGCGCGATGTAGATGGGCACGTAGAGCCATCGCGGCGCCGACGTCCACAGCACCCGGAACGCGACTCCCAGGAGCGCCCCGCCCCAGACCAGGCTGAGCAGCAGGACCTTCGGGAGTCCGTGCAGCAGGATGATCGTGAAGGGTGTGTAGCTGCCGGCGATCAGCAGGAAGATGTTGGCGTGGTCGAGCCGCTTGAGCACGGCATGGGTCTTCGGGCCCCAGCGGCCGCGGTGGTAGATGCCCGAGATCGTGAAGAGCAGGAACCCGGACGCCACGAAGACGGACGCTCCGACCGTGACCCAGGCGCTGTGGCCGTAGACCGCGCCCAGGATGATCAGGAAGGCACCGGCGGACAGCGTGGCCGGTGCGGCGAGGGCGTGCAGCCAGCCCCGCAGCTGCGGCTTGACGTCGGCGTAGGCCTGCCGGACCGAATCGCCCACCCGCTCGGCGGTCTCGGAGATCGGTCGCTCCCTCACAGATCCACGGTAGTCGCCTGGTGGACCGATCGGAACGCCGGGTGATCACGCTGACTCCCGCCCGGGCGGCGGTCTCGCTTGTAGCATGGCGCCCGTGGCGAGGATGAGAGATCTGGTCAAGGCGGTGCTCTACCCCGTCTACGAGGCCCGCCTCTCCCGCCGCCTGCCCGCCGACCGTCTGCCCCGTCACGTGGGGGTGATGCTGGACGGCAACCGGCGCTGGGCCAAGGCCGTGGGCGCGGACGCCGCTGCGGGGCATCGCGCCGGTGCCGCCAACGTCTCACCCTTCCTGGAGTGGTGTGACGAGGTCGGCGTCGAGATCGTCACCTTGTGGCTGTTGTCGACCGACAACCTCTCCCGGTCGGCGGAGGAGCTCGACCCGCTGCTCACGATCATCGCCGAGGTGGTCGAGGAGATCGCCGCGGAGCAGCGCTGGCGGATCAACCCGGTGGGAGCGCTGGACCTTCTGCCCGCCGACATCCATCGCCGGCTCAAGGAGGCGGCGGAGTCCACGCGCAGTGTCTCCGGGCTCCTGGTCAACGTCGCGGTCGGGTACGGCGGCCGCCGCGAGATCGCCGACGCCGTACGCGACCTGCTGCGTCAGCACGTCGAGCAGGGCACCACGCTGGCCGCGCTGGCAGACGCGATCGACGTCGACGCGATCGCCGAGCACCTGTACACCAAGGGCCAGCCGGACCCCGACCTGGTGATCCGCACGTCGGGGGAGCAGCGACTGAGTGGCTTCCTGCTCTGGCAGAGCGTGCACAGCGAGTTCTACTTCTGCGAGGCCTACTGGCCGGACTTCCGGCGGGTGGACTTCCTGCGTGCCCTGCGTGACTACGCGGCCCGGCAACGGCGCTTCGGCACCTGACCGCATCATCTGCCGTTCACCACGAGTTCGGGCGTGTCTTCGCGGCCCCTCCCGACAATCGGCTTACCGTGCACGTGACGGCGAGTGGGGAAGCTTGCCGCCTCGGGAGGCCCGATTCGTGAGGTATCACGGTCCAGCAGGAGCCGGGGATCCGCACTCGGATCTTCGGGCCCGATCCCGGTCCTACGACGAGGATCGGGGCGCTGAGTGCGCGTGCCGGTCCGCGAGGAGCGCACCGTGCCACAGCCCCAGACCGAGCCGGACGCACGCCGTACCTACGTTCTCGACACCAGCGTCCTGCTGGCGGACCCGTCGGCGATCTTCCGGTTCGACGAGCATGAGGTCGTACTCCCCGTCGTAGTCATCACCGAGCTGGAGGGCAAACGGCACCATCCCGAGCTGGGGTACTTCGCGCGGTCGGCGTTGCGCCACCTCGACGAGCTGCGGGTCCTCAACGGGCGTCTCGACAACCCGGTCTCGATCAACGAGGTCGGCGGCACCCTTCGCGTCGAGCTCAACCACACCGACGCCGAGTCGCTGCCGTCCGGCTTCCGGCTCGGTGACAACGACTCCCGGATCCTCGCGGTGGCCCGTAACCTCGCGAACGAGGGACACGAGGTCACGCTGATCTCCAAGGACCTGCCGATGCGGATCAAGGCGTCCGCCGTGGGGCTCGACGCGGAGGAGTATCGCGCGGAGCTCGCGGTGGAGTCCGGCTGGACCGGCATGGTGGAGGTCGAGGTGGCCGCGGCCGAGATCGACGAGCTGTACGACGACCAGACGGTCGACCTGGAGGAGGCACGGGACCTCCCGTGCCACACCGGGCTGGTCCTGCTCTCCGATCGCGGCAGTGCGTTGGGCCGGGTGGGGAGCGACAAGCGGGTCCACCTGGTCCGCGGGGATCGTGAGGCCTTCGGGATCCACGGGCGCTCCGCCGAGCAGCGGATCGCCCTGGACCTCCTGCTCGACCCGGAGATCGGCATCGTGTCCCTGGGTGGCCGCGCGGGCACCGGAAAGTCCGCGCTGGCCCTCTGCGCCGGGCTCGAGGCGGTGATGGAGCGGCGTCAGCACCGCAGGGTGGTCGTGTTCCGGCCGCTGTACGCCGTCGGTGGGCAGGAGCTCGGCTACCTGCCGGGCAACGAGTCCGAGAAGATGTCCCCCTGGGCACAGGCGGTCTTCGACACGCTGAGCGCGGTCACGTCGACCGACGTGATCGAGGAGGTGCTGGACCGCGGGATGCTCGAGGTGCTCCCGCTGACCCACATCCGGGGCCGCTCGCTGCACGACGCCTTCGTGATCGTCGACGAGGCCCAGTCGCTGGAGCGCAACGTGCTGCTCACCGTGCTCTCGCGGGTCGGCACCAACTCCAAGGTGGTGCTCACCCACGATGTCGCGCAGCGTGACAACCTGCGGGTCGGGAGGCACGACGGCGTGGTCGCGGTGGTCGAGCGACTGAAGGGGCACCCCCTCTTCGCCCACGTCACGCTCACCCGCTCCGAGCGCTCGCCGATCGCTGCCCTGGTCACCGACATGCTGGAGCATCTGGGGGTCTGAGCCTCCCGGGCAGGTCCCGCGATTTGCCGAATCGGGTAAACACGGGGATCGTGGTGCGGGTGTGCCCCACCAGGGCACCCGCCGCTGGACCTCATTTGCCATGGACACGTTGACGACCGACCGCCCCCAGCCGGGCCGCCACCGCGCCGAGCGGCGTGCCAGGGTGCCCGGACGACGGGTCACCGTCGCGGTCTCCCTCGTGGTCACCGGCGCACTCACCGCGGCCGTGGCGACCGTCGGGTCGCAGCAGACGGTGGAGGCCACGCAGCTGGTGGCCGCCGACACCCTGGTCACCACCACCGACGCCACCCCGGCCTTCCCGGTGAACCGGCAGGTGGAGGTGTCCCGCTCCCTCGAGCGCAGCGTGGTGCCCGCCAAGCAGAGCCAGCTGGCCCTCGAGTCCGGCGGCCAGGCCACCAACGTCATCGACCTGACCGGCAAGGATCCGCGGACGATCGCCAAGGCGATGCTGCTCAAGTTCGGCTTCGCGTCCAGCCAGTTCAGCTGCCTCGACACCCTGTGGACGCGGGAGAGCCACTGGCGGGTCGACGCCCACAACCGCACGTCGGGGGCGTACGGCATCCCGCAGGCGCTGCCCGGCTCGAAGATGGCATCGGCGGGCTCGGACTGGCGGACGAACCCCGCCACCCAGATCACGTGGGGTCTGGGCTACATCAAGGCGCGGTACGGCTCACCGTGCGGAGCCCTGCAGCACAGCAACTCCGTCGGCTGGTACTGACCGGCCTCAGCGTGGGCCGGTCATCCGGTCGACGTCGAGAAGCTGGTCGAGCTGCTCCTCGGTGATCTCGCCCCTCTCGACGTACCCGAGCTGGACCACCGCCTCCCGGATCGTGCAGGCGTGCGCGATCGCGTGCTTGGCGACCGTCGCGGCTGCCTCGTAGCCGATGACCCGGTTGAGCGGAGTGACGATCGAGGGCGAGGACTCCGCAAGGCGGCGTAGTCGCTCGGCGTCGCTGGACACTCCGCGGATCGTGGTGTCGGCGAGCAGCGTGAGCGCGTTCGTCAGCAGGTCCAGGGACTCCAGGACGTTCCGGCCGATCACCGGCATCATCACGTTGAGCTCGAAGCTGCCGGACGCCCCCGCGACCGTCACCGTCGCGTCGTTCCCGATCACCTGGGCGCACACCATCAGCGTGGCCTCCGGGATGACCGGGTTGACCTTGCCGGGCATGATGCTGGACCCCGGCTGGAGGTCGGGCAGGTGGATCTCGGCCAGTCCGGTGCGCGGCCCCGAGCCCATCCAGCGCAGGTCGTTGCAGATCTTGGTGATCCCTACCGCGATGGTGCGCAGCTGTCCGGAGAGCTCCACCAGCACGTCCTGGCCCCCCTGAGCCTCGAAATGGTCCGTGGCTTCTCGGAACGGCAGTCCGGTCTCCGTGGCGAGGTGCACGATCGCGGCGGCGGCGAACCCCTCGGGGGAGTTGATGCCGGTGCCGACAGCCGTGCCACCGAGCGGCAGCTCCAGGAGTCGCAGCAGCGTGCTCGCGATCCGCTCCACCCCGAGCTGCGCGATCCGGGCGTAGCCGGCGAACTCCTGGCCCAGCGTCACGGGGGTGGCGTCGGCCAGGTGGGTCCGCCCGGACTTCACGTGGTCGCGGAACTCGTCGGCCTTCTCGTTGAGGGCGTCGCCCAGATGGGTGAGGGCGAACTGGAGGCGTATCGCCCGCAGGGCCGCGGCGACGCGTAGGGCGGTGGGGAAGACGTCGTTGCTGGACTGGCTCGCGTTGACGTGGTCGTTGGGGTGGACCTCGATGCCCTCCTGGGCGACGAGGGACGCGATCACCTCGTTGACGTTCATGTTGGTCGACGTGCCCGATCCGGTCTGGAACACGTCGATCGGGAAGTGTTCGTCGAGCTCCCCCTCGGCAATCCTGCGAGCGGCCCGCACGATCGCGTCGGCCCGGTCGCGGTCGAGGGTGCCCAGCTCGGCGTTGGCCTCTGCCGCGGCCGCCTTCACGCGGGCGAGCGCGTGGATGATCGCCGGCTCGACCGGACGGCCGCTGATCGGGAAGTTCTGCACCGCTCGCTGGGTCTGGGCTCGCCAGAGGGCCCCAGCGGGTACCTCCACCTCGCCCATGCTGTCGTGCTCGATGCGCCCGGTCACGCTGTCGAGGCTACCCGCGGCCGGTGTAGAGGAAGTACTGCTCGTCGCGCCCCTGCAGGTCGACCGCCCGGCGGAGGGTGCTGGTCTCGGCGAACACGGTGGCCAGGGAGCTCTCCAGTGCCGGGCTCGCGGAGGCGGACCACAACGCGACGACGCCTCCGGGCTCGAGGTGCGCACGCAGGGTGCGCAGGAAGTCCTCGCCGTACACCCGCTCGTTGTGCGGGTGAACGAGGTTTCCCGGACCGTTGTCGATGTCCAGCAGCACCACGTCGTACGTCGCCCGGGTGTCCCGCACGTGGTCGGCGAGGTCCGCCACGACGAGGTCGAGTCGCGGATCGGAGGCCAGCTCCCGGCCCCGGGGAACCAGCCCGGAGGCGACCCAGTCCGCGACCGGCTGCTCGATCTCCACGACCGTGACCCGCTCCACCCGCGGGTCCTCCAGGCAGGCGCGAGCGGTGTACCCCAGTCCGAGGCCGCCGACCAGGACGCGCGAGGGTGCCGGGCACAGCGCCAGCCCCACCGCCGCGAGGTCGTGCTCGGTCCCGGTGTGGACGGAGTCCATCACGAAGACGCCGTTGACCCGGAGCTCGACGACGCCCTCCGCGCGGGAGAGCAGGACCACCTCGCCGCGCGGGGTGACCGCACGGCCCAGCTCGACGGTCAGGACGGCTCCGCCGAGCGCACCCGGACGCCGGTCAGCGGCACCGTGGTCTGTCCCGAGGGGTCGGCGAAGAAGTCGTTGCCCTTGTCGTCGACGACGATGAATGCCGGGAAGTCCTCGACCTCGATCTTCCAGATCGCCTCCATGCCCAGCTCGGGGTACTCCAGCACCTCGACCGACTTGATGCAGTCCTGGGCCAGGCGCGCGGCGGGGCCGCCGATCGAGCCCAGGTAGAAGCCGCCGTGCTCGGCGCAGGCCTTGGTCACCTGGACCGAGCGGTTGCCCTTGGCGAGCATCACCAGGGACCCGCCGGCGGACTGGAAGGAGCTCACGTAGGAGTCCATGCGCCCCGCCGTGGTCGGCCCGAAGGAGCCGGAGGCGTACCCCTCGGGCGTCTTGGCCGGTCCGGCGTAGTAGACGGCGTGGTCCTTGAGGTACTGCGGCATCTCCTCACCTGCATCGAGCCGTTCCTGGATCTTGGCGTGGGCGATGTCCCGGGCGACGACCAGCGGCCCGCTGAGGGAGAGCCGGGTCTTGACCGGATGCCGGGAGAGCTCGGCGCGGATGTCGTCCATCGGCCGGTTGAGGTCGATCCGCACGACGTCGTCGGACAGGTGCTCGTCGGTCGTCTCGGGGAGGTACTTGGCCGGGTCGCGCTCGAGCTGCTCCAAGAAGACGCCCTCGGGCGTGATCTTGGCCAGCGCCTGCCGGTCGGCCGAGCAGGACACGGCGATGGCGACCGGACAGGACGCCCCGTGCCGGGGCAGCCGCACGACGCGGACGTCGTGGCAGAAGTACTTGCCGCCGAACTGGGCGCCGATGCCGAACGACTGGGTCAGCTCGAACACCTCCTGCTCCAGCTCGAGGTCCCGGAAGCCGTGTGCGTCCATCGTTCCCTCGGTCGGGAGGCTGTCGAGGTAGTGGGCCGAGGCGTACTTGGCGGTCTTGAGCGCGAACTCCGCCGAGGTGCCGCCGATCACGATCGCCAGGTGGTACGGCGGGCATGCGGCGGTGCCCAGGGAGCGGATCTTCTCGTCGAGGAAGGCACGCATCCGCTCGGGCTTGAGGATCGCCTTGGTCTCCTGGAAGAGGAAGGACTTGTTGGCCGAGCCGCCGCCCTTGGCCATGAAGAGGAGCTTGTACTCGGGTGTCCCGTGATCGGGCGTGGAGTAGAGCTCGATCTGAGCGGGAAGGTTGGTCCCGGTGTTCTTCTCCTCCCACATGGAGAGTGGAGCCAGCTGGGAGTAGCGCAGGTTCAGCAGGGTGTAGGCATCGTAGACGCCCCGGCTGATCCACTCGCCGTCATCCGCGCCGGTGAGCACGCCCTCGGACTTCTTGCCCATCACGATGGCGGTGCCGGTGTCCTGGCACATGGGCAGCACGCCACCGGCAGAGATGTTGACGTTCTTGAGCAGGTCGAGTGCGACGAAGCGGTCGTTGCCGCTGGCCTCGGGGTCGTCGATGATCCGGCGGAGCTGCGCGAGGTGGGCCGGGCGCAGGTAGTGGGCGATGTCGTGCATCGCCTCCGCCGTCAGCATCTGCAGCACCGTGGGCTCCACCCGCAGGAAGGTCCGGCCGTCGACCTCGACGGTGCTCACCCCCTCGGTCGTCAGCAGCCGGTACGGGGTGTCGTCCTCGCCGATCGGCAGCAGATCGCGGTAGCGGAACTCGGGTCGATCGATCGTCACGGGAGGTGCTCCTGGGTCCTGGCTCGCGAGGCGACCCTCGCGAAGGCTTGAGAGTAGATCGGGAAGAGAGCAGGGGGGAGGTCGTGGCCCATCCCGGGGAGAAGCAGCAGCTCGGCCCCGGGGATCGCCCGCGCAGTCTCGCGCCCTCCGGACGGGTGGATCAGCCGGTCCGCCAGACCGTGGACGGCGAGTGCCGGGATGGTCAGGCCGGCGAGCTTCGGGGCGCGGTTGTCCTGCACGGCGATCGCAATCGAGTGGTGCATCACACCGGTGGTGTTGATGCCGCGCATCCAGGTCGCCCGCGCGCGGTCCGCCGCGATCCCCGGGTCGTACCGGTAGTCGGGAGAGGCCACCTTGTCCCAGAAGGCGAGGCTCGACGCGACGTACTCCTCCTCGGTCTCCGCCGAACGCCGGACCAGGTCGGGGAAGAGCCTCAGGTCCCAGCCGATGTGCAGCCTGCGGGGTGAGGACGAGATCGAGGTCAGGCTGAGCACGCGCTCGGGCGCGGCCAGTGCCATGCACTGGGCGATCATCCCGCCCATCGACACCCCGGCCACGTGGGCAGCCTGGATGCCGAGGTGGTCGAGCAGCGCGACGATGTCGTCAGCCATGTCGTACAGCGAGTACGCGTGTGAGACCGGCAGGCCCGCCATCGCCATCAGCAGCGTCCGCAACGTGGGCTCGGGAGCTCCGATGCCCGAGGAGAGCCCGCTGTCCCGGTTGTCGAAGCGGATGACCCGGAAGCCCTGGTCGACGAGCATGGCGATGAGGTCGGGGTCCCACCAGGTCATCGGCCCGCCCAGACCCATCACCAGCACGAGCGGCTCCCCCGCGGGGTCGCCGAAGGCCTGGTAGCAGAGCTCCACGCCGGTCGGGAGCGACGCGAAGCGCTCCTCGGGCTGCCCTGGCATGCTCCCCCCGTGGTTCAGTGTTCGAAGTCGATGGTGGCGTAGGTGCGCAGCTTCCGCAGACTGTGCTCGGAGACGATCGAGCGGATCGTGCCGCTGCGCGACCGCATGACCAGCGAGTGGGTGGACGCGCCGCCGGCGCGGTAGCGGACTCCCTGCATGAGCTCACCGTCGGTGATGCCGGTGGCCACGAAGAAGACGTCGTTGCTGGTGACCAGGTCCTCGGTACGGAGCACATGGTCGGGGTCGAGGATGTGCCCGGCGTCGAGCGCCCGCTGACGCTCGTCGTCGCTCGTGGGGTGCAACCGCCCCTGGATCACGCCGTCGAGGCACGTCATCGCGCAGGCGGCGATGATCCCCTCGGGGGTGCCGCCGATGCCCATCAGCAGGTCGATGCCGGTGCCCTCGCGGGCCGCCATGATCGCGCCGGCCACGTCCCCGTCGGTGATGAACTTGATCCGGGCGCCGGTGGCGCGGATCTGCTCGACCAGGTCTTGGTGCCGGGGCCGGTCGAGGACCACGACGGTGACGTCCTCGGGATGGGCCCCCTTGGCCTTGGCGACCTGGTGGATGTTCTCCGCGACCGGGTAGCGGATGTCGACGACGTCAGCGGCCTCGGGGCCGGTGACCAGCTTCTCCATGTAGAACACCGCCGAAGGGTCGTACATCGACCCGCGAGGTGCCACGGCCAGGACCGAGATGGCGTTGGTCATCCCCTTGGCGGCCAGGGTGGTCCCGTCGATCGGGTCGACCGCCACGTCGCACTCGGGGCCCTCGCCGGAGCCGACCCGCTCGCCGTTGAACAGCATCGGCGCGTCGTCCTTCTCGCCCTCGCCGATCACCACGACACCGTCCATCCCCACCGAGGAGATGAGCACCCGCATCGCGTTGACCGCGACCCCGTCAGCGCCGTTCTTGTCGCCTCGGCCCACCCAACGGCCGGCCGCCATGGCAGCTGCTTCGGTCACACGGACCAGCTCGAGGGCGAGATTGCGGTCCGGGGCATCGTCGGCGGCGGCCAGGGGCCCGCGGAGCTCGTCAACCATGGCGCTCATCCTAGCGAAGCGACCGAGTGACCCCGAGCCGGAAGAACGGTCAGCTCGGTGGCCTTGGCCGACGCCCAGACCTCGGTTCCGGGCACCAGGCCGAGGTCCGCCACGGACTCGGGGAGGACGTCGGCAAGGAGGGGGAAGCCGACGTCCAGCTCCACCCGGACCGTGGTCCCCAGACGAGCGAGGGAGACCACCCGCCCGCGCCACCTGTTGCGCGCGCTGCCGGTCGGAGGGGTCGTCGTGAGGGTGACGGCGCTGGGGCGGAGGGTCACCTGCGCCGGCCCCTCGCAGGGCGCCCCGGTCTGCACGCGGAGACCCCCGGGCAGCACCACGGTGCTCCCCATCCCGGTGCCCACCAGAACGTTCAGCCCGGCGAGCCGGGCGGCATGGGCTGAGGTGGGCTGGGTGGCGACCTCCCAGGGGGAGCCGTCCTGCACCACACGGCCGGCCTCCATGACGCACAGCCGGTCGGCGAGGGTGAGGGCGTCCACCGGGTCGTGGGTCACCAGCAGTGTCACGCCACCGAACTCGGCGAGCCGCTCGCGAAGCGCCGCCCGCATCTCGGCGGCGGCCCCGATGTCGAGGGCGGAGAACGGCTCGTCGAGCAGCAGCACGTCGGGCCGGGTCGCGAGCGAGCGAGCCAGCGCCACCCGCTGGCGCTGGCCGCCGGAGAGCTCGTCGATCCGGCGCGTGCCGTACCCGGGCAGGCCAACCCGCTGCAGCCAGGTGTCCGCCGCCTCCGCCGCGTCGCGCCTGCTCGAACCGTGCCTGCGCAGTCCGAAGGCGATGTTGGAGCGCACGTCGAGGTGCGGGAAGAGCAGCGGCTGCTGACTCATCAGCCCGATGCGCCGACGGTGGGTTGGTACCTGAGGCGAGTCGCCCTCATGCCACACGACCCCGCCCACGGCCACGTGCGACGCGGTGAGCGGCGCCAGCCCCGCCAGCCCGCGGATGAGGGTCGACTTGCCGGCTCCGTTGGGTCCCACCAGGGCGATCACCTCTCCGGGGGGCGCCCGGAGGTCGACCTGGAGGTCGAAGTCGGGTCGGCTCAGGCGCAGGCTCGCCTCGAGGATGTCGGTGGATATCTGCTCACTCATCGGGTCAGACCCCCCACCCACCGGCCGCGGAGCAGGAACAAGACGGCCACCGAGACCACGAGGAGGACCACGCTCAGCGCGATCGCGGTGTCGGTGTTGAGCTGGAGTGCGCCGTAGATCGCCAGCGGGAACGTCTGGGTGACCCCCGGGTAGTTGCCGGCGAACGTGATGGTGGCCCCGAACTCTCCGATGGACCGCGCCCAGGCGAGCGCGGCGCCGGCTGCGACACCCGGCAGGGCCATCGGCAAGGTCACCCGGGTGAACGTGGTCCAACGGTCGGCGCCGAGGGCCGCGGCCGCCACGTCGTAGTCCTCGTCGATCGTGGACAGCGCGCCCTCGACTGCCAGGACGTAGAAGGGGAGGGCGACGAAGGTGTGCGCCATCACCACCGCGACCGTGGTGAACGGCAGGGTCACGCCGAACGTGGAGTCCAGCCAGCTCCCCAGGAGGCTGGTGCGCCCGAAGGCGGCCAGCAGCGCCACCCCCGCGACGACCGGCGGGAGGATCAGCGGGATCATCAGCCCTGCGCGCAGCAGACCCACTCCCCGGCGGTGTGATCGGGCAAGCACGTACGCGAGGGGTGTCCCCGCCATCACGACCATCACCACCGTGACGATCGACGTGACGAGGGTCAGCCACAGGGCGGTCAGGGTGTCGTGGCCGGTGAGGAGCGAGCCCATCGTGTGCCAGGGCGCTGCCGCAAGCAGCCCGACCAGCGGGAGCGCCACGAAGACCGCCCCGATCGTTGCCGGGACGGCGAGCCTGAGGGGGACGCGGTGCTCAGCCACTGCTGGTGAATCCCTGCGCGGCGAGGACCTGCTGGCCGGCGGCCGACTCGACGAAGTCGACGAAGGCTCCCGCCAGCTCCTGCTGACCGGAGCGGTCGATCGTGGCGATGTAGTAGTCGGTGCGGACTGCTGACGGGAGAGAGATCGCGGTGAGCTTGCCCCCGCTGGCGGCGACGTCGGTCGCGTACACGAGACCCGCGTCCGCGTTGCCGCTCTCCAGCTTCGTCACCACGGCCTGCACGTCGGTCTCCAGGCTGGCGGGCGGGTGGGTGATGTGCGCGGTGGTGAGGGCCGTCTGGGACAGGGCGCCGCACGGCGCCTCCGGCACGCAGACGACATAAGTGACCGCCGGCTTCTCCAGGTCGTCTACCGACGTGATCCCTGCCGGGTTGTCCGAAGGCACGGCGAGCACGAGCTTGTTGCTCGCGAAGGTCGTCGGCGTACCCACCGAGCCGGCGGCCGCCGTCATCGTCCGCTGGTCGGCCGTGGCCAGCACGTCGCCAGGAGCGCCCTGCTGGACCTGCTGGGCCAGGATCGCGCTCGATCCGAGCACCACCTCGACCGTGACCCCGGGGTGGCTCGCCTCGAACTGGGTGGCCAGGGCCTGGAAGGACGTGGCCAGCGAGCTGGCCGCCAGCACCCGGACGGTGGTGCCGGACTGTCCGGCGCAGGAGGTCAGCGTGAGTGCGAGAGCTGCGACGGTGACGCCCAGCCGTGGTGCCCTACGCACGCTCGACCACCACGTTCGTCGACTTGATCGAAGCGACGGCGCGCACCCCCGGCTCCAGGCCGAGCTCGTTGACCGCCTCCGAGCTCATCAGGCTGACCACCCGGAACGGGCCGCAGGCGAGCTCGACCTGGGCCATCACGGTGTCCGTCGTCACCGAGGTCACCACGCCGCGGAAGCGGTTGCGGGCGCTCACCCGCCGGGTGGAGTCGTCGGGGTCGTCGCGCAGCTCGAGGGCGACCCTGGCCACGTCGCGCCCGTGGACGGTGATCGGCCCGGGGCCGGCCACGGCGGGCAGCCGGCCGGTCTCGACCCAGCGTCGTACCGTGTCGTCGCTGACTCCGAGGACTTCGGCCGCTTCCGCGATTCGGTAGGTGTTCACGGTCCCAGGATTCCGCGCTTGCGGGGCTTTCTCAAGTAATTCTCCGCTGAACCGGAATTTCACACGGCGCTGCAGGGCGTGCCTCCACCCGCGCGCCGGGTGTTGGGATCGACTTGGCAGGATGTCGGGGTGACCGAGCAGCCCTCCCGCTACCAGCGTTCCTTCGGCGGCCTCATCGGCGCGCTGGTGGTCACCCTCGCCGTCGTGCTGGGGTATGTCGCCTTCCGGGCCATCCTCCGGGTCGATCCTCCCGACCCGGTGCAGGCGATCGACTACGCGGCCGCGGCCAACTATGCCGGGGAGCAGGTCGGCTTCCCGGTGGCGGCACCCACGGAGCTGCCACCCGGCTGGGTGGCCACCAGTGCCTCGTCGACCACCAAGCCGCTCCCCTCGTGGCACCTGGGCATGCTCACCCAGGACCGCAAGTACGTGGGGGTGGAGGAGTCGACCCTGTCGGCGAAGGACCTCGCGAAGTCGTCCATCGACCCCAGTGCCACCCAGGGGGCAGACGTCACCGCGGGGGGAGTCAGCTGGCAGCGCTGGACCGGACCGGGGAACAACATCGCCTACGTCCGGCAGACGAAGGACTTCACGCTCCTGCTGGTCACGACCGGGGGCGACGACACCCTCGAGATCCTGATCTCGACCCTGCCCGCCTCAGTCCTCGGCTGAGCCGTCGTTCGCCTGAACACTCCCCGGCACACCCTCCGGCGAGCCCTCCGTCACCGCCTCCAGACGGCGCCGGGCCCCGTCCAGCCACTCCCGGCACTCCTGGGCGAGCTTCTCGCCGCGCTCCCACAGGGCCAGGGTCTCCTCGAGGGTGACGCCGCCCGCTTCGAGGCGCTGGACGACCGCGGCGAGCTCCTCGCGCGCCTCCTCGTAGCTGAGCTCGGACTGGTCAGGCATGGGAATCCTCCTCGGGTCGCACCTGGGTGACGGTCGCGTCGAACTGACCGTCGCGCACTCGCACGCTCACCCGCGCGGACGGCGCCACGTCCCCTGTCCCTCGGACCACCTGGCCCGCTTCGTCGAGGACGACCGCGTAGCCCCTCTCCAGCGTGGCCAACGGGGACAGGGCGCGGATCCGGGCGAGCTGGTGGGTGAGCTCGTCGCCGTGACGGTCCAGGGCGTGGCGGATCACGATCCGGCCGCGGCCGCACAGCGCGTCCACCTCGGCGGCCCGCCGCGCGACTCCCTCCGAGGGGTCGGCCAGCGCGGGCCGGCTGCGGATCTGGTGCAGCCACCGTTCCTCTGCGTCGAGACGGGTGCGCACCAGGGCCAGGGCGCGTCCCCGCATGCCGGCGATCCGGTCCAGCTCCTCTCCGACGTCGGGGACGACACGCTTGGCGGCGTCGGTGGGCGTCGAGGCCCGCAGGTCCGCGACCAGGTCGAGCAGCGGCTGATCGGGCTCGTGCCCGATGGCGGAGACGACGGGGGTGCGCGCCGCCGCGACGGCGCGCAGCAGCCCTTCGTCGGAGAACGGCAGGAGGTCCTCGACCGATCCGCCGCCGCGGGCGATCACGATCACGTCGACGGCCGGGTCGCTGTCGAGCTCGCGCAGTGCCTCGATGACCTCGCGCGCGGCCGAGGGACCCTGGACCGCGGTGTTGATCACCCGGAACCCGACCGCGGGCCAGCGCAGACGGGCGTTGTCCAGCACGTCGCGCTCGGCGGCGGACTGCCGCCCGGTGATCAGCCCCACCGTCCCCGGCAGGAAGGGCAGCCGCTTCTTGCGCGCCGGGTCGAACAGGCCCTCCGCGGCCAGCAGCTGGCGGCGCCGCTCGATCTGAGCCAGCAGCTCACCCAGGCCGATCGTGCGGATCTCGTCCACCGACAGACTCAGTGTGCCGCGCCCCGCGTAGAAGCTGGGACGACCGTGGACGACCACCTGAGCCCCCTCCACGACCGGGGGGTTCATCGCGTCGAAGACCGAGCGAGGGCAGGTGGCGCTCAAGGAGACCTCCGCGCTGCTGTCGCGGAGCGTCATGAACACCAGACCCATGCCCTGCCGGCGGCTCAGCTGGGCGATCTGCCCCTCGACCCAGACAGCGCCCAGGCGGCCCACCCAACCCGCGATCAGGTTCGAGATCTGGCGCACCGGGGCCGGATGCTCGGGACTGGTCTCCAGGGGCATGAGTCGCACCCTACGACGGGCCCTCCCCACCGGCACCTACGATGGGCGCCATGAGCAGCGCAGACCTGGGAATGCCGCCGGTGATCGACCCGGCTGCGGCCGACGAGCTGTCGGTCCGGCTGGCCGCTCCTCGCGGCTACTGCGCGGGAGTGGACCGCGCGGTGATCACCGTGGAGAAGGCGCTCGATCTGTACGGAAGCCCGGTGTACGTACGGCACCAGATCGTGCACAACAAGCACGTCGTCGCGGACCTGGAGGCTCGCGGCGCCGTCTTCGTGGACGAGCTCGACGAGGTCCCCTCGGGAGCAACGGTGGTCTTCTCCGCCCATGGTGTCTCGCCGGCCGTCCACGTGGATGCCCGGGACCGCGGGCTCAAGACGATCGACGCCACGTGCCCGTTGGTCACCAAGGTGCACTACGAGGCGCGGCGCTTCGCGGCCGAGGACTACGACATCCTGCTCATCGGCCACCAGGGCCACGAGGAGGTCGAGGGGACCGCAGGGGAGGCTCCCGAGCACATCCAGCTCGTGGAGAGCCCCGACGACGTCGCGCGGGTCGTCGTGCGCGATCCGGACAAGGTGGCCTGGCTCTCCCAGACCACGCTGTCGGTCGACGAGACGATGGCGGTCGTGCGGCGGATCCGGGACCGGTTCCCGAACCTCGTCGACCCGCCCTCGGACGACATCTGCTACGCCACCCAGAACCGGCAGTCCGCGATCAAGGAGATCTCGCGGGGGGCCGACCTGGTCCTCGTGGTCGGCTCCGGCAACTCCTCGAACTCGGTGCGCCTGGTCGAGGTGGCGCTCGAGGCCGGCGCGGCGGCCGCGCACCTGGTCGACGACGCTTCGGAGATCCGCGAAGAGTGGCTGGAGGGCGTGAGCCGGGTCAGCGTCACCTCCGGGGCATCCGTCCCCGAGGAGCTCGTTCAGGGCGTGGTCGACTTCCTGCGGGAGCGGGGGTTCCCCACGGCCACGTCGCTGCCCACTGCCGAGGAGTCGCTGACGTTCGCCCTGCCGCCCGAGCTGCGCCGCGACCTGCGGGCAGCGCAGCGAGCCTGAGCGGCTCAGGCTCGGGCGGGCTGCTGCTCGCCGCTGGGCAGCAGTGCGAGCAGAAGGTCGCGCCAGGTGATCATCCCGATCGGCTCCCGGTCCGCGTTGATGATCGGCACGCACTCGACCTGGTGCTCGGTGAACACCCCCGCGATGTCGACCAGGTCGGTGTCCGGCGTGGCGCTGATCGGATGCAGCTCCATCACCTGATGGACCCGCTTGTTCAGGGTCGCGGTGTCCCGCTTGGCCTCCGAGACCGTGCCGAGGTAGGGCGACAGGGCCCGGAGCATCTCCCGGTCCGAGAGCATGCCGACCAGCCGCCGGTCCTCGACGACCATGAGGTGCCGGATCTTGCGGTGCTCGAAGAGCTCCTTGACGAGAAGCAGGCGGTCGTCGAGCTCCACCGAGACCACGGTGCGGCTCATGACATCCCTGGCCTTCTGGCCCCGGGCAGGCAGGCTCATGCACTCAGGGTCGGCAGGCGGCCCCAATTCCTGAGCCGGCGCTATCCCTGGGGTGTGCAGCAGCTCCCGATCACAGCTCGGGCGTGAAGCTCGCCGCGATCAGGTTGTCGGCGGGCTTCTCCTTCGCGTTGTAGATCTGGATGGCCTGGCCGAACCAGAACATCACGAACAGATCCTGGTGCTGGTACAGGCGCGCGTCGTACATGTAGTTGAAGAACATCGGGTCGTCGGGGCAGCTGAAGTGGGCTTCGCGCCAGGGCCCGGCGCTGCTCTGGGTCAGGCTCGCGACCTTCACCGACGCGCACTGGTCGAAGGTCGCGACGGCGAACGCCTTGACGTCGGCGCGCCCGGTTGCCTGCGTCACCGAGATCGGCAGCACCGAGAGCTGGTACGGCGACGTCCCGGTCAGGTAGGCCCGGACCATCGCCACGGTGGTGCTGGTCTTGGCGCAGGACTTGTACTTGGTGGTGCCGTCCGACATCTCCTGCGGGTCGCCCAGCTGGTAGCTGATCTTCTGGGTGACGTAGAAGCTGGCGCCGTCGTGCAGGACCGTCGCAGGGACGACGCCGGTCGACGGGCGGTAGCTCCACCCGCCCGACTCCTGGTTCTTGGTGCAGGGGGCGCCGAGACTGGCGGTGATCCGTGTCGGGAACCGGAAGGCGAAGCCGAGCTCGGCGTTGGTGTAGGTGCTCCAGCCGTCATCGCCCTTGACGATGCCGGTCGTGGGTGGCGCCGAGGTGGGCGTCGTCGGCATGGTCGGCGTGGCCGTGCTGCTGGACGCGGTCGCCGAGGTGCTCTGCTGGTCCGTGGAGGTCGGGGTCCCCGTCGAGCAGGCGGCCGTGGTCGCGAGCAGGGCGACGACGAACACGGCGGCCCACCGGCGCTTGTGCGTGCTGCCGGTCATGGGTCCATCGTGACTCCGCGGGGGCTCGCGGTGGCAGCGACCTCCGACCCCTGATTCGGGACCCTCGACCGGTCGGGCCGGGGGGGCTGGGACGGTCGGCTAGCGCAGGAGGGTGACCGTCGTCGTCCTCGTGGTGCAGCTCCTGTAGTAGTCCTCGAGGTAGCCGTTCTTCGTCTTGGTGGAGTGTTCGCCCAGCTGGTAGCCGGTGGCCTGGACGAGCCAGAACTCCGCTCCGTCCTGGACGACCGTGGCCGGCACGACGCCGGACACCTTCTGATAGGTCCAGTCACCGGCGATGTTCTTCTTGGTGCAGGGCGAGCCGTTGGGAACGTACATCTTCGACGGGAACCTGAAGCTGAACCCGAACTCGACGTTGGTGTAGGTGCTCCACCCGTTCTTGCCCTTGGCCATCGCCGTCACGGGAGCGGCCACGGTCGGGGTCGAGGACGAGGTCTGCTCGGGGGTCGCCGTCACCATCACGGTCACGGTCGGAGTCGCCGAGGGTGAGGAGGCGGGGCCGGCGCCGGTGCAGCCCGACGTGGCCAGGCCCAACGCCACGACCAGCGCGAGAACCGGGCCGAGCCTCCGGACAGCTGCACGGTGTCCCCGTTCACAGGGCCATAGTCCACCGGGCGGGCGTCCAGGGCCAGAGGGCCGGCTAGCTACGCCGTTGCTGTTCCCGCGTCGACGACCACGCAGAGGGGGGTGCGCTCGCCCCCCTGCCCGAGCGGGTTGTCCCGGAACGCACCGACGAGGGAGCCGGCGTCGAGACCCGGGCTGGCGCCGAGGACGGCCTGGCCGAGGTCGTTGGCGTCGATCACCACGACACCCCGGAAGGTGCCGGCCGGCCCGGGGGGGAGGGCCTGCCGCAGCCTCTCGGCGAGCTGCTCGGCCACGGTGTCGGGCTCGGCGGGGGGCAGCTTTGCCGACACGTTGGACGGGTAGACGGAGTACTCGGTCGGGCCGTCGATGGCGTTCACGTCCGACCCCACGAGCTGGTAGAAGAGCCCGCGCCTGCCGACGAGCTTGCCGAGCGCGGACCCCGCGGCAGCGAACAGGACGCGGGGGAGCCCCACATGGCGGATCGCCAGCTCCATGGTCCAGGGACTGCCCAGGCCGATCCCGTGGGGGGTGCGGACGACGAACCGGCTCAGCAGCCGTGCCCACCCCGACGGCTTGATGTCCCACACGAAGTAGGCGCGCCCCTGGGTGATGGCCACGATCTTCTCGCTGATGAACAGGTGCCAGGGCGCACCCAGGATGTCGGGGGGAGCCGCCGCGACGAACGCGGACACGCGCGCCGCCACGAGCTCCGTCAGGTCGGCGTCCTTCGACACGGCCTCGGTCTGCAAGGGGTAGCGCAGGAAGCTCCGGCCGTCCACATCGATCGCGAGCTGTTTGCCCGGGTTCGGCTCGGTGTCCGGCTTGGACGGCTGCTCCTCGGCCTCCTCCACCGGCCGGTCGATGAACTCGCGCAGCCACAGCTCGACGTTCAGCAGCCGCCAGAACGTCATGGTTCCCGTCCCGCTTCGCCCCCGCATGAAGTCCTGGAAGGCCCCCACCACCGCACCGGGGTTGAAGTACGGCCGGGCAGCGAAGCTGGGCGAGGTGAACACCTCGTAGAAGGCGTCCTTCGTCTGGTTGAACCACTCCGTCTCCGGCGTGGTGAAGCCGATCTTGTTGCGCCTCTTGCGCACGTCGTCGGGGACGAGGCCCTCGGTCGCCTCGCGCAGGATGCGCTTGTTCCAGCTGCCGTGGATGATCGCTGCGTCGTCGAGTCCGAACACGTAGCTGACCACGTCCTTGTCCAGGAACGGGACCCGGCCCTCGATGCTGAACCGCATGCTGTTCTTGTCCTCGTAGCGCAGCAGCGCCGGGAGGCTGTGGTGGAAGATGTCCTGGACGAACCGCTTCTTCAGGTCGTCCTGGACGACGGGGAACCGTTCGTCGGAGTGCTCCTTGGCGAAGTCGGCGCGGAGCATCGACGAGACCGCGATCTCCCGCCGTAGCCTCAGCTTGTCGGCGATCCGGAAGCGCAGCAGCCGGAAGATCACGTCACTGGACCGAAGTGCCTCCACGCCGAGCCGGAGCCACCGGCCCTCGCGGCGCAGCTGCCGCCAGTAGACGAGGTAGTACGGCGGGTAGCCGGCGAGCATCTCGTCTGCGCCCTGACCGTCCAGGACGACGGTGACGTGCCTGGCCGCCTCCTCCATCACCTTGTACTGCGCGTAGGGCCCGGTGCTGATCGTCGGCTCCTCCTGGGTGCGGACGAAGTCCGCCAGGTCGGCCAGGAACGACTGCGGAGTGGGGTGGATCTTGTGGGCGTCCACGTGTCCGGCGCAGTGGGCCAGCACCTCGTCGACGTACTTCTCCTCGTCGTTGATCGAGCCCGGGAAGACCGCCGAGAAGGTGTTCTGCAGGGTGCCGACCGAGGACGCCTCGCTGTCGTGGGCGTTGATCAGGTTGTTGATGGTCAGGGCGATCGTCGAGGAGTCCATGCCTCCGGAGACACAGCTGCCCACGGGCACCTCGCTGACCAGTCGGGCCCGGATCGACTGCGTGAGCATGCTGGCGTAGGTCTGGGTCGCGGCGTCGGTGTACCCGCGGGGCTCGCGGGCCCGTTCGAGCAGGGCCTGGGGAAGGTCGGAGAAACGCTCGATGCTGATGCTGGTGGACGTTACCGTCATCAGCTCGCCGGGCATGAGCTTGTAGACGTTCCGGAAGAAGGTCTCGGAGGTGTCCTCGTGCGCCCGGAACCGCAGGTAGCGGTAGATCTGCCGGTCGTTGGGCTCGGGGACGAAGGCGCCGGTGGCGAGCAGCGCCTTGATCTCCGACGCGAACAGCAGCCGGGGCTCGGCCTCGGTCCCGAGGTTGACGTAGTAGAGCGGCTTGATGCCGAAGTGGTCGCGGGCGAGGGTCAGCCGCCCGGTGCTCTCCTCGTACACCGCGAGCCCGAACATCCCGTTGACCCGGTCGAGCCCGCGCGGGCCCCACACCCGGTAGGCCTGGAGAACGACCTCGGTGTCGGAGTCGTTGGCGAAGCCGCACCCCTCGGCGCGCAGCGCCTCACGCAGCTCGCGGTAGTTGTAGGCCTCGCCGTTGTAGGCGATGACGTGGGTGCCCTCGACGTTGCTCATCGGCTGCGCACCGTGGGCGCGGTCGATGATCGCCAGGCTCCGGTGGGCGAGGCCCGCGTCTCCGTGGGCGTAGACGCCCTCTCCGTCGGGGCCGCGGTGCGCCTGGGCGTCGTTCATCAGGTCGAGCAGGCGTCGGGTGTCCTCACCGAAGCCCACGCACCCCGCGATTCCGCACATGCGGCCATCCCCTTGCTCGTCGTCCGCGTCCGCTCCCGGTCGAGTCGGCATCAGACTCATGCTAGGAGGGGCGCCGCGACGCATCCTGTCAGGTCGCGCACGGGTGCTGCCCGGTCGGGTAGGGGTGCGGGTTCCCGCTCGGGTCGGGTCGGGGTCAGCGGCGGCCCGACCCTGGGGGCCGCAGGACCGCGAACGGGTCGGTGACCTCCAAGGTGCGCTCCCGGAAGCGGTAGAGCGCGGCCGGGCGGCCGCCGCCGGGGCCAGGGGTGCTGCGGGCGCCGGTCGCCTCGATCATCGCGCGACGCGTCATCACCCGGTGCAGGTTGGTGGGGTCGACGTCGTACCCGAGCGCGGCGCTGACCACCTCGCGCAGCCGTTGGATGGTGAACTCCCGCGGTGCGAGGGCGAACCCGATGTTGGTGTAGCTCAGCTTGGCCCGCAGCCGCTCGACGGCCGCCTCCACGAAGTAGTGGTGGTCGAACGCGAGGGGCGGCAGCCCGGCCACCGGGAACCACGCGGTGTCCGTGGGCAGTGCCGGCTCGGAGTCGGGCGGCACCAGCGCCAGATAGCCGGTGGCGAGGACGCGTCCCCGCGGGTCCCGATCCACCCGGCTGTGCGTGGCCACCTGCTCCAGCCAGCTGATCTCGCGGACGTCGACCTTCGTGGCGAGGTGGTCGTGCACGGCGTCCCTCAGCCGTTGGTCGGCCCGGACCCCGCCACCGGGGAGGGCCCACCGGCCCGCGTGGGGCTCGCGCTCCCGCTGCCAGAGCAGGACGCACAACGCGTCCTCACGGACCGAGAGGACCACCGCGAGCACCTCGTGGGGGTAGGCGGGGAACGGCGCCTTGGCATCGGTCACGGGTTTGATGCTAGCCTGTTCTGGCAGGTTATCGACTATCAGACGAAAACATGCGCCGACGAGAGCGACGCAGTTCAGCACAGGCGGTGCCTATGACTTCCCCCGCGATGGTTACGGACCCCGGCGCCGTGGAGGCGTTGCCCGGCGACTGGGCCGACGAGGTGCGGCAGCTGGCCCGCCGGCGCAACGCCGTGGTGCTCGCGCACAACTACATGCCCGCCGAGATCCAGGACGTCGCCGACGTGGTGGGCGACTCGCTCGCGCTGGCGCGCTACGCCGCGTCGACCGACGCAGAGACCATCGTGCTGTGCGGCGTGTTCTTCATGGCGGAGACGGCGAAGATCCTCAATCCCGACAAGACCGTCCTCGTCCCCGCCGTCGAGGCCGGATGCTCGCTGTCGGACACGATCGACGCTCCGGCGCTGCGCGCCTGGAAGGCGGAGAATCCCGGCGCCACGGTCGTCGCGTACGTCAACACCAGCGCCGAGGTGAAGGCCGAGTCCGACGTCTGCTGCACCTCGTCCAACGCCGTCGAGATCGTCGAGTCGATCCCGGACGACACCCCGGTGCTGTTCCTTCCCGACCAGTTCCTCGGCGCCCACGTGCGGCGGGAGACCGGCCGCGACAACATCAAGGTCTGGTCCGGCGAGTGCCACGTCCACGCGGCGATCACCGCCGCCGACGTGCGGCGCCAGGTGGCCGAGCACCCGGATGCCGAGCTCCTGGTGCATCCCGAGTGCGGCTGCGCGACGTCGGCACTCTGGCTCGCCGGCGAAGGCGTCATGCCGGAGGATCGCACCCAGATCCTGTCCACCAGCGGGATGGTCGGCGCCGCCCGGAACACCTCCGCGTCGACCGTGCTGGTGGCCACCGAGATCGGGATGCTGCACCAGCTGCGCAAGGTCAACCAGGAGACGACCTTCCTGCCGATGAACTCCGAGGCCTCCTGCCCGTACATGAAGATGACGACTCCGCAGCGGCTGCTGAGCTGCCTGCGCGACGGAAGCGGCGAGGTGACCGTAGAGCCGGAGATCGCAGACCGTGCGCGCCGGGCCGTGGAGGCGATGGTGGCCGTGGGCCGGCCGGGCGGTGGCGAATGAGCACCGCCGGCCCTGCCGTGGGGCCCGTCGACCGGTACGACGTCGACGTGGCAGTCGTCGGCAGTGGCGTCGCGGGGCTGTCGACGGCGATCGGCCTGGCCGGGACACGGAGCGTCCTGGTGATCGCGGACGGCGACGGATCGACCCGGTGGGCGCAGGGAGGGATCGCCGCCGCGTTCGGTGAGGACGACCCCGAGGAGCACGCCCAGGACACCCAGGCGGCCGGCAGCGGGCTGTGCGACGCCGAAGGCACTGCAGCGGCTGGTCGAGGAGGGGCCGCTGCGCCTGGCGGAGCTGATCGCGGCGGGGGCGGAGCTGGACCGCTCCCCGGACGGCTCGCTCTCCCGGACCCGCGAGGGCGGACACCGCTACCGCCGGGTGGTCCACTCCGGCGGGGACGCGACCGGCGCCGAGGTGCACCGCACGCTGCTCGCGCGCGCCGACGAGCTGGGCATCGCCCGGCTGGAGCCGGTCCGGGTCACCGCGCTCACCCGGGTGATGACCGACAGCGGCCCCCGCGTCACCGGCCTGCGCGCGGTCGGCCCGCAGGGGCGGGTCCGGGTCCGCGCCCGCGCCGTGGTGCTCGCGACCGGGGGCGTCGGCCACGTCTACGGCGCGACGACCAACCCGGCCGGGGTGCGTGGGGAGGGGCTGGCGCTGGCCCTGAAGGCAGGAGCGACGCTCACGGACCTGGAGTTCGTCCAGTTCCACCCGACCGCACTCGCCGTGCGCGCCGAGAACGGCCAGCTCCCGCTCGTCACGGAGGCCCTGCGCGGCGAGGGCGCGGTCCTGCTCGACGACCGGGGCGAGCCGTTCATGCGCGGCGTGCACCCGCTGCGCGACCTGGCCCCCCGCGACGTCGTCGCGGCAGCCGTGCATCGCACGATGGTCGAGCGCGGGCTCGACCACGTGTGGCTCGACGCCCGCGGCGTGGCCGACGTTGGGCGTCGCTTCCCGACCGTCGCCGCGGCCTGTGAGGCCGCCGGGATCGACCCGGGGCTGGAGCCGATCCCGGTCCGTCCGGCCGCTCACTTCCTGTGCGGCGGGGTGGAGACCGACGGATGGGGCGCCTGCGACGTCGCCGGCCTCTACGCGGTCGGTGAGGTCGCCGACACCGGGGTCCACGGGGCCAACCGGTTGGCCTCCAACAGCCTGCTCGAGGGTCTCGTCTACGGCGCGCGCGTCGCGGCCGGGCTCATCCTCGACCTGCCGCCGGCCGGCTCCGGCCACGAGCACCCGATGCCCGACGCTGCGCTGCGCGACGATCCGGCGCTGGCGTCGCGGGCCCGCGAGCTGATGGACCGCCACGCCGGCCTGGTCCGTGACGGGGAGGGCCTGCTCGAGGCGCTGGCCCAGCTGCGCCCCCTGGCCGCGCAGGACACGACCTGCCTGGTCGCGACCGCCGTCGTGGCAGCCGCGGCAGCCCGGACCTCCAGCGTGGGCTGCCACCTGCGTGCCGACGCGCCCGCCCACACGCTCGCCGGCCCCACCCGCGTCGAGGTGCGGCTCGACGAGGACGGGGTGCCTGCAGCCACCATGCGGGGCGATGCGGAGCTGCCGCTGGTGCTCGAGGCCGTCCGGTGAGCGTGGCGGCGTCTGCGTCGCACGGACTCTCGCCCGCCGCCCGGGCCGCGCTGACCTCGGCCGCGCTCGACGCCGACCAGGTCCTCGCGCTGCTGCGCGCGGCGATGGCGGAGGATCTCGGTGAACGTGGCGACCTGACCTCCGACGCGACCGTGCCGGCCGACGCGCGGATGGCGGTCTGCTTCACCGCCCGTCAGTCCGGCGTGGTCTGCGGCCTGTGGGTCGTCGCCGCGCTGGTCGACGACCTGCTCGGGGACGACGCCGCGTACACGCCGTTGCTGGCCGACGGTGACCGGGTCGCCGCCGGGGCTCGGCTTGCGACCCTGGTCGCGCCGGCCCGCGCCGTCCTCGCGCTGGAGCGGACCGCGCTCAACCTGCTCTGCCACCTGTCCGGTGTGGCCACCGCCACCCGCGCCTGGGCCGACGCGCTGGAGGGGACGGGTGCAAAGGTCCGGGACACCCGCAAGACCATGCCGCTGCTGCGGGCGCTGCAGAAGTACGCCGTGCGCTGCGGCGGCGGCACCAACCACCGGGCCGGCCTGTTCGACGCGGTGCTGATCAAGGACAACCACGTGGCCGTCGCCGGTGGCGTCGGCCGGGCCCTCGACGCGGTCCGTGCCGCTCACCCGGAGCGGGACCTCGTGGTCCAGGTCGAGGTCGACTCGCTCGACCAGCTCGAGGAGGCGCTCGATCACGGGGCCGAGCAGATCCTGCTCGACAACTTCACCGTCGACCTGATGCGGGAGGCGGTGGAGCGAGTCAGGGCGCGCGACTCGCGCGTGCTGGTCGAGGCCAGCGGAGGGCTGCAGCTGGAGAACGCACGCGACGTCGGGCAGACCGGCGTCGACTTCCTGGCCGTGGGAGCGCTGACCCACTCGGCGTCGCGCTCGACATCGGCCTGGATGCCGAGTAGGGGCTAGAAGAACCGGTACGAGTCGCTCGTGTACACGAAGCCGTGATGGGTCTTCGTATTCACGCAGCGAACGCCCTGCGGAATGCTGGTGCACACCTGGTCGTCGACCCGGATGCTGTTGCCGAGTCCGAGGACGAGTGCCCGTGAGCCGGGGTTGTGCTGCGGGTCGAACCAGGTCTTCTCGGCGTCGTACCAGTGGGGCCTGGGAAGCTCCCCGTTGGGCTTCGGCCCGGTGATCCGGCCGAGGCTTCCGCCACCGCACACGAACCATGCGGTCTTGGACAGAGTGACCGCATGGCCGTAGTCGAACTGGCAGTCGGACTCGAAACCGGCGGGCGGGTTCCAGGGCGGGATGGCATAGGTGTGGGGCACCTGCGCATCGCAACGGGTGACGTGGTCCATTCCGTCGGGGCCGCTGGTCCCCGCCATGATGCAGGAGATCGCGGCCTTCGGGCTCATGAAGACTGCTCCCGAAGTCCCGGACTCGTCATAGAGGTAGCTCCCGTCGCTACCCGGCAGGTTCAGGTGGACGAAGAGGGGATCGTCCATACCCAGGTTCGGGAAGGAGGTGAGCACCTGCTGGGCGACCTCGCTGGAGATGGTCGCATCCGGGATGTTGTGCAGTGCGGACGCCGCCATCTGCACCTGCTCGGCGGCCGCAGTCAGCTGTGCCGTCAGCCCGCTCGTGGCAGTGGCGTCTTTCCCGCCTCCGAGCAGCTTCTCGGCGGCGGCGGTGGCCGAGCTGTCGTCGGTCAGCGTCGAGACACTGTCGAGGGTGCAGCCGACGACCCTCGCCAGGGTGCTGACGTCGACGAAGGAGCGCAGCTTCTCGACGTCAGTGGCAGGAGGGCCGAACTGCCCGACGCCACCGCCTCGGCAGTCCGCCCAGATCGCGGCCCACGCGGCCGGCTGCGGGGACACCCCGAGTGCGGTCAGGAGCGCATAGCTGTCGGAGATGCGCTCCTCGTCCGGTGTGATCTGGGCGCTGAACCGCAGGTCGACCGGGGCCTTGCTCGGCTTGTAGGTCGCCGAGAGGGAGGCTCCCGGAGGAAGACTGACGCCCGGGCCGTAGAACCCGTTGGCATCCATGGCCCGGGACATCGCCAGGTGGGCGGGGTCAACGGTCAGCTTCACGGAGGAGTGTGGGAAGCCCGGGAAGTTGAGCGACACGAAGGCGTTCACCTTCGAGGCGAGCTGGATGCTGGCCTTGCCCTTGGCGGTCGTCAGACACGTGTGGAGCTTCTGGGTGTCCGGGGAGAGCACGGCCCAGGAGGAGTCCGGTCGTGTGCATCCCGGTGAGGGGACGGAGGCGGTGAGGGTGCCGGTGAACGACGCGATGGCCGCCCCGACGTACTCCTCCGGCATGACCCATCCGGGCCAGGCAGGCTCCGAGCTCGGGGCACTGAAGGTGATCCAGGTGATCCCCGCTGACGAGATCGGGGCGGGCGTGAGGCGGTAGCCCCCTGTCGGAAGCTGGGTCGCCACCGCGGGGATCGCCCCCTCGGGCCGTGGTCCGGTCAGGAAGGTGAGCGTGTAGGGACGAAATGGGGAGGTCCCGGTGAAGGTGACCTGCGCCGCGGGGCCGCTGGGTGCGAAGCCGGTGAGCTGCGGAGCGGGGGTGTCGTCAGCACTGAGCGTCACAGTGCCCGGCCCGGTCAGCGCCCCGCCGGCAAGCCTCAGCGTCGCGACGCCGGGCAGGGTGAGCTCGACCAGGTGCTGGTTGTCCGCCTGTGCCGTCACCGCCGTTGCGGAGGTAGAGGCGGAGGTCGACGACGATGCCGGGGAAGTCTGCTCGGGTGTGCAGCCGCTGGCGGTGAGGAGCGCCAGAGCGACTCCGAGCGAAGCGATCGTGCGTGGTCTGTATCCCATCCGGTCCCCCGTCTGATGCACCTGTGTCTCCCGTCGGTCGTCCTCCGTCATGGGCGTGACGTGGCCGAGACGTGATCGGATCTATTCTGGCCGCCGGCTCCCCCTCATGGGGGTATTCGTTCCAGCTACGCGCGAACGAGTCCGATCATCGAGCCCTCAGAGCAGATGCGGGAGCGAGCTCCGCTCGCCCGTGCTCGTGTCGATGAGCGCTACCCGGGTGGCGGTCCCGATGACGGGGAGCACGTCGTTGACCGTCCGCGCGACGGTTGGCAGGTCCCGCAGGTGCAGCCTGGGTGCGAGCGTCACGTGGGGGGTCCAGCTCCCTGGCCGGTAGTGCAGGTGCAGCTCGGCGCCGGTTCCGGACACCGCCGCCACGACGGTCTCCTGGCGCTCGGCCAGACCGGGCGGGATCGCCGGAGCCAGCCAGCACCGGCTCCGGCGGAACATCCCGAGCGCCTCCAGGTGCATCGGGATCGGCGGGCGCTCGGGCAGGTCGCTGAGTGCGGTCTCGACGGCCGCGCGGTCGCAGCCGAGCAGCAGGGCATAGGTCAGGTGCGGGACGTGGTGGCCGTGCGTGTGGGTCAGCAGCGTGGTCAGCCCCTGGTCCTCCAGGCGTCGCCAGAGCCTGCGGACGACCTCCTCGGTCTCCGGGTCGAAAAGCAGACAGACCGCCAACGCCACGACGCCATCATCGCGGGTCGCCCGTCAGACACACCGGTGGTGACCCCGCCCGAAGGCGACGCCGTTCCCAGCCATCGGCACGGCCACTCATGCTCGCGCGTCCCTCGGGGTACATGCCAGGAAGTTGAACAGTCAAGAAACGGAGGGAAGGAATGGGCTTGCTGGGCTCCTGGGGATTCAACACGGTGTCGGTCGGTACCTTCGTCGCGTCTGCCGTCGAGGTGACCGAGATGGTCGTCATCGTGGTCGGAGTGGGCGCCGTCCGTGGGTGGCGCTCGACCACCGTCGGTGCCGCCTCCGGTTTCGTGGTCCTGGCCGGGATCGTCATCGCCTTGGGGCAGGCCCTCTCCCTCATCCCCATCGGCATCCTGCGCGTGGTGATCGGCGCGCTGCTGCTCACTTTCGGGCTGCAGTGGTACCGCAAGGGCGTCGTCCGGGTGGCCGACCGGGGCTTCACCGGAGGCGAGGGCGAGGAGGTCGACGTCTCGAGCGACTCCGCCGGAGGGGTGCTGGACTGGACGGCATTCGTGCTCTCCTTCAAAGGGGTTCTGCTGGAGGGCCTGGAGATCGCCTTCATCGTGGTCGCGTTCGGGGCGGGGAGCCGCGGCACCGGCGCGGGGGGCTACCCGTCCGCGTACGCCGGGGCCCTGGCCGCTCTCGTCGTGATCGGCGGCATCGGCCTGATCGCGAAGGGCTGGTTGGAGAAGGTGCCCGGACAGACCCTGAAGTTCGCGGTGGGCGGCCTGCTCACGACCTTCGGGACCTTCTGGATGGCCGAGGGCATCGGGGTCGAGTGGCCCACCGGCCAGTGGAGCCTGGCCTGGCTCTATCTCGTCTACCTGGCCTCCACCTTCGGTCTGATGTGGCTCGCGCGCTCCGGAGCCCTGGGCCCGCCTCCGGGCTCGGTCGAGCCCAGCCCGGGGCAGGTCGATCCCGCCGGGGTGGCCCCGGCGAGCGCCGCTTCGGTCCGCGACTTCCAGCGTCGGCACGACCTTGCCGACGACGGCGTGATCGGGCCGCGCACCCAGGCGGCGATCCGGACGGCGCGGCTCCACGCGGACGGGCAGAGCGAAGGGTCCCAGCTTGTCGTCGACGCCGCGGACCCCGCATCCATCCTGGCGGTCCAGGCCCGGCTGGGGCTGCCTGAGACTCGCATGATCGACGCCATCACTCGGGGCGCGCTGCGGGTCCTCCAACATCCCGGGGTCCTCGATCCGGAGCGCGAGGGCGCGGTCCTCGCCTTCCAGCGGTCCCACGACCTGCAGGCGACCGCGGAGCTCGACGCCGGAACACTCGCCGGTGCGGCCGCGATCAGGGCGGACCGGTCGACCCCCGACGGTGGGTCCGGAGCCGACCCGCTGCGCTCGCTTCGCGAGCTTGACCTCGCCGACTGCCACAGCGTCACCCACTTCCAGACCAGTGTGGGTCTGGCCCCCGACGGCAGGCTCGGCGATGAGACCCGCGGAGCCCTGCAGGCGCTGGTAACCCTGTCCGGCGCCGCCCCCACTCGGCCCGCTGGGCCGACGACCGAGCCCGACGTGCTGGACCGTCAGTTGGTCGAGCGGTTCCAGCGGGTCCACGGGCTGCCGCCGACAGGCACCGTCGACGAGGCGACCCGCCAGGCGATCAGGTGGGAACGCGACCACTTCCTCGGCGTCGACGCAGCGTCCCGCGAGCACGTGCTCGCCTTCCAGCGGGAGCACGGCCTGACCCCGGACGGCGAGGTCGGCCCGGTGACCCAGTCGGCGATGCGCGCCGAGCGGGCCGAGCGCGAGGCGACGGACGACAGGGCCGCTCGGGAGCGGTACGGCCCGACCGACGGACGCCATCACTTCCGTCTGTTCGACCCCGCCGACCCCGAGCAGGTCAGGGAGTTCCAGAGGCACCACTCCCTGGCTGCGACCGGTGTCGTCGACGAGGTCACGCAGGCAGCGATGCGAGCCGTCCGCAGCCAGCGGCCCCCGGTCCAGTCACCGGACGAGGCCGGGACGACCGCGATGGGCACCCTGGGCCGGTGGATCGCCGGCTTCGGACGCTTCTGGTACGGATTCATCATCGGCGACGACTGGGTCACCGCCTTCGGAGTGGTGGTCGCCCTCGCCGGCACCTACGGGCTCGCCGCGCTGCACGTCACCGCCTGGTGGCTGGCTCCCGTCGCTGGTCATTGCCACTGCGGCCTCGACCGTGCATCGGTCGCTGGCCAGGCAGAGCGCCGGCCCCTGCTGAGGGGTCTCTACGCGTTCCTCTCGACGTACGCCTCGGGGTCCTGGTCGCGCGGTGTCACTCCGGAGGACGCTCTCTGCGCCTCGAGGAGAAGGAACTCCACCGCGATGTCGTGCCGGGTCTGCAGGTCGGTGGTGCGGCGGAAGTCGGGCAGGTCCTGCCGCTCCTCCTCGGCCATGTGGTCGCTGTTGGCCACACGGCAGTCGATGACCGCCTTCCACCAGGCGTCGCTGCCGACCTCGTGCTCGGCCACCGAGCGGATCGCGGCGCGGATCTCGTTGTGGTCCTTGATGGCGTCGCTCGACCTCCTCGCCGACGTCGTCGGCGTCGGCCGCGCCCCGACCGGTCCCGAGCAGCCGGGGGTAGAAGAACCTCTCCTCCGCCAGTGCATGGGTCTCGAGCAGGATCTCGAGTCGTCTCCACACCGCGCCGAGAGCCTCCCGGTCATCGGCGGGAATCTCGTCGAGCACGGCGAACATCCGCCGTTGCTCAGCGTGCTGGTGCAAGATCACGTCGGTGATGTCCATCCCGCGGGTCTCACTCCTCGTGGTCGAGTGTGTACTGGGTCTGACAGACCCTTACCCCGACCTGCCAGAGCGCAATCCCGGCCGCGCCGCCCAGCATCCGCGCCCGACTCCCGGGCTGACTGCACGATTCCCCAGGCTCGGCCCGCCCCGCGCTGCCCGGGCTCTGCCGGGCCCGCCAGGCGTCAGTCGGCGAGGTCGACGATCACCGGGGCATGGTCGCTCGCGCCCGCTCCCGCCCGCTCCTCGGTGTCGATGAAGGCATCGGTGACCCGGTCCGCGAAGCGGGCCGACCCGAGCACGAAGTCGATGCGCAGCCCGCGGTTGCGCTCGAAGCTCTGCCGGAAGTAGTCCCAGTAGGTGTAGACGCCGGGGCCGGGAGTGAATCGCCGGGTGACGTCGCTCATCCCGAGATCCTCGAAGGCGAAGAACGCCGCACGCTCCTGCGGTGTGACGTGGGTGCTGTTCTTGAAGTCCTTCGATGTCGTAGACGTCCTCGTCGAACGGCGCGACGTTCCAGTCCCCGACCAGCGCGAGCGGGCAGGTCGGGTGACTCCCGGAGCCACGCCTCGGCCGACTCCCGCAGCGCCCCCAGCCAGCGCAGCTTGTAGTGGAAGTGCGGGTCGTCGGGCTTGCGGCCGTTGGGGACGTAGAGCGACCAGATCCGCACGCCTCCGCAGGTGGCGCCGATCGCCCGGGCCTCGGGCGCCTCCGGATCGCCGAACCCGGGCATGCCGGGGAACCCGACCTCGACGTCCGTCGAGCCCGACACGGGAGAGGATCGCGACTCCGTTCCACTGGTTGTAGCCGACCATCGCCACCTCGTACCCGAGCGCCTGCAGACCCATGGTGGGGAACTGGTCGTCCTTGGCCTTGGTCTCCTGCAGTGCGAGGACGTCGATCTCCTGGCGCTGGAGCAGCGCCTCGACCCTCTCGATGCGGGATCGGACCGAGTTCACGTTCCAGGTGGCGATGCGCATGGGCCCGAACATACTCAGATTCGGGGACGTCGCCGAGGCGACGTAGAGTTGTCCGCCCGTGGCACTCACGATCGGCATCGTCGGACTCCCCAACGCAGGCAAGTCCACCCTCTTCAACGCCCTGACCAAGAACAACGTCCTCGCCGCGAACTACCCCTTCGCGACCATCGAGCCGAACGTCGGGGTGGTCGCGCTTCCGGACCCCCGGCTGGACAAGCTCGCCGAGATCTTCGGCTCCGAGCGGATCATCCCGGCGACGGTGCAGTTCGTCGACATCGCCGGCATCGTCAAGGGGGCCTCCGAGGGAGAGGGCCTGGGCAACAAGTTCCTCTCCCACATCCGCGAGTCCGACGCGATCTGCCAGGTCACCCGCGTCTTCCGCGACGAGGACGTCACCCACGTCGAGGGCGAGGTCAACCCTGCCAGCGACATCTCCATCATCCAGACCGAGATGATCCTGGCCGACCTGCAGACCGTCGAGAAGGCGATCCCGAGGCTGGAGAAGGAGGCCAAGGGCAAGAAGGAGATGGTGCCAGTCCTCGAGGCCGCGAAGGCCGCCAAGGAGGCACTCGAGGCAGGCACCCCGATCATCGCGACCGACATCGATCGGTCCCTGATCCGCGAGCTGATGCTGCTGACCGCCAAGCCCTACCTCTACGTCTTCAACTGCGACGCCGACGAGCTCGGCGACGAGGACCTCAAGTACGCGGATGCGCGACCTCGTCGCTCCCGCCGAGGCGATCTTCCTGGATGCGAAGTTCGAGGCGGAGCTGGTCGAGCTCGACGACCCGGACGAAGCTCGCGAGATGCTCCACGAGCTCGGGGTCGAGGAGCCGGGCCTCGACGTCCTCGCCCGCGTCGGCTTCGACACCCTCGGCCTCCAGACCTACCTCACCGCCGGCCCCAAGGAGGCTCGCGCCTGGCAGATCCACAAGGGCGACACCGCCCCCGAGGCCGCCGGCGTGATCCACACCGACTTCCAGAAGGGCTTCATCAAGGCCGAGATCGTCTCGTTCGACGACCTCGTCGAGGCGGGCTCGATGGCCGCCGCCACGCGCCGCGGGCAAGGTCCGCATGGAGGGCAAGGACTACGTCATGGCCGACGGCGACGTCGTCGAGTTCCGCTTCAACGTGTGACAGGTGCCGACTCCGCGATGACGGCCCTCGAGATCTGGCTCTTCCGGACCAGGAATCTGCGCTCGTCGATCGACTTCCGGCGCATCCAGGTGACGACCGCGACGTTGCACTTGCTCGCGTTGCACGACCGACAGGCGGGGACGACATTCTCAACGGTGTAGCGGCCGCCGACCGAGATGGGCACCATTCAGGTCTTGTGAAGGTGCCCGTGCTGCGGGACGAGATCGCGGCGTCCCGCGCCGGCTCCGGGCAGAGGTCGAGGCGGTACGGCCCGGCTACGTGACTGGGGCATCATGGCGGGCAGCGCCCGCCTGGCGAGGGGAGGGACCCATGGAGGAGATCGAGTTCGCCGTCGACGGCGTCCGGGTCGGCCACTGGACCGACAGCGAGGGCATGACCGGCTGCACCGTGGTCGAGCTGCCCGAGGGGACGACCGCGTCGTTCGAGGCGCGTGGTGGGGCTCCCGCGTCGCGGGAGCTGCAGCTCCTGGAGCCGGACAAGTCCGTTCAGCGGGTGGACGCCGTGCTGCTCACCGGCGGCTCGGCGTTCGGCCTCGCCGCGGCCGACGGAGTGATGGACCACTACCGGCGCCTGGGGCGCGGCGTCCCCACACCCGGGGGCCCGGTCCCGATCGTTCCCTCGCTGGCTCTGTTCGATCTCTCCGTGGGCGACCCGCTGGCCCACCCCGATGCGGATGCGGGCCGGGCCGCCGCGGGGTCCGTGTCGGCGAGCCAGGTGCTCCGGGGTCGCGTGGGAGCGGGAACCGGCGCGCTGGTGAGTCACTGGCGCGGTCCTGATGGACGCCGCCCCGGTGGGCTGGCGTATGCCGAGCACCGCCTCGGTGAGCTCGTGGTCGCCACTCTGTGTGCGGTCAACGCCTTCGGTGATGTCGACGACGGCTCGGCCCCGGTGTCCTTCGACGCCGTCTCCGGCCTGGAGCCGCTATTCGGGTTCGATCAGGGGCGGAGCCACACCACGATCGGTGTGGTCGTCACCAACGCCCGGCTGGACAAGCTCGGCTGCCGGATCGTCGCCCAGGGCGCCCATGACGGGCTGGCCCGCGCGATCACGCCTCCTCACACCCGCTCCGACGGAGACGCGTTCGTAGCTGCGGCCACGGGGCGGGTCGACGCCAACGTCGATGCGGTCCGCCTGCTCGCCCTGGCCTGCGTGGCCGACGCCGTGCGGTCGTTAGCCGTCTGAGCGCCCATGCGGACACTGCAGCGCCATCCCCAGCGGCGGAGGGTCCGCACACGCCTTGGAGCTGAGGGATGACGAGAGTCGACGAAGCGGCGCTCGTGGTCCGGGCGCCTGCGCAGCGGGTGTTCGCAGCCCTGCTCGACCGGGAGGCGCTGGAGAGCTGGCTTCCGCCCCCCGGGATGTCCGGGCGGTTCGAGCACTTCGACGCCCGACCCGGTGGCTCCTACCGGATGGTGCTGACCTACCAGCAGTCCGGACAGGGCAAGACCACCGCAGGCTCCGACGTCGTGGACGTGCGCTTCGTCGACATCGAGTCCGGTGCGAGGGTTGTGCAGGCCGTCGATTTCGACAGCGCGGACGCGGCCTTCCGGGGAACGATGACCATGACCTGGACGGTCACGCCCGTCGAGGACGGTGCCTGGGTCGAGGTCCGCGCGCAGGACGTACCCCCGGGCATCGCGCCCGAGGACCACGCCGCGGGGCTGTCGTCGTCGCTGGTCAACCTCGCCGCGTACGTCGAGGAGCGCGGCGGGTGACGTCGGCGAGCCGACCTCGCTCCCGAGCCGGTCGGGCCGGAGGCTGCGGCTTTCGGGCGGCAGTAGCGTCGTTGGCGGGCTCGCTCGCCCCATCGACCACCGCGGAAGGACGCTCGTGAATCCCCTGCAAATCGTCGTGATGGGTGTCTCGGGCAGCGGCAAGTCGACCATCGCCGGGATGCTCGCCGACGCTCTGGGATGGCCGTTCGCCGAGGGGGACGACTTCCATCCTGAGGCCAACGTGCGCAAGATGTCGGACGGCCGCCCCCTGACCGACGAGGATCGCCGCCCGTGGTTGCTGGCGATCCGCGCCTGGATGACCAGACAGGAGATGAGCGGCCGTGAGGGCGTGGTGTCGTGCTCGGCGTTGAAGCGCGGGTACCGCGACATGCTGCGGCAGGGTCCCGGCAGGGTCACGTTCGTGCTGCTCGACGTCTCCCGGGCAGCGCTCGAGGTCCGGGTGGCACACCGCCCGGAGCACTTCATGCCGGCGACGTTGCTCGACTCGCAACTGCGCACCCTCGAGCGTCTGGAGCCGGATGAGCACGGCATCACGGTCGATGGGGACCTGGCACCCGCGGAGATCGTGGCGGACATCCTTCGCGAGCTGCACCTGCCGAGCCTCCCGTCGGGGGCCGGGGAGGGCTGACCCACCGACCTCCGGGACTAGGCGCCCTGGATGGGCTCCGCGACGAAGACCGGGATGGTGCGGGCGGTCTTCTCCTGATAGTCCGCGTAGTTGGGGAAGGCCTCGACTGCGCGGTCCCACCACAGGGACCTTTCTTCGCCGTCGAGGACCCGCACGGTCATCTCCTGCTTGACCGGCCCGTCCTGCAGCTCGATGCGCGGATCCTTCATCAGGTTGAAGTACCACGTGGGGTGCTTCGGCGCGCCGCCCTGGGAAGCGACCAGGGCGTACTTGCCGTCCTGCTCGACGCGCATCAGCGGCGTCTTGCGGATCTTGCCGCTGTGGGCGCCTACCGAGGTCACGATGACGACCGGCAAGCCCGTGTCGCGCAGAGTGTTGCCCCGGGTGCCGCCGGAGGACTCATAGGCCTCCACCTGCTCGCGGACCCATTGCTGCGGGCTCGGTTCGTACTCTCCCGAAAGTGCCATACCTGCGCCAACCCCGGGTGGCGCGCTGTTGTTCCCCCGGCGCTCGTTCCATGCCCCCCCGTGGGCCGGCTCTCTTGCCGGGCGGTCACGGGCCGGAGCGCGACAGTGCGCCGGACCGGGCGTGCATGCACGCCCGATGCCGGCGCACTGGCCCACGCGGCGAGCCGCAGGAGACTGATGGGTCTCAGGCGGCGCCGTGGTGGGCGTGGTGGTGGGCCTTGTAGGTCAGCCTGCTCGACGGAACAGCTGCCAGTGCTGCGACCACGACGACGATGCCCACGACCCACGAGGTCCAAGCAGCGGCCGTCTGGCTGGTGTAGCTGAACACCCACGGCGCGACGAAGGCGGCCACACCGCCCACAGCGGTGATCCATTCGTCGATGTAGGCGCCCGGCATGGCCAGGGCTACGAGTGCCATCGCTGCGACGACGCCACCGATGACTGCCAATGCCCACGTGCCCGCGAGGTCGATCGTTACCCAGATCGGCGACAGGGCCAGCACCACGCCGGCCGCCAGAATCGCCCAGTCCTGGAAGCGGGTCCAAGGCTTGGTCTCTGCCATCCAACTCACCTCCTCTCGGCGAGTCCGGACCTGAGCGAGCGCAGGTCCGCTCCTCTCACGATGGCGCCCGACGTCGGCGTCCGGATAGGGCCGTTGGTCGTCCCTGGAGGGATCGTTGACCCCGGTTCTGCGGAGGTTTGAGCCGGCCCGGGGACGGGGACCGTCAGGCGTCTGCGCTGCCCGCTGGCCGCGCCTCCGTGCGCTCGATGCATCCGGGCCATTCGCCCCTGACCGGCACGCAAGCGGCGCAGGACGATGAGCTCCGGGGGACTCAACGGGCCCTCGTCGTGCGGGGAGATCACCATGAATGACAGCATGAGCGCGCCCGCGCTCGGAAGGACTGCTACGGGACGGCGTCGTCGGATGCTCGTGGCCGGAACCATCGTCGCCCTGCCTGCGCTGTTGCTGGGCGCCTGCGGCTCGGGCAGTGCCTCCGGGCCCGCAACGTCACCGACGACGTATCCACCCGCTATCACTTCCTCGGGAACCGCGACGCAGTCCGCGCCCGGCGAGGTCGGCTCGTTCGACCTGCTCGCCGGCGTGACCGATGGGGGTGCCCCGGCGGTGCCGTACCTCCAGCGAGACAGATTGGTGCGCCCCGGGGCGAGCACTTTGCGGCTGCCCCGTGACTATGACCAGTTCACCCTGTTGGGAGACGAGATCCTTGCGGTCTATGCAGACAAGGGGGGTGAGCGCTCGCTCGACGTGTTGGATGCGGACGCCGCCCTCCAGAGGACCAGCCCGGTCGAGGCGAACTTCGTGGTGGACCCCCGAGGAAGCCTCGTCGCCTGGGCCACGCCACGGGGCGTGCTCAAAGCCGCATCGCCCTCGGAGACGGTGTCGCTGGGCGACCAGGCCGGTCCGGTGTCCGTGGCGGCAGTTGTCGGCGACGGCTCGTGCCAGGCCGCTGACGGTGGCTGCACCGTCTACGTGAACTACCGGGACGGGCGTCCGCCGGCGGCGGTGGGCTCGGACGGCACGGTGGAGCCGGTGGCCCCGGGGGCCATCCGAGTCAAGGACGTTCTCCCGACCGGGTTGGCGGCGGTACAGCTCAGCGCTAGCGACACCGGGTCGTGCAGCGGTGTGTACGACCGTGCCCTGGGGCAACTGCTGTGGCAGACCTGCGACAACTCAGTGCTGCGCTTCTCCCCGGACGGCCGGTTGCTGCTGGCCAGCGGTCCCTACCTCGACGGCCTGGGTCTGAGCTCCCTGAGCGTCCTGGACGTCAGCACGGGTGCCCCCATGGTGACCTTCACCATCCGCGGTGGCTTCATCTCCCAGTGGGGCTGGGAGGACAGCAGCCATCCGCTGGTGGTGGTCTCCGGACCTGCCGGATGGGAGATCCTCAGGCTCGGCCTCGATGGGACCCGGCAACGCGCGGTCGGGCCAGTGACCCCGGACCGTGACCCTACGCTCAGGGTGCTGACGCTCCCCGGCAACCTGTGAGGTGTGGTGCGGGCCGCAGCCCGCACCAGGGCCGGGAGGGAGTGGTCTTCGCCGGTCGGGTGTGACATTTCGCGTCGGCCCGTCGCTGATCAAGTGTTATGGGAATCCGACCGACTCCGCACCTGAGCCGTGCCGACGCCGAGCGACTGCTCGAGGGCGGTACGGCCAGCACCCCCCGCCTGGAGCAATTGCTCTCAGCAGCTGCGAGGCCGGTCGAGAACCAGCGAGGCGAGGAAATTGCCGTCGCCAGCTTCCATCAGGCGGGCGAGACGCCCGCGCCCCCCCGCAGGAGGTTCATCGCAATGAAGTCAGCACTCGCTGCTGCAGTCACGTCCAAGCTCGTGGTCGGCGCCGCCGTCGCCGCGGCCGCGTCGGGTGGGATCGCGCTGGTCGCCTACCACGGCGTCCCGAACGGTCACAGCACCGACCCGACGACCTTGCCGACGACGAGCGCGACCGCCTCTGCGACCCCGTCGCCGAACCTGAAGGGCCTCTGCACGGCCTTCCAGGCGGGCGCGACCGACAACCCGGGCAAGGCGTCCGACAGCCCGGCCTTCCAGGCCCTCGTGAACGCTGCCGGCAGCGCCGACCAGGTCGACGCCTACTGCGCGGCCTTGCTCGCCAACGACCCGTCGGCGCCGGTCCACCCCACCGGTCCGCCGACGGCACTACCTTCACAGGCGACCGACCATCCGACCGGTCCGCCGACGGCACTGCCTACGCAGGCGACCGACCATCCGACCGGTCCGCCGACGGCACTGCCCACGCAGGCGACCGACCACACCCCGGGTGGCTCGTCGAATCGCCCGTAGGGCGGCCCACCCTCGTGACCGCGGCTTGACCCGTCCGGTATGAGTGTGACGATGCGCGACGCCGGGGCGGCCCATCCCGCGAGCGACGAGGACGTCGAGGCGGCCAAGTCTGGAGACGAGGCCGCCTTCCGGCGCCTCTACCGGTCCACTCAGCCGGGGCTCGAGCGCTACGTCGGCGTGCTCGTCGGAGCCGAGGCCGAGGACGTCTGCGCTGAGGCGTGGCTGCAGGCGAGCCGTGACCTGTGCCGGTTCTCGGGCGACCTCGACGCGTTCCGTGGCTGGATCGCGCGGATCGCGCGCAACCGGGCCATCGACCTGATCCGCGCGCAGCAGCGCCGGCCCGTCGACCTCACCGACGACATCGGCGTCTTCGAGTACGCGAGCGCTCCCTCGGCCGAGGAGAACACCCTCGTGGAGATCTCGACGGACGAGGCGATCCGCCTCATCGCGTCGCTGCCGCGGGATCAGGCGGAGGCAGTCGTGCTGCGCGCCGTCATGGGGTTCGACGCCGTGACGGCGGGCAAGGTCCTGGGCAAGCGACCGGGGGCGGTGCGCACGGCGGCGTACCGGGGTCTTCGCACCCTCGCGCGCCGGCTCGACGAGCCACGCTGATCTCGCCATCCGGTGGGTCCCGGCGCGACCGGGCTCGTCTGTAGTGTTCGGCCATGAGTGCACGCGTGGACGTCCTGGTCGAGGGCTATGTCGGGGACCGCGTGGGCAGCAGCGTCACCCTGCTGCGTGACGGCGACACGATGGCGATCGTCGACCCGGGAATGGTCGCGTCCCGCCAGGCGATCCTGGGTCCCCTCGCTGTCCTGGGCGTGGACCCCGAGGACGTCACGGACGTCCTGATCAGCCACCACCACCCGGACCACACGATCAACATCGCGCTGTTCCCGCGGGCCAGGGTGCACGACTTCGCCTCGACGTACGTCGACGACCTCTGGCTCGATCACGACGAGGGGGACTTCGTCCTCTCTGCGTCGATCACCTTCAGCCCCACCCCGGGGCACACCGCCGAGGACGCGTCGACCCTGGTGCGCACGGAGTCCGGTCTCGTGGTCCTCACGCACCTGTGGTGGAGGTCCGACGGCCCCGCGGATGACCCGTACGCGCCCGACCGCGAGCTGTTGCGCGAGCAGCGTGAGCGCGTCCTCGCGATGGGCCCGAGTCTGATCGTGCCGGGGCACGGCGCGCCGTTCGTGCCAGGGGAGGACACCCCGCGGTAGGGCTCAGCCCAGCTCGTCGTCCACGTAGCCGGGACGGGCGGCGCGAATGCCGGCCAGGGTGAAGGGAACCGCACTGATCATCAGGAGGATGAGGACCAGGTTCCAGCCTCCGGTGGCCTGGTGGATCACCCCGACCAGGAACGGCCCCATCGCGGCGATGAGGTAGCCCACTGGCTGGACGAAGCCGGACAGCTGAGCGGTGACGGTCGAGGTGCGGGTGCGCGCCGCCAGCAGTGCGAGACACAGCGGGAAGGCGAAGCCGGCCACTCCCAGCATGATCACCCACAGCCACGGCGTTGTGGTGGGTGCGAGCAGGATCCCGAGGTAGCCGCCGACCAGGAGCGTTCCCAGGCCGAGGATGTGCGGGCTGAGGTTGGTCACCCGGGCGACGAGCGCGGGCATCAGGAAGCCGCCGCCGACGCCGACTCCGGCGACGATCGCCAGCAGGGCCCCGGCGTAGGTCGCCGACAGCCCGTGGTCCCGGAAGATCTGGGGGAGCCAGCCGAACTGAATGTAGGCGTTCATCGACTGAACGCCGAAGAGCAGCATCATCGCGATCGCGGTGGGCGACGAGGCGATGCGGCCGGTGGGGAGCGCCATGGGCGCGGTCCGGTAGGCGTTGCCGCGTTCGTGGGCCGCAAGCCAGATCCACAGGGGAAGCGCGACCACCAGGACGACCCCCCATCCGCCCAGTGCGACTCTCCACCCGCCGAAGCTCTCCGCCACCGGGGCGGTGAGCAAGGAGCCGAGCGTCCCGCCGGTGATCAGTGACATGCTGAAGACGGTCATCAGCAGCACCTCGATGCCCGAGCCGTCGTGCTTGATCCACGCGGGCACCAGGATGTTGCCCAGCGCCAGCCCGAGCAGCGCGAGGACGGACAGTCCGAGGAACACCCACTCGACGTCGAAGACGACCCGCATCAGGATCGCCGCGGCCGCGAGGACCAGCCCGGACGCGATCCCGGCGGTCAGACCCACGCGCCGGGCCAGCGCGACGGCCACGGCACCCCCGAGTCCGAAGCACAGGGGTGGAAGGGCGTTGAGGGCGCCGGCGGTGGTGGCCCCCATGCCGAGTCCCGCGCGTATCTCCTCGAGGACCGGGCCGACGGAGGCGGCACCGGGACGCAGATTGATGGCGGCCAGGGCCACGGCCAGCACCAGCACCGTGACCGAGTGAGAGCGCCGGCGGGACTTCGGGGCTACGGGGGTCGCGGGGGTCACGGAGGTAGAGCCTACGGCCAGTGGCCGCCGGTGCCGTACGCCCCTGGGTGCGGCTGCGCCGGTGCGGAGGGGCAGGTGTGTCGACTTTCTTCCCGACGCGTGCCGTCCGGCGCCCCGACAAGGCAGCGCGGTACGGGCAGATCGGCCCATCGATCGCGAGCGCTTCACAGGTGATGTACAAAAGCGCGCTAAGCGCGTTGAACGCCTAAGACGCGTTTATGTCCGAAATCGTGAATTCCGCGCATCGGTCCCCGCCTCGTCTACCCTGGTCCCATGGCTGAGATGTCCGTCAGTGAGGCCCGGGCCCGACTGGCCGACGTGGTCGACGCCGCGCGGGTGGGCCGGGACCCCGTGTATCTGACCCGTCGGGGCAAACGGGTGGCGGCCGTGATCGACGCCGATGCCCTGGACCGGCTGGTGGCAGCCGCCGAGGATCTCGCCGATCTCCAGGCGGCCCGTGCGGCCCGCGAGGCGGCCGCCCAGGGTGAGGGCGCGATCCCCTGGGACCAGGTCATCGAGGATCTCGGACTGCTGTGAGCTATCGCGTCGAGGTGCTGCCGCGAGCCGTTGCGCAGCTGCGACGCCTCGACGCCCCGTCACGGCTGCGGATCCAGGCGGCGGTCGAGCTGCTCGCCGAGCAGCCCCGCCCGCCGAAGGCGGAGCGGATCATCGGGGGAGCCGAGGAGTGGCGGGTGCGGACCGGCGACGTGCGCCTGGTCTACGCGATCGACGATGCCCGCGAGACGGTGTGTGTCGTCGCTCTCGGACGTCCCGTGCGGGCGATCCCCCGAGCACCCCGACTCGCGGTTCCCCCGCCGGACACCCCCCCGGACCTCCACGCGGCCGCGACCGGGCCCACACCGGAGCCTGCGGCCGACGAGGACGTCCACGGCCGCGGGTGGTTCCGCCGGCGCTCTCGGCAGTGAGCCGGGGGCTGCCGGTCAGGCCTCGACTCCCTCGAGAGGGTCGAAGTTGTCGAGGGCGAGCTCGACGGCGCCGATCAGACTTGCGTCACCACCGAGCCCCGCGACCGACACCTGGGTCTCCTTGGCCACGGGCGCGAGGCAGTGCCGCCGCAACGACGATCGCAGGGGCGTGAGCACCAGCTCCCCGGCGAGCGACAGGTCCCCCCCGATCACGATGGTGCCCGGGTCGAGCACGTTCACCACCATGGCCAGCGTCCGCCCCAGGTGTCGCCCGGCGTCCTCGAGGGCACGCGTCGCCGCGCGGTCCCCCGCGCGTGCCTGCCCGATCACGTCGGACAGCGAGCTGTAGGAGTGTGTGCCCGACAGTGCCTCGAGGATGTGCGGCTCGGAGACGTAGGCCTCCAGACAGCCACGATTGCCGCAGCGGCAGAACGGACCGGCATCGTCGACCGACACGTGCCCGAGCTCGCCGGCCATGCCGCTGACGCCGTGCTGCAGCTGCCCGTCGAGGACGATCCCGGCTCCGAGGCCCGAGGACACCTTGAGGAAGACCAGGGAGTTGCCCGGGTAGTCGGGGCGGCTGCGCACCTCGGCGAGGGCGGCGAGGTTGGCGTCGTTCTCGGCGTCGACCGGAAGCCCGAACGCCGTCGAGGCGGCTCCGGCAGCGTCCAGCCCGACCCAGCTGGGCAGGATGCCCGGGCTCTGGACGACACCATGGGAGAGGGGGGCCGGTACGCCGAGCCCGACGCGCCGCAGCTCGGAGGGGCTGGCACCTACCTGGGAGAGCGACTCGTCGAGCAGCTTCGACGCGAGCCCCAGCTGGTCGGCGGCCGTGTCTTGTGCCTCCAGGGGCGCCCACCGTTGGGTGAGGATCTGGCCGGAGAGCTCCGCCACTGCCACTGCGACGTGGCTGTGTCCGAAGTCGACGCCGGCGACCAGTCCGCCGGCCCGGCTGATCCGCACCTGCGCACCGCGCCGCCCTGCGCCTTGCTCGACGTCCACCAGGCCTGCCGCGTTGAGCGAGCGGACGATGGCCGACACCGTCGCCGGGGCCAGGTCGGTACGACGCGCGAGCTGGGCCTGGGAGAGACCGCGCCGCTGGCGCTGGGCCGCGCGCAGGGCAGCGAAGACGCGGCGGGCGTTCGACTCCCGAAGGGATGCTGTCGAGCCCGGCTGCGGGTGACGAGGGCTGGGCACGTTGTCATGGTGGGGCCGACCGCCGAAAAGGTCAAGACTCGAACAACAATCCCGAGGTTGATAACAAAAAGGCACCGATTAAGTTCGGGTCTTGACGATAAGCGTGACGGCTACCACACTCCGAGACAAAGGAAGACCGGGGCTCGACCCCTACAGGAGGACAACCGTGGCATTCGAATTCCGGAAGACCGCCGTCGTGGCGGTCGCACTCATCACCGCAGCGGGCGGTCTGGCCGCCTGCAGCAGCGGGTCCGGCGGTGGCGGCACCAGTGGATCGCCCGTCGTCGGCGTGATCCTGCCCGACACCACCTCGTCGGCTCGTTACACGCAGTACGACGCACCGCTGCTCACCAAGGCTTTCCAGGACGCCGGCATTGCCGCCGACATCCAGAACGCACAGGGCGACAACGCCAAGTTCGTCTCGATCGCCGACTCGATGATCACCGAGGGCGTCAAGGTCCTGCTGATCGATCCGGCCGACCCGCAGACCGGCATCAGCGTCGAGCAGAAGGCCAAGGACGCAGGCATCCAGGTCATCGACTACGACCGCGTGAACCTCGGCGGCTCGGCCGGCTACTACGTGTCGTTCGACAACGTGGCGGTCGGCAAGCTCCAGGGCCAGGGCCTTCTCGACTGCCTGGCTGCGGAGGGCATGACCTCCGGAGCGCAGATCATCGAGCTCAATGGCGGCACCGACATCGACAACAACGCGGTGCTGTTCAAGAAGGGCGCCCACGAGGTGCTGGACCCGGCCGTGCAGGCAGGGACGATCACCATCGCCCAGGAGACCGACGTCAGCAAGTGGGACAACTCGGTCGCGGCCACCGACTTCCAGCAGCTGCTGACCCAGAACGGCGGAAAGGTCGACGGCGTCCTCGCGGCGAACGACGGCATCGCGGCCGCCGCGATCGGCATCCTGAAGTCCAAGAACCTCCAGGTTCCGGTGACCGGTCAGGACGCGACCACGCAGGGTCTGCAGTACATCCTCACCGGTGACCAGTGCATGACCGTGTGGAAGGACGTCAGCAAGGAAGCCGACGCCGCTGCCCAGCTCGCGATCGCGCTGGCCAATGGCGACACCGCCAAGGCCCAGTCGCTGGCGACCGGCACGCTGCACGACCCGACCGGCAACCGCGACATCCCGTCGGTGCTGCTGGTTCCCGAGGCGATCACGAAGGCCAACATCCAGGACGTGATCAACGGCGGCGCCGTGACTGCTGCGGATCTGTGCAAGGGCGTGGAGAGCGCTTGCACGGCTGCCGGCATCAACCCGTAGTAACCAGCTTCATCCCGAAGTGTGGGGTCAGGCCTTAGCCTGACCCCACACTCACATGTGAGGAGGAACCATGGCCGAGCCCATCCTTCGCCTCGAAGGGGTGAACAAGAGCTTCGGACCGGTCCACGTGCTCCACGACGTCGACTTCGAGGTCTACCCCGGTGAGGTGACCGCGCTGGTCGGGGACAACGGAGCAGGCAAGTCGACGCTGGTGAAGTGTGTCGCCGGCATCTACACGATGGACAGCGGCAAGGTCATCTTCGAGGGGAAGCCGGTCACGATCCACTCGCCGGCCGTGGCGGCGTCGATGGGCCTCGAGTTCGTGTACCAGGATCTCGCGTTGGCCGACAACCTCGACATCACCCAGAACATGTTCCTGGGTCGCGAGGCCCGCACCGGTCCGTTCCTGTCGGACGCCGAGATGGAGACCAAGGCGCGCGAGACCCTGCAGACCCTCGCGGTGCGCACCGTCAACTCGGTGCGGCAGCTGGTGGCGAGCCTGTCCGGTGGTCAGCGGCAGACCGTCGCCATCGCACGTGCGGTGCTGTGGAACGGCAAGGTCGTCTTCCTCGACGAGCCGACGGCGGCACTCGGTGTCGCCCAGACCAAGCAGGTGCTGAGCCTGGTGCGACGACTTGCCGACCACGGCATCGGCGTGGTGCTCATCTCCCACAACATGAACGACGTCATGCAGGTGGCCGACCGGGTGGACGCGCTCTACCTGGGCAGGATGGCCGCCGAGGTCAATGCCAAGGACTCCTCGACCAGTCAGATCGTCGAGCTCATCACCACCGGGCGTAGCGGGGACATCGGCCTCACCGCGAGCCTTGCCGACGAGAGCGCCTAGGAGAGCCAGTGTCCGTCACTACCGCGAACGAGCAGGGTCCGCCCGCCGGCGGCGACCCGCGTACGTCCTTCCGGGTCGACACCCAGGCCCGCGGGTTCGGGCGCGCGCTGAGGGAGTACGTCTCGAAGGTGCGCGGCGGGGAGCCCGGAGGCCTCCCGGCCGTGCTGGGACTGCTGGCTATCGGCATCCTCTTCGCCGCGACCACCCCGCTCTTCCTCACCGCCGCCAACATCGGGAACCTGATGTCGCAGGCGTCCTACATCGGCCTCATGGCCCTCGGCCTCGTCTTCGTGCTCATCCTTGGGGAGATCGACCTGTCCGCAGGAGCGACCGGCGGTGTCGCCGCCGGGTTCGCGGCCCAGGCGCTTCGTTCGGGAGACCTGCACTCGAAGGTCGGGACGGAGGTCTTCTGGGCATTGATGATCGGCATGGTGGCGTCGGCGGGCATCGCCTTGTGGAAACGGCTCCCGGTGGTGACCGGTCTGATCGTGCTGGGCGTGCTGATCGAGCTCACCGGGCTCAGCGAGAGCAACGTGTGGTTCTCCTTCGCCTTCGCGATCACCATCGGCATGGCGATCGGTGTCATCAACGGCGTCCTGGTCACCTCACTCGGGATCCCATCGTTCATCGTGACGCTGGGCCTCTTCCTGACGTGGACCGGCGTCACCCTCGACGCGGTGCAGAGCCAGTCGATCGGCACCAGCCTCTACGACCCGTGGTTCTCGATGACTCACCGCAACATGTCGCCCACGTGGAGCTGGATCTTCTTCATCGTGCTCATGGGCTCCTACGCGGCGGTGTCGCTCACCCGTCAGATGAAGCGGGCCCAGAAGGGAGTGTCGTACGACAGGCTCCAGTTGGTCCTGGCCCGCCTTGCCTTCATGGCAATCCTCGGCGGTGCGCTCGTCTGGTGGCTCAACCAGAACCGCAACCCCAACCCGGGCGCGCCGATCCAGGGCATGCCCTGGGCGATCAGCGTCCCGATCATGTTCGTCGCGATCTTCACCGTGGTCCTCACCCGCACGTCGTGGGGTCGGCATCTCTACGCGATCGGCGGCAACATCGAGGCGGCGCGACGGACGGGCATTCCGGTCGAGCGGGTCCGGATCACCGCGTTCGTGCTCTGTTCCTCCATGGCCGCGATCGGCGGGCTCTTCCTTGCTGACTACAGCGGCGGCGCCCAGCCCTCCCTCGGGCAGGGGAACACCCTCCTGTACGCCGTGGCAGCCGCCGTCATCGGCGGTACGTCCCTCTTCGGTGGGCGCGGCAAACCGCGCGACGCCGTCATCGGCGCCTTCGTGATCGCGATGATCCCCAACGGCATCCAGCTGCACCACAACCTGCCGATCAGCTTCGTCGCGGAGCTCACCGGCGTGGTCCTGCTGGTGGCGGCCTCGGTCGACGCGGCGAGCCGGCGCCGGTCGCGCGCGGGCTAGGCCGCGTGCGACCGGGAGCGTCGGGGACTCGGGCGGCGTGGGGGACGATCGTCCTCGCCGTCGCCTCGGGCACGGCCTTCGGGTGGCTGTCGGCGAGGCCGTTGGCCGTCTTGTCGTGGGTGAACATCCTGCTGTGGGGTGTCGTCAACGTCGGGCTCGGATTGCTCAGCGGCAGCAGGAGCGAGAAGGCGGTGCGCCTCGGGAGCTACGGCTTCACCATCGGTTTCGCCTTCATGTGCTTCGGCTACGACGGCCAGCAGTCGCTGCTGTGGCGCAGCCCGTTCTTCGCAGCGGTCGGGGTGTTCTGCGCCCTGTGCGCCATCCTGGTGGGAGCAGCCACGCACCTGGTGCTCACTCTGGCTGCGCGGCGTTGAGCGGAGGGAGTCACGTGGAGTTTCGCACCGACCGGCTGACGGTTCGCGAGTGGCGACCTGACGAGGACCTCGACGTGGCCTACGACATCTACCGGAGACCCGAGGTCACCCGCTGGCTCGGAGGGGGCGGCCAGCCCTGGCCGGATCTCGAGGCGACCCGGTCCCGCCTGGAGCGCTGGGCCGGCGTGGGGATCGAGCGTCCCGGGTACGGGCTGTGGGCGGTGGTGCCGCACGACGTGGGGCACCCGGTCGGCACGGTTCTGCTCGTCCATCTCGCCGACTCCGAGGGCGAACTCACCCAGGACATCGAGGTGGGCTGGCACTTCCACCCGGATCACTGGGGGCGTGGCTACGCCACCGAGTCGGCCGCGGCGGTCCTGCGGCACGCCTTCGACGAGCTCGGGCTGGCCGTGGTCAACGCCATCGCCTTCCCCGAGAACGCCCCCTCGCTGGCGGTCATGCGTCGGCTGGGCATGACCCATCGCGGCGAGACCTCGCAGTGGTACGGCGCCACCTTCGACTGGTGGACCGTTGACCGGGTCGGGTTCGAGAGCCGCCCGTAGGGTCAGCCGGTCGGTCCGGCCGGGGGCCGCAGCTCCTCGGTTGGTGCCTCGGCGACCGGTCGCGTCCCCGCGTCGGGGGTCTCGGGAGGACCGGCCGGCTCGGGGTTGTCGGCGTCGGGACCTCCGCGGGCTCGCCAGCCGAGGAACCACAGGCCTGCCAGCAGGATCACCGCGAGGACCACACCGATCCAGATGCCCGCGGACATTCCGGGGGGCTGGTCGCCGGCGACGGCGTGCAGGGTGTTCGGTCCGGTGAGGTCGAGCTTCCAGGTGACGGTGTTCCCCTCGACCGATCCGTTGGTGTCGGTCACCGCGCCGGGGAAGGTCAGCGAGACCGTGAACGAGGCGCTGTCGAGAAGTGCCTGGGCCATGGCGTCCGAGCTGGAGCTTCCGCCGGTCAGGTCCCCGAGGCCGCCCGACATGTCCATCGTCGCGTCGAAGACGAACTGACCGTCGGTGTGGGTGAGGGAGAACGTGTCGCCCGTCGTGCCGCTTCCCATGCTCTGGGAGAGCGCGCTCAGCGGCGCTCCGGTGAAGTCGATCTCCTGCCCGACGTAGGTCCCGTCGTCGTAGGGCTTCGTCGTGGCGTCAGCGCCCAGGGAGGCGAGGTCCGAGGGGTTGAGCCCTGCGCCGGACAGCGCCTGGTCCCCGGCGAGCCCGGCGTACTGCTTGTCGACCGCGAAGATGATCGCGCCGTCCATCGTGTCGTCACTGTTCACGTCGAGGTTCATGGCGACCTTGAAGCAGCCGGTGAGGGAGACCAGGGCGATGGCCATCACCCCCGCCAGGGCAAGACGTCGTCGGATGCTGCTGGTCATGGGTGCCTCCGAGGCTCACACGTCGAGGTGGTGCTGCATCCCCTGTCCACGGTAGACCCAGCGGAGCTCCGGTGCCGAAGTCTCTCGACACAGCACAATCCGGAGGGTTGACCGGAATACCCGCCCGGGTATGATTATGGCGTACGTCACACTCTCGGACGGCTCAATGCCGCGCGGTCCGCATCCCCCGTACGGAGGACTCAGCCATGGACCACGCCCTGCGATCCCCCCTACCCCGATGAGCGGGCCCGCCACCGCCCCACCCACAGCCTCGCCCACGGGAACACCGACCGGCTCGCTGGGTGAGGCGCTCGCCGCTTGGGCCGCCACGTCCCCGGACAACGTCGATGTCGCCGCGGTGATCAGCCGGATCGCGGACGTGGGTGCGCAGCTGGCCGAGCGCCTGTCGCGCAACGCGATGCTGGTCGACTTCGCGGCGCCGGAGCCGGAGCCGACCGCCAATGCCAGCGGCGACGACCAGAAGCCCCTCGACGTCGAGGCCGAGGAGATGTTCCTCAGCGGCCTGGCCGGCTCCCCGACCGCGGCGTCTGCTCGGAGGAGACCGAGGACGCGATCACGGTGACGCCCGGCGGCTCGCTCGTGGTGGTGATCGACCCGGTCGACGGCTCGAGCAACATCGACATCAACGCACCGGTCGGGCACGATCTTCGGCATCCTGCCGGCCGCCGGCTACGAGGACGAGCCCTCCCGGGCGCGTCCTCCAGACCGGGAGGAGCCTGCTCGCCGCGGGATACATCGTCTACGGCCCGAGCACGATCATGGCGCTCTGACGTACGGCGAGGGCACCGACATCTACGCCCTCGACCCGGAGACGGAGAGTTCGTGCTCACCCACGCGGGGATCCGAGATCCCGCAGGAGTCGCGCGAGTACGCCATCAACGCCTCCAACGCGCTGCACTGGCCCGAGGGGATCAGCCAGTACATCGCCGACATGGTGGCCGGAAGCGCCGGACCACGGGGACAGAAGCTTCAACATGCGCTGGCTGGCCGCCCTGGTCGCCGAGGCCTATCGGATCTTCGTCCGGGGCGGCATCTACCTCTACCCGGCCGACGACCGCCCGGGCTACGAGCACGGCCGGCTCCGCCTGGTCTACGAGGGCAACCCGATCGGCTTCCTCTGTGAGCAGGCGGGGGGCCTGGCGACCGACGGGGTCAACGACGTCCTCGATCTGCAGCCGACCGACCCGCACCAGCGGATCCCGTTCGTGTTCGGGTCCAGGGCCAAGGTCGAGCGAGTACGCCGCTACCTGACCGAGCCGCAGATGTTCCCGGAGAAGTCACCGCTCTTCACCGAGCGGGGCCTCTTCCGGTCCTGACCCTCCCGACTTCCCGACCCACGTCGCCGTTCTCGCGACGAAAGGAAATCCCGATGTCCATCCGACACCCGATCATCGTCGTCACCGGCTCGTCCGGTGCCGGCACCACCACCGTCAAGCGCACCTTCGAGCAGATCTTCCGTCGTGAGGAGGTCAACGCGGCCTTCATCGAGGGCGACGCGTTCCACCGCTACGACCGGACTGGAGATGAAGGAGGCCATCGCCGCCGCCGAGGCCGAAGGGCAACAACCACTTCAGCCACTTCAGCCCGGAGGCGAACCTCCTCGACGAGCTCGCCGACATCTTCCGGGAGTTCGCCGAGACCGGCAAAGGCCGCACCCGCCACTACATCCACGACGAGGAGGAGGCGAAGCTCTACGGATCGGAGCCGGGGACCTTCACCGACTGGGAGCCGCTTCCCGAGGAGACCGAGCTGCTCTTCTACGAAGGCCTGCACGGAGCGGCCGTCGCCGGCGACACCGACCTGTCGATCATACCCCGACCTGAGCTTCGGCGTCGTGCCGGTGGTCAACCTCGAGTGGATCCAGAAGATGCACCGCGACAAGTCGCAGCGGGGCCACACCGACGAGGCGGTGATCGACACGATCCTGCGCCGCATGCCCGACTACATCGGGACGATCATGCCGCAGTTCAGCAGGACCCACATCAACTTCCAGCGCATCCCGACCGTGGACACCTCGAACCCGTTCATCGCGCGCACCGTCCCCACCCACGACGAGTCGATGGTCGTCATCCGCTTCCGCAACCCGCGGGGCATCGACTTCTCCTACCTGCTCACGATGATCCAGGGCAGCTTCATGTCGCGCGCCAACTCGATCGTGGTCCCGGGCGGGAAGCTCGACCTCGCCATGCAGCTGATCCTCACGCCGATGATCCAGCGTCTCGTCGACAACTCCCGGAGGGCCCAAGTGACCCAGGAAGCCACGACCGCCGTCTCCCTCGTCGTCCGAGCGCGACCGGCGGATGGCCAACGCGGTCCGCGCGCTGAGCATGGACGCGGTCGAGAAGGCCAGCTCCGGCCACCCCGGCATGCCGATGGGCATGGCGGACGTCGCGACCGTGCTCTTCCGCGACCACCTGTGTTCGACCCGGCCGACCCGCAGTGGGCCGACCGTGACCGGTTCGTGCTCTCGGCGGGCCACGGATCGATGCTGCTGTACTGCGTTGCTCCACCTCACCGGGTACGACGTCAGCCTGGACGACCTGAAGAGCTTCCGGCAGCTCGGCTCGAAGACGGCCGGGCACCCCGAGTACGGCCACTGCCCGGGGGTGGAGACGACGACCGGGCCGCTCGGCCAGGGCCTGGCGACGGCGGTCGGCATGGCGATCGCCGAGCGGATGCTCAACGCCCGCTTCGGCGACGACCTGGTCGGTCACCACACCTACGTCCTGGCGGGCGACGGCTGCCTGATGGAGGGCATCTCGCACGAGGCGATCGACCTGGCCGGTCACCTGCGGCTGAACCGCCTCGTCGTGCTGTGGGACGACAACCACATCTCGATCGACGGCTCGACCAGCCTGTCGACCAGCGTCGACCAGCTGCGCCGGTTCGAGGCATCGGGCTGGAACACCCTCGCCGTCGACGGCCACGACCAGGAGGCGGTGCACAAGGCGCTCGACCCAGGCCCGGCAGAGCGACCGCCCGACGCTGATCGCCTGCCGCACGACGATCGGCTTCGGTGCGCCGAACAAGCAGGGCACCTCGGGCGTCCATGGCAGCCCGCTGGGCGCCGACGAGCTCGCGCTGGCCAAAGAGGCCCTCGGCTGGCCGTACGGCCCGTTCGAGGTCCCCGACGACGTCCGCGCGGACTGGGCCGCAGCTCGGCGACCGCGGTCGCGCGGCGCACGCCGCCTGGCAGGACCGGCTCGACGCGGCGCACGCGGGAGACCCGCGAGGCGTTCCTGGCGGGCCAGACCCTCGACGTCGCGCCCGGCGCCCGCTACGCGCTGCGCCGGACCTCCGCCGTACCTTCGGCGAGCAGGGCACCGGGCTCGCCAGCCGCCAGTCGTCGCAGAAGGCTCATCGAGGCGCTCCACGCCAGGCAGCCCAACCTGGTCGGCGGGTCGGCCGACCTGTCCGGCTCCAACGGCACCAAGGTCGCCGGGCACCGGGCGGTCAGCGCCGACGACTTCTCCGGCGACTACGTGAACTACGGCATCCGCGAGCACGCGATGGGCGCGGTGATGAACGGCATCGCGCTGCACCGTGGCTTCGTCCCGTACGGCGGCACCTTCCTCGTCTTCGCCGACTACGCCCGGCCGTCGATCCGCCTGTCGGCCCTGATGGGCCAGCGGGTCGTCTACGTGATGACCCACGACTCGATCGGGCTCGGCGAGGACGGCCCCACCCATCAGCCCGTCGAGCACCTGGCGTCGCTGCGGGCGATGCCGAACGTCACGGTGATCCGGCCGGCGGACGCCGTGGAGACGGCGAGCGCCTGGGAGACCGCGCTCGACCTCGGCGACGGGCCGACCGTGCTGGTGCTCAGCCGGCAGAGTCTCCCCCCGCTGCCGCACCCGGACCCCGACACCAACCGGGTCGCGCGAGGCGGCTACGTGGTGCGCGAGCCCGACGGGGGTCGCGACGTGACGCTGCTGTCCACCGGGTCCGAGGTCGCGGTGGCTCTGACCGCCGCCGACACGCTCGCGGAGTCGGGCGTCAGAGCGGCGGTCGTGTCGCTGCCGTCGTTCGAGCTCTTCGCCCGGCAGGACGCGGGCTACCGGGCGTCCGTGCTCGGCGAGGCTCCGCGGGTCGGGGTCGAGGCCGCCGTCCGTCAGAGCTGGGACGCGTTCCTGCGTCCGGGCGACGCCTTCATCGGGATGAGCAGCTTCGGGGCCTCCGCCCCCGCCGGCGAGCTCTACGAGCACTTCGGCATCACCCCGGCCGCCGTGGTCTCCGCCGCCCACGACGCCATCAACCGGCACTGACCGCCACCACCGATACAAGGAGATGTCATGGCGCTGATCACCCTCCGCCAGCTGCTCGACCACGCGGCCGAGAACGGCTACGGGCTCCCCGCCTTCAACGTCAACAACATGGAGCAGGTGCTCGCCATCATGCGAGCCGCCGACTGCGGTCCAGTCCCCGGCGATCCTCCAGGTCAGCCGCGGCGCCCGCTCCTACGCCGGCGACCCGATGGTCCGGGCGATGATTCATGCCGCGATGGAGATGTTCCCCGAACGTCCCGGTCTGCCTGCACCAGGACCACGGCAACTCGTTCGAGACCTGCCAGTTCGGCGATCGACCAGGGCTACACCAGCGCGATGATGGACGGCTCGCTCCTGGATGACGCGAGCACGCCGTCGACGTACGAGTACAACGTCGACATCACCCGGAAGACCGCCGACTACGCCCATGAGCGCGGCGTCTCCGTCGAGGGCGAGCTCGGTGTGCTGGGCCGCCTCGACACGGGCGAGGGGGAGAAGGAGGACGGCCATGGCGCCGTCGGGAAGCTGGACAGGTCCCAGCTGCTCACCGACCCCGACCAGGCCGTCGACTTCGTGAGCCAGACGCAGGTCGACGCGCTGGCCATCGCGATGGGCACGTCGCACGGCGCCTACAAGTTCAGCCAGAAGCCGGACAGCTCGGTGCTCGCCATGTCGGTCGTCAAGGAGATCCACGAGCGGCTGCCCGACCTGCACCTGGTCATGCACGGCTCGTCGTCGGTTCCCCAGGACCTCCAGGACGTCTTCAACGAGTTCGGTGGCGAGCTGCCCCAGACGTACGGCGTCCCCGTCGAGGAGATCCTCGAGGGCATCAAGCACGGCGTCCGCAAGGTCAACATCGACACCGACACGCGTCTGGCGATGACCGGTGCCTACCGCAAGGTCGCCCAGACCAAGAAGCAGGAGTTCGACCCGCGGAAGTTCAACATCCCGGCCATGGAGGCGGTCACCGACCCTCTGCCGGACCCGCTACGAGCAGTTCGGCTCGGCGGGCCAGGCGCCGAAGATCACGCCGGTCGACTCCGGTCGGACATGGCGCGCTCGCTACGCCTCCGGAGAGCTCACCCAGCGAGTCTCAGGCTGAGACGACTCCCAGGAATCCCGCACGCAACGGATTCCCGGGCCAGCCGCTGCGGTGCCGCACCGTGGTATCCTGGCGATCGATGGCTGCTCGCCCCGACGTCAGCGCGTCGGGTCGCCGAGTCGGCTGCCGCCGGGGTCGGCTTCCCGGCGGCACGGCGCTACGGCAGGTCCTGGACGCAGCAGCAGTTCGACGGGGCGTGCGGGGGCTGTCATCCGGCGAGGAAGCTGAACCGCACCTCGCGGTCGGGGTTGTCCACGTTGAGGTCGACCAGGCAGATGCTCTGCCAGGTGCCGAGCGCCAGGCCCCCGTCCGAGCACCGGGACGGTGGCGTACGGCGGGACCAGCGCCGGCATCACGTGGGACCGGCCGTGACCCCGGCTGCCGTGTCGATGCCGCCACCGGTCGTCGGCGGGCAGGAGGTCGGCCAGCGCCGAGAGCAGGTCCTCGTCGCTGCCGGCGCCGGTCTCCAGGATCGCGAGTCCCGCGGTCGCGTGGGGTACGAACAGGTGCAGCAGCCCGTCGCCCCGTGCCGGCGACGTACGCGACCGCAGTCGGGCGTGAGGTCGAGGACGACCTCGTGAGAGCCGGTGCGGTAGTGCCTGATCTCGCTGTCCACGCCGCCATCGTGTCAAATGGTCGGGTGAGCGACATGTGGACGACCCCGGACCAGGACCCTCGGTCCTACGGCAACCCGGTGGGCGAGCTGGCGACGTACCGGGAGTACCTCGGACAACTACCGACTGACCATCGAGCTGAAGTGCGAGGGCCTCGACGACGAGCAGCTAGCCCGTCGATCCGTCCCGCCGAGCACGATGAGCCTGCTCGGTCTGATCCGCCACCTGGCCCGGGTGGAGCACCACTGGTTCCACCGGGTCCTGCAGGCCGTCACCCCGACGAGCCGCGCCTCTTCCCGCGCGCCTCCGACGACGCCTTCGACGGCGCGCTGGCCGACACCGCCCTCGTCGCTGCCGCCTGGGACAGCTGGAAGGCCGAGGCCGCGCGGGCCGATGCATGGTTGGACGCGCTGCCCGAGGAGGAGCTGGGCTCCTCCGTGCCGCACGGTGACGGGTCGACCGTCGTGGTCCGCGACGTGCTGGTCCATCTGATCGAGGAGTATGCGCGGCACGCCGGGCACGCCGACCTGCTGCGCGAGTGCATCGACGGACGCACCGGCCAGTGAGCGGTCAGTCCCTGCGCCACAGGTACGGCGTGGTGGTGGTGACCGCCTCGAGGCCGGCCCGCTCGAGGATCGGCCGTGACATCGGGTGTGCAGTCGCTCTGCAGGTACGTCACCCCCGACTCCACGGCGTGGTGTGCCCGGGCAGCGGTCAGAGCGCGATAGATCCCCCGCCGGCGCCAGTCCGGGTGGGTCACGCCGGCCCACAGCCCGGCGAAGTCGGTCTCCTCGACGATCACCAGCCGCCCGGCGGACACGACGGTGTCGCCGGCCTCGGCGATCCACAGTGACGCCAGGTGGGCGGACTTCCGCAGACCCTCGACCTGGGACTCCATGGTCTGACCGCTGGACCGGCTGAAGACCCGTTCCGCAAGCTGGTGCGCGCGCTCCACGTCGTCGGTCAGATCGCCGCCGACTCCGGCGCGGCGCACGACGACACCATCGGGGAGGTCGACCTCGGCGTCCAGGTGTGCGGCCTCGCCCACCATCACGGTCTCGGCCTCCTCGGGTGCGAACCCGTGGTCGATCAGCCGGCTGGGCAGATCCGCGGGCGCGTCGTGGCCGCGAGTCTTCCACTCGACCTCCGTGATCTGCGGGAGGCCCCGGATGTGGGCGAGTGCACTCTCGATCAGCTCGTCGAGGTCGGCGCCCGTGGCGCCTCCGAGGTCCCGGTATCCGATGAAGCCGGAGCCGGCGCCGAAGACCGCGAACCAGAGGGGGCCGATCCGGGTCACGTCGTGTGCCCCGACCACCTCGGCAGGGCCTCGGAGCTGGAAGTCGTAGGCGCGCAGCATCGTGTCGCGGGTGGTGGTCACGGGGGCAGGTTAGTGCGACCGGGCCGGTGGCGCCTCCGGATTTCCGCTCAGGCCGCGTGCAGTTTGAGCAGGTCGAGAAGCGTGTGCGCGGCGCGGTCGCCCTCGGCCAGTGCCACCGCGATCGCCCGGGGGACGTCCAGCTCGGTGAGCAGGGCTTCGACCACACCGGCGTGCGGCTCGTCCTGCCCTCCCGAGGCCATCTCCCGGAGCCGCTGGAGGAGCGCAGCGGTCTCCTCGAAGTCCCCGCCGACGCAGTCCCAGGCGGCATCCCACCGGCGGTTCAGCAGGCCGAGGCGGAGCACCGGCCCCGAGAAGCGCTCGAGCAGCTCCGACACCAGGACGAGGTTGCCGGTCGACTTCGCCATCTTTGCTCCGGCCAGGCGGACCTCGCCGACGTGGGCGACGGCGCGGGCGTACGGCGTGACACCGGTGGCCGCCTCGACCATCGACCTCTGGTAGGCGTGATGCGGGAAGGTGAGATCGGCACCTCCGACCAGGACGTCGACGCTGCTGCCCAGCGTCGACAGCGACATGGCAGCGCACTCGGCGTGCCACCCCGGGCGCCCCCAGCCCCACGGGCTCGGCCACGCGGGCTCTCCCTCGGGAGAGGGACGCCACACGGCGACGTCGAACTCCCCCTCCCTTCCCGGGAAGTCCTGCTGGTCGCCGTACTCCTCCGACAGGCGCATCGCCGTGTCGCGGTCCAGGCCCGAGGCCGCGGGGATGGCGTCGCCCCGGAAGTACACGAACCCACCGCTCTCGTAGGCCGCGCCCCGCTCGAGGAGCGCGCTCGCCAGCTGGCCGACCTCGGTCACGAACGACCGGGCATGCGGAGTGTGCTGGGGGCGGGCGACGCCGAGCGCCTGCATGTCACGCTCGAACAGGAACTCCTGGGTGACACCCAGCTCGTCGTAGGGAAGGCCGCGCTGCTGTGCTGCGTGGGTGAGCACGTCGTCGATGTCGGTCACATTGCGGCACACGATGGCAGGACTGCCCGGGTGTCCGCCGAGCGTTGCGATCAGGTCGGCCCACACGAAGGTCGCCGCGTGGCCCAGATGGGTCACGTCATAGGGCGTGATGCCGCAGACGTACATCCGCAGGGGCCCGACCGGCACGATCGCCTGCCCCGCGATGGTCAGCGGGCGTGGCGTGGCCAGGTGGGTGGGATAGCGGCTCGAGGTGGTCGAAGGCATAGCACTGATGATGTCTCATCGGGCGCCGTTGTCGACAGCCTGCCCGGGCAACACCACGAACGACCGGGATTCAGCTGCCCGCCGAGGTACTTGGCCGGGACTCTCTCCTCGTGGGCGCTGGTGCCGTTCCGGGTGACCCGGTAGGCGTGGGCGTCGGGTCGTTCGCTGAGCACGGCGTCGAGCTTGCCGTCGCGCCACAGCAGGGCGCAGTAGTCCTCGGCGGCGTAGCCCCCGTCGAGCACGCCCTCCTCCACCATGCGCAGGTACGACGGCCGCCGGTCTGCCTCGCCGTCGTAGTGCGGGCATGCCGACCCGGGAAGGAAGCCCAGTCCGTCGGCGAGCGGCGCGAGCGGCCCGAACGAGTCGGTGACCGACCCCTCGAACCAGCAGTTCATGCCCGCCGAGATGCCGGCGAGGACCGTGCCCTGGGCCGCCGCCTGGCGAAGCAGATCCGGAAGCCCGTGCAACCGCCAGATGGCGAGCAGGTTGGCCGTCGAACCGCCGCCGACGTAGACGACGTCCATGTCGAGGACGAGCTTCGGATCGGCGCTGAGATTGGCGATCCTGTCGTCGGCCCGGCCGAAGAGACTCAGCACGTGCGTCTCGGCGCTGGTCGGCGAAGCGGTCCTGGAAGAGAAGCATGTAGCCACGATCGTCGCCGCTGGCAGTGGGAACGAAACAGACTCTGGGCCGGTCCTTGCCGGTGAGCGAGAGGAGGTAACTCATCGAGCGGCGACTCCCCCTCGCTCATGGAGAAGCCGCCGCCGCCGAGCGCGAGGATGGTGCCGTCCATGGCGAGAGGCTAACCCCGTTCGCGTTATTCGTCCTGATGTGTCGGGGAGGATTTAGGTCTCGGTTTGGCTTCGGAGCCCCCATCGTGGTCGTCGTCACCCGGCGGCGGGGAGCTCGGGCGGTCGTGGCGACGGCGACGCTGGACCGCCGGAAGGATGCCGAACCAGGCAGGCACCTCCCAGGACTGGTCGAACCAGCGCGCCACGACGATGTCGGTCGAGGAGTGGGCCAAGATGCTGATCACGATGGTCAGCGCGACCAGGTGGAAGATCTCGTCGCTCCCCGGATGCTCCGGACTCGAGGACGAGCAGGCCGTAGACGACGCTGGCGAATCCCTTCGGGCCGAACCACATGGCTGCCGCCTGCTCCCGGTTGCTCAGCCCGGCCCCGAGGAAGGACAGCGCCAGCGCGACCGGTCGGGCCACCACGAGGGCGAGTGCTGCGAACACCCACCCGGTCCAGGGAATCTCCGAGAGGAAGGTGCGGGCTGATCAGTGCGCCGAAGACCAGAAGGGCGGCCAGCTTCAACAGCTCGGCCACGACGTCGCCGAACGGCTCGAACGCGTGCCGCTGTCGCTCGCCGAACGTTGCGACGGTGATGCCCGCGGCGAAGGCCGCCAGGTAGAGGTTTCCGTGCAGGCCCGTGCTCAGGGCGAACACCAGCAGCCCGATCGCAACCCCGTTCATCGGCTCGTATGCCGTCGAGGCCGCGAAGTACTTCGTCCGCTCCAGCCGGATCGCCGCGTACGGCGCCACCACCCCGATCACCAGACCGAGGAGGAGCTCGTAGCCGATCTCGGCCAGGTGGAAGTTCTCGTGACCCTGCACCAGCTCCAGGAAGATCAGCACGAACGGCAGCGCGATGCCGTCGTTCATGCCGGACTCGACGTTGAGCAGGTGGCGCAGCCTGCGTGGCACCTTGTCGTTGCCGACCAGCGCCGACGCGAAGACCGGGTCGGTCGGCGAGAGGATCGCTCCGATCAGCAGGGATGCCGGCCAGGAGAGGCCTGCGACGTAGTGGGCCGCCAGCGCTGTCACGCCCAGGGTGAGCGGCATGCCCAGGACGAGCGCCCTGCCCGGCAACGCGGATGCGCGCCGTAGGTCCTCCCACCCGACGCGCATGCCGTCGGTGAACAGCACGGCGAACAGGGCGAGGTTGGCCAGCTCCCGGACGACCGGGTCGCCGGCGGTCAGAGGGATGATGCCGGTGATCCCGTTCCCGAGGACGAACCCGGCCACGAGGAAGAGGGCGGCGGTCGACAGGATCGTGCGGTGTGCCAGCGACGACAGCAACGTCGCGAGCAGCAGGAGGAGAGCGAACGACAGCAGCAGTGTCTGCATCGGACTCCTCGAGGACGCATGGCCGGCAGCAACGATCCAACCATGGGGCCGACCGGAGTCCGCCCTGCCCAACGCCTCAATGACTGTCCGCGGCCCCGTCGTTCCACCCTGACGGTATGAAGGCACTGGTTGTCTACGGATCCACGCGAGGAGGGACCGAGGGGCTGGCGCAGATGCTGGGCGAGGCGTTCGCCGAGCACGGGGTCGAGGTCACCGTCGCCTCGGCAGCCGACCAGAGCCTCGATGTCGCTGCCCTTCGACCTGGTCGTCGTCGGGGGAGCCCTCTACATGTCGCGGTGGCACAAGGACGCTCGACGTTTCGTCCGCCGTGCTGCCTCGGGAGTGCTGCGCACCAAACCGGTGTGGTTCTTCAGCAGCGGCCCGATCGGCGAGGAGTCGCCGCCGCCGGCCCTCGTCGGCCCGACCGGCCAGGTCGAGTCACTCATGGAGTCGGTGGGGGCGCGTGGCCACCGCACGTTCGGGGGCAGGCTGGCACGGGATGTCCATGGGTTCCCGGCCGCGGCGATGGCCAAGACCATGGCGGGTGACTGGCGCGACACCGGCGAGGTCCAGGCCGTGGGCCAAGGAGATCCTCGCCGATCTCGCCTGAAAGGAGTGCGGACATGAGCGTGGAAGCCCCCACTAGGTCGAAGGGCCGGCGGAGGCGTGACGCGCGCCCCGCCCCTGGCGGCGCGCCGGTTCGGCTACGCGCTCGCGATCGGCTGAACGTGGTCTTCTGGTACCTCATCCATCGGCAGCCGGGATGGGACGTGGTCCCGTTCCTCACTCAGGACACGACGAAGGTCCTTCCGTTCGTCGATGCTTCGATCTTCGCCGCGATCGCGGTCAACGTCGTCTTCCTGGTCCGGGACTCGCGCCCGGTCAAGGCGATGGGGGACCTGACGACGTCACTGGTCTCGCTGCTGGCGATGATCCGGATCTGGCAGGTCTGGCCCTTCCACTTCACCGGCGGCTGGCACGGATCGCAGTGGCTGGTCTACGTCGGCCTGGCAGTCGCAACCTTCGGGGTGGCCGTCGGCTCCATCGCGGCCTTCGTCGATCTCTGCTGCGGCGGGTCACGGCGCAGCCGCCACCGCTGAGCTCCCGGTGATGCCTGGGGGCAGGACCTGGCATGCTGAGGCCGACGGGCGTGTGGCCCCGGAGGGGAGTGGCCATGACGGCTGCCATCGAGGTGACCGATCTGCGCAAGTCTACGGGACCAAGGCGGCGGTCGACGGGGTGTTGTTCTCGGTTCGCGACGGGGGAGTTCTTCGGCTTCCTCGGCCCGAACGGCGCCGGCAAGACCACCACGTTGGAGATCGTCGAGGGCCTCCGTCACCCGGACTCGGGGGAGGTGCTGCTCCTCGGTGAGCGGCCGAGCACCGGGAACCACGACCTGCTCCGCCGCATCGGAGTGCAGCTGCAGACCTCCGCCTTCTTCGAGCGCCTCACGGCCCGGGAGCAGATCCGCACGTTCGGCATGCTCTATCGGCTCGCACCGCGCCAGGCCGACCAGTGGCTGGAGCGGGTCGGGCTCGCGGACAGCGCCGACGTCCGCACCGAGGCCCTGTCCGGGGGACAGCTCCAACGGCTGGCCATCGCCTGTGCCCTGGTCCACGAGCCGGAGCTGGTCTTCCTCGACGAGCCCACGGCCGCGCTCGACCCGCAGGCACGCCGGAACCTCTGGGACCTTCTCCGCTCCCTCAACGAGGCCGGGCGGACCGTCGTCATCACCACGCACTACATGGACGAGGCCGAGACGCTGTGCGACCGGGTCGCGATCATGGACCAGGGCCGGATCCTGCAGCTCGACTCGCCCGCCGCGCTCATCCGGCGGCTCGACGCGCCGGTCCGGATCAGCCTCCCCGCGGCGTCGCTGGACTCCGAGGCCCTGGCCGCGCTGCCCGGCGTCGACGAGCGTGGATACCGACGACGACAGCGTGGTGCTCACCACGCGCACGCCGGAGCCGATCCTCACCGAGCTGGCCGAGCGTGGCGTCGCTCGCCGGGATGCAGGTGAAGGGCGCGACCCTCGAGGACGTCTTCCTCGACCTGACGGGAAGGGCGTACCGCGAATGAGAGAGTTCTGGGGCATCTCACTCGCGCTGCTCAAGGGCTACCTTCGCGACCGGTCGGCGGTCTTCTTCTCGATCCTGTTCCCGCTGATGTTCCTGGTCCTGTTCGGCGGGATCTTCAGCGGGCAGAGCCAGACGAGGATCGACCTCGTCCAGGTCGGTGCGGTGCCGCTCTTCGACGACCTTCCCGCGGCGGCGCGTACGGCGCTGGACAACACCTTCTCGATCAGCCGGACCGACAGTCTCGACGCCGCGATCGCCGCGGTCCGCAAGGGCGACGCCGACGTCGCCGTCGAGATGCAGGGCGACACGCTGGTCGCCCACTACACCCAGACCGACCCCGCCAAGGCCGGCATCGTCCAGGGGACGCTGCGCGCCCTCGTCGACGGCGCCAACGTCGCGTTGTCCGGAGCGCCGCCGACGTTCTCGCTGCAGACCGAGAGCGTCGAGGACGACTCGCTCAAGGCGATCCAGTTCGTCACGCCGGGGCTGCTCGGCTGGGCCATCGCGATGGGTGCCGCGATCGGCGCGGCCTCGACCATCCAGCAGTGGCGGACCACCGGTCTGCTCCGCCGCATCCAGCTCTCCCCGGCCCGGGCCTCGTCGGCGGTCGGGGCGCGCATGGTCACCTCGCTGGCGATCGCGCTGACCCAGGTCGTCGTCTTCCTCGCCGTGGGGATCTCGTTCTTCGGGCTCTCGCTGACCGGGTCGTGGTGGATGGTCGTCCCGCTGGTGCTCTGCGCGACGCTGACGTTCATGGCGCTGGGGGTGCTGGCCGGGGCGCTGACCAGCACGCAGGAGGGCGCGATCAACCTGGCCAACATCACCGTCCTGCCGATGGCGTTCCTGTCCGGCTCCTTCTTCTCCCTCGACGGGGCGCCGGCCTGGCTGCAGACGGTCTCGACAGGTGATGCCGCTGCGTCACCTCAACGACGCGATGCTCAACGTGATGGTGCGCGGCGAGGGCCCGGGCTCAGCGGTCCAGCCGATCCTGCTCCTGCTCGGGCGTCGCGGCGCTGTTCGGCGGCGCCGCCGCCCTGGTCTTCCGGCCGCGCGCGGGCAGTTCCCTAGGCGGCCGGGGTCCGCTCGGCCTGCTGCTGCGGGTGCCGGGCGTCGCGGGCCCGTGATGACCGGACGACCTTGCGCCAGAACAGCGTCATCGCGGGCACCACGTAGGCGAGCCAGGCGATCCCCTGGAGCACGGTCGTGGCGGCGGAGAAGTTGAACACGCCCTTGAGCAGCGTGCCGTACCAGCTGCCCACGGGCACGGCGGCCGACACGTCGAACAGGAGCGTGTCCTCGCCGGGCAGCAGCCCGCCCTCCTGCAGGTCGTGGACGCGCGTACGACAGCACGCCGGCGGCCACCAGGATGAGGAACGCCCCGGTCCACTTGAAGAAGGCGGTGAGGTTGACCCGCAGCGCGCCCCGGTAGATGAGGTAGCCGATCAGGGCGGCCAGACAGAGGCCCGACCAGAGCCCCGAGCAGGGCCTGCCACTCCGGGCCGCCGGTCGTCGTGGTCGCCGGGTCGCCGCCCAGATGAACAGCGCGGTCTCCAGGCCCTCCCGCCCGACGGCGAGGAGCGCGGTGAGGACGAGGGCCATCCCGCCGCGCGCCGCAGCCGCGTCGACCTTGCTGCGCAGCTCGGCGCCCATGCCACGTGCCGCGCCTGCCATCCAGAAGATCATCCAGGTCACGAAGACGACGGCGAGGACCGAGAGCGTGCCCGCGATCAGCTCCTGCGAGCTCTCCGCGAGGTCGGCTGGCCCGAAGGTGAGCAGGGCGCCGAAGCCCAGGCTGACGGCGATCGCGAGCGCGACGCCGACCCAGATGCGCGGGATCAGGTGGCGGCGGTCGCTTCGGACCAGGTAGGCGATCAGGATGCTCACGACCAGCGCGGCTTCCAGTCCCTCGCGCAGGCCGATCAGCAGGTTCGCGATCATGTTCCTCCTCGAGACAGGCAGGATAGTTAGGCAAGCCTTACCTAAACACTAGATCGTCGACGCGACATCCACAATTCCGCCCCGGATGACGACCATCTCCCGAGGTGGCCACAGCGGCAGACCGGCATGGTCGAGGTCCAGGTCCCTCGCCCCGCCGACGTGGCACAGTGGCCCGGTGAGCGGCGCCGATCGTCCCCGGGTCCTCCCCGATCTGCGCCTGGTGCCGATGTCGGCGGAGCATGCGCGCGCCGTGGTGACGTGGAGCTACCCCTCGCCGTACGACATGTACGACATGACCGGGGCGGAGATCGATGAGCTGACCGATCCCGGCTCGGGCTTCCACGCGGTGCTGTCCGGGGTCGACCTGGTCGGCTTCCGTTCGTTCGGCGTCGACGGTCGCGTTCCGGGGTGGGACTACGACGACGACGCACTCGACATGGGTGGGGGACTGCGGCCGGACCTGGTCGGTCGGGGTCTCGGCCGCGGCGTCCTCGCGGCGGGACTTTCCTATGGCCGGTCCGTGTACCGACCGCCTGCCTTCCGGGTGACCGTCGCGACGCTCAACGTGCGCGCCCTGCGGGTCGTCCGGGCCCTCGGGTTCGCCACCGCCGGTGGCTTCGTGGCCCTGGAGGGGACCCGCCAGTTCGAGGTGTTGGTCCGCCAGGAGTCGGGCCTTCGGTCCTGAACCTCACCGGGCCGCCTGCGCGAGACTGGGGACGTGCCCAGCAGTCGTGATCTGCTGCAGAGATTCCGTCCTGCAGGCACACCCGGGTCGGCGACGGCCCCGGGCGTGCCTGTGGACCGCCATGCCGAGGCGCTCGCGGAGCTCTCGTCGGTGCTCTCCGGCTTCGCCGCCGTCGCGGACGAGTGCGACAGGATCCGCAAGCAAGGAGACGCTCGACGCCGAAGAGATCCAGCGACAGGGCCGCGAGCGTTCCGTGGCTCTGGTGTCGGACGCTCGCCAGCGAGGCCGCGGCCGACCGCGAGGCGGTGATCGCCCGCGCGCGCCGAGATGCCGACTCCCTGGCCGAGAAGGCGATGCGCGAGGCCCAGGAGCGAGCCGGCCGGATCCGCCGGGACGCCGCCTCCCGTCGCGGCGAGGACGTGGCCCAGGTCGTCGCGGCCGTTCGGGCCCAGCTCCGGCATCTGCTCGACGGGAGCCCCGTCATGACCGCGGCCTGGGTCGCGGGGAGTGTCCGCGCGGGAGCCATGGCGCGACGCCGCCTCGGCGCTGCCGGGAGCACGGTCGCTGGCGCAGAGCCCGAGCCTGGAGGTCGCGCTCGACCGTCTCGCCGGCACGGCGTACGGGCACGACGTCAAGCGGACGCACACGCTGGCCGAGGCCCAGCACGCCATTGCGGCCACGCTGCTGTGGCACTTCCGCGTGCTGGCCGGGTGGATGCCCTGGCAGGGCACTCCGGTCCTGCGACTGCTGGCAGGAGTCTTCGAGATCCTCAACGTCGAGGATCTGCTGCGCGCCGGAGACGGGTCTGCCCGCCGCTCCCCCCGTACGACCTGGGCGCGCTGGGGACCGCCTGGTCCCGGCTCTCGGCCGCCGCCGGCCCGGCCGAGCTCCACGAGGTGCTGAGCTCCTCGGCCTGGGCCCCGATCGGTGAGGGCGATCGTGCGGTCCAGATCGGCATGCGCCTCAACCTGGCCGAGCCGCGCGCTCGGCGAGCTCCCGCTCGACTGGGTCCTGTCCGCGGCCGCCATCCTGGTCGCTCGCGAGCACCTGCTCTCCGGCCGGGAGCTGGGCCGGCGTCGGTGCGGCGCGGAGCGGTCACGCTGCTCGGCCGCGAGGCTGTGGACGCCGCCTCGCTGCCCGCCTTCCTCGCGGAGCTCCCGCCGCCCGCCGCCTGGGTGCTCGCCGGGATCACCGAGCCGTCCGAGCTGTGGCGCGCCGAGCTCGCCTGGTGGCACCGGCTCGAGCACGACGGCTTCAGCCTGCTGCGCAACGGGCAGGTTCGACCCGGACCCACTGCTCGGCGCGGCAGCGGTGCTGTCGGCCGACGCATGGCGGGTCCGCGCCGCCCTGGAGATCGCGGCGCGCGGCGGCGACCGACCTGGAGGCGTTCGATGTCGTGGCGTGAGCCCGGCATCCCGGAGCGGATGGAGCGGGTCGCCCTGGTGGCCCCCGAGCGGGCGCTGCGCGCGGTCCTGGTCCAGGTCGCCGACTCGGGCGTGATGGAGATCGAGCGGGGCGGCGACGAGCCGCACACGCAGAGCGAGGCGGGCCGCCGACTGCGGGCGCTGCATCCGCCCGACCACGTCGAGCCGCGGCTGTCCCTGGACGACCCGGACCTCGACCGGCTCGTCGAGGAGGAGCGGGTCGATCTGCTCGCGGGAGAGGCCGACCTCCAGGACGTCGCCGGCCGGGCGGTGCGCAAGCATGCGGTGGCGGCTCTCGCCGGGTGGATGCCCACCTCCGAGATCGCCGAGCCTCGGTGCCCGGATCGCCGGGGACGGAGGCGCGCTCGTGGTGATCCCCCGACCGCGCGGCGTCGACCCGCCCACGCTGATGGCACGCGGCAGTGCGATGCGCCGGTCGCTGCAACCCGCTGGTGCAGACCTACGGCACCGTGCCGTACCGGGACATCGACCCGACGGTGCTCGCCGGCCTGTCGTACATGGCGATGTTCGGGATGATGTTCGGCGACGTCGGCCACGGGCTGCTCCTGGTCGCGATCGGCCTGCTGCTCCGCGCCGGCATCCCGCGCCGCTTCGCCGGTGCCCGCAAGGCGTGGCCGTTCGTCGTCGGTGCCGGGATCGCCGCCACGCTGGCCGGCTTCCTCTACGGCGAGTTCTTCGGCCCCACCGGGGTGGTCGCCCCGCTGTGGATCCGGCCCCTCGAGGAGCCGATCACGCTGCTGGTCGCTGCCCTCGGTGTCGGCGCCGTCCTGCTCGGCGGCGCCTACGCGCTCGGCACCGTGAACCGGTGGCGCGAGGGTGGCTGGGCGCTGGCCGTCTACGCCCCGTCGGGGCTGGCCGGCTCGGGGCTCTTCCTCGGCCTGGGCGTGGGCGCGGCGTGGTGGCTCGCCGGCGCCACCTGGCTGCTGGTCACCGGCGATCGTCGTCTGGGTGCTCGGACTGCTCCTCGTCTTCGTCGGCCTTCTGGCGGAGTCCGGCGGAGGGATGACCGGGGTCCTCCAGTCCTTCGTCGAGCTGTTCGACAACGCTCTGCGGGTCGGCTCCAACCTTCTGTCCTTCGCCCGCCTTGCCGCGTTCGGGCTGGCCCACGCCGCGCTCGGCGACCTGGTCTGGTCCGCCACGCAGGGGCTCCTCGGCGGAGGGCCTCGGCGGCTGGATCGGCGCCGCCGCGGTCTTCCTCGTCGGCAACGCCCTCGCCTTCACCCTCGAGGCGCTCGTCGCCGCGGTGCAGGCGCTCCGCCTGGAGTACTACGAGTTGTTCTCCCGGGTCTTCATCGTCGAGGGCCGGCCCTTCCAGCCATGGCACGTCCCCTGCGCGACCGACGGACTGCCACTGACAGCTCTCGACCACCAACAGATCGGAGTCCCCGGCATGACCGCCTGGATGTTCGCCCTTCCCCTTCTCGTCGTCGTCGCCGTCGGCACCGTCGCGATCCTGCGGCGCGGGGGCCCGTCGGCCCGCTGGTGGCTGGTGGCCACTGAACCTGCTGGTGTCCGTCGGCGCTCTGGTCGTGATCTTCGTCGCCCTCGGACACCGGCGGAGCCGCGGCCGGCCCGGTCGCCGCGGACACCACCGCCACCTCGAGTGGCAGCTGGGCCGCGCTGCTCGGCGCCGCGATCGCGGTGGCCGGATCGTCGATCGGCGCCGGGGTGGCCGTCGCCTACACCGGTGCCGCCGCTCTTGCCGCGATCAGCGAACGGCCCGAGGTCTTCGGTCGCGCCATGGTCATCGTCGGCCTGGCCGAGGGCATCGCCGTCTACGGGCTGATCGTCTCGGTGATCCTGATCGGGAAGGCATGAGGTCATGGCCCGCCTCGCGGTGATCGGCGAGGGGGCCCGGGTCTCCGGGTTCGCCCTCGCCGGCGCCGACGTCCACCCCGGCGGACTCCGCCGCGGAGGTCGAGGATGCCTGGGCAGGCACTCTCGACCCGGACGTCGCCGTGGTCATTGTGTCTCCCGACGGCCGCGGACGTCGTCGACTCGCTCCGGCGCGCGGCCGCTCGCCGTGCCCGATCGGCTCGTGGCGGTGATGCCCACATGACCGACCGACCCGCGCCCGCCGCCGTCCAGGACGAACTCGCGCCGGTGCGAGACGCGCTGCTGGCCGAAGCGCGCGCCGATGCCGAGGCCGCGCGGGAACGCGCCCGGGAAGCGGTCGCGCAGCGTCCTCGCTGCAGCGGAGGCCGAGGCAGAGCAGATCCGGTCCCGCGCCCACGAGGAGGCGCTGGAGCAGGCGCAGGGGTCTGCAGGCCGCGGCGGAGAGCCACGCGCGGCGACGGGCGCGTGAGGTCGAGCTCGGGGCCGCGCAGCGCGACGCCTACGACGCCCTCCTGGTGGACCGCGCGCGGAGCGGGTGCTGGACGATCCTCGACGATCGCCGCCGTGAGCGAGCTCGCTGGCGGAGCTGGTCCGTCGCACGGCCGAACCCGGACGCGGACCCGGACGTGGAGATCGTGCGGACCCGGGACGGTGTCGTCGCCAGCGGCCGGGCCGGCGGACCGAGTTCTCGCTGACCGCCTTGGCGGACGCCGCCGTCGCCGACCTGCTGCGAGGACGGGGGGAGCGATGACCACCAGCGGCCGGGCAAGCGCCCCCGTGGGGACGATCCGCCGGGTCAGCGGCCCGCTCGTCGAGGCCGAGAACCTCTCCCCGGCTCGATGTCGGAGCTGGTCGCGCTCGGCCCCAAGGAGCTGGCGGGCGAGATCATCGCGCTGCGTCACGGGATCGTCACCATCCAGGCCTACGAGACCACGACCGGCCTCGCGCCCGGTGACTCCGTCGTCGCCCGGGGCGAGCCGCTGTCGGTGACCCTCGGGCCGTGGCTGCTCGGCGGCGTCTTCGACGGGTCTGCTGCGCCCCCTGTCGCGGGCCGACGTGTGGCTGCGGCCGGGCGAGGCGGGCGGACTCCGGTGAGGAGCAGTGGCGGTTCACCCCGGACGAGCACGTCGTTGCGGGCACGGCGGTCGGCCCGGGAGACGTCCTCGGGACGGTCGCCACCGTCGGTCCCCTGGACCTGGTGGTCCTCGTCCCGCCCGGCGGTCTCGGGGACCGTGGACCGGGTCGCCGCCGAGGGCGACGTACGGCGCCACCGACGGCCTGGTCCGGATCGGCGAGGTCACCGTGACGATGGCCAGCCGCTGGCCGATCCGCCGCCCCCGCCCGAGCGCGGTCCGGATGCCGGCCAGCGAGCCGCTGTTCACCGGGCAGCGGGTCGTCGACCTGCTCTTCCCGGTCTCCAAGGGCGGAGCCGCCAGTGTTCCGGGCGGCTTCGGCACCGGGAAGACCGTGCTGCTCCAGCAGATCGCCAAGTGGTGCGACGCCGACGTCATCGTCTACGTCGGGTGCGGAGAGCGCGGGCAACGAGATGGCCGACGTGATCAGCGAGCTGGAGGAGCTCGTCGACCCCCGCACCGGCGGCCGTCTGTCGGAGCGGACGGTCGTGGTGGCCAACACCTCGAACATGCCGCTGATGGCGCGCGAGGCCAGCGTCTACACGGGTGTCACCGTCGCCGAGTACTTCCGCGACATGGGCTTTCACGCCACCGTGATCGCCGACTCCACGTCTCGCTGGGCCGAGGCGCTGCGCGAGCTCGCCTCCCGGACCGGCGTTCTCCCCGCGGAGGAGGGCTACCCGGCCGATCTGTCCTCGTCGCTCGCAGCCTTCTATGAGCGGGCCGGCCAGGTGGAGACCCTCGGCGGCCGGACCGGCTCGGTCACCGTCATCGGCGCGGTGTCCCCGCCCGGCGGCGACTTCACCGAGCCGGTGACGACGCAGACCGAGCGCTTCGTCCGGTGCCGTTGGACCCTCGACCACGACCTCGCCTACGCCCGGCACTACCCGGCGGTCTCCTGGACCGGGTCGTTCTCCCGGGACGACGCCGCGATCGGGGCGTGGCACGTGCGGGCGGGCGACCCGGGCTGGGCGCGGCGCCGCGGCCGGGTCGCGTCGATGCTCGCCGAGGCCGACCGGCTCGCCGAGCTCGCCGAGCTCGTCGGTGTCGGCGGCCCTCCCCGGGCACGAGCGCGTCGTGATGCTCGTCGGGCGGCTGCTGCGGGAGGCGGTGCTCCAGCAGAGCGCGCTGAGCGAGAACGACGCCGCCTGTGGTGCCGGCAAGGCATCGGCTCTGGCCGACGGTGTGCTCACGGTCGCCGACCGGTGCCAGCAGCTGGTCGGGGATGGGCATCCCGGCCGCCACGCTGGAGGAGATCGACTACGGCCCGCTGATCCGTGCTCGCGACGAGCTGGGGCGCGACGACGTCGACGGGGTGCGGCAGCGTGTCGACCAGGTGCTGGCGCGTCTCGAGGAGCTGGCGCCATGACGGCCGCGACCGGGCCTGGGGACAGGTCGAGTACCAGGGACGTCGCGGACGTCCGGGGCCCGCTCATCGTGGTCCAGGGCGTCGACGGCGTCGGGTGGGACGAGGCGGTCGAGATCCGTACGGGCGACGGGGCCGCGCGGGCCGGGCTCGTCCTCGAGGTCGACCGCGATCTGGCCAGTCGTCCAGGTCTTCGAGGGCACCGACGGTCTCGACCCGGCCGCACGCCCGGTCCGGTTCGCCGGTCGGCCCGTCGAGGTCCCGGTCGGGCCGGACTGGCTGGGCCGGGTCTGCAACGGCCGCGGTCAGCCGCGGGACGGAGGGCCGCCGATCCTCGGCCGGCCATCCGCCCGGTGTCGGGATATCCCGATCAACCCGACCTGGCGGGAGCCACCCCGCGACGCAGTGCTCACCGGGGTCTCGGCGATCGACGCCCTCACGACCCTCGTCCGGGGGCAGAAGCTGCCGATCTTCTCCGTCGCCGGGCTGCCGCACCTGGAGCTCGCCACCCAGATCGCGGCCCAGTCGTCGGTCGCCGGGCGAGGAGTTCGCGGTCGTCTTCGCCGGTATGGGTCTGACCCACGCCGACGCGGAGTTCGTCCGCGACGCGCTCGAGGCGCGGTCGGCGGCGGGAGACCTTGCCCTGCTGGTCAACACCGCCGACGAGCCGGTGATCGAGCGGATCCTGACCCCCCGGATCGCGCTGACCGTCGCCGAGTACCTCGCCTTCGAGGACGGGCGGCACGTGCTGGTGGTCATGGCGGACATGACCAGCTACGCCGAGGCGGTGCGCGAGGTCTCCTCGGTGCGCAGCGAGATCCCCGCACGCCGCGCCTACCCGGGGTACCTCTACAGCGACCTTGCGTCGCTCTACGAACGCTGCGGCCGGATCCGGGGCAAGCCCTGGCTCGGTGACGGTCGCTGCCGGTCCTCACGATGCCGGGCGGCGACATGACCCATCCCGTTCCCGACCTGACCGGCTACATCACCGAGGGTCAGATCGTCCTGTCCGCCGACGTCCAGGCCCGTGGCATCTACCCGCCGGTGGAGCCGCTCGCCTCGCTGTCCCGGCTGATGCGACACGGGGCGGGTCCGGGTCGCACGCGCGAGGATCACCTCGACCTCGCGGCCCAGGTGCTCGCCGCCCTCGCTCGGGCCCGCAAGGCCCACGAGCTCGCCGAGCTGCTCGGTGCGATGTCGCTCAGCGCGACCGACCAGAGCTACCTCGACTTCGAGCAGGCCCTGGAGACCGGGCTGCTCCATCAGGGCCGCGACGAGCTGCGCACCCTCGACGAGACCCTCGATCTGGCGTGGGCAGCGCTGGGCGTTCTGCCCGCGCCGCGAGCTGGCCGGGCTGCCGCCGGAGATGGTCGCCCGCCACCTTCCCGAGGAGGAGGCGCGATGACCGGCGTTCCGTTCGATGCCCCCCGGCCGGGCCGGCCGGGTCTGGCTGCAGCGCCGCCTGGCTCTGGCCCAGGCGTCGGCCTCCCTGCTGGAGCAGAAGCTGAAGGTGCTGCGTAGCGAGGAGGGCCACTACCGTCTGCTCGCGCAGCGCACCGGCGAGGAGTGGGACGAAGCGTGCCGCGCGGCGGAGAGCGCGCTGCTGCGCGCCGCCCTCATCGGCGGGCAGCGCGGACTTCGCGCGGGAGTCGACGGCCCCGTGGAGGTCTCCGTCACCTGGGCGGTCAAGATGGGCACCCGCCACCCTCAGGAGGCCACCTGCCGCTGGCCGGACCCGGGATCCGACGCGGCCGGGGTGCCCGACGTCGCGGTCATCGGTGCCCGCGACAGGTTGCGGACGGCCGTGGCCGCGGCCGTGCGACCATGCGGCGGCGCAGGAGGCCTTCGACTCGATCAGCCGCGAGGTAGCGCTCACCTCGCACCGGCTCCGTGCGGTGGAGGACCGTTGGATCCCCCGACTGGTCGAGGCGTTGCGCGCGCTGGACCTGGCGCTGGACGAGAACGAGCGGGCCGAAGGGCGCTCGGTTGCGCTGGGCGAGCGGCGAGCTCGACGAAGGAGGGCGAGGAGCATGATCCGGAGAATCCTGGCCGCTGTCGACGACTCCCCGGGCGGCCTGGCCGCGGCGAAGGAGGCCATCGACCTGGCCACGCTGGTGCGGGCGCCCCTGCGGATGGTCCACGTGTTGGCCCTGGAGGGAGACCGCTCGGACGACCACGCGTCCGATCGGGGGCAGGAGCTGCTGGACTACCTCGTCCCGCCTGGCCGAGCCGGCCGGGGTCGACGTGGAGACCGAGCTGCGCCACGGACATCCCGGGCGAGCAGATCCTTCGTGCGGTCCGTGCGTGGCCGGCCGACATCATCGTCATCGGGCGCCGCGACACCGGCGGAGTCGGGGAGCCCTACGTCGGCAGCGAGACTCGAGAGGTGCTCGAGTTCTGCGAGTGCCCCGTGCTCGTGGTCCCCCGCAGAGTGGCCTGAACACCGAACCGGGACGCGACTCAGGTCCCGCCAACGGGGGACCCCCGTGCCCTTGGTGGGCGATCTGACCGGTCCTAGGGTCGAGGTGGAGGTGTGATGTTCTCAGTTCGCATTCATGGGAGAGGCGGCCAGGGCGCCGTCACCGCGGCCGAGATGCTCTCGGTCGCGGCCTTTGCCGAAGGACGTCACGCCCAGGCGTTCCCCACATTCGGCTCGGAGCGCACCGGCGCGCCGGTCGTGGCCTTCTGCCGCATCGACGACCGCCAGATCCGGTTGCGCGAGCCGATCACCAACCCGGACGCGCTGATCGTCCAGGACCCGACGCTCATCTATCAGGTCAACCTCTTCGGAGGCGTGGATCCCAGTGGCTATCTGCTGGTCAACACGTCCAAGACGCTCGACGAGCTGGGGTTGGGCGACCTGGTCGGCGAGTTCGACCCTCGGCGCGCGCTGACCGTGCCGGCCACCGACCTCGCCCGTGAGCACCTCGGGCGGCCGCTGCCGAACGCCGCGCTGCTCGGATCGTTCGCGGCGCTCACCGGGCAGGTGTCGCTGGAGTCGGTGACCCGGGCGATCACGCAGCGCTTCTCCGGTGCGGTCGGAGAAGGCAACGCGAAGGCTGCGGAGGCTGCGTTCGCCCACGTGCAGGAGACGCTGAGGAGTCTGGCCGATGCTTGAGCAGATCGAAGGTTCGCAGGCCGTCGCGCACGCCGTACAGGTGTGCCGCCCGGAGGTGATCGCGGCCTACCCCATCTCCCCGCAGACCCACATCGTGGAGTCGCTCTCGGACCGGGTCCGGACCGGTGACCTGCAGGGCTGCGAGTACATGATGGTCGAGTCGGAGTTCGGGGCGATGTCCGCCTGCATCGGCGCCTCGGGCGCGGGCGCCCGCGCCTACACCGCGACCTCGTCCCAGGGCCTGCTCTTCATGGCGGAGGCCCTTTTCAATGCCTCCGGCCTGGGACTCCCGATCGTGATGACGGTCGCGAACCGCGCGCTCGGCGCCCCGATCAACATCTGGAACGACCACTCCGACTCGATGTCGATGCGGGACTCCGGATGGATCCAGCTGTTCGCCGAGTCGAACCAGGAAGCGGTCGACCTCCACATCCAGGCGTTCAGGCTCGCCGAGAAGCTCTCCGTGCCGGTCATGGTCTGCATGGACGGCTACGTCCTCACCCACGCGGTCGAGCAGGTCGACCTGCCCGCGCAGGAGCAGGTCGACGCGTTCCTCCCGATCGTTCCAGCCTCGCCAGATGCTCGACCCGGAGGATCCGGTGACCATCGGCACGATGGTCGGGCCGGAGGCGTTCGCGGAGGTGAAGTACCTCATGCACGCCAAGCAGGTGGCGGCCCTCGACGAGATTCCCCGCATCGCCCAGGAGTTCAGGGAGGAGTTCGGCCGGGACTCCGGCGGGCTGGTGCGGTCGTACCGCGCCGAGGACGCCGAGACGGTGGTGGTCGCGCTCGGCTCGGTGCTCGGCACCATCGAGGAGGTCGTCGACACGATGCGCGACGAGGGGGCGTCGATCGGCGCCCTCGCGATCTCGTGCTTCCGGCCCTGGCCACTGGAGGAGGTCCGCGCCGCGCTGCAGAACGCCACGCGGGTCGTCGTCGTCGAGCGAGCCTTCGCCGTCGGTGTCGGCGGGATCGTCGGGCAGAACGTGCGGCTCGCCCTGTCCGGTCTCCCGATCGAGGTGTACGACGTCGTGGCGGGCCTCGGTGGCCGCTCGATCACCCAGGCCTCGCTGCGGACCCTCTTCGACGACGTCGTCGCCGGACGGATGGAGATGCGCAAGCTGCACTTCCTCGACCTGGACGTGTCGCTCGTCGAGCGCGAGCTCGCCCGCGAGCACGCCGGCATCCGTACCGGACCGCACGCCGAGAACATGCTTCGCGACCTGGGAACGGTCGCGTCCGGACCCTTCTCCTGAGACTCCTGAGAGAGGCGCTGATGGCTTTCCAAGAGGTCAAGCTCTACCAGGTCGGCACCTTCGTCGCCGGCAACCGACTGCTCGACCCCGAGCAGCGGTCCGTGCAGGCCAGGATGGGCCGGTCCAACAGCATCACGTCGGGCCACCGCGCCTGCCAGGGCTGCGGCGAGGCGCTCGGCGCACGCTACGTCCTGGACGCCGCGATGCGGGCGACCGACGGCAAGATGGTCGCGGTCAACTCGACCGGGTGCCTCGAGGTCTTCTCCACGCCGTACCCCGAGTCGTCGTGGCAGGTGCCCTGGCTGCACTCGCTCTTCGGCAACGGCCCTGCGGTCGCCGCCGGAGCGGCGGCCGCGCTCAAGGCCAAGGGCCGTGAGGACATCCGGGTCGTCGGCCAGGCGGGTGACGGTGGGACCGTCGACATCGGCTTCGGCACCCTCTCGGGGATGTTCGAGCGCAACGACGACGTGCTCTTCGTCTGCTACGACAACGGCGGGTACATGAACACCGGCGTGCAGCGCTCCAGCGCCACCCCCGCCGGGGCCAGGACCGCCAACACCAAGGCGCTCGGCGAGGAGCCCGGGCAACGCCTTCGGACAGGGCAAGTTCGTCCCGCGCATCGCGATGGCGCACGAGATCCCCTACGTCGCCACCGCCACCGTCGCCGATCTCCGTGACCTGGAGTACAAGGTCGAGAAGGCGATGACGTTCCGCGGCGCCCGCTACATCCACGTGCTGGTGCCCTGCCCGCTCGGCTGGGGCGCCCAGTCGTCGGAGACGATCAAGCTGGCCCGGCTGGCGAAGGAGACCGGTCTCTTCCCGGTCATCGAGGCCGAGCGCGGCGAGCTCACCGAGGTCTCGAAGATCCGCAGCAAGCAGCCCGTCGAGGAGTACCTCAAGGCCGCAGAAGCGCTACGCGCACCTGTTCGGCGAGAACGGCCGCCCCGATCTCGTCGCGCGGCTGCAGGCGAGGCCGACAAGAACATCGCCCGCTACGGACTGGTGGAGGAGGACGACTGATGGAGAAGCCGTTCGCGATCACGCTGGACGTCGCGACCAGCAGGGCCAACAAGACCGGCTCCTGGCGCACCGAGCGTGCCGTCTACGTGGACTCGCTGCCGCCGTGCAACAACGCCTGCCCCGCCGGGGAGAACATCCAGTCCTGGCTCTACGAGGCCGAGGAGGGCGGCGAGGCCTACGAGCGCGCCTGGCGCCGGATCATGGAGGAGAACCCGTTCCCGGCGATCATGGGCCGGGTCTGCTACCACCCGTGCCAGGACGTCTGCAACCGCGGCGAGCTCGACGAGGCGGTCGGCATCAACTCCGTGGAGCGCTTCCTCGGCGACGAGGCGCTGCGCCAGGGATGGTCGGTGTCGGTCGACGTGGCGCCGTCCGGGAAGCACGTGCTGGTGATCGGCGCCGGCCCGTCCGGGCTTTCCGCCGCCTACCACCTGGCACGCCGCGGTCACGAGGTCACCATCAAGGAGTCCGGACCCCTGGCCGGCGGCATGATGCGCTGGGGCATCCCCCGCTACCGGCTGGCGCGGGACGTCCTCGACGCCGAGGTGCAGCGGATCCTCGACCTCGGAGTCCACCTGGAGCTGGACGCCAAGGTCACCGACCTCACCGCGCTGACCGAGCGGTACGACGCGGTGTTCCTCGCCGTCGGTGCCCAGCTCGGCAGACGCGCCTACATCCCGGCGGGCTCAGCGTCCCACGTGGTCGACGCGGTCACGATGCTGCACGACCTGGAGTCCGGGGAGAAGCCGATGCTGGGCCGCAAGGTCGCGGTCTACGGCGGCGGCAACACCGCGATGGACGCCGCGCGGACCGCCAAGCGGCTCGGCGCCGACGAGGCGATCGTGGTCTACCGGCGCAACAAGGACCGGATGCCGGCCCACGAGTCCGAGTTCATGGAGGCCGAGGAGGAGGGCGTGGTCTTCAAGTGGCTGACCACGATCACCCAGGTCGAGCAGGGCTCGCTGCGCATCGAGAAGATGGAGCTCGACGAGACCGGCTTCCCGCAGCCCACCGGTGAGTACGAGGAGCTCGAGGCCGACTCCCTCGTCCTCGCGCTCGGCCAGGAGGCGGACCTCTCGCTGCTCGACGGGGTGGAGGGACTCGTCGTCGAGGACGGGGTCCTGCAGGTCGGATCCGACATGATGACCGGCCACGCAGGCATCTTCGCCGGCGGGGACATGGTCCCCTACGAGCGATCGGTCACGGTGGCCGTCGGACACGGCAAGAAGGCCGCGAAGAACATCGACAACTGGCTGCGGGGGATCGCACCTGCGGCGCCGGTGAAGCACGCCGTGGCAACCTTCGACACTCTCAACACCTGGTACTACACCGATGCGCCGCGCAGCCACCGCCCCCAGCTTGAGCGGGTGCGCCGCGAGTCCACCTTCGACGAGGTCGTGCTGGGGCTCGACGAGAGCACCGCTCTGTACGAAGCCCGTCGTTGCATGTCGTGCGGGAACTGCTTCAGCTGCGACAACTGCTACGGCGTCTGCCCGGACAACGCGGTGATCAAGCTCGGCCGTCCGGGGGAGAAGTACGAGATCGACCTCGACTACTGCAAGGGCTGCGGCCTGTGCGCCGCCGAGTGTCCTGCCGGCGCGATCAAGATGGTCCCCGAGGAGATCTAGTCCGAGAAGATCCGGGCCTTGCCGTCCGGCCCTGGCCGGTCCACCATCGGAAGGTGGTTCTCCCGCAAGGAGGTGGCCATGCCGGAGGCATCGCGGAGCATCAGGATCAACCGCCCCCGCGAGGAGGTCTTCGCCTTCTTCGCCGACGCCAGCAACGACCGCGTCTGGCGCCGTCACCTGCTCACGATCGAGGGCCCGTCGAAGCCGCGGGCCGGAGCACGCATCCACGAGACCTTCGCCGGTCCGGGGCACCGTGAGGTGCCGGCAGACTTCGAGATCACCGCGTGGGAGCCTCCGCTTCGCTACTCCTTCACGGTGCTCAACGGACCGGTCCGCCCCCACTGCGAGTTCGGCTTCGATGCCGCCGGAGCCGGCACGGAGGTGACTCTGCGGCTGGTCTGCGACGTCGGGGGGCTGAGAGGCTTCCTCTCCCGGTCCGCGGTTCGACGTGCCCTGGAGGCCGAGGTCGCGGGCCTGGACCTGGCGAAGCAGGCCCTGGAGGCCGCGGAGACCGGCTGATCGTGGCTCAGACGCTCGGGTCCATCACCCGGCCGACGAACAGCGGCGTCGAGTGCTGCACGTCGTGGATCACGAAGAGGAAGGGCCGGTCGACGGTGACGTCGATCGTCGGAGGCATCGCGGTCGCGCCGGCGACGACCGCGGTGGCCGCCGCCGCCTCGGTCCCCTCCTCGTCCACGGCGATGAACACCTCGTGCAGCACGGCCTGCACGAAGAGCCGTTCCTCGGCGGTCATGCCGGAGAGGTCCGCGTTCGCCGGGTCGAAGGCGAGCTTCATTCCCATCGACTTGAGTGCCTGGGACAGGGGGCTCTGGGTGCGGAAGGTCCACTTCGGCAAGGTGAGGTTCGCAGCCTTGCCGTCCTGGACGGCCAGCAGGGTCCCCAGCTTCCCCGAGGTGGCCAGCGACCAGACGCTGTCGAGCTTGCCGGGGCGCGGCAGGACCACGGTCATCGCGAGGTCCTCCCCGGCGTAGGGCAGCCGCACCGTCTGCCAGTCGGGCTGCTCGGCCGTCCCGATGCCCTCGAGGAGGTTCTTCATCATGTCGGCGGTCACCGTGCTGCCGTCCGCGCGTGTGAAGGTCCCCGGCGCGGTCCGGCTCTTGTCGAACTTGGAGAACCACGGCGCCTTGAAGTACAGCGAGTTGACCAGCGTGAGCCGGGTCATGGTGTCGATGACGCCTTCGGGGATGAGCTGGGGGATCTTGTCGTGGGTCTGCTCGGCCACCCAGGTGTTGATCGTGGTCCGGCAGCCCTCGGGGTCGGTCTTGTAGTCGACCATCCGCATGCCTGCGTCGTACGACCTCTTCAGTGCGTCGAGGAACGCCGACTCCCAGGTGGTGTCGATCTGCCCGAACAGCGAGTTCGCCGTGGTGACCTCGACGTTCCCGGTCTTGCCGTAGGAGTTCTTCGCGGTCGCCGGCGAGACCGTCGACGTGGTGGATCAGTGCCGCCATTCCGTCGTTGAGCCCGCTGGTGTCGTCCGACCCCGAGGACCTCGAGCATCTGGGCTGCGGTGTCCCCCTTCGCGCCGTTGACCGCCATCGCGAGAGCCAGCGCGATCGAGTACGGCGAGAGGGCGAGGTTGTCCGGCGCGGTGCCGAGCAGGCCGAGCAGGCGACTGCCCATCCCGGTCATCCCGGCGACCGCTGGGTCGATCTCTGGCCGGGTCACCGGCGCCGAAGGCCACCTTCGAGGCGGCAAGGCGCAGCACGCTGGGGCTGGTGCTCGAACGCCGCAGGAGGAGAGCAGCGGTGCGCCCAGGGCGGCGATGCCGCCCAGACCGGCGAGCTGCAGGAGTGTGCGACGAGTCATCATGCCGATGTGACGCTACCCGGCCGAGAAGGTTCCGCGACGGTCACACGGCTGCGTCGGGCAGAGGAGCACCGCGCCGGTCGGCCACCGCCCGGTGGGCCTCCTCCGCGATCTCCCGCGTCACCGGGTAGGCCCAGAACATCAGAGCCCCGGCGATGCCGATCAGTGCCGGGTATCGCGCTCATCGAGAACAGCACGGCACGGACCGCCTGGTCCGACTGGACGTTGAGGCTTCCGTCGAACCCGCCCCAGGCCAGCACCCAGCCGACGATTCCGGCCCCGATCCCGGAGCCCGCCTTCACCGCGAAGGAGGCGAGCGCGGCGAGCGTCGCCTCGGCACGGTAGCCGTGGCGCCACTCCACGTAGTCGGTGAGCTCCGAGAGCATGACGTAGTTGAGCGAGGTCACCCCGCCGAACCCGACCCCGGCCACGGCGAACAGCATCATCACGACGACGACGTCCTCCGGGGGAATGAAGTAGAGGCTGCCCAGGCCGAGGATGGCTGCTGCCAGGCCGACGACATACCAGGGCTTGAGCCCGTGCCGGCGTGCGAGGGCGGGGAAGCCGATCGCGCTCACTCCCATCGGGACCGCCATCACCGCGGCGGCCACCGTGAACAGGTCCCTGTTGCCCATGTAGTAGATGAAGTAGAAGGGCCCGCCCGTCAACAGGACGCCGCTGGCCGCGTACACCACGACCTTGCACCCGAACAGGATGGCCACCGCCCAGTCGGAGAAGAAGACGCGGCCGACCTCGGCCAGGCCGTACCGGTGCGGCGAGGCCGGGACCACCCGCTCCCGGACGCGGGTGACGAGCCACACCACCAGCAGGAAGCCCACCGTGGCCATGGCGACCCCGTAGATCGCCCAGCCCCGGGGGCCGCCGCCGAACCAGGCGACCGCGGGCAGGGTCACCATGGCCGCCACGGTGGAGGACAGCAAGGTGGTGAACCCCACGAAAGCGGCCAGCTGCGAGCGGGTCCTCGCGTCGTGGCTGACGGCCGGGACGAGCGAGACCAGGGGGATGACCAGCGTGCTGATTCCCGCCCCCATCAGCGGGTAGACGATCCAGGCGACCAGGAGCGGGTTCGGCAGGTAGCCGGGCAGCGTGTAGAAGGCGATCACGCCCAGCGCCGCCAGCGCGGCGCCGATCAGGGTGTAGGGCCGGAAGCGTCCCCACCGAGTCCAGGGCAGGTGGTCGACGGTGAAGCCGATCCCCGAGTCGATCACCCCGTCGAGGACCTTCATCACCAGCAGCATGGTGCCGACCGCGGCGGCGCTCAGCGCCAGGTCGTCGCTGAGGTAGACGAGCACGAAGCCGGCCGCACCGTTGATCAGGAACGTCCCCACGGAGCCGCCGAAGAACCCGAGCTTCTCGCCGATGCCGGGAGCGCTCGTCGCCGGACGCTGGGGAGCGGAACCAGGCGGCTGAGAGGTCATCTCGTCCCTTGTCGGTGGAGTGCTCGGTCCCGCGCGGGGACGGGGGCAGGTCAACCGTACCCGTGCCGGGCGGGGGGTCCTGCCCCTGGCGTTGGCCCCGAGGCTCGGGACGAGTTGCCCGGGCTCTTCGGGCGCCGGGGCTGCCAGGGTGGAGGCGTGGTACCCGCCGTGTGCACGGTGATCGTCGTCGGGGAGACCGAGGTCGCCCGGCTGGCGTGCACCGCGCTGACACAGCAGGGCTGTGCCGTGCGGCACCTGGCTCTCCCGTCCGCCGACGAGCTGACCGCTGCGTTGACTCCCGAGGTCTCGGCGGTGGCCGTGCTGGTGCGGGGCGACGTCACTGCTCTGCGCTATGCGCTCTTGGCCGAGCACCTTCGCCCGGCGGTCCGCCTGGTCGTCACCCTCTTCGACCGTACTGTCGGCGACGAGCTGGTGCGCGTGGTGCCGAACTGCCTGGTCACCTCGCCGGCCGACATCGCCGTGCCGTCCGTCATCGGGGCTTGCCTGTCCGACCGTCTCCTCGCGGTCGACGGGGGAGTCTCCCCAGCGGTGGTGGTCGAGGGGGATCCCGACGACCCGGAGGAGCGGGAGTGGGATCGGCCGTCCGGGCCGCTGGCTCGGTTCGCGGCACTGCTGGGCCGCCAGCTCCGGCCCCACGAGAGCTCGGGGCGGATCCTGCTGACGGGCTTGGGCGCCCTCGTGGCCACCCTTCTCGTCGACTGGGCGCTGGGCGTAGCGCTGCTGCACGAGTCGTTCCTCCATGCGTTCTATGCGTCGGCACGCGTTCTGGCGACAGTCGGGCCGGCCTCGGTGGAGAACGACGTGCCCTCCTGGTACCTCGTCGTGTCGGCGGCGCTGATGCTGCTGACCATCGCCTCCACCGCGGTCTTCACCGCGGGGCTGGTCAACCGGCTGCTGTCCCCTCGCTTCACCAGCATCGTGGGACGGCGGGCACTGCCCCGCGACGGTCACGTCGTCGTGATCGGCCTGGGGCAGGTGGGGGTTCGCCTGTGCACCCAGCTCCTGGCCCTCGGGATCCCGGTCGTCGGCGTGGAGCGGGTCCTTGCGGCCGACGGCCTGCGCCGGGTCAGGGCCCTGGGCATCCCCGCCGTCATCGGCGACGGGACCGACCGAGCGCTGTTGGAGCGACTGGGACTGCGTCGTGCCCGAGCCCTGGCCGCCATGGGGTCGGAGGATCTCGACAACGTCGCGACGGCGATCGCGGCCCGCGTCGTGGCCCCCGAGCTGCGTGTGGTGATCCGGGCAGGCGACGACGAGGTGGTCGCGGAGACGCAGTCGCTCTTCTCGATTGCTCAGGTACGCCACGTCAGTGCGCTGACGGCTGCAGCGGTGGCCACGGCTCTGACCGACTCCCCGCCACGGCGCGTCTACCAGGACGGGCATCGCCTCGTGGTGGCACACGACGGCGGGACCGGGTCTGCGAGCCGCTCGCCCGGTGCTGCTGCTCGACCGATTCGACCAGAGAGGCCCCTAGGTCCGCCGCGCCCGGGGCGAACGTCCCTGGCGACCATATGACCGTACATTTAGCGTGAGTGGGATCACCCAGAAGGAGGAACCATGGCTCGCATTGTCATCCTCGGGGCAGGAGTCTCCGGCCACACGGCAGCCCTGCACCTGCGCCGGCGGCTCGGCGCGGCGCATGAGGTCGTCGTGGTCTCCCCGAACTCGAAATGGAACTGGATCCCGTCGAACATCTGGGTCGGGGTGGGGCAGATGTCCAAGCAGGACGTGGTCTTCCCCCTCGCCCCGGTCTACAAGAAGAAGGGCATCGAGTTCCACCAGGCGTTGGGCAGGGTCGTCCGGCCCGAGGGCACCGACGCCGATCCGAGGCCCACCGTCGAGATCGAGTACACCGAGCCCACTCGCGCGGGCGAGACCGCACAGCTGGCCTACGACTTCCTGGTCAACGCGACCGGGCCGAAGCTGAACTTCGCCGCGACACCCGGCCTCGGGCCGGAGGCGTGGCAACTCGCTTTCGGTCTGCACCGCGGACCACGCCACCCAGGCGGCCGAGGCGCTGGCGGCGGTGATCGACCGGATGAGGAACGGCGAGCGGCAGACGCTCGTCGTCGGCATGGGTCACGGCACCTGCACCTGCGAGGGCGCTGCGTTCGAGTACGCCTTCAACGTCGAGCACGAGCTGCGCGAGGCGGGTGTGCGCGACCTGGCCGACCTGTACTACCTCACCAACGAGAACGAGCTCGGCGACTTCGGCATGGGCGGCATGACGTTCGAGGTCGGCGGCCGCGAGATGACCAGCCAGGCTGTGGATGGAGTCGCTGTTCCACGAGCGCGGCGTCAAGGCGATCGCACAGGCCCACGTCGAGGAGGTGCTCCCCGGACATGGTGCGCTACCAGCAGCTCGACGGCAGCGTGAACACGCTCGAGTTCGACTTCGCGATGCTGCTTCCGCCGTTCACCGGGGTGGGACTGCAGGCCTTCGACCAGGGCGGGGAGGAGATCACCGACCGGATGTTCGCGCCGAACAAGTTCATGAAGGTGGACGCGGACTACACCGCGAAGCCGTTCGAGGAGTGGAAGCCCCAGGACTGGCCGAACACCTACGAGAGCCCGCTCTACCCGAACGTGTTCGCGGTGGGCATCGCCTTCGCTCCACCCCACCAGATCTCACGGCCGCGCAAGACCGAGGACGGCGTGTTGATCGCGCCCGCGCCTCCCCGGACCGGGATGCCATCAGGAATCATGGGCAAGACGGTGGCGCTGACCATCGCCGACCGCATCGCGCACGGCGCCTCGGTGCCCGCACACCGTGCGTCGATGGCGCCATGGGGGCGGCCTGCGTGGCCTCGACCGGCAAGAGCCTCACCCGCGGATCGGCGGCTGCGATGACGGTGCAGCCGATCGTCCCCGACTACGAGAGGTACCCGACCGGCCGCGACCTGGCCAGCACCCAGGGCGAGCTCGGGCTCGGGGCGCACTGGCTGAAGCACATGCTTCACCACCTGTTCCTCTACAAGGCCAAGGCGAAGCCCGGCTGGTTCTTCATTCCCGAGTGATCGCTGCGACCGAGGAGTTCGTCATGGACAACGTCAACGACCTGATCGCGGCCGCCCCTCTCCCGCCCGCGTCCGAGATCCGCCGGCGCAACAACCTGCTGGTCCAGGTGGTGCGTTTCGTGGTGCTCAACGTGCGGATCGTGCGCATGGTGGCGAAGGGTCACTGAGCGACAGATCGGCATGGTCCGGGAGGTCATCCACTGACCCAAAATGTCCGATTTGCACTAAAGGTAACTGCATAACTCTGCAGAACTTTCTCGGCTGAACCCCTTTCCGCTGCACGTTCATGCACCTCACAATCGAAGGGCAAGGAACGGATTGGGAGGTCCGAGATGAGCAACGTGCGAGAAGTGCTGGAAAGCTCAGCCGCTTGGGAGGGGCTGAGAAAGGTCGCCTCCGTGGAACGTCTCAGTTCCGCCGTGCGGACCCGGCTCTCGTCGAGCCGCCAGCCGGCTCGTACGTGCACGGAAACACGGCGGGGCGTCCCCCCCACCCCGCCGTCAGTCTCGGGAGCTTCACCGAGCTGCGGTCAGCGATCCAGCGCAACGCGTCCCCCGCCATCGGGCGAGCAACTGAGCCTGATGGCCGCGCTGCTGCGGGATCGGTTGATCGACAGCGGTCTGGTCTCCGCGGCCGAAGTCGAACTGACCGAGGAGACGGACCATCTGGTCATCGCGATGTGTGAGCTCGCTCCGGGCCTCGGCTCGATCGAGCGGGTCGCGTCCCGGCTGGAGTGGATCTGGGACACCCAGGTCCGCTACCGGTTCTGGGAGGTGCACACGATCTCGGTGTATGCCGACCAGATCGAGCTGTCAGCGGCAACCCGACCCGATGCCACCGGGAATTACGTGACCGCCCACCTGGTTGCGCAGACCCCCCCATTCCCGGGGCAGCGGACCGGGTCCTCCTGATCCGCGAGCCGGGCACCACCACCGTCCCGCGCCGCCAGACTCGTCCCGGATCCCCCCAATCGGGACAGGCGCTCCCATCTCGAGCAAGCCTCGGGTGGAGACGCGGCGCGGTGTCGTCACAACGGTGGTGGTGCCCCCGGTCCCGCCCGGGGCGCGGAGGCCCCTCACGTGGGATCGCCCGACGAGCGACCCATTCTGTCCAGAAGGGGTGACAAACGGACATTTCGGCGTCATGATGGTCCCATGGAGATGGTGGCCTACCACCAGCTCCGGACTGCAGTACAGCAAAATGCGTCGCCAGGGGTGGGGGCACAGCTTTCCTTGGTCGAGAAGTCGCTGCGCAGCGAGTTGCATCGCCAGCGGCCTTTTCGCCAAGATCGAGGTCGAGCAGACCGACAACCCCGACAGCCTGGTGATCGCGTTGTGCGAGTACCGCCCGGAGTTGGCCGAGCAAGAGATCGCGACGCGCCTCGAAGACATCTGGCGCCACGCTGTGGCGTACCAGTTCTGGGAGGCGCACACGACCTTCGTCGACGCCGACCACGTCGAGTTCGAGGCGGCGACCCGCCCTGACTCGACGGGCCGCTATGTGACGCTTCACCTGGTCGCCCAGCGGACCTCGGTTCCTGCCCAGCGCGAGGCGTCGGACTGACCCCTCCGATCCGGTGGTGCGCTGCTGGCGTCGCGCCGGCGTGCGCCACCTTTGCTGTGCCCGGCCGGCCTCCACCACGAGACGCGGTGATGTGCAGCGCCGAGAGGGTCCGCCGCATCGGGTTCGCTCCTGTTTCCGGGATGTCCCTCTGGGGTCCAGAAGACAGATGCCCGGGCAGGGCGATGAGGATGCCTCTACGCTCGTCGCGTGAGCGAGTTCGACCGAGCGACGAGCCTGCGAGTCGCCGGCGCCGGGATCTTCGAAGGTGTCGTCGACCCGGGCTGGCGTATCGGGAGTGCCGTCAACGGCGGCATCCTGATGGCGATCGCGTCCCGGGCCCTGAGTGAGGACTTCGCGGCGCAAGGACACCCCGACCCGTTCAGCCTCTCCGGGTACTTCCTGTCGGCGACCACGCCCGGGCCCGCGGAGATCGAGGTCGAGAGGCTCCGCAGCGGTAGCAGCCTGACGACCGGGCAGGCAACGTTGCGTCAGGACGGGGAGGCCCGGCTGCGCGTCCTCGCGACGTTCGGCGACCTTCGATCGGCTCTCCGACGAGGTCCACACCCTGGCGTCGCCACCGGAGATCCCGCCGCCGCCCGAGTGCGTCCCAGCCGCGCGCCGGTCACCGCGCGTTGCTCGGGGACTCCGACCTGGTCGACCGGACCGAGCTCCGTCTCGACCCGGCGTCGGCATCGTGGGCGGAAGGGAAACCGTCGGGCCGGGGCGTCATCCAGGGCTGGCTGCGCATGGCCGACGGTCGGGAGCCGGACGTCCACCAGCTCGTGTTCGCGACCGATGCCCTACCGCCGGTCACCTATGACCTGGGCGTCTTCGGCTGGGCGCCCACCCTTGAGCTCACCGTGCACGTTCGTGCCGTCCCCTCCTCGGGGTGGCTGCTCGTCCGCCATTCCACGCGGAACTTCGCCGGAGGGCTCCTGGAGGAGGACGGCGAGGTGTGGGACAGCGCCGGAAGGCTGGTGGCCCAGTCACGGCAGCTGGCGATGGCGCCGCGTCGAGGGCCCGCGTGACCGGGCTCGTGGTGGGTGCGGCCATCGTCCGCGAGGGGCGAGTGCTGGCCGCCTTGCGACCGGGCTCGTCGGCCTCCCCCGGATGGGAGTTCCCCGGCGGAAAGGTGGAGTCGGGCGAGGAGCCGGCGGTTGCCTTGGCGCGGGAGATCGACGAGGAGCTGGGAGTGGAGGTGGCCGTGGACGCCTTCTTTCCGGAGTGGGTCGTGCTTCCCGGCCACGGGCGGCTCGCCGTCGCGCCGGCCCGGTTGCTCACGGGCGAGCCGATTCCCCGCGAGCACGATGCGTTCCGGTGGCTTGCCGCTGCGGAGCTGGGGACGGTCGCCTGGCTGCCGGGAGACCTGCCCTTCCTTCCCCGCGTGCGGGAGCTGCTGCGATGACGATGGTGGTCTTCTTCTTCGCCGAGGAGGACGCCGGCCGCGCCGCCGATCGCATCCGTGCCGGCGGCTTCTCGGCGCGCGTGGTCCGGGGACGCTTCGCCGGCGAGGACGACGACGAGGACCAGCCCTGGCTGCTCTCGACGGAGGCGCCCGAGCTGCTTCTCGAGGTGGTGACCGAGGAGTGCGACGGCTGGGTCGAGCATGATCCGGATCCCACGCCGCGGCAGGATCCCTTCCCTCTTCCCGCGCCAGCCGATCCGCTCGCGCGACGACTAGGCTCGCGGCATGAGCCCAGGATCCGACCGACGGCTGCTCCTCGTACACGCGCACCCGGACGACGAGAGCATCAACAACGGCGCCACCATGGCGAAGTACGTCGCCGAAGGTGCCGCGGTGACCCTGGTGACGTGCACCCTCGGCGAGGAGGGCGAGGTGCTGGTCGCGGACCTCTCGCACCTGGCCGCCGACAAGGAGGACCGGCTCGGCGAGCACCGGATCGGAGAGCTGTCGGCCGCGATGGCCGAGCTGGGGGTGACCGACCACCGCTTCCTCGGGGGCGCGGGCCGCTACCGCGACTCAGGCATGAAGTGGGACGAGGCCGGCCATGCGGTCCCCCTCGACGTGGTGAAGCGACGACACGTTCTGGCGCGCCGACCTTCGCGAGGCGGCCGACCACCTGGTCGCCATCGTCCGCGAGACCCGGCCACAGGTGCTGGTGACCTACGACGACTTCGGCAACTACGGCCACCCCGACCACATCCAGGCCCACCGGGTGGCGATGTACGGCGCCGACCTGGCGGGGGTCCGGTCCTACCGGCCCGACCTCGGAGAGCCCTGGGAGATCGCCAAGATCTACTGGACCACCATGTCGGCCCGGTGGATGCGCGAGGGCATCCGGCGGCTGCGCGAAGCCGGCGACACGACCTCGTTCGAGAACTGGGACGAGGACAGCCTGCCGCGCGTTCATGACCGAGGACGAGTACCTCGACGCGGTCGTCGACGGCAACGCCTACGTGCACCAGAAGCTCGCCGCGATGCGAGCCCACGCCACTCAGATCACCGTCGACGGGCCCGTTCTTCGCGCTGTCGAACAACATCGGCAGCGAGGCGTGGGGGACGGAGTTCTACCGGCTCGCCCGCGGGCGGAAGGGGCCCGGTGAACGACCAGGGCTTCGAGGACGACCTCTTCGCCGGTCTCTGATCTTCGCCCGGGGGCCACCGGTCACCGTCGCCGCTGCGGTGGCGGCGGGATCGGCTTCCCGGCGACGATCGCGGCGATCTCGACCGTGACGAGGGCTCCGTCACGGGTCTCGATGGAGGTGGTCGTCGCCGTCCCAGCTGCGCATCACGCCCAGCACGTCGGTGACCGCCGGACCACCGGACGGCCCTCGCTCACCGGGCACCAGCCGTCGAACGACCACCCTCTGTCCCGATGCACTCCGGGCCGACTCGCACGCCACGAGGCCTACCGTCCATGGCTCCCATCCTGCCCTGCCACTACGCTGGCCTGCAGCAGCCCCGTCTAGACCCACGGAACGCGTAGGAGGAACCAGGTGACGTACGTCATCGCTCAGCCCTGTGTCGACGTCAAGGACCGCGCCTGCGTCGACGAATGCCCGGTCGACTGCATCTACGAGGGTCAGCGGATGCTCTACATCCACCCCGACGAGTGCGTGGACTGCGGGGCCTGCGAGCCGGTCTGCCCGGTGGAGGCCATCTACTACGAGGACGACACCCCCGAGGAGTGGAAGGACTACCAGGCGGCGAACTCGGAGTTCTTCGCCGAGCTCGGATCGCCCGGTGGCGCCGCCAAGATGGGCGTCATCCCCAGCGACCACGCGCTCATCGCTGGGCTTCCGCCGCAGGGCGAGTGACGGCCTCGCCCTCCGATGTCGTCGAGCGTGCCGCCCGTCGGGGTTCCCCGGTGGGCGGCACGTTCGGTCTCCGGCCGGCTCCCTGACTTCCCGTGGGACAAGCTGACCGAGCTCGGCCGCCCGGGCGCGGGCGCACCCGAGGGGCATCGTCGACCTTTCGGTGGGCACGCCGGTCGACCCCACCCCGGCGCACGTGCGAGACGCTCTGGCCCGGCGCGGCCGACTCGCCCGGCTACCCGGCGACCGTGGGCACCCCGGCGCTGCGCGACGCCTGTGCGGCATGGATGGATCGTCGCCTGGGGGTGACCGGGCTCGACCGCGATCACGTCCTCCCGACCATCGGCTCCAAGGAGCTGATCGCCTCCCTCGCGCTGCACCTGGGGCTCGGACCCGAGGATCTGGTGGTCCTTCCCGAGCTCGCCTACCCGACCTACGAGGTCGGGGCGGCCCTCGCCGGGTGCCGGGTCGCTGGCCGCGGACTCGCTGACCGCACTCGGGCCGCAGCGTCCCAGTCTGCTGTGGCTGAACTCGCCGTCCAACCCGACCGGCCGGGTTCTCGGCGCCGACCATCTTCGCAAGGTCGTCGAGTGGTGCCGCGAGCGCGGAGTGCTCCTCGCGAGCGACGAGTGCTACGTCGAGTCGGGGTGGGAGGCCGAGCCGGTCTCCGTCCTCCACCCGGAGGTATGCGGAGGCGACACGAGGGGATCCTGGCGGTGCACTCGCTCTCGAAGCGCTCCAACCTCGCCGGCTACCGGTGCGCCTTCGTCGCCGGTGACCGGTCGGTCATCGCCGAGCTGCTGGCGGTGCGCAAGAACCTGGGCCTGCAGATGCCCGGACCGCAGCAGGCCGCGATGATCGCTGCGCTCGAGGACGACCGGCATGCGCAGGAGCAGCACGGTCGCTATGCCGGGCGACGGGCCGATCTGCGCCGGGCGCTCGTCGGGCGCCGGCTTCCGGATCGACCACTCCGAGGCGTCGCTGTACCTGTGGGCGACGCGCGGCGAGCCGTGCTGGCAGACCGTCGAGGCCCTCGCGGGGCTCGGGATCCTCGTGGCGCCGGGCGACTTCTACGGGTCCGCGGGCGCGCAACACGTGCGGGTGGCGTTCACGGCGACCGAGGAGCGGATCGCCGAGGCGGTGGCCCGCCTCGCCTAGCTCAGGAGGCGCAGATCCGGCTTCTCGCGCCAGGACCCGTCGCCGGCCAGATGCCGGGGCCCGTAGACGACAGGCTTTTCGGCGTCGTGGTCCGAGCTGCCGTCCCGCTGCGCCGGGATCTCGGCGATGACGCGGACGGCGGTGATCTGGTCCAGCTTCACGATGTACTGGTCGGCGCCGTTGTCGTCGAGCATCACGCCGTGACCGTCGACGGCGGCGATGGTTCCGGCCATCCAGTGGCCGTCTCGCGAGGACGGCGACGCGGGTGCCGGAGTCCTGGGCGGCGCTGAGTGCCGTACCGATGGTGTACAGCATCGAGTCGAAACGCATGGTGTCCCCTCCCACAGATGACATGCGCGCATCCCCATGCGGCATGTCGGCATCCCCCCGGATGCGCTGTCCAGTTTGCCCACTTTGTCCAAGGGTGTCAATCGTCCGGCCCGACAAGGGCGCGCAGTGGACCGCTCTGGCCCGTCCGTGACACCCGTCGCGCGGGAGCTAGGTGGTCGCCAGGCGCGGAACCGGAACGTCGTTCGAAGGGGGCGTCGGGGTGGGGGCGCCCATCGGAGCGGCCCCCATCACCCGGACGACGGCGATCTGCTCGACCCGGATGAAGTAGTGGTCCTCCTCCGAGTGGTCGAGGACCATCCCGTGGCCGTCGACGGCGAGCACGAAGCCGGAGATCCACTGTCCCTGGACCAGGAGCTCGACGCGGGTGTGCGAGTCCATCGCCCGGTTCAGGGCGGTGCCCATCGTGTAGAGCATCGAGTCGAACGACATGGCTCCCCCTCACACCCGTGATGCCGGGCCTGCGTCAGTGTCAGCCCGGGTGCCCGTCCGGGTCAACGGCGAGGTCAGGCGGGGGAGACCGTCACCGTGCCCTGCTCTGCGCCGTGGTCGACGCCCAGGTGCCGGTGTCGCGATCCCAGACCCGTGTGCCGACCGAGACCCGTCCGACGTCGAGGACCCGGGCTCGAGCCACCAGGTAGTTGGCCACCGCCCAGGCGTGGGCGTGTGGTTTGTCTCCGACCGCCTGGACGACCAGCGTGTCGCCCTGCCGGGAGACGGAGACCACATCGCCGAAACCCGTGGCCACATCGGCCTGGATGCGGTCGAGGACCGTGGTCGCGTCGTCGCCCGACGGCGCCCCCTGCACGGTGCAGGTGAGTGACCGTGGGCTGCGTCCGCGCAGCGAGCTGGCCAGTGCCAGAGCAGCGCCCTCGTGGGCGGCGTACGCCTCGGGGTAGGCGGACCGCTGGACCGCCTGAGCCGCCTCGGTCAGCGACATGCGTCGCCAGCCGTGCACCTGCACCAGGGCGTCGTAGAAGGCGTTGGTGCTGTAGACGGGGTCGAGGATCTCGCTCGGCCGTGCCCCAGCCCTGGGACGGACGCTGCTGGAAGAGTCCCAGCGAGTCGCGGTCTCCGTGCTCGACGTTGACCAGCTTCGACTCCTGCATCGCGGTGGCGACCGCGATCGTGGCCGCCCGGAGCGGCAGTCCGCGCTTCACCGAGATCGCCACGATAGTGGCGGCGTTCTCCGCCTGTGCAGCGCTGAGCTGGGTCTCGGTGGCGCCGACGCTGACCGTACAGGTGGCCGACCCGACCGGGATCCGGCCCCCCGGGATGACCGCGACGAGGACGCTGGCGCCGACCAGGACCACCCCGAGGGCGATCGTGCCCCTCCGGATGATCACCCCGGCATCGCGAACCCTGCGCACCCGATCAGCGTAGTTCGGCCGTGGCCGGCCCGCCGCCGCTCCGGGGATGGGTCAGTCGTTGGCGTGCAGGTCCTGGTTGAGCTCGATCATCGCGCCCTCCCGCGACAGAGCCTCCATCGTGCCGCTGGTGGAGTTGCGCCGGAAGAGGATCCCGTCCGCCCCGGAGAGGTCGGCGGCCTTGATCGTCTTGGGCTTCTGGTCCATGTCGAGCACGACCACCTTGGTCCCGGCGGTGACGTAGGTGCCGGCCTCGACGACGCAGTCGTTGCCCAGCGAGATCCCGATGCCGGCGTTGGCGCCGAGCAGGCAGCGCTCGCCGACCGAGATCACCTCCTTGCCGCCACCCGACAGCGTGCCCATGATCGACGCGCCGCCGCCGACGTCGGAGCCGTCGCCGACGACGACCCCCGAGCTGATCCGGCCCTCGACCATCGACGCTGCCCAGCGTCCCGGCGTTGAAGTTCACGAAGCCCTCGTGCATCACGGTGGTGCCGGGTGCCAGGTAGGCGCCGAGGCGTACCCGGTCGGCGTCGGCGATCCGGACGCCGGTCGGGCACGACGTAGTCGGTCATCCGGGGGAACTTGTCGATGCCGAAGACCTGCACCGGCCCGCGGGCCCGCAGTCGCGTGCGGGTCGCCTCGAAGCCGTCGACCGGGCACGGACCGTAGTTGGTCCACACCACGTTGGAGAGCAGCGCCGAAGATGCCCTCGAGGTTCGTCCGCGTGCGGCCGCGACCAGCCGGTGCGACAGCAGATGCAGCCGCAGGTAGGCGTCCGAGGCGCCGAGCGGGCGGTGCCGTCGAGATCGGCGACGACCTGGGTCACCTCGGTCCGCACGCCGCGGTCGGGATCGTCGCCGGCGAGGGCCAGCAGGCCGGCCGGCGGGGTGGCGGCCGGGTCCGGCTCGCCCAGCTGGGGTTCGGGGAACCAGGTGTCCAGGACCGTGCCGGGGGCGGCGATGGTGGCAAGCCCGAAGCCCCAGGCGGTGGTCGGATGCGGGTACGTCTCTGTCTCGCTCACGACCTGAACGCTACCCAACGTAGCCGACCGGCCCGAACCCTTGGTTGGATGTGGCCATGACCCTGGAACTGGACCTCACCCGCGATCTGGTCTCGTTGACCCGCGACGTCGTCGATGCTCCCTCCGAGAGCGGAGAGGAACGGGAGCTGACCGACGCCGTCGAGTCAGCGCTCCGGACTCTGGGCCGACTGGACGTGGTCCGGGTCGGGAACACCGTGGTGGCCCGCACCGCGCTGGGTCGCGAGCGAGCGGGTCGTGCTCGCCGGGCACCTCGACACGCGTGCCCGAGAACGCCAACCTGCCCGTCGTCGCTCGACGACGAGTTCCTGCACGGTCTCGGCAGCTGCGACATGAAGGGCGGGGTCGCCGTGGCGCTGCGCCTGGCGGCAGGCGCTCCCGGACCCGAACCGGGACATCACCTTCGTCTTCTACGACTGCGAGGAGGTCGAGGCCGAGCGGAACGGTCTCGCGCAAGCTCGCCGACCTCGCGCCCGGACCTGCTCGAGGCCGACTTCGCCATCCTCATGGAGCCGTCCGGCGCCCGAGTCGAAGGCGGCTGCCAGGGGACGCTGAGAGTCGATGTCGTCGTCCGCGGGGTCCGCGCGCACTCCGCGCGCAGCTGGATGGGTCGCAACGCCGTCCACGAGGCCGCCGAGGTGCTGAACCGGCTGGCCGCCTACGAGCCACGGCGTCCGGTCATCGACGGCCTGGAGTTCCGCGAGGGCCTGAACGCCGTCGGCATCGCCGGAGGCGTCGCCGGGAACGTGGTCCCGGACGAGTGCCGCGTGACGGTGAACTACCGCTTCGCTCCCGACCGCGGGCTGGAGGAGGCCGAGGCGCACCTGCGGGAGCTCTTCGCCGGCTTCGACCTGGTGGTCACCGATGCCGCCCCCGGGGCCCTTCCCGGACTGTCGGTGCCGGCCGCCGCGGCCTTCGCCGAAGCAGTCGGAGGCGAGGTGGCACCCAAGTTCGGCTGGACCGACGTGTCGCGGTTCAGCGCGCTCGGGGTCCCCGCCGTCAACTACGGTCCCGGTGATCCGAACCTGGCCCATCGCCAGGACGAGCGGGTCCCCCTCGAGCACCTGCACCGGGTCGAGGAGCGGCTGACTGCCTGGCTGACGGGGAACCGCTGATGGCCAGGCGCTGGATCCGGCACCGTCCCGACGGAGCGATCACCACCGACCAGGCGCTGCTCGACGAGCGCGGCCCCACCGACTGGGTCCACGCCGACCCCTGGCGGGTCCTGCGAATCCAGAGCGAGTTCGTCGAGGGATTCGGCGGCCTCGCCGAGCTGGGGCCCGCGGTCACCGTCTTCGGGTCCGCGCGCGAGGCGCCGGGCACCGCGACGTACGCGCTGGGCGTCGAGCTGGGCCGGAAGCTCGCCGAAGCGGGCTACGCGGTGATCACCGGCGGCGGTCCCGGGGTCATGGAGGCGGCCAACCGAGGGGCCTTCGAAGCGGGCGGGACCTCGGTGGGGCTCGGCATCGAGCTGCCCTTCGAGCAGCGGATGAACGACTACGTCAACGTGAGCATGGAGTTCCGCTACTTCTTCGTGCGCAAGACGATGTTCCTGAAGTACGCCGAGGGATTCGTCGTGCTCCCGGGAGGCTTCGGCACGCTGGACGAGCTCTTCGAGGCCGTCACCCTTGTCCAGACCGGCAAGGTGACCTCCTTCCGCATCGTGCTGCTCGGCGTCGACTACTGGTGCGGGCTGATGGACTGGATCCGGGACAGGGTCCTCGGCGCCGGACACATCGACGTCGAGGACGTCGACCTCCTGCACTGCACCGACGACGTGGACGAGGCCGTGCAGATCCTGCTGGACTCTCGCGCCGAGCGCGGGGAGGACCGCTGAATCCCGCTCCCGGTGTTTCGGAGGAGCCCGCTGACCCCAGCTCGTGGCACCATCGGGCCATGATCTGGTTCTTTGCGATCGTCTGCTTCGCCGTCATCGTGCTCGTCGCCGTGGTCGCGACCGGGTGGGGCGGGGGGCTTCCGGAGGTCTTCGACGACCGGCCGGACTCGCGCGTGCAGGCGGACCGTCCGTTGAGCGCCGCGGATCTCGTCCACGTCCGCTTCTCCTCGTCGTTGCGGGGATACCGCATGTCCGAGGTGGATACGCTGCTGGATCGCCTGGCCCAGGAGATGGCGCAGCGCGAGGCGTGCCCCGGGAACGGCGCCACCGCCGAGCCCACCCCGGCGGAATCGTCGCCCGCCGAATCGCCGGCCGGCGAGCCCGGCGATACCGACGACGTGACGCGCGCCCGACATCATCCGCTGCCCGTGGGCCGAGCCACCGGCTCCACCCGAGTACGTCGCATACCACGACCAGGAGTGGGGTCGGCAGCTTCGCGGAGACATCGGCCCTCTTCGAGCGGCTCGCCTTGGAGGCCTTCCAGTCGGGGCTGTCCTGGCTGACCATCTTGCGCAAGCGTGAGGCCTTCCGATCCGCGTTCGGCGGGTTCGAGCCTGCGGTCGTCGCCGGCTACGGCCCCCGCGACGTGGAGCGGCTGCTGAACGACGCGGCCATCGTGCGGAACCGGGCCAAGATCGAGGCCACGATCGCCAACGCACGCGCCGCGCTCGACCGTACCGCAGGGCCTGTCCGACCTGCTCTGGTCCTATCGCGCCCGGCGAGCCCCGGCGCCGGCTCCGCGCACGGGGACCGACGTGCCGAGCACGAGCCCCGAGTCCGAGGCGATGGCCAAGGACCTCAAGCGCCGCGGGTTCACCTTCGTCGGCCCGATCACTCTCTACGCCCTGATGCAGGCAACCGGCATGGTCAACGACCACCTCGCCGACTGCTGGGTGCGCTGAGCAGCCGGCCGCGGCGGGCGGTCACCGCCCCTGGAAGACCGGCTTCTCCTTCGCCACGAAGGCGGCGACGGCGTCCCGGTGGTCCTGGGTGGCCCCGGTCAGCTGCATCATCGTGGCTTCGAAGGCCAGGGACGTCTCCCAGGTCGTGCCCCGCGCTGTGGGTGACTGCCCGGCGGACCGCGCCGTACGCCACCGTCGGGCCCGAGGCCAGCCGAGCAGCCAACGCGGCCGCCTCGACGGCACCTGCTCGGCCGGCGACGACCTTCGTGGCCAGCCCGAGGGAAAGGGCCTCCTCGGCGCCGACCGTTCGCGGCAGGTAGAGCAGGTCGATGGCGGCGGCTTTGCCGACGAGCCGCTGGAGTGTCCAGGAGATGCCCGTGTCGCAGGACAGGGCGATGCCGGTGAAGGCGGTGTTGAACCCGCCGGTGTCCGCCAGGATCCTGAAGTCGCAGGCGAACGCCAGGCTGGCGCCGGCGCCGGCAGCCACCCCGTTGATCGCGGCGATGACCGGCTTGGGCATCGTCGCGATCAACGTGACCATCGGGTTGAAGTGCTCGGTCACCGTCGACAGCAGATCCTCGGAGCCCTGGGAGGCCAGCAGCTCGACGTGCTCCTTGAGGTCCTGACCGACGCAGAACCCACGGCCCGTCCCGGTCAGGACCACGCAGCGGACCGCGTCGTCCTCCGCGGCGTGCCGCAGCGCCTCCAGGAGGGCGACCTTGGTGGCCACGTCGAGGGAGTTCATCGACTCGGGGCGGTTGAGGGTGATGGTGGCGACACCGTCGGCCACGGCCGAGATCACGGGCTGGTCTGTCATGGGTCCTCCGGGCGATGCGGGTGGTGGGACCAACCTATGCCGGGTTCGTGGCGGGATCCCGGCGTGGCGCGGGGTTTGGCGTTCAGGTGTCAGCACGCCTGAGAAGTGCGCGATAATGGGCGGAGACTCGACGCGCCCAGCCGACGAATGGGTGCGCGCTAGCCGGGAAGAGGTGTTCGCATGGCGGCGATGAAGCCGCGGACGGGCGACGGTCCGCTGGAGGTCACCAAGGAAGGGCGCGGCATCGTCATGCGGGTCCCCTTGGAAGGCGGCGGCCGTCTCGTCGTCGAGCTCAATGCCGAAGAGGCGAGTGCGCTGGGCAATGCCCTCAAGGCTGTCGTGGGCTGATCTGCCCGGACGTGCGACGGCCCCGCAGCCCCCCAGAGGCTGCGGGGCCGTCGCACGTCCCGGACCCGGGTCTCTCTCGACACGGGAGCGTCTGCGGGTAGGGTCAGATGACTCAGATTCAGGGGGAGAACGTGGACAGGCAACCCACCGACCGACTGCCTTCGCTGAACCTGGTACCGGAGGCGCCGACCAGCGTGGCGACCGCCGATGCGGTGGCCGTGCCGGTCCTCTCCGGGGACCCCACACCCCTGCTCGGTCCCGGGTCCGACGCGCTGATCGACCGCTACGGCATCGACGTCTTCGACCTGCTGGACCAGAACGCCGCGGTGGGTCGTCCCGGTGAGGTGACCGAGCACCTGGCGCCGGTCGACGGGTCGACGCGTCGCCTCCTCTTCGTCGGCGTGGGAGCGTCGACGTCCGCTGATCTTCGCCGGGCCGGCGCTGCACTCGCCCGCCGCGCCAAGGGGTGTTCGGAGCTCGCGACGTCGGTCGCCGCCGCCGCCGACGACGAAGGAGTGGCGGCGTTCGTCGAGGGCATGCTCCTCGGCTCGTACCGCTTCCAGGACCGATCCACCCCGACCGGCCCCTTTCCTCCCGAACGGGTGAGGCTCTGCCTTCTCGGCGGAAGGGCGCGGCCGGTCGTCGAGCGCGCGCGCCGGGTCGCCGAGGCCTCCCTCTGGGCCAGGACCATGTCGACCGTCCCCTCGAACAGCAAGTCGCCGGCCTGGATCGCAGAGCAAGCCCGGGCGCTGGGCCAGCGGGACGGTCTGGAGGTCACCGTCTGGGACGAGCGCCGACTGCGCGCCGACGGGTTCAACGCCATTCTCGCGGTGGGTCAGGAGTCGGCCACGCCGCCGCGGCTGGTCCGCCTGGACTACATCCCGCGTCGCGTGACGAGACGGACGCGCCACGTCGTCCTCGTGGGCAAGGGCATCACCTTCGACAGCGGTGGCTTGTCGCTGAAGCCCGCCGAAGCGATGTTCAGCATGAAACGTGACATGACCGGGGCAGCGGTGGTGCTCGCGGTGATGAGCGGTTTGTCCGCGGTCGGGTGCCCGCTCCGGGTCACCGGCCTGCTGGCGAGTGCCGAGAACTCCATCGGCGGGGACGCCATGAGGCCCGGTGACGTCATCCGCCACTACGGGGGCCGCACCACCGAGGTGACCAACACCGATGCCGAGGGTCGTCTGGTCCTGGCCGACAGCCTCGCGTACGCCGTCGAGACCTTTGCGCCCGACGCTCTCGTGGACGTGGCCACGCTGACGGGGGCGGTCAAGGTCTCGCTGGGCGTGCGGACAGGGGGGCTGTTCAGCAACCATGACGCCCTCGCGGACGCCTTCCTGGCAGGGGCGAGCGCATCCGGGGAGCCGTTCTGGCGGCTCCCGCTGGTCGACGAGTACGTGGAGGGCTTGCACTCCGAGGTCGCCGACTCCGACAACGCGGGTCCCGGCCCCGGGGCGATCCTTGCCGCGCTGTTCCTGCGGCAGTTCACCGGAGGACTCCCATGGCTGCACCTGGACATCGCCTCGGTGGGAGACTCGGCCGTGGACGCGTTCGAGTGGACTCCCGGACCCACCGGCTTCGGAGTCCGAGCCCTGCTGCGATGGCTGGGCGGGGCCGACCCGCTCGCCGGTGTCTGACCCCTCAGGAGGAATCATGCACGGACTGACGGTGCGCTGGTCGCTCGCCGACGCCCCCGAGGGCGTCGAGGGGGCGCTTGCCGACTATGTCGCGGACAGCAGCTTCGATCGCTTCCAGGGCATGGAGGGGCTGCGCTTCAAGACCTGGCGGATGCGGGCCGGGGAGTGGTTCGAGGGGTGCTACGTCTTCGAGTCCGACGCTGCCCGCGACGAGTTCGAGAGGGAGTTCCGGGAGGTGCGGGCGACCTCGCAGGTCTCCCACATCGTCGGATCGGTGCCGGTCCTGATCGAGCCCTGCACGGTCGTCGCCGTCGCCGAAGGAGGCGCGGGCTTCGTCTCCGCTGCGCGCTACTGATGGAGCTGGCCCGGCCCCGGGTGAGCTACCGGCGGTCCTTCCTCGCCGCTGTCGACGAGTTCCTCGCCGCCGGGGAGGACCAGTACGCGGGGTTGGTCGACGTTCCCGCCGACTCCGTTTTTCCCGGGATGCGGTTCACCCGCCAGGACCTCGAGTCACCGGCGGTGTTCGCCGACATGGTCCGCTTCGTGGTCGGGCAGGAGGATCCGCGCGCCCCCCGGCCGTCCAGCTATGTCCCCTCGACCACCCGTTGGATGGTGGAAGGGCGGGACGTCGTCGGCTGGATCTCGCTGCGGCACGAGCTGACCGAGCTGCTCCTCACCTGGGGCGGTCACATCGGCTACGCAGTCCGGCCGTCCGCGCGACGTCGCGGGTTCGCCACCGAGGCAGTGCGACAGATGCTGCCGCTGTGTGCCGCACGCGGCCTGGCTCAGGTCCTGATCACCTGTGACGAGGAGAATCTGGGGTCGCGCAGAGTGATCGAGGGTCACGGCGGCGTGTACGAGGACTCCCGTGAGGGCAAGCGGCGCTACTGGGTGCCCACCACCTGACCACCGGTCAACGGTCAGTCGTCGGGGGACCACACCTTCTTGGCAGCCAGAAGACCGTCGCCGACCGGCAGCATCACCGGGACGAGCTGATCGTGGGTCCGCACGATGGTGCCGAGCTCGCGGATCGCCAGGGTGTCGGGGTCGCGCTGGGCGAGGTCGGCCACCCGGTCGTGCCAGAGGGCGTTGTCGAACACGACGACCCCACCGGGACGCAGCAACCGCATCGCCTCGGTGAGGTAGTCCGGGTACTCCTGCTTGCTGCCGTCGCAGAAGACCAGGTCGTAGTGCCCGTCGGTCAGACGCGGCAGAACGTCGAGGGCGCGACCGGTGATGCAGCGGAAGCGTTGGTGGGCGAAGCCGGCCTCGGCGTAGGTCTCCTTGGCCAGTCGTTGGTGCTCGGCCTCGGTGTCGATCGTGGTCAGCACCCCGTCGGAGCGCATGCCACGCAGGAGCCACACGCCCGAGACGCCGGTCCCGGTGCCGATCTCGGCGACGGCCCGGGCCTCGGTGACGGCGGCGAGGAAGCGCAGCATGGCGCCCGCTCCCGAGCTGATCGGGGCCACGCCTACCTCGGTGGCACGGCTGCGGCCGGAGGCGAGAACGTCATCCTCGGCGACGAACTCCTCCGCGTACGTCCAGGTCGCAGGCTTGGGTCCGGTGATGGCGGCCTCCTCGGTGGTTCCTGGAGGTGAGCCTACTCGCCAGAACGGGTCATCTCGGGCATCGTCGCTCCCCCGCGCACATGCCGCTCAGGGGCGGTACACAGAGTTCCTTCAGGAGACATTCCTAGCGTGAGGCACAACCGAGCGAGAAGAGGCGCCCATGGGATCCGCCACCACTGTGTCCTGGGAGAGCCTGGTGAGTGACCACTCGCCGCGCGTCTACCGCCTGGCCTTCCGCCTGACCGGCAACCCGTACGACGCCGAGGACCTGACCCAGGAGGTCTTCGTGCGCGCCTTCCGCGCCCTGCCGACGTTCAGTCCCGGGAACGTCCCCGCGTGGTTGCACCGGATCACGACCAACCTGTTCTTGGACCAGGCCCGCCGCCGCACCCGGATCCGCTTCGATCCCCTCGGCAACGACGAGGTGGGCGCGTCACCGCTGGACCTTGCCCCCGAGAGCCACGTCACCGTCGGGCATGTTCGACCCCGATGTCGAGGAAGCCCTGCAGAGCCTGCCGCCGGACTTCCGCGTGGCTGTCGTTCTGTGCGATATCGAAGGTCTGAGCTACGAGGAGATCGCCGACGCCCTCGACACCAAGGTCGGCACCATCCGGTCGCGGATCCACCGGGGCCGCACCATGCTGCGCCGGGCCCTGGCGCACCGCGCCCCCGCCGAGGGCCGGCTCCGCTACTCCGGGCCTGTCGACCCGGTCATGGGTGGTATCCGATGAGCTCGATGCGATCGGGAGGCGGCCTGCGGCTCCGGGGTGGTCACGTCGGCGGCTCGGTCGAGCGCGTTGGTGGACGGTCAGCTCGACGCACCGACGTCCGACAGGCTCTGGGCCCATGTTGCGCGGTGCACGGACTGCGAGCGAGCGGTCGAGGCGGAGAACTGGGTGAAGAGGAGGATGGCAGGGAGCGCGGGACTGACGGCGCCCGCCGGACTGCTCGGCTCCTTGCGGAGTCTCCCCGCGAACGCCGACCGGTTGACTCATCCGCGGGTGATTCCCGGGCGCCGGCGCCGCTACCTCGTCGCCGGAGCCGGATCGGTCTCGGCCGTTCTGGTGGGCTTCGCGGCGCTGAGCGGTGGAGCCCCGACGGCCGGTGCTTCGTCCGGCGACGGAACGACGCCGGTCCTCTCCCCCGTCACCGCGGGGGAGGACCAGCTTCCTGAGCGCCGTCTTCGTCACGCACTGAGCCTGCTCGGGCTGTTTAGGTGCCGTGGGGGAGAATGCACCGGTGACCGACCCCCACGACCCGAGCGATCACGTTCAGCCGTCCGCGGACGATCCCGCATCGGCCGAGCCCACGGAGCCGATGCGGCCCGATCCGTACCCGCAGGGCTGGCACGGACGCAGCGAGCCTCCGTCTTCCGGGGCAAGCCCCGGGCGTCGGCCCGTCCGGGGCCGGTGACCACCCGGGCAGCTCCGGCTACCCGGACTCTCCGGGCTACCCGGGCTACTCCGACTACTCGGGCTACTCCGACTACTGGCAGTACTGGGGCTACCCCGGATATCCGGGATACCCCGGCCACGCCGTCTACGGCCACGCTGCCTCCGGTAGCCCCCGGCGACCCGCGCCCCCCGCCTGGATGTGGCTGGTCGTGGTCGCCGTCACCTTGGTGATCGGCCTCGTCGCCGGCGTGCTGGGCGGGTCGCTGGTCCTGGCGGCGCGGGGCGGATCGTCGACGACCGTCCCCAGCGTCTCCGCCACCCCTGCCCCGCTTCCCTCCGGCAACAACGACATCGCCCAGGTCGCCGCGAAGCTCCTGCCCAGCACGGTTCAGGTGATCGCGGACATCCCCGGACCCAAGGCGGCGACCGGCTCGGGATTCGTCTTCGACAGCGACGGTCACGTGATCACCAACAACCACGTCGTCGCCGATGCCGCCGACGGCGGCAAGATCTCGGTGATCGACTACCGGGGCGTGAGCCACAAGGCCACGATCGTCGGACGCAGCGAGGTCTACGACGTCGCGGTCCTGGAGGTGAGCGGGATCGCGAGCCTTCCGCCCGCGGCGCTCGGATCGTCGCAGGCCTTGCAGGTCGGCCAGCCGGTCGTGGCCATCGGCTCGCCGCTCGGCCTGTCCTCCACGGTCACCAGTGGGATCGTCAGCGCCCTCGGGCGGCCGGTCACCGCCGGTCCGGCCAAGTCGGCCAGCTTCTTCAGCGCCGTCCAGACCGACGCGGCGATCAACCCCGGCAACTCCGGGGGCCCGCTGGTCAACCTCCAGGGCCAGGTGATCGGCGTCAACTCGGCGATCGCGACCGTCAGCAGCACGCGACCGAGGCCGGCAGCATCGGCGTCGGCTTCGCGATCCCCATCGAGCAGGTGCAGCGCACCGCAGAGCAGATCCTGGCCACCGGCCAGGCGCGCTATCCGGTGATCGGCGCCAGCGTGACATCGGCTCCAAGGGCGGCGGGGCCTATGTCGAGGACGTGCCCGCCGGCACGCCTGCCGACCGGGCCGGGATCAAGGCCGGCGACGTCATCGTCGCCATCGACGGGCTCCCGGTGCGCGACGGGGTCGAGCTCATCGTGGACATCCGCGACCACATGCCGGGGGACACCGTGACCCTGTCGGTGCGCCACGCGGCACGGTGCGCAAGGTCGAGCTGATCTCGACGGGAAGGCGGGCTGAGCCCGGCCGCGAGGGGTCAGGTGGCGTCCGCGTCGTACGGCGGGCGCTCGCCGACGTCGAGGGGCCGGAGTCCGGGGCGGGCCGGCTCGTCGGCGGTGTCCCAGGCGTCCTGCATGTGCTTGCGGATCGCCTCGCGCGGGTCGAGATCGGTCAGCTCGAAGTTGGCGTACTCCGGGCCGAGCTCGCGGCGAATGTCGTCGCGGGCGCGGTCGGCGTACTGACGCAGCTCGACGGACCATGCGGCCGGCCAGCCGGGCGTACTCGGGGAGCTTGTCGGGGCCGAACACCAAGAAGCGCGACCAGCGCGATGACCGCCAGCTCGGGGAGGCCGACTCCGAACACTGCTAGCCGCCCGGTGACGGGGGTCAGGTTGAGCATGCGGCCCGCCAGCCCGCGGCCCTTGCCCTTCAGCGACGCGGCGATGCGCGTGAACGCCTGGGCGGTGGGGGAGTCGGGGTCGGTGATCACGATGGGGCGACCGGAGTCCCCGCCCTCGCGCAGCGTCAGGTCCAGCGGAATCCGGCCCAGCACCGGCACGCGAGTGCCGAGCCGCAGGGAGAGCCCTTCGGCGACCCGATCGCCGCCCCCGCTGCCGAACACCTCGATCCTGTGCTCGTCGCCGCAGTGCGGACAGGGCAGGTAGGCCATGTTCTCGATCACGCCGACGATCCGCTGGTGCATCATCTGCGCCATCGCGCCGGCCCGCTCGGCCACCTCGGCCGCGGCCTCCTGTGGGGTCGTCACGACGATGACCTCCGCGTTGGGCAGATGCTGGCCGAGCGAGATCGCCATGTCCCCCGTGCCGGGCGGGAGATCCAGGAAGAGGGCGTCGATGTCGCCCCAGTAGAAGTCGGAGAGCATCTGCACCAGGGCCCGGTCCAGCATCGGGCCGCGCCACGGGATGACGTCCTCACGGTTCGGCTTGAGCACCGCCATGCTGATCACCGACGGGCCGGCCTCGGTCGGCACCGGCATGTACATGTCCTCGACGCTGGTGGGGCGCAGGTCGGTGACGCCGAGCATCGCCGGGCACCGAGTGGCCGTAGATGTCGGCGTCGACGATGCCGACCTTGAGACCCTGCTGCGCCATCGCCACCGCGAGGTTCACCGTCACCGAGGACTTGCCCACGCCGCCCTTGCCGGACGCGACCGCGTAGACCTTGGTGAGGGAGTCGGGCTTGGCGAACGGGATCTCGCTGGGGGCCTGGCCGCCGCGCAGCGACGTCTGGAGCGCGGCGCGCTGCTCGGCGTTCATGGCACCCATCCGGACGCCGACCGAGGTCGACCCCGTCGACGTTGAGGAGGGCTGCGGTGATGTCGCGGGTCGACGTGTCCTTGAGCGGGCATCCGGCGGTGGTGAGCAGCACGTCGACGGTGACCCGGCCCTCGCTGGTGACCTCGAAGCCCTCGACCATGCCGAGCTCGGTGATCGGGCGCCGGATCTCGGGGTCGTTGACGGTGGCCAGGGCAGCGGTGATCTCGTCATGCGACGGGGTACTCATGCGGCACAGGGTACCCAGCGCCCGGCTACAGGGTCGATTCCGGGGAGCCCGTCCTCACCGTCCGGCCGATGTCCCGTCCTGATCGGAGCGACTGCGCTCCTCCAGCTCGCTGAGCAGTGCCCGGAGCTCGGACCGGACGTAGTCGCGGGTCGCCACCTCGCCGAGTGCCATGCGCAGCGAAGCCATCTCCCGGGCGAGGAACTCCATGTCGGCGTGCGCGCGGGCGTTGGCGATCCGGTCGCCCTCTGCGATGACCCGGTCGCGGTCCTCCTGCCGGTTCTGGGCGAGAAGGATCAGCGGCGCGGCGTACGACGCCTGGAGGCTGAGGATGAAGGTCAGCAGGATGAACGACGCGGGGTTGTCGAACTGGACCGCCTTCGGTGCGACGCCGTTCCAGATCAGCCAGATGCCGACGAACAGCGTCATGTAGATCAGGAACCGCGCGGTGCCCATGTATCGGGCGAAGGACTCCGCGAACCTGCCGAACGTGTCCGAGGGAACCTGGGGGCGCTTGAAGAAGCGAGGACCCTGCTCGCGGGGAGTGTCGAGCGGGCGGTTCGGTCGCAGTCGGCGGTCGGCCATGTCACCCCTCCTCCTCGTGGTCGCGCCAGTTGTCGGGGAGCAGGTGGTCGAGGAGGTCGTCCACCGTGACGGCGCCGAGCAGACGGCCCTCGTCGTCGACGACCGCCGAGGCGACCATGTTGTAGGTGGCCAGGTGGCGCGCCACCTCCTCCAGTGGCGCCTGGGCGCGCAGTGGCTCTATCGCGCTGTCCAGGGCGGTGCTCACCAGGCTCGACGGGGGCTCGCGCAGCAGCCGCTGGATGTGGGCCACGCCCAGCAGCCGGCCGGTCGGCGTCTCCAGGGGCGGGCGGACGACGTAGATCATGGCCGCGATCGCCGGGGAGAGCTCCTCCTGCCGCACTCGGGCGAGGGCGTCGGCGATGGTGGCATCGGGAGGCAGGATCACCGGCTCGGTTGTCATCATGCCGCCGGCCGTGGTCTCCTCGTAGGACATCAGCCGACGGACGTCCTCGGCCTCCTCGGGCTCCATCAGGCCCAGCAGGGTCTCGGCTGTCTCCGGCGGCAGCTCGGCGATCAGGTCGGCCCGGTCGTCGGGCTCCATCTCCTCGAGAACGTCGGCGGCACGCTCGGAGTCCAGCGCCTTGAGGATCTCGACCTGGTCCTCTTCGGGGAGCTCCTCGAGCACGTCGGCCAGACGGACGTCGTCGAGGGCGGCGGCGACCTCGCCCTTGCGCTTGGCCGGAAGATCCTGCATCACGTGGGCCAGGTCGGCAGCGCGCATCTCCTGGAAGGTCTCGAGGAGATGGTCGGCGCCCTGGGCCGACTCGTGCTGGAGGCCCTCGACCTCGCTCCACTTCACCAGGTGGGTCTGGCCCCGGCGGCCGAACCGGTGCGACCCCTCGCGCAGCGCCACCCGGGTGATCGCCCAGTCCCGGTTGTGCTGCTGCTCCAGGCCGACGTCGTACACGGTGCCCGCGGTGTCGGTTCCGGACACGCTCACCGTGCGGTCCAGCAGCTCGCCCAGCACCCGGGTCTCGCCGTGCCGCTGCTCGAAGCGCCGCATGTTGACCAGTCCGGTGGTGATCACGCTGCCGCTGCTGATGTGCGTGACCCGCGTCATCGGGACGAAGATCGACCGGCGCCCGAACACCTCGACGACCAGACCCAGGATCCGCGGGGGGCGTCCGGAGGTGCGCAGCATGGTCACCAGGTCGCGGACCCGGCCCACCTGATCGCCCGTGGGGTCGAAGACGGGCAGCCCGGCCATCCGGGCTGCATAGATCCGTCCGGTCTGCGTGCTCACGTCCAGCAAGCCTAGTGCCTGACCGAGGGCGAACCGAGGGGCGAAACTCGCCCGGCCCGGGGTTTCGCTGAGGGGCTCCTGCCGGGTGTCCCGGCTGCCAGACTGGGAGCATGCTCCGCTACGACATCGTCGACGTCTTCACCGACCGCCCGTTCGCGGGCAACCAGCTCGCCGTCGTGCACGGAGCCGCCGACCTCTCCGTCCGACCAGTGCCTGGCACTGGCGCGGGAGTTCAGCCTGTCGGAGACGAGCTTCCCGGTCCCGCGCGACGACAGCTCGTACGACGTCCGGATCTTCACGCCCGGCGGCGAGGTCCCGTTCGCCGGCCACCCCACCCTGGGCAGCGCCTGGGTGCTGCAGGAGCGGGGGGACCTGTCCGGGCCGCGACGCGACCCAGCACTGCGGAGCGGGGGAGATCCCGGTGCGCTTCTCCGAGGACGCGGCCGGGTGGGTCGAGCTCGCCGCGGTGCGGCGCGACACCCTGAGGCCGGTACCGCGCGACGTGGCCTTCCAGCTGCTGGCGGACCTCGGGCTGTCCTCGGTCGACTACGTGGAGATGCGCACGCTCATCGTCGGGACCGGGCTGAACTTCGTCCACCTCCAGGTCCATCCCTCGGCCGTTCCGCTCGCCGTGCCGATGACCTCCTGGTCCCGGGGCTACGACCTGGAGTTCGCCGCGCTCGGGCCGGCACAGGATCCGATCGACGGGATCAACCTGTTCGGGATCGACACGTCGGACGGGGGGATGCGGGTCCGCTCCCGCGTCTTCGTCCCCGGGCTCAGCATCCCGGAGGACCCGGCGACCGGCTCGGCGGCCGCGGGTCTGGGTCTGGCCCTGCTCGACCTGGGGGTGCTGCCCGACGGGGGATCCTTCGAGATCCTGCAGGGGGTCGAGCTGGGCCGGCCGAGCCGGATCTCGGTGCGGATCGAGGGCGACGTGGCCTATGTCGCCGGCGCCGTCCAGCCGGTGGGGTCCGGCGAGATCCGGATCCCCTAGGAACGCGGGCGGCGGGTCAGCCGGTGATCGTGGCCAGCGCCAGCTTCACCATCTCGTCGTAGGTCGACTGGCGCTCCGCGGCGGCTGCGGACTCACCGGTGAAGATGTGGTCGGACACGGTCAGGATGGCCAGCGCCTCCCGACCGAACTCGGCGGCCTTCGTGTAGAGCCCGGCCGCCTCCATCTCGACCGCCGAGGACGCCGTAGCGGGACAGCGTCTCGGCGACGTCGTGGCGGGGGTGGTAGAAGGAGTCGCTGGACAGCACCGGACCCACCACCACCCGGCCGACACGGCTCGGCCGCGAGGCGGGCAGCGCGCTTGAGCAGCTCGAAGGACGCGACGGGCGCGTAGTCGATCCCGCCGAACGTGAGCCGGTTGATGCCCGAGTCCGTGCTCGCGCCGGAGGCGAGGACCACGTCGCGCAGGTGCAGGCGCGGGGGACATCCCGCCGCAGGTGCCGACCCGGATGATCTTCTGCACGTCGTACTGGGCGAACAGCTCGTGGACGTAGATCGACAGCGACGGCAGCCCCATGCCCGAGCCCTTGCACCGAGACCCGGTGGCCCTGCCAGGTACCGGTGTACCCGAGCATGCCCCGGACCTCGTTGTACAGCTCGGCTCCCTCCAGGAAGTTCTCGGCGATCCACCGTGCCCGCAGGGGATCTCCGGGCATGAGGACGAGGGGTGCGATCTGACCTGGTTTGGCTCCGATATGGGTACTCACTCGCCCGATCCTATGGCGACCGCGTTCGGCTGCCGCCCGTAGGCTCGGGTCGTGCCCGCGAACCCGCCCCACCACCCCATCTCGCTGCATTCCGAGGGCCACGATCGGGCCGGACACCGGCGCGACCGACGATCAGTGGCTCGAGGAGGCGTGGGGGGATCCGGAGCGCGAGGGTCCTCCTCGTGGCAGAGGGCAAGCTGCGCGTCGACGGCGAGCAGCCGGTGTGGCTGGAGCCGGCCGGGGCCCCGGACGGGACACGGGTGTTCCTCGGCTCGACCCCGGCGGGGCCGCGCTTCGCGGTCCTCGTCGACCAGCCTGGCCGACACCGGTGAGTGGGCGGGTCTTCGCCTGCTCGGGCCGGTGACGCCGAGTGACGAGATCGGCCCGGTCGTCCAGGCGGTGGCTCTCGGGGAGTGGCACCGTCGAACCCGCTTCTGCCCCTCGTGCGGGGGCCGCCTGGAGTCGACGTCCGCGGGCCACGTGCTGCGGTGCCGGTCCTGCGGCGCCCAGCAGTTCCCGCGCAGCGACCCGGCCGTGATCATGCTGATCACCTCGGAGGACCGCGCCCTGCTCGGACACCACGTGCGGTGGGCCGAGGGCCGTTTCTCGACGCTGGCCGGATTCGTGGAGCCGGGCGAGTCGCTGGAGCGCGCGGTGGTCCGGGAGGTGTTCGAGGAGACGGGAGTGCGCGTCGGCGAGGTGCGCTACTTCGCCAGCCAGCCGTGGCCGTTCCCGTCGAGCCTGATGGTCGGCTTCTTCGGCACCGCCGAGTCGACCGAGATCACCGTCGACGGCGAGGAGATCCTGGAGGCCCGCTGGTTCACCCGCGACGAGGTGCTCGCGGGGACGTCCGACGGCTCGCTTCGTCTGCCCGGTGGGTTCTCCATCTCCCGCGCGCTCGTCGAGGAGTGGTACGGCGGTCCGCTGCCCGGCAGCTGGTGATCGGCTACTCGGGGGGCCGGCTCGCCCGGATGCCCAGTTCCACGCCTTTGCCGACCGTGCCGATCAGGGTGATCACCGCCCCCGGCACCCCGATCACTGCGAGCACCACCACCGCGGGGAGGCGTGAGGTGATCTGCAGCGTCACCCCGGCCGCCAGGACCGCGACCACGGTCATGGCGAGCCCGAAGAGGACGTAGTCCAGGGACTTCATGGCCCGCAGCGTACGCGACCGCAGGGCCGTGGCCGCCGCATCGGCTCAGGCGAGGTGGCCGAGCGAGGCCAGCTTCTCGCGGACCTGCTTCACCGAGGGGTTGGTGTGCGCGGAGCCGTCGGGGTACACGACCGTCGGGACGGTCAGGTTGCCCCCGTTGATCTGGGCGACCAGGACGGCCGCGTCGGCGACGTGCTCGATGTCGATCGCGTCGAAGGGGATGCCCTCGCGCTCCATCTGGCTGCGGAGCCGGTGGCAGTAGCCGCACCACGCCGTGGTGTACATCGTCACGGCTGCCTTGGCGGTCATCGTGCTCCTGTCCGAGGGGGCGTCTAGTGTTCTGGGGGTCCCCAGACTCCCACCTCCCTAACTCTGACAGACGCGAGAACCTTCCCGGTGATGGCCACGGATCCCGATCTTCCCGACCGCGTGCTCGACGGGCTCGACCCCGAGCAGCGCGCGGTCGCGCTCGCCCTCGAGGGTCCGGTGCGGGTGCTCGCCGGCGCCGGGACCGGCAAGACCCGGGCGATCACGCACCGCATCGCCTACGGAGTGGCGACCGGCGCCTACCGGCCGTCCGAGGTCCTCGCGGTGACCTTCACGACCCGGGCCGCGGGACAGCTCCGGGCCCGGTTGCGGGAGCTGGGCGCGCCCGGGGTGCAGGCGCGCACGTTCCACTCGGCGGCGCTGCGCCAGGCCCGCTACTTCTGGCCCAAGGTGTACGGCGGGGAGCTGCCGCCGATCCTCGAGTCCAAGCTCGCCCTGGTCGGCCGCGCGGCGCACGCCCAGCGGCTCTCGACCGAGCGCAGCGCTGGTCCGTGACCTCGCCGCGGAGATCGAGTGGGCGAAGGTCAGCAACGTCACGCCCGAGGAGTACCCCCAGCGGGCCGTCGCGCGTGGCCGGTCGGTGAGCTGCCCTCGACCCGGCCGAGGTGGCCCGGGTCTTCTCCGGCTACGAGGAGGCCAAGCGGGCCGAGTTCCGCATCGACCTCGAGGACGTGCTGCTGGTGACCGCGGCTCTGCTCAGCGAGGACAAGCCGGGTGGCCGCCGAGGTGCGCAGCCAGTACCGCCACTTCGTCGTCGACGAGTTCCAGGACGTCAGCCCGGTGCAGATGGCGCTGCTCTCCCAGTGGCTCGGGGACCGCGACGAGCTCTGCGTCGTGGGGGACCCGGCGCAGACCATCTACTCGTTCGCCGGAGCGGACCCTCGCTTCCTGCTGGACTTCCCCGCACGGTTCCCGGGCACCCGGACCCTCGAGCTGGTCCGCAACTACCGATCCACGCCGGAGGTCGTCGAGGCGGCCAACCGGCTCCTGGAGGGCGCCCCGATCGGGTCGGTGCGTCTGCGGGCTCAGTCGCCCAGCGGGGACCCGGTCGCCTACCGGGAGTACGACGACGAGGTCGCGGAGACCGCCGCGGCAGTGGAGGAGATCCGTCGGCTCGTCGCGGCCGGCACGCCCGGCATCGGGCATCGCGATCCTGTTCCGGGTCAACGCCCAGTCCGAGCAGGTCGAGGAGGCGCTGAGCGAAGCGGGCATCCCGTACGTCGTGCGGGGGGCCGAGCGGTTCTTCCAGCGCCCCGCAGTCCGTCAGGCGATCACCCTGCTGCGCGGGGCCGCACGCGCCGGCTCCTCCGACGACGTCGAGGCGATCCTCGCCGGGACCGGCTGGAGCCCCGAGCCGCCGGGCGGACGGGGACAACAGCGTGACGACTGGGAGTCGCTGCGCACCCTGCTCGACCTGTGCCGCCAGATCCTCGGGACACAGCCCGGCGTGCCGGGCGACTTGTCGGGGCTCGTCGCCGAGCTCGACCGACGCGCCGAGGAGCAGCACGTCCCGGTCGCCGACGGCGTGACCGTCGCGACCCTGCACGCCACCAAGGGACTGGAGTGGGACCACGTCTTCGTGGTCGGGGCCGCAGAGGGCACGATCCCCCTGTCCTACGCGGACACGGCCGAGGCCGTCGAGGAGGAGCGTCGGCTCCTCTACGTCGGCGTGACCCGTGCGCGCAAGAGCCTGGCCATCTCCTGGGCCAGGTCCCGCACCCCGGGTGGTCGAGGGCACCGCTCCCCGTCTCGTTTCCTCGACCGGGGGGAGCGGGTCACGGGCGTCCCGGACGGCGCGGCTCGGCCCGCGCAAGCGGTCCAAGATCGGGCGGTGCCTCGTCTGCTCGCGCCCGCTCGGCACTGCCGCGGAGCGCACGCTGCGGCACCACGAGGACTGCGAGGTCCCGGTGGACGTTGCCCTCTTCGAGAGGTTGCGCTCCTGGCGGCTGGAGCGGGCCAAGACCGACGGAGTCCCGCCGTACGTCGTGTTCGGCGACGCGACGTTGCGGGCGATCGCCGAGCGCCGTCCGGCCGATGCCGCGAACCTCCTGGATATTTCCGGGGTCGGGCCGACGAAGCTGGACAGATATGGGGCCGAGGTTCTCGATCTGATAACGAATTCCTGACCGGGGCGCATAAATGGTTTGCCGCTCGGGCACGGGGCGCGAGTACGGTGGCCTCACCCGGCGCGCTAGGGCCCTGGCAAGGTCGGCGCATGACATGACGAAGGAGGTGCACGACGTGATCAACATTTCTCTCGCAGGCAACTGGCAGAGCTTCGGCCTGTCGGTCTTCGCATGCACGGCCGCCGTGCGCGAGCTCCCGCTTGTCGCACGCCACCGTCATGCCTGCTACCGATTTCGCCCGCATCTACGGAACGACCCCGGGTCTCCTCCGCGTGGAGCCCGCCGATCTAGGACACCATCCTCAGTCGGCAGCCTCCAGGCCGCGGAACCCGAAACCCGGGTCCGCGGCCTTTGTGTTTCCCGCCCACCAGGTCAACCAGGAGGATTTCAGATGAGCATCACCGTCCTCGGTCCCCCGAGCGAGGCTGCTGGCGCTCCCGTGTCGCGACGACGCGGAGCTGTGGTTCGCCGACTCGCCGGCCGACGTGGAGCTCGCCAAGCAGCTGTGTCTGGACTGCCCGGTCCGGCGCGCCTGCCTGGCCGGGGCTCTCGAGCGTCGCGAGCCGTGGGGTGTCTGGGGTGGCGAGCTGTTCTTCCAGGGGGTCGTGATCCCGCGCAAGAGGCCGCGCGGTCGCCCCCGCAAGGAAGACGTCGCCGCCTGAGCGCCCATGGCTCGGACGTACACCACGCACAGATCACCAGACCAACAACGACACCACGAGGTGACAACGATGTCCATGCTTCACCAGGAAGTGGCGCGCGAGCGAATGGCCGCGCGCCTGGGAGAGGCGCAGCAACTGCGCGCTCGGACGCCGGCTCGCGCTGGCTCGCCGGCTCTCCCGCCGAGCCGAGCGCGCCGCCCATCAGGCGCGACTCGCGCTCGCCCGCTCGCTGTGACTCCATGACCGGCGCGCGGGAACACGACAGTGGGCCCCGGAGGATCTCCCCGAGAGATCTCCTCCGGGGCCTACGTGCTGTCCCGGGGGATCAGTCCTGCCCGGCTGCGCTCCTGGCGGCCCGGTGGGACGTAGTGTGGCCCTGTGGATCCCGTCTCGTGCGCCCTGTGCGGCGCCACGGTCGCCGAGCCTCCGCTGACCTGGACCACGGCCGTCGAGCGGGGGCGCTGGTCTACTACTGCGACGCCTGCTCCCGCGAGCACCTGCGCTCGATCGAGGCCAAGCTCGACTCCGAGTACTGGTAGGCTCGGCCGTCAGAAGCCGGGGAGGTACTTCTCCAGCAGCTCGCGCAGGCGGGCGCGGGTCTCGAGCTGGCAGAGCACGCCGACCCCGCCCACCCAGGTCCGCTGGATCAGCAGGTAGGCCGGGGGCAGGTTGAGCCGGAGAGAGACCTTGTCGCGCGGGACCCGGGCCGCCTGCTCCCGCATGTAGCTGCGAGTGAACTCGAACTCCTCGGCGGCGAACGGCTCGAGGAACGGCTCGATGTAGTCCCGGAGGTCGTCGGCCTCCAGCCTGATGTGCGGCTTGATGAACCCCTCCGCGCGCAGGCCGGCGAGAACGTCGTCGTACTTCTCGTCGACGGCGGCTCGCATCAGCCGGCCGATCACCGGGCGGAAACTCGCCGTCCGGCAGCCGGGCCACGGCGCCGAAGTCCAGCACGCCGAGTCGGCCCGGGGAGCCGTCCGCGCCGCGGGCAGCAGTCGGAAGTTGCCGGGGTGGGGGTCCGCGTGGAGCATTCCCGCACGGGCCGGGCCCTCGATGAGGAAGCGGGCGAACAGCCCGCCGTAGTGGCTGCGCTCCTCGGGGTGCCCGGCGTCGATCAGCGAGGCCAGCGAGGCGGGGCTCTCCACCCAGTCGCTGACCAGCACGTGGGGCGTGGCATGGACGACATGGGGGATCACGAAGTGCTCGTCGTCCGGCGAAGACGTCGGCGAAGCGCTGCTGCGCCTCGGCCTCGAGCTCGTAGTCGAGCTCCTCGCCGACGCGCGCCTGGAGCTCCTCCACCAGACGGCTTCACGTCGATCCCCGGCAGGATCGCACCGATGGCCCGGGTCAGCCGGCTGACCTGTCGCAGATCCGCGCTGATCGCCTCGGCGGCACCGGGGTACTGCGCCTTGACCGCCACCTCGCGCCCGTCGTGCCACCGGGCCCGGTGTACCTGCCCCAGGGAGGCGGCCGCGGCGGGCTCGTCGTCGAACTCGAGGAACAGCGAGGTCCAGTCCTCGCCCAGATCGTCGGCGAGCACCTCGTGGACGGTCCCGGCGTCCATCGGGGGAGCGGAGTCCTGCAGGCGCATCAGGTGCTGGCGGTACGGGGCGACGGCCTCGTCGGGGAGCAGCGACTCGAAGACCGACAGCGCCTGGCCGAACTTCATCGCGCCGCCCTTGAGCTCGCCCGAGGGTGCGGAAGATCTGCTCGGCGGTGCGCTGCTGCACCTCGGTGAGCACCGCCTCGGCCGGCGCGCCGCCGAGTCGCTTGCCCAGGCCCAGCGCCTGGCGTCCGGCGTAGCTCAGCGGCAGGGTGGCCAGGCGGGCGGTCCGTTGGACCGCCTTCCTCGGGAGATCCGACACGTGCCCATTGTGACGGGCGGCCGGTCGGACGCCCGGTGCGGGCCGTCTCCGGGCGTGTTCACAGGCCCCCGCACCCGCACTGCGGGTGGCGCGGCCAGGACCGGACCTCGAAGCCGCCAGGTCGGCCGGAAGGTGCAGGGTGGCTCCCCAGGTCGACGGCTGCCCTCCGGCGAGGAAGGTCGCCAGGTCGCGGATCAGCCATCCGGTCGCGATCGCGGCGAGCGCGGGATCGACCGGCTCGGGCTGCCCGTCGACGCCGGTCCCGGGCCGACGCGTCGGCGTACTGGCGGACCAGGAGTCGGCCAGGAGCTGTCGCGGTCGGTGTGGTGGGCGTCGATGCACCGCAGGCACGGCGTGGTGCCGGGGACCACCCAGGGCCCGATGACCGCGGAGCCCTCGACGAAGCGCAGGAAGCGCGTGCGGGGTCGCGGTGCGGACCCACGGGTCGACCAGCTCGCGGTGCGGCTCGCCCACGCCGACCAGGAGCACGACGTCGGCGTGGTCGGCCCGGGCGGGAGCGGGCTCGGGAAGCCCCGAGTCGGCCATCCCGTCGCGGACAGGTGGCCGAGTCCGGCGCTGCTGGCGTGACCGAACGGGCGGACGATCACTCGGCGGCGGCTGCGTCGCGGGCGTCGGCGGGACGTGGCCTCGTCGACGACGACCCCGGCCTCGATCAGGGGTCCGAGCTCGGCGGGGTCCATCTGACCGATGAGCAGCGGGTCGGACAGGCGCCGGGTGAGCTCGGAGTCGGGGAGGACCACGGCGGACTCGGGCGGATGCCCAGCTGGATCCGGCCGTCGGAGCGACGCAGCGGATGGGTGCCGGGGCGAAGCATCGGGCGCATGCGCCCAGGGTGGCCGGTGCGCCGCCCCGGGGGTCGCCGGCTATCCACAGCGCGGCGGCGAGACCCCCGCAGGGGTCCCGCCGCCGGGAGCTGTGCTGGGTGTGCGGTCAGGCCTTGCCGAGAATGCGGTTGAGCTTGGTGCCGCAGACCGGGCACACCGCCTTCGCCATGCGCGTGCCCTTGTCGTTCACCACGACCTCACCATCGGCCTGGCGCTTGGCCTTGCACTTGACGCAGTAGAACTCGCCGCTCCAGGTCTCCGCCATGACGGCCTCCTTGTCGTTCCTGAATGTCGGCTCCCACGCCGACGCGGTCGTCGCGGCGGAAGGGAGTCCCGCCGGGGCGGGAGAGCATGTCATCCCACCTGTGGTGAGACTACGACACCGACCCCGATGAGCGTGGTCATGGGCGCCCCGGCGCGCCGCCGGGAGATGGGGGCAACCAGCGCGCGCCGGGGCTGGAGGCCGGGGGGATCATCGCCGTCGGCCGGAGCCTCGGGCAGTCGGGTGCCGGCGCAGGTCGTCTGACCGGCGAGCAGAGAGGCCCTCGGCTCGGCCTGAGGTGGCACCTGCCTTCCCCTGCTGGTGCCACCCCCGACTCGGCCGAGGGCCTCATCTGGCGACGAACTTATGGCCGTCCGGGTCCGGGGTCAACGGATTCGGGCCGAGGAACCGTCCACCCCTGTGGACAACTCTGTGGACGGCGTGTGGAACACGCGGGCCGAGGGTGTGGATGCCCGGTGGATGAGTGGGGGGTCGGTGTGGATCCGCGGAGCCCGGTCCTGCCCGGGGGACGTCGCTGACCTGCGCGGATGCGCGGAGCACGGATCCACCGGGTGTGGAGGGAAGAAATCCTGTCCGGACCGCGACGCGTCCGCGACCCCCGGCGAGCCTCGGAGTAGCGTGCCGTCGATGGCGGAGGCACCCGGAGGCCCGGATCGAGGTGCGGCGCAGCAAGCGCCGCCGCCGCACCGTGTCCGCCTACCGCGACGGCGAGGCCATCGTGGTGATGATCCCGGCCCGCTTCACCCGGGCCGAGGAGCGCGAGTGGGTCGCGGCCATGGTGGAGCGGGTCGAGGCCTCGGAGGCGCGGCGGCGGCTGTCGGACGACGACCTGATGGCCCGTGCCGGCCGGCTGAGCGAGGAGTACCTCGGCGGCGCAGCCCAGCCGGTGAGCGTGCGCTGGGTGACCAATCAGACACGCCGGTGGGGTTCGTGCACCCCGAGCGACCGCACCATCCGGCTGTCCTCCCGGCTTGCAGGGACTGCCGTCGTGGGTCGTCGACTACGTGCTGCTCCACGAGCTCGCCCACCTGATCGAGCCCGGGCACACCCCGGCGTTCTGGGGGCTGGTCGAGCAGCTCCCGCAGTGCGAGCGGGCGAAGGGCTTCCTCGAGGGGATGGCGGCGGCCGAGGCCCAGCAGCGGTGATCCCGAGGGCGCGGACGGCAGGCTCAGTCCCCGCAGCCCCATCCGCCGGCGTGCCGCCCGGACCAGCCCGAGCAGGCTCTCCTCCTCCGACGGCAGCCCGTCGACCGGCCACCACGCCACCAGGTCGGGCTCTGCCGGTCTCGCCGGCAGGGGGTCGGGCGACGACGATCGGCCGGCCGTCCTCGTGCCGGGCGGCGTCGCCACGGCCAGGAACCGGACGTCGAGGTGGACGCTGCCGCCCGGCCCGCAGAACGGGACCGGGTGGGCGTCGAGGTGGACCGGCTCCGGGTCGAGGACCAGCTCCGCGAGGCCGCTCTCCTCCGCGCAGCTCGCGCAGCGCGGCCTCCAGGAGCGAGGCGTCGGTCTCCTCGCAGTGCCCGCCGAACTGGAACCATCGGCCGGCCTTGCCGTGCAGCACCAGCAGCACCTCGTCGGCGAACTCGCTGAGTCACCAGGGTGCTCGCGGTGACGTGTGCTCGGCCGGCACGACCCGCAGCATGCCGTCGGGGTGCTCACGCAGGTGCTGGACGAACCGCCGGCGCAGGCGCTCCTGGTCGTCGTCCTGCGTCGCTCCAGCACTCCAGGAGGGCGAGCGCGCCGGCGTGCAGGCTCACTCGCCCGACTCGTCGAGCAGCGCGGCGATCGCGGCGTCGAAGGCCGCGTCGGTCATGCCGCTCTCGCCGGCCTCGTCCGACCCCTTCTCGCCGAAGCCGAGCGGGTCGTCGAGGTCGGCCGGGCCGGGCATCAGGTCGGGGTGGCTCCAGACCTTGTCGCGGGCGGACACGTCGCCGCCGGGACCGGAACGCGCCCCACAGGGCCGCCGCGTCCCGCAGCCGGCGCGGGCGCAGCTCCAGCCCGACGAGCGCGGCGAAGGTGTCCTCCGCCGGCCCGCCCGCGGCCCGCCGCCGGCGGATCACCTCGGCGAGCTTGGGTGCCGACGGCATCCGGTCCTGGGTCGCCAGCTGGACGACCTCGTCCACCCAGCCCTCGATGAGGGCCAGGATCGGTCTCCAGCCGGGTGAGCGCCGCCTGCTGGGCCGGGGTCTTCTCCGGCTCGAACAGCCCGCCCTCGAGGGCGTCCTGCAGCGCGGCCGGGTTCGTCGGGTCGATCTCGGCATCGCGGACTCGATCTTGCAGATGTCGATGTTGGTGCCCCGGCCGTACTCCTCGACGGCTCCCAGCACGTGCGCGCGCAGCCAGGGGACGTGGGCGAACAGCCGCTGGTGCGCCGCCTCGCGCAGCGCGAGGTAGAGGAGCACGTCCTCGTCCGGGACGTCGAGCCCCTCGCGGAACGCGGCGACGTTGGTCGGCAGCAGGGCCGCCTTGCCCTCGGGGCCGAGCGGCAGACCGATGTCGGTGGACGTCAGCACCTCGGCAGCGAGCCCGCCGAGCGCCTGGCCGACCTGGGTGCCGAACATGGCGCCGCCCGCCTGGCTCATCAGCCCCAGGAACGGGCCGGCCATGGCCCTGGCCTCCTCGGGGATCGCCCGCCCCATCGCGGCGACGACGTGCTCGGCGATCGGCTCGACCATCCGCTGCCAGACCGGGAGCGTCTGCTCGATCCAGTCCGCCCGGCTCCAGGCCGCCGTCGTCGCGATCGCCCGAGGGGAAGTCGGTGGCCGAGTCGAGCCAGTGGTCGGCCAGTCGCAGGGCGTCGGCGATCTCGGACGTGGCCGCCGACGACGGGGTCGGGTCGGGCTCGGCGCCGACGACGCGGCGTGCGGTGTCCTTGGCCAGGTCCCAGTTCACGGTGCCCTCGTGGGGGGCGAGCATCGCCTGGAGCTGGCCCATGAACGCGCTCAGGTCGACGTTGCCGCCGGACCGGCGCCCGGCATGATCCCGGGCGACCTGCCGAAGGCGGCGAAGATCTGCTCGAACGGGGTGCCCTTGAACGGGTTCTCGTCCGGTCCCTGCTCAGCCGGCTCGTCACTCATGACTCAAACGTACCTGGCGCGAGGCAACTCGTCGCTCTCGCGATTCCGCCGGCCGAACGGCCCGACCACCGCGGCCGCCGGCCGTCGCCTACGCTGGCTCCATGTCGGTGATCCGCCTGCTGCGCATCCAGCCCGAGCCGCTCGACCTCGCCGAGGTCGTCGCCGCGGTGTCGCGACGCCACGGCGGGCGGGGTGACGGTCTTCGTCGGCGCCGTGCGCGACCACGACGAGGGCCGGTCGCGTCACCGGGCTGGAGTACTCCGCGCACCCCACGGCGCTGACCCGGCTCGAGGAGGTCGCCGAGCGGGTCGCCGCCAAGCACGACCTCATCGCCCTGGCGGCGGTGCACCGGGTCGGGCGAGCTGCAGATCGGCGACGCCGCGGTGATCGTGGCCGCGGCCGCCGCCCACCGAGGCGAGGCGTTCGACGGCAGCCGCGACCTGATCGACGACCTGAAGGACTCCGTGCCGATCTGGAAGCACCAGCTCTTCGCCGACGGGACCGAGGAGTGGGTCGGCACCCCCTGAGCCGTGTCGCGGTACCGGTGGGCGCACCCGCTTTGGCCTGCATGAGAGGGTGACCGGGTGAACCCCGAGTCGAAGGCGATCGTGCTCGCCATGGGCCTGCTGGGCCATGGCCGTCGGTGGTGTGGTGGATGGGCGTTCCGTTCGTCGTCCACTCGCCCGGTCCGACGTACAACGTGCTGGGCAGCAACGACGCGGCAAGCCGCATCATCCAGATCTACGGCGCCACCGAGTACCCCGACAACGGCACGCTGCGCATGGTCACCGTGTCGGTCACCTCGCCCGGGCCAGAAGGTGTCGCATGCCCGAGGCGATGCTGGCCTGGCTGGCGCCGGGCGAACGCGCTGCTTCCCGATGTCGTTCTTCTACCCGCCCACCACCAGCACCCAGGACGAGGATCGCGCAGGGCCAGATCGAGATGGTCTCCTCCCAGGACACCGCCGTCGCCGCGGCCCTGACCGCGCTCGGCTACAGCTACACCGAGCGGGTCGGCGTCGTCGTACGTCGAGCCCGGCAAGCCCGCCGACGGCCTGCTCGAGGCCAAGGACGGGATCCTCGCCATCGACGGGACGACGATCACGCAGCGCGCAGCCAGTTCGTGCTCCGTGATGGCCGGCTACAAGCCGGGCGACAAGATCACGGTGACCTATCTGCGCGACGGCAAGACCGGGACCAGTCGACTCACGCTGGGCGCCAACCCCGACGACCCGTCCAAGCCGCTCATGGGCGTCTACGCCGGGACCGTCTACCACTTCCCGGTCAACGTCACGATCAACGTCGACCCGAACATCGGCGGCCCCAGCGCGGGACTGGTCCTGTCGCTGGCGATCTACGACAAGCTCACGCCCGGGTCGCTGGTCGGGGACGTGCCGATCGCCGGCACCGGCACCATCGACGCCGACGGGAAGGTCGGCCCGATCGGAGGGATCCAGCAGAAGATCCGGGCCGCCTCGCGAGGCGGGCGCGAAGCTCTTCCTGGTGCCCGCCGGCAACTGCGCCGACGCGCTGGACGCCGATCCGGTGGCGCCGCATCACCCTGGTCAAGGTCGACACCATGCAGTCGGCGATCGACTCGATCAAGAAGTACGTCGCGAACCCGATCCGCCGACCACTGCCGGGATGCGCCTCGTGAGCGCCGAGCTTGCGCCGGGCCGTCCTGCGAGCTGGAGTCAGCATGCCGCGTCGGCTCGGCTGGGACCAGCCGGGGACTGCTCTTCGCCCTGGTCGACACCGCCGCCCTGGCCGGGGCCGAGCCCGGGCTCGCCGCGCAGCTCGGCATCGAGGCCGGGCGCCGAGGGGCCTGACCCCGGTCCAGCAGGACGTCCCGGCCGACACGGCGCTCGAGGCGGTGCTGCGCAGATCGAGTGGCCCGACGAGGTCGCCGGATGCGCCGCCGTGGTGGAGCGGCTCGTGCTGCCGCCGGGGGCCGACGACCAGATCCCGGAGGGACCGCCGCGGCGGCCGGAGTTCGCCGCCGCCCACCCGGACCGGCAGGAGGTCCGCATGGTCGTCGGGGCGACGCGCGACGGCGCCGCCCACTGTGCGCTGCGCCTTCGGGCACATGACGATAACGCTTCGGTCATCGAGGGGTCCGACCTGGTGCCGGCGCTCTTAGAGTTGGTCCAGGGGACTCTTCGATGAGGTCACCGCGAGGGATGTGAGCACGAGTGGGCAACTTCTTCACCGATCCGCCGCCGCCGCGCCAGGCGCCGACCGGGCCGCGTCCGCGGCGGGGTCGGGCGCTGATCGCGACCGCGGTCGTGCTGGTGGTCGGCATGGTGCTGCTCGTCGTCGTTCGCGGGCATCTACACCGACAAGCTGTGGTTCGACGCGGTCGGACTACTCGTCGGTCTTCTCCACGCTGCTCGTGGACCAAGGTGCTGCTCTTCGTCGTCTTCGGCGCCGCCATGGCGCTCGTCGTCGGGCTCACCATCTTCCTGGCCTACCGCTTCCGCCCGGTGTTCCGTCCGGCCTCGCTGGAGCAGGCGAGCCTCGACCGCTACCGGCAGCTGATCGACCCGAGCCGGCTGTGGATCCTCGCTCGGGGTCTCGGTGGTCTTCGGCTTCTTCGCCGGAGGCTCGGGCATGGGCCAGTGGCGGACCTTCCTGCTGTGGTCCCACGCGCAGACCTTCGGGACGACGGACCCCTACTTCCACAAGGACATCGGCTTCTACTTCTTCACGCTGCCGTGGCTGCACTACCTGGTGAACTTCGCGATGGTCGCGCTGGTCGCTCGCCCTGGTCGTCGCCCTGGTCGTCCACTACCTGTACGGCGGCATCCGGCTGCAGTCCCAGGGTGACCGGATCAGCGGCGCGGCCCACGTGCAGGTGTCGATCCTGCTCGGGCTCTTCCTGGTCGTGAAGGCGGTCGACTACTGGCTGGACCGGTTCGACGTGCTCACCACGCAGGGCAACAAGTTCACCGGGATGAACTACACGTCGGACCACGCCGTGGTGCCGAGCAAGAACATCCTCATCTTCATCGCGCTGATCTGCGCGGTCATCCTCTTCGCCAACGTGGTCCGCCGGTCGTGGATCCTGCCCTCGGTCGGCATCGGGCTGCTCGCCCTGTCGGCGATCCTCCTGGGCGCCGTGTGGCCGGGGATCGTGTGGCAGTTCCAGGTCCACCCGTCGGAGCCGGACAAGGAGGCGCCGTACCTCACGACGAACATCGAGTCGACCAGGACGGCGTACGGCGTCTCCGACGTCACCGAGACGCCGTACGACGCGAACGTGTCGGTGACGGCCACGCAGCTCAAGGCGGACGCCGAGTCGCTGCCCGGGATCCGGCTGCTCGACCCGTCGAAGGTGTCGCAGACGTTCGAGCAGCTGCAGCAGGTCCGCGGCTACTACTCGGTGGCCCCGGTCCTCGACGTCGACCGCTACCCGATCAACGGTGTCCAGCGGGACCTGGTGCTCGCGGTGCGTGAGCTCGACCTCTCCGGCCTCAAGCCGGAGCAGCAGAACTGGGCCAACGAGCACACCGTCTACACCCACGGCTACGGCGTGATCGCCGCCTACGGCAACCAGCGCAACGCCCAGGACCAGATCCAGGCCAACAGCGGCGAGCCGTTCTTCGCCGAGCAGGACCTCCCCCCGACCGGCCAGCTGACCGCGCTCAACGGCGGCAGCTACCAGGGGCAGGTCTACTACGGCGAGAACAGCCCCGACTACTCGATCGTCGGGCACCCCGAGGGCTCCCCGGACGTGGAGCTGAACCTGCCCGAGGTCGGCACCACCGGCGACGGCTACTCGATGTACGACGGCCCCGGTGTCCCGGTGGGCTCGCTGTTCCACAAGCTCCTGTACTCGCTGCAGTTCGGCGACCCGAACATCCTGCTGTCCTCGCGGGTGAACTCGGACTCGAAGGTCCTCTACGACCGCAGCCCCCGGGACCGGATCGAGAAGATCGCGCCGTGGCTGACCGTCGACGGCGACCCCTACCCGGCGGTTGTCGACGGGCACATCACCTGGATCGTCGACTGCTACACGACGTCCGACGCCTACCCGAACTCCGAGCTGCGGTCGCTCACGGAGATGACCTCCGACTCGCTGAACCCGCAGACCAACTACCTGACCCTGCCGACCGACCAGATCAACTACATGAGGAACTCGGTCAAGGCCACGGTCGACGCCTACACCGGCAAGGTCACCCTCTATCAGTGGCAGAGCGACCCGCTGCTCGAGGCGTGGTCCGCGGCGTTCCCCGGCGTGGTGCAGCCGAAGTCCGACATCCCGCCGGACCTGCTGGCCCACATGCGCTACCCGGAGGACGAGTTCAAGGTGCAGCGCGAGATCCTCGCCCAGTACCACGTCCTCGACCCCTACCAGTTCTACGGCGGCACCGACCGCTGGACCGTTCCCCAGGACCCCAGTGACCCCAGCCACACGACCGCCCAGCCGCCGTACCGTCTGTCCATCCAGATGCCCGGCACCGACGGCACTCCGGCGTTCTCGCTGACCAGCGTCTACGTTCCGGCCAACCGGTCCAACCTGGCGGCGTTCATCGCCGTGAACGGCGAGGCCAACAGTCCCGACTACGGGCACATACGGATCCTGCGCCTGCCCGACAACACGCAGGTCCAGGGCCCCAGCCAGATCGCGAACACGTTCGCGGCGGACCAGCGCATCCAGAACGTGCTGCTTCCGATCAAGAACAACTCGCAGATCATCTACGGCAACCTGCTCACCCTGCCGGTCGGCGGCGGCCTCCTCTACGTCCAGCCGGTCTACGCCCTGCAGCAGTCCGGTGAGGGCAGCTACCCCGTCCTCGCCTACGTGCTGACCAGCTTCGGCAAGGAGGCCGGCTTCGGCACCACGCTGAACGAGGCCCTCGACGACGTCCTCAACGTCGCCGCCGGCACCGTCGAAGGCAGCACCGGCAACGGCTCGGGCACCGGGAACGGCACCACCAACCCACCGACGACCGGTGGCTCCGACGCCCTCGCCCTGCTCCAGAAGGCCGACGCCAAGTTCGCCGAGGCCAAGGCCGCACTGCAGAACGGCGATCTCCAGGCCTACGCCGACGGCGATGTCTCAGGCCCAGGACCTGGTCAACCAGGCCATGACGCTGCTGCAGGACAAGTCCGGTGGCTCCACCGGCTGACCGGTGGTGGAGGCGGGCGGCTAAGCCGCCCGTCTCGAAGCTGCCCGATTTGGTTCTGCCTGAGCCCTCACGTAACCTTGGGTCTCGCGACGCGGGGTGGAGCAGTTCGGTAGCTCGCTGGGCTCATAACCCAGAGGTCGCAGGTTCAAATCCTGCCCCCGCTACTTTTCAGGAGGTCCGCACCATTCATGGTGCGGACCTCCTGTGCATCCGCAACCGGGCTCGGCAGCGATCCTGGCGGGTTCTGGGCTACCGCGCTCGTCTTGGAGAGTTACACTTATTTCACTTACGTTCTGTTGCTTCAGATGGAGGTCCAGGTGTCCGAGATGCTCTCTGACGATGTCGAGGCGCTTCGTACTGCGTTGGACGATGCCTCAGACAACGTGAGTGTGACCCTGAGCCTGCCCCGTCGGAGTGCGGAGAAGGTCCTGGCGCTTCTCGATGCCGAGCGAACGACGGGCGCGGTCGTACTGCCCGCGAAGGAGCTCTTCAGCACCACAGAAGCGGCCTTGATGCTGGGGCTGTCTCGTCCGACGCTGATGAAGATCATCGCTGCAGGCGAGATCGAGCACGTGAAGGTCGGCACCCACCACCGAATCCCTGCCCGAGCGCTTCTGGAGTTCCAGCGTGCGCGCAGAGTGCGTCGGCAGGAGGCGGCTGAGGCTCTGGCGGAGTTGTCCAATGAGATCGGGCTCGTCGATTGACGATCGCGGTCGTCGTGGCGGACGCCAACATCCTGTTCTCCCGGACCTTGCGCGACTACTTCCTCCATGCGGCTGCCGAGGGTGCGATCGAGATCCACTGGAGTCAGGCGATCCTCGACGAGATGTTGCGGAACCTGCGACTCCGGCTCGGGCTCGGGGGCAGCGACACCGCACGCCTTGAGCGACTGATGAACGACTACATCGAGTACGCCCTCGTCGAGGTCGATCCCGCCTCGCTGTCCGTTGTTGAGACCTCGGAGGTTGACCCCGAGGATCGTCATGTCTTGGCGGCTGCTCTCTCCGTCGAGGCCGACGTTCTGTTGACGGAGAACGTCAAGCACTTTCCGCGGGAATGGATGGGCGACCGCGGCATCGAGCTGCTCACGGCTGGAGAGCTGCTCGGCAGGCTCGCCATCAGCTTCCCGGACCAGATACGGGCGGCGCATGACCTGACCGTGCGCTACTCGCCCAGGACCGAAGCCCAGGTGCTTACAACCCTGGAAGGGATCATCGGGACGGCTGCTGCGGACTCCATCCGTGCCCTCACGGCACCGCCGGAAGCATCGCAGTGACGGACATGCCTGATCGCAGAAAGTCCCGACACAGCCAGACGGATGCGAGAACTGGTGAGTGCTGTCGGTGGTTCGTGGTCGGATCAACTCGCACTCAGGGGGGCAGATGCCAGTGCAAGTTGCCAGGACCGACAGGGTGGGCGGACGGCCAACTGGGCAATCGCAGGGGCGCGCGATCCCCCCGCTACCAATCGGACGACTCAGGCATCGAAGAAGAAGGGACCAGCCACCAGGTGGCTGGCCCCTTCTTCGTTCGCCGGGCAGCTCCCGTTGTCCCTCCGGTGGCGGAGGCTGCCGGGCCGGAGAGCCCAGCTCAGGTGCTGGCAGTCACCTTGCTCAGCCCGGTCGGTGCGTCGGGGTTGAGGCCCTTGGCGGCGGACAGCGCAAGGGCGAGCTGCTGGCCGCGGACTACCGCGACGATCGGCGCCAGGAGCGGTGAGGCCGGCCGGGGCGTGGTGATCGTGGCCTCACGGTCGGGCGCGACATCGGCGACGTCCGCACCGATGTCCTGCAGGCGCGTGCGCAACTCTGCGATGTCGGTGGTGGTCGCGGGGTCGCCGTCGAAGAGGAGGACCGCAGCTCCGCGGTGCACCGACGCGATGGGTCCGTGGAGCAGATCCGCGCTCGACGTGCCGATGGCGGTGATGCCGGCCGTCTCCCGGATCTTCAGTGCGGTCTCGCAGGCAGCGGGGAGCAGAAGCCCCCGGGCAACGGCGAGCAGTGAGCCGTGGCCGGCCCACCGGTCGGCGAGGCTGAAGGCGGGCTCCGGGTCGGCGAGCACTTCGTCGACCTGTCCGGGGAGCTGTGTCGAGGGCTGCGCGGCCGAGGGGCAGCGGTCCGAGACCTGCCGCCACGGCGAGCACCGCCAGCATCTCCGCGGTGACGGTCTTCGTGGCGGGCACGGCGCGCTCCGGCCCCGCTTCCAGCGGCAGTACGAGGTCAGCTGCCTCGGCGAGCGGGCTTGCCGCGTCGTTCGTGATCGAGATCGTGCGTGCGCCCGCCGTTCCCATCGCTTGCAGGGTCGAGGTGATCTCCGGTGTCTGGCCCGACTGGCTCAGGGCCACGGCGAGGACCCCGTGGCAGTCGTGGGGGCTCTGATACCGGGTGGCCAGGCTTGGCGCTCCCAGTGCCGCGGGACGTCCGGTGGCCAGCTCGGTGGCGTAGCGGCCGAGGATGGCGGCGTTGTCCGAGGATCCTCGCGCGATGAAGACCACCGAGGAGATGTCGTCGGCTGCCAGGTCCCTCACTGCCGCAATGTCGTCGTCGAATCGCGCCACCAGGCGTGCCAGGACCTGGCCCTGGTGGCTCATCTCCTGCTGCATGAACGTGGTCACAGCTGCTCCTTCGACGTCGGCGGGAAGAGGGCCAGGCGCATCGAGTCGTGCCTGTCGCGCACGCCTTCCCACAGCGCCCGGTTGTCCGGATGGGGCTGGATCGGCTCTTCGGTGGGCGCCGGCCTGGCCATCTCCGCGCCCAGTGCGAGGGCTGCGATCCTGGCTGCGCCGGCGGCGGAGAAGTCGGTGCCGTTGCTGGCGGGGACCCGCACCGGGCGGTTGCTGGCGTCCGCCAGGTCGATCCGGAACCGCGGGTGGCTACTGGATCCACCGGCGACCAGAACGGGACCCCGGATGCCCTGCTCACCGAGCACGTCCAGGCAGCGTCGGCTCTCCGCGACGAGTCCGGTGAGCAGGCCGCGGGCCAGGTGCCCGGGCCCCGTGCTCAGGCTCAGTCCGTGGATCGCCCCGCGCAGCCGCGGGTCCCACAGGGCGCCCTGCTCCCCGGGGGCCAGGTAGGGGAGTACGGTCGGCGCCTCGTCCACGGGCACCTGGTCGGCGAGCCTGGTTCAGCTCGCTCTCGTCGTCCAGGCGAAGGAGGCTGGTCAGCCAGCGCGTCGCGCTGCCCGTCGCCAGGAGGTCCATCTCCAGCCCGAAGCCGTCCATGCCTGCCAGCGGCGTGCCGATGTAGCGGTGCTGGGGGTCCGGTCGCCAGCTGTCGGTCAGGCCGATGATCGCCGTGCTTGTGCCTGCGATGTAAGCCACATCGCCTCCGGTCGCTCCCAGACCGAGGGCCCCCAGGACCGAGTCCGCGCCTCCCACGCACACGGGGAGCCCGGGTGGCAGGCCCGTTGCCTTCGCCACCTCGGGCCGGAGCGGGAAGGTGGTCTCCGACGAGACGACGGCCGGGAGCGAGGGGAGGGCGGAGCCGGCCAGATCGGTGGTGAGATCCAGCAGGGGCTGGTACCACTCGCCGTTGTCGAGCCGGTAGGCACCGACGCCCGTCGCCGTGCTCGGGTCCGTGGCCACCTGGCCGGTCAGCCACGCCAGGAGCCAGTCTTTGGCGCCGAGCAGGTGCCGGATCGCGGCCGTGTTGCCTGTGCGTGCGATGAGGCCGAGGTACATCGGCAGCAGGTAGCGGCCGTCGAGCCACTGCCCGGTGTGGCGGTAGCTCTCGATGCGCTCCGACACCTTCGCGGAGTCGGTCCCCGAATGCCTCTGCGCGGGAGTCCTGCCACGTGACGGCGGGCCCGATCGGGCTCAACCCCCCGTCGGCGGCGACGAGGGTGGGGAGCATGGCGGACAGGCCGAGGCGCGCGCACGGTGCCCTCGTCGCCCACGGCAGCGGTCACCTCGGCGAGCGCCGCGACGGTCGCCCGGCACCAGGCCGACGGGTCCTGCTCGAACGCTCCCGGCTCGGGGCTTGCCGTCGGGTACGGGGCATCCGCCCGCGCGACGACCTCGCCGGTCGAGTCCAGCGCGGCGGCCTTGAGGCCGGACGTGCCCAGGTCCAGGCCGATGAACACGTCGCCGACGGCCACCGTCCGGTTCACCTCCTGCTCCGTGGGTGTCGGCTCTCAGACTTCCCGAGCCAGGACGGCCATCGACTCCTCGGCGGCCGCGAGGGTCTGATCGACGTCCTCGTCGCTGTGCACCAGGGACACGAAGAGGTTCTCGAACTGACTGGGATGGAACAGTACGCCGCGGAGGAACATCTCCTGGTACCAGCGCGTGAAGGTCTTCTCCTGGGCGTACTCGAAGGCGTCGCGCCAGTTGCGGATGGGGTGCTCGGAGAACCAGAGCTGGAAGACCGTGCCGATGCCTTCGACCCGGACGGGGAGCCCGGCGTCGTCCGCAGCCTGCCGCAGCCCCTCCGCCAGCCTGTCGCCGAGCGCGCGCTGGCGCTCGTACAGTCCCGGCTCGGCCAGGACGTCCATCGTGGCCGACACCGCGGCGCACTGGACCGCGTTGGCGTTGTAGGTCCCCGAGTGCGAGTACCGTCCGTCGGCGATCATGCCCATCACGTCGCGGTCTCCCCCGAGGCCGCGACGGGGAATCCTCCCCCGAGACCCTTGGCGAGAGTGGTGAGATCGGGTGTGACGCCGAACCACTCCTGCGCGCCGCCGCGGCAGAAGCGGAACCCGGTGATCACCTCGTCGAAGATGAGCAGGCTTCCGTGCTCCTGGGTGAGCTCGTCGCAGCAGCTCCAGGTAGCCGGGCTCGGGAAGGATGCAGCCGGTGTTGAAGACGGCGGCCTCGGTGATCACGGCGGCGATCTCGTGGCCCCGCTCCTCCATGACGCGCGGTGATGCTCTCCGGGTCGTTCCAGGTGAGCACGATCAGGGTGTCCGACAGCTCCAGCGGGACCCCGGGCCCGGCGGCCACGGGCCTGGGCGAGCTCGCCGGACCGGCGAGCGACGGGTCGACGTGGTTGCTCCAGTACACGGTGTCCTGCCACCCGTGGTAGTGCCCCTCGAAGCGGACGATGACGCGGCGCCCGGTGTAGGCGCGAGCGAGTCGTACGGCGCTGCCGACGGCCTCACTGCCCGAGTTGGTGAATCGCACCATCTCGATCCCGGGCACCGCGTCGACCACCTTTCCGGCGGCCTCGACCTCCAGCTCATAGGGAAGACCAGGGCAGGTTCCGAACTCGCTGACCGCGTCCACCACGGCCTGCGTCACCACCGGGTGCCGATGACCGAGGATCATCGGGCCCAGTCCGAGGAGGTAGTCGATGTACTCATTGCCGTCGACATCGGTCACTCGAGATCCGGTCCCCTGGGCGATGAAGGGGGGATGCGGCTCCCAGCCGAACTTCACCGTCCGGGCGCTGCTGCCCGCACCACCGGGGATCAGCTTCTGAGCGCGCTCGAACAGCTCGCGGGAACGGCCGGTCCGGGCTGCAAATTCCTGCTCGAATGACAAGGCTTCTCCTTTGGGCATACTGTGCATACAGACCATACCCTATCGTTCTGGGGATGGGAATCGTGCGACGTCGTGCGGCAGTCCGGAGCTCCAGTGACTGACCGGACTCCATAGGAATCACTCAGACTCCCTTTAGAACAAGGGGATTCGCCTTGACTAGCCCGGTGTAGGAATGAAACCAGCAGTCTCCGGAGCCGCTGATCGTGCCGCGCGCCTCGCGGCGGATCTACCAGCAGCATCCCCCGACGCGCTGAGTCTCAGACTCAGGAAATACACAGCATACTGTGTCTACTCTATGCTACGTTCGGCAGAACTGCACGTGGAAGGAAGGTCCTGATGACTCGAGCGCATGGTCGACGGTATTCAGCCTCGGCACTCGTGGCCCTGCTGGTGGCATTCACGCTGGCTGCCTGCACGTCTCAGACGGCCGCGAGTCCGCCCGGTTCGGGCTCCAGCAGCACCGCGAGCGGCTCCAGCAGCGCCGGTGCGAGCAGCGCAGCCTCGGGGGCGGACGTCACCGCCGTTCTCAGTACCGATCCGCCGTCCCTCGACCCGGCGAAGGGCTTCGACCCCACCTCGTGGTCGTTCATCCACGCGACCTTCGTCAGCCTGCTGACCTTCGACGACTCGAACGACATCGTCCCCTGGGGCGCGACGGCGATGCCGAAGGTCAGCTCGGACGGCCTCACCTACACCTTCACCCTGCGCTCCGGCATGACCTTCACCGACGGGGAGCCGGTGACGGCCCAGTCCTATGCGGACGCCATCAAGCGCATCCTCGAGCCCGCGACGAGGTCGCAGCTGCAGGCCTTCTACGAGGGCATCCAGGGCGCCGACGCCTTCGTGGCCGGCAAGGCGACCGACGTGAGCGGCATCAAGGTCTCGGGCCCCGACACCATCAGCTTCACCCTGACCAAGCCGGACCGCACCTTCCTCGACGTCATGGCGATTCCCGAACGCCTCGGCAGTTCCGCCGAACGTCATCGCGAGCAACTCCGCCAAGTTCGGGCTCAGCCCGGTCGGGGACGGGCCGTACAAGGTGGAGAGCTACACGCCCGGCCAGGAGATCACCCTGGTCCGCAACCCCGACTACTTCGACGCCGCCTCGGTGTCGACCCCGAAGATCTCCATCACCCTCGGCCTGTCGCCGCAGACCGAGCTGCTGCGGGTGCAGAACGGCACGTCCGACGTGATGATGGACAACCTCGACTCCGCCTCCTACCTGGCAGTCCGGGGCAACCCGAAGTTCTCCGACTACCTCAACCACTTCACCGCCATCGCCGACAACTACGTCGCGCATGAACATGAAGCAAGGCGCCGTTCGACAACCAGCTGGTGCGCGAGGCGGCGGCGTACGCGGTGGACAACTCGCAGATCATCAAGTCGATCGCGGGCATGGGCACCCCGCTCACCCAGATCATCGCTCCGGGCATGCCGGGATTCGACCCGTCGGTGCAGCCGCTCGCCTACGACCCGACCAAGGCCAAGAGCCTCCTGGCCCAGGCCGGCTACCCGGACGGGAACGGGCTGCCGACGCTGACGTTCGCCGTTGCCAGCGGTGGCTTCACGGCGGGGAAGAACGTCGCCCAGGTCGTGCAGCAGGACCTCCAGCAGGTCGGCTTCAAGGTCGAGCTCAAGGTGATGGCCCCCGGAGCCTTCCTCTCGTCGCTGGGCCAGTACCCGATGACGATGGGGATCTACGGGATCGACTACCCCGACCCGTACGACCTGATCGGCAGCCAGTTCGAGTGCTCACAGATCGCGGCAGGGAACAACTGGCAGTACTACTGCGACCACTCGATCGACAAGCAGCTCAGCGTCCCTGGCGCTGTCGACTGCAGGATGCGATCCCGGTCTACCAGCAAGCTGCAGCAGCAGATCCTGTCCAGCTTCCCGTGGATCCCGCTGTACTACCAGACGCTCTACTACTTCGTGAATCCGCAGGTGAAGGGATTCGGCGCGAACGCGCTGTACCCCTTCCTGTTCGCCAGTTGGAGCAAGTGAGCCCGGAATCCGCCGACCCGGTGCTCAGCCGCGCGACCGAGATGGCGATCCGGCCGGGCAGTGCATGCGAGGAGGATGGGTTAGCCATGGTGGATGAGAGATGTCCACCGTCCGCGCCGCGACCCGAGGGTCGCGGCGCGGACGCGCTCGCCGGGGGACGGTGGGCGGTCGTGAGTGAGGTTGGGGCCGTGGAGCGGCAGGAGAGTCCGGCCCGCCCGGCCGCCGGGCCAAGGCCCACCCGGTCCGGGATGCGATTCGGGACGTGCTGACCCGACCCGCAGGGATCGTCGGCGCCACACTGACGGCGATCGTCATCCTGGCCGCCGTGCTGGCGCCGTTCATCGCGCCACATGACCCCAACTTCCAGTTCTCCGACGGGCTGACCATCGACGGCAGCCCCGTCGGACCGAGCTGGACCTTCCTGCTGGGCACTGACGCGCTGGGCCGCGACGAGTTCAGCCGGCTGATCTGGGGGTTGCGCAAGACGTTGGAGATCTCGGTCGCGGCCAACGTCGTGGCCGCGCTCATCGGGGTCGCCGTGGGGTGCCTTGCCGGCTACTACCGAGGGTGGATCGACGCGATCCTGATGCGTCTCACCGAGGTGTTGATCGCGGTCCCGGCGATCCTGCTGGCCGCCTTCCTCGCCATCGTGGTCAGGCCGTCGCTCGTCTCGCTCATCCTCATCATCGGGGGCGTGAGCTGGTTCTATCTGGCCCGGATCGTGCGCGGCGAAGTGCTCGCGATCCGACGCAGGGAGTTCGTCGACGCGGCGGTCCTGTACGGATCGGGCAGCGGCAGGATCATCTTCGTGCACGTCCTGCGTCAGGTGTGGTCGATCGTGATCGTCTACTCGACGCTGCAGCTGTCGAACACCGCGACCTTCGTCGCGGCGATGTCCTTCGTCGGGGTGGGGATCCAACCTCCGACCCCGTCGCTGGGGAACCTGATCGCCGACGGCAGCCTCTACCTGGAGAGCGTGACCGCGGCTCGCCATCGTCCCGGGTATCGCGCTGGGCCTCCTGGTGCTGGGGTTCAATCTCCTGGGCGACAGCCTGCACGACGCGATGGAGAAGCATGGCTAGGCCGGCGGACGGCGCGACGTCATGACGCGCTACTTCATCAACCGCTTCCTCGGGGCCGCCGCAGTGCTCTGGGGCATCGTGACGCTCGTCTTCATCATCGGCGCGGCCCTCCCGATCAACGCGGCGCGCATCATCGCCGGCCCCAATGCGCCCGCCTCGGTCGTGAACAGCATCCACCACCAGCTCGGCCTCGACTATCCGCTGCCGGTCCGCTACGGCCGCTACCTGTGGGAGCTCGTGCGGGGTGCATCTGGGGCACTCGTACGCCACGAACCAGGACGTGTCCCAGGCGCCTGCTGCAGCGCCTGCCGTACACCCTCGAGCTGGTCACCCTGAGCGTCGTTGCGGAGCTGTTGATCGGCGTGAGCCTGGCGGTCCTGGCCGCGGCGCGTCGGCGGTCGATCTGGGACGGGTTCGCCAGTGTCACCGCCATGCTCGGCCTGACGGTGCCGAGCTTCTGGTTCGGGCTCGTGATGGTGTACCTGCTGGGATTCCGCTGGCCGATCTTCCCCCTCGGGGGGGTCACCTCACCCGACTGGGTGGTGCTGCCCGCGTTCACGCTGGCCTTCACCGGGGCCGCCTTCTACACGCGGATCGGGAGGGCCAGCCTCGTCGAGGAGCTGGGAGAGGACTACATCCGCACGGCGCGCTCGAAGGGGTTGCGGCCGTCCCGGGTCCTGTTCGTCCACGCGCTGCGGAACGGCCTGCGACCCATCGTGACCATGGCGGGTCTGGACTACGCCACGCTCATGGGCGGCGTGCTCGTGACCGAGCAGGTGTTCGGCATCCCCGGCCTGGGCTCTCTGGCGTGGACCGCAGTCCTCCAGAACGACCTTCCCATGCTCGAAGGCGTCGTCATCGTGATCGGGGTCGTCATCGTGATCATGACGTTGCTGACCGACTTCGCCTACGCGTGGCTCGACCCGCGCGTGGTCGTGGCCAAGACAGAGTGAGGGGAGTGCGGTGCATCGAGATGCCTTCCACCAGCGGCTCGCCGTTGCTGCAGCTCGACGATCTGCGCACGCAGATCGCCACCCGGCAGGGCGTCGTGCGGGCTGTCAACGGAGTCTCCCTGAGCATCGACGCCGGGGAGACGCTGGCGCTGGTGGGGGAGTCCGGGTGCGGCAAGACCATGACGGCGATGTCGATCGTGCGGCTGCTGCCCCCCGGTGCCCGGATCGCGACCATGGCTCGGTTCGTCTCGAGGGCCGCGACCTGGTGCCGTTGCCCGAGTCCGAGATGCGGTAGGTCCGGGGGAGTCAGATCGGGGTGGTCTTCCAGGATCCGATGACCAGCCTCAACCCCACGATGACCATCGGCCGTCAGATCGGGGAGTCGGTGAGGCTGCATCGCGGGGCTTCCCGGCGACAGGCGCTGGAGCGTGCAGAGGAGGTGCTGGCGCTCGTCGGCATGCCCCGCCCCTGCGGAACGGCCTCGACGAATATCCCCACCAGCTGTCCGGTGGCATGAGGCAGCGCGCCATGATCGCGATCGCGCTTGCGTGCGAGCCGAAGCTGCTGATCGCCGACGAGCCCACGACCGCCCTGGACGTGACCATCCAGTCGCAGATCCTGGAGCTCCTGGTCGATCTCCGACAGCGCTCTGGGGATGGGTCTCCTGCTCGTGACGCACGACATGGGAGTCGTGGCCGGGCATGCGGACCGGGTCGTCGTGATGTACGCGGGCAAGGCCGTGGAGTCCGCGACGACGGACGAGGTGTTCGCGCACCCCCGGCACCGCTACACGGAGGCGTTGCTGGCGTCGGTGCCGAGGCTCGACCAGGACCGCTCCCGGCGGCTCAGCTCGATTCCCGGGCCTCCCCCCGGCCCTGATCGGCCGGGCAGAGGGATGCCCCTTCGCGCCCCGCTGTTCCTCCGGCAACAGACCTGTGCCGCACGTCCGAGCCGTTTCTCCAGGACCAGCTGGCGAGGGCCACACGCACGCCTGCTTCCACCCCGTACCCGCGGCCGACGGCGAGACGGCGGAGGCGTCGGCGCAGGATCTCCGGGTCCGCGCGCCGGAACGGCCCTCCGCTCCGGACGGGGCCGAGGAGTCGTCGCTGCTCACCCTCTCGGCAGTCAGCCGCAGGTACCCGCTGAGGTCGGGACTGTTCACCCGAGGCGCCGGCGTCGTCCACGCGGTCTCCGAGGTCTCCCTCTCCGTCAAGGCCGGCGAGACGTTCGGCCTCGTGGGCGAGTCCGGGTGCGGCAAGAGCACGCTCGGCCGCCTGATCGTCGGACTGGAGCGTCCCGACGAGGGCGCCGTGCTGCTGAACGGAGCCGACATCGGCACGATGTCGCGGGCACAGCGACGAACGCGGCGACGCGAGGTGCAGCTGATGTTCCAGGACTCCTTCAGTGCCATGAATCCGAAGATGCGGATCGGCGCGATCATGCGGGATCCGCTGCGCGTCCAGGGGCTCGGGAAGCGGTGCCCAGCAGCGTCGGCGCGTCCTCGAGCTTCTGGACAGCGTGGGGCTGCCCTCGGGGGTCGTGGACCGATTCCCTCACGAGCTGTCCGGCGGCCAGCGGCAGCGTGTCGGGTTCGCCCGAGCGCTGGCGCTCGACCCGAGGCTGGTCGTGGCCGACGAGCCGGTATCCGCGCTGGACGTCTCGGTGCAGGCCCAGGTGATCAACCTCATGCAGTCGCTCCAGTCGCAGTTCGACCTGACCTACGTGATGGTCTCCCATGACCTGTCGGTGGTCAGGTACGTCGCGGATCGGGTCGGCGTCATGTACTTGGGTCGGCTGGTCGAGATCGGCCCGTCCGACGCGGTGTACGGGCACCCGGCCCACCCCTACACCGCGGGGCTCCTCGACTCCATCCCCGTGCCGGATCCGCAGCTGGAGCGGGCGAAGTCGGGAAGTGCGGTCCGGGGAGAGCTTCCCTCGGCGGTCAATCCTCCCTCGGGCTGCCCGTTCCACCCGCGCTGCGAGCGCGCCCAGGACCGATGTGTCGTCGAGGCTCCAATTCTGCAAGGCTTTGGCCCGGGACACTCGGCGGCCTGCCACTTCCCCCTGAGCCAGCCGAGGGTCCGTGGCGATGAGGAGAGTCCGGCCGTGGAGGCCCACTGACTCTGCTCGCGGGATCGGCACTGCTGCAACGCACAGGAGGCGGGGAATGGCGCGGGCGAAGGAGAAGGCCCCCAAGGGCGAGCGACAGCTGCGCTACCGGCAGGTCCAGGACTATGTGGTCGGGCTGATCGCCGAGGGCAACCTGCAGCCCGGCGACAAGCTTCCGAGCGCCTCCAAGCTGGCCGAGCTGACGGGAGTCAGCCTCATCTCCGTCCGCCGCGGGCTGACCGAGCTCGAGGGCCGGGGAGTCGTCTACCGGCACCAGGGTGTCGGCACGTTCGTCGGAAGCGGTCGGATCGTGACCGCGCCCAATCGCTCGGGCGAGCTGCTGAGCTCGCTGGTCGGCCGGAAGATGCGGCTCGAGGTGCGCACGGAGCTGCTGAGCATGGTGGTCGGGGCGGCCAGCGCCAACATCGCCTCGGCTCTTTCGATCAAGGAGGGGGAGCCGGTCTGGGAGGTCCGGCGGGTGCGGCACGTGGGGGCGACAGCACCGATCCTGGAGCGGGCCGTCCTTCCGATCGTGCGCGTCCCTGTGCTGGACGAGGCGTACTTGAGCGCGGGCAAGTCGATGTACGCCTACCTGGAGCGCGAGTACGGCCTGACCGACGCGATGACCGAACAAGCCATCCAGGTGGATCACCCCACCAAGGAGGAGCAGAAGGTGCTCTCCCTGAGGGCGACGGCGAACGTCGTTCGTATTCGCGGCATCAGCCTGGACGCGGAGGGGCGGGCCTTCGACTGCTACGAGCAGGTCTACGGCGCCTCCAACTTCATCTTCTACGTGGAGAACGTCGACAGGCGAGAGCTGCTCCAACCCGCGGAGATGGGCGACTGGCTGGTCGAGCCGATCGGCGCCTCCAAGCCGCACCCCGCCTGACGCTGCGACTCGAGGGCGGGCCGATCGGCCCCCGGGCCACGTCCCCTCGGGTGGTCACCAGCTGGGTCCGCGGTCGTGGATCTTCTGCTCGTCAGCTCGCCTTGTGGAGCGGCGGACGGGTGACCGACTCGTCGCCCATGGCCCAGCGGACGGCCCGGGTGCCGAGCCTCCCGATGAGCAGGCCGGGTGCCGTCCAGGGGCCGGGTGGGCACGGAAGGCCGAGCTCGGCGAGCGCCCATCGGGGCATGGTGGCCAGGGCGCCCGCCACGAGCAGCCCGTAGCCGGGGCGGGCGAGTAGGGGTAGGGGCGGGTCGAGCAGCAGGAAGCGTGCGGTGTCCCGGCACTCCGGTGTTGCTTCGAGCTCGGGGCGGTAAGCCGCGAGCGTCTCGGCCAGCTCCGCCGCGCTGCGAGGAGGGTCCGTGACCCCCAGCCGCTGTGCGACGGTCGCCGTCTGGGCGACGTACTGGTCGGCCTCGTCGTCGGAGAGCGGCCGGGCTGCGAAGGCCTGGTGGGTGACCAGGAAGCTGTCGACCTCGGCGGCGTGGACCCAGCCGAGCAGGTGGGGGTCACTGGCGGCGTAGGGGCGCCCGTCCGTCGCGGTACCGCGCACTCGCTGGTGGACGGCGCGGACCCGGGCGATGGCCTGGTCGGCGTCCGCGACGGTGCCGAAGGTCGTGGTGGCGAGGAACTCCGATGTACGCGCGAGCCGGCCCCAGGGGTCGCCGCGGAAGCCGGAGTGGCCGGCGACTCCGGCCATGGCCAGGGGATGGAGCGACTGCACCAGCAGCGCCCGGATCCCGCCGGGGAACATCGCGGCGTCCTCGTGCACGCGCCAGATCGGGTCCGACGGGGTGAACCAGCGTTCCCCCGGCGTTCCCCAGATGCGTGCGGCGCGCTCCTGGGCGCGCGGGCCGGCGACCCGGGCACGCAGCTGGTGGGCCAGCCGCCGCCGGACGACGCGGACCGGGCTCAGTGACTCGCCGCTCATCGACGTCCCGCCTGCAGCCGGTCCAGGTAGCCCATGGCTCTCATGGCGAGGGACTCGACCGCATCCACTCGTGGGGGGCCGCCCTCGCCCTCGAGGATGGCGACCGCCTCGTCGGGAACCTCGACACCGGTGGTGCCGGCCAGGTCGAGGCAGAGCCGGGCGGCGGATCGGGCGGCCCGGGGATCGGTGGTCCAGACGGCCTCGAACTCCCGATCTCCCCGTCGACCGACCTGACCGGGCTGCTCCCAAGCGGCGAGGGCGGCGTGGAAGTCCTCTGCGACACAGACCACGGTCCACTCCCGGCGCATCGGCTCTGCCTCCCCGAGCTGGACCAGGCTCGGCCCGGCGTGCTGCCTCAGGGAGCGCTGCTTCCCGAAGTCGGCCAGGACCAGGGTGAACAGCGCGGTGCCGCTGAGGTCGCGCCAGCGCTTCTCCGAACGTCGGTAGGACTCCTCGACCTGGAACGCGCCGACCAGGACGGGTCGCCGGGCGAGCGCGCAGCTCTCGTCCTCGATCGCCCTGCTGAGGGCGACGAGGGTGTCGCCCCGCATCCGCTCGGTGCGCAGCTGCGGGAGGCTCCGACGCAGCTCCGCGAAGACGGAGCGCGACTGCCCGTCACCTTCGGCCAGCACCCGTTTGATGGCCCTGTCCAGGCTGAGACCGGTCGCGCGAAGGGCGAGCACGTCACGGACGCGCTGGGCGTCGGCGGGCACGAAGCGACGGTGGCCGGCCGGTGTCCGCTCCCCGAACGGGAACCCGTGCCGGGCCTCCCATGTCCGCAGCAGCTCCGGGGTGACGCCCGCTTCGGTCGCGAGCTCGCCGATCGTGAGGGAGGCGGCAACCGGGCCGGCAGGGGAGGGTTGGGAGGCAGGAGCCATACCTCAACGATAACCTAAGCGGAGTGTTTAGGTTGACCGGTCCAGGCGGCCAGCCGACTCGTCGGCGTCGGGGGTCGGACAAGGTCACGTCTGTCCGGTCCGTCGTGCCCGCGCAGGGGGCGAGCAGAGCGTCAGCGCGCATCCCTCTATGCAACGGGTCGGGACTCCGCTAGCTTCCGATTCGCAGCCTGAGACCGGTTGGCCGGGGGCTCCTTCGCAGCCCGATCCAGGCGTCACGACGAGTGTTCCAAGGAGCCCCGATGTCGCTGTTCGACGTGGCCCTGTTCTGTCACATCGCCGTCGCGATCGCGGCGTTCGCACTGTCCGGTGTGATCCACACCTCGGAGTACCTGCTCGGTCGTTCCTCGACCGCGCCCGAGGCACTGCGGATGCTGAAGGTGCAGCGTCTGGCCCCGCTGTTCGCTGTCCTCATCCTGCTGCTGCTGGGCCTGGGCAGCTGGCTGGTGGAGCTGTCCGACGCCCCGGACAAGTTCAGCTTCGGTGACCCCTTCATCTACACCGCGCTCGTCGTCCTCGCGGTTGCTTTCGTCGACGGTCCGGTGATTCTCGGCAAGCACGCCAAGAAGCTGGGCGAAGCTCTGGCCCAGAGCTCCGACGGGAGCATCACGTCACGGGCGCGCACCCTGATGAGCAACCCGGTGCCTCCGATAGTGAGCTACGGCAACACGTTCCTCGTCCTCGCCGTCGTCTTCAACATGGCCACCAAGCCGAACCTCGTAGGGTGCCTGGCGTCACTGCTGGTGGGGCTGCTGATCGGCGTGGCGCTCGGGCTCAGGTCCGCTGGCGCGCTGGCTGGGCGGGCGGTTGCGGCCGAGAGTCTGTAGTCGGATCCGTCGACCCCGATGAGGGGGATGGAGACCGGACTTCTCGTCCGGTCGCCACGATGTCTGCCCCGCGGAGGGACGCGTCGCGGACGCCCGCGGGGGTGACTCCCAGCGCGGGGGCGCAGCCGAGGACGAGCACCGCTATGAAGCTCCAGAAGTAGAGGGCGACCCACAGCCCGCGCGTGGTGTCGAGGCCTAGCTGGGCACCTCCGATGTCGGTTGCGGTCAGCGCCCAGACCGGGACGGACGAGAGCGGGAACAGGCTCGCGACGAAGCGGAGCCACGTCCGGCTCCCCACGATCGCGTAGCCGCCGAGCACGGCGAACGCGGGCAGTGCGATCGTGCCGCCGCCGATGCCGCCGGCGAGGAAGCCGTCGAACCTCAGCATGGCGACGGGCGGGACGAGCAGCGACGCGAAGAGGAAGGGGGAGAGGGCGAGCCAGCGCGCGCGACGCGGTCCTCCGTTCCACCAGAGGTACCCCGCCCAGCCGAGCAGGCCACCGGCGACCAGGCCCGGCGCGAGGAGCCAGCCGAAGGTTCCGGACCAGGACACCTCCGACCCTGCTCGGAGCGCGACTTGCGCCATGAAGGCGCGCAATCCCGCCGCCCAGGTGAGCCCGACGAGCGAGCCGAGCGCGATCCAGGCCGGGGCTCCGACGGAGGCTCGCACCGGCCGATGCGGCAGCACGCACGCGACCCCCAGAAGGAGCACGAGGGTGAGACCCAGGAGCCCGACCCAAGCGCCCCGCGGAGTGTGGAGGGGGGCGGCCACGCCACCCATGGCGAACATGAACAGCAGGCCGACCGCGCCCACCAGCGTCACGAGGACGCGCCGGACCGACCAGCGCGGCCGGGTGAGGACGAACGCGACGGACATCGCGGTGGTGATCACGATCAGCGCGCCTGAGCCGGTGCCCTTGGTCACCAGGCCGATGAAGAGCGTCGGATCGAGCAGGGCGGTAGCGAAGATGGCGGGGGTGAAGACGAGCCACCGGGAGCCGACTTTGCCGGCCGAGCGCAGCCAGGCCGAGTAGCCGAGCAGTGCACCGACGGCCACGCCGGGAAGGAGCAGCAAGGCCAGCGTCATCCACGTGACCTCCGAGGTCATGTCCGGCGCTCCCTCGGCGAGCTGCGCCATCCAGCCGCGCATCGCTGCGGCCCACGCGAGGCCGCAGGTGCCGCCGATGACCAGGTAGCGCTTCATGACGAGAGCGTCAGGGCCGGGTCGCTCGCGGTGGCCCGTCGCTGGCTGGTTCGCAGGATGGTGACCCCGATGCCGACGTACATCAGGTACCAGGTGCCGATCGTGATCCGCCCCCACACCATCGGCATGAACAGGCTCGGCAGCAGCGGGAAGAAGGTCCACACGCCGATGGCCAGGTAGGTCCAGCGTCCCAGGAGGCCGTCGACCAGCGGCCGGTTCCGGAGGGCCAGGCCGGCCAGGACGAACCCGACGCCGAGACCCAGACACATCACGCCGTACGCGGCACCGAGCGTGTTCGCCAGGGCGGACGTTGCCGACACCCGTGCCGCGCTCACCGCGGCCAGCTCGATCGCGGCGCCCAGCGCCGTCGAGGCGACGGTGAGGCCGAAGCCGATCCGCGTCGTGCGGGTCGCGTGCGGCCATGCCCACCTGGCGACGAGCGCGAGTCCCGGGATGAGGGTGAGGTGGTGCAGGCAGAAGGACACCTGGAAGGCGACGTACGGCGCAGCGGCGAACGGGAAGCTCCAGCGGGTGTCGGGCACCTGCTCGGGCCACATGATGATCGCCACGGCGAGCCCGGTTCCGGCCAGCGCCGAGACGACAGTGAGCCAGCCGATGGCGCGCGCGGTGCTCGGTGAGGAGGCGGATTCATTCATGCCCTCCATGCAAGGACGTGACGTCACTCTTCCGCGACCGTGCGAGTGCTGCAATGGTGCTTGCGTGCCAGCACTGATTCCACCGGCACCCCGATCGGGTCACGATGACCGGGTGGGACTGCACCTGCGACCGGCCCATTGGCTGGCGCTGGTCGTCGCCGTGCTCGCGGAGTCGGCCTCGATCGCGCTGTCGTGGGGGCGCGAGCCTGTCTGGGACACCGTGCTCTACGCCCTGTACGGCCTCGCGAACGTCGGCGCGGGCGTGCTGATCCTCGCCCGTCTCCCGGGCCACACCATCGGGAGGCTGCTCTGCGCGACCGGCCTGGTGCAGGCGCTCGTCACCGATCTCGGGCAGGGGTGGGCCCTGTCCGGAACACCGCGGGGCTGGCCCGGCGCGGAGCTCGCGGACCTGGCGGCGAACTCCCAGTGGCCGGTCGGCGGCATCCTCCTGGCGGCCACCTTCGTGCTGTTCCCGAACGGCACGCTGCCCCGGCCCGGCACGGTGTGGCGGTGGGTGGTGCCGCTGGGGGGCGTGGGGACGCTCGTGCTGCTGGCCGGCTGGATGACCGGCAGCGACGTGGCCGCGCTGATGGTGGGCGGGGTCAACCCCCTCTTCGTGTCCTCGGTGCCTCACGAGCTGCTGTTCTTCACCGGCCTGGTGGCCTTGGCCGCCTCCATGGCCCTGGGCGCGGCGGCCGTGGTGATCCGGATGCGCCGGGCGCAGGGCGTGGAACGGCAGCAGCTCAAGTGGATGGCCTTCGCCGTGGGCGTGGTGGCGGTGATCATGCCGGTCAGCGCGCCCTTCTACACGGCCTTCACTCCGGTGCGCATGCTGGACGCGGTCGTGGTGATGGTCGTCCCGCTCGCGGCGCTGGCGGCGATCTGGCGCTACCGGCTCTACGACATCGAGCTGATCATCAGCCGCACGGTCCTCTACGGCACGGTGACCGTCCTGCTGGCGGGGTGCTTCGCCGCGTTGGCCCTCCTGCTCGGAGTGGTCTTCGGCCGCGGCTCGGCGGTCGCCACCGCGGGGGCCACTCTGGTGGTGACCCTGGCCTTCAAGCCACTGCGCGACTGGCTGCAGAAGTACGTCGACCGGCGCTTCGACCGAGGCAGGTACGACGCGCTCGGCGAGGTTTCCAGGTTCATGGCCGACCTCCGCGCGGGCAGGCGTGAGCCGGAGGAGGTCGAGCTGGTGCTCGCCGAGGCCAACGCCCGGCTCCGGTCGGACGAGGCGCGCGCCGCGCTCAAGCCCGCTCTGGAGCAGGAGGCGTCGTTCGCCCGGGAGATGGTCCGGCTCCGAGCGGAGCTTCGTGCCCAGCTCGTCGAGGTGCGCGAGTCGCGCCGTCGCATCGTGCAGGCGACCGAGGCCGAGCGGCGGCGGATCGAGCGCGACCTCCACGATGGCGCCCAGCAGCGGCTGGTCTCCATCGGGCTGACGCTGCGCCACGTGCAGCACCAGCTGGGGCAGACGTCCTCGGACGCGATGCGCTCCCTGGAGGCCGCGGTCAGGGAGGTCACCGAGGCGATCGAGGAGCTGCGCGAGGTCGCCCGTGGCATCCGGCCCGGTGTGCTCGACGACGGCCTCGGCTCCGCCCTCCGCGATCTCGCGCACCGGTCCGCGCTGCCGGTGTCACTCGAGGTGCCGAGCCGTCGGTTCCCCCTCGAGGTGGAGAACGCCGCCTACTTCATCGCCTGCGAGGGCGTCACCAACGCCACCAAGCACTCGGCAGCCACCCGCCTGGACCTGCAGGTGCGTGAGGTCGACGGCGGCCTCGTCGTGCGGGTCAGCGACGACGGGGTCGGAGGAGCCGTGCCACGGGACGGCGGCGGTCTGGTCGGCATGAGCGACCGCGTCGCTGCCCGTGGCGGCCGCCTCACCATCACCTCGAGCCGCGGCGCGGGCACCACGCTGGTCGCGGAGCTGCCATGCGTGTCGTGATCGTCGAGGACCAGGTGCTGCTGCGCGAGGGGCTTGCGCGCCTGTTCCGCGACGGTGGGCACGAGCCGGTTGCGACGCGCGGCGACGCCGAGGGACTGCTCGCGCTCGTCGAGCGGGAGGAGCCCGACCTCGTCGTACTCGACGTGCGGATGCCGCCGACCCACACCGACGAGGGCATCCGCGCCGCCGCGGAGCTCAAGCAGGCCTTCCCACGACTGGGCGTCCTGGTGTTGTCGCAGCATGTCGAGACCGTGCACTCGGTCGGTCTGGTCGAACATCCGGGGTTCGGCTACCTGCTCAAGGACCGGGTGCTGGAGGTGGGCGACTTCCTCGCGACGGCCCAGCGGGTTGCCGACGGCGGCTCGGCGCTCGACCCCAAGGTCGTGACGAACCTCGTCGCCGGCCGGCCCCGGTCGGGGATGGAGGCGCTGAGTGAACGTGAGGTCGAGGTGCTCGCGCTGATGGCGGAGGGGCTGACCAACGCCGGAATCGGCCAGCGGCTGAGGATCAGCGACCGGACCGTGGAGTCCCACGTCCGGCGGGTCTTCATGAAGCTCGACATCTCCGAGTCGACCAGTGAGCACCGCCGGGTGCTGGCGGTGCTGGCCCACCTGCGCGGCACCGATCCGTCATCCTGACCACGACCGCCCTTTCCACGTGCACGCGGACGTGGGCGGATCCCCCCTCGGGAAGCCCCTCCGCACCCCCTAGATTGGTCGCGTGACAGCCGCCTCTGCCGCAGCCCGGCTCCCCGAGCGGGCAAGGGTCGTGATCGTCGGTGGGGGAGTGATCGGCTGCTCGGTCGCCTACCACCTCGCCCACGCCGGGTGGACCGACGTGCTCCTGCTCGAGCGCGACCGTCTGACCTCGGGCACGACGTGGCATGCCGCCGGGCTGATGACCTGCTTCGGATCGACCTCGGAGACGTCGACCGCGATCCGTCTCTACTCACGCGATCTCTACTCCAGGCTCGAGAAGGAGACCGGGCAAGCCACCGGCTTCAAGCCCGTCGGCCTGATCGAGGCGGCGGCGGACGAAGCCCGCCTCGAGGAGTACCGCCGGGTCGCGGCGTTCCAGCGGCATCTGGGTCTGGAGGTGGAGGAGATCTCGCCACGGGAGATCGCCGAGCTGTTCCCGTGGGCGAAGACCGACGACCTGCTGGCCGGCTTCCATGTGCCGGGCGACGGCAGGGTCAACCCGGTCGACCTGACCGTCTCCCTGGCCAAGGGCGCCAAGCAGCTCGGCGTGCGGATCGTCGAGGGCGTGACCGTCGAGGACGTCCTCACCGACCGGGGACGGGTGACCGGCGTCCGGGTCTCCGACGCGGGAGAAGCCGCCACCGTCGAGGCCGAGTACGTCGTCAACTGCACCGGCATGTGGGCCCGCGAGCTCGGCGCCCGCAACGGCGTGATCATCCCCAACCAGGCGGCCGAGCACTACTACCTGATCACCGACACCATCGACGGGCTCGATCCGAACGCGCCGGTGTTCGAGGATCCCGCGGCGTACGGCTACTACCGCGAGGAGGGGGGCGGCATGATGGTCGGCCTCTTCGAGCCCCGGGCGGCGCCGTGGAAGGTCGAGGGCATCCCGCGAGACTTCTCGTTCGGGACGATCCCTCCCGACTGGGACCGGATGGCTCCCTTCCTCGAGAAGGCGATGGCCCGGGTCCCGGTGACCCTCGAGGTCGGCGTCCGCACGTTCTTCTGTGGTCCCGAGTCGTTCACGCCCGACCTCGCGCCGGCGGTCGGCGAGGCCCCGGACCTGCGCAACTACTTCGTGGCGGCCGGCATGAACTCGGTGGGCGTGCTGTCGGCCGGCGGTCTTGGCCGGGTGCTCGCGCACTGGATCACCACCGGTCGTCCCGATGTCGACGTCACCGGCTTCAACGTCGACCGGTTCCGGCCCTGGCAGGCCGACGATGCCTACCGGGCGGCTCGCACCACCGAGATCCTGGGCACGGTCTACGCCGCGCACACCCCGGGCACGCAGCTGCGCAGCGCCCGCAACACCCTGCTGTCGCCGGTGCACCAGCGGCTGGTCGACCAGGGTGGTTACCTGCGCGAGGTGTCGGGGTGGGAGGGGGCCGACTGGTTCGCGGGCCCCGGCGTGACGCCGGTCGCCGAGCCGACGTGGGGCCTGGCGCCGTGGTTCGCGCAGTGGGAGGCCGAGCACCGGACCGTCCGCGAGGCGGTGGGGCTGATGGACATGAGCTTCATGGCCAAGCTCCGGGTCCGGGGCCCGGACGCCGGGGCCCTGCTGGACCGGGTCTCCGCAGGTGCGGTGGACGGCAAGCCCGAGACCATCACCTATACGCAGTGGCTCGACGAGGACGGCCGGATCGAGAGCGACCTGACGGTCACCAAGCTGTCCGACGAGGACTTCCTCGTGGTCGCCTCCGACACCGCGCACGGCCACACCCTCGCCTGGCTGGCCCGCCACGGCCGCGACGACGACTGCACGGTCACCGACGTCACCTCCGACTTCGCACAGCTGAACCTGCAGGGACCCCGCTCGCGCGAGGTGCTGGCGAGCCTCACCGACAGCGACCTGTCGACCGAGGCGTTCGGGTTCCGCACCGCCCGCTGGATCGAGGTGGCCGGCGTGGAGGTGCTGTGCGTGCGCATCACCTACCTTGGCGAGCTCGGCTACGAGCTGTATGTCCCTGCGGCGCGGGCGCTCGCCGTGTACGACGCGCTGCAGGCGTCCGGGTCCCCCTTCGGCCTACGGCCGGTGGGGCTCAAGGCCCTGGCCTCGCTGCGAATGGAGAAGGGCTACCGCGACTTCGGCCACGACATCGACAACACCGACTGCCCGCTCGAGGCGGGCCTCGGGTTCGCCCTGGCCCTCGACAAGCCGGGCGGCTTCGTCGGGCGTGACGCGGTGCTGGCCCGCAAGGCCGCCAACCAGGAGGCCGGCGGGATGGCACAGCGGATCGTGCAGGTCCGGGTGCTCGATCCCGGGCCGCTGCTGTTCCACGCCGAGGTGCTCCGCCGCGACGGTCGCCCGGTGGGCTACCTCCGCTCCGCGTCGTACGGCTGGACCGTCGGCGGCGCCGTCGGGCTCGCGATGGTCTCGGGCGAGGGAGCGCCCGTGACCACGGAGTGGATCACGGCGGGCGCCTGGGACGTCGAGATCGCCGGCGTGCGCCACCCCGTCGAGGTGTCACTGCGACCCCTGTACGACCCGACGTCGGCGCGGGTCAAGGTGTGATCTGTCCGCGGCTCGCCTCACGACGGGGCCCCAAGCACACCTAGCGCGGGCCCCCGCGGTCGGCCTGCGGAGTCCGGGGGGCGGTCAGGATCTCGCTGAGACGCTTCGCCGCGTCGGGGACGTCGTGCCCGAGGCGGATCACCCCGTCAGGTGCTTGATCCTGTTCGCCGCCCCCCGCCGCGATCGGCAGATCGGGGTAGCGGCCGCGGATGGCGTCGACGAGCACGGATGTCGGGGCCACGTCGGCCGTCGTGGGCATCGTGACGACCACGGCGGCGACCCCCGGCTCGGCGATCGCACTCAGCCAGTCCTCCACGGGAAGGTCGGCGCCGAGGTAGTCGGTGTCCAGGCCCCGACGTCGCGCAGCCACGGCGAAGGCGAACAGGCCGATCTCGTGGCGACCACCGGAGGGCATCCCGAGCAGGACGCGTGGGCCGCGGCCGAACGCGGTGGCCGCCTCGTAGGCGGCGGAGATGCGTCGCATGATCGCGCTGGAGGCGAAGTGCTCGGCCGCGATGCTGACCCGACCGGCCTCCCAGGCGTCCCCGAGCGCAGTCAGAGTCGGGAAGAGATAGCGCCGAGCAACGGTCTCGAAGCTGCCGACGGAGAACATCTCGTCGAGGACGCTCGAGAGCGTCGCGGTGTCGATGTCGGCGGCAGCCTCGACGAAGCGCTCGGAGAGCCGGTCGGGGGGAGGCGAGTCGCTCCGCTCGTCGCCGGCGCCGTTCACGGGAGTGGGCAGCCCGGTGCGGCGCAGGGCCTCGCGCGATGCCAGGCTCGGCGTCCATCCCTGGTCGACCAGCCGGCTCATCGTCCGCAGCAGGTGGACGTCGCTCTCGCTGTAGACCCGGTACCCGCCGTCGGTGCGCTGGGGGCTCACGATGCCGTATCGGCGCTCCCAAGCCCGCAACGTGTCGGCGGTGATGCCGACCTGCTCAGCCGCGTGCTTGATGGTGTACATCGGGGACAGCCTAGGCGGCGAGCCGGTCGAGGGCCTGCTGCATCCCGCGTTCCGCGTCGTCGCCCAGTCGCTTGAAGGCGGGTGCCAGGAACGGCGCCGCGATGCGTGCCGCGCCCTTGAAGGTGAAGTCCGCGAGGTAGGTGACCTGGGTGCCCCCGTCGTGGGTGGCCTCGAAGCTCATGGTGTCCCGGGCGACGACGGTGCCGTTCTCCCCGCGGAGCACGATCAGCGACCCCGGGACATAGGCCTCGACGACGTACGTGAGCTGCGTCTCGCGACCGAGGAACCGGGACACGTTCTGGTAGGTGGTCCCCACGGTGCCGTCCCCGCCGACGAGCGTGGTGCTCACCGTGCCCGGATCCCAGTCGGTGGTCGACGTGAAGTCGGCCAGGTAGGCGAACACCGCCGAGACGGGCGCCCCCGTGGTGACGGTCCGGCAGATCTGCATGTCTTCACTCGCTTCCGGGGTGTATTGGACGAACCTTTGACAAACACTGGACAGAACCTTAACATCATTGTCTACGAGGTGCCAGCCCGGCCCTCGAGCAGGCGAGCCGGAGCCCCGGCCGGACCTCAGGAGACAGGTGTGAACACAGACCGACGCCCGACCGTCGCCGTGATCGGTGGAGGTGTGTCCGGCCTGACCGCGGCGTACCTGCTCGATCGCACCCACGACGTGACCCTGTTCGAGGCCGAGCATCGGCTCGGCGGCCACGCCCACACCCACGAGGTCGTCGGGTCGGCCGGCCAGGTGCTCCCGGTCGACAGTGGGTTCATCGTGATGAACGAGCGCACCTACCCGCACCTGTTGCGGCTGTTCGCGGAGCTCGGCGTGGAGACCCGTCCGACCGAGATGAGCATGAGCATCGTGTGCGAGGACTGCGGTCTGTCCTACGCGGGCGGCAGGGGCCTGAGTGGGGTCCTCGCCCAGCCGCGGCGGCTCTTCGACCTCCGGTTCCTCCGCATGCTGGCCCAGGTGCCGCGTTTCCATCGCGACGCCCGGCGCCTGCTCAGCAGCGACGAGGACGACCCGACCTGGGGGGAGTTCCTCGAGCGAGGCGGCTACAGCAGCTACTTCATCCACCACTTCGCGATCCCGCTCGTGTCCTGCGTGTGGTCGTGCGGCGACGACGACGCGGCGTCGTACCCCGCGCGGCATCTGTTCCGCTTCCTCGAGCACCACGGGATGCTCCGGATCTCCGGCTCTCCCACATGGCGGACGGTCGTGGGCGGCTCGCACACCTACGTCACGCGGATCCGGGAGCGGATCGGCGACGTGCGTGTCGGCGAGCAGGTGGTCGCGATCGAGCGCGACAGCGACGGGGTCGACGTGCGCACGGCTCGCGGCACGTCCTTCCGCTTCGACCGGGTCGTCATCGCGACCCACGCCGACCAGGCCCTGGACCTGCTGGTCGACGCGACCGTGCAGGAGAAGTCGGACCTGGCCGCGATCGGGTACTCGCGCAACGAGACCTGGCTGCACCGCGACGCCTCCCTGCTGCCCGAGGAGGACCGGGCTCGCGCGTCCTGGAACTACCGGCTCTCCTCGTGCGGCGGCGGCTCCGACGAGGTCGTGGTGAGCTACTGGATGAACCGGCTGCAGGGCCTGGCCGACGAGAGCGAGCACGTGGTGACGCTCAACGCGACCGACCACGTGGACCCGGAGACGGTGACCGCCCGCATGTCCTACACGCACCCCATCTTCACGACCGCTGCGGTCGCCGCTGCCGAACGGCTCCGGTCCTCCGGTGGCGATCGCCTCGCCTTCGCAGGGGCCCACCTGGGCTGGGGGTTCCACGAGGACGGCTGCCGCTCGGGTGTGGAGGCGGCCGCGAGGTTCGGTGCATCCTGGTGACCACCATGGATTTCCCTCCGCTGCCGGCTCTCGTGGTCGGCGAGGTGAGCCACACCAGGCGGGTGCCGGTCCGGCACGCGTTCACCTACCGCGCCTACCAGTGGCTGGTCGACGTCGACGCGCTGCCCCGGCTTCCCTTCTGGCTGCGCCCGCTCGCCCGCTTCGACGCACGGGACCACCTGGACGGCGGTCGACACGGCGGCATCCGGGCCGACCTGGAGAGCTTCCTGGCCGGCCGCGGCATCGAGCTGGACCCGGCTGACCGCGTGGTGATGCTCGCCAATGCGCGGGTGCTCGGTCACGTCTTCGACCCGCTGACCGTGTTCTGGGCGGTGGGGGCGGACGGCCTCCTACGGGCCGTGGTCTTCGAGGTGCACAACACCTACGGACAACGGCATGCCTACCTGCTGGACGTCGACGACCGTGGTCGCGCCGAGACGGAGAAGGCGTTCTACGTCTCGCCGTTCAACGACGTCTCCGGACGCTACGACATCCGGCTGCGCGTCGACCCCGCCCTGGTCAGCGTGACGGTCGGCCTCGACCGGGACGAGGAGCGGGTCATGGTCGCGACCACCCGCGGCGTGCCCGAGCCCGCGACGGGACGCTCCCTGCTGCGCACCACCGCGACCCACCTGTTCATGACCCACCGGGTGAGCGCCCTCATCCGGTTCCACGGCATCTGGCTCTGGATGCGCCGGCTGCCGGTCCAAGCCCGACCCGAACGAATCAAGGAGCACGGTCCGATGACTCTCACCTCGTCCGCCCCCACCAGCCGAGACCACAGGGTCGACGTGCGCGAGGCTCCGCGCCCCGCGCTCGGGGTCCGCGCACGCATCGCCCGGACCCTCCTCCGTGTCGTAGCCGGGCGTGTCCCAGTGGACCTCGTGCTCCCCGGTGGGGAGCTCCTCGGGCCTGTGCCGCGCCGCGGCGTCGGCGGCGAGGGCACGCGGCCCGCAATCTCGATCGAGCACCCGGGCCGCTTCTACCGTCGCCTGGGCCGGGCCCCCAAGATCGCCGTCGGGGAGGGCTACTCCGCGGGGGAGTGGTCTGCGGCTCACGGCACGGACCTGGCCGACGCGCTGACGCCGTTCGCCGAGCGCGTCCCGACGATTCTGCCGAGCTGGCTGCTGCGGCTGCGGCGCCTGGTCACTCAGCCGATCCCGCGCGACCAGCACGGCGCGAAGCGGCACACCCAGGACAACATCGCGGCCCACTACGACTTGAGCAACGACATGTTCGCGGCCTTCCTGGACCGGACGATGACCTACAGCTCGGCCCTCTTCGACCGCGGCCTACCGCTGGGCGAGCAGGACCTCGCCGGCGCCCAGCTGCGCAAGATCCACGCCGCCCTCGACCTCGCGAACGTGTCCCGGGGCACGAGGCTGCTCGAGATCGGGACCGGCTGGGGAGCACTCGCGGTCGAAGCTGCTCGCCGCGGTGCCCACGTGACGACCGTGACGCTCTCGGTCGAGCAGGCCGGAGCTGGCGCGCGAGCGGATCCTGGCCGCCGGGATGTCCGACCGTGTCCACGTGATCGTGCAGGACTACCGGGACATCGCCGGGACCTTCGACGCGATCGTCAGCGTCGAGATGATCGAGGCGGTCGGGGAGCGCTACTGGCCGGAGTTCTTCGCCACCCTCCGCCGCCTGGTCGAGCCCGGAGGAGCGGTCGCGCTGCAGTCGATCCTGATGTCGCACCAGGACTACCTCGCCACCCGCAACTCCTACGGCTGGATCCAGAAGCACATCTTCCCGGGCGGCCTGATCCCGTCGATGACCGCCATCGAGCAGCACGCGGGGGCTGCAGGCCTCGACGTCACCGTCGCGCGACGATTCGGCGCCGACTACGCCGAGACCCTCAGGCGCTGGCGGGCGAGCTTCCTCGCCGCGTGGCCCGCGATCCACTCGGAGAAGTTCGACGAGGAGTTCCGCCGGACGTGGGAGTTCTACCTCGCCTACTGCGAGGCGGGATTCCGGGCCGGATACATCGACGTCGCGCAGATCCGGCTGAGCCCGGGCGCGCCCCGATGACTCCCGACCACGGGCTCGACCGGGTCCTCGACCGTGCGGTCCTTCCCGGGTACAGCAGCATCGGCTACGCCGTGCGCCGTCGCGGGTGGCCCGACGACGACCCTCGCCTGGAGGCGCTGGTCGGCAAGCGCGCCCTGGTGACCGGGGCCGGCGGGGGTCTCGGCGAGGCAACCGCGCTGAGGCTGGCGCGCCTCGGCGCAACGGTGCACGTGCTCGTACGGTCCGCCGAGCGCGCGGCGCCCGCCCTGGACCGGATCACCCGGGCGCTGGAGGCGGAGGAGCGTGCCGCGGACCTGCACGTCGAGGAGTGCGACGTCTCCGATCTGGCGTCGGTACGACGGTTCGCCGAGAGCTTCACCGGAAGGCTGCGCCGCGAGGGCCACAGCCTCGACGTCGTGGTCCACAACGCCGGGGTGATGCCGCCGGTGCGCACCGCGTCGGTCGACGGCCACGAGCTGACCGTGGCCACGCACGTGCTCGGACCGGTGCTGATGACCGAGCTGCTCCTGCCCGTGCTGGGCCGGCACGCCAGACGCGCACGCGTCGTGCTGGTCTCCTCGGGTGGCATGTACACCCAGCCGCTGCCCGCCGACGACATCGAGTACGAGCGGAGCGGCTACCGCGGCAGCGTCGCCTACGCCCGGTCCAAGCGGATCCAGGTCGAGCTGACTCCGTTGCTCGCGGACCGCTGGGAGCCCGACGAGGTCGCCGTCTACGCGATGCATCCCGGATGGGCGGACACTCCCGGTGTCGCGAGCTCGCTTCCGGTGTTCCGTGCGATCGCGCGGCCCTTCCTGCGCACCCCCGAGGCCGGAGCCGACACGGCAGTCTGGCTCGCGTCGACCGAACTGGCGCCGCCGAGCGGAACCTTCTGGATGGACCGCCGGCAACGGCCCACCAGCTACCTCGCCCGCACCCGGCCGTCGCCCGACGAGGTCGCCCGGGTGTGGGACTGGGTTCGCGACGCGACCGGCCTGACCTGACGCGGTCTTTCGGGGCAGGAGAAGGGCCGGCGCCGTGCGGCGCCGGCCCGGGCTCGAGGGATCACCCTCACTTCCTGGTAAACATCCGTCCGATCATCGGGCTCGACTCGAGGACCAGGCCCGCCCCGAGGGGCAGCAGTCCGGTGAGCAGCAGGACGATCGGGTCGCCGACCCCGATGAGCCCCAGGATCCCCAGCGTCAGGGCGCCGAGACCGAAGAGGCCGTCGCCGCCGGCGGCTGAGGTCGACACGGGTGACGCGAGGATCCGCCCGCTGTTGTGGGCGAGCGGGGTCATCGTTCCGCCGAGCAGCAGGGTGCTGCCCAGCACGATCAGCGCGACCGGCAGCACGGTGGTCTGAGCGACGCCCAGCAGGGCCAGAATGCCCAGGACGGTCGCGCCGGCCCCGCCGACGACCTCTGCCGCGAGACCACCGAAGAACTCCGCCTCGGTCGCCCGGTCGTCCTGACGCGCCACCGCGCGGGACCGGGTTGCCAGCGAGGTCCCCCGCAGGACGAACCCCACCCCCGCCGCGATGGTCGCGATGGAGGCCAACGGAAGCACGGCGACGTTCACCAGGCCGAGCACTGCCAGGATGATCACGCCGATGCCGGCGACGGCCTCCGCCGTCGATCCGCCCGTGACCACGACCCGCTCGGCCGTACCGCCGGGGATCACTGCTGAGATCTGTTGTCGGCGCTCGGAAGCCAACTGGTCACTGTTCGTCATCGTCATGGCATCTCCTCCGATCCGTCCTCAGGCGCGGTCATGGGACCGCGTGTGTGCAGATGCTGGATTTCATCCATGCACTCTCAGTACCCGCGAGCGTTGCTCCTATGCGGGCGGGAGGGGTCGTCACCCCTGGCGATCCGGTCCTGCGCGGAGAGGCTGGATCCTGATCAGCACGCGCTTCTCGCGACGCATCGTGTCGCGGTACTCGTCCCAGTCGTCGTGCTCACCGGCGAGCCGGCGGTAGTAGTCCACGAGCAGCTCCATCGCCTCGGGGAGTGACACGATCTCGGCCTCGCCGTCGACGACGACCCAGCTGCCGAAGAACGTGTCGGTGAACACGCACACCTGCGCCCGTGGGTCGCGACGGAGGTTCTTGGTCTTGAAGGCCGTCTCCCTGCTGCTGATGATCAGCCGACCGTCCGCGTCCACCCCCACCAGGACCGGGCTCTGCTGGATGCCGCCGTCTCGGGTGCGGGTTGCGAGCACAGCTCGGTGGTGACGGTCGACGAAGCCGCGTGCATGTTGGATGTCCATGCCACCATCTTGGCCCCCGATGCCAGGCGACCTCCCCGGATCCGACGGTGCGGTGGGCTGGCCGCCGCCGCGAAGGTGGCAGAGAATGCCCATGCACCCCTGGCGGCGAGGTCCGGGCCACGGCGCTGAGCAACGACCGACTCTATGTGAGGAACCACCCATGCCGATCGAGACCGTCGACGATCTCCGTGCGCATCTCGAGCTCGCCATCCAGGTGGAGCTGTCCACCGTCCCGCCGTACCTGTATGCCAAGTACTCGATCGAGAATCAGCGCTGCGACGCCGCGATGCTGCTGCGGAGCATCGTCACCGAGGAGATGCTGCACGCCACCTTGGCGGCGAACCTCTTGCTGTCCGTCGGCGGCCGGCCACACTTCACCAGTCCCGCGTACGTCCCGCAGTACCCCAGCGACCTGCCCCACCACCGGCCCCCGCTGGAGCTGAACCTCGCTCCCTGCACACCGGAGACGGTGCGTGAGGTCCTGATGGGGATCGAGAAGCCGGAGGCCCACGACTCGCCCGCCGAGCCGGACGAGTACGAGACGCTCGGGCAGTTCTACCACGCGCTCGAGGAGGCCTTCGTCGCCCTCGACGCCCACGGGGACCTCTTCGCCGACCCGCAGGTGGATCGCCAGCTCGGGGACCCGAGCTTCTACGGCGCGGTCGCCGGGGACGCCGAGGACAGCGGGGGGCTGATGTACGTGACCGATCTCGAGAGCGCCCGCGCGGCGATCGAGGTGATCGTCCACCAGGGCGAAGGGCTCAGCGACGACAAGTGGGCCGACCCGGCGCACCAGGAGCTGACCCACTACCACAAGCTGCTGCAGATCGCGGATGGCACGAGCCCGGTCCCGGCGCTCCGCCCGGTGCGCACCAACCCGCGCTCGGCCGACTACCCGGAGTCGCTGCGGCCGGTCTCCGACCTGTTCAACCTCTCCTACCGGTACATGTTCGTCCTGCTGGACCGGCTGATGCAGCCGGCGCCGGACAAGGGCCGCCTGGTGGGGGAGATGTACGGCGTGATGAGCCGGGTGCTGGCGGCGCTGGCGCACTACCTGGTCGCCCAGCCGCTGCCGGACGGAAGCTGTGCCGCTCCGACGTTCGAGCTCGTGGCAGGCGCCGCGCTGCCCGACCGGGCGATGCTGCACGCCGCCGCAGCAGCCCTGGCCGAGACACGGCCGGAGCTGGCGCCGATCGCGGAGGCGCTTGCCTAGGAGCGCGGTGTTTCCCCGCACGATGTTTCCCCGCGCGCGGTCCGGGGTACCCGGCATCCCATGAGTGGACACGAAGATGCCTACCTCCGCGACGTCACCGAGTCCGACGTCGACCCGACCGGGGAGATGGGCGTGAGCAGCGAGCGCGAGGGCTATGTGGCGTCGGACAGTCACGCACCCACCGGAGTGCGCCCGACCACGGCTGCCCGGCCGGAGCCGGGGCAGGAGCCTCCCGAGGAGACGCCGGGCAACGAGGAGCCCGTGCCCGTCGGGATCCCCCCGAAGGCGGGGTACGCCTCGCGGGACCCGCGATCCAAGGACGGGCCGGCCTACGAGCCTGAGAGCGTGACCATCCGCCGGGAGATGCGTGGCCAGGAGCCCGAGCGCCGCGCGAAGCGCCGCTGGTGGCGCAGGGGGAAGGCGTAGGAACGTCGGCGACCAGCCAGCCGGATGGGGCGGCCGGAGCCCTGTCACGACGAGCGCATCCGCGGCCTGCGCCACGCCCAGCGGCCGAACGCCCCGACGGCGGCCAGCAGCAGGGTGTCCAACGCCTCCACCGGAGAGGCTCCTCCCTGCCCGTCCGGTACCGCCGGGCCGGCGGCACCGCGCCGCGGATCGCGCGGAGGGTGACGGAGGCGCAGGGCCGGAGCCCGCTCCGCCGGCCAGAGTGCTCCATGCCGCGACCGGCGGGAGTCCGTCGTCATCGACGATCGTGACCGTGACCGGGGCACCAGCCATCCGGAGGCGATAGGGGCGGTCGAGCACGACGAGGAGGCTCTCGTCCCCCTCGGCGAGGTCATCGCCCAGGACGGAGACGGGGACCGAGCGCTTCGTCACGCCCACGGGGAACCTGACCCGGCGGCTGACGGGCAGGAAGTCCTCGCCGGCCGCGGCGCTGCCCGAGGCAGTGCGGAGGCGCAACGACACCCGTCGCGACGTCGGCTGGTCCAGGCGCAGGGTCACCGTGACCGGGGTGATCTCCCGGCGATCCCTCGGTGACCTGCGGCGCGGACGCGGACACCGTGGGCACCGGCGGAGCAGGGCGTCCGGCGGGACCCAGGGCCGCGAAGCAGTATCCGCGCTGTCGGGCTCCCGTGATGATCCGGGGCACCGCCCGCAAGTGTGATCGGGGAGCGCCCGACGCCGTCGTGGAGCAGCACGACATTGGGCTGGTGGGGACGCAGTGCCCGCAGCACCCGTCGCGCGATGTCGCTCGACGTGCCCGACTCCCAGTCCCGGGAGTCGATGGTCCACAGCACCTGGGTGAGCCCCATCGATCTGACGACGCGCCGGACCCGGGTGTTCGTGGCGCGGTAGGGCGGTCGCATGAGCGGGGAGGGACGGACCCCGGCCGGACGAGAGCGCGGCGGGTCCGCGCCAGCGTGGACCGGATCCCGGCGTCGGAGAGGGTGGTGAGGTCCTCGTGGCGGTAGGTGTGGTTGCCGATCACGAACCCGAGACGCTGCACCTTGCGTACCAGCGCGGGGTGGGCCGCGACGCGCGACCCCACCATGAAGAAGGTGGCGGGAACGCGCCGGGCGGCCAGGAGGGCGAGCAGGTCCGGCGTCACCGCCGGAGCCGGGCCGTCGTCGAAGGTCAGGGCGATCAGCCCGGCCGAGCACGGCGCCGGGGCGGACGAGGCGCGTGCGGGGGAGTCGGGAGGGACCACGACGAGCAGCGCGGCACCCAGGACCCCTGCGATCAGGACGCTCGCTCGCATCTGGCCCCTCGGTCCCGGTGGGAGCTTGGGCCTCGAGAGACGCCCCCGGTCATCGGGGCTGCGACCCACCAGCTACCACTGTCGTACGGCGGGGTGGGGCCGACAACCGACCTTCGTCCCCGGCATCGGCTCAGTCGATCCGGGGAAGGTCGGACGCCTTGCTCGGTGAAGAGCGGAGGCCGCTTCTCCAGGAAGGCTGCCACGCCTTCCTTCCCGTCGGCCAGCGAGGTCCAGAACACCCCGAGGGACTCCGACAGGTGCGCCTCGAGCGGCTCGGCCGAGCCCGCGTGCTTGTAGATGAGGTGCTTGGCCAGGCCCAGCGCGACCGGTGAGCGGCCCCGTCACGAACGAGCGGGCGAGCTCCTGGGCCGCCGGCACCAGCTCCTCGGGAGGGTGCACCGACCGGACGAGACGACCCGCCAGAGCCTGGTCGGCCGAGAGGAGGTCCGCCGCGTAGACCCACTCGAGGGCCTGTTGCACTCCGACGATGCGGGGGAGGAACCAGGTGGAGGCGGCTTCGGGAGTGATCCCGATGCGGCCGAAGATGAACCCGATCCTGGCGTCGGTCGAGACGAGCCGGATGTCCATGCCGAGCGTCATCGTCGCCCCGATGCCCACGGCAGCGCCGTTGATCGCGGCGATGACCGGCTTCGGGAGCGCGTGGATCGCCAGGGTGACCCGTCCGCCGGTGTCGCGGAGCCCGTCCTGGTAGGGCGGCTCGTCGTAGTGGGCGCGGAACTCCTCCGGCGACGGGTCGAGGGTCTCGTCGAGGCCGAAGACGTTCCCCGGCCCGCGACAGGTCCATGCCGGCGCAGAAGGCCCTTCCGGCTCCGGTCACCACGACGGCGGCGATGTCGTCGGACCGGGCATCGGTCAGGAAGAAGCGCTCCAGCTCGCGCGCCATGGTCACGTTGAAGGCATTCAGCTGGTCGGGCCGGTTCAGGGTCAGCGTGGCGACCCCGTCCTCGTCGACCGACACGGACAGAGTCTCGTACTCGGGCAAGGCCATGGGTCCTCCGCGTGCTGGTCGTCGAGCGTCGGCCATCGTAACGGGGGCGGAGGTCGTGGGCCCGGCCCTGCCACGGAGCGGGATCACCCGTGCCCGTCCACCCCGGTTGGTGGGCTGTCGTCCGGCACCGCCTACTGTCGGCTGTGATGCCCGACCAAGCCGACACCTACCGGAGCCTCGACCTCGCCCTGAGGATCGGCGAGGTCCTGCTGTCGTCGGGTGCCGGCGCCGCGGACGTGGCGGCCGGCATGCTGGCGGTGGCTCGGGCCACCGGGCTCCGGCACGTGTCCGCGGACGTGACGTTCACCCAGCTGACGTTGACCGAGCAGCCGGAGGCCGACGTTCCCGCCGTCGTCCAGCAGCGCCGGGTCACCTACCGGACGATCGACTACGAGGACCTCACCGAGGTCGACCACCTCGTCCGCGACCTCACCGCTGCAGAAGATCAACCGCGACGAGGCGCGCGCCGCGCTCGCCCGGCTGCTGTCGACGGGGCACCACCGGGTCCGGTGGAAGATCTCCCTCGGGTGGGGCGTGATGGGGGCGGGGTCGCGTTCCTGCTGGGCGGCTCGCCCGTCGTGGCCGGGCTCGCGTTCGCCGCCGCGATCCTCATCGACCTGATGCAGAGGTTCTTGTCCCGGCGCCGGTGGCCCGTCTTCTACCAGCAGGTGGGCGGAGGCCTCGTGGCCAGCCTGGTGGCGGTGGGCACGGCCGCGACCCCCCTGGACGTCAAGCCGTCGCTGGTGGTCACGTCCGGCATCGTGATGCTCCTGTCCGGGATCGGCTTCGTCGGGGCGACGCAGGACGCGCTCACCGGATACCCGATGACCGCCGGAGCCCGGTTCCTCGAAGTGGTGTTCGCCACCGCCGGCATCACGGCGGGCGTGAGCGCCGGCCTCTCCCTGGGCGGGCTTCTGGGCGTCGACGTGGGCCGGGTCAACCCCGGCGCCTACGCACCTCGCCGAGGCCTCCGTGGTCGTCGTCGGTGCCGCGGTCTCCGCGGCGGCGTTCGCCTATGCGTCCTACGCGCCCGCGAGGTCGCTGGTGCCCGTGGCCGCCGTCGCCGCGATCGGTGAGGTCGTCGTTCTCTCCCTGCGCGACGGGGCCCTGGGCAGCACCTGGGCGACGGCGGGCGCCGCCGTCACGGTCGGCCTGCTCAGCTACGCGGTCGCGGGCCGGATCCGCGTCCCTCCACTCGTGGTCGTCGTCTCCGGCGTGGTCCCGCTCCTGCCCGGTCTGGCGATCTACCGGGGACTCACACTGCTGGGCGAGGGCGGCGGCGGTGGCATCTTCACGCTGTCGACCGCGGCAACCACCGCGCTCGCCATCGCCTCGGGGGTCCTCCTGGGCCAGTACCTCGCCCAGCCCCTGCGCCGCGAGGCCCGGCGTCTCGAGAGGCGGCTCGTCGGACCGCGGTTGGTCGGTCCCCTGTGGTTTCCCAAGTCGCGACGCTGACTGCCGGAATGGGCGGGGCGTCGCGGAGGTTTCACAGACGTGTCGGAAGCCGATGAAGTGGAGTCCGGGGCCCTGGATGCCTACTCGGCGGTCGTCACCGCGGTGGCGCGCCAGCTGACACCCCGCGTGGCGGCGCTCCGGGTGCGGGGCAGACACGGCGAGTCGGCCGGCTCAGCCGTCGTGCTCACGACCGAGTCCCACCTGGTCACCAACGCGCACGTGGTGGGTGACGCGCCGGGCGGGGCTGCGGACTTCGAGGACGGGACGTCGGCCGCCTTCGAGGTCGTCGGGCGTGATCCGCTGAGCGACCTCGCGATCATCCGGGCGGACCAGGAGATCCCCGAGCCCCCCGAATACGGCGACGTCGGCTCTCTGCAGGTCGGCTCGCTGGTCGTCGCCGTCGGGAATCCCCTCGGTCTCTCGGGCACGGTCACGGCGGGCGTGGTGAGCGCCCTCGGGCGGAGCATGCCCACGCGCACGCGCACCACCGCCCGCCTCATCGAGGACGTGATCCAGACCGACGCCACGCTCAACCCGGGCAACTCCGGCGGGGCCTTGGCCGACAGCCGGGGCCGCGTCGTGGGGATCAACACCGCCGTGGCCGGTGCCGGGCTCGGCCTGGCGGTCCCCGTCAACGAGACCACCCACCGGATCATCCGTGCGCTGATGACCGACGGGAGGGTGCGCCGCGCCTACCTGGGCCTGGTGAGCCGGCCGGCGCGGCTCGAGCCGGCGCTCGCGGAGCGCTTCGGCCAGCGGACCGCGCTGTCGGTGGTCGAGCTGGTGGAGAACAGCCCGGCGGAGCTGAGCGGCCTGCTGCCCGGAGACATGGTGCTGGCGGTCGAGGGCATCCCGCTCGGCGACGCCCAGTCGCTGCAGAAGCGCCTGTTCGCGGAGGCGATCGGTCAGCGGATGGAGATCACCGTGGTGCGCAACGGAGCACTGGTGGATGTCTTCGTCGTCCCCGGCGAGTGCTTGTGACGCCTCACCCGATGGCCCGTCAACACCCGCAGTCGTTCTCGGCGGAGGACGCGATCACGTCTCCACCGTCCTGGACGCGCGACGCATACTCGGGTCATGACGACTGACGAGGGCATCCACGAGCAGATCTCCGACCTGGTCTCCCAGGAGCGAGCCCTGCGGGAGCAGCTGCAGTCGGGGGACATCGATCCTGCCGAGGAGCGCGACCGCCTGAAGCAACTCGAGGTCGAGCTGGACCAGTGCTGGGACCTGCTCCGCCAGCGGCAGGCCTTGCGGGAGGCCGGCGCCGACCCCGATGCGGCCAGCGTGCGATCGGGCGACCAGGTCGAGGGCTACCTCGGCTGACGGCTCGAGGTCACGTCGCGGGGCCGTGCCACCACGGCGTGCGGGCGGGGATGAGCGGGAGGGTGGACCTGACCCGCCCGAACCGGTCGTCCTGGCGTGCCCAGGAGCGGTACGCCTCGTCGATCTCGTCGCGGCTGCGGGCCACGAAGTTCCACCACATGAACAGCGTCTCCTCGAAGGGCTCACCGCCGAGCAGGATGACGCGGCTCGGCCCGTTGGCGTCGAGGCGCACCTCGTCGCGACCGGTCCCGAGATAGCCGAGCTTCCCGGGCAGCAGCAGGTGGCCGTCGACCTCGACCGAGCCCTGCAGCACGATCAGCCCGTACTCCCAGTCGGGCCTCAGCGGGGCGGTGGTGGACCGGTGCAGCGTCAGGTCGACCCCCACCAACGGGGTGTCGTGGCGCGCCGGGCTCTGCTGCCCCTCGAACCCGCCCACCAGCACCGTCGCCTCGGCCCCGGGGAGCTCGAGTCGAGGCAGCTCCGCGTGGTGCTCGAACGCCGGGCTGCCGTGGCGGGTCTCGCCCGGCAGGGCGATCCACAGCTGGATCCCCTCGAGCGTGCCGCGGTAGTGCCCGGTCGCCTCCTCGGCGTGGGCGACGCCGCCCCCGGAGGTCATCAGGTTGAGCTGGCCCGGCCGGACCACCTGCTCCGAGCCCAGACTGTCCCGGTGCAGGGCCTGGCCGTCGGTCAGCCAGGTCACGGCCTGCAGCCCGATGTGGGGGTGGGGGCCGACGTCGAGCCCGCTGTTCTCGGTGACGTCGGCCGGCCCCATGTGGTCGGCGAAGCACCAGGCGCCCACAGTGCGGCGCCCGCGGGTGGGCAGGGTCCGCCGGACCTTGAGGCGCCCGACCACGGCTTCGTGCCCGTCGTACACCTGCAGGGACGCCGCGGTGTCTCCCAGTCCGGGTCCGCGGGGGAGCTCGTCGGCCGGGTCTGACTCGTGCTGTGTCATATGCGGGCCTCTCTGTGCGTGCTGGCCTGGTGCGGCGGCGTCGCGGCTCCATCCTGCCTCCCGGACCCGACTCCCACCCACATCCGGACGACGTGCACGGGGTTGTCGTGCGTGTCTCCCGGGAGCGTCCAGGGTCGTTCCTCTCGGAGTGCAGGATGCCGCGGCCGACCGACGGCGGACGCGTCATCCCGTGCTCGCATATGAATGATGCGTCAACTATTCCGGTAGGGTGGCGTGATGGAGACCGACACCCCCTGGCTCACCGAGAGCCAGCAGCACCTGTGGCGGCGCTGGCTGCGCGTGGCGGCGCTGATGCCGACCGTGCTGGGCCGCGACCTGCAGGCGAGCTCGGGTTTGTCGCTGCAGGACTTCAGTGTCCTGGTCCAGCTCACCGACCGGGGTGGCGAACCCGTGCGGGTCAGTGACCTCGCCGGCTCGCTGCAGTGGGAGCGCAGTCGCCTCTCGCACCAGCTCACCCGGATGGAGCAGCGTGGCCTGCTCCAGCGCAAGGACTGCCCTGAAGACGGTCGGGGGTCCTTCGTCGTCATCGCCCCCCCAGGGCGGACGGCCCTCGAGGAAGCGGCGCCGGGCCACGTGCGTGCGGTGAGGCGACTCATGCTCGACCGGCTCAGTCCGTCCGACGAGGAGGCGCTCGACCGGATCCTGGGCGGCATCCTCGAGGAGCTGGAGGGTGTGCCCGAGGCCCGGCTCCCGGTCAGCGGCCCCCGGTTGCGGTGAGGCCGATGAGCCTGAACGACCGGACAGGTGCCCCGGTGTCGGTGGCGCAGGAGTCCGACCGGTTCCTGGCGGTTGTCGACGGCGAGCCGGCGGCCCAGGCGTTCTACCTGGACAGGGCGGGGCAGCGGATCTTCCACCACACCGAGTCGCTGGACGGCTTCGAAGGGCGTGGCATCGCGACCCTGCTGATCGCCGAGGCGCTGCGGCGCACCGTCGCGGACGGCTATCGCGTCGTGCCGGTCTGCCCCCTCGTGGCGGCGTACCTCGAGGAGCACCCGGACCTCTCCCGCGAGGTCGACAAGCCGACGCGTGAGACGCTCGACTGGCTCCGCTCACGGTTGTCGGACTGAGCCGCGCCCGACGACGCCCGGGGAGGCGCCGGTGTCGACGGCACCCCAGTTGCTGTCGACACCGGCGACGTCCCGGCCGGTCGCCTGGGCCCGGGGACCCACTGCGGAGCCGCGCACACCCGCGTCATACGCGGTATATGAACTGAACCGTACCATTCAGGTCATTTGGCCGAGGCCTGCCGCGTTCGGGAGGGCTCCGCCCGGACTCAGCAGGGATGCGGATCGGTGAGCAGGGACCAGGCCAGCGCCGCGGACCGCTCCGGGTCGGCGAACGTCAGATGGTCGACTGTCGAGACCGCGAGCACGACGGCCAGCGCTCGCTCGGTGTCCCGGTCCGGGGGGATCTCGCCGCTCTGCTTGCCCCGCTCGATCACGGCTCTGACGTAGTCGGCCCACATCGCCTGACGTCGCTCGAGCGAGGCACGCGCGTCGGCGTCGTAGCCGGCCGCAGCGATCAGCTCGGCGAGCAGCTGGCGGAGCTGGTGACGCTCGCCGGGGTCGATGACGCGGGCGAAGACGTTGTCGAACATCTCGCGTGCGGTCGAAGAGGCGTCGTAGGCGGGGGGCGAGGCGCTGAGCCGGTCGTAGGCCTCGATGACCAACGCCTGCCGGGTGGGCCATCGCGAGTAGAGCGTCACCCGCGAGATCCCGGCTTCGGCGGCGACGTCGCGGATCGAGACGTTCTCGATGCCCCGCTCGCCACTGAGCTTGATGAGCGCGTCGAGCGCCCGCCGACGGACCGTGGGGTCGGGGAGCGACCCTCCAGGACCCCGGCGCTGGGCAGCCATGACCCGATACTCAACCACATCGACCCGGCGTGCACCCGGCCCATTGGTCCCGCTCCGTCAGCCCTGGCGAAGCCGAGCCGTGGGCGCGCTCCGGGCGGGTGCTCCGCGGTCAGGCGCCCGGGCAGTCGATGGCCAGGACCGTGATGTCGTCGGACTGCTTGGCGCCCGCTGCGAACGTCTCCACCTCGGCGAACACCTCGTGGACGAGCTCGGGCGCCCCTGCGGTGGGCAGCGCCAGACAGCGAGCGATGAGGCGCTCCTCGCCGAGCATGTCACCCGAGACCGACTCAGCCTCGGTGACGCCGTCGGTGTAGACGACGAGCCGGCTCTCCGGGCTGAGCTGCAACTCGGCCGACGTGTATCTGAAGCCGGGGACCATGCCCACGGGCGGGTTGATCGGCTCGGTCAGATAGCTGAACGGCGCCGAGCCCACGGACACCAACGGGGGGTTGTGGCCCGCGAGCAGGTAGCGGAGGTGGTAGGCGTCCACGTCGAGGATGCCGCAGAAGGCCGTGAAGTACTGGGCAGCGTCGTTGTGCTCGCAGCAGCTGGTCGTTCAGGCCGGCCACCAGCTCCTCGAGGTAGGTGTCCGAGGGGATCTGCTGACGCGGCTGCGCGCGCAGCGCGGCGATGGCCCGCACCATGAACAGGGCCGCCGGCAGCCCCTTGCCGCAGACGTCGGCGACGACGAACAGAAGATGCCGCGGGCCGAGGAAGAAAGCGTCGTAGAAGTCCCCTCCCACCTCGCGGGCGGGGAGCATCCGCCCGACGCAGTTGACGCGCGGCTCGTCGCCGAACAGCGGCTCCTTCGGCAGCATGCTGGCCTGGATGTCGTGCGCGAGCTCCATCTCCCGGCGGGCCTGCTCCACCGCCATGAGCTGGCGCATGTGGTCGACGGCCTGCTTGTTGCTGCTGCGCATCCTCTCGTCCTGGGCGTGCAGGAGGTTGCGTGCCACCCGGGGGATGGCCAGAACGCGGGCCGAGGAAGGTCTCCGTGTCGATCACCAGCAGCCGGGTGCCCTTCGGTGCGACCACGAAAGCGGACACGGGCTTGTCGTCGACGACCGACATCTCCCCGACGCACTGGCCGGCGCCGATCTCGATGAAGTCGTCCCCCTCGGGCCGGTCGAGGAACACCCGCAAGCGTGCCGTCCAGCACCACCAGAACCGAGTCGTTGCGCTGGCCACGCTCGAGCAGGATGTCGTCGTCGGCGGCATCGAGGATCGTCAGTGCGCCGAGGGCCTCGTCGACCTCCTCGGCGGGCACCTCGGTGAACATGGCCACCTCTGCCACCCCGGGGGGCCGAGGTGGTGAATGCGCAGGCTCCTTGAGCCGGAACGTCGAGCGTCAGCCGGTTGTGACCCTCGCGCGTGCTCGTAGACGATGTCGTCGCTCAGCCCCCGGACGAGCTGGACTCCCCGGCCCCCGACCTGCAGCTCGTCGAGCGTCCCGGGGATCGGCTGCGGGCTCATAGCCGAGCGGATCGAACGGCGGGCAGCCGTCGACCACCCGGAGTCGGAGGTGCTCCTCCTCGACGTCGGCAGTCATCTCCACGGGCACGCTGCCCGGCGGGCGAGTGCCCGTACTTCACCAGGTTGGTGGTCAGCTCCTCGGCGCACAGCTCGAGTCGGTAGCGGTCGGCGTCCGCGAGCCCGAAGTCCGCGCCGAGCTCCTGAGCCCAGCGGGCCGGCCTCGTGGACCAGGGAGGGCGTGATGGGACCGGCCAGGACGCGTCGCTGGATCATCGCCGCGCCCTCCGCCCTACGCCCCGCTCCGGCGCGGTGTCACGGGTGCCGGCGCTCTGGCGCCTCATCAGAACTGGGACTGTGCCTCTTCGAGGGTGGCGAACCAGGGGATGAGGAAGTTGATGCCCGGTGGTGTGCAGGATGGTCTGGGTCATCTCGTCGATGCCTGCCAGCACCATCTTTCCGCCCAGGTGCTCCTGAGCCTTGGCGGCGTTCACCAGCATGCGGATCCCGAGCGAGGCGACGAACGGCACGTCGGTCATGTCGACGATCAGGTTCGGGCTCTCGGCCGCGGCCTCCTGGAAGTCGGTCTCGATCGCGGCGACACCGTCGGCATCGAGCCGCCCGGAGAGGGCGATGCGACGGACGTCACCGGACTGGTCGACTGAGAACCTCACGGTGTTGCCTCCTGTCTCCGCGACGCCTCGGAGGTCGGCTCACGGCTCGTGGTGTCGGCTTACCCAGGATGGCCGCCCGCCCGCTGGCCGATGTCGAGAGTATGCCCGAGCATTCCGCGCGACGTGGTGATATGCCGAGGGAGCAGGTTTTAGTATCCGCCGCCAGCCGGCGGTGCCGGTCCGCCTCGACGCCACCCCGGTGCGCCGACCCTGGCCACCGCAGTGGCGGAGGGCCGCCTCGGCGGCGTGGAACGCCGCCCATGCCGTGCACCCCGGGGCCCGGTGCGGTGGCCGAGAGAACAGAGGTACACGCCCTCGACGCCCGAGCGCGTACGGGACGCGGGCCACCCGGGGCCTGGCGACCAGCTGCCGGGCGCTGACCGCGCCGGCGCTGATGTCCCCGCCCACGTAGTTCTCGTTGTGGGCGGCGAGTCCCGCGGGTCGCGCGACTGGCGTGGCGAGGACGCGGTCCCGGAAGCCCGGCGCGAACCGCTCGATCTGGCCGATGACCGCGTCGGTCGCATCCCCGGTGTAGCCGTGCGGGACGTGGGCGTAGGCGTAGACCGGATTCGACGGCGCCGTGCGAGCGCGAGGGGTCGGCGAGGTACTGCTGGCCGAGCAGCACGAACGGCCGGAGTCCGGCATCTCGCCCGCGCGCCGTGGCCGCTTCGGCGGCGGCGATCTCGGCTGCGGTGCCCCCGAGGTGGACCGTCCCGGCCCGCCGCACGTCCGGGTTGGCCCAGGGGACTCACCCTCGACGGCGAAGTCGACCTTGAAGGCGGCAGGGCCGTAGCGGTAGCGCCGCAGCGCCCGGGCGATCCGGGCCGGCATCCGGTCGCCGAGGACCCGGAGGGCGCCCGCCGGCGACGTGTCCAGCATGACCACGTCGGGCTTGCGGATCCGGCGACGTCGCGCAGCCTGGTCCAGCGACTCCGACGCGCACCCCGCTGTGGAGACTGCCGCCGAGGCCGCGCAGCTCGGACGCCAGCGCGCGGACTGATCGCCTCCGATCCGCCTGCGGCGACGGGCCAGCCGACCGCGTGGGCCGCGGCGACCAGCAGCAGGCCCGCCGCCGAGTCGAGAGGCCCGTCCAGCCGGCCGAACTTGTGGGCCGCGGCACCCATGAACAGCGCCCGGGCCGGCTCGTCCCGGAAGCCCGTGCGCGAGAGCACCGTGGCGGGGAGGAGCGCCCCGGCGGCCGAACCGCGCCAGGGTGACCGGGTGGCGGGGGAGGTGTGCCACCGGGCGAAGCACGTCGTCGACCAGCTCGTCGAAGCGGTCGACGAGGGCGCCGAACATGCGCCGCCACCGAGCGTCGTCCGCGTCGAGCGATGCCGCCGACGTGCCGGAGGTCCCGGGTCAGCATCCCCGCGCGGCCGTCGTCCAGCGGGTGCGCGAGCTGGACCTCTGGCCACAGCCAGCGCAAACCGTGCCGCGGGAGGTCGAGAGAGGCGAAGAAGGGCGACGCGACGCCGGTGGGGTGGAACGCGGAGCACTCGTCGTGGAGCAGGCCGGGCAGGGTCGCCTCGGTCGAGCGGGACCCCCCGCCCGGCCGGTCCCGCGCTTCGAGGACGGTGACCTCGACGCCGGCCTGGGCGAGGCGGATCGCCGCCGCGAGCCCGTTGGGTCCGCTGCCGACCACGATCGCCGTCGTCACGACAGGGTCTCCTTGTCGCCGGTGCATCCGTGCTGCAGACCGTACCGCCGCAGGTCCGGGTTGCCCGGCTCGCGGGCATGGTCCCCACCGGCGCCGTGGCATAGCATCCCCGGGTGGATCATTGGCAGCTCGCCGAGCTGCCCGAGAAGAACCCCGGGCCCGTGGCCCTGCTGGGCCGTGACGCCACGATCCAGATGGTCAACGCGGTAACCCGCAGCTTCCTGGGACGCGAGGACATCGTCGGCCGGTCCTGGATCGACGCCCTCACCGGCTGCGGCGTCTACTACGGCGCCGCCATGACCGAGGCAGCCACCTACCGCGACCGGCCGGTCGTGGTCGTCGGCGGGGCGAACTCCGCCGGTCAGGGCGCGCTGCTCTTCTCCCGCTACGCCTCGAAGGTGACGGTGCTGACCCGCTCACCGCTGGCCAAGAGCATGTCCCAGTACCTCATCGCCCGGATCGAGGCCGCCCCCAACATGGAGCTGGTCAGCGGCTACGTCGTCGACTCGGTGCGGGGGGAGGGTCACCTCGACGGGATCACCATCCGCAGCACCGAGGACGACTCGACGCAGGAGCTGGACGCGGCGGCGATGTTCATCTTCATCGGCAGCGCGCCGCACACCGAGATGGTCCAGGGCCTGCTCGAGATGGACGAGAAGGGCTACCTGCTGGCCGGCCCGGACCTGCCGGCGGGGCCCGCCGGGCGCCCCCGCGGATGGACGCTGGACCGGGACCCGTACCTCTACGAGACCAACGTGCCCGGCATCTTCCCGGTCGGGGACGTCCGGGCCGGCTCGGGCAAGCGGGTCGCCGCCGCGGTGGGCGAGGGCTCGGGCTGCGTGGGCATGGTGCACCTCTACCTGACCACGGTCTGACGTCGTCAGCCGACCGTCGTGTGCTCGCTCCTGGGGTCAGGTCGTGCCGAGACCGGAGGAGCGCGCCTTGGCCACCGCGGCGCCGCGGTCGGCGACGAGGAGCTTGGCGAAGATGTTGGAGATGTTGTTGCGCACCGTCTTCTCGGACAGCCCGAGAGCCGCGGCGATCGCTACGTTCGAACTTGCCGTCGGCCAGGTGATCGAGCACGTCACGCTCGCGGGGGGTGAGCTCGGGGAACGGGTGTGCCTCACCCTCGCGACCCGCGGTGAAGAAGTGGCCCATCCTGCGCGCCAGGGCGGCCCCGAAGATGACCTCGCCCTTGGCCACGGCGGCGATCGCGCGAAGGATGTCGTCCGGCGCGGAGCCCTTGAGGATGTAGCCGCGCGCCCCGGCCCGCATCGCGGCGAAGACGGACGTGTCGTCCTCGAGCATGGTGAGCATCAGCACCGCGGTCCCCGGCAGGCGCGAGGTCAGGGTGCGGGTCGCCTCGATGCCGCTCGAGCCGCCCAGGTTGATGTCCATCAGGACGACGTCGGGCACGACGTCCTCACAGACCGCGACGGCGGCCCCGGCGTCGGCCGCCTCGCCGGCCAGCTCCAGCCCCTCGGCCTCCTCCACCATGGTGCGCAGCCCGGTCCGGAACATCGGGTGGTCGTCGACCACGACGACGGAGATCAGCTCGGCAGCCATGCGCGCACCACCGTTCCACCGCTGCGACCGGGCTCGATCTCGCACCTGCCCCCGAGCTCTGCGGCACGCTCCCGCATCGAGGTGATCCCGACCCCGGCCCGGTAGCCGTCGGGCAGCCCGATCCCGTCGTCCTCCACTTCGACCCGGAGTCCGCCGTCGAGCGTGATCGTGACCGTGCCCCGGCTCGCCCGTGCGTGACGGATCGAGTTGGTCATCGCCTCCATCGCGATCCGGTACGCCGCGACCTCGGCTGCGGCACCGAGGCGGGGGAGGGCGTGGGGGGAGGTCACGGTGAAGTGCCCGAGGGAGCGCGCGTGCTCGTCGAGGGCACCGACCAGGCCGAGCTGGTCCAGCTCGGGAGGACGCAGGTCGTACACGAGGTGCCGGACGTCGGCCACCGCCTGCTGGAGGATCCCGGTGAGCTGCTCGAGCTGCTCGGCTGCGGCCGCGGGGCGTGAGACGAGGAGCGCGTTGGCGCGTGCCACCCCGAGCACGGCACTGCTCAGGGTCGGCCCGAGGCCGTCGTGCAGATCGCGCCGGATCCGGCGCCGCTCCTCCTCGGTGACGGTGATGAGGCGCCCATGGCTGGTGGCCAGGTCACGGCTCAGGGCGGTCGCCCGCAGTGCGGCGGCGACCGGTCGCGCGATGCCGGCCAGCAGGGTCTCGCGCTCGGGGCCCAGGGGGATGTCCCCCTCGGCCTGGGTCGCCACCAGGGACCCGACCCGTTCCCCGACGTAGATGAGCGGGATCTCGACCTGGCGACCCGGTCCGGGAGCCCCGGCCTCGGCGGCGACGCGCTCCCCGTCGAGGATCGCCACGTGCTGCAGACGCAGCGTCTCCCGCAGCGACCGCGCGGCGGCGGGCAGGACGTCGTCGACGGCGGCCGCCCGCTCGAGCTGCTCGCCGAGGAAGAGCAGCGTGGCGACGGGATCGTCGCGCAGGCCGAAGACCAGCCGGTTCGCGGCGCGCTGGAGCTGGTCGCGCAGGGGCAGCGCGATGAGGATCGCGACGACCAGGGCCACCGGCTCGGTGGCCTGCGCCGCCCCGAGGCGCTCCAGGGTCACCGCGGCGACCGCGTAGGCCACCAGGATCACGGCCGTCAGGCCGCCGTAGACCACTGCCCGGCGCACCACCGGCCGCGCGTCGAACAGCTGGTACCGGCGGATCGCCACCGCACAGGTCGCGCCGAGCACCGACATGCCGAGCGACTCGACGGGCAGCGAGTACAGGGTGGACGCCCCGGCGGCCCCCATCGCCAGGCAGCTCCACCAGGAGCCGACGATCAGCCAGATCGCGGGCCGCACCTGGCGGGCCGCGGCGCGCGCCGCCGGGTCGACCAGCCGCCGCAGCCGGACCTCGAACCCGACCGCGGCGCCGAGGCTGAGCGGGGCCACCAGGAGGATCAGGCTGAGCAGGCCGGCCGCGAGCTCCCCGGCCGCTCCGGGCAGCCCGGTCGGGTTCGGCTGGCCCGTCCAGTCGAGCAGCGTCGGGCTGAACAGCAGCGAGACGAACAGGGCGGCGCTCAGCGCCACCGAGGCGGCGACCAGCACGCGCCACCGCGGTGACGGCAGGCGCCCGTCGGGAAAGAGCAGCGGAGCGACGAGCGCCACCGGGAGCTGGGCGAAGACCCAGGGCCAGCCGTCCATCCACCCGGCCGCGAGGGCGCCGGGGAGGACGTGGCCCAGGTCGTACACCGCGTGCCCGTACAGGTACGCGGCGATGCCGACCGGCATGAAGGCCCCACCGCTGAGCAGCAGCCACGCGACCGGGTTGCGCGGTGAGGCCCGCACGGCCAGCGCGCCGACGACGGCGAGGGGAAGCTGGGTGAGGGCCTGGACGGCGAGGATCAGCGAGAACCCGTCGTGCGCCCAGAGCCCGACCACCGCGACCGCCAGGGTCGCGCCGGAGATCGCCGCGGCGACCCCGGCACGACCCGCCTGGGTCGGCCACCCGCTCATAGCCGGTGATTCTGCCCCGACGCGAGCGCGCACGGTCAAGAGGCGACCGCAGCCGGCCGCGCGGCAACCCCCACGCCGGGACGGACGAGGGAGACGGCACTGACCGTCCAGGTGGCGAGCAGCACGACGTACCCGACGACCGCCAGCACCGGCAGATTGAACGCGATCCCCGCGGTCGACAGGAACGGCCACACGGCGATCCCGATCGCGACCCACCGCGGGACCGACCCTGCCCGGGCCAGGGCGACCGCCAGCATCACCGAGCCGACGAGCTGGCACACGATGTACGGGATCAGGCCCACCGCGAAGTACGCCGAGCTCTGCCACGCGTCGACCAGCGACGCCATCGCCGCCGGGTCGGCCCCGGACGAGGCGAAGTACGCGAGCGCGTCGAATCCGAACACCGGCGGCAGGCTGATCAGCAGCGGGAAGAAGAGCAGCACGACCCCGGCCGCCGCGAGCTTCGAGGTGCCCATCCGCGCGAGTGCCCCGAGGAACAGCATCGCGGGCAGCGCCAGGAGGACGGCGAAGTCGAGCGCCACGGCCCAGCCCATCGCGGTGCGGTGCGCCGCCACGGTCGCCAGCATCCCGGCGGCGTCGGTGTTCCCGTCCTTCAGCGGGGTGACCAGGTACTGCAGCACGATGGCCAGTCCGCCTCCGACCAGCGAGACCCCGCCGGCGACCTTGTAGCGCGTGGAATCCATCACGGCTCCTTCCCGGACCCGCCCGGTGCGGGCCCGTGGCGCCACTGTCGGCCGCACCGCCGTCCCGGTCCCAGGGGCCGGTGTCCCGGGGGCCGGGGATTGTGTGGGGGGTGGTCGGGTCGGCGGAGCCGCTCACGCAGCGGGGGTCAGGTCCTCGGCTGTCGCGTCGCCGATGGTGGTCGGCAGCCGTGTGCCGGGAGCCATCGCGACCAGGCTGATCCCGGCCGAGGCGAGGACGAGGATGGTCGCCCCGATGACGGGGGAGGACGTCGCGAAGGCGCCGAACACGACGCCGCCGACGGCGAGCGAGCCGCTCAGCGCCAGATGGTCGGACAGGGCCAGGGCGGCGCTCGCCTTGCCCTCGGTGCCCGCCGGCGCCCCGTCGAGAGCGAGGACCGACACCGTGGTGTAGACGATCCCCATGCCGAACCCGGTCAGCGCCCAGCCGAGGACGGGCACGACGAGGGGGACGGAGGTGGCCGCGATGGTCGCGACGACCACGGTCCCGCCGGTCATCAGAGCCAGGCCGACCGCGACCCGGGCCGACCTCGAGGGGAGTCGCCACCGCGCCGCCGCGGACGCGCCCAGCCACCAGGTGACCGCGCCGACGGTGAGGATCCAGCCGGCCTCGGTCAGGGACAGCCCGCGGGCCAGGACCAGCAGCAGCGGCAGGTAGGCCTCCGCCATGCCCTGGGCGGCGTTGGCGAGACCGCGGGTGCCGACGATGCTGGGCAGGCCCCGGCGGGCCCGGAAGGTGCCCGCAGGCAGCAGCCCGGCGGCGGCGAACAGCAGCGCCGCGACGGCCAGGGCGGCGATCAGGTCGCTGCCGATGCCGGTGTGCTCCCCGGCGAAGCCCGCCGCGACGACTCCGCCGCCGGCAACCAGCGCCAGGCCGACCCGGCGGCCGCCCGCCCGCTCGGTCGAGGGGACGCTCGGCCGCCGGGCGGAGCCGCGCAGCAGCAGCCAGGCGGCCACGGCCAGCCCTGCGACGCCGAGGAAGACCCAGCGCCAGCCGACGGCGGCGGCGACGGTGGCCGCGAGGAAGGGGCCGACCAGCGCCGGGAGCACCCAGGCGCTGGAGAGCAGCGCGAAGACGCGGGGACGCAGGGCTTGCGGGTAGACCTGCGCCACGACGACGTACAGGGCGACGATGATCAGGCCGCCGCCGAAGCCGTGCAGGATCCGGCCGAGGATGAACACGTCCATGGTGGGGGCGAGCCCGGCGATCAGCAGGCCGCCGCAGAAGGCGACCAGGCCCGAGGTGAGCGCCGGGGCAGGGCCCTGCCGGTCGATCCACGGACCGGAGATGACCAGTGCCACGACCGCCGCGGCGAGCGGTGCCGCGAACGCGAGCGCATACATCCGCAGCCCGTCGAGGTCGGCCGCGATGGCCGGCATGACGGCGGCCACGGCGAGCACCTCGAAGGCGAACATGAAGGCAAGCGAGAAGACTCCGACGCTGGTGCGGGCGTAGGTCCGCGACCACGGGGAGGAGGCGCCGACGGGGCCGTCGCGCCGCACGGTCTGCGTCACAGGCGCCATCGAACAGCCACCGCGGGATCGCCGTCAATTCGGCCCGAATGTCGGGATTGGCGAGCCGTAGTCCCACGGCGACGGACCCCGCCGGGTCGCCTCCGGCGATGGGTAGATCGACCCATCGGCCGCCCCGCGGTTTGGGCATCCGGCCCGACGCGGGAGCGGCGTGAGCGTCCCTAGCGTCGTGGCCACGCGGATCGGGTGATCCGCCGCACCGGACGCCCTCCGGTGGGCTCGGGCAGGAGGTCCGACATGACGACCCAGCACATCGACACCGTGATCATCGGCGCCGGCCAGGCCGGCCTGGCCACCGGCTACCACCTCGGCCGGCTCGGGCGGGAGTACCTGATCGTCGACGGCAATGCCCGGGTCGGCGACAACTGGCGGTGCCACTACGACTCGCTGAAGCTCTACACGCCCGCCAAGTTCGACGGGCTGCCCGGGATGGACTTCCCCGGCGACCCGTGGCACTTCCCCGGCAAGGACGAGGTGGCCGACTTCCTCGAGCAGTACGCGCTGGAGATGGAGCTGCCGGTGCGGATGCAGACGACGGTGGAGCGGCTGGTCCCGCAGGAGAACGGCGGCTTCACCGCCCACCTGGGCGGCGGGACGCTGGAGTGCGACAACGTCGTGCTCGCCACTGGCACGTTCGGCCGCGACCCGCGCGTCCCCGACGTCGCGGCCGGGCTGGACCCGCGGATCCGGCAGCTGCACTCCTCGGCGTACAAGAACCCCGGTCAGCTGCTGCCCGGCACGACCCTGGTGGTCGGCGCCTCCCACTCCGGCTGCGACCTCGCCTACGAGCTTGCCGCCGGCAGCCCGGTGATCCTGGCCGGCCCGGACCGGGGGAACATCCCGCTGGACTGGGACGCTCCGAGCTTCCGGCGGGCCGTACCGCTCGTCGTGTTCCTGTGGCGTCACGTGCTCACCCGCCGCACGCCGATGGGCCGCAAGGAGATGCGCAAGGTCCGTCATCAGGGCGCCCCGACCACCCGCGTGAAGGCCCACCATCTGGCCGAGCGAGGTGTGGAGCGGGTCGAGCAGAAGGTCACCGGCGTCTCCCCCGACGGCCGGCCGGTGCTGGACGACGGGCGGGTCCTCGACGTCGCCAACGTGATCTGGGCGACCGGCTTCCGCCGGGACCTCAGCTGGATCGCGGCGCCGATCGTCGGCGAGGACGGTTGGCCCCGGGAGTACCGCGGCGTGGCCGATGCGGTGCCGGGCCTGTTCTTCTGCGGGCTGTCGTTCCAGTACTCGTTCAGCTCCATGGTGCTGCCGGGCGTCGGCCGGGACGCGGCGTACGTCGCGCACCGGATCGACCAGCGGGCCCGGGCGCGCACCGCGATGGTGGCCTAGTCTGAAAGGCGCCCCACCGACCCGGATGACCGCGCGCAGGGAGGTGGTCGGGATGGGTGTGATCGAGGACCTGCACCGGGCCCGCGAGGCGTACGAGCGCCGGGAGTGGGTGTCGGCCTACCGGGCGCTGTCCGACCTGGACGACAACGAGCTCGGCGCCCAGGACTTCGCCGCCCTCGCAGTGACCGCCTACCTCCTGGGCCGGATCAACGACTGCATCCAGGCGCTGCAGCGGGCCCACCACGCGAGCCTCGCGGCCGACGACCCGGCGACGGCGTTCCGTGCGGCCTACCTGCTGGTGCTGGTGCTCTGGCAGGCCGGCGAGACGAGCGTGGGCAACGGCTGGCTGGCCCGGTCCGAGCGTCTCCTCGACGAGCTGCCCGACGACATTCCCGAGCGCGGCTACCTGAGCGAGCTGCAGCTGTTCGGCCACTTCCTCAAGGGCGAGTTCGCCGAGGCGTTCTCGATCGCGCCGCGGATCACCGACTACGGCCGGCGCTTCGCCGACCCCGACCTGCTTGCGGTCGGTCTGCACGCCGAGGGCCGCCTGATGCTCGAGTCCGGGCTGGTCGCCGCGGGTCTGCAGCGGATGGACGAGGCGCTGGTCGGGGTGCTGGCCGGCGAGGTCAGCCCCGTCCAGGCGGGTCGTGTCTACTGCTCGACCATCGAGGCCTGCCAGGAGGTGTCGGACTTCGGGCGGGCCGGTGACTGGACCCGGGCACTCACCAACTGGTGCGACTCCCAACCGGGCCTGGTCGCCTACACGGGCCAGTGCGCCACCCATCGGGGCCAGATCCTGCGGCTCCACGGCGCCTACGACGACGCGGTGGAGGAGTTCGAGCACGCCGCCGAGCGCTATCTCGCGTTCGGCGACCACGCTGCGCTGGGCCTGGCCCACTACGAGCGCGGCGAGACCCTGCGGATGCGCGGCGACCACGCCGCCGCGGAGGCCGCTTACGACGCTGCGACCGAGCACGGCCACCCCGCCCAGCCCGGCCGGGCCCTGCTCTGGCTCGCCCAGGGCAAGCGGGATGCCGCCAGCGCCGCGATCCGACGGCTGCTGGTCGAGCGCCAGGACCCGGTCCGGCGCTCCCAGGTCCTCCCCGCGGCGGTGGAGGTGCTGCTCGCCGCCGGCGAGGTCGACGAGGCGCGTGAACGCGCCGACGAGCTCACTGGTCTGGCCGAGGAGTTCGGTGGACGGGGCCTCCTCGCCGCCGGGCACCAGGCCCGCGCCCAGGTCCACCTCGAGCGCGGTGAAGCCGAGCCGGCCCTGGCGGCCGCCCGCCGTGCCGTCGAGGGGTGGACCGAGCTCGACGCGCCGCACGAGCTGGCCCGCAGCCGCATCCTCGCCGGCCGTGCCCTGCGGCTGCTCGGCGACGAGGACTCGGCCGTGTCCGAGCTGGCCTCGGCCCGCGCGACCCTTGCCGACCTCGGAGCCCACCAGGCCGAGCGGGATGCGGCCACGCTGCTGGGAGAGAGGACCGCGCCCGCCGGGCTCTCGGTGCGGGAGGTGGAGGTGCTCGCCCTGGTCGCAACCGGGATGAGCAATCCTCAGATCGCCGCGGAGCTGACGCTGTCGGAGAAGACCGTCGCCCGCCACCTGTCGAACATCTTCGCCAAGCTCGACGTCGGGTCCCGCACCGCGGCCGCCGCGTTCGCCTACGAGCACAACCTCGTCTGAGCGGCGCGCGTGCGGCCGTCCGGAGAGCTGCCCCCGCCGTCGTCGCCCTCGCGCCGGGCTGGTCACCGGTTACTAGGGTGGTCGCAGCCAGCCCCGACCAGGAGGACCCCATGGCCGACCAGTCCGAGCACAACGTCCAGTTCGCCACCAACGGGCACACCGCCTACGGCTACCTGGAGAAGCCCGAGTCCGGCGGGGGCCCCGGCGTCATCGTCATTCAGGAGTGGTGGGGCCTGACCACTCACATCGCCGACCTCACCCGGCGCCTGGCCGCGGAAGGCTTCGTCGCGCTCGCCCCCGACCTCTACGGCAACCGTGTCACCCACGACCGGGAAGAGGCCATGAAGATGCGCCAGCAGCTCGACGAGGCGGAGGCGTCCAGGATCCTGTCCGGCGCGGTCGACTACCTCCTCGGCGTCGAGGGCGTGACCTCGCGGACCGTGGGCGCGATCGGCTTCTGCATGGGTGGCGGCTTCGTTCTCTCCCTGGCAGCGGAGGCCGGGTCGAAGGTCTCGGCCGCCGTCCCCTTCTACGGCATGTCCGGCGACGTCGACCTGACCCGGATCACCGCCGACGTCCAGGGCCACTACGGAAGCCAGGACCGCGGCATCACCGTCGAGACCGCACAGGAAGCCTTCACCACTCTCGCGGCACGCCACAAGGGAACCGCGGAGCTGAACATCTACGACGCCGGCCACGCCTTCCTCAACGACGAGAACCTCATCGGCACCTACGACCCCGACAACGCCAAGCTCGCCTGGGAGCGTGCCGTCGCCTTCTTGCGCACCCACATCCAGTAGCGCCGGGCCGGCCCGGGGTGGCCACCTACCGCGACAGCACCAGCACCCGCAGCGTCCCCGCGTCGATCGTCCGGTCGCTCTCGACCGTCGCTCCGGCCTCGGCGACCAGTGGCTCCAGCCCACCTTGGGCCTGCCAGTCCCGGAACGCCGAGAAGTGCTCCCACCCCGCCGCGATCTCCGTCGCCCGGTTGCGCAGTCCGGCGAGGTTGCTCGGCATCGGTGCCTCGAAGTCCAGCACCATGACCCGCCGGCTCAGCGCGAGCAGGCGGTCGAGCACGACACCGCGCGCATCCCGCGGCATCTCGTGCAGCGCCAGCACGATCGTGGCCACGTCGTACGGACCCGCAGCCGGCACCGGGAGCTCGGTCACGTCGCCCACCTGGAACGACACCGACGGCGAGGATGACCGGCTGCGTGCGAAGTCGATGTGGCGAGGAGACAGATCCACCCCGTCCACGGTCCGGCCCTCCGCAGCCAGCTGCTGCGACAGTGCCCCCGTGCCACAGCAGGCGTCGAGCACGCGATCGCCCTCAGGCAGGTGCTTGGTGACGTAGGCGCGCACTCCGCCGAGCATCCGGTCGACCACCGCGGCGTACACGCGGCCGTCGTACCAGTGACTTGTCTCTGGACGTCCGGCCATACGGCCTCACCTCCACTGGAGACCTCGACCGTAGGCACGAGGCTCGCGAGAAGTCGAGACCGCGTCCGGTACGGCTTGGACCCGGCGTCGAGGCCGCTGTCCGCGGGCCGCCGTACTCCACCTCGAGCGGGCCGCTGAAGAGCGGGCCGGCCGAGCTGAGGGGCGTCGCGGAGAAGCGGTGTGCGTGGAAGTCGATGCAGTCCCGGGTGCGACTCGCACGCGCATGTTCGTTCCACCCGCGAGACGAGCGCAAGGGCAGTGCCACAGACGCACTCTTTGATCCCGACCATGCGTGCCGCCCGGGACGTTGGCCCGTGTCTGGCGACTGCGGCGAGCACTACATTTCAAGTGTGGCTGAATTAAGACTCCTTGAGCTGATGCCCACGGCCGAGCCATCACCCACTGGCGCGATGGCGCTTCTCGGGGCAGTGTCGGACCCGGTCCGCTGGACGGTGCTGCACCGCCTGGCCGAGCACGGGACGACCTGTGTCTGCGACCTCCAGCAGCGGGTGCCGGTCGCGGCCAACCTGCTCAGCTACCACCTCAAGGTGCTGCGCGACGCCGGTCTGGTCACGTCGGAGCGCCGCGGTCGATGGATCGACTACACGCTCGCTGCCGACGCTCCCGACCGACTCCGTGAGGCACTGCCCCTCGAGCTGTAGGGGGCGCGCCGTGAGCGTCATCGAGCATCTTCCGGCCTCCCGTAGTGGTCGTGGCCTGGCGCTGGCGGGCGGGGCCGGCGTCTGGGCGCTCGCCTACTGGCTCAACGAGCACCTGTGGGACTGGGTCTTCTACAACCTTCTCCGCCTCGACCCGGGCCGCCGGCTCACCGAGACGCTGCACTTCTTCTTCTACGACAGCGTGAAGATCGCGCTGCTGCTGACCGGGATCATCTTCGTCATCACGGTGCTCCGCTCCTACATGAGCGTCGAGCGCACCCGCGCGATGCTCGGCGGACGCCGCGAGGGCGTGGGGAACGTCGTGGCCGCCGGGCTCGGCGTGGTGACGCCGTTCTGCTCGTGCAGCGCCGTCCCGGCGTTCATCGGGTTCGTCGCCGCCGGCGTACCGCTCGGCGTCACGCTCAGCTTCCTGATCGCCAGCCCGCTGGTCAACGAGATCGCGATCGGCCTGCTGCTGACCCTCTTCGGCTGGCAGATCACCCTCGCCTACATCGCGGCCGGGCTCTCCATCGCCGTGGTGGCCGGCTGGGTGCTGGGGAGGATGCGGCTGGAGAAGTACGTCGAGCAGTTCGTCTTCGAGACCCACCTCGGTGGGCAGACGATCGATCCTGCCCTCGGCCTGACCTTCGCGCAGCGGCTGCAGATCGGGGTCGAGGAGGTCCGCTCGATCCTGCGCCGGATCTGGCCCTACCTGCTCGTCGGGATCGGCGTCGGCGCGGTGATCCACGGCTGGGCACCGCAGGACTTCTTCGCCCGCTATGCCGGACCCGACGCCACGTTCGGCGTCCTCATCGCCGTGGTCGCCGGCATCCCGCTCTACTCGAATGCCGCGGGCATCCTCCCGATGGTCGAGGCCCTCTACGACAAGGGCCTGCCGATGGGCACCCTGCTCGCCTTCATGATGGCCGTCGTCGCACTCTCCCTGCCCGAGCTCATCCTGCTGCGCCGCGTGCTCAAGCCCCGACTGCTCGCCGTCTACTTCGGCACCGTCGGCGTCTCCATCGTCGCCGTCGGCTACCTGTTCAACGTCCTGCTCACCTGACCCGAACCCGACCAACAAGGGAAGGAGACCGCGATGATCGTCAAGATCCTCGGTCCCGGATGCAAGAACTGCCAGAACCTCGAGCGCTTCACCAAGGAGGCACTCACCGACCTCGGCATGGAAGCCACCGTCGAGAAGGTCACCGACTACGGCGAGATCGCCGGCTATGGCGTCATGTCCACGCCCGGCCTGGTCGTCGACGAGAAGGTCCTCGTCTCCGGCCGCGTGCCCACCCGCGACGAGATCCGTGGCCTGCTCTCCGCCGCCCCGGTCTGACCCAGGGGTCGCCTCAGCGGTCTCGAAGCGAGAGAACCTGTGTGCCGCGGTCCCATCTCGATGGACGTCGCGCCACGCTGCCCTGCGCTGTAGCGGCAACCTGAAGGCGTAGGCCCCCGCAACGACACCATCCCTCTCCAGCGCTGCAAGCGAGAGTTGGAAGATCGGCCAGGCTGGCACACTGGTCGCATGCCAGGTGTCCAGCGCCTGCGGGTCGATGCAAGGGCGACTCGGCGTCGGGTCGCTCGCCTGGACCGCTATGTGGAAGCCAATCTCCTCGACGGGGACGACTTCCTTTGCCGAACCTTCGGCGAGTGCAAACGCTCAGTCTGCCCGGGCTACGACTTCCGCGAAGGGGTGATGAGCCACGTCGGTGGGCGCTTCGACTTGTTCCTCGACGAGAAGCCTTTGCGAGTAGTCGTCGTGGGGCAGGAGGCGGGCCTGCCCCGGGGTCACAACGCAGCTCAGTACTCAAGCAAAGTCTCGCTTCAGCTTCGGCGCCAACAAGTCACCCAGGTCTCCGGACTTGCTCGGAGGTACTTCGCCGATGACGAGCATCTGGGCCGGAACCCGCATATGCGTGGGACCACGTCAGCACTTCGGATCCTCTTCGGTCTCGGTCTCGGGACCGACTTCGACCGCGAGTTCATCCAGCCCGACAAGGGACGAAGTTTCCACATCTTCGAGGGGTTCGCGTTGGTGAATCGACTGCTCTGCTCGGCAGGGCCGGTCGGGACGAGCCAAGGGCGGGCCACGCCGACGATGCGAAAGAACTGCGCCAATCACTTCATGGCGACGATGGACATCTTGGACCCAACCATGGTCATTCTTCAGGGATCGCAGGTGGCCAAGTCGGTGCTCGGCATGTTCGCGGTGACTCGATCCCACGGCGAACATGTCCACGAAGCCAGCTACCAGGACCATCGCGTGCTGCTCTGCACCTTCTCCCATCCGTCGGCCCGAGGGGATCTTCGCTGGGGTGAAAAGCCTGATGGCCGCTACGTGACGACAGTGGTGGCTCCCAGCCTGCGCAGCGCGCTGCGCAGGCTCTGACCACGGGAGCCTTGGCGGACGATGTCGGCTTTGCGAGTGCTTCAGGCCTGGGACCTTCGCGGCGGAGTGACGCACTCCTTGGGACGCTAAACGCCTGGTCGTCCCACGTCTTCGCGCGGTACTCCTCGAGGCGCTTGAGCAACGTTTGTCCGGGCTCTCGGTCCACGGCGTCGCCATCGAGGGCTTCGAGCCATCGGACTAGGTCTCGCCCGCGTATGAAGTCGACTCCGTCGAAGGAAATGCCATCGGGAAGGGAAGTTGCCGCCGCCCCCCATAGGACTACTGCCGGGCGGACTCGCAGCGACGTGCCGTCAGCCCGACGGCCCGCGCGCTCTCGTTCCAAGACACTTCGGACAACGCCCTCGGCCCGACGCCGTGAATCGGAGGCTTCCTTCACCATCGCGTCCCGCCCTGCTGCGTCGACCCGTGACCTCCACTTCGAGTCGATGGCGATGAGACCGCCTCGACGGGTCACCACGATGTGATCGATGTCGCCGACAGAGAGTGTGACGCTGTCGACCCATCCCCAGACATGTCCGCCCCGCCTCGCGCGCCCAAGTTCTTCGCGAGTGCTCTCCTCACCCCAAGCACCTCGAAGCCTATGTATCGCCACCGGGTCGCTGACGAGGAATCCGAGCCCAAGCCCAGCGATGAGGAGGCAGACAATCGCCGTTCCGAATGCGCCGAAAAGGAACCACTGCAGAGGGCCCGGAGTCGCAAGCTTGAGAAGCAGGATCCCCTCAACCACGATCAACCCGGCGGCGACGAAGCTGGCAACGATCACCAGTCTTGCGTATGTAGCGACCCACTTTCTCAGACGTTGACGCAGAACCCGTCTGGAATACGGTCGGAACTTTGCCACAGCACGAGACGATAGCGACCAGTCGAGTGGCGCGAGGGTGATTCAAGCGGTCGCACGCGGCGATAGGACGCTGCTGTCTCGGGATCGTGGTGAGTAGATTGGCACCGTGTTCGCCACCGATGTCGCGAAGATCGTCGAGGCTGCGAAAGGGCTTCCGATCGAACCGCGAGCCGCCCGGTGGTGCCATCTCTCGCTTTGCGTAATCGACGCTGTCTTCTCCATCGGAGCCAGATACGGCTCGACTTGGCGCGCAGCCCGACGCTACGCCGATAGCGCCGGGCTCGCCCCCGCCACAGCTCCAGCGACATCGGTGGCGGCTAAAGACTGCGCCGATACCGAGCAGACGCTCGAAGAGTTCCTGGAGAGCATCGGCGGTCTGTCCGACGACGATTTCGCCGACCTTCTCGGGAACAGGCAACGGACCTCAACGCGAAACGGAATCCTCAAGGCGCTCGCCGTCCGTCAGTACATCGAGGTGTTGGCCGAGCATGGAGTCCAGACCCTTGATGACGTATCTGCTCTGCTCGCCAGCCCCACCCGCCTTGAGGAGGTCGAATCATCACTCAAACACGTGCGCGGCCACGGTTCGGGTGCACGCGTTGCATACCTCTGGATGCTCGCCGGCGACGACCACCATGTGAAGCCCGACCGCATGGTTATCGGGTGGGCCAGTCATGTGCTTGGCCGAAGCGTACGGCCGATCGAGGCCTCCGCTCTCATCGTGGGCGCTGCTTCTGCGCTGGGAGCGACACCATGGGAACTCGATCACGCAATCTGGCGCCAGCAGAGCGGCCGGTCAGCGTCCACCGGATAGGCGACGGAAAGACGCGTGACAAGTGATCCGTCGCTCCAGATCACGCGACGGGCGGCGTCGCCCTACCAAGAGGGAATGCCACCGATCCATGGGTGGTCGGGCGGAAGGCCCACGCGGGATTCCATCGCCCAATCGTGGAAGGCCGGCGGGAGGAGCACAGGGGCCTCGCCGGCCGACGACAGCAACAGCTCCCAGCGGTCCTCGTAGCCCTTGAATGTGGAAAGCGTCGAGCGAGCGCGGTCGACGCCGACGTTGCGCTTCCCGGGGGCGATTCCTGGCTCGGTGAGCCAGTTCATGTGTTCGATCCAGCTGCTGCAGCCACGTGATTGCGAGGAACTACGAAGTTGCGGATCTGATGCAGGGGATTGCCCGGGATCGCGACGAGGACGAACCACTCCCGGTCATGCGCGGCTGGGCTCTGAGCCTTCAGGCCGAGCGGCCAACTGACGTCGTCGCCGACCCCTCGGATGCTCTTCACCTGGACCTCGATCATCGGACGGTCCCCTTGGGTCTGAACAGCAAGAATGTCGGTGCGCTCGAGCCCGTCTCGCGTTAGCGCAGGTGCCCAGTCAAAGCGGGCCAGCATCGAGCACACCTGGTGCTCGCCGATGGACTTGGTCTGTTTCGTGTCCGCCACGACAGAAGTCAAACACGGCAGGTCGATATGCCGACGAGGAAGGCGCGCAGGGGGATTCATGGACCAGACCGCCCAACAGTGGGCGCAAGGACACAAGTGGGGGTACAGGCGGTGCGCGCCCTCGTTGCCACGAGATAGCGGTGACGCTCTCACGGCCTGCTCGAACTAGCTGCTTGGCGCGAAATAGTCGAACAAGCCCTGCTTGACGGGTGCTTCAAACCTCAGGGCCATCTCTACGACTGGTAGGGCCTCGCCAGAGGAGCTTGGCATGGTTGTCTCGATTGCCTCGTGGGCTGTGGCCCTGCCCAGGTAGTAGTGGTCGCTGCCGTCGGCGTCATCCTTCTGCACGAACACATGCAGCGTGACGCGGCCCTCGACGATGGGCGCGACGTCTTTGCTCCTGAGGTTGCGGTTGTTCTTGGAGAACCATCTCATCGTCGATCGATCAAGCAACGCATCCGCGTATGCCGTGCTGGCGTCAACGTCCTCGGCCTTGTGCAGCGTGACGAAGATGGTGCAGACCCCAAGGGTCTCGTCGGTCTTGTAGCCGTAGATGGTGGATGCGGTGCTTCGGGGCCAGCCGACGATGCGGGCTGCGTCTCGTCGCGAGTACTGCATGCCTGGTGTGAAGGGAAGTGACGACAGATATCGGTCTCGAGTCAGCTGCTTCCCGGTTGTCATCAGGTCCTCGATCGCTGCCGCGAGGGTGGGTGAGTTGCCCAGTTCGTCCTGGAAGGCGGAGGTCAGGCGAACAGAGGAACCGATCTGCTCCGCGATACCAGCACCGTATCGGCGCTCGTCGGTCTGCGAGAAGCCGCGCAGGGCCAGCGTGTCGATGGCCGTCCTGACACCGATCTCATCGGCTGCGAGCCCCTGCCCCCCAAAGGTGGAGGCGATCTCCTCGACAGAAGCGGAGCCCCGGTCGAGGAGGAGCTCGAGGAGGGCCAACTCCTGCTGACGCTTGGCGGCCAGCACTTCGTGGGACAGGAGTCCAAGTGCCCGGCTTGCGCCGGGGGTCAAGTGGCTGTCCTCCCGAAGGAGAGCGTGGACAAGGGCGGGATAGTGCTCTCTTCGTGTCGCCAACAGCACCGGGTCCACCGACTCGAATCGATAGAAGTCATGGAGCGCGGGCACCCGGCCAACTCGGCTCTGCATCGCAAGCAGTGCTGTCTTCAGGTTCGACATGCTGTCGAGCTTCGAGGTCACGATCGACTTGAGGATGCGGGCGCGCGAGACCTCATCGAAGCTCACGCTGGAGAGTCCAGGCAAGGTCCCGCTGTCGACGGTCTCGTTGAGCCGCTCTCGCAGGGACTCCCGATTGAGTGACTCATCTCCGAACAGGGCGATGGGGATGAGGAAGTTGCTGGCGTAGTTGCCGATGAAGTCGATGACGACGAGGTAGTCCTTGCCCTCTGCCTTGCGGAGGCCACGACCCAACTGCTGCACGAACACAATCGCGGATTGGGTCTGGCGAAGCATGACGACCTGGTTGATCGAAGGGATGTCCACCCCTTCGTTGAAGATGTCGACGGTGAGGATGTAGTCGAGAAGACCGGTCTCGAGATCCGCGACGCACCGTTCACGCAGGTCGATCGGATCGTCACCAGTCAGGGCGACGGTGCGCAGCCGCCGTCCCCGAAGGAATCGCTCGTTGAGTGCTTCGGACATGGCCTGGGCTTCCGTCTTGCGGCTGCAGAAGATCAGACCTCGAGGAGCAACGCCCGCCTGCCCGTAGACGTCCAAGGCATTGATGAGGTGATCCACGCGCTCCGGCGTGATCAGGAGCCTGAGTTCGGTCTCCTCCGAAGTGGTGGTGCCGTCCTCGAAGGTGACGTCCGCGACTCCGTAGTAGTGGAAGGGAGCGAGCATCTCGGCCTCGAGGGCGTGGTTCAGCCGGATCTCGTACGGGACGTTGTAATGGAAGAGCTCGAAGACGTTGAACTCGTCAGTGCGCTCCGGGGTCGCCGTCATTCCGAGGAGAAACGACGGCCTGAGGTGATCGATCACCTTCTGGTACGTCGCGGCTCCTGATCGATGGGCCTCATCGACGATGACGTAGTCGAAGGCGTCGGAGGAGATGGCCTTCAGGACCGGCCCTTGCGAGAGAGTCTGAATCGTGGCGAACACGTAGCGGCGATCCTGCTGCTTATGGGTGCCGGTGAGCTTGCCGTAGTCACTCTCCGTCCCACCCAGCACTCCGCCGGTACTCCGTGATGGTGCGATCGAGGATCTGCTCGCGATGAGCCACAAAGAGGAGGCGTTCTGGATTCGTCGGCCCGCACGTCGAGCGCCGACAGCATCGTCTTGCCCGTTCCGGTAGCGGAAATGATGATCGCGCGCCGAGCCCCGTTTGCTCGCGCCAGGTCCAGCGAGAGCAGAGCGTCCTGCTGCATCTGGTTCGGCTGGACTTGCGGATGGGCGGCAGCCTGATGGCGCAGCGCGGCCCTGTCGCCACGGCGTGGAGGTGCACTGTACGTGGCGGCGTATTCGTCGATCCACTCCTGGGTGAGTGGTTCGGAATCGCTGAATTGTTCCTCGACCAGCCCGTGCAACTGGTCGGCAAGGTCACTGCCTCTCGCGGCCGAGACCTTGAGGTTCCATTCGTGGTTCTGCGAGAGCGCGCTGCTCGTGAGGTTCGAGCTCCCGATCATGGCGGTCAGGAATCGGGGCTGCTCGAAGATGTAGCCCTTGGGGTGGAACCCCGGGGCCATATGTCGGCGTACGTCGATCCCGGTGCTCCTGTGGAGGTTCAACAGCTCGGCGAAGGCGTGTGGCTGGTTGAAACCCAGGAAGTCCGAGGTGATGATCCGCCCCTGCCCTTTGAAGTCGATGAGGTGCTGTTTCAGTTGGGCAATCGCGCCGGGTGAGACGAAGGCGACAGAGAAGGTGAAGGCCGCGCATCGATCGAGCTCCTCCAGCAGGGAGTGCTCAACTGTGGCCCCGTCCTGATTGAGCACGAGCCTCGGGTTGTAGTGGCGAGGCCCCTCCGCATCGGAGCCGAGATAGCCGAACTGGATATCAAGTCCGAACGAGGTCGACCAGTCCACTGGGGAGCTCATCGGGCTAATGCGGTCCTGACGAGGGCGACCGCCGGGAGGTCCGCTGGTGCCCAGTCCAAGGTGTCCAGCTCGGTCGGCGAGAGCCACTTGATGTTCGAGTGCTCCGTGACTCTCGGCGCGTCATCACCAAGGCGGCAGTAGAAGGTCGTGAGTCGCACGATGCCGAAGTCATATTCGTATGCAGTCGTCGTGACCTCGTCGCGGACTTCAATGCTGCACTCGAGCTCTTCCAGGATCTCGCGCTCCAGGGCTGCGCGAGCCGACTCGCCTTGCTCGATCTTGCCGCCGGGGAACTCCCACAGCCCTGGAAGCGCGCCGTCGAGACCGCGCTGGGCGCACAACACGCGACCGTCGTTCACGATTACCGCACCAACAACGTGGATTTCCCTCGTCACAGGCCCTCCTCCGCGGAGTCAGCTTAGTGAGCCCCGACGGATGTGCTGGTGCTGGCACGCCACGATCCCGGATCTGAAATGCGCCGACGTGGACCGTCACAGAGCTCCATCCATTTCGCTGGGAATGGCCCGGGAACGATCCCGCGGTTTGGTCGATCACAACCGGTCATTGCCTACGGTGGTCGTGATGCCGACACAACTGGAGACGGGGCCCATGAGCAGCAGAGACGACCATCGGATCGAGGACTACGCGTTCATCGGTGACCTGCACACCGGGGCCCTGGTGCACCGGGACGGGTCGATGGACTGGCTGTGCTTGCCGCACTTCGACTCGCCCGCGTGTTTCGCGGCGCTGCTGGGTGATGAGTCGCACGGCCGGTGGCGGATAGCGCCGTCGACGGGGAACGGGCAGAGCACGCGTCGGTATGTGGGAGAGACGCTGGTGCTGGAGACGACGTGGGAGACGGACTCGGGTGCCGTGCGGGTGCTGGACTTCATGCCGCCGCGCGACGAGGTCGCCGACGTCGTGCGGATCGTGGAGGGCGTGCGGGGGTCGGTGCCGGTCACGATGGAGCTGCGTCTGCGGTTCGACCACGGCAGCGTGAGCCCGTGGATCCTGCAGGACGGTGATCGGCACTACGCGGTCGCCGGGCCGGACTCGGTGTGGTTGCACTCCGATGCCGAGCTGTCCCACCAGGACCGGACGCTGACGTCGTCGTTCACGGTGTCGGAGGGGGAGCGGGTGTCGTTCGTGCTCACCTACCAGCCCAGCCACCTCGGGGCGCCCCGGCAGGTGAAGGCCGACAAGGCGCTGAAGACCACGATCGGCTTCTGGGAGGACTGGGTCGACCAGTGCAACGTCGAGGGGCCGTACGCCGAGGAGGTGCGGCGTTCCCTGATCCTGATCAAGGGGCTGACGTATGCGCCGACCGGCGGGATCCTCGCCGCGGCGACGACGTCGCTGCCCGAGGAGATCGGCGGGGAGCGCAACTGGGACTACCGGTACTGCTGGCTGCGCGACGCGACCTTCTCCCTGCAGGCGCTGCTGCACAGCGGGTATCTCGAGGAGGCCAAGGCCTGGCGGGAGTGGCTGGTCCGCGCGGCCGCGGGACGGCCCGACCAGCTGCGGATCATGTATCGGATCGACGGGGGGCGCTGGATCCCCGAGCAGACCCTCGACTGGCTGCCCGGGTTCGCCGGGTCGAAGCCGGTGCGCACCGGCAACGGCGCGTCGGAGCAGCGGCAGCTCGACGTGTGGGGAGAGGTGCTGACCAGCCTGCACCTGGCCCGTGACGCGGGGCTGCCGTTCGCGGAACCCTCGTGGGAGGTGCAGCGCGAGCTGATGGACTGGCTGGAGGGCAACTGGGCCGACCCGGACAACGGGCTGTGGGAGATGCGCGGCGACCGGCAGCACTTCGTGCACTCCAAGGCGATGGCCTGGGCCGGGGTGGACCGGTCGATCCGCACCGCGGAGAAGCACGATCTCGACGCGCCCGTCGTCGCGGTGGAAGGCGATGGCGCAGCAGATCCACGCCGAGGTGAGCGAGAAGGGGTACGACGCGGATCGCGGCACCTTCGTGCAGTACTACGGCAGCAAGGAGGTCGACGCCGCGCTGCTGCTGCTGCCGCGGGTCGGCTTCGTCACCTGGGACGACGCGCGGGCGGTCGGGACGGTCCGCGCCGTGCAGGAGGACCTGGAGCAGGACGGCTTCCTGCGCCGGTATCGCAACGAGCACAGCACCGACGGGCTGCAGGGCAGGGAGGGCGTCTTCCTGGCGTGCAGCTTCTGGCTGGTCGACGCGCTGAAGGCCACCGGACGCGACGCGGAGGCGAAGGCTCTCTTCGAGAAGCTGCTCGCCCTGCGCAACGACGTCGGGATGCTCAGCGAGGAGTACGACGTGGCGGGTGGCCGCCATCTGGGCAACACCCCGCAGGCGTTCAGCCTGGTGGGTCTGGTCAACAGCGCCCGTCACCTCTCCGACGGCAAGGTCGGGACCGAAGCGCCGGAGTGAGTGGGTCGGAGCCGGACGCTGCGCGTCCTTCTCTGCACCAGCGGGGGCCCGGGTCAGTGACCCGGGCCCGCCGCTGTGTTGTGGTGCTGTGCTGGGTGGTGCGTCAGTGGGCGATGTCCTGGAGCAGGTTCGCGACGTCGGGTGAGCCGAGGCCGGTGGGCAGGTCGTAGCCGGTGCCACCGTCGTAGCCGGGGACGCCGTTCCAGGTGTTGTTGCCGCTGGTCACGTCGTGGAAGTCGGCCGCGTAGCGGGCGGTTCCGTAGAGCGAGTACAGCGTCGGGTTGAGCGAGCCCAGGCGGTGGCCGGCGGTCTGGTTGGCGATGGCCGCGATGGCCGCCCACTGCGGCGAGCCCGAGCTGGTGCCGCCGAAGAAGTACAGCCCGCTGTTGTCGCCGAGGAAGCCGAGGTAGACCATCGCTGCGGTGTAGACCGACGCGTTGTAGCTGACGTCGCTCGTGGTCCTGCTGGAGCTTCCGGTCACGCCCTGCTGGTAGGACGGCGCCGCGAAGATCCGCGACGGCGACCCGCCGGTCGCTCCGATCGGGCCGGCGACGCAGGTGAGCGGGCAGTTCGCCGCGTCACCCCAGACGGTCTCGCCGACGTAGGTGCCGTCGTCCTGCGTGTACAGGTTGGTGCCGCCCACCGAGGTGACGTTCGGGCTCGACGACGGGTAGATGGCTCCGCCGTCGGTGCCCCAGTCTCCGGCCGAGGCGAAGACCGAGATGCCCTGGATGGCGGCCCTCGCGAGGAGCTTCTCGGACTGCCGCAGCTGGATGTTGTTGCCGCGGCCCTTGATCTGGCCCTCCGGCGAGCCGTAGGACATCGAGATGACGTCGCCGAGGTTGTTGTCGATCGTGTAGCGCAGCGCGTTGTTGAGGACGTTGCCGTAGTTGCTGCTGGCGACGATCAGGTTGATCCGGGCGTCGGGCGCGATGGCGTGTGCCCACTGGACGTCCAGGCTGGTCTCCTCGGCCCACGCGACAGGCCCCCCGCGGTGGGCGGTCATGGTGCGAGGGCAGCCGCCGGGGCAGTAGACATGCACGGTGGTGCTGGGGATGCCCATGATCGAGCTGAAGGCGTCCAGATCGCTTTGCACGGTCGGGCTCCCGAAGGCGTCGATGATGGCGATCGTCTGGCCGGCGCCCGTGCCGCTGGCCGGGATGTCGTAGGCGGTGCGGATCTCGTCGGGGGTGTAGCAGGCGAGTCCGTAGTAGGCGATGCACTCCGACGGCGTCGGGAACCCGGGGGTGGACCCGGTCACCTTGGTGCTGGTGATGCCCTTGGCCCGGACGAGCTCGAGCGGCCCCACCCGGTAGACGATGTTGGCGCCGTGGTTGGCGTGGTTGGCGTGGTGGCCCTGATTGCTGTGGTGTGCGTGCGGCTTGTGGCCCGCAGCAGTCGCCGAGCCCGCGCTCAGAGCGGTTGCCACGGCGAGTGCCGCTGCGCCGATCAGCGCTGCGGCCCGGATCCGGGATCTCCCAGGGGGGCGTCATGGGGTGCTCCTCCGTCGGTGTACGAAATGTCCGATTTGGGGGGATTCTACCCTCGGGTCTCACGGGGCGCCAGGGTGCAGCGGCAGGGGCCCGGGTCGTGTGACCCGGGCCCCTGCGCGTGGTGCTGTGCTGTTGTGCTGCGTGTGCTGCGTGGTGTCAGTTGGCGATGTCCTGGAGCAACTGCGCGACGTCGGGCGAGCCGAGGCCGGTGGGCAGGTCGTAGCCCGTCCCCGCGTCGTAGCCCGGGACGCCGTTCCAGGTGTTGTTGCCGCTGGTCACGTCGTGGAAGTCGGTCGCGTACCGGGCCGTTCCGTAGAGCGAGTAGAGCGTCGGGTTCAAGAAGCCCGACCCGGTGCCCCGCCGTCTGGTCGGCGATGGCTCCGATGGCCGCCCACTGCGGCGAGCCGGAGCTGGTGCCGCCGAAGAAGTACAGCCCGCTGTCGCTGCCCAGGAAGCCGAGGTAGACCATCACCGCGGTGTAGACCGACGCGTTGTAGCTGACGTCGCTCGTGGTCCTGGCTGGAGTAGCCGGTCACGCCCTGCTGGTACGACGGAGCCGCGAAGAGCTTCGACGGCGCTCCGCCGGTCGCTCCGATCGGGCCGTAGGCGCACCCGAACGGCTCGGGAGTCGTCATGGCGCAGCTCGCGGCGTCACCCCACACGGTCTCTCCGGTGTAGGTGCCGTCGTCGGCCATGAAGAGGTTGGTGCCGCCCACCGCGGTGACGTTCGGGCTCGACGACGGGTAGATGGCCCCTCCGTCGGTGCCGTTGTCGCCCGCGGAGGCGAACACCGAGATGCCCTGGGCCGCGGCCTTCTTGAAGAGCTTCTCCGACTGGAGCAGCTGGACGTTGTTGCTGCCGGCCGGGATGCTCGCCTCGTCGGCGCCGTACGACATGGAGATCACGTCGCCGAGGTTGTGGTCGATGGCGTAGCGCACGGCGTTGTTGAGCACGTTGCCGTAGTTGTTGCTGGCGACCACCAGGTTGATCGTGGCGTCGGGAGCGATCGCGTGCGCCCACTGGACGTCCAGGCTGGTCTCCTCGGCCCATCCGACCGGCCCGCCCTGGTGGGCGGTCATGGTGCTGGGGCACGCAGTCGCGCAGTAGACGTGCACGGTGGTGCTGGGGATGCCCATGATCGAGCTGAAGGCGTCCAGGTCACTTTGCACGGTCGGGCTGCCGTAGGCGTCGATGATGGCGATCGACTGGCCGGCGCCGGTCCCGCTCACCGGGATGTCGTACGCGGTGCGCATCTCCTGCGGGGTGTAGCAGGCCAACCCGCTGGTGGCGACGCAGTCCGACGGAGTCGGGAAGTTGGGTGCAGACTGCGCGACGCCCGTTGCCGGAATCAGCGTGTGCGGGGCGACGTGGTAGACGATCCGGGCGTGGCGGTTCGCCGCCGCCGCCGTCGAGCTGGTCCCGAGCGCGGCTGCCATCGCAAGGGCGGCCACCCCTGCGACCGCCGCGATCCGGAACCTACGTGACCTTCTGAAACTCATGGTTCTCCCCCTTGGCACTTGGGTGATTGCTCCTGGTTGGAGCTGTTCGCGGACACGTGCCGAGCCCCCCGAGGTGTCTCCTCGTCGGCGAGGTCCGTCACCTTTGCGATCCTGGTCCGATATGTTCTGGCCGGGAAGAAGCGAGTGAGGATTCTCAGCCGGAATCGAAGAAGTTCTCAGGTGATGCTTCGATACGGCGACGGCTTTCGCTGACGACCGGCGCCGTCACCGGACGACTTCCGCCGGGAGATCCCGAGAGTGCGCGCCCTGACCCTGCTCGGCCGGGGACGCGGCGCCGCCCGGCGCGACACGGGAGGTGACTCGCGCGTAGCACCGGAGTCATGGAAAGGTCAGACTTTGACCTGCGACTTTCCCGCGGGCCGACCGGGTGCTGAGGGAGGGATGGTGGAGGGAGCCATGTTCCGTCGGATTGCCATCGTCAACCGCGGCGAGTCCGCGATGCGGCTCATCCACGCGGTGCGGGACCTGCAGGCCGACGGAGCGGACCTGACCACGATCGCGCTCTACACCGACGTGGAGCGCTCGGCCAACTTCGTCCGCGAGGCCGACGAGGCCTTCCCGCTCGGCCCGGCCAGTGCCCGGCCCTACCTCGACCACGCCCTGCTCGAGCGCGTCCTGGTCGAGTCCCGCGCCGACGCGGTCTGGGTGGGCTGGGGCTTCGTCGCCGAGGACCCGACCTTCGTCGAGCTGTGCGACCGGCTCGGCATCGCGTTCATCGGGCCCAGCGCCGAGGCGATGCGCCGGCTCGGCGACAAGATCGGCTCGAAGCTGATCGCCGAGGAGGTCGGCGTCCCCGTCGCTCCGTGGAGCCGCGGCCCGGTCGAGCTCGCTCGAGGAGGCGCTGGAGGCAGCCGACCGGATCGGCTACCCCCTGATGCTGAAGGCGACCGCAGGTGGCGGCGGCCGCGGCATCCGCCGCGTGGACACCGCGGCCGACCTCGAGGACGCCTACCAGCGCACCCGTGACGAGGCCGAGCGGGCGTTCGGCTCCGGCGTGGTCTTCCTGGAGCGGCTGGTCACCGGCGCCCGTCACGTCGAGGTCCAGCTGATCGCCGACAGCCACGGCACCGCGTGGGCCCTCGGCGTCCGCGACTGCTCGGTCCAGCGCCGCAACCAGAAGGTCATCGAGGAGTCCTCCTCCCCGCTGCTGGCCCCCGAGCAGGTCGCCGAGCTGAAGTCGTCCGCCGAGCGGCTCGCGCGTCGCCGTCGGGTACGTCGGGGCGGGCACCGTCGAGTTCCTCTACCACCCCGGCGAGCAGAGCTTCGCGTTCCTGGAGGTCAACACCCGGCTGCAGGTCGAGCACCCCATCACCGAGGTGACCACCGGGGTGGACCTGGTCAAGCTGCAGATCCACGTCGCGGCCGGCGGTCGGCTGGAGGGGGAGCGGCCCGCCGAGGACGGCCACGCGATCGAGGCCCGGCTCAACGCCGAGGACCCCGACCGCGACTTCGCGCCGGCGCCCGGGCGGATCACCCGGCTCGACCTGCCCGCCGGCCCCGGCATCCGGGTCGACACCGGGGTGTCGGAGGGCACCACGATCCCCGCCGACTTCGACTCGATGATCGCCAAGATCATCGCCTGGGGCCGCGACCGCAACGAGGCGCTGGCCCGGCTGCGCCGCGCGATGGGCGACACCACGGTCGTCATCGAGGGCGGCGCCTCCAACAAGTCCTTCGTCCTCGACCTGCTCGACCAGCCCGAGATCCTGCGCGGCGACCCGGTCTGGGCCGACACCGGCTGGATCGACCGGGTCCGCGCGGAAGGCCGCCTCGCGGCCGCCACCGGTGCGGGCGCCGCCCTGGTGACCGCGGGGATCCGCATCTACGTCGAGGAGCTGGCCCGGTCCGTGCGCCGGCTGATCGACACCGCCCGCGGCGGCCGGCCCCAGGTCCAGCACGAGGCCGGCCGGCCCGGTCGACCTCAAGCTGCGAGGCACCACCTACCAGGTCACGACCCGGCAGGTCGGCCCCGACCGCTTCCAGGTCGTCGGTGCGCGCCGGCGCCGAGCGACCCGGTCGAGGTGGAGGCCCGCTGGGAGCTGATCGACGACACCGTGGCACGCCTGGAGGTCAACGGCGTCCGGCACCGGGTGGTCGCCGCGACCCACGGCCCGAGCCAGTTCATCGAGGTCGACGGTGTCGCCCACCGGGTGAGCGTCGACGAGGGCGGGGTCCTGCGCGCTCCCGCGCCCGCCCTGGTGGTGGCGACCCCGGTCGCGGCGGGCAGCCGAGGTGCAGGCGGGCGCCCCCGTCCTGGTGCTGGAGTCGATGAAGATGGAGACCGTGCTGCACGCGCCGTTCGCCGCACGGGTCAAGGAGCTGGTGGTCATCACCGGCAGCCAGGTGGAGACCGGGGCGCCGCTGGTCAGGCTCGAGCCGCTCGACACCGGCGAGGAGCAGCCGGTGGCGCGGTGCAGGGCTCGCTGGCCGACCTCGGGCTGCCGCCCGCCGTCGTCGCCGGCCCCGCGAGGCCGCCGCCCAGCAGGAGCTGGCCGACCTGGCCGCCGCCCTGCTCGGCTACGACGACGACGAGTCGGCGCTGACCGACCACCTCGCCGCCCGCGAGGGGCTCGCCGACCCGATGACCGCCGAGATGGACCTGCTGTCGCTGGTCGCCGACCTGGCCGAGCTCAGCCGCAACCGTCCCGCGGACGGCGAGCACTCCACCGAGCTGCGCGTCCACTCCGCGCGCGAGCACATGCACACCTACCTGCAGAGCCTCGACATCGACCGGGGCGGCCTGCCCGACATCGTTCCGGGAGAAGCTCGCGCGGGTCCTCGCCCACTACGGGGTGCACTCGCTGGACCGGACCCCGGAGCTGGAGGAGGCGGTCTTCCGCATCTTCCTGGCCCAGCAGCGGTCCAGCGCGGAGGCGCACGTCGCCACCGGGATCCTCCAGGGCTGGGTCGGCCACGACCTCCCGGCCGGGCGGGGCCGCGAGGTTCGCGCCCTGCTCGAGCGCCTGGTCCGCTCCACCCAGCTGCGCCACCCGGTCGTGTCGGACCTGGCGCGCAGCATCCGCTTCCGCTGGTTCGACCAGCCGCTGGTCGACCGCTACCGCTCGGTCGTGCTCTCCGGCGTCGGGCGCGGAGGTCGAGGAGCTCGCCGACCCGCAGGCGCCGCACCGGGCCGAGCGCATCGAGGCGCTGGCCAACATCCCCGAGCAGATCGTCGGCTTCCTCGCCGCCCGCCTCGCCGACGGCGTGCCCGAGCACGAGCCGCTGCTGGAGGTGCTGATCCGGCGGCACTACCGCGAGTACGAGCTGCACGACCTGCGCGAGGAGAGGCTTCGGCGGGCGGCCCTTCGCCGATCGCCGACTACGTCCTCGACGACCGGCCCACCCACCTGGTCTCCACGGTCGGCTCGGTCGCCGAGCTGGCGGGCGGGCCGCTCGTCGACGCCCTCGGCGCGCAGGTGGCGCGTCGCGGCGACCACCAGCACGCGGTGATCGACCTCTACCTGTACGCCCCGGATCTGCCCGACGAGGAGGACGAGGTCGCCGCGCATCTCGCCGGCCTGGTCGCCGAGCTGCCGTTCATGGCCGACGTGCGCCGCATCGCCATCAGCGTCTGCGGCCAGGACGCGTCGGTGGGCTACTACACCTTCCGGCCCGCCGGCATCGGGGGCGTCTACGAGGACGACCTGGTCCGTGGCGTCCACCCGATGGTCGGACGACGGCTGGCCCTGTGGCGGCTGTCGGCGTTCGAGGTGACCCGGCTGCCGGCCCCGCGCGACGTCCTGCTCTACGAGTGCGTGGCCCGGTCCAACCACGACGACCGGCGTCTGGTGGCGCTGGCCCAGGTGCGGCAGAGCGCCACCGTGACCGACGACGCCGGCAACGTGGTGGGCCTGCCGCACGTCGAGCGTGCGGTGGAGAACTGTCTGGAGGCGATCCGCCGGACCCGCACCTCGCGCGGTGCGAGCGGCGCGCGACTCGACGTCAACCACGTGTGGGTGCAGGTCTGGCCGGTCGTCGAGGCCGACCCGTCCCAGCTGTCGGCGCTGCAGGCGAAGATCACCCCGTTGACCGAGGGAGCGGGCATCGAGGAGGTGATGGTCCAGGGCCGGCTGCGCATGCCCGACGCCGAGCCGGTGCCGTTGGCGTTCCGGTTCCACAACAAGATGGGCACCGGGGTCGTCACCGAGATCGAGGACCCGCCGACCGAGCCGCTCAAGCCCCTCGACGAGTACGCCGCCAAGGTGCTGCGGATGCGGCGCCGCGGGCTGGTCTACCCGTACGAGCTGGCCGCCGTTCTCAGCGGGCGTCACGGGTCGATCACCGAGCTCGACCTCGACGAGTCGGGGACCCTCGTGCCGGTGACCCGGGCCTACGGGCTCAACACCGCCGGGATCCTCGTCGCGCTGGTCACCACACCGACCGAGGTCTACCCGGAGGGCGTCTCCCGGGTCGTGCTCGCCGGCGACCCCACCAAGTCGCTGGGCTCGGTGTCGGAGGCGGAGTGCCGCCGCATCATCGCCGCACTCGACCTGGCCGAGGAGCGGGGCATCCCCGTCGAGTGGTTCACCTTGTCCTCGGGTGCCCGGATCGCGATGAACTCGGGCACCGAGAACATGGACTGGGTCGCGGCCGCGCTCAAGCGGATCGTCGAGTTCACCCAGGACGGCGGCGAGATCAACGTCGTGGTGGCCGGCATCAACGTCGGCGCCCAGCCGTACTGGAACGCCGAGGCGACGATGCTGATGCACACCAAGGGCATCCTCGTCATGACGCCGGACTCGGCGATGGTGCTGACCGGCAAGCAGTCGCTGGACTTCTCCGGTGGCGTCTCGGCCGAGGACAACTTCGGCATCGGCGGCTTCGACCGGGTCATGGGCCCCAACGGCCAGGCGCAGTACTGGGCGCCGACCCTCGCCGCCGCGTTCCGCATCCTGATGCAGCACTACGAGTTCACCTACGTCGTCCCGGGGGAGCGTGGCCCGCGCCAGGCGCCGTCCACCGACCCCGCCGACCGTGACGTGACGCTGCTGCCGCATCCCGAGGGCGGGGACTTCGCCACGATCGGCGACATCTTCTCGGCGGAGAAGAACCCGGAGCGCAAGAAGGCCTTCGACATCCGCACGGTGATGCGGGCCCTGGCCGACCAGGACATGCCGACGCTGGAACGGTGGGCCTCGATGGCCGACGCCGAGACGGCGGTCGTCTTCGACGCCCGCATCGGCGGACACGCGGTGTGCCTGCTGGGCATCGAGTCCAAGCCGGTCCCGCGGCGCGGCTTCCCGCCGACCGACGGCCCGGACACCTACACCGCGGGCACGCTCTTCCCGAAGTCGTCGAAGAAGGCGGCCCGGGCGATCAACGCCGCCAGCGGCAACCGGCCGCTCGTGGTGCTGGCCAACCTGTCCGGCTTCGACGGCTCACCGGAGTCGATGCGACAGCTGCAGCTGGAGTACGGCGCGGAGATCGGCCGGGCCATCGTGAACTTCCGCGGCCCGATCGTGTTCTGCGTGATCTCCCGCTACCACGGCGGTGCGTTCGTGGTGTTCTCGAAGGCGCTGAACCCGTCGATGACGGTGCTGGCCATCGAGGGCTCCTACGCCTCGGTGATCGGCGGCGCGCCCGCCGCGGCCGTCGTCTTCGCCGGCGAGGTGGAGAAGCGGGTGGCCGGCGACAAGCGGCTGCAGGACCTGCAGGAGCGGGTCGCCCAGGAGTCCGGGTCGGAGCAGGCGGCGCTGATGGTCGAGCAGTCCGATCTGCGAGCGGCCTTGCGTGCGGAGAAGATCAGCGAGGTGGCCGCGGAGTTCGACGCGGTGCACAGCATCCACCGCGCGGTCGAGGTCGGGTCCGTCGACGCGGTCATCCCGGCGGAGCGGCTCCGCCCCGAGATCATCGCCGCCCTCGAGCGCCGCTAGCTCCCGCCGACCCGTCAAGAACGGGGTGTTTCTAGCGGCGTGTCGCCACCATTTCCGACGGCTCGGTTGCGCTGCTGCCACGCCGGTCCTGGAGCGTCCCGGCGCAGGGACGCGGGTCAGCGGTGCTGCATCCAGAGATCTCTCTTCGCGGTAGACGGCGGTGTCGGTGTCGCGGTCGACCAGGAGGAGGTTCAGCGCATCGGGTACGACGTACTCGCCGCTGACGGGGAAGGGCATGCCCGCCCACTGCTCCCACTCCGTCGACCGTGCCGGGAATCACCATCGAGTCGGGCGCGACCTTCAGGATGCGGGCACCCATGCGCTGATGGGTCCTGATCCACGGGTCGACCGAGAGCCCGTCCTCGCGGACCCATGTTGCGTACTCGGCCCATCGGCACGTTCGGGTACCTCCTTCCAGGTCGGTCTGATCGGCGCGACGACGCGGTCGATGCCGGCGGCAGCGACCCGCTCGACCAGGGAGCCCAGCGACCTGGGCTGCCAGGCCCCGCTTGTCGTGGTCGGGGTGCACTGCGGCAGCCATGAAGCTGAAGGCCGTGGGGGTACGGCGGGCCTCGTGATCCTCGACGGAGCGGACGAGCGCCGAGTCGTAGCCCTCGGGCAGGTCGTCGATGGTGCCGTCCCACGCGAAGGGAACTCCCCACCCGCCCGCGGCGACTCTGCCGTCGATGAGCACGAGGATGTCGAAGTCGCCGAAGTAGTCGCCGACGCGCGGCATGTACTGCGGCGGGACCGGGTCGTGGAAGATGAACTCCGGCCAGCGTTGGCGGAACGCGGACGCAACCTCCTCCTCGAGGTCGCTCCGGGTGGACGCGGTGACGATCTCAAGACTCACGACCCGATCCAACCCGGACGCGGTGCGTCCGGCAACAAAATTGGCGCCGGGAGCAACTGCCGGCAGGTCGGGTGCTCGCCGACCGTCTCGCTGCCCTCGGTAGGCGGGCGGCTACGCGCGCTCGGCCCAGGACGCCAGCACCTCGTCGACGGTGCAGACCGGGCTGTCGAGGGATCCGGCGGCGGGAGGGGTGCGGGAGAACCTCGGCGCCGGGGCCGCCTGGTGGAGCCCGTCCGCCTCGATGATCGTCCGCCGGGCGGCGATGTGCGGGTGGGCGCCGACCTCGCCGACGGCGAGCACGGGCGTCACACAGGCATCCGTACCGTCGAACACCCGGGCCCACTCGTCGCGTGTCCGGGAGGCGAACACGTCGGTGATCCTCTGCCGCAGGGCGGGCCACCGGGCCACGTCGTACTGGTCGGGCAGGTCCTCACCATCCAGGCCGAGCCCGTCGAGCAGCTCGGCGTAGAACTTGCGCTCGATCGCGCCGACCGCGACGTAGCGCCCGTCCGCGCACCGGTACGTGTCGTAGAAGGGGGCCCCGCCGTCGGTGATGTTCACGCCGCGCTCGTCGACCCACTGCCCTGTCTGCAGCATGCCGCGGACCATCTGCATGAGGAGCGAGACGCCGTCGACCATGGCAGCGTCCACGACCTGACCACGTCCGGACGCCCGGGCCTCGATGACGGCGGCCAGGACGCCGATGACCAGGAGCATCGACCCACCGCCGAAGTCGCCGACGAGGTTGACCGGCGGCACCGGGCCCTCGCCCGCCCGCCCGACGGCGTGCAGCGCGCCGGCCAGCGCGATGTAGTTCAGGTCGTGACCCGCCTGCTCGGCAAGCGGGCCGGTCTGGCCCCAGCCGGTCACGCGGCCGTAGACCAGGCGCGGGTTGCGGGCCAGGCAGTCCTCGGGCCCGACCCCCAGGCGCTCCGTGGTCCCCGGGCGGAAGCCCTCGATCAGCACGTCGGCCGACTCGACCAGTCGCAGGACGGCCTCCCTGCCGCCGGGGTCCTTCAGGTCGGCCTCCACCGTGCGGCGGCCGCGCAGCAGCAGGTCCGGGTCGTCGGGGTTGCCAAGCGTCAGTGCGCCGCGCGGCCGGGGCACCCGTACGACGTCGGCACCCAGGTCCGCGAGGATCATCCCCGCGTGCGGGCCCGGGCCGATGCCCGCCAGCTCGACCACGCGCACCCCGGCGAGGGGCCCCTGCTTGTCCATGGTCACGTCCGTTCTCCGTCTCGTCGACGGCTCAGAGTGTCTCGCCGCCGTCGACGTAGATCGTCTGTCCCGTGATGTAGGACGCCAGATCGCCGGCCAGGTGGACCGCGCCGGCATCCTGGCGCGGGGGAGCGGGTCCGGCCGGCATCTGATCAACGGTCGCCCCGCGACCCGGCGACACCGGCGACGACAGCTCCGAGAGCAACTGGTAGGCGTCGGTGTCGGTCAGACCCGTCATCGTCTCGATTTCGCCGCGCTGGATCCACTCCATCACGGTCGCGGCGACCGCGCCATGACGCCGCGTCGATCGCGGCCACCCCCGTCGCGTCACGGACCAGCTGCTGGACCCGTCTCGCGGCGATGGCGGTGTTGCGCAGATAGATCTCGCGGGCCGGCGCGAAGGCGTCGAGGACCGCGATGAACCTGCCCGACGCGGGGGAGAGCGCGGTGGAGATCGCCTCCAGGTAGGCGCCGATCCGGCCGATCGGGTCGGACTCCGCGGCCAGCCGGTTGCTCCACGAGGTCGGTGGCCCGCTTGAAGAAGGCGCACGCACGGTCGTGATGAGCTGCTCCTTGCTGGAGGCGAGGGTGTACGGGTCGACTTCGACGCACTCGGAGACGCACCGCGAGGTCGTCGATGCTGAAGGACAGGAAGCCCTCGGCGAGGAAGCTCGACCAGGCCGTCGAGGATCTCGGCCTGACGGCCCGATACCCGTGAGCCTCGTGTGGCGGGGCGCATGCGGGCACAGTACTAGAACTGCGAATGCAGTACAGTATCCAGTACATTGTTTCGAGCAGGAGATCTGGTGCCCGCCGAACGTCTCATGCCCACCCCCGAGTCCGCCGACCTGATCGCCCTGACCCGCGAGATCGCCGACGCCGAGCTGCGCCCGCGCGTCGACGAGCACGAGCGGACCGAGACGTTCCCCCGGCGAGGTCTTCCGGACCCTGGGCGAGCCGGGCCTGCTCGGCCTGCCCTACCCGCGAGGAGTCGGCGGCGGCGGCCAGCCCTACGAGGTCTACCTGCAGGTGCTCGAGGAGATCGCGCTCGGCCTGGGCCAGCGTCGGCGTCGGCGTCAGCGTGCACACGCTCTCCTGCTTCGCCGCTCACCGGTTCGGCACCGAGGCGCAGCAGCAGCGCTGCTGCCGGACATGCTGGGCGGCCAGCTGCTCGGCGCCTACTGCCTGTCGGAGGCGCACGCCGGGCTCGGACCCGGCCGCGATGCGGGCCACGCGCCGGGCGCGACGGCGACGGCTACGTGGCGACCGGCGCGAAGGCCTGGGTCACCCACGGCGGGCCAGGCCGACTTCTACACGACCTTGCCGCGCACCTCCGACGACGGCGACCGGGGCATCTCCTGCTTCCACGTGCCCGCCGGACGCTGCCGGGCTCACCGCCGCCCCGCCCGAGGAGAAGATGGGCCTGACCGGCTCCACGACCGCCGACGATCGCTTCGACGACGTCCGCGTCCCGGTCGACCGGCGCGCTCGGCGAGCGAGGGCGAGGGCCTGCCGATCGCCCTGGCCGGCGCTGGACGCCGGCCGCCTCGGCATCACCGCCGTCGCGGTGGGCCTCGCGCAGGCGGCGCTGGACTTCGCCGTCGGCTACGCGAAGGAGCGCGAGGCGTTCGGGCGGCCGATCATCGAGCACCAGGGGCTGTCCTTCCTGCTGGCCGACATGGCCGCCGCGGTCGAGTCGGCCCGGGCGACCTACCTGCGCCGCCGCCCGCCGCAAGGACGCCGGCAAGCCGTACGCCCGGCAGGCGTCGATCGCCAAGCTGGTCGCCACCGACGCCGCCATGAAGGTCACCACCGACGCCGTGCAGGTGCTCGGCGGGCCGGCTACACCCGCGACTTCCCGGTCGAGCGGTACATGCGCGAGGCGAAGGTGATGCAGATCTTCGAGGGCACCAACCAGATCCAGCGGATGGTCATCGGCCGGGACCTGGCGCGCTGACCGGCGGACCCGGCTGAGGACGGCTCCGGCCAGCCCGGTGGGGAGCCGGCAGCGACCAGGGGTTCCACTTTCGAGCCCATCTCGACCATGCAGGTGTAGCCGTCGAAGCGCTGCAGGGCACCGCTGGCATCGTTCCAGGTCGCGGAGGTGTGCAGCATGCCGGTGTTCCTGCGCGGTGGCCGGGGGAGCCAGCGGACACGACCCAGTCCTGGACTCTCTCCAGGACTCCAGCCGGTCGGACATGGTCGTGAGCCGGGGGCTGTCATAGCCGGTGCGGACGCAGTCGGCGTCCGAGCCGCTCCACCCGTGCCCCGGTTGCCGTCGTCGACATAGACGTACCTGAGGAAGCCGTCGCACGGCGCCAGCCAGAAGCGCTTCGCGATGGCCTGCGGCGACTCGGCGCGCTGCAGCAGCCACCAGAACAGGCCACCGCCGAGCGCGGTCACGACCAGCGCGGCGGCGGCCACCAGCGCGACCACGATCCCGATGCGTCACGGTTTCCCTCGACCGTTCGTCTACCGGTGCGGGACGGCATCGCCGGTGACGTGGGCACCACGGGCACGGGCGACCCGCACCGCACACAGAAGCGGGCTCCCTCGGGAAGCGGCGCGCCCCACAGCTCAGGCACTGACCCATGGGGGGAACCTACCGAGCCCGGCGCCCGAATAAAGCCCGCAGAGAGAAAAAGCCGGCAACCCCCGCACTTTAGGGATCAGCCATCCCCCGTCGCCAGCAGGATGGCGCCGACAGCCGGGCTCAGCGGAACGTCGAAGACCAGGCCGCCGAACAACAGCAGGTCCGTGAACCCGGTGACGGCGATCGCAGCGAAGCCGGCACCTGCGGCGAAGGTCGCCGTGACCATCAGCCAGGCCGGCCCGCGGGTGGGTGTGGGCGGCACGAAATGCGGCGCTCGAGCGGCCCAACGAGCACCATCAGGAGCAGCGCGAGGACCACCAGGGCGCTCGCCAGCCACGCCGGCTTGAGCAGCCAGTACTCGGCCGACCCGAGGGCGGGGAGCGGGACTCCCATGCCGGATCAGCACGGCCGACGCCCCGATGAACGCGGTCAGGTGCCACAGGAAGACGCTGAGCACGACGGAGTTGGCTGCCATGGTGAGGCGCCAGGGGCGGGGACCACCCCGAGCCAGCGCTGCGCGCCCGGCCTGATCGCCAGGAGCAGCGCTGCCTGCGCCACCGTCAGCAGCACGATGCAGATCGTCGGCGGGGACATGTTGGACGTGGGCTCACCGGGGACGCCCACCATGCTCACCGGATAGGGACCGACCGTCGTCAGGACGACGAGGGCCGCCAGCGCCCCCGCTGCGGTCGCGAGCGCCGCCCACGCGGGCACGCGGTCCGCGGCCCCGTCGGCGTACCAGAAGCCCAGCTCCTGGGCGAACATGAAGACCACCAGGTAGTTCGCGTCCGCGGCGGCCGCCGCCGTGCCGGTCAGGTGCAGCAGGTCCAGCGCCACCGACAGCACCGGCAGCGCCGCCAGTGCGGCCCATCGGCTGCGGCGGTGCGCGGCATGCTGCAACGGCGCGAGCAGGATGAGCCCGAGGTACACCGCGAGGAACCACAGCGGCTCGCCGGCGAACACCGCGGCCTCGTGAGCGCCGGGGACGCCCAGCGCGTCGAGGGGCGGCGCCACCACCAGCCACACGGCGACGAAGAGGACCGTCGGCGGCACGATGCGGGCGAGCCGCCGGCCCAGGAACGACGAGACGGAGGCGCCCGGTGCGCGCAGGGCCCGGGCGTTCGCGAACCCGCCCACCATGAAGAAGACCGGCATCACCTGGAAGAGCCAGGTCCCCGGTGCGAGGTAGCCCGAGGTGGCCAGCACGTTGTCGCCGTACAGGTCGCCGCCCGTCGCTGCGCACGACCCCGGCGATCAGCCAGTGCCCGACGACGACGGCCCCGATGCTGACGACACGGAGCAGGTCGACGAACCTGTCCCGGCCGTCCGGAGTCACCACGTCCCGGATCGCCCGACGGCCACTCAGGCGCATGCTCCCTCGGCCTGGGTCCTGCCCGCCACGTCGCGGATCTGCCAGACCCCGTCGACCACGTCCAGTATGTTCTGTCCTCACCGACCGCGAGGCCGGCGATCCTCAGCGGCAGGAGGCGCTCGGGCAGCTGGGGGGTGGCAGGTCACCGGCCGGCCGGGCTCCAGGCCGAGCAGCGCCCGCAGCAGCTCGAGCGGGGCGGCCGCCGCCCAGGCCTGCGGGGAGCAGGCGGCCGGGTAGGGCACCGGGCACCGGGAACTCCGCCGGTCGAAGCCCGAGAAGAGCTCGGGCAGCCGGTCGCTCGAAGGAGCCGGCGGCGTCCAGAGCGCGGCGACCAGGTCCGCGGCCTCCTCGGTGGAACCCGTAGCGGGCACAGGCCGCTGACGCACAGCGCGGTGTCGTGAGGCCACACCGAGCCGTTGTGGTAGCTCATCGGGTTGTAGGCCCGCCATCGCGTCGCCAGGGTGCGGACGCCCAGCCGCTGAACATCTCCGGGCGACAGTCAGGTGCTCGGCGACCGGCTCCGCCTTGTCGTCGTCGACGATCCCGGTCCACAGGCAGTGGCCGATGTTGGAGGTGAGCGCGTCGATCGGTCGCTTGTCGCCGTCGAGGCCGACGGCGTACCAGCCCTGGTCGGGCAGCCAGAACTCCTCGTTGAACGCGCTGCCTTCAGGTCGCGCGGCCCTGCCCGCCACCGCGGCCCCGCGGCGTTCGCCGAGCGCCTCGGCGAGCCGGGCCCGGGCCAGGTAGGCGGCGTAGGTGTAGCCCTGCACCTCGGCGAGGGCGATCGGTGCCTCGGCGACGCGGCCGTCGGCGAAGTTGACGCCGTCCCAGGAGTCCTTCCACCCCTGGTTCACGAGGCCCCTCGGGGGTCTTGCGCCGGTACTCGACGAAGCCGTCGCCGTCCCGGTCGCCGTGGTCGCGATCCAGGTCGAGCGCCCGGTCGGCGTGGGGGAGCAGCTCGGGAGCGACCGGGTCGGGTGCGCCCCACCGCGCGAGCCGCCGAGCAGCACGACGAACAGCGGGGTGGAGTCGACGGTGCCGTAGTAGACGTGCGCCCGCCGAGGGCCGAGCGGGCCGGCGGGCCCGAACCGCATCTCGTGGAGGATCCTCCCGGGCTCCTCCTCGGTCGGTCGTCGAGCGGTCGCCCTGGTGCTCGGCGAGGGTCCGCAGCGTGCCGATCGCCAGGCGCGGGGTCGAGCGGGAGCAGCATCAGCGGGGTCAGCAGCGAGTCCCGGCCGAACAGCGCCATGAACCACGGCGCGCCCGCAGCGACGACGGGGCGCTCGGGGTCCGCCGGGTCGAGGATGCGCAGGGCCCCGAGGTCCTCGACGCTCTGCCGGAGCACCTCGTAGGGCGGCGTCGGGGGTACGCAGCGACGGCATCTGCCGCCACCACTCGCGGTGACGGCGCGCCGGCTCCATTCGTCGACCGGGGCCCCGGGGGTGGGGCAGGATCGGACCGTCCGTCGAAACTCGGCGCGACCTCGAGGGTGGTCGACCAGGTCCCGTGCCCGTCGAGCTCGACCCGCCAGCGCAGGCTGTGCTCGCCGGCTCGGCCGCCCTGTCGCTGGAGACGCCGACGCGGAGCTGCGCTCGCCCTCGCGCCGGCTCAGCACGATCACTCCCGACGCGACCGTGACGGGAGCCGCCTTCAGGTCGAAGGCCCGGCCGTCCTTGACCTCGAACACGTCGGCGAAGTCCGCGCCGACTCCGAGCTCGAGGGTCACCTCGACGCGATGGGGTGACGCGTTGCGCAGGGTCAGGTCCTCGCGCATCCCTTCGCCCACGTGACGCTCCCGGACGCACAGCACGTGGCTGCCCTGGGGGCCGGTCCCCAGCCAGCTCAGGAAGGTCGCGGAGTGCGGGCTCTCCGTGCGGACCGTCAGCGGGACCGGGGTCCGGCCGTCGAGCGTCAGCGCCCACTCGGAGAGGACCCGGGTGTCGCGGACGAACAGCCCCTGGGCGTGCTGCGGACGGATGTCTCCGCCGCCGTCGCTGACGCAGAAGGTCGTGCCCTCCATCAGCGCGATCTCGGCCTGACCGTGCGCGCGTGCCGGGGGCTGGTCGGCGAAGAGCCACGGGTCGGTCACCTCAGCCCGCGTTTCCCACGGGCAGTCGCAGCCGCGGCGCCGTACGGGCGCTGCCGGCGGGCCCCGGGTCGTGATCCGGGTCGCCCCCGGCGGCCAGGGGCAGCGAGCCTCGCTCCACGGCTCGACGGTAGACGCGTTCGTAGTCGCGGGCCATCCGCAGGGAGGAGAACCTCTCCTCGGCGTCACGGCGGCAGTCGGCCCTCTGCAGCGACGGGAGCCCGGCGACGGCGTCGACCGCCCGGTCCTCGTCGGCGGGGAGGAAGCCGGTCACTCCCGGCCGCACGATCTCCGGGGCGGCTCCGTTGGGGAACGCCACCACGGGGGTTCCGCACGCCAGCGACTCGACCATCACCAGCCCGAACGGCTCGGGCCAGCGGATCGGGTTGATCACGCCGACCGCGTGCTGCATGAGGAGGGTGCGCTCGGGCTGGGCGAGCTCGACGGGCGGCTCGTCGTGGGGGCCGAGCAGGGGCCGGATGACGTCCTCGAAGTAGGAGATCTCCGCCGGCTCGTGGGTCTTCGCGACGATCCGGAGCGGCAGCCCCGCCCGGCGCGCGACCCGGATCGCCGCGTCGACCCCCTTGTCCGGGGACATCCGTCCCATGAACAGGAGGTAGCCCCCGTCCCCAGGCCCCGGGCGGTAGGCCTCGAGGTCGATGCCGTGGTGGACGACGGCGTCGACCCGTACCCCGTGGGACCGGCGTGCCTGGGATGCCGAGATCGCCACGACGGTCGCGACGCGGCTCGCCGCGGCCAGGATGCGCGTGGTGATCGGGGTGAAGTCGCTGTGGACGGTGACCACGACGGGCGGATGGCGGATGCCGCTGCCCTGCGCCAGCAACGGGCCGACCAGGGTGTGGTCGTGGATCACGTCGACGTCGGCGAGCGACTCGTAGGCCGCGAGCACGTGGGCGGTCTCGCCCTCGGTGGCCCAGAACGGCTCGATCCCGGAGCGGAAGAGGTGGTCGCGCCGCACCGGGCAGGTCGACTCGCCCACGGTGAAGAGGCGGACGTCGTGTCCGAGTCCGGTGAGCCCGCGCGCGAGCCCGTCGATCACCTCCTCGCTGCCGCCGTACAACGGTGGCGGCACGGGGAACCAGGGTGGGGCGACCAGGCCGATCTTCATCGGAGCAACCTCCCCTCGGCGCGCGGTGTTCGTGCTGGGTCCAGGGTCACCCACGACGCTAGGGGCCCCGGTGGGGCGAGGTCAGAGGCGAACGGCCCTGCCGTGGAGGACGGAAGGCGAGGCACGGTAGAGGCCGAGGGGGTCTGCTCATGGGCATGACTGACACGTCGCCCGCCGGGTCGACGAGCGGGTCGGCCGGCCGCGTCGCTGCGGCCGTCGTCCTCCTCGGCGACGTCGTCGGCCTCGTCGACCGTTTCGACGACCTGCGGGGCCGCGTGAGCCGGCTGACCGGTCACGGCGTGCACGTCGCCGTGGCTCCCGGAGTCGCCGAGCCGTCGGGACCCTGGACCGGGAGCCCGTCGTCGGGGCCTGGCCGGCTGGTGCTCGCCCCCGGAGAGCCCGGGCCGGAGGCGCTGCGGCGGCTGCTGGCCGACTTCGGGCGCGCCGGGATCGGCAGCGGCCTGGTCCTCGTCGTGCGGGCGGCGGGTCGGTCCCCGGCGCTCGACTCCGTGGACCTCGGCCGTGCGGTCGTCGTTCCCGTGGACGGGGAGAGTGCCCTGTACCGCCTGCTCGATCTCCAGCTCCGCAGCCACGAGCGGTACCGCGTCCCCGGCATCGACGAGGACCCGGCCTGGACGGTCGTCTTCGACGAGGGCTGCGGGTCCGGGCGGCGCGCGGTCGAGGCGGAGCTGACACTGGCCGGGGGGCAGATCGCCACCCGCCACGCCGCCGCCGAGGGCGGGACGGGCTCGCTGCCGATGTTGCTCGCCGCGGGCGTGTACGACGGGGCGGGAGACGACCAGCACCTGCTGGTCGGGCCCGACTGGGCGCACGTCGACCTCGCGCCGCTGCCGTCGAGCGATCGCCGCACGCTGGACCTGCGCAGCGGCGTGGTGCACCGGGTCGAGACCGACCCGGACGGGAGCGCCGCTGAGGTCCCTCCGGCTGGCCAGCATCGTCCACCACGGGGTGCTCGCGCTGCGCATCGAGGCGGACTCGCGACCGGCTCTCGGCCGGACCCGGTTCCCGGGCATCGAGGTCGCGGAGCGCCACCGCGTCGCCGGACCGCTACCGCCAGGTGCTGGCGCAGGGCGGCGGCGGTATCGGCGTGCTGGTGCGGCAGAGGGCCGGCCTCGACGGTCGCGTCCGCACGCTGGAGCGGGTCGTCGCCGTCGACGCCGAGCCCGATCGGGACGGCCGACCCCGGATCGTGCGCAGGCGCTGCTGAGCCGGAGCACCGGCGACTTCGAGCGGCTCCTGCGCGAGCAGCGCGCCGCCTGGGCCACCCGCTGGGACCACGTCGGGGTCTGGATCGAGGGCGACCCCGAGGCGCAGCTGGCGCTGCGGTTCGCGCTGTTCCACCTGTGGGGGCTGACCGGTCGGGCGGTCGGAGCTCGCCGTGGGGGCGCCGTGGGCTGAGCGGTCCCGCGTACTCGGGCCACGTCTTCTGGGACGCCGACGTCTACGTCCTCCCGGCGCTCGCCACCATCGACCCGGACGTCGGCCCGCGCGATGGTGCGCTACCGGACCCGCCGGCTGGAGCCGGCGCGGGTCAACGCCCGCAACCTGGGCTACTTCGGCGCGCGCTTCCCGTGGGAGTCCGCGCGCGACGGCGTCGACGTGACGCCGGACTGGGGCTACGTCGGGTCGGAGCGGATCCCGATCGTGTGCGGCGAGCTCGAGGAGCACATCACGCGCGGATGTCGCCTGGGCCGTCGGCGCACCTGGCCTCCTGGACCGGGACCCCGCTGGACCTCCGTCCGCCCGAGGGCGAGCTGGTGCTCGAGACGGCCCGCTACTGGGCCTCGCGGGCCCAGGTGGACGAGTCCGGTCGCGCCCACATCCTCGGGGTGGTGGGGCCCGACGAGTACCACGAGCGGGTCGACGACAACGCGTTCACCAACGTGATGGCCCGCTGGAACCTCCGGCAGCCGCCCGGCTCGCCGAGGGTCACCTGCCGCGAAGCCGAGGTGCGCCAGTGGGCCGACCTGGCCGACCGCCTTGTCGACGGCTACGACCCGGACACCGGCCGCTACGAGCAGTTCCGCGGCTTCTACGACCTCGAGCCGATGGTCGCCCGCGATATCGCGCCGCCGCCGGTCGCCGCCGACATCCTCGTCGGCCGCGAGCGCATCGAGGCCGTCCAGGTGATCAAGCAGCCCGACGTCCTGATGCTGCACCATCTGGTGCCCGACGAGGTGGCCGCTGGCTCGCTCCTGCCGAATCTCGACTTCTACGGCCCGCGCACCGCGCACGGGTCCTCGCTCTCGCCCGCGGTGATGGCGTCGCTGCTGGCGCGGGCCGGGAGAACCGACGAAGCGCTGGAGCACCTGCGGCTGGCGCTGGCGATCGACCTGGAGAACCTGGGCGGGACCACCGGCGGGGGGCTGCACATGGCGGCCCTGGCCGGCGCCTGGACCGCGCTGCTGCGCGGGTTTCCTCGGGATGCGCAGTGCGCGACGGCGCGCTGCTCCTCGACCCTCGCGTGCCCTCCTCGTGGGGCCGGGTCGAGGTGAGGTTCCACGTCCTGGGCCGGCTGGTGCGGGTCGTCGCCCACGACGATCGGGTCGATGTGACGTCCGACGGGCCCTTGACCGTCCGGCTGGCGGATGGCGAGCCGGTTCGCCTGGGGGCGGTCGGGTGCACGTACTGGGAAGGGAAGGGTCATGAGCGAGGTTCTCGCCGTTCTGGACAAGGCCCACCACCCCGAGGTGGTCCGCGCGGAGGCGAAGGCCCTCGCCGACACGCTCGGGCTTCCGGTGCGGCTGATCGCCTGCCCCGAGGAGGGAGGCCCGGTCGACCGGTCCGAGGCGATCCTGGCCGAGCTCGAGCAGGACGAGACGCTCCTGCTGGTCATGGCGGGAGCGGCGTCGCCGGAGGCGCTCTGCTGGAGCGTGGTCACGGCGGCCGGCAAGCCGGTCGTCCTGGTGCCGTCGGCGCCACGGGCCCCGGCCGCCACGGTGGGGCGGGTGCTCCTGCCGCTGGACGGGACCGAGGAGACCGCGGCCGCCGTGACCGAGGCGGTGGAGCTGCTCGCCGGCGCGGGGGTGACGCTGGTCGCCCTCCATGTCTTCGACCCCAGAACGGTCCCTCCCTTCTGGGACCAGGCCGCGCACACCGGCCGGGCCTGGGCCGAGGAGTTCCTCGCCCGCAACCTCGCCGAGCACGGAGCGGTCCTCGAGGTGCGGGCCGGTCGGCCCGAGCACGAGGTGCGCACCGCAGCGGCCGGCGTGGGCGCCGACCTGCTGCTGATGGGGTGGTCCCAGCGCGTCGAGCCCGAGCGCGCCGCCACCGTCCGGTCCGCCGTCGCCGAGGGGACGGTGCCGGTGCTGCTGGTCCCTCTCGCCCACGCCGCGGGGCGGTGACGCACGACAGGCGTCCCCCACGTCTGGTTGCATGGTGACGGCCGCTCCACCGGCGTGCGGCCGCGCAGCCGTCGGCCCGAGGAGGCGACCATCCGCGCCATCGGCGTGACCCGCTTCGGCGGGCCCGAGGTCCTCGAGCCCGTCGACCTGCCCCTTCCCTCGCCGGGGCCCGGGCGAAGTGCGGATCCGGGTCCATGCCGCGGGGATCAACCCGGTCGACCGGCTGTGGCGCAACGGCTACCTTGCCGGGCGGCTCGCCGCGCAGGGTCCGCCGCCGTACGTTCCGGGCATGGACGCGGCCGGGGTCGTCGACGTCGTGGGGGAGGGCGTCGGGACCGAGCTGGCGCCCGGCACCCGCGTCGTCGCGATCGTGGACAACCACGGGTCGTACGGCGCCTACAGCGACTACCTCGTCCTGCCGGTCGACTCGGTGGTGCCCGCTCCGCAGGGCAGCAGCCACGCCGAGGCGGCCTCGTTCCTGATGCCGGCGCTCACCGCGCGGGAGGCGCTCGACCGGCTGACGCCCGGCTCGACCGTCCTGGTTACCGGCGCGGCGGGCGGCGTCGGGCAGCAGGCGGTCGCCCTGGCGCACCGCGACGGGTTCCGGGTGATCGCGCTGGCCGCCGCCGCGGACGAGGGCCTCGTGCGACTGCTCGGCGCCGACGAGCTCGTGCCGCGCGACGCCGACGTGACCGCAAGGATCCGCGATGTCACCGGCGGCGGCGTCGACGGCGTCGTCGACGCCGCCAACCTCCACGCCGACGTCGTAGGGGCGGTCCGAGACGGGGGCCGCATCGTGGTGGTCTCCCGGTGGTCCCCCGAGCTCGACAGGGGGATCTCGGTCGTCCACGTCGACGTGCGGCACCGGGCGCGTGACCGGGCGGCGATCCTGGCGCTGCGCGACCTCGCGGCCGCCGGCGTCCTGCCGATGGGCGTCGCGGGTACCTACCCGGCCGCCGAGGTCGTCGAAGCCCACAGGCGGTTCGACCGGGGCGGCCTGCGGGGCCGACTCATCCTGCTCTTCGCGGAGCCGTGACCCAGGCGGCCACGGCCGCGACCACGGCGACGACCTCGCTGATCGCCGACGCCCAGACCGGCCAGCCGACCCACTGCTCGTGCACCCCGTAGAGGCCGACCGTCGCCGAGACGAGGAACGCGCCGAGCGTGACCGCGCCGAATCCCGCGGCGAGGAACAGGGGGAGCCAGTGCCGCCAGGTGACCAGCAGGACCGCGATCACCGCCCCCGCGACCGCGTTGACCAGGAACGCCGGTCCGACCACGTGCAGACTGTCGAAGCCCTGGAACCACAGGCGCAGGTGGACGATCGCCGAGACCAGCACGGCCAGCGACGTGACTGCTCGCAGTGTCATCGGGTCTCCTTCCGTCCGGCATCTCCCGCCCTGCCCCGATTGACCCATCAACCCGCCCGCGGGATCAACCCTGGACCGGCACGGCTCCCTTGTCCGGCAGTCGCCGGAGGGCGCCGCCAGTCCGCTCTGCCCAAGGGCCACTGTCCGTGCGCGTTCCCCACAGGGTTCTCTCAGGAATCGGGAGCATGGTGAGAGGCGATGGGTGACTGGACTGGTGCGCGACCGGGGATCGTCGCGGTGGTACTTGCCGGCATGCTGACGCTGTCGGCATGCACGGCGGTCACCTCGACCGGCGGGGATCAGACGGCCTCCGGCCCGACCACGGGGGAGTCGACGAGCGCCAGTGCCTCGACGGCCGGGCCCACGACGACGACCGGCACGCCGACGCCGACCACGCCGGCCCCCCAGAAGACGGTGGCCGTCACGACGAGTCAGCTGGCGACGGGTGCTCGTCCCGGGGTGGCCTACTACGTGGGTCGGTACGTCTCCTGCCCGATGCCAGGCGGCTCGCCCCCGGGCGCTGCCCCCGCTGCCGCAACCGGGCACATCTTCCCCGCGCGGGGTGAGGGCAAGCCGATCCCGGTCGCGTTGAGCAAGCTCGAGAACGTCGGGCAGCTCACCCAGGTCGGCAGCGGCTATCTCATGATCGTGGACCGCTGCGACCGTACCCAGGAGATCCGCCGCTACGCAGCCGACGGGACCGTCACGACCCTGTCCCGAGTCCTGCCGGCGTGGACCGTTCACTTCGCCAGGAGCGCGGACGGCCAGGTGGCTGCCTCTCTCAAGCCCGGCCGGCTCACCTTGTTCGACTCGTCGGGGAGGAAGTCGCAGACCTGGGCCCTGCCGGCGAAGGTCACCTTCATCCAGCCGCTGGCGGTCTTCCCCGACGGATCGGTGACCGTGCTGGGCGACTCGGGTACGAGGAACCGGTACTACCTGCTCCAGGCGGACGGATCGATCACCAGGCCCGGGCGGATGCTGAGAGGCACGCCCGCCGTGAGCCCGGTGAACGGCGACGTGCTGCGGTCCGGCACCCGCACCAGCTGCGACCACCACGACATGACGGCGCTCGTCGACCCGCAGACGGGCCTGACCCTCTGGGCCGACTGCGGCTACAGCCCGCGGTGGACCTCCTTCAGCGCCGACGGCACCGTCGTCGCCGTGATCGCGCACCACGGGCTGGGCCTGATCGACGCCCGGACGGGCGCTCTGCTGGTGGCCTTCCAGGGCGGCTGCCTCGAGGAGTGCGCGACCGGCTTCCTCTGGGAGGACGGCGCCCACCTCCTGGTCCAGTCCCGGGGAGCCACGGGGCGATACCGGGTGATCCGCTACGGGGTGGACGGAAGCGCGGAGAAGGTCCCGCTCGACACGTCGCTGACCGGCTTCGCGGCCCCGCTGTGGCAGGCACTGATCCTGCCCTGGCCGCGCTGAGAGAGGGCGGCAGGCTGTTCGCCGGAGCCTGGGGAGACGCCGGCAGGGACCCCGCTTAGACGAACTGGCGGCCGCCGTCGACGACGAGCATCTGGCCGGTCACGAAGCCGGACGCGTCGCCGGCAAGGAACAGGCAGCTGCCCACGAGGTCGTCGGGGGAGGAGGCCCGGCGCAGGGCTCCCCGGTCGATGCCGTAGCTCGCGGCGTCCTCGCCGAGCTGGCCGTAGCTCGCCTCGGTGAGCACGAAGCCGGGCGCCAGCGTGTTGACCCGGATCTCCCGGCGCCCCAGCTCCTTGGCCATCACCCGGGTCATCGCGACGACGGCTCCCTTGGACGCGACGTAGTGCAGCCACTGCTCGGAGCCGGACAGCACGGTCGCCGAGGCGACGTTCACCACGCTCGACCCGGCTGCCAGGAACGGGCTGGCCGCGCGGACCATCAGCCACGGCCCCTTCACGTTGACGGCCATCACCCGGTCGAACTCGTCGGGATCGATGTCCTCGAGGGGGCTGCGGCGCAGACCCGCGTAGACGGCCGCGTTGTTGACCAGGACGTCGATGCGACCGTCGCCGAAGCTCGGCGACCAGGCGGGTGACCGCTTCGGTCGACTCCACCGAGGAGACGTCGAGATGCCCCGACCAGGTCGCGGCCGCTCCCGCGTCCGCCGCGAGCCGTGCGGTCTCGGCCGCGCCCGCCTCGTCCAGGTCGGCGACGGCCACCCGGTCACCCTGGGCGGCGAAGCCGAGCGCGAAGGCCCGGCCGAGGCCGCCGGCGGCTCCGGTGACCAGGACGGTGCGCGGGCTGGGCTGGGTGCTCGGTGACTGGCTCATCCAGGGATCCTTTCGTGACCGGCGCTCGGCCTCACTCGTCGTACCAGCGGCGGTCGAGGGTGTCGACGGCCCGGGCGACGGCGTGGGCGCAGGCGCGGAGGGGCTCCTCGAGCGAGGCGAGGTTGACCTCGGTGGAGGCGATGATCGCGATCGCGGTCATCGCGGTGTCCCCCGGATCGCGGGTGCTGAAGACCGGCACGCCGAGCGAGGCGACGCCGAGCCGGTTCTGCTGGACGCTGTCGGCGAGGCGGGTGCGCCGGATCGTGGCGAGCTGGCGGCGCAGCACCTCCTTGTCGGTGACGGTGAACGGGGTCACCGCGCTCAGGTGCCCGAGGACCTGCTCCTGCACGCTGTCGGGGGCGAAGGCGAGCAGCACCTTGCCGAGTGCCGTGGAGTGCAAGGGCAGCCGGGAGCCGGGGAGGTGCCGGGTGGTGAACGTGCGGGAGCCGGCGAGCCGGTCGATGACCAGGGCGTGCAGGCCGTCGCGCACGCCGACGTGGACGGTCTGGCCGGTGCGCAGCACCAGATCCTGCAGGTGCGGGAGCGCCGCCTCGCGCATCGAGGTCGGGCGAGCGAGCAGGCCGAGCTGCCAGGTGCGGGCGCCGATCTCGTAGAGGCCGTCGGGGCGCTGCTGCAGGATCCGCCCGTCGACCAGGTCGCGCAGCCGCCGGTGCGTGGTGGCCAGGGGAGTGTCGGTCCGCCGGGCGATCTGACTCAGGCTGAGCACCCGGTGGGCCTCGTCGAAGGCGTCGAGCAGCCCGAGTGCGCGGAAGGTCACCGACTCCCCGGGAGCGGTGCGTGTCACGGCCATGATGCTCAGCCCTCCTGTTCCGGCGGCCTCCGGCGTTTTCCATCAGATGGAAAGGTAAGGAGTGTCTCACAAGGGTCGCGTCCATCGTGGGGCCACGCGGCGGGAGCGGGAGGAAGGAGGCGGCGATGGGGACGACCGGCGGCTCTGCCCGGTACGACGCCGTCGTCCTCGGCGGGGGGCACCACGCCACCGATCATCGCTCCCTACCTCGCCCGCGCCGGTCTCTCCGTCGGGGTCTTCGAGGGCAGTGGCCGCCTCGGCGGCTCGGCGCTGAGCAGCAAGGGCCCGCTCTCCGGCTACCGGATGAACAACTACTCGCACTGGACCCGCTTCTACTCCCACCCCGCCTACCGCGACTTCGACCTCTACGACCGAGGGGCTTGCGCTACGAGTTCCCCGAAGGCAACGAGGCGATGGTCTTCGAGGACGGCTCCTCTGTTCGTCGGATGGTCGGCGTGGAAGGTCGTCGACGAGCACGGCACCCAGGAGGACGTGGCCCGAAGGGGTCAAGCGCACCGAGGAGGCGATCCGCCGCTTCTCCGACGCCGACGCCGACACCTACCTGCGCATCCACGACGCGTACGCCAGGTCGTGGAAGCGGGCCTTCGGCCGGCACCGCTACTCCGCTCCGCCGCCGTGGGGGACGCCCGACCCGCTGGAGGCGCTGCTCGAGGAGGGTGGCCTGCTCGAGCCGGTGCACCAGTTCATGAGCACCCGGCAGCTGGCCTACGACTTCTTCGAGTCCGACGAGCTGCGCACCCTGTTCCTGCGCGCGGCCACCACCTCGACCGGGTGCTACGGCGACGACGTCCCCGGCCTGCAGGGCCTGGTCCACGTGCTGGCGCTGACACTCTCGCTGGAGCCCGCCGCGATCGCCGTCGGAGGAACCCAGGCGATCACCGACGCGCTGGTGAGCGCCGGGCGCAAGCGCGGCGTCGAGTACCACACCCACAGCCGCGTCGCGCAGGTCCTGGTCCGCGACGGGCGGGCGACCGGCATCAGGCTCGAGAGCGGAGACGTCGTCGACGCGGATCTCGTGGTCAGCGGCCTGGGTCTCCCCCAGACCCTGCTCGACCTCACCCCGGACGTCTCCTTGGCCCGGAGGACCCGCAACCGGCTGGCGAACGTGCACTACGACCGGGGTCAGCTGGCCTGGTTCAACGTGGCCGTGCACGAGCCGCCCGACTACGCGTTGTTCACCGGTGACCCCGACGTCGGGCCGCAGCCCCGGCTCTACTGGGGCCCGAAGGACCCCGACTGGCTGGCGACCCGCTACCAGGCGGAGATCATGACCCGTGGCCACTCCAGCCGGTTCTTCGCGCTGAGCAGCACCGACACCCTCTGGGATCCCGGGCCGGGCCCCGGAGGGCAAGCACCTGGTCGGGGTGGAGGAGTTCTGCGCGCCGCTGAGGTTCTTCGACCGTGACGGGTGGAAGCGCATCGAGAAGGACGTCGAGCAGCTGCTCCGCGAGTCCTGGCCGCGCTACGCGCCCAACATGACCGCCGACAACATCGCCTCGGTGCGGCTGACCATGCCGCGCGACATCCTGGCCGACCCATCCCGACATGCGCGAGGGCGGCTACAGCCAGGGCACCACCATGGCCAGCCAGTCCGGCCGCTTCCGTCCCGTCCCCGAGCTGTCGGGCTACCGGACGCTGCTGCCCGAACCTCTACAACTGCTCGTCCTCGATGCACTCCGGCTCCGGCATCGGCCGCGGGAACAGCCTCAACTGCTGGCGCACCATCGCCTACGACCTCGGCATCGATCCCGATGCGACCGTCACCCAACCCTCCGGCGCCTTGGCAAGCCGGCCACCACGAAGGAGTCACGCATGACCACTCTCGACGAAGGCGCTCAGGCCCGCGTCACCGCGGGCCGCTTCCCCGACCCCTACGAGATCGAGGTCCCGGCCGAGGCGGCCGGCTGGGAGGGGATGTACGCCTACTTCAACCTGTTCCTGGAGCAGCGTCGCGAGATCGACAGCGCCAAGACCTGGTTCCGCAACGGGATGCACTTCCCCGAGCCGATGCCTCCCTTCGACATCGTCACCTCCGACAGCGCCTACATGAGCACCGGCGTGATGAACACCCGTGTCTTCGCGCTGCCTCCCGCGCTGGGACTGGACGTCCGGGTCATCGGCGGCTACCCCTACATGTCCTCGCTCGGTGTGGAGGACCCCGAGGAGATCGGCCGGCGCGCGGAGGAGTTCGCCGTCCGCGTCGGCCACTACTACGCCAACTGGCCGGACCTGTACGCCCAGTGGGAGGAGAAGGTCCGCGGTCAGATCGAGGCGCTGAAGGACATCGCGATCCCGGCCCTGGGGACTACGAGCCGGTGGAGCACGTGCTGGCCGGCCGCGGCGTCACCGAGGCCAACGACCTGCTGGTCGCCTTCCAGGCGATCCTCGCCTCGCTCGACGCGACGTGGAACCTGCACAGCGAGATGCTGAACATGGGGTACGCCGCGTACCTGAACTTCCTGATGATCATGCGGAGCCACTTCCCGGAGATCACCGACCAGCAGGTCGCGAAGCTGGTCAGCGGCGTCGAGGTCATCATCTTCCGGCCCGACGACGAGCTGAAGCGGCTGGCCGCCAAGGCGATCGAGCTCGGGGTGACCGAGAGGTGTCCGGCGCCAGGACTTCGACGCCCTGACCGCCACCCTGCAGGGCAGCGAGGCCGGGCCGCGCCTGGCTCTCCGAGTGGGAGGTCTCCGCCGACCCGTGGTTCAACTTCTCCTACGGCAACGGCTTCTACCACCACCACCGCAGCTGGTCGGACGACCCGACCTTCCCGCTCTCCATGGTGGGCGAGTACATCGGGCGCCTGCAGCGGGGCGAGGACCTCTCCCGGCCGCTGCAGCACATCGAGGCCGAGCGCGACGAGCTGACTGCCCAGTACCGCGAGCCCTCATCCCCGAAGGCGAGGAGCGGCAGGCGTTCGACGACGCGCTCGGACTGTCGAAGACGGTGTTCCCCTACGTGGAGAACCACAACTTCTACATCGAGCACTGGTACATGACCGAGTTCTGGCGCAAGATGCGCGAGCTCGGCGAGCTGTTCGTCCGGCGGGGCTTCTTCGAGAAGGTCGACGACCTGTTCTTCCTCCGCCGCGCCGAGATCGCCGACGCGATCTCGGACCTGCAGTTCAGCTGGTGCTCCGGGGGCGAGCCGATCGGCCCGTCGTACTGGCCGCCGATCGTCGCCGAGCGCCGCCGGATCCTCGAGGTGCTGCGCGGCTGGACCCCGCCGCCCGCGCTCGGACCCGCCCCCAGCGCGATCGTCGAGCCGATGACGATCATGCTCTGGGGCATCACCGACGAGCAGGTGCAGAAGTGGCTCAACGCCTCCGAGGACGTGACGACGCTGGAGGGGTTCGCCGGTGCCCCGGGCGTCGCCGAGGGTCCCGCCCGCGTCGTGCTGAGTCCCGACGGCCTCGACGACCTGCAGGAAGGCGAGATCCTGGTCGCGCCCATCACGGCGCCGAGCTGGACCCCGGTCTTCGCCCGGATCAAGGGCGCCGTCAGCGACATCGGAGGGATCATGTGCCACGCGGCGATCGTCAGCCGCGAGTACGGGCTGCCTGCGGTCGTCGGCACCGGCAACGCGACGCAGGTCATCCGCACCGGTCAGATGATCCGGGTCGACGGCAACGCCGGCATCGTCACGATCCTCGATGACTGATCTGCTGACATCCCCCACCGCCAAGGAGACCACGGTGACCACCTCATCCCCGCAGCCGCGCCGAGCCGATCCTCTGGTTCGAGCAGCTGCGCATGACCGACCGCCCCCGGGTGGGCGGGAAGTGCGCGAGCCTCGGTGAGCTCACCCACGCCGGGATCCCGGTTCCGCTCGGGTTCGCGATCACGGTCCAGTCGTGGCAGGAGATGATCGAGCTCGACGACCTCAAGCACAGCATCGGCGGCCTGACCCGCTCGGTGGACCCGACCGACAACGCCGCCCTTCGCCAGGTGCAGGCGCGGGCGGCCGAGATCCTCGCCGACGCTCCGATGCCGCCCGGAGTGGAGCTGGCGATCCGGGACGGTTACGCCGAGCTCTGCCGGCGCACCGGCCGCCCCGACCTTCCCGTCGCGGTCCGGTCGTCGACGGTCGCCGAGGACGGCGCCGCGTCCAGCTTCGCCGGCCAGCAGGAGACCTACCTGTGGGTGGTCGGCATCGATCAGGTGCTCGCTCGCGTGCGCGACTGCTGGGCGAGTCTGTTCACCCCCCAGGCCATCGCGTACCGGAGCAATCTCGACGAGGCGGCACGCGACGAGGCCGTGCTGATGAGCGTCGCGGTGCAGGAGATGGTCGATGCCGAGGTCGCCGGCGTGGGCTTCACGGTGAGTCCCGCGCACCGGCGACCCCTCGGTGATGGCGGTCAACGCGAGCTGGGGTCTGGGCGAGTGCGTGGTGTCGGGCGAGGTGACTCCGGACGAGTACTGGATCAACAAGATCGGTGGCACCGTGCGCAGCCGGACGATCACCCGCAAGCTGCACCGGCGCATCCCCGCGGCCAGTGGCACGGGCACCGAGATGGTCGACGTGCCGGAGGACTTGATGGAAGCTCCGTGCCTCGACGACGAGCTGCTCGGTGAGCTCGCCGCCATCATGGTCCGCATCGAGAAGCACTACGGCAGCGCGCAGGACATCGAGTGGGCACTGGCCCGCGACGCCGACGGCAGTCACCGGTTCATGCTGCTCCAGTCGCGTCCCGAGACGGTCGTGGCGGCGGCCCTGAAGGCCAAGCCGGTCACCCCGGCCGAGCAGCCGACGGCCCCGGCGCCGGCCCACTACCTCTCGGTGGTGCAGTCGCTCAGCGGCAAGGCCAGGGGTACGTCGTGAGCGACCCGATCGCGAGCTGGGCAGACGTGCTGGCGCTGGTGGCGCAGCTCGACGAGTCCGGGCTGGAGGAGGCCGAGGTCGTCACCGACGGTGTCTCGGTGCGGGTTTCCCGTACCCCCGGTGGCCTGCGGCCGTCGGAGACCGCGGCGGCGCACCCGCACGCCGGCCCGACGCCGGCTCCCGCGTCCGCGCCGGAGCGGCCGTCGGAGGGGACCGCACTGGACGCGGAGCTCACCGCGGACCTGGATCGCAGCGACCTGATCGACCTCACAGCACCGATGCTGGGGGTCCTCTACCATCGGCCCGCGCCGGACAAGGAGCCCTTCGTGCGCCCGGGCGACGTAGTCGAGCCCGACACCACGGTCGCCATCATCGAGGTCATGAAGCTGATGAACCCGGTGCACGCGGGAACCTCCGGCGTCGTCGTCGAGGTGGTCGCCCCGGACGCTGCGCTGGTGGAGCACGGCCAGGTGATCCTCCGCCTCGCGCCCGCGTACGGTGCCTGACCGTGACCTCGTGTCCTCATCGCCAACCGGGGCGAGATCGCGGTCCGCGTCGTCGCCGCCTGCCGTCGCCTCGGCTTCGAGGCGGTGCTCGCGGCCAGCGCCGCCGACCAGGACTCGCTGGCCGCGCGGCTCGCCGACCGGGTGCTGGTGATCGGTCCGGCCGAGCCCTCCCGTTCCTACCTGCGTCCCGAGCTGCTGGTCCAGGCGGCGGTGCACGCCCGGGCCGACATCCTCCATCCCGGGCTACGGCTTCTGCAGTGAGAAGGCCGAGCTGGGCGAGATGCTCGAGGAGGCCGGCATCGCCCTGGCGGGTCCTCGCCCCGAGACGCTGCGCGCGGTGGGGGACAAGAACATCGGCGCGCGCCGTCGCCGTGGAGGCCGGAGTCCCCGTCGCTGCGGGCGCGGAGGTCAAGGACCTCGAAGGAGCCGCACGAGGCGGCCCGCGAGATCGGCTTCCCGGTCCTGCTCAAGGCGGTCCACGGAGGCGGAGGCCGCGGTATCCACCTGGTCGACTCCGAGGACACGCTCCCCGCCCTGGTCGACCAGGCGGAGGCCGAGGCCCGCGCCGGGTTCGGTGACCCCGCCCTCTACCTGGAGAGGTTCTTCGCGGCCGCCCGGCACGTCGAGGTGCAGATCTTCGGCGACGGCGAGGGCGGCTGCGTCGTGGTCGGCGACCGGGACTGCTCGGTCCAGCGCCGCCACCAGAAGCTCATCGAGGAGTGCCCGGCGCCGGGCCTCGGACCACGGCCACGCGGTCAGCTCCTCCACGACAGCGCTCGCCGGCTCGGCGAGCACCTGCGCTACCGAGGAGCCGGGACGGTGGAGTTCCTCGTCGACACCACCTCGGCCGGCGACCCCGCCACCGTGGTCTTCCTCGAGGTCAATGCACGGATCCAGGTGGAGCACCCGGTGACCGAAGAGGCGTTCGGCGTCGACCTGGTGGCCGCCCAGCTCCGGCTCGCGGCCGGGATGCCGCACGGGCTGCCGGACTCTTCCTGCCGTGCCGCCCGCGCACGCGATCGAGTGCCGCATCACCGCCGAGGACCCTGCGGCCGACTTCCGCCCGTCCCCGGGCCGGATCAGCCGCGTCGAGTGGCCGCGAGGTCCCGGCATCCGGGTCGACACCCACGTCTTCGACGGGTACCTCTTCCCTCCGTACTACGACAGCCTGCTGGCGAAGGTCATCGTCCGGGCCCACGACCGTGCGCCGCCGTCGACGCGATGCGGGCCGCGCTGCGCTCGACCCGCGTCGACGGGATCCACACCGTGACCGCCGGTCCACGAAGCTGTCCTGTCCCATCCCGACTTCCGTCGCGGCGGGCGTCACCACCGAGTGGCTCGCCCGTCTGGCCTCCCGCGTCCGCCACGCCCCCACCGAGGAGCAGCGCCCGATGACCGACCCCACCGACGACCGCCCCGTGCGTCTGGTCGACACCAGCACCCGGGACGGCAACCAGAGCCTCTGGGGTGCTGCCGGCCTGACCACCGGGATGGTGGAGGCGCTCGGGCCGCACCTGGAGGCCGCCGGTTTCGTCGCGCTCGACTTCACCTCCTCGACCCACCTGTCCGTGGGAGTGCGCTGGCACAAGGAGAACCCGTGGGAGCGCATCGCCCGGATGCGCGCCGTGACCGCCACCACGCCGCTCTCGCTGATCACCACCGGGATGCGTTTCATGTCCTGGGACCGCTCGCCGCGGTCGGTGATGGAGCTGTCGATGCGGATGCTCGTCGACGTCCGGCATGCGGCGGATCCAGGTCCTCGAGCCGATGAACGACGTCGCGGCGGCCTCGGTCGTCACCGCGATGGCCAAGGATGCCGGCTTCGAGCAGGTGGTCGCCGCGGTGACCTTCACCGAGTCCCCGGTTCACGACGACGCGCTGTACGCGTCGACGGCCAAGGCCCTGGCCCAGGACCCGAACGTCGACGGCGTCTACCTGAAGGACCCCGGCGGGCTGCTCACCCCCGACCGGATCCGGAACCTCGTGCCCCCGCTGCTGGCGGCCGTGGGCGACGTCCCGCTGGAGCTGCACAGCCACTGCACGACCGGGCTGGCGCCGGAGGTCTACGTGATCGCGGCCCAGCTGGGCGTGCGCACCCTGCACACGGCGATCGGGGCCCTGAGCAACGGGACCAGCCAGCCGTCGGCCACCCGGCTGGTCGAGAACCTCGCCGCCGTCGGCATCCCGACCGACATCGATCCGGAGCCGCTGCGCGAGGCCGAGCGGATCATCGACGTGATCGCGGTCAGCCAGGGTCTGGAGCCGGGACGCCCCACCGAGCTGGACCTGGCCTACCAGAAGCACCAGATCCCCGGCGGCATGATGGGCACGCTGCGCCGGCAGCTGTCCGAGATCGGGCAGATGGAGCTCCTCCCCGCAGTCCTCGACGAGGTGTCCCGCGTCCGCGCCGCCCTCGGCTACCCGATCATGGTCACGCCGTACAGCCAGTTCGTCGGCAGTCAGGCCGTGCTGAACGTGATGGCCGGCCGCTCGGGGGGCAGCCCTGGGAGCGCATGCCCGACGAGGTCCTGCGGTACCTGCTCGGCCACTTCGGCACGCCACCCGGCCCGGTCGACCCGGAGGTCGCCCAGCGCGCCGCCGACAACCCGCGCACGCGCGAGCTCGACGTCGGCGCTGCCGGAGCCGACCCTCGAGGAGCTGCGGACGGCTGTCGCCGGCAGGTGGCGCGAGCGTCCGGTCGACCCGACGCGTTCGTGGACGACGGCGAGGTGCTGCTCCGCACCGTGCTGCCCTCCGACCAGGTCGACGAGATGCAGGCCGCCGGCCCGGCTCCGGTCTGGGACCCCGACAGGGCCTCCCACCTGCGCTGCCCCGGTGAGGAGCGCCACCGACTTCATCCGTGCCGTCGACGCGTTGCCGCACTGGCGCGAGCTCGAGGTCCGGCTCGGTGAGGAGAAGGTCCGGCTGAGTCGTCCGTCCGGTCCCGAGGACAGGGGGAGGGGATGAGCGCCCCCGCAGGAGCCCAGGTGAGCCTGGACGAGCGTCTGTCGCAGGTCGCCGGGGTGATGCTCGACGTCGACGGATGCCTGATCCTCTCCAGCCAGCCCGCCGGCAGCGACGGCCGCGTGCTGCCAGGGGCGGTGCAAGCGGTCCACGACCTGCAGGCGATGGGCTGTCGCACTCTGGTGTTCACCAATGCCTCCGGCCGCCCGCCCGGCGCAGATCGCCGCGTCGCTGGCAGAGCTCGACTTCCCCTTCGGCCCCGAGGACGTGATGACCCCGTCCGTGGTCGGCGCGCACGTCGTCCGGGAGAGGTACGGCGACGCGCCGGTCCTCGCCTTCGGAGGGTCGGGCGTGGTCGACGTGCTCCGCGAGGCGGGGGTCAACGTGATGGAGTCCGCATGAGCCCGAGGCGGCACGGCGAGCGGAGGTGGTGCTGGTCGGGTGGGACGTCGCCTTCGACCAGCCGAAGCTGCAGATCGCGGCGGAGGCCCTGTGGAGAGGCGTGCCGCTGCTGATCACCTCCGACGCCCCGTTCTTCGCCACTGCCGGTGGCCGCTCCGCCGGGCTGAGCGGCTTCATCGCGAACGGGCTCTCCTACGTGACCGGCCAGCCCTACGAGGTCCTCGGCAAGCCGTCCGCCGCGGCCGTGGAGGTGCTCGCCCAGCGGCTCGGCGTCCCTGGATCGCACACGCTGGTGGCCGGCGACGACCTGACCCTGGAGGTGGCGATGGCCAACGCTGCCGGCGCCATCGGGGTCCTGGTCACCACCGGCACCCACACCCGTGACGACATCGACCGGGTCGGCGAGGAGTGCCGGCCGGACCTGGTGGTCGACAGTCTCACCGAGGTGGTCGACCTCATGCGACGCGCGAGATCGGGAGTCGCGGCGACGTGAGCTCCTCCGAGGTGGATCCGCGGATCGGCGACGTCGTGTGGACACCTCCGGCCGACGTGCGATCCTCGACCCGGATCGGTCGCTACCTGCGGTGGCTGGAGGAGGAGCGGGGGCTCGCCTTCGCCGACTACGCCGAGCTGCATGCATGGTCGGTCCGCGACCTCGCGGGGTTCTGGGGCAGCATCTGGGAGCACTTCGACGTCCGCAGCCACACCCCCTTCACCGAGGTCCTGCCGGATCGCACGATGCCCGGCGCGCGCTGGTTCCCGGGCGCCACGGTGAACTACTCCGAGCACTGCCTGGCCGCCGCGCCCGCCCCGGACGCGATCGCCATACACGGGCGCTCCCAGACCCGGGGAGACGTGGCGCTCGGCTACGGCGAGCTCGTGGAGCAGGTTGCCTCGTTCGCGGCGGCGCTGCGCGAGCTCGGCGTGGCGCGCGGCGACCGCGTCGCGGGCTATCTGCCCAACGTTCCCGAGGCCGTGGTCGCCTTCCTCGCCACGGCAAGTCTCGGCGCGGTCTGGGCGGGGTGCGCGATCGAGCTGGGTCCGTCGGGCGCGATCGACCGCCTCGGCCAGGTCGAGCCGGTGGTGCTCGTGACCGCGGGCGGCTACGTCTACGGGGACAAGCCGGTGGACCGGACCGACCAGGTTGCCGAGGTGCGGTCCCGACTCCCCTCGGTCCGTCACGTCGTCGACATCGAGTACGGCCAGTGGCGGCTCGGCGACTCGCACTCCTGGGGGCAGCTGCTCGCGCGTCACGACGGCGCCGGGTCGGCGTTCGTGCCCGTCCCTTTCGACCACCCGCTCGTCGTGCTCTTCTCCTCCGGCACGACGGGCAAGCCGAAGGCCATCGTGCACGGACACGGCGGCATCCTGCTCGAGCACCTGAAGAACCACGCGCTGTCCTGGGACCTCGGTGCGGGGGACTGCCTGCTCTGGTACTCCACCACCTCCTGGATGATGTGGAACGCCCTCGTCTCCGGGCTCCTGCTCGGCGCGGCGATCGTGACGATCGACGGCAGTCCCGCCCACCCGGATCTGGGCTGGCAGTGGCGGACGGCCGCAGACGTCGGGGCGACCACGATGGGGGCCAGCCCCGGATTCGTGATGGCCTGCCGCAAGGACCGGCTCACGCTCGACGGCCTCGACCTGTCCCGTCTGCGCGTCCTCGGGTCCGCCGGCTCCCCCCTGCCTCCGGAGGGGTACGGCTGGCTGCGTCGCCGGCTCCCCTCCCGGGTGCAGGTGAACGTCGGGAGCGGCGGGACCGACGTGTGCAGCGGCCTGGTGCAGGACAACCCGCTCACCCCCAGTCGCGCCGGCCTGATCGGCGCCGCCTGTCTCGGTGTGGACGTGCACGCCTGGGACGCCCAGGGCCACGACGTCATGGGTGAGCCGGGCGAGCTGGTGGTGACCGCGCCGATGCCGTCGATGCCGGTCGGCCTGTGGGGCGACGACGACGGGACGCGGCTCCGGGACGCCTACTTCGGCGTGTGGCCGGGCGTGTGGCGGCACGGCGACTGGGTGGTCCGGGAGGCCGACGGCAGCTTCCGGGTCACCGGGCGCTCCGATGCGACGCTCAACCGTGGAGGTGTTCGGCTGGGGACCTCGGAGTTCTACGGCGTGGTGGAGCAGCTCGAGGGCGTCGCGGAGGCGCTGGTGGTCCACCTCGAGGACCCCCAGGGCGGCAACGGCGAGCTGTGGCTGTTCGTCGTCCCCGAGATCGACCCGCCGAACGGCCCCGCCGCGGCCGACCCCGGGCTGACCCGACGGATCGCCTCGGCGCTGCGCACCCAGCTGTCCCCTCGCCATGTGCCGGACCGGCTCGTCCTCGTCCCGGTGATCCCCCGCAACCTCACCGGCAAGAAGCTCGAGGTTCCCGTCAAGAGAATCCTGCAGGGAGCCGATCCCGACGCGGTGGCGGCCCGTGACTCCCTCGCGGTGCCGGGGTCCCTGGACGTCTTCGTCGGGCTCGCCGCGGACTGACGCCGTCTCGCCGGGTTTGGGGTGCTCGGGTATGACTTGTCCATGCTGTGGGTGACCCTTGCCGCGTCTCTCGCGTTCGGCCTTGTCGGCTCCGCCATGGGCGGGGCGCTGGGCTTCATCGTCGGCTTCATCCTGCCGCTGCTCTACGCCTGGCAGATGCGGCGACTGCGCAACCGCCGCACGCGGGGCTTCTGAGCGTCAGGGCTGCTGGGCCAGGCTCTGCTCGGCCGCGGCGATGACGCGCTGCAGCTCCAGGCCCCGCCGTACGTCGAGGGGGTTCGGGGTGCCGGTCCGCACCGACTCCACGAAGGTCGCCATCAGGGAGCGCTGAGCGCCCGTCAGGTCCGTCGGCAGGTCGCCCAGCATCAGGGACCCGGCGTCGTGCACGACCTCCAGATGCATTCCGTCGTCGGTGCCGGGCGTGGTCAGGGACAGCGCGAACTGGCCGACGGTCCCGCCGCCGTGCACCGTGGTGAGGGCAACCCACCGGGTCGGGTCGCCCGCCGCCCGGACGTGTGCGACCGGGCCCAGGATCTGCTCGGCGAGGTCGACGACGTGCGGGGCCAGATCCAGCAGCGCCCCCCGCTCGATCCGCCACGGGGTCGCGAAGGTCGCCGGCGGCAGAGCGCCCCCGGTCACGAACCGGCCGAGAACCGCCCGCGGGCGTACGCCCCGTGCGGATGTGAGGAACGCCTGCACCACGGGGTCGAAGCGGAAGCGCAGCATGATCAGCGACGCCACCCCGGCTCGCTCGACCGCAGCGGTGAGCCGCTCGGCGTCGCCGAGGTCGAAGGCGAGAGGCTTCTCCAGCAGCAGGTGCTTGCCCGCGTCCGCGGCGCGTGGCGCCAGGGCGGCCTGGACGTCCGGCGGGACGGCGAACGCGACCGCGTCGCAGCCGTCGAGGAGGTCGTCGAAGGAGGCGGCGCTCTCCGCGCCGTAGGGGGTGGCGAGTGCGGCGGCCGCGGAGGGACGCCTCGCCCACACCGCGGTGAGCCGCACCCCGTCGGCAGTGCCGATCATCGGGGCGTGGAACTGCGTGGCCCAAGGACCGGCTCCGACGAGACCGACGCGGATCTCGGAACCGGTCGGCTCGGCGGGGGGCATGGCTCAGTGAACCACGCGCCCGGAGCCCGACGGCCTAGGAGGGCATGCGCAGGATCGGCTTGATCACCTCGCCGGCGTACGACGCCTCGAGGGCCTCGGAGATCTGCTCGAAGTCGAAGAAGGTCACCAGGCGGTCGAACGGGAACCGTCCCTGGGCGTAGAGGTCCATGACGGCCGGGATCAGCCGGCCGCTGCGCCCGCTGCCGCCGAGGATGCCGGCGATCCGCTTGCCCCACAGGGTGGAGATGTGATCGAGGCTGAACTCTGCCTCGGCCGGCGCGCCGCCGATGAGGTAGCAGGTGCCGCGCATGCCGACCGAGTCGGCGGCCTGGCGGACGACGCTGATCACCCCGGTGCACTCGAAGGCGAGGTCGGCGGGGCCGCCGCAGATGTCGTTGACGGCCGCGACCGGGTCGTCGGTGGTGGCGTTCACGGTGTGCGTCGCGCCGAGCTCCGTGGCCAGAGCCAGCCGGCTGTCGTGCCGGTCCACCGCGATGATGGTGGTGGCCGGGGAGTTGCGCGCAGCCATGATCGCGGCCAGGCCGACCGTGCCGACGCCGAACACGACGATCCGGTCTCCGGCGCCGGGTCGCGCCTCGTTGAAGACGGCGCCCGCGCCGGTGGACAGCCCGCACGCCAGCGGGCCCATCAGCTCCAGGGGGAGACCGTCGGGCACCTTGACCAGCGCCGCGGCCGTGGTGAGCGAGTGTGTGGCGAACGACGACTGGCCGAAGAAGTGACTGTGCAGCGCCTCGCCGGACGCGCGGTGCAACGCGGAGCCGCCGCCCAGGCGCCCGCCCCCGGCGACCGCCTCGCCGAGCCGCAGGCAGTAGCGGGGCTGTCCGTCGCGACAGTTGCGGCACTGGCCACACGAGGGCCACCCGATGACCACCCCGTCGCCCTCGGCGACCTCGGTGACTCCGGGCCCGACCGCTGCCACGACCCCGGCGCCCTCGTGCCCGAGCACGCCGGGCAGCGGGAACGGCAGGTCGCCGTGTCGGGCCAGGCCGTCGGTGTGGCAGATGCCGGTCGCGATCAGCTTGACCAGGACCTCGTCCGGTCCCGGCTCGTCGACCTCGACGCTCTGCAAGCTGAAGGGGCCGTCCCGCTCCTCGACGACCGCGGCAGTGATCTCCATGGGTGCCCCGGATCAGAACGGGAAGATGGCCGGTTCCTCGCGGACCGTGATCCAGCGTCGTTCGGTGAACGCCTCGATGTTGGCCTCCGGCCCGCCGAAGCGGGAGCCGGTGCCCGAGGCAGCGACACCCCCGAACGGGACGTTGGCCTCGTCGTTCACGGTTTGGTCGTTGATATGGACGATGCCGGTGGGGATCCGCTCCGCCAGCGCCAGGCCCCGCATCACGTTCGGTGTGATGATGGACAGGGAGAGACCGTACTCGTGGATGGCGAGGTCGACTGCCTCGTCCTCGGTGGAGAACTTCATCACCGGTGCGACCGGCCCGAAGATCTCCTCGGTGAAGGCACGCGCATCCGGCGCGACGTCGGCCAGGACGGTCGGCTTGTAGAACAGCTCCTCGTAGCTGCCGCCGGCCGCGACGCGGGCGCCCGAGGCCACCGTCTCGGTGACGATCGCGTGGATCTTGTCCCGCTGGCCCGCGTCGATGAGTGGGCCGAGGGCGACCTCGCCCGCGGCGGGGTCGCCGACCGGCAGGTGGGACGCCTTCTCGGCGAGCTTGGAGACGAACTCGTCGTAGAGGCGCTCGTGCACGATGTACCGCCCCGTCGTCATGCAGATCTGGCCGGAGTGGAAGAACGTGCCCCAGGCCGCGAGGGTCACCGCCTTGTCCACGTCGGCGTCCTCGAGGACCAGCATCGCGGAGTTGCCGCCCAGCTCGAGGTGTGCGCGCTTGAGGTGCTTGCCGGCGAGCTCGCCGATCCGGCGCCCGACCGCTGTGGAGCCGGTGAAGGAGATCACGGGCACCAGCGGGTCCACGACCAGGGCCTCGCCGACGTCGGCGCCGCCCGGGATGACCTGCAGCACGCCGGGTGGGAGGCCGGCCTCCTCGAAGATGCGAGCGATCGAGTATCCGCCGGTGATCGGGGTCCGCGGATCCGGCTTGAGGATGACCGCGTTGCCCAGGGCCAGGGCGGGCGCCACCGAGCGGATGCTCAGGATCAGGGGCACGTTGAACGGCGAGATGACAGCCACCACCCCGACGGGGACGTTGCGAGCCATGGACAGCCGGGGCTCCTCGCTGGGCAGCACCTGTCCGAGGGCGTGGCTGGGCAGCGAGGCGGCGGCGAAGCACTCCTCCTGGGCGACGTGCAGGGAGAAGCCGGCCATGCCGGGGATCGCCCCGACCTCGCGGATGTTCCACCCGGTCACCTCGTCGGCGTACTGGGCGAAGAGGTCGCCGGCCTTGCGTAACACCGCCGCCCGCGCGGGGTGGGGGAGCGCAGCCCACTCCTTCTGCGCCGCCACCGCCGCGGCGCTGGCGCGGGCGACGTCGTCGGGATTGCCCATGCCGACCTCACCGAGGGTGTTGCCGGTGGCGGGCTCGACGATCGGAGCCACACCGCCGGCGGCGGGGCCCCAGGCGCCCTCCACGAAGATCTTGCCGGTCCAGACGTCGGGGTCGAGCAGCATGGGTTCTCCTCCGGGAAGACTCGGTGGTAGCACCGCGGCATCGCAGCGTTCCGGTGCCGCAGCGTCGCAGCGGACGGTATGGCCCTGGTCACATCTCCACAATCCCTCGTTCCGGTGAGCGCGATGCGGTTTCTGACCGCGGAACCATGGGTGGAGCCGACCGTCTCACCTGCGGGATTCGTGGTCGGCGTGACGTCCTTGTTACCGACGTCCGCGGTCACCTCCCCGCGAGGTGGGGTCGGAAGGCGCTACTGCTGGAAGCCGAGTCGCTGTGAGATCTCGCCTGCGGTGCGCGTCAGCGGCTCCTGCAGGCGCCCGACGACCGCGTCGATCGAGGCGTTCCAGGTGCCCATGTGCAGGGTCAGGTTGATGGCGGCGACCACCTGACCGGTGCGGTCGCGGACCGGCGCGGCGATCGAGCGCAGTCCGGGTCCGAGTTCCTCGTCGGTCACCGCGTACCCCTGGGTCACGACGCGGCGCAGCGCCGAGGAGAGCTGCTCCCGAGCGGTGATGGTCTTCGGGCCGCGGCGCGTCAGGTCGGTCCGGTCGAGGATGGCCCGGATCGCCGCCGGGTCGCGATAGGCGAGCAGCACCTTGCCCATGGAGGTGCAGTAGGCGGGCAACCGGGTGCCGACCTGAGTGTTGAGCTCGACCCGGTGGCCCGCGCGGGTGGGACGTCGCCGGTCGACGTACACGATGTCCGCTCCGTCCAGGATCGCCATGTTGGTGGTGTACCCGGTCTCGTCGGCCAGGGCCTGGAGATGGCGGGCCGCGGTTCGGGTGAGGTCGAGCGAGCTGATCGCGGCGTGGCCGAGCTCGATCGACCGGGGGCCGAGGCTGTAGCGCCGTGTCTCGGAGTTCTGGTCCACGAACCCGAGGGACACCAAGGTGGCGAGGTAGCGGTGACAGGTGGACTTGCTGAGTCCGACCTCGCGACCGAGCTCCACCACGCCGAGCGGCTGGCGGCGCAGCGCGAGAGCGGAGAGGAGCGAGAGGCCGCGCTCGAGGGCCTGGTTCGTGGCGCCGGAGTCGACGGTGGGCAGGCGGCGGGCAGGTGCGGCGGTGGAGTCTCCCGGCATGGCCGGAGCATATCTGGAACCGGGTCCCGAGGAGTAGAACGAGGCGTTGACGTGTGGCACTCATCACGTCAGCCTGCGGACACTCGATCGACCCCAAGCGGAGGGCAACGTGACTGAAGACCTGAAATTCCCCGAACGTCAGCCGTCGAGGCTTCATCAAGACGAGCGCCAGCCTCGGTGCCCTCGCGGTCGTCGGCCCCACGCTGGCGGCGTGCTCGGTCAAGGGCGGAGGTACGAGCTCCGCGACGGACACGCTCAAGATCGGCTTCGTCAGCCCCCGGACCGGCCCCACCGCCGGGTTCGGTGAGCCGGACGGGTACGCGCTGGACAACGCACGCAAGGCCCTCCAGAGCGGCATCACCGTCGGTGGCAAGACCTACAACGTCACCATCGTGGACAAGGACAGCCAGTCCGACCCGGCGCACAGCGCACAGGTGGCCAACGACCTGATCAGCAACGAGGGGGTCGACATCATGCTCACGACGTCGACCCCCGAGACGGTGAACCCGGTCTCGGACGCCTGCGAGGCGGCGGGCGTTCCGTGTATCTCGACGGTCGTCCCGTGGGAGGCCTGGTACTTCGGTCGTCAGGCCGACCCGGCCAACCCGGTGCCGTTCAAGTACACCTACCACTTCTGCTTCGGTGTTGCCGAGTTCGCCAGCGCCTACACCACCATGTGGCCGCAGGTCTCGACCAACAAGAAGGTCGGCGTGATGTGGCCCAACGACCCCGACGGCAACGCCATCCGGCAGAGCCTCGGCCCCCTCCTGGAGAAGGCCGGGTACACGATTGTCGACCCGGGCGCCTACACCGACGGCTCGCCGGACTACTCCTCGCAGATCGCGATGTTCAAGTCCGAGGGCTGCGAGATCTTCAACACCTTCCCGATCCCGCCGGACTTCGAGGTCTTCTGGACGCAGGCGTCCCAGCAGGGCTACAAGCCGAAGATCGGGCAGATCGCGAAGACCGGTCTGTTCCCCTCGCAGGTCGAGGCCCTCGGCCCGAGTGGCGTCAACCTGGCGAGCGCTGCCTACTGGACGCCCACCTGGCCGTACTCGTCGTCGCTGACCGGCATCTCGTCGGCCGACCTCGGCTCGGGCTACCAGGACACCACCGGCAAGCAGTGGAACCAGCAGCTCGGCGCCAGTGTTGCGCTCATCGACGCCGGCGTGGCGGCACTGCAGGCCGCGAGCGACCCGAAGAGCAAGGACGCCGTGGCCACCGCTCTGTCCTCGCTGTCGGTCGAGACGCCGATCGGCACCCTGGCCTGGAGCACCACCGGCTCGCCCAAGACCCCGTTCCCGAACGTGGTCGCGACGCCGATCATCGGCGGTCAGTGGGTCGAGGGCACGCACGGCTTCCCGCTCGACTTCGTGCTCTGTGAGAACTCCTCCGACCCGAACGTGCCGGTCGCGGCCTCGCTGATCCCGTACGCATGAGCGTGGGCGGTCTGACTGAGAATGCACCCTCGTCCGGCCCCCACTCCGGGTCGGGTACGTCCTCGGCGCTGAAGGCGACGGACCTTCACGTCGGGTACGGCTCGAACCTCGTTCTCTCCGGCGTCGACTTCCAGGTCGGCGCCGGAGAGGCGGTCGGGATCGTCGGTCCCAACGGGGCCGGCAAGACCACGCTGTTCTCCGCGCTTGCCGGCAGCGTCCGCCCGTTCTCCGGAACGGTGGAGCTGATGGGGCGCGACGTCACCCGCACGAACGTCGCCGAGAGGTGTCGGCTCGGGCTGGGGCGCGCCTTCCAGATCCCCAAGCCGTTCCTGGGCATGACCGTGCTGGAGAACGTCATCGTGGGCGCGGCCTACGGCGCCGGGCTCAGGCGCAAGGAGCGCTACGCCAAGGCCGTGGAGGTACTGGAGATCTGCGGTCTGTCCGACATGGCCAACCGCCGTGGCGACGCCCTCGGGCTGCTGAGCCGCAAGCGGCTCGAGCTGGCACGGTCGCTCGCGACGGAGCCGGCCGTGCTGCTCCTCGACGAGATCGGCGGCGGCCTGACCGACGCCGAGGCCGACGACCTGGTCGGCACCATCCTCCGGCTGCGTGAGAGCGGGCTCTCGATGGTGTGGATCGAGCACGTCGTGCACGTCCTGGTGCGCGTCATCGACCGTCTGGTCGCGATGGACGCCGGGCAGGTCATCGCCGACGGCGAACCCGCCGCCGTTCTGAAGGACGCGGCAGTGGTGGACGCCTATCTCGGGAGGGGAGAGGCATGAGCCTCCTGGAGGTCGAGGGCCTCAAGGCGAGTCACGGTCTCCTCGAGGCCGTCCGGGGCGTCTCCCTATCGATCGACGAGGGCCGGACGCTGGCGCTGGTCGGTGCGAACGGCGCCGGCAAGACGACCCTCATGCGCACGATCGCCGGAGCTCACTCCCCTGCCGCGGGACGGATCATCCTCGACGGGGTCGACGTCACCGGGCTGCCGGTGCACAAGCGGGTCCAGCAGGGACTGTCGCTGGTGCCCGAGGGGCGCCGGCTCTTCCCGGACCTGACCGTCAAGGAGAACCTGCAGGTTGCCGGGAAACGCGGCCGGAAGGGCGAGTGGACTCTTGACTCGGTCGTCGACGCCTTCCCGTTGTTGCGGACGGTGCTTCACTACAAGGCGTCCGAGTGCTCGGGCGGTCAGCAGCAGGCTGCAGCCATCGGCCGCGCCATGATGTCCAACCCCCGGGTCCTGCTGATCGACGAGCTGTCGCTGGGCCTCGCTCCGGTTGCCGTCGACGCCGTGTACGAGTCGGTCTCCAGCCTGCTCCACGGCGGTTCCACGGTGATCCTCGTGGAACAGGACCTCGAGCGCGCGATGTCGGTCAGCTCGCACCTGCTGTGCATGTTGGAGGGCACCGTGGTTCTCGATGCCCCCACCGCGAACGTCTCCCGGGACGAGGTGACCGCCGCCTACTTCGGCGTTCGGGAGGAGAACCTCGTGCAGGATCGCGCCGGGGACCACAGCGCCGCCGTCCCCTCTTCCGGCTCCGAGCCCCCCGTCAGCTGAAGGACGAACCGTGGACTTCATCCAGCTCCTGCACCAGATCATCCAAGGCATCTTCCTGGGGGGCTACTACGCGATCCTCGCCACCGGCCTGTCGCTCATCTTCGGCGTCATGCGGATCATCAACCTGGCCCACGGAGATCTCGCCGTGCTGGGCGCCTACCTCATCTACTGGTCGGTCACGTCGCTCCATCTGCCGCTGCTGCTGGCCGTGGTCGTCGTCATCCCGATCATGCTCGCGGTGGGCTACGTGCTGCAGCGCAGCGTGCTGGCCCGGAGTCTGCGGGGAGGTGAGCTCATCCCCCTGCTGACCACCTTCGGGATCGCCATCGCGCTACAGAACCTCCTCCAGGAGGGCTTCTCCACCGACCCGAAGAACCTCGGCCAGTACGCAGGGTCCGTGGCGACGGGCAGCTGGCACATCACGTCCCAGCTCGCCATCCCGTACATGGGCGTGATCGTCCTCCTGGTTGCCGTGGGCGTCCTCGGCGGGCTCCAGTACATGCTCAGCTCGACCGCCTTCGGCCGGGAGATGCGCGCGACCGCGCAGGACATCGACACCGCCGGCCTGGTCGGGATCCCGGCCGCCTCGGTCTACGCCCGGGCCACCGCGATCGCGATCGCCACCGCCGGCCTGGCGGGCCTCTTCCTGGGCATCCGCAGTGGGGTGAACCCCACCATCGGCCCCTCCGCTCTGATCTTCGCGTTCGAGGTGGTCATCATCGGGGGACTGGGCTCCCTGTGGGGGACCCTCTGGGGTGGCGTGGTGCTGGGAGTGGCCCAGGCCACCGGGGCGTACCTGCTTCAGCACAGGTTCGGACTGGACTGGCAGCTGTTGACCGGGCATCTGGTCTTCTTCGTCGTCCTGCTGGCGCCCCGACTCCGCCTGGCGTACTCCCACCTCTCCGGGCTCCTTCCGCGGAAGGCCGTCGCATGAGCACGCGGGAGACCAAGGGCCCCTCCCTGGCGCGATTCCGGGTGGCTCGCTCGACGCCGGTCTCGCAGACCACGTCTGCGCTCGCCGTGGTCGTCGCCCTAGCGCTGTTCGCGGTCCCCACCGTCTTCACCACGGGGACCGTGCAGGAGCTGACCTACCTGTTCATCTACATGATCCTCGCGGTGATGTGGAACGCCTTGGCCGGCTATGGAGGCATGGTCTCGGTGGGCCAGCAGGCGTTCTTCGGCTTCGGCGCCTATGCCACCGTCTGGCTCGCCCACCACGGGATGGGTGCGTTCGTGGCGATGGCCGTCGCGCCGGTTGCCGCTGCGGTGCTCGCCGCCGTGGTGGGGCTCGGAGTGCTGCACCTCAAGGGCGGTCACTTCGCGGTCGCCACCTGGGTGGTGGCCGCCGTGTTCCCGATCGTCGCGCGCGCGTTGCCCGGCATCGGCGCCGGAGGCGTCACCTCGTTCTCGGAGATCACCAACGTCGCTGCGGCCGACCTCCGGTGGGCCTACGTCTACTGGATGACGTTGGGGTTCCTCCTGCTGCTCCTGATCCTGCTCTTCCTGCTCCTGCGGCTGAAGAGCGGAGCGGCGCTGCAGGCCATCCGTGACGACGAGGAGGCAGCGGCCTCACTGGGTGTGAGGGTCATGCCGATCAAGTACGGCATCTACGTGCTCGCCGGCTTCGGTGCCGGCGGAGCGGGGGCCCTCTACGCCGCGGCGTACCTCAGCATCCAGCCCGACGCCATCTTCGGCGTGCAGTGGTCGGCGCTGATGATCTTCATGGTGCTGATCGGCGGACTGGGCACCTTCGAGGGCCCGATCGTCGGCGCGATCATCTACTTCTACATGCAGCAGCAGTTCTCACACCTGCAGACCGCCTTCTTTATCGGGCTCGGCGTGGTCGCCGTTCTCTTCGCGCTGTTCCTGCCCAAGGGACTGTGGAGCCTGGTGGCTGACCGGCTGCCTGCACAGATGCCGGTCGGCTACCTGCTGCGCCCGCTCAAGCGACGGGCTGCAGCGTCGGAACCGTGAGTGGTCCGGGCGGCGCCATCGCACGACGGACGGAGGAGGAGCGGCGCACGGTCGCCGTGACTGCTCCCGGGCAGGGAGACGACAGATGAGCGAGGTTCGGCAGTACATCGACGGGGCGTGGGTGGACGCCTTCAACGGGCGTGTCTACGAGACCCGTAGCCCGTGGTCCGACGAAGTGATCGCCACGGTGGCCGCGGGCGACGTCGAGGACACCCGGGCGGCCATCGCGGCCGCCGAGCGTGCGTTCGCCGGCTGGTCCGAGACCGTGCCCCGGGTGCGTCAGGAGATCTTCCTGCGCGCCGCGGACATCGTGGGTCGCCGGCGCGAGGAGCTGATCGCCCTGCTCGCCCTCGAGACCGGGTGCGGCCGGCACTTCGGCGAGGTGCAGATCGGCTTCACCATCTCGATGCTGCGGCAGTGCGCGGCGCTCCCGTATGCGGCAATCGGGCAGGTCCTGCCCTCCGACGAGCCGGGGACCCATGCCATGGCCGTCCGCCGCCCGGTCGGGGTCGTCGGCGCGATCGCCCCCTGGAACGCCTCCTGGATCCTCAGCGGGCGCTCGATCGCCGGTCCGCTCGCACTGGGCAACACGGTGGTGCTCAAGCCGTCCGAGCAGTCCCCGCGCAGCGGCGGCGCGGTCTGGGCGGAGGTGTTCGAGGAGGCCGGCCTGCCCCCGGGCGTCCTCAATGTGGTGACCCACGCCCCGGGTGAGGCGTCGTACATCGGCGACGAGCTGATGGCCAGCCCTGCGGTAAGGCGACTGAACTTCACGGGGTCGACGGTGACCGGCCGCAAGCTCGCGGAGTCCGCCGGCCGCCACCTGAAGCGGCTGGTGCTCCAGCTCGGCGGCCAGAACCCCATGATCGTGCTCGACGGCGTTGACATGGAGTACGCCGTCAACGCCGCCGCCTACGGCGCCTTCGTGCACCAGGGGCAGGTCTGCATGTGTGCCCGGCGGATCTTCGTGGAGGAGTCGATCGCCGAGGAGTTCTCGCTCCGGTTCGCCGACAAGGTCGCCGCCCTGCCGATGGGCGACCCCTCCGACGAGAAGACGGTGATCGGCCCGGTGATCAACAAGTGGGCGCTGTCGATGATCGCGCGCCGTGTCGAGGAGGCGGTCGAGCGTGGAGCCCGGATCCTGGCCGGGGGAGTGCCCGAGCCGCCGTGCTACCCGGCCACCGTCCTGACCGATGTCCCCGACGACATCGAGCTGGCCTTCGACGAGACCTTCGGGCCGGTGGTGGTCCTCGAGGTGGTCAAGGACCGCGACGAGGCGGTCGAACGGGCCAACGCATCGGCCTTCGGGCTGACCGCAGCGGTGCTGGCCCGCGACCCCGAGGACGGGCTGACGGTAGCCCGCCGGCTGCACGCGGGGATCATCCACGTCAACGACCAGCCGGTGAACGACGAGCCGCAGATGCCGTTCGGCGGGGTCAAGGACAGCGGCTGGGGCCGCTTCGGCGTCGGTTACGCGGCCGAGGAGTTCACCGAGCTCCAGTGGGTCACGTCTCGCGCCGACCATCGCGAGTTCCCCTTCTGAGCCGAGCCCCTCCCGGGCCTCCTCCGGTCGCCCTCCGGGCCTCGTCCCCCGGGGTCGGCCCGCCCCCACCCCCGTGGGTGAGGTGCACCCCGTGCGGGGTTATACTTCAATCATGGTTGAATCAAGTCTCATTGAATCAAGTCTCATTGAATTGAGTCCGGTCGAGGCGCTGGCGAAGACGGGTATCAGCCCCACTGCTGAGACCACCTCCCTGCTCTCCGCCGTCTCCGACCCGGTGAGGTGGGCGGTGCTGCGGCGGCTCTCCGACCACGGCACGACCTGCGTGTGCGACCTGCAGGCACGAGTCCCCGTAGCGGCGAACCTGCTGAGCTACCACCTCAAGGTGCTGCGTGACGCCCAGCTCGTGACAACCAGCCGCCGGGGACGCTGGGTCGACTACACCCTGGCCGACGATGCGCACGACCGCCTCCGTGGCGCTCTCCCGCTCGACATCTGACGGGAGACGGTCATGAGCCTCGTCGAACATCTTCCGGACTCTCGCCCGCGGGCGAGGCCTCGCGCTCACGGGCGCGGCGGCGTCCTGGGCCGTGCGCCTACGGGTCAACGAGCGGCTGTGGGACTGGGTGCTACTACGACGTCCTCGGCATGGACCCGGCCGCCCGGCTGACCGACACGCTGCACTTCTTCTGCTACGACACGGTCAAGATCGCGCTGCTGCTGTCGGGGATCATCTTCGTGGTCACCGTCCTGCGCTCCTACATGAGCGTCGAGCGCACCCGCGCCCTGCTGGGCGGCCGCCGCGAGGGCGTCGGGCAACGTGATCGCCGCCGGGCTCGGAGTGGTCACCCCGTTCTGCTCGTGCAGCGCGGTCCCGGCGTTCATCGGCTTCGTCGCCGCCGGTGTCCCCCTCGGCGTGACGCTGAGCTTCCTCATCGCCAGCCCGCTGGTCAACGAGGTCGCGATCGGGCTGCTGCTGAGCCTTGTTCGGGTGGTCAGGTCACCGCTCGCGTACATCGGAGCCGGGCTGGCGATCGCCATCGTCGCGGGCTGGGTCCTCGGCCGGCTCGCGCCTGGAGCGCTACGTCGAGCCGTTCGTCTTCGAGACGCAGTCTCGGTGGCCAGCTCGTCGACTCCACCGCCGGGCTGACGTTCAACCAGCGGCTGCAGATCGGGGCCGAGGAGGTCGCAGCCATCCTGCGCAAGATCTGGCCCTACCTGCTGGTCGGGATCGGGCTGGGTGCGGTCGATCCACGGCTGGGCACCGCAGGACTTCTTCACCCGCTACGCCGGTGCCGGAACGCGTTCGGAGTCCTCATCGCCGTCGCGATCGGCATCCCGCTGTACTCCAACGCCGCCGGCATCCTCCCGCTGGTCCAGGCCCTCTACGACAAGGGCCTCCCGATGGGCACCCTGCTGGCGTTCATGATGGCCGTCGTCGCGCTGTCGCTGCCCGAGATGATCCTGCTGCGCCGGGTCCTCAAGCCCCAGCTGCTCGGCATCTACGTCGCACTCGTCGGCGCCTCGATCATCGGTGTCGGCTACCTGTTCAACGCCCTGCTCGCCTGAGCGCGGGACCGAACGCACCGAACGAAAGGAGGACCCGATGATCGTCAAGATCCTCGGCTCCGGGTTGCAAGAACTGCCAGAACCTCGAGCGCGTCACGCGCGAGGCCCTCGCCGAGCTCGGCATCGAGGCGACCGTCGAGAAGGTCACCGACTACCCGAGCATCGCCGGCTACGGCGTGATGTCCACCCCCGGTCTGGTCGTCGACGAGAAGCTCCTCGTCTCCGGCCGGGTGCCCACGCGCGAGGAGGTCCGCGAGCTGCTCAGCGTCACCACGGTGTGACGCCCCCGCGCCTCACCCGTCGGGACGGCCGCGCAGCCGCTTGGTCTCGCCCCGCCGCTTCTTGCGCTGGATCCTGCGCTGCTGGGCAGCGCGGGATGGCTTGGTGGGAACACGCGGCTTGGGCGGCGGTCGCATCGCCTCCTCGAGCAGCTCGGCGAGACGGTCCTCGGCCGCGCGCCGGTTGCGCAGCTGCGACCTGAACTCGGACGCCACGATGACGACCCGATCCCCGAGTCTCCCGAGCAGCCGGTCCTTGACCTCGTCGGGGAAGGCGGCCGTCCCTGCGAGGTCGAAGGTCAGCTGGACCCGGGAGTCGCTGGTGTTGACGTGCTGCCCTCCCGGTCCCGACGAGCGGGAGAAACGCCAGGTCAGATCGGTGTCAGGGATCACGTGGTGAAGGACGGTGATCACGCCGGACCACCCGCGGTGGTTCCCGCGGCGACCGGCGGAGCGTAGGCGAGGTCGGCGTTCGTCACGCGTCCATCCTGCCCGGGTTGCGTTCTGCGCGGGATGGAGGCCGGCTACTCCAGGCTCGAGCGCGGGGTGCGCATGACCGAAGACGGCTAGGCGAAGACGGAGACTCCGCCCGGGCCGATCAGCAGCCCGACGAGGATCAGCAGGCCTCCGTAGAGGAGCCGACCTCGGATGATGGCGACGATGCCGGCAACCACCAGCACCACCGCGATGAGCCACAGGACGAATGCCACGTCGAATGTCCTTTCCTCGGACCGCCGTGCGGGCCGTAGCGGTCGCGGTGGACGCCGGTACCCGCGCAGCGATCCTTCAAACGCCGCGAGGAGATGGTTCGGTGAGTCTTGATCCGAGTGTTTGCGTGCCCCACGCCCCGGGTACGTGCTCTGCACGAGGACATCGTCGGGCCGCCAGGGGAGCTCCGAGATGGACCTCGGCTGAAGGAGGTCACTGATGAACGCGGACCGAGACCTGATCGACAAGGCCAGGCTCATGGAGGAGAGGGACAAGCTCATGGAGGAGCTCGATGAGCTCACCGATGGGGTCGGCGACGCCGTCGGTGCCCTCATGGACGAGCTGGACTCGCGAGCCGGCAGGAAGTCGCTGCTGATCGTGTTGGGCGCGCTGATCCTCGGCGGGATCCTGGCCGCACTCGTGGTGCGGCGCCGCCGCTCCTGATACACCGCCCCGTTGCGTGCCCGTCTAGGACACGGGCCAGGCCATCGTGCTCAGCAGTCCCAGAGCCTCCTGACGCGTGTCCAGGCGGGTGTGCTGTGCCACGATCGGCACGTCGCTGACGATCACCGACGCGTAGTCCGTGTCCTGCGGGACCGGCTCGGGGTCGACGAGCTCGTTGAACCTCTGATGCACAGTGCGCCGGGCGGGGACGACGACCTCGTACGGCCCCACGGGGTCACGGTCGGCGAAGTAGAGCAGGATCGTGACGCGGGCGTCCTGGTCGGAGGTATTGAGCAGGCAGACCGTCTCGTGGCTCCGTAAGGACCGGTCGGCGGTCCCGTCGTCGGGCGGGAGATAGCCCTCGGGGATCACCCAGGTCGTGTGGCCGAGCGCATCCATTCAGTGATCCTCCTCGGGCAGCGACGCGAAGCCGGGCCGCTCGTCTGCCGCGGCACAGTACCCGGCGCGCCCGGCCGTGCCGGCGAGCTCCATGACCGGCTCCGGCGTCGGGGTCGGCCCCGGGGTGGGACGGGGAGGCTCCGGTGGAGGGGGAGGCGGAGTGGGCACGGGGTGCGGATCGGGGGGCCCCGGGATCGGGGGCTGGCTCGCGTGAGGTGAGGTCATGCTCGCTCCTTCCTCAGGGACGGGTCCGGCTGTCCGCAGCGAGCCGCGAGCCGGACAACCGGTCGGTCTCGAGCGCGCGGCTGACGGTCAGAACGCGCTCGGTCAGGTGGTCCAGAGCCATCAGCACGTCGTCCCCCGGAGGCGCGTCGTTGGCGCCCCCGGTGACATGGGAGACGCCGTACGGGTTCCCCTCGGCGAACTTGACGGGGTCCGTGTATCCGGGCGGCACCAAGATCCCGCCGAAGTGGTAGATCGTGTTGTACAGGGCCAGGAGCGTCGTCTCCTGCCCGCCGTGGGCGGTCATGCTCGACGTGAACCCCGCGTACACCTTGTCCTGGAGCTTCCCCGCAGCCCACTCCGGGCCCAACGAGTCCAAGTAGCTCTTGAGCTGGCTGGCGACGTTCCCGTACCGGGTGGGGGACCCGATCAGCACCGCGTCGGCCCACGTCAGGTCCTTGGCGTCGGCTCTCGGCTCGTCGGTGGTCTCGGCCACGTGTGCCTGCCACCGCTCGTTCGCCGAGACGGCCTCGTCGGGCGCCGTCTCTTCTACCTGGCGCAGGCGGACCTCCGCGCCGTGCTTCTCGGCCGTGGCGGCGCAGCGTCGTGCCATGGCGTCGGTGGTGCCGGTGGAGGAGTAGTAGATCACGGCCAGGTTGGTCATGGGGGACTCCTTCTTCGCGCTTCGAGCTCGTGGCAGGCCTTTGCAGTACCCGCCGAGCGCCGGAGAAAACCCCGATGCGTCGCTGCCCGCCCACGGCATGGCCCTCCTGCGGTGCGGGTACCGGAGGCTGTGATCAGCGTCCGGCGACGAGAGGAGCCGTCATGCCCCAGAGAGCCTGGAACGCCAAGCGGGAGCGTCAGTACGAGCACATCAAGGAGGGTCTGGAGGAGCGGGGTCGAGCCGAGGAGGAGGCCGAGGAAGTCGCCGCGCGCACCGTCAACAAGGAGCGCGCTCGCGCCGGTGAGTCCGACGAGTCCTCCCCGGCGTCGACCGACGACATCTCCTCAGGTCGGCGCGGCGGTCTGCGGTCCCACCAGGGCGAGGGCGGTCGCACGAAGGACCAGCTCTACGCCGAGGCGCGACGGAAGGGTGTCGAGGGGCGCTCGACGATGACCAAGGCCGAGCTGCAGGAGGCGCTGCGTCGATCCTGAGCCGGCATGGCCCGTGGGGCCGGGAGCCCGGGTCGCCCCTGGATCAGCTCGATCGCCCCCGACGCCGACCGGTCGGGTTTCGGACCGTTGCCGAGCGGGTACGGCGACCCCATGGCCGGCGGCACACCGCCGATGTCCTTCCCGGCCGCCCAGCCCGACCAGGAGGTTCACGATGGCACGACGTCGACGCCCACCCGTCCGCCGGACCCACGAGTCCTGCGGGACATGTCCCGCCCCGGAGGGCGTGGTGTCGGCGTGACCATCGCTCCCCCGACCCGCACACCGAGTGACGGGCTCTCGTCGTCGGACGACGTGCCCGACCTGGGCGGTCTCGAGCAAGCCCTGCGGGAGCGCGTCGACGGCGATGTCGACTTCGGCTCCGGCGCCCGCGCGATGTATGCGACCGACGCCTCCAACTACCGTCAGGTGCCGTACGGCGTGGTTGTGCCGAGGACGATCGAGGCCGCCGCTGCGGCCGTGCACGCCTGCGCGGAGGCGGGAGTCCCGATCGTCTCGCGGGGCGGGGGGACGAGCCTCGCCGGCCAGGCCACCAACCAGGCAGTCGTCATCGACTTCAGCAAGTACTGCAACCGGCTGGTCTCCGTCGACCCTGAGAGCCGCACCTGCATCGTCGAGCCCGGGATCGTGCTCGACGACCTCAACGGTCAGCTCGCTGCCCACGGGCTCCGGTTCGGTCCCGAGCCGGCCACGCATCCCAACTGCACCATCGGCGGAATGGTGGGCAACAACTCCTGCGGCGCGACCGCCCAGCGCACCGGCAAGGTCTCGGAGAACATCGTGGCTCTCGAGGCGCTCCTTCCCGATGGCGCCCGCTTCTGGTGCGGTCCCACCTCCGACGAGCAGTACCGGGCCATCGAGCGCCACGCCGACCGCAGGGCGACCATCTACCGGACGCTGCGGCGGATCCGCGATGAGCAGGCCGACCGCATCCGCGACGGCTACCCGGACATCCCCCGCCGCGTGTCCGGCTACAACCTGGACGCGCTCCTGCCGGAGGGCGGCTTCGATCTCGCGCGGCTTCTCGTCGGCAGTGAGGGCACCCTGGCGGTGGTCCTGCGCGCCGAGCTTGCGCTGGTGCCCGTGGTTCCCGCGAGATCCATGGTGGTGCTGGGCTACCCGGACATCGCGGAGGCGGCGGACGCCGTGCCCGCAGTGCTTTCCCACGAGCCGATCGCGCTGGAGGGCGTCGACCGGCACCTCATCCATGACGAACAGCTCAAGAACATGAACGCAGACGCGCTCCACCGCCTCCCCTCCGGGGCCGGCTTCCTGCTCGTCCAGTTCGGTGGTGAGGACACCGACGAGGCGAACGCGCGGGCGCGTGGGCTCCTGGACGAGTTGGAGGGCGCCGAGGGTGGACCCAGCGCCGCCTTCGTCGACGACCCGGACCGCGAGGCAGAGCTGTGGTCCGTGCGTGAGGCGGGGCTGGCGGCGACGGCGCGTGTCCCGCGGCATCGCGACACCTGGCCGGGGTGGGAGGACTCGGCCGTCGCACCCGAGCGGCTCGGTGACTACCTGCGCGATCTGCGCGACCTCTTCGAGGAGTTCGGGTTCGCCACCGACGCCGGGCCCAGCCTGTACGGGCACTTCGGGCAAGGCTGCGTGCACACGCGCATTCCCTTCGACCTGACCCGGGCCGAGGGTGTCGCACAGTACCGCCGGTTCCTGGAGCAGGCGGCGCGACTGGTCGCGTCCTACGGTGGCTCCTTGTCCGGGGAGCACGGAGACGGCCAGGCGCGCGGAGAGCTTCTGCCGGTGATGTTCGGCGACGAGCTGGTCGCCGCCATGGAGGAGGTCAAGCACGCGTTCGACCCGCGCAACCTGATGAACCCGGGCAAGGTCGTCGACCCGCGTCCGCTCGACGCCGACCTGCGGTTCGGGCGCGACTGGGCGCCGGCCGGAGACACCCGGTTGCACTTCGCGTTCCCCGACGACGACGGCTCCTTCACCCGGGCCGTGAGCCGATGCGTGGGTGTCGGCAAGTGCCGGCGAAGCGACCATTCCGACGGGTCGGTGATGTGCCCGTCGTACCAGGTCACCCGGAACGAGCAGCACGCCACCCGGGGCCGAGCACGGCTCCTGTTCGAGATGCTCGACGGGAACGGGGACAGCCCGGTCGACAAGGGCTGGCGGTCACCCGAGGTGCGTGACGCCCTCGACCTGTGCCTGGGGTGCAAGGGATGCAAGAGCGACTGCCCGGCGGGGGTCGACATGGCCACCTACAAGGCCGAGTTCCTCGCCCAGCACTACCGCGGCCGGATCCGGCCACGAGCCGACTACGCACTGGGGTGGCTGCCGCTCGCCGCGCAGGCCGTCACCCGAGGGCGGCTGTCACGGGTGGTGAACGCCGCGGCCCGTAGACCGGCTCTCCACCGTCTTGCCACGCGCGCCGCGGGACTGGAGCCCCGGAGCATTCCGCCGTTCGCGCCCCGCACCCTGCAGCAGTGGTGGTCCCACCGGCGACCCCACGAGGGCCATCGGGGCACTGTGCTGCTGTGGCCCGACACCTTCACCAACCACTTCGACCCCGAAGTGGGGCAAGCGGCGATCCGTGTGCTGGAGGACGCCGGATGGACCGTCGACCTCCCCACGGAGCCGTTGTGCTGCGGCCTGACCTGGATCTCCACGGGACAGCTGGGCATCGCCGAGAGAGTGCTCAGGCGCACGGTGTCGCGGCTCTCCCAGCACGTGCGGGCCGGTGGGCTGGTCGTGGGCCTGGAACCCTCGTGCACCACGGTGTTCCGGTCGGATGCCTCCGAGCTGCGCCCGCACGACCCCGACGTGGCCCGGTTGCGGGACCACACGGTGACCTTCGCCGAGCTGCTCACCGAGCACACCCCCGGCTGGGAGCCACGCCGCCAGGACGACGGCGCGTCGCCTCGCGCCGTTGCGCAGGTGCACTGTCATCAACACGCCGTCCTCGGCTGGGATGCCGACCGGGAGTTGCTGGAGCGGGTCGGTGTGGAGACCGACAAGCTGGCCTCCGGCTGCTGTGGTCTGGCCGGCAACTTCGGCTTCACCGCGGGGCACCTGGACGTCAGCGTCGCCTGCGCCGAGCAGGAGCTGCTGCCGCGGCTGCGTGCCGAGGAGCCCGAGACCGCCGTGCTGGCGGACGGCTTCTCCTGCCGCACCCAGATCCGGGAGCTCCATGACGGGCCCCACCAACCACGTCACCTGGCCCAGCTTCTCGACCCTGCCACCGACCACGCACGACGGAAGGAGCACTGACCATGACCACCACGGTTGCCGACTATCTGCTGGAACGACTCCGCGACTGGGACGTCAGCCACGTCTTCGCCTATCCGGGAGACGGGATCAACGGGATCCTGGGCGCGTTCGGGCGTGCTGACGACGACCCGTCGTTCATTCAGTCCCGCCACGAGGAGATGAGTGCCTTCGAGGCGGTCGGCTACGCCAAGTTCAGCGGCCGTCTGGGCGTGTGCATGGCCACCTCCGGTCCTGGCGCGATCCACCTGCTGAACGGCCTCTATGACGCCAAGCTCGACCACGTGCCGGTGGTGGCCATCGTCGGCCAGACCGCCCGAAGCGCGATGGGCGGCAGCTACCAGCAGGAAGTGGACCTGCTCAGCCTGTTCAAGGACGTTGCCGGTCAGTACGTCCAGATGGTGACCGTGCCCGAGCAGCTGCCCAACGTGCTCGACCGGGCGATCCGGATCGCCCTGTCACGGCGCACGCCGACCGCGATCATCATCCCCAGCGACGTCCAGGAGCTCGAGTACGAGCCGCCCGGGCACGAGTTCAAGATGGTGCCCTCCAGCCTCGGCGCCTCGGCACCGACCGCCGTTCCCGACGAGGATGCTCTGCAGCGCGCCGCCGAGGTGCTGAACGCCGGTGAGCGAGTCGCTGTGCTGGCCGGTCAGGGGGCGCGGAGTGCTCGGGCCGAGCTGGAGGAGATCGCAGACCTGCTCGGTGCCGGGGTCGCCAAGGCCCTGCTGGGCAAGGACGTGCTGTCCGACGAGCTGCCCTTTGTCACCGGGTCGATCGGCCTTCTGGGGACGCGGCCCAGCTACGAGATGATGCGGGACTGCGACACCCTGCTCACCGTCGGCTCGAGCTTCCCCTACACGCAGTTCATGCCACCGCTGGAGCAGGCTCGCGGAGTCCAGGTAGACCTGGACCCGACCATGATCGGCATGAGGTACCCCTATGAGGTCAATCTGGTCGGGGATGCGGCAGCCACGCTGCGCGCATTGATTCCGATGATCAAGCGCAAGAGTGACTCGTCCTGGCGCTCCCAGATCGAGCAGAACGTCGCCGACTGGTGGGACTCCATGTCGGCGGAGGCCGAGGTCGACGGCGAGCCGGTCAACCCCATGCGGATCTTCAGCGAGGCCTCCCTCCGGCTGCCCGACGACAGCATGGTCGTCGCGGACAGCGGCTCCTCCGCGAACTGGTACGCCCGGCAGCTCCGCTTCCGTGGCGACATGCGCGGGTCGCTGTCGGGGAACCTGGCGTCGATGGGGCCCGGCGTGCCCTACGGCATCGGCGCGAAGTTCGCCCACCCCGACCGCCCGGCTGTCATCTTCGCCGGGGACGGCTCGATGCAGATGAACGGACTGGCCGAGCTCATCTCGATCCGCCGGCACTGGGAGCGATGGGACGACCCACGCCTCGTGGTCGCGGTGCTGCACAACAACGACCTCAACCAGGTCACCTGGGAACTGCGCGCCATGGGGGGCACACCCAAGCTGACCGAGTCGCAGAACCTGCCCGATGTCTCCTACGCGGACTTCGCCGAGTCGATCGGGCTGAGGTCGGTCACGGTCACCAGCGCGGAGCAGGTCGGCCCCGCCTGGGACCAGGCTCTTGCCGCCGACCGGCCGACGGTGCTGGACATTCACTGCGACCCGAACGTCCCGCCCATCCCGCCCCACGCGACCTTCGAGCAGATGAAGGACACGGCCGAGGCGCTCATCAAGGGGGACGAGGATGCCTGGCAGGTCTTCAAGCAGGGCGTGAAGACCAAGGCTCGGGAGCTGCTTCCGCAGTGAGGTCGTTGACCGTCGACCAGGTCGACAGCGCAGTCTTCGCCGTTCCCGCGCCCACGGCCGAGGCGGACGGCACCTTCTGGTGGAACAGCACCACGGTGGTGGTGGTGCACGTGCGGGCAGGGGGCGTGAGCGGGCTCGGGTACACCTACGGGCCGGAGGCCTGCGCGACCGCGGTCGACGGTCTCCTGGCGCCGACCGTGCTGGGGCGCGACCCTCTGCGCACGCAGGAGACGTGGGACGCCATGGTGGGCTCGGTGCGCAACGCCGGTCGTCCCGGGATCGCCTCCCTGGCGATCAGTGCGGTCGACACCGCCCTGTGGGACCTGAAGGCCCGACTCCTGGAGCTCCCGCTGCACGTGCTCCTCGGGGCGGGAGAAACCCAGGTCCCCGTTTACGGCAGTGGTGGCTTCACGACGTACGACGACCAACGGCTGGCCGGCGAGCTCGAGGGCTGGCTCGCCGACGGGATCCCCCGCGTGAAGATCAAGATCGGCGAGGACGCCGGCCGGTCGCAGCAGCGCGACCGGGACAGGATCCGGTTCGCCAGGTCGGTCGTGGGCGACGACGTCGCGCTCTTCGTGGACGCCAACGGCGCCTACGGGGCCGGGGAGGCCGTGCGGCTCATCCGGTCGGTCGATGACGCGCGGGTCTCCTGGTTCGAGGAGCCCGTCACCTCGGACGACCTCGACGGCCTCCGCCACGTCCGCGAGCGGGTCGAGCCCGACGTGACCGCCGGCGAGTACGCCTTCGACCCGTGGTACGTCGAGCGGATGTGCGCCGCGGGGGCGGTTGACTGCCTCCAGGTGGATGTGTCCCGTTGCGGAGGTGTCACCGGTTGGCAGAAAGCCGTCGCTGTCGCCGAGGCGCACCATCTGCCGGTGTCGGCGCACTGCGCACCCTCGCTGGCTCTCGCCCCGTGCGCGGCCACCCCACGGCTGCGGCACATGGAGTGGTTCGTCGACCATGTGCGGATCGAGTCGAGGCTCTTCGACGGGTTCCCGGTGCCGACGGGGGGAGGGCTGTCGCCGTCGGACGCTCCCGGTCACGGGCTGTCGCTGAAGGAGGCGAACGCCGCGCCGTACCGGGTCAGGTGACTGATCAGGCGGGGTCGCCCGCCGCGCCCGGCTCCGGCGCCTCGCCGGTCGACGTCGGGAGGCGTCGAGTGTCGACGAGCCGCTGCGCGACCTCGCGCAGCTTCACGTTGTGGTGCTGGGAATAGCGGACCAGCACCGCGAACGCCCGGTCCGCGTCGAGGTCGTAGCGCTCCATGAGGATGCCCTGGGCCTGACCGATCAGCTTGCGCGCGTCGATGGCGCGCCAGAGGTCGCGGCTCTCGCGGGCCGAGGCCAGGGCAACGGCTGCGTGCCGGGCGAGGACGTGGGCGACGGCCCGGTCGTCGACGTCGAAGGCGTCCGCGCTCTCCGCGTAGAGGTTGAGCGCCCCGATGGTGGCCTCGCTGGTGTAGAGCCTGGTGCTGAGCATGCTCCGGATCCCGAGATCGGCGGCGCGCCGGGCCCAGGTGGGCCACCGCGTCTCCCTCCGGGTGTCGGACACGACCACGCTGTACCGGTCGGAGACGGCGTCGAGGTCCGGGCCCTCTCCGCAGTCGACCTGCAGCTGGTCGAGCGCGGCGACCACCTCGTGCGTAGCGGCCGCGGTTTCCACGCGGCCGCCTCCATGGACGAAGATCACGCCGGCGCAGTCGCAGCCAACGGCGCGCAGGGCGTACTCGAGCACCCTCTCGACGGTCTCGTCGATCGACGGCTCGCCGTGCAGCGTCAGAGCCATCTCGGCGAACTCCTCGGCCGATTCCCTCATCGTGCGAGCCTGCCCGGGCGTTTCACCCCAGCAGTCAAGCACGTGATCGGGCAGTGCGGACCCCTGGCCTCGACGTCAGGCGTTCGCCGGCCGGGTGAGCTCCGATCGCAGGTCGCGAAGAATCCGGGCGAGGAGACGGGACACCTGCATCTGCGTCACACCCAGCTGCTCCCCGATCTCCCGCTGGGTCATGCGGTGCACGAAGCGCAACGACACGATCCGGCGATCCCGGGGGGACAACCGGCGCAGGGCGCGGCGCAGGAGGAGCCGCTGCTCGATCCGCTCGAATCCGGGGTCCTCGGCGCCCAGCGTCTCCGCCAGGGGCGCGGTGTCCTCCTCCAGACGCACCCCTGCGTCGATGGACGTGGGAGAGAAGGCCCCGTCGGTGGCGAGGGCCTCCCGGATCTCCGAAGGGGGTCGGTCCAGGTGCTTCGCCAGCTCCCGGGGTGTGGGATCGCGACGCAGCAGCTGGAAGAGCGCCTCACGGGCATCGGTGATGGCGGCCCGGAGCTCTTGGAGACGGCGCGGCGGGCGCACCGCCCAGCCGCTGTCCCGGAAATGGCGGCGCAGCTCCCCCGTGATCGTGGGGGTGGCGTACGACAGGAAGGCGTGACCACGGTCCGGGTCGAAGCCCCGCACCGCCTTGACCAGCCCGAGCGCGGCCACCTGCTCGAGATCCTCGGCGTTGATGCCGCGCGCGCGGTAGCGACGCGCGAGCGAGCGGGCGATCGGCAGGTAGAGCTCGATGAGCCGGTCGAGGATCTCCTCCCGGCGCTGTCCCTCGGCGCCGGCTGCGGCACTCCACAGCGCGCGAGCCCGCTCGTCGCGGGAGGCTCGCCTGATGGGCGCCGGCTCGGTCGTGATCGGTGCGGGTGGGTACGTGAGAGTGCTGGACATGAGAGGCACCGCCTCTGGATCGTCCGTCCGTGGCTCGTGATGGAACCACCACGCCGGGAAGAGTCCCGGCCCTTCCGACTCTAGACGTCTGGCTGAGCAGCGCAAGCCGAGAAGGCCACGCTCACGAGACTCACAGCGAAATGCGAGGCGAATGACAGGCGTCCGCACGTGGACCGATCCGGGTGGAGCGGCAGCGCCCGACGCCGAGAGCCGCCCGGCCGCCGGTCAGCGACGCGAGTCCCTCAGGCCGTCCTGCGTGACCTTGCCATGAGGGTGAACGCGAGCAGGATGCCGCCGGCCACGAGCGCGATGCCGGCCAGCACGAAGAGGGCGATCCACACCCCGGTCAGGATCGGCAGCTCGGCTCCGGCCGCCACGGTGGCCGAGACTCCGGCGCTTCCGTCGGCGTTCATCACGACCAGCGTCCAGTCACCGGACTGCGGCGTCCAGTGCAATGCGACCGTGCCGGGCCCCGAGGCCTGCGCGTCCCAGATGGACAGGTCTCCCGGGGGGCTGTGCCGGAGCTCCGCCCAGCACCTCCGAGTACACCGGGTCCCGGCCCGCGACGATCTGGGTGACCGTTGCGTGGGACACCCCGTTCAGGTAGGCGTCGACGTCTACCGTCCGTGCGATGCCGATGAAGATCGTGCTTCCTGTCGGCGCCGTGGCACGGATCTGCACGTCGCCGAGGAAGCGGCGAGGCACCCACTCGGCCTGCGACGAGGTCTGCAGCTCCACGTCTCCGGGACGCGATCGCGTAGGAGGCGCTCACGAAGCTCTGGTCCCGGGACATCAGGAATCCGTCGCTCCCGCGCAGCCCCTTGTCGGCGACCGCCACCGCGCCGCCGCCGACGGTCAGGGCAAGCGACGTCATCAGCAGGATGGCGGCGCCAGGACCGCGCTGACGATCCGCCCGGCCGTCCAGTCGGTCGCTCCCGGCCGGGCCGGGTGGTCCCCGTGTCGGTGCGGTGCCAGGTCGGCTGCGGTCCCCGCGTCCGGGTCCTCACCGCCGTTGTCGAGCCGGAACGGTGGGTACTTGTCGGTCATCAGCCCGGCGTAGGCGTAGACGCGCAGCGCCCAGCGGTTCATTCCGATCACGAAGTCGAAGATCGACCGCGGGTAACGGCCGGTGAAGAGCAGCACGATCGCCGCGACGAACACCAGCACCCCGATCAGGCCCGGGATGCTGACCCGGAAGTCGGCGATCCCGGCACCGGACTCGCGCCACCACAGCGTCTGCCCGACGAACAGCGCGACCACGATGTAGTGCGGGATGGCCAGCAGCCACCACTTCACCAGCACGAGGCCGCGCGAGAGGCGCTCGGGATAGTCGATGTGCAGGTGGGTCGGGTAGTCGTCGACCTCGTCGAGGGTGAACGGCGGGTAGCGGTCGGTCCCCAGCGCGCCGTAGGAGTAGTAGGCCACCCGCCAGCTCCAGCGCATCACCCCGACGTTGAAGTCGAAGATCGACCGCGGGTAGCGACCGGTGAACAGGATCGCGAAGAACGCGACCACCGTGAGCACGGCCGTGGCCATCCAGAGGAATGCCAGGACCACGAAGTGAGGCAAGGCGAGCAGCCACTTGACCAGCCAGAGCCCGCGGCTCACGTGCTCGTCGAGATGGGCGTCCAGATGGACCGGGTAGTGCGCAGCGGATGCAGGAGAGCCAGTGGGCGCAGTGGACTCTGTGGACATGGAACATCGCCTCCGAAGGAGCAGATCCCCTGGGATCAGACTTTCGGAGCCGGCCAGTGCCTGCCACCCGCCAAGGTCGGCTTCGCCGGGACCTAGGTCGTGACCCGGCGGGCCGTCGGCCGCGGCCCTCGGGGCCTACAGCGGCTCGAAGCGCGCGGTGAAGTGGCGCAGGGCCGGAGGCTCCTCGACGATCCGGTACCCGCGCAGCGTCGGCGCGATCTCCTGCAGCCGCTCCGACACCTCGATCACGTAGTCGATGTGGCTCTGGGTGTAGGTGCGCCGCGGGACCGCCAGACGCACCAGATCGAGGGCGGCCGGGTGCTCCGAGCCGTCCGGGTGGCGGCCGAACATCACCGTGCCGATCTCGACCGTGCGGATCCCGCCGAGCTCGTAGAGCGCGACCGAGACCGCCTGGCCCGGGTACTCCAGCGGGTCGACGTGGGGGAGCAGGGCGCGCGCGTCGATGTAGACCGCGTGGCCGCCGAACGGCTGGAGCATCGGGATGCCCAGCTTGGCCATGCCCTCGCCCAGGTAGGCCGTGGACTGGATCCGGTAGCGCAGGTAGTCGTGGGAGACGACCTCGCGCAGCCCCTGGGCGAGCGCCTCCAGGTCGCGTCCGGCCAGCCCGCCGTACGTCGGGAAGCCCTCGGTCAGGATGAGCAGGTTGCGGCACTGCTGGGCCAGGTCGTCGTCGTTGAGCGCGAGCCAGCCGCCGATGTTGCCCATCGGGTCCTTCTTCGCGCTCATCGTCATGCCGTCGGCCAGCCCGGCCACCTCGCGCACGATGTCGGTGACCTCGCGGTCGCCCTGCCCCTCCTCGCGCTCGCGGATGAACCAGGCGTTCTCGGCGAAGCGGCAGGCGTCGAGGAAGAACGGCTTGTCGTACCGGTCGCACAGGGCGCGGACCTCGCGCAGGTTGGCCAGCGACACCGGCTGGCCGCCGCCGCTGTTGTTGGTGATCGTCACGAAGACGCAGGGGACGTCGTCGCCCCGCTCGACCAGCAGCTTCTCCAGCGCGGCGATGTCCATGTTCCCCTTGAACGGGTGCTCGGCGCGCGGGTCCTTGCCCTCGGCGATCACCAGGTCCAGCGCCTCGGCGCCGGTGGCCTCGACGTTGGCCCGGGTGGTGTCGAAGTGGGTGTTGTTCGGGATCACCTTCCCGGGCCCGCCCAGCACCGAGAAGATGATCCGCTCGGCGGCCCGGCCCTGGTGGACGGGGATCACGTGCTCGAAGGGGAACAGCTCGCGCACCGCGTCGCGGAAGACGAAGAACGACGGGGAGCCGGCGTACGACTCGTCGCCGTGCTGGATCGCGGCCCACTGGTCGCGGCTCATCGCGCCGGTGCCCGAGTCGGTCAGCAGGTCGATGAGCACGTCGTCGGCGTGCAGCTGGAACAGGTTGTACGACGCCTCGGCGATCTTCTGCCGGCGTTGCTCGGGGGTGGTCAGCCGGAGCGGCTCGACGGAGTGGATCCGGAACGGCTCGATGATCGTGCGGAAGGGAGCATCCATGGCGCCCAGCCTGGTGTGCGGGGGAGACCCGCGTCGAGGTCCGGAGGTCCCGGTAATGTCCAGTCGTCCGGGCTCGCCACAGGGGTGTATCCCGAACCAGGAGGATCGATGTCCGAGGGCGAACGTGCCGCTGACCTGGTGTTCCGCAACGGGACCGTCTGGGGGTTCACCGACCCGGAGCGTGCCGTTGCCGTCCGCGACAGCCGGATCGTTGCGATCGGCCCGGAGGCGGAGGCGCTCGCCTCCTCCGCGGCCGAGGTCGTCGACCTGGCGGGCGGGGCACTGCTCCCGTCGTTCGGTGACGGGCACGCCCATCCGATGCAGGGGGGCCTGGCGGCGCGGTACGCCGACGTCAACGAGAAGGCGTCGGTCGAGGAAGTCCTCGAGAACGTCGCCCGCTGGGCCGCCGCCCATCCCGACGCGCCCTGGGTGCGGGGACTGGGCTACACGCCGGAGCTCGCCCCGGGCGGCAACTTCGACGCGAGGTGGCTGGACTCGGTGGTGCCCGACCGGCCCGTGTGGCTGCAGGCCAGCGACTACCACACCGCCTGGGTCAACACGCGGGCGCTGGAGCTGGCCGGGATCACGGCCGACACCCCCGACCCGGACGACGGCGAGATCGTGCGTCGCCCCGACGGCAGTCCGATGGGCACGCTGCGGGAGTGGGGTGCCTGGCGCCGCATCGAGGCGCTCGCGCCCGTGGACTCGCCGGCGATCAAGCGGGACGCCCTCCTCGCTGCCGCCCGCCACCTCGCTGGTCTGGGCATCACGTGGGTCCAGGACGCCTGGGTGGAGGGCGACCACGTCGACGCCTGGCTGGCTGCCGTCGAGACCGGGGATCTGGCCGTCCGGGCGAACCTGGCCATGCTCGCGGCGCCCAAGACCTGGCGCTCGGACCTGGACTGGATGCTGGACGACCCGCGCCCGGATGGAGGCCCGGGGACGCGGACAGGTCACGGCACGCTCGATCAAGCTGTTTGCCGACGGGATCATCGAGGGGGGCACAGGCGCGTTGCTGCAGCCGTACGTCGACTGCCCCCACAGCCACGGAATGCCCAACTGGGACTGGGCGGAGCTGGCCGAGGCGGTCACGGCCATCGACGCGCTGGGGTTCCAGGCGCACATCCACGCCATCGGCGACGCGGCCGTCCGGGCCGGGCTCGACGCGGTCGAGGAAGCGACACGACGCAACCGGCCGCGGGACCGACGGGCGGTGATCGCGCACGCCCAGCTGGTCGATCCTGCCGATCTGCCGAGATTCGCGGAGCTGGGCGTGATCGCGAACTTCGAGCCGCTGTGGGCCCAGGGCAACGGCACGATGACCGATCTCACCGAGCCGCGGCTCGGCCCGGAGCGCAGCAGGTTCCAGTACCCCATCGCCACGCTGGGCCGTCGGGGGCCGATCTCGTTCGGCTCCGACTGGCCGGTCAGCTCGGCCGATCCTCGTGAGGGTCTGGCCGTGGCCGTGTCGCACCTGCGCGTGGACGCCCCCGACGTGAGCGCGACCGACGAGCCCTGGCTGCCCGAGGAGATCATCGGGATCGAGGAGGCTGTCGGCGCGTACACCGGCGGCGTCGCGTACCAGGCGTTCGCGGAGGGCGAGTGGGGGAGGATCGCCGTGGGGAACAGCGCTGACCTGGTGCTTCTCGACCAGGACCCGCGCCGGGTCGCCCCCCTCGAGCTGCCGTCGGTCCGCGTCCTCGGCACCTGGCTGGGCGGCCGGCGGACCGCCTGACATCGGTCAGGTCCGGCTCAGGAGCGCGGACTCGAGGAAGGCGATCACGCGGTCCCTCCACGGTCCGGGGGCGGTGGCGAGCCCCTGGGTGTGTCCCGCTCCGGGCACGATCCACACCGTGACGGCGTCCGGCGCGACGGCAGCGAGGCTCTCCGCCACGATGCCCTCGTCGGGGACTCGCTCGCCGGCGATCAACAAGAAGGCGGTCGTCCGGCCGGTCGAGGTGGCGCCGATCACCGAGTCGTGCAAGGTGGCGGGTCTCGGAGCGGGCGACAGCAGGTCGACCAGGGAGTAGGTGAGCCAGTCGATCCCGCGCTGGATCTGCCCACGGACGCCGTAGCGCGCGAGGTAGTTCTTGTCGCCGCTGACCCTGGTGGTGGCACCCTCGGCCACGACCGCCCCGACGCGGTCGTCCACACCGGCGGCACCGATCGCCTCCTCACCCCCCATCGAGAGCCCGACGAGGCCGATCCGGCCGGGAGTGACTCCGGGCTGGGCCGACAGGAACGACACCGCACCGACGGTGTCGGCCTCGCCGTACCAGCCGAAGTCCATGCCCGTTCCCTCGCTGGTTCCATGGCCACGGGCGTCGAAGAGCAGGACGCCGTAGCCGGCGCTCGCCAGCACGGCTGCCTGGTCGAGAGCCGAGGTGCGCGTCGATCCCGAGCCGTGCAGCAGCGCGACGGCAGCCCCGTTGGTGGTGGGGAGGTACCAGCCGGACAGCCGCACGCCGTCGGCCGCGGGGAACGTCACGTCCCGGTACGCCAGGCCGAGGTCGTGCGGTGTCCGCCCGTCGAGGGCGGGGTGAGGCGGGTAGCTGGCGGCAACGGCGATGCCGATCGACCACAGCCCGACGTAGGCGACCACGACCACCGCGGGAATCACAGCGAGCCACCAGCGGCGGCGGAGCGGACGCAGGATCGCCCGTACAGCCATCGCGACGGCGAGGCATCCGGCAGCGACCAGGGCGAAGCCCAAGACGCTGGTCACGGTGGTGCCGTCCACCAGCGCGTGACGCGGTCCGAGCCCGAGACCCACGGCCAGGACCGCAATGCCGACGAGCAGCAGCAGGACGCGGGGCATCGTGTGCCAGGCACCGTGCAAGGCGCGCGCCCCCGCGGCACGACGGGTCCGCGTGGCGGCGGGGCTCGATCCCACGGGTGCTCCTTCGCGGAGCCGGGCGACGCCGGGCCCGGCCCGTGTCTTGAGAGTGGCGGCGGGCCCGCCGCACCCTCCAGAGCCCTACGTCACGAGCGCCCGGGTGGTACGCCCCTAGTCGCCGTCGGCCATCTCCAGACCGTTCGGGGGGCGCAGGGGGAGGTGAAAGGTCTCCGGGTCGAGCTTGGGGTCCACGGTCTCGAGCTGGTTGAGCAGGTCCGCCGCGTGGGGGGCGCACAGCTGCCAGGCGGTCTTCGCGCCCACCGGTCGAACGAACAGGCTCTCCTCGCGGGCCAGGGTGGCGCCGCAGATGGCGCAGGCGAAGGTCACGGGATCACCGAGCGGAGCAGTCCACGCGCGCCAGCACGACGCGCAAAGAATTCCGGAGTCGTCGCGCAGCGAGATCTCCCCCGGGTGGTAGCTGAACCGGACCCCGCGGCGGTCTCGCGGTTGGGACGTTTCCGCAGGTAGATCGAGGGTTTCCGGCTCGACCACCCCGGTCACGGGCAGGCCGCAGCGGTCGCACCGGGCGTTCGACACGGTCATGGTTAGTTGAGCCTTCCCTCTTGACACTGACATCACTGTATAAGAACCTGCGCATACCAAGTGATGAGTGACCCGCGTCACAGACACAGCCTCGAGACGGGAGCACCAATGTCCACGGATCCAACGCAGGTTCTTGACTGCATCGGGCTGAACTGCCCGCTGCCGGTCATCAAGACCTCACAGGCGATGAAGACTCTCGGTGCCGGCGACGTGCTCGAGCTGCTGGCCACCGACCCGGGCGTCGAGCCGGACATGAATGCCTGGACCAAGCGCACCGGCAACGAGCTTCTGGGCATCACCAAGGACGGCGACGTCTTCCACGTGCTGATCCGCAAGGGCGCGTGATCGCGGATGTGGACCGGTGAGGGCGAAGCCAAGATCCTCTACGTCATGACCCACGGGGTCGAGGACGCGGCGCGGTGCGCCACCCCGTTCTTCCTGGCGGCGGCGGCCGCCGCGATGGAGGCCGAGGTGATGATCTACTTCACGATGTACGGCCCGCACGCTGCTGCGCAAGGACGTCGTCGACAAGATCGGCCCCAAGGGCGACCGCGGCCAGAAGCTCCGGTACTTCATCGACCAGGCCCAGTCGCTGGGCGTGAAGCTCCTCGTCTGCCAGCCGTCGCTCGACCTCAACGACCTCGCGATGGAGGACCTCATCGACGGCGTCGAGATGATCGGCGGGGCCGCGTTCAACGACCTGGCGGTCGAAGCCGACGCCGTCATCTCCTTCTGAGGGCGGTGCGATGACTTCCACCACCGTCACCCCGGAGGGCGGATCGGACGCTCGCCAGACGCACAAGGCGTACTTCAAGCTCCCGAGCCCCGCCGGGTTCCCGGACGTCCCGTACGAGGAGAAGCAGCGCCTCTTCGACGAGGTCAAGTCCGACATCCGCTACGACGACTACCTCTACGGCTGCTACGAGTGCGGCATCTGCGTGGCCGCCTGCCCGTCGGCCAAGTTCTACGACTTCAGCCCGCGGCGGATCGCCCAGGCGGCCGCCCGGGAGGACGTCGAGCTCGTCTACCAGCAGATGCAGGAGGACATCTGGGAGTGCTCCCAGTGCTTCTCCTGCCTGCGCTGCCCGCGGGGCAACAACCCCGGCGGGATCATCACGATCATGCGCGAGGTGGCGCTCAACAACGGCCTGGCCTCGGCCAAGGAGGCGCTCGGCGGCTACTCGCGCATCATCTACAAGATCATGTCGACCGGCACCCAGGTGTCGCCGGACATGCTGCAGCGCGACGCCTTCCCCGACTGGGGTCCGGAGACCGGTGACGTGTCGGACAACCTCGACCTGTGGCGGCGGGCGCTGCCCTCGGAGACCCTGCACACCACCTCCACCGGCTGGGAGGTCGCCGACCGGACGCTCGTCGAGCTCTACCTGATCTGGCTGTCCACCGGAGCGCTGGACATGATCCAAGAGATTGACCCGGGGCTGCACTCCATCCTTCAAGAAATCATGGAGGAGCGGCTCGAGGACGAGGAGATCGAACTATGACCATCCCGATCGAGGCCCTGCGTTCAGAAGAAGGCCGCCGGGTACACCCACCAGCCGGACCGCTACCCGGACTTCCAGGACGAGCTGGCCGAGCTCGAGGCGCGCCGGCGAGATCGTCGTCCAGAAGATCTCCGGCGACTACGTCGAGGTCCCGACCAAGTACGGCCGGCCCAAGCGGATCCAGAAGGGCCACCTGTGGCACCACAAGTCGTGCGGGCAGTGCGGGCACATCCCCGGCTACTCCACGTCGATCTTCTGGGTCATGCGCAAGCTCGGCTACGACTACGACGACCCGCGCGACCAGACCTCGTGCACCGCGTGGAACTACTACGCCAGCGCCACCTCCAACGCGGCCGCCCAGGCCGCCGTCGCGGTCCGCAACTTCGCGGCCGCCTACGAGACCGGCTACTTCCCGCTGATCCACTGCGGCACGTCCTACGGCCACTACAAGGAGGTCCGGCACGAGCTGCTCGAGCATCCCGAGCTGCGTGCCGAGGTCCGCAAGGTCATGGACAAGCTCGGCAAGCCGCTGGTGCTGCCCGAGGAGATCGTCCACTACTCCGAGTGGCTCTACGCGATGAGCGACGAGATCGAGGCCCGCCAGGTCCGCGACATGTCCAACATCGCGGTGACCGTCCACCCGGCCTGCCACTACTACAAGCTGGTCGAGGGCGACGCGATCTACGACCCTGACGTCTACGGCGGTCAGCGCACCGCCGTGGTGACCGGTCTGGCGCAGGCGCTCGGCGCCGACGTCCGCGACTACTCCACCTGGTTCGACTGCTGCGGCTTCGGCTTCCGGCACATCCTGGTCCAGCGCGACTTCACCCGCTCCTTCGCGACCCTGCGCAAGATCGAGCGGATGAAGGAGGAGGCCGACCCGGACGTCGTGCTCACCCACGACACCGGCTGCGTCACGACGCTGGACAAGAGCCAGTTCGCCGCCCAGGCGCACGACCGCAACGTCGGGCGTCGCGGTGCTCAGCGAGGCGCAGTTCGCCGCGCTGGCGATGGGCGCCCACCCGTACAAGGTGTGCCAGCTGCACTGGCACTCGGCCAACTACAAGCCGATGCTCGAGAAGATGGGCATCGACTGGGAGGCCGCCTGGGCCGAGTTCCAGGCCGACCTCGAGCGCCTCGAGAGCGGCGAGAAGAAGTACCTCGACTGGGACGACATGGACTGATCCGGCTCCGGGTCAGCTCATCCCGTCCGGGTCGCGGCTCGACTCCCGACGGACCTTCGCAACCCTTCACCATCCAATCCGACCAACCTGACCGAAAGGTCCCAACGCGAGGAAAGATATGACCTCGGAGACTGTTGTCGTCATCGGCGGCGGACCGGGTGGCCTGCGCGCCGCTCGGGGCATCGCCGAGCTGGGTTCCCCCGTCGTGCTGCTGGAGCAGGACGCCCGGCTCGGTGGCACGCCGATCCGGGAGAACTACGCCGGCCTCACCCCGCACGGAGTCGAGGCCGAGCCGCTCATGAACCAGATGGCGGAGGCCGTGACCTCCAACCCCAACGCCGACGTCCGGCTGCAGACCAAGCCCGACCGCGCTCACCGGCGAGCCGGGCGACTTCACGCTCACGGTCGAGGGCCCGGACGGCACCAGCACCATCGAGTGCGGAGCGATCGTGGTCGCGACCGGGTTCCAGCACTTCGACCCGGGCCGCGAGACCCAGATGTACGGCTACTACGAGTTCGACGACGTCATCACGCTGCCGGACCTCGAGGCGATGCTCAAGGAGCACAAGGTGGTGCGGCCGTCGAACGGCGAGCCGCCGAAGTCGCTGTGCTTCGTCCAGTGCGTCGGCAGCCGCGACCGTCACATCGGCAACGAGTACTGCTCGAAGGTCTGCTGCGGCGTCGCCTCGAAGGAGGCCATCGAGGTTCGCGACCTGCTCCCCGACTGCAAGGTCTACATCTTCTACATCGACATGCGGATGTACGGCTACTGGGAGAACGAGATCTACTGGACGGCCCAGGAGAAGAACCGCGTCCAGTACGTCAAGGGCATCATCACCGAGGTCCTGCCGAAGGGCGACGGGCTCATCGTTCGCGGCGAGGACACCACGATGGGCCGGCCGATGGAGCTGCCGATGGACATGGTGGTCCTGTCGGTGGGGATGGAGCCCTCGCAGGGAACCCGGGAGATCGCGCCCGATCCTCGGCATCGACGCCAACCGCTTCGGCTTCATCGACGGCCCGAACGGCCCGCTCGACCCGATCGCGACCAGCCGCGAGGGCATCTACGCCTGCGGCGCCTCGCTGGGCCCGGCCGACCTCGAGGACACCGTCTCGTCGGCCGCCAACGCGGCGATGAAGGCCGTGGCCTTCGTGCGCGGGCTGCGTGCGCGGCGGGCTGATCGATGCCCGAGCAGGTTGTCGACAACCCGGCGGCCCTGGAGTTCCTCGACCAGGTGCTCGCGGTGGTCTCGCGCGAGGAGCTCGCCGAGATCGCCGAGGACGTGCAGGCACAAGTCCGCGGCGATGCGCGCGCTGGTGGGCGACGACCCGGCCCGGCTCGACCACGCCGCCGCTGCGCGAGCTGCTGGGCTGGATCTTCTGCACGCGCCGCCATGTCGACAAGGTCCTTGCCGTGGTCATCCCCCGAGGAGCTGGCCGTCGGGATCGACGACCTGCTCCACGGGAGCGACGCTGCTGCCCGCAGCGCTTCGACGCCTTCCAGCGGATGCTGGCCGGCCTGCCCGCCGTCGCGGCCGACCTGCCGGGGGAGCTGCTGCACTTCCTCGACCCCGACCGGTACTGGCTGTGGACCCGCTGGATGTGGGACCCGGTGCCCGACACCGGGGCGCTGCGCCTGGTCCTGACCGAGGACATCGAGCTCGAGGCGGCCACGGCCGGGCGAGACCTATGTCGCGATCGGAGCGGCCATGGCGATGCTCGAGGAGAACGGCAAGGCGGCGGGCTTCACCTCCATGGGGCGCGGACTGTTCGGCACCGATGTCTTCCTCGCCGCCGTCTACGCCATCTACATGTACACCGATGCTGCAGATGCGCATGAGTCAAGAGTTCACCAAAGTGATGCCTCCGCTTCCCGATCTGGTCCGGAGGCTGCTCGGCGTCCACATCACCCCTGCCAGGAGGTCCTGATGCCCATCGGAGGCCGCAAGGTCCCACCGCACGCCGTCGAGCACGAGGAGGCGATCGTCGCCTCGACGATCAGCGGCCGTGAGGTCGAGCTCAACGGCATGTGGAACCGCATGTTCGAGCCCCGGGTGATCACCGCACACGACGCCTGACGGCTTCGAGGACCTCTACCAGTACGAGGGTGCGCGGTCGCTGGAGTGGTGCTACGGCTGCGGCAAGTGCGTGCCGGTCTGCCCGGTCGACGTGGTCAGCGAGTACGGCCCACGCAAGCTGCACCGGCAGGTGCAGACCGGCGGCCACCTCATCGACAGCGACGAGATCTGGAAGTGCACCACCTGCGCCAACTGCCTTCGGGTCTGCCCGAAGGAGGTCAACATGCTCGAGATCATGCCGGCGGTCCGCCAGGAGGCGATCCAGCGCGGCAACGTGCCGTTCGAGCTGCAGCAGGTCTTCGAGGCGACGTTCCGCCAGGGCAACGCGCTCGGCGCGAACCCCCGCCGGCCGCCCGGCCTGGACCAAGGGCGCCGGGGTCGAGGTGCGCGAGCTGCCCAAGGACGACGCCCCGGTCGACGTGCTCTTCCTGGTCGAGGACTACTGGAGCTACCACCCGCGCGGCCAGGAGGCGGCGCAGGCGTTCGCCCGGATCATGACCGCGCTCGGCGTCGACTTCGCGATCCTCGGCGCGGAGGAGAAGACGGTCGGCGACTCGCAGCGGCTCGCCGGGCGAGCAGGGCCTCTTCGAGGCGCTGATGGAGGAGAACGTCGCCACGCTGTCGAAGTACGAGTTCTCCCGCATCGTCACCCCCGACCCGCACGCGTTCAACGCGCTGGTCAAGGAGTACCCCAAGCACGGCCACGAGTACGACGTGCTGCACTACACCCAGCTGCTGGCGCCGCTCGTCGACAAGCTGGAGTTCACCGGATCGATCGACAAGAAGGTCACCTTCCACGACCCGTGCTACCTGGGTCGGCACAACGGCGAGTACGACGCACCGCGCACGCTGCTCCAGGCGATCCCCGGCATCGACCTGGTCGAGATGGGCCGCTGCAAGCAGGCCGCCTACTGCTGCGGCGGAGGCGGGGGCGGCATGTGGCTCGACGGCTTCATGTCCGACCACGTCTCGGAGCGGCTGTCCGAGCGGCGGGTGCGCGAGGCCGCCGAGTCCGGCGCCGACATCCTCGCCGTCTGCTGCCCCTACGAGGTGTCGCGGTTCTCCGACGCCGCGAAGTCCACCGGCAACGAGCACCTGCAGGTCCTCGACATCGCCGAGATGCTCGACATGGCCATGGGGAGCCCCGGCAAGGCGGCCGAGTGAGGAGCGATCGACTTCGGAGCGGCGTCCGCCGGTGCGCAGCCAGTCGGTCTGGCACGGACTGGCGGCGGCGATGCGCCCGGACGACGAGCCGGTGCTGTCGTTCGTCCAGCCGGCCGAGCCGTACGTCTGCCTGGGCTACCACCGCGACATCGCCGAGGTCGACACCGAGTACTGCGCCGAGCAGCGCCTGCCCGTGCTGCGCCGGATGGTGGGCGGCGGGCCGGTCTACCTCGACGACCGGCAGTTCTTCTTCCAGATCACGCTTCCGGCCTCCGCGGTGCCCGGCCGCCGCAGCAGCGCGCTGGCAACCCTGCTGGCGCCGGCGGTGACGGCGTTGCAGAGCCTCGGCATCCCGGCGGCCCTCGACGAGTTCGGCGAGATCACCGTGGGCGAGGCCAAGGTGTGCGGTCACGGCGCCGGTCAGGTGCGCGAGGGCGTCACCGTCGTCGGCAACCTCATCACCGGCTTCGACCACGCGCGCGCCACCCGGATCCTGCGGCTCAGCGACGAGCTGCGCGGCGAGGTCCTGTCGCTCATGCAGTCCTACGTCGTCGCGACCCCGTCGACGCCGACGCCTGGAAGGACGCCATGGTGCGCGAGTACGCCGGGCACTCGGCCGGGAGACCGCGACCTCGACGCTGCGGCCCGAGGAGGAGGCCGCCATCGCCGAGTACGACGCGATCCTGGTCGACCCGGAGTTCGTGGCCGGCTTCCCTCGGCCGCGCAAGCCGGTCCGCACGATCAAGGTCCGCGCCGGGGTCTGGGTGCACGAGTACGCCCCGGCGGACCAGCACGTCGTGGTCACGGTCGCCGAGGGCGTGGTGCGCAACGCGATCGGTGACCTGCCCGCCGACGTCGATCGGACTCGACGTGGCCCGGGCCGAGAAGCTGCTGCAGGAGTCGGAGCGCCTGCGCCCCGCTCGCGGCGGCGATGGCATCAGCACACGCGGAGGTGGCGGCATGACCCAGCACGAGCACATCGCGACGGGCCAGGGCGACGGGGCCGAGGTGCGGGTCGCGGGCTACGCCCTGCGCCTCGACCGCGACTACCACACGCCGACGCACATGTGGGTCCGCGACGTCGGCGCGGGTCGCTTCCGCATCGGGCTGGACGCGCTGACCGCGGACACCTACGGCGTGCTCGCCCAGCTGATCCTGCTGCCTCCGGGCACGGAGGTCGTCGCCGGGACGCCGCTGGGCAGCCTGGAGGCCGCCAAGTTCGTCGGCCCGCTGGTCGCGCCCTTCGCCGGCATGGTCATCGCCGACCAACCAGCGGTCCTCGACAACCCCGAGGTCGTGATGAGCGAGCCGTACGACGGCGGATGGCTGATGGAGCTCGAGGCGCCCGTCCGAGGAGCGCCCGCTCCCCGACACCGTCTCCGGCCCGGAGGCCGTGGCCTGGTTCGAGCAGGCGGTGGCCGACCACCAGGAGAAGGGCCTGGTGGCCGAATGACGCTCTCGGCGACCCGACCCAGCGCCGGCTTCGAGCTCCGCCGGCAGAACTTCGGCGGGGTCATGGACTTCTACGCCCCGGGGCTCAAGCAGTGGAGCACCTCGGAGTGGACGCCGACCAACCCGAGGCAGTTCCTGCCGATCTCGGTGACCGGCAGCGCCTGCGCGCTCTCGTGCGACCACTGCCAGACCAAGGTGCTCGACGGGATGGCCGGGATCCCCGACGGGGAGACGCTCTTCGACACGGCGGTCCGGCTCAAGGCCCAGGGCAGCAAGGGGCTGCTGGTCTCCGGCGGGCTCGACCCGCACCGGCGGTGTCCCGCTGCGGCCGCATCTCGAGCACGTGCCCCGCATCCGCGAGGAGCTGGGCATGTCGGTGATCGTCCACTCCGGCGTCGTCTCACCCGCCCTGGCCCGCCAGCTCGCCGACGCGGGCGTCGACGGGGTGATGCTCGACATCATCGGTGCCGACGAGACCATCCGCGACGTGTATCACCTGCCGTTGACCACCCAGGACTTCGACGAGTCCCTGCGGGTGCTCAGCGACAACGGGCTGCGGATCATCCCGCACATCATCCTGGGCCTGCACTACGGCACCTTCCTCGGCGAGCACCGGGCCCTGGAGATGGTCGCCTCCTACGACGTCAGCACGCTGATCCTGGTGGTGCTCGTGCCTCTGACCGGCACCCCGATGGCCCATCTGCCACCGCCGCCCACCGAGGACGTCACCGCGTTCTTCGGCACCGCCCGCGAGGCGATGCCGACGCTGCCGGTCAACCTCGGCTGCGCCCGTCCGCTGGGGCAGATGAAGATCGACCTGGACCAGGCCGCTGTCGACCTCGGCCTCAACGGCATCGCCTACCCCGCCGACGGGATCATCGGCTACGCCGAGGAGCGCGGAGTGGTCGCGCGCAAGTTCGAGTACTGCTGCTCGCTGACCTGGGCGGGCGACGAGGACCTCTCCAAGGTCGAGGTGGACTGATCATGGCCGATCCCGCCCCCGACCGATCGCCGTACGGCGACGTGTGGAGCCTCCTCGCCGACGACGGAGCCGGCGCAGCCGAAGGTCTGGCCCTCGACGAGACGCTGATGAGCCGGGTCTCGCGCGATGTCCCCGGCGCTCGCCCGGCGCTGCGGCTCTACACGTACGCCAGTCACGCGGCCCTCGTCGGCCGCTACCAGACGCTCTCGGCCGAGGTCGACCTCGACGCGTGCGCTGCGACGGGCACCGCGTTCAGCCGGCGTCCCACCGGCGGCGGCGCGATCGTGATGGGCGAGGGCCAGCTCGGCGTGGCCCTGGTGCTCCCCGCGCGGGCTGCCCGTCCGAAGGACTTGATCGAGGAGCTCGGCGGGGGCGTGGTGACGGGGCTTGCCCAGCTCGGCATCGAGGCGAGGTTCGGCGGCAAGAACGACCTGATCTGTGACGGCCGGAAGATCGCCGGGCTCGGTCTCTACGCCGACCCGTTCGGCGCGATGCTCTTCCACACCAGCCTGCTGGTCGACCTGGACGTCGAGTTCATGCTCCGGGTCCTGAGCATCCCCGCCGCCAAGCTCGCCGACAAGGGCGTGGCCGCGGTGGGCGAGCGGATCACCACGGTCCGCCGCCAGCTCGGCTCGGACATTCCGATGAACGAGGTGCGCGCGGCGATCGCCCAGGGGTTCGCCCGCCGCTTCGGCGACCGCGATGGAGCTGGACCACGCGACCCTGGCGGAGGAGGCCGACGGCCGAGGGCCTGGTCGTCACCAAGTACGCCCATGACTCCTGGCTGCATGAGCAGCAGGCCCAGCCCGACGGCACCGGCTCGGCGACCTTCCGCTCGCCGGAGGGGACGGTCCGCGTGTATGTCGCGGCCCAGGGCAGCCTCACCAAGAGCGTGATGTTCTCCGGCGACTTCAACGACCTGCCGGCGGGGCTGAAGCACCTCGAAGCCGCGCTGCGCTGGCGGCGACTCGACCCCGACGCCGTCGCGACCGCCGTCGCCGAGAGCCGCGAGCGATCCGACGACGACCTGGGGTGGCGCAACGACGAGGACGTGATCCGCGCGGTGATCGACGCCGGCGCTCGCGCCCTGGAGCACAGGGCCGCCCACCCCCTGCGGGCCGAGGGGTCGTGCTACTTCCCCGAACCCACCCCTGCCGAGGCGAGGAGCTCTTCGTGACCCAGACCGTGTTGCCGCTGGTCGACCTGCAGCGCCCGGAGCCCAAGATCAGCCCGGACTGGGTGCGCATCTCGATGGCCAGCGCCTACGCGCTGCGCTTCCGGTCCGGGCGCTTCACCCGTGACTTCGAGTTCGGCGGCATCAACCTGCTGCTCAACTACGACGAGGGGTGCCTGTCCGACTGCGGCTACTGCGGCCTGGCCCGCACCCGCCCCGGGGACTACGAGGACAAGTCGTTCATCCGGGTCGACTGGGAGCTGGTCCGTACCGACGAGCTGATCGACCGGATGGTCAGGTACCAGGACAAGCTCACCCGGCTGTGCATCTCGATGGTCACCCATGGTCACGCGCACCGCGACACCGTCGAGATCACCAGGCGCATCGTCGAGCGGGTCAAGGCTCCGCTGTCGATCCTGTGCGCGCCGCCGACCCTCAACCGCGAACGGCTCGAGCAGTACAAGAGCCTCGGTGTCGACATGATCGGGATCGGCCTGGACGCGGTCACCGAGGACCTCTTCCGCAGCATTCGCACCGACGTGCCGCAGGGCGGCCTGAAGTGGGAGAAGTACTGGGAGGTCATCGACGACTCCCGCGAGATCTTCGGGCCCTGGAAGGTCAACGTGCACACGCTGGTCGGCCTGGGCGAGCGCGACGTCGACCTGGTCGACATCTTCGTGCGCCTGCGCGACCAGCAGATCTTCTCCTATCTGTTCTGCTTCAACCCCGAGCCGGACTCGCGGATGGGCGACCGGGAGAAGAGCACCATCACCCGGTGGCGGCGGGTCCAGCTCGCCCGCCACCTGATCGAGGAGAACGGGTACGACCGGGACTCGTTCACCTTCGACGACGAAGGCAACCTCACCGACCTGGGCGAGGACCGGATGGCCGTCGACACAGCCATCGATTCCGGCATCCCCTTCGTCACCAACGGCTGCCCCGGCGAGGACGGCCAACCCGGCTGCACCCGCCCGTACGGCTCCTACCGGCCCAGCGAGCCGTTCCGTGACTTCCCGTTCCTCCCGGAGGAGAGCGATCTGGTCGAGATCCGCGACCAGCTCGCTCTCTCACCGGCCGTCCAGCTGTCCGCACCCACCACCGAGGAGAACTGATGCGCATCGTTGTTGCGATGAAGGCGGTTCCTGATCTCGTCGAGGAGTTCGAGATCAACGACGACGAGACCGACGTCGACCGCGAATACCTGAAGTACGTCTTGAGCGAGTGGGACGACCAGGCGCTCGAGGAGGCTCTGCTGCTCAAGGAGGCCTCGGGCGGCGAGGTCGTCGCCGTGGGACTGGCCGACGATCTGGACATCGACCAGTCCCTGTACACCGCGCTGGCCAAGGGCGCCGACAAGGCGGTCATGATCGAGGGCGGCTCCGGCTCCAGCACGCGCGCCCGGGCCGCGACGCTGGCCGCCTACCTCGCCGCCAACCCGGCCGACCTGGTCCTCACCGGCGTGCAGTCCGTCGACGACATGGACGGCCAGCTGCCTGCCGGCCCTCGGCGCGATGCTGGACCAGCCGCACGTCTCGGTCGTGGCCAACGTGGCCGCGTCCGACGGAGGGGTGACCGTCCGCCAGGAGTACGCCGGAGGCCTGGCCGCCGACGTCGAGGTGGCGCTGCCGGCCGTGGTCGGGATCCAGGCGGCGCACGAGTCTCCGCGCTATGCGCCGATCACCAAGATCCGCCAGATGATGCAGGCCGGTGGGCTGGAGAGCGTCTCCGTCTCTCCCGAGGCGGCCGAGACCGGGCTGACGGTGCGCCAGATGCGCATCCCGGAGGCCGGCGGTCACGCCGAGATGCTGACCGGCTCCGTCGACGACGTCGCCGCAGCCATCGTCGACCTGCTCCGCGCTCGTGGACTCGTGAAGGGATAGGGATAGTCATGGGAAACGTCATGGTTCTGGCTGGCCGTGCCGGTGGGGAGATCACCGACACCACCTTCGAGATGATCGGCAAGGCCCGTGAGGTCGCCGACGCGCTCGGCGGCAAGGTAGAGGTGGCCCTCCTGGGCTCCTCGGAGGGAGCGGACAAGCTCACCGGCGCAGACTCGGTCCTGGTGGTCGAGCACGACGCCCTGAAGGACTACCTCGCCGAGGCATACGAAGTCACGATGAAGGCGCTGATCGCCGACCGCGCACCGCAGCTGGTACTGCTGCCCAACGACACCTCGGGCCTCGACCTGGGCACCGGGCTTGCCGTCGCCTCCGGCGGCGCCCACGCCGCCGGGGTGAACGGCCTGACCGTCGACGGCGGCACCCCGGTGGCGACCTGCGCGATCCTCGGCGGCAAGATCCTCGCCGAGGTCGAGATCAACGGGACGCCAGGTGTCTGCACGGTGCTCGCGGGCGCGTTCTCTCCGGTTGCCGGCGGAGCGGCCCCGGAGGTGGTCACCGTCGCGGCCCCCGCCGGGCTGAGCTCGTTGCGCTCGTCGCTCAAGGAGCTGATCGTGCCGCAGGGCGGTGACGTCGACATCACCGCGGTGGACCTGCTGGTCTCGGTCGGTCGCGGCATCGGCTCCAAGGACGACATCGAGACCGCGCAGGAGCTCGCGGACCTGCTCGACGCGCCGGTCTCGGCCTCTCGCCCGGTCATCGACGCCGGCTGGATGCCGAAGTCGCGCCAGGTCGGGAAGTCCGGCCAGAAGGTCAAGCCCAAGGCGTACCTCGCCTTCGGCATCTCCGGTGCGCCGGAGCACCTGGAGGGCATGCGGAGCGCCGAGCTGATCATCGCGTGCAACACCGACGCGAACGCTCCGATCTTCGAGGTCGCGCACTACGGCAGCACGGAGGACCTGTTCGACCTCATCCCGGCCATCGTCGAGCAGCTGGAGGGCTGACCTGATGGTGTTCACCGACACGACCCGTACCGTCTTCGGGGGGATCGGCCTCGCCGGAACCTGGGTGTTCTACGTCTTCGTGACGATAGCCACCCTGGCGTTCCTCTACGGGGTGTGGCGCCGTGTCGCGAAGTACCGCCGCGGCCGCTCGGCCGGACGGTGGTCGGCGATCAGGGCCGGCCTGTTCGGACGCCCGATGACCGGCGTGAAGTCCCGCGCCGATGGTGGCTCGGTGGCCGTCGTGGCCACCAACGTCACCATCGGGCGCGGGGCCCGCGCGGTGGGCCTGGCCCACTTCGGGGTCTTCTGGGGGTTCATCGTGCTCTTCCTGGCCACGGTGATCCTGACCATCGACCACGACATCCTGGCGCCGGCGTCGTACCTGCTGGTCGGACACGTGGAGAGCTTCTTCCACGGCGGCTTCTACCTGATCTACTCCGTGATCGCCGACACGTTCGCGCTCGCGGCCGTGCTCGGGCTGAGCTATCTGATCATCCGCCGCGCCTTCATCAAGCCGTGGCGGCTCGGATACACCCGGGCGCAGGAGCCCGAGGAGGGCTACAGCCGCAAGCCGTTCGTGCTCGGCGACTGGCTGTTCACCGGAGGCCTCGGCCTGATCCTGCTCACCGGCTTGTTCACCGAGGCGTTCCGGATCATGGCCGAGAAGTTCCCTGCCTTCGAGGTGTGGTCCCCCGCGGGGTGGGTGCTGGCCCGGCTGATGCAGGGCCTCGGATTCCCGGTCCCGACCGGCGAGCCCGATCCGCCGCACCTGTTCCCGGGAGCGGCCGACACCGCGCACGCCGTCACCTGGTGGATCCACTCGCTGCTCGCGCTCGGCTTCGTCGCGTACCTGCCGTACTCCAAGGCGATGCACATGCTCGCCGACGGCGTGAATCTGCTGGCCCACGACCGCACCGCGACGCTGGGCCTCCCCGCCCCGGTCATGCGCGACGGCGTCCCGTCGGGCTACCAGTCGATGGGGGACTTCACCTGGAAGGAGCTCCTCGACCTCGACTCGTGCACCAAGTGCGGCCGATGCCACGAGGTCTGCCCGGCCCGTACGGCAGGTGCCCCGCTGTCACCGCGCGACGTCATCCTCGACCTGCGCCAGTGGGTGGATGTGCAGTCCGGTGGCGTCGCAGTCCTCGACCGTGAGAAGCGGCCGAACGGCAGCGGTCCGACCCTGCCCGGCGACGCGGCCGTCGCCGGCGACGTGATCTCGGCACGCACGCTGTGGTCCTGCACCACCTGCATGGCGTGCGTGCAGACCTGCCCGGTCGGCATCGAGCACGTCCCGACCATCGTCCAGATGCGCCGTTCGCTGGTCGAGCAGGGCGACATGGACGCCAGCCTGCAGACTGCGCTGCAGAACCTCGCCGGCCAGGGCAACTCGTTCGGCAAGTCGGCGCGGATGCGCACCCGCTGGACCAAGGGCCTCGACTTCTCCATCAAGGACGCCCGCAAGGAGCCGGTGAAGTATCTCTGGTTCGTCGGCGACTACGCGTCGTTCGACGACCGTCTCGCGGAGAACTCGCGGACGCTGGCGAAGCTGCTGAACCAGGCGGGGGTCGACTTCGGCCTGCTGTACGAGGGCGAATGGAACTCCGGCAACGACGTGCGTCGCGTCGGCGAGGAGGGACTCTTCGAGATGCTCACCGAGCACAACATCGAGCAGCTCGAGAACGCCCAGTTCGAGGAGATCTTCACCACCGACCCGCACACGCTCAACGCGCTGCGCAACGAGTACCCGAAGCTTGGCGCGACGTACAAGGTGTGGCACTACACCGAGCTGCTCGCGCACCTGCTCGAGACCGGGGCGCTGGACGCCAGGCCGCTGGGTCGCACCGTGACGTACCACGACCCGTGCTACCTGGCGCGGTACAACGGAGTCATGGAGGCGCCGCGGCGGATCCTGAAGGCCCTCGGGTGCACCCTGGAGGAGATGCCGCGCAACGGCACCAACACCTTCTGCTGCGGGGCCGGTGGCGGCCGGATCTGGATGGACGACAGCTTCCTGAAGGAGCGGCCGAGCGAGAACCGCATGAAGGAGGCCATGCAGCTGGACGTCACGAGCTTCGTGACCTCCTGCCCGAAGGACTTCACGATGTACAGCGACGCCGCCAAGAACACCGGCGCCGACGAGAAGATGGACGTGGTCGACGTCATCCAGCTGGTGCTCCAGGCGGTCGGCGGGCCGGCCGAGCCGGAGCCGCAACCGGAGGAAGTGCCGGCATGAGATCGACGATGCGTCCGCGAACGACGGGAGGTGGGCGATGATGCACTGCCCCTTCTGCGAGGTGGAGCTCGGCATCCGGGAGCTGCACGCGCACCTGGCCGACGAGCATGGCGACCAGGTGAGATCCGAGCCGTATCTCGACTACACGGCGTACGTTGTGACGTGTCCGACGTGTGGCGAGAGCTATCGCCGACAGATGCGCAAGAGTGCCAAGCAGGCAGGCTTCGTCGCCGAGTTCGACCGCGACATCCGGCTGGTCGCGTTCGACATGCTGATCAACCATCTGCTCGCCGAGCATCCAACCGAAGAGTCCGTTTCCTAAGGAGTACTCCCGTGGCTACCATCCGCAGCTGCAACATTCCCGACGACCTGTACTACCTCGTCGAGAAGCACGTGTGGGCTCGCAAGGTCGGCGACCTCATCGAGGTCGGCCTGACCGATGTCGCGCAGAACCTCGCCAAGGGCATCATCTCGGTGACTCCCAAGAAGGTCGGCCGGGCGTTGCGCGCCGAGCAGAGCGTGGCGACGGTGGAGTCCGGCAAGTGGGTCGGTCCGGTGCCCACCCCGATCGCCGGCGAGATCGCCGAGATCAACCAGGCCGTCGTGGCCAACCCCGGGCTGATCAACTCCGACCCGTACGGCGAGGGCTGGGTGGCCCGGATCGCGGCCGCCGACTGGGACACCGACTCGACCACCTTGGCCACCGGGGCCGAGGGCGTCGCCGCCTACGAGACGTTCCTCGATTCACAAGGGATCAGCTGCGACAGCTGACGGACAGGAATCCGATGACCGACCAGGTGTGGCGAGGGTGCGTGGTGCCGGACGACCGGCTCTACGACCTGGACCTGCACGTGTGGGTGCTTCCCGACGGGGACGAGGTCGTCATCGGGATGACCGACGTCGCCCAGAGCCGCGGCGGCAAGCTGGTCACGGCGAGCTTCAAGAAGGTCGGGCGCACGATGGCCCGCGGCCACACCGTGGCGGTCGTCGAGAGCGCCAAGTGGGTCGGGCCGTTCCCCACCCCGCTGAGCGGGGAGCTGGTGGCCACCAACGAGGCGGGCTTCGACGCCGACATTCTCGCGGCGAACAAGGATCCCTACGGCCGCGGCTGGATGGCCCGGATCCGCCCGTCGGACTTCGAGAGCGAGCGGCAGTTCCTGACCGACGGCGCCGACGCGTACGACGCCTACCGGCCGTTCATCGACGACAACGACATCAACTGCTTCCGGTGCACGGACTAGCAGCGATCGAGGAGGAGGGACAGCGCCATGGACGGTGAGCCGGAGGGGACCGGGGCAGCTCGCACGCGCCCGCCTCGCTGGATGATCCCGCTGGCCGTGATCTTCGCCATCTACCTGGTGTTCCGCCTGGTCGAGGGCGTCATGTGGCTGACAGGCAGGTTGTGAGATCGGTCGCCCGGCCGGTCCGGACTACAACGGAGGTTGAAGCACATGAGTGAATCGATCAATGTCGGGTCGATAGACGATATCGACGACGACACCAAGAGAATGGCGATGATCTGCTGGAGCAGCGACCTCGATCGCGTCTGGCCGGTCCTCATCCTCGCGACGACCGCTGCCGCCTCCGGCATGCAGGTCGACGTCTTCTTCACCTTCTGGGGTCTGCGGGTCCTGCAGCGCAACGACGTCCGGGTCACCGGCGAGCGGATGGCGCAGAAGATGGAGTCGATGGTCGACCGGGGCGGCACGGACCACCTCAAGCTCGGCAAGATCCACATGGGCGGCATGGGCACCAGCATGATCAAGGGACTGGCCCGCGACTACAAGGTGGCCAGCCCGACCGAGCTGCTGGAGATGGCCCTCGACCTCGACGTCCGGCTCCACCCCTGCCAGATGACGATGGACCTCTACGGCATCAGCACCAAGGACATGATCGACGGCCTGCAGCCCTGCATCGGCGCTGCCAGCTTCCTCGACATGGCCGCGGACGCCGACATCACGCTGTTCATCTGACGTGACCGCCGTTCTGCTGATCTCCGCCGATGCGTGGCTGGCGGGGCGGCTGTCGCGACTGGGTACGACGGTGCAGGGGGACGAGACGACGCTCGCCATCGATGATCCCGACGTCGTGGTGATCGACCTCGCGCTGGACCGCGAGGTCGACCGGATCCGTGCCGTGCGCAAGCGCTGGCCGGCGACGCTCATCGCGGGGTACCTCACCGTTCCCGACGCGCAGCTCTGGCTGGACGCCCAGCGAGCGGGATGCGACCTGGTGGCCAACCGTGGCGCCCTGGTCAACCGGCTGCGTCCGATGGTCCAGAACGGTCCGTCGGGGCGTGCGCGGTTCCCCCTCCTGGACGAGGCGGAGCTGGCGGGCCGGCTCGGAGTGGTCGCCCGCATCCCGGAGACGCCCGTCGGGCCGGTCGCGCTCTACCGGGTGGACGGCGAGCTCTACGTCTGCGGGGACGTCTGCCCTCATGCGGGGGCCACCCTGTCGCAGGGGGAGCTCGAGGCAGGGATCGTGACCTGTCCCGCCCACGGGAGCCAGTTCGACGTCAGATCCGGAACCAGGACTCGCGGACCTGCGGACGACGACATCGCCCGCTATCGTCTCGACATCGACGCCGGCCAGGTCTTCCTCGTGGTGGACCAGACCAGCCGACAGGAGTAGGAGCTGTACCGATGACCACGACCGACGGGGAGATGGCCGCACTGCACGCCTATCTGTGCAAGGCGATCGCAGATCCGAAGCGCCTGATGATCCTCGACCAGCTGCGGGACGGGCCGCTCTCGGTGAACGAGATCGCCGAGCGGATCGGGGTCTCGCAGCCGAACGCCAGCCAGCATCTGGCCATCCTGCGCGACCGCAACGTCGTGTGGACGTCCCGCTCGGGCAGCACCGTCCACTACGCGCTGTCCTCACCCAAGGTCTTGGGGGCAGTGGACCTGCTGCGGGAGTTCATGGCGGAGTTCATGACGATCCCGGTCACCCGTCCCGGCGTCGAGGAGACCCAGGCCCGCTGAGGGCCGCGACCACCACCGAACAGACCGCAGGAGACGTCACCGTAGGCATACCTCCGGCCCGCGGTGACGGTGTGGAAGAACGACGGTCGGCCCCTTCCGTCCCCGCGCGGTGGGGTCGGAAGGGGCCGATGCTCCCCCGCGTCACGGAGTCACGGGCACATGTTCACGCGTGGGTTCCAGTCGTTGAACAAGCCGTTGGGGTTCGGGTCCCACACGTAGGCGTGCAGCTCCCAGATCTGGGTGACGCCGTCGGGCAGCGTCTCGCCCTCGAAGGTGTGGCCGAACAGCGTCGGTGCCCCGGAGACGGCGCTCTGCAGGACGACCCACTCGACCGCCACGCGGTGACCGGTCACCGGATCGAAGACCAGGACGTTCGGCTTGGCCGGGTCGGGCGTCTGGGTCAGATCCGTCCAGGGAGCGAGCAGGTGGTTGCCCATCCCGCCGGTCGGGTCGTCGAAGCACGGCAGGCCGGGGTCGACCCAGCCGGCCGCCTCGGCGGCGTCCCAGGTGGGGTACGCCGCGGTCGACTGGCGTGCGGCGGCCAGCGCGGCCTGGCTGAGGCCGAAGGTGTCCGCCGACGCCGCCGGCATGGCCAGCCCGGCCGCGAGGGTTCCGACGGCAGCGATGCTCACGGCCGCGGCGGTGCGCCAACTACGTGTCGTCATGATCACGCTCCCTCCTGGACGGCGTAGATCTCGTCGGCGACCAGACCGTGCGCCTCCTTGTGGACCAGGTTCGCCGCGTCGGCGTCGGGAGCGTCGACGAGGCAGAAGATCTTGCCCTGGGCCTCGTCGACCCAGTAGCGCAGGTACTGCACGTGGTGGGCGCCCTGGGTCTGCAGGTCTGCCATGTGCGCCTTGGCCACGTCGTCGACGGCCACGCCACCGTCGATGCTGTGGACATCCATGAAGAGCGGCATCTGGAGTTCCTTCCGGTCCCGGCCCCCGGTGGGCCGGCTGGGACCAGAGAACTCCCGCACGGGCGGCGTCCACATCGGAAGGACTGCCTAGGTTGGCCGGAATCGGTGCCTAGTTTGTCTAGGCGGGTGCGACGGCGAGCAACTCGGTCCGGGACGAGGCGCCGAGCTTGGTGAGCACGGCCGACACGTGGTGGTCGACCGTGCGCTGGGAGATGAACAGCCTCTCGGCGATGGCCGCGTTGCTCAGACCCTGGCGCAACAGGTCCGCGACCTCGGCTTCACGGTGTGTGAGCCCGTCAGGGTGTGCGCGCGTGCTCCGGCGCGGACCACGGACATGGACGCCGAGGTCCCGCAGGCGTCTGCGCGCGAGCGCGGCCGCAGGCTCGGCCCCGACCTCCTCGAAGATCTCCACGGCACGGCTGAGGTTCTCGGTGTCGCCCGCATCGTGCAGGGCCACCGCCTGCTCGAACGGGCACCCGTGATCGGCCCACCAGGCTGCCGCCTCGGCGTACCTGCCCTCCAGCTCCAGGGACCAGGGCTCGGGGAGGTTCCGGTGGGGCTCGATGCCGTAGCCCAGGCGGTGCAGCCACGACACCAGGTCCGCGTAGAGCCACAGGTCGGCGTTCTCGGCCCGCTCGGCCCAGTCGAGGACCTCGTCGTCCACCAGGCTCCGGTCGCCGGTGAGCCACACCCCCTGCGCGGCCGCGGCCACCACCTGCGCCTGCCACTCCTGCTCGCCGTTGCCCCGGCAGAGCTCCTTCAGCGTCGCCAGATGCTCAGCGGCATCGGCGTCGCCGCGCCGGAACTTCGACTCGACGAAGCCGACCAGCATGTGCAGCCGGTTCACCGGTGAGATGGTCTCCTGCAGCATCGGTTCGACAAGGGCGATGGTCTCCCCGAGCCTGCCCTGGCGCATCAGGACCGTGCCGCGGGTGGCTCGCTGGCAGTACGTGTACACGGGCATGTCCGCGTCGACGGCGAACTCCATGCCCTCGGTGTAGATGTGGTCGAACTCGCGGAAGCGCATCTGTGCGGTGGCAATCTCGTAGACGTTCGAGTACTGGGTGGCCGCGGTGTAGGCGTTGTTGCTGGAGAGGGCGAGATCGAGTGAGCGCACCATGGTCGAGAGGCCGTCCTCGCCCCGGGCGAGCTGGTGGTAGCCGACCCCCAGCAGGACGGTTGCCTTGAGGTAGTCGTCGCCCCGTTCGTCGGCGATCCGGAGAGCCTCGTCGAGCAGCTTGCCGCGCTGCTCGTCGTCACGCTCGAACGCTGTCGCGGCGTAGTACAGCGACCAGCAACGCTCGGCGCTGTCGGCTGCCTCCCGAGACATGTCGAGCAGCTCCGCGCCTACTCTCGCGGACTCCTCGCCCCGGCAGAGCCGCCACAGCGCGTTGGCGTACTTCCGCAGGTTGCGCAGGAGCGCGTCGGGATCGGCGAGCGACCGGTAGAGAGCCACAGCCCGCTCCCGGTGCACCACCGATCGCTCCCAGTCGTCGCGCATCGAGAGGGCCTCGGCCAGCCCGTCCTCCAGCTCGGCGAGCAGGGTCAGGGGGGCGTCGGACGCAACCCGGAGGGCGCGCTCGTGCTGGATGACGGCCTCGCGGTGGGACCGCAAGGCCAGCGCGGTCCGCGCGGCCTCGACGGCATGGGAGAGAGTGGCACCGTCATCGCCCGCCATCTCGGCCAGGAAGGCGAGCCGTGCATGGTCCTGCTCCCCGGCCGGGTGAAGGGGGGTGAGTGCGTTCAGTGCGGCCGTCGCGAGCTGCTTCTTCCGGTATGCCGGGATGGAATGCTCCACTGCGAGCCGGGTCAGCTCGTGGCGGAAGCGGAAGGTCGGCCCATCGGCCACGAGCACGCCCGCAGCCACCGTCTGGTCGAGGGCCTCGGGGTCCACCCCGGCGACGGCGGCCACCAGGTCGGGTGTCTCCGGGCGGCCGAGGACGGCCGCCGCCTCGACGAGGGCCCGGGGGTCGGGGCCGAGCCGCCCGACGCGCGCGGCGACGAGATCACTGACCGTGGTGGGAACCTGGTCCAGGTCGGCGTCGACGACCTCACGCACGTAGAACGGGTTGCCTCCGGTCAGCGACAGGACCTGATCTGCCCGCTCCCCGGCGATCGTCCGGACCGCGTCGGGGGAGAGGACGGGCAGTGTCAGTCGGCTGGTGGTGCGATACGACGCCAGCTGGCCCACGACGCCCCGCAGTCCGATGTCGTCGATGCTCTGGTCGTCGCGGTAGCTGACCACGACCAGCGTCCCGGTGCCCCCGATCCGGCGGGCGAGGTAGAGCAAGCAGTCGAGAGTCGCTTCGTCGGCCCAGTGCAGGTCCTCGACCACGACGACGGTCGGGGTTGCGGAGGAACTCGAGGTCGGAGAGGAAGGCATTGAAGAGGAGCCGCCGGTCGACGTCCTCACCGAAGAGCTCGACCAGTCGACCGCCGACCGACAGCGCGATGTCCTGCAAGGGGCCGAGCGGGTGGGGTGTGGAGGTGCCGTCACAGGCGCCCCACAGCCAGCGCAGGCCGGGATGGCGGTCTCGGAAGGCCTCGATCAGCGAGGTCTTCCCGATGCCCGCTTCCCCCGTCACCAGCACGAACCGACCACTCCCGGCGGCCGCCTCGGCGGCGTAGCCGTCGAGCGCGTCGAGGAATCGGCCCCGCTCCAGCAGGTCCATGTCCCTGATAGTAGGTACCTACAACCTTCCGCGCACCCCCTCCCGCGGGGCTCGCGCCAGGACAGGCGCGCGAGAGGCTTACCCGAGTCTCACGCAACAGGCCTGGTGATCGAGTCCACGGAGATCGCGGAGAAGGTCAGCTCGGCGAGGTCGACCTCGGTGGCGTGAGCCCCCAGGGTGTGGCAGTCAACCTCGGCAGTGGCGTCGTGCTTGTACTTGTGGACTGCCTGCAGCGCGGGACTGGCGTAGCTGTAGTAGGTGCTGCTCGTGCCCAGGGTCACCGTCGTGGTGGTGTCGAACGCGGCGTGGGCGGTGTCCGGCCGGAGTACGCACTGAACTTCGGTGTCGTAGGTGGTGCCGTTGTTGTCGAGCGTCATCGTCGCGATGAGGACATAGCGCCCGGGGCCGGGGATCTGCAGGGCGGCCAGTGGGTAGGTCGTGTTGAAGCCGGGCATGGAGGCCTGGGGCACCTTGATCGTGAAGACGTTCGATCGCGCGGACGGGTTGAGCTTCCCCGCCTTGATCGTGTGGTTGTGAATGTCGGCGTTCCTGATGGTGCCGTTCTGGATCTGCTGCGAGGTGATGTAGCCGCTCGCGTAGGCCGCGGTGCCGCCCATGGCGACCACCAGCGCCAGGACGGCGGTGACATTGGCGAAGGTCAGGTGTTCACGGATGCGTCGCATAGCGGGTTCCCCCGTTCGGGTGGGCTGATGCCCTGACGCTAGGGGCAGGTCAGGCGAACGGCTACCCCTGGGGACGATCGCGGGGACGATCGTGCGGTGAACCGCGTCTCAGGAGTTGACTCACCCCCCACCCCTCGGACGGCGCAGGTCTCCCCAGCCCCGCGGAGTGAGATGCCCGGGCGGGATGGCCAAAGCCCCGGTCCGGCCGACCGGTGGCCAGGACCGGGGCTCGTCGAAGCGGAGAGCCACCTTGGATGACGGTGCGCGGCTGACGTCAGCCGGGCCGGTTCGATCAGCCGGCCGGCGGGGTGGAGATGGAGTCAACCTGGACGGCGGTGAGTACCACGTTGTAGGCGGACACCACCTTGGTGTTGTCGGTGTAGGTGGTCTGTGCTTTGCACGAGAGGACCACGATCTGTCCGGCGGCGAACGTGTGCGGCAGTTGCAGCGCCATGGTCTCGTCGCGGTACTCGGTTGCCTGGGAACCGAGGTAGGCGTAGCCGTCGGTGGTCGCGGGAGACGTGGACTCGCCGGAGGAGAGCGTGCAGGTGACCCCGTGGCCGTCGAAGGGGTCGTTGTTGACGAGACTGAACGTCGCGGTGATCAAGTAGGTCCCTCTCCCGGGGATCGCGAGGGTCGCTAGGTCGTAGTCGAAGTTCGCGTAGGGGATCTGCACGATCGACCCTGTGGGGGTGCCGACCAGGACGTTGGACCGCGCGGAGGGGACGAGCCTGTTCGCCTTGATCGTGTGGCCGTGGATGTCGGCGTTCTTGATGGTGTGGTTCTTGATCTGCTTCGAGGTGATCAGGCCCCCGGCGTACGCGGTGCCGCCCATGGCGACGACGAGCGCGAGCACGGCGGTGATGTTGGCGAAGGTCAAGTGGTGTCGGATGCCCCGCATGGCGATCCCCCCGGTGGGTGACGGCAGATCCCCTGACGGTAAGCACAGTTCCGGTCTGAGGGAAGACTGAGGAGCCAAGAGTTCGGGTTTCTCCCCGGTCGGGAGGCACCAAGTGCCACAGGGATCTCTCGAGCCGCGGAGGGAAGGCTTCGTCAGGGGAGACGGATCGCCGTGATGGCGCCGTCGGCGGCGGTGACGCTGTTACCTCCCGAGTCGCACCGCAGCTCAGCCGTTCCCGCCGCGGTGAAGGTGCGGGTGCCCAGGACCGAGATGGTGGTGATCGAGGCGTTGGGGCCGCCGAGCGTGGCCTTCGCTGCCAGCGCGGTAACCGAGGCGTCCACCGGAACGGTCTCGGCGTAGAGGGTGCAGGTCACCTGCGAGCCCTTCAGCGTCTCGTTGTTGGTCAGGATCGACTTCGCGGTGAGCACGTAGTCGCCCGGCCCGGGCACCGCGACGGTCACGACGGTCGGCGTCGTCTTCAGGGCGACGTTGCTGTGAGCGGTGTTCGCATAGCCCTGGGTCAGCGCGGACGGGTCGAGCTTGTCCGCGAGTGATCGTGCCCGCATGGATGTCCACCCTCTTGATGGTGCCGTTCTTGATGTGCTTGGAGGTGACCAGCGAGCCGGCGTAGGCGCCCGTCCCTCCCAGCGCGAGAGCGAGGGCCAGTGTTGCGGCGATGTTGGCGTAGCTGAGGTGTCGGCGGAGGCGCGTCATGGACCTGCTCCTGGTCGAGGTTGTTCTTCACTCCTTCGGCCAATCTCCTCCTGTGTTGAGAGCCGCGCCGAGGTTTCGCCTTCACCAGGGACAAAACGGGACGAACTTCCCGGGACGGTCAGCGAGTGGCGCCCAGCACTGCCAGCAGCAGAGCCCGCGCCACCTCGTAGATCCCGGGCTGGTTGCTCTCCCGCGGGCCGGCCACGTTGAGGGCGATCGGTCGCCCCGGTGCGGTCAGAGCCGACAGCCACGACGCGGTGACCACCGGGTCTCCCGCGGTGACCAGGTACGGCCGCTCGAGCTCGACCGCAGCGGCGGCGGTCAGGTCCGAGCCGGGGGAGTGGGTGTGCGCGGCGCGGACGATGAGGGTGGCGTCGCTGTCGCGCACGTTGAGCCGGGTCCGCACGGCCGGATCGGCCGACGGCGACTCGCGGAGCAGGGGGTACGCCGCCAGCAGCCCGGGCGGTGACGGCAGGTCCTCGGCCCAGCCCCCGGACGGGCACCACCCGCCGTACGGGATGCCCAGCGAGATCGGCGACGTCGAGCGCAGCCCGGTCGGCTCCCGTCTGCCCTCCGGACACCATCCGCGAGACCGATCTCCGCGGCGGACCTCATGCCGCGTGGCCGACCCGGTTCAGCTCCTCGTCGGGCACGGGTGAGGCCATCTTCTTGACCGCGGCTGCGACCGCCGGGGCGACCTTCGGGTCGAAGACGCTCGGGATGATGAAGCTCGGGTTCAGCTGGTCCTCGCTGACGCACTCGGCGATCGCGATCGCCGCGGCGACCATCATCTCGTCGGTGAAGTCGCGAGCCCCGGCGTCCAGCAGGCCGCGGAAGAAGCCGGGAAACGCCAGCACGTTGTTGATCTGGTTCGGGTAGTCCGAGCGGCCGGTGGCCACGATGGCGGCGTGCTTGGCCGCCTCGACCGGGTCGACCTCCGGCGTCGGGTTGGACAGCGCGAAGACGATCGCGTCGTCGGCCATCCTCGGCGATGTCGTCGCCGTCGAGCAGGTTCGGCGCGGAGACGCCGATGAAGACGTCGGCCCCGGGCAGGACCTCCTTGAGCGTTCCCTCCTGGCGGGAGGGGTTGGTGTTCTGGGCGATCCAGTTGCGGTACTGGTCGAGCCCCTCCTGCCCCGCGTGCACGGCGCCGTTGCGGCCGCAGCCGATGATCTCCCCGGCGCCCTGGGCCTTCAGCAGCCGGATGATCGCGTTGCCGGCGGCGCCGACGCCGGACACGACGATCCGGCAGTCCTCGATCCGCTTGTCCAGCACGCGCAGCGCGTTCGACAGCGCGGCGAGCACCACGATCGCCGTCCCGTGCTGGTCGTCGTGGAAGACCGGGATGTCGAGCATCTCGCGCAGCCGGGCCTCGATCTCGAAGCAGCGCGGAGCGGCGATGTCCTCCAGGTTGATCCCGCCGTAGACCGGGGCCATCGCCCGGCAGATCTCGACGAGCTCGTCGGTGTCCTGGGTGTCCAGGCAGACCGGCCAGGCGTCCACCCCGCCGAACTGCTTGAACAGCGCCGCCTTGCCCTCCATCACCGGAAGCGCCGCGGCCGCGCCGATGTTGCCGAGCCCGAGGACGGCCGAGCCGTCGGTGACCACCGCGACGGTGTTGCGCTTGATGGTCAGCTTCCGGACGTCCTCGGGGTGCTCGGCGATCGCCATCGACACCCGCGCCACGCCCGGGGTGTAGGCCCGGGCGAGGTCGTCGCGGTGCTTCAGGGGAACCTTGGGGGTGACCTCGATCTTGCCGCCGAGGTGCATCAGGAACGTGCGGTCGCGACAGCTTGCGCACGTGCGCGTCGGGGATCTGCTCGATCGCCGTGGCGATCTGGTCGGCGTGCTCCTCGTTGGTGGTGTCGCAGGACACGTCGACGACCATGTGCTGCGGTCCGGGACTCCACCACGTCGAGTGCGGTGAGCACGCCGCCTGCAGAGGAGACGGCGGAGGCCAGGGCGGCCGTCGCGGTCGTCGCGATCGGGAGCTCAGTGCGGATGGTGATCGAATAGCCGGGACCGGGCGACGACATGGGCGGACCTCTCCGTGGGGCGACTTCTCCTTCGGATGCTAGACCCGCCCGGGAACGCGGGACCGACCGCCTACCCTCGTGAGATGCGCGCGCTCATCGTCGACGGGGCGAACGTCGTGGGCAGTCGCCCGGACGGCTGGTGGCGTGACCGACCCGGCGCCGCACTGCGGCTCCACGAGGCTCTCCTGGCGTCCGACCTCGGGTACGACGAGGTGGTCCTGGTGCTCGAGGGGCAGGCGACCCGCGGACCGCAGGCCGGCGATCAGGGGTCCGGTGCGGACGGTGCATGCGCCCGGGTCGGGCGATGACGCGATCGTCGACGAGGTGAGATCAGCGGCGGCGTGCGGGGCCGACGTGGTCGTGGTGACCGCCGACCGGGCGCTGCGAGAGCGGGTCGCCGGGGCCGGCGGCTCCTCGTTCGGTCCCTCGTGGCTCCTCTACCGGCTTGCCTGAGCGGCGGTAAGCCCGTCCTGAGGCCGGGGTTGGAAGTCATACCCCAGAGGGGTCGTTCGCCCCTTAGCCGATGTCCTTGCGGTGTGCAACGGTGTGGTGTCCGATTTGTCCAACCCCGAATAGGGTCCTATGGAGCACCAGCGCACCGCCCTTCCCCAGGTCATCCAGGGTGGCATGGGAGTCGGAGTGTCCTCGTGGCAGCTCGCCCGGGCGGTCTCCCAGTCCGGCCAGCTCGGCGTCGTGTCCGGCACCGCTCTCGACGTGGTGGCGGCGCGCCGGCTCCAGGACGGGGACATCGGTGGCCACATGCGCCGCGCGCTCGCGGAGTTCCCGGTGCCGGAGATCGCCGACCGGGTCATGGGCCGCTACTTCAAGCGGCTGGGCCGCAGCGTCAAGGACGGCAAGCCCCGCCCCTACCGCCCGGTCCCGAAGCTGACCCTCCACCAGAGCGCCGCTCAGCAGGAGCTCGCCGTCGTCGCCAACTTCGCCGAGGTGTGGCTGGCCAAGGAGGGACACGACGGCCCGGTCGGCGTGAACTTCCTGGAGAAGATCCAGATGGCGACCCCGGTCGCCGCCCTCGGCGCGATGCTCGCCGGTGTCGACTACGTCCTGATGGGGGCCGGGGTGCCGCGGGAGATCCCGCGCCTGCTCGACGACCTCGCCGCAGGGCGGACCGCCGGCGTCACCGTCGACGTCTACGGCACCCACGACTCGCACCGCGTCGAGGTCGACCCCGAAGAGTTGCTCGGTGACGCCCTTCCCGCCCTGACTCGGCCCCAGTTCCTCGCGATCGTGTCTGCGAACGTCCTTGCCTCCTACCTGGCCCGCGACGACGCCACCCGTCCCGACGGGTTCGTCATCGAGGGCCACCGCGCGGGCGGGCACAACGCCCCACCGCGCGCGAAGGCGGTCGACGCGGACACCGGCGAGCCCGTCTACGGGCCACGCGACGAGACGGACCTCGCCAAGATCGCCGCCCTCGGCCTGCCGTTCTGGTTGGCGGGAGGCCAGGGCACCCCCCGGCGCCTGGCCGAGGCGAAGGAACAGGGCGCGACCGGCGTCCAGGTCGGCACGCTGTTCGCCTTCGCGGAGGAGTCGGGTCTGGACCCCGAGCTGCGGCTCGCGCTGCATGGGAGGCTGCTCGACGGCACGCTCGAGGTTCGGACCGATCCCGCCGCCTCGCCGACAGGCTTCCCGTTCAAGGTGGCGCAGATCCCCGGCACCACCGCGGACCCCGAGGTCTACGCCGAGCGCGCCCGCGGCTGTGCGACCTGAGCTACCTGCGCACGCCGTACTTCACCTCGCACGGTGAGATCGGCTACCGCTGTCCCGGTGAGCCCGTCCACATGTACCAGGCCAAGAGCGGCCACGTGACCGACACCGAGGGCCGCACCTGCATCTGCAACGGCCTGGTGTCCGACCATCGGCCTGGGCCAGACACGCCTCGACGGCTACGTCGAGCCGCCACTGGTCACCCTCGGCTCAGATCTGGACGGTGTGCGCGAGCTCGCCGAGACCCACCCCACAGGCTGGACCGCGCAGGAGGCCGTCGCCTGGCTCACCGGTGTCTGAACGGGCGGCGCGGCTCGGATCGCGGGCAGGGTAGTCGCTATCTGAGACGGCCGGAGACGCCGACTGGTTGGATCTGCCAAGTTTGCGGGGTTGAAGCCAACCCGCACGTGGTGGGCCAACTCAGAACACTGCGTCATTCCGGCCAGAATGACGCGCTCCCGCGGATCAGATCGCGATACGCGTCGGCTGGCGATTGCCGTTCGTTCGAACTGGTGCTCTGACTCGCGACAATCACGCGGGATCGCGGTGCCCCGACACTGGCGTGCCGTCCCACGTTGACGCTGGCCCCGCCCAGTCGTCGTTCCGGCTCAGGTTCGCACCCTCGCCCGGGAGACGGGGACCCCTGGCGCGCCGGTCGTGACCAGATTCTCGATCGTGCCGAGCCCCTCCACCGTCATCGTCACGCGGTCGCCCGGTCGCAGCGGCGGCGGCTCCATAGTCCCCGATCTGCCCCAGAGTTCAGCGAGGCAACCGCTGCCGCACGTTCCTGAGCCGAGTACGTCGCCGGCCCGAACCCATGTGCCTCGGCTCGCGTAGGCGATCATCTCCTCGAAGGTCCACGACATACGACTGGTGCTGTCGCGGCCAACCACCTTGCCGTTGACCTGTACCTCCATGTCGAGCGATAGGAAGCCCTCATCGTCGCGGAGGTGCTCGAGTTCATCAGGGGTCACGATCCACGGCCCGAGCGTGCAGGCTGCGTCTTTCCCCTTGCTAGGTCCGAGCTGGATGGACATCTCGCGAGCTTGCAGGTCTCGAGCCGACCAGTCGTTGAAGACTGTGTAGCCGGCGATGTGGTCACGAGCCTTCTGGGGCGTGAGGTTGTATCCGTCTCGTCCGATCACCACAGCAACTTCGAGTTCGAAGTCGAACACGTTGCATCCCGGGGGCACGGGCACTGCATCGTGGGCGCCGATCATCGAATGCGGGTTGCTGAAGTAGAACGAGGGCGCTTCGTACCAGGCATCGGGAACCTCGTGGCCGAAGCGCCGCGTCATTCCTTCGAGATGCTGATGGAAGGTGATGAAGTCTCGGACGCTGCGGGGATCGATGGGTGGCAGCAGCCGGACACTGGTAAGCGGCGTGCCCGGGCCGAGACGCGCCTGTGCGACTGCTTCCTTCAGCACTCCACCCTCGTCACGAAGCAGAAGGTCTAGGTCGGCCCCCTCGCGGAACGGGTACACGCGGTCGTCGGCGACGATCCCCGTCGTGCCGTCACGCCAGGCGGACGAACCTTCCTTGCTGATCTCGGTCCATCGGGCCAGGCGCACCTCAGCGAACCTCGAGAGTCGTGGCAGGGGTCTTTCCACCCTTGCAGAACAACGCCGCGACGAGGGCGCCGACGACACAAGCCGCTGCTGTGACGGTGAAGCCGAGGTCGAAGCCCTGCGACAGCGCGTCCTGCGCGATGCGCGCGACTTGGGGTCCCATGGGCACCGAGGCGAGCGCGAGAGGGCCGCCTGCTTCTAGAACGCTGTGAGCGGGTCCTGCGACCTCGGGTGGCAGGCCGGCCGAGGTCAAGGATTCGGCCGCAAGGTGAGCGGCCCGGGTGAAGGCGATGCTGCCGATGATGGCCGGGGCGAGGGTCTGACCCAGGTCGCGCATCATGCTGGAGGTAGCGCTCGCCATTCCGGTCAGTTGGACCGGGACAGCGTTGACCGCCGCCGCGGTGATCGCCGAGACCAGCAGGCCGAAGCCGAGTCCGTTGAGGACTAGGGATCCCAGGATGGGGGGGATGCCAGTCTTCGACACCGGGGTCGCGATGAGCCAGACATCGGCCAACGCGATCGCGATCAACCCGCTGACGAGCATGACGCGGGGCCCGACGCGCCGCAGCAGACGCACAAGCAGAGGCCAGACAAACGGCGTGATGGCTTGGATGATCACGAATGGGATGGCGGCGTAGATGGCGGTCTGGTGCTGAATTACGCCCAGGCGGATCGAGAGAGCGTACGCACCGCCAAGGAAGCCGAACATTCCGATCACGGAGACCACTGCAGCTGCCGCAAACGCCGGGATCCGGAACAGAGACAACAGGAGCAACGGGTGTTCTGCCCGCGACTCAACGAACACGAATGCAGCGAGCAGGACGACTGCGAGGAGAAGCGAGGCGACGACGAGCGGGTCCGTCCAGCCACGCTGCGCTGCCTCGATCACCGCGAACAGCAGGGCGAGCAGGCCAGCCGCGATGGTCACCTGTCCCGCGATGTCGAACTGCCGAGGCTCCGGTGACCGCGAGTCGTGGGCCAACGCGATCATGAGCGCGAGGCTGAGCGCAGCGAACGCGGCGGCTCCGAGGAACGCCCACCGGAATCCGCTCCATTCGGTCAGCGCCGCCGACAGCGGCGGTGCAGCAAGTGCACCCGTCGATAAGGCCGTGGTCCACGCCGCCAGGCCGCGCGCCCGCTGCGTCGCTCCGGGCGTCACGGCCGTGATCGATGCCAGCGAGGTCGGGAATATGGCTGCGGCGCCGACTCCAGCGATTGCCTGTCCCACCCAGAGGCCGGAAAGGGTTCCGCTGATTCCTGAGATCAACAGCCCGATGGTGAGTGCGGCGGCTCCGAAGCTCAGGACCTTGCGGCGGCCGAACCGATCGCCCAGCATGCCGAACGAGAGGCTGAACATCGCGATCGGAACGAGGAACGCCGCCGTGATCCAGGTCAGCTCGGATCCAGTGGCCCGCAGTCCCGCCTGCATCTCGCCGTTGATGGCGGCGGGAAGCACGAGGGCCAGCTGTGCAGCGAAGACGGCGCCACACGCGGCGACCAGGGTGCCTGTGTGCGGCGGCTCGGAGACCGGCCGCGGGTGCCTCCCAGTGTCTGGTTCACGAAGGATTGCTGTCTCGTCCATGTCATGCCTCCAGTAGTTCGGCCATGCAGCCGAAGAGTTGCGGCGGGTTAGGGACCTGGTAGTCGGGGTTGAGCTCGCCGTAGATGGCGTGCACGTTGGCGATGAGCCGTTCGGACTCGGGCGGGTTGCGGAACAAGGCCGGCTCGCCTTCCGCGATCTCGCATGCCGTGCTGATTGCCGTCCTTCCGGCGTTGTAGCCGGCCGTGGCCACCGTGTGGACACGCTCGAGGTAACGGCGGGCGGGCTCGAGGCACTGCGGCCCGGCGACGGGGCCGTGCCCGGGGACGACGGTGTCGATGTCGAGCATGGCAATCGTGTCGAGTGCAGCCAGCCAGCCGCTGACTGGTCCGGCCCACATGATGGGAGTGCTCTCGTTGAAGACGATGTCGCCGGTGAACACTGTGCGGGCGGAGGGCACGTAGACGATGACGTCGCCGTCGGTATGCGCGGGCCCGACCTCGATCAGGTGAACCTCGACTCCGCCCACCTCGAGTACGAGGTCACCGGAGAAGGTACGGGTTGGGTAGCGCGGGTCGATTGCGCCGAAGTCGAAGCTGCCGAAGATGTTGCGAACGAAGGGGCCTGTCGGCGCAGTCGAGGTCAGGAGCTGGCGAAGTTGCGCGGGACCCATGCGCCGCATCTCCTGGGCCGCGGCGGCGGAGGCGATGATCTCGGCCTTGGGCACCAGTTGGTTGCCGAACCAGTGGTCTCCGTTGGCGTGAGTGTTAACGACAACCTGGATGGGTGCTTCGGCCAGCAGCGGACGAAAGTCCTCGAGCATCCGCTCTGTCAGGAACAGGTCGAACAGCGTGTCGACGAGAAGCGAGGATTCCTTCCCGACGATGAGCCCTGCATTGCTCAGGCCCCAGCCTCCATCGGGTTGAACCCACGCGTAGCAGCCGTCTGCAATCTGCTCGCGATGCGCGGCTCGGTGGGGGTGCATACGGTCTCCCTGCAGGATTCGCTAGACTGCGTCTCATTCTTGGACTTGAATCCAGTCAAAGGTAGCCGCGGCCATATCTGGCGTCAAGAGATGGCTCCAAGATCTGCTTGAATCGTTGGTGCGAGACGTGCTCGACATGGAAGACGAGGTGGTTGCCCTGAGCAGTCCTGCACCACTCGGGCGACGGGCACGGAAGCTCCAGCTCAGTCGCGATCGGCTCTATGAGTCCGCGCTCTCGCTGTTCCTCGAGAGCGGCTTCGACGCCACGACGGTGGACCAGATCGCAGAGCGTGCGGACGTTGCGAGGGCGACGGTGTTCAACCACTTCCCCCAGAAGATGGCCTTTCTGGAGGAGTGGGGCGCACGGCGGCGTGCCCTGGTCCGGGAACTCCTGCAGGCGCACTCGCAGGATCTCGGAACCGCGGCCGAGGAGCTGGCCGCCTACCTGACTGAGTTCGCGCTGCTCAACGAGAGAACAAGGGACCAGACGCGCGCCCTCATGGAACCGGCGCTGCGGCTGGGCGATGCTCTGCGGTCGCCCACGTTGGACGTCGACCTGGCCCTCGCCGTCAAGCGCGGACAGTCTTCGGGCGAGTTCCGCGCCGACGTCGACGCGGACCATGTCGGCCAACTCCTCACGGCCGGCTACTTCACAACCGTCCTCAGGTGGGCGTCCCAGGATCCCGAGCCCTTCCCGCTGAAGGAGCGTCTCCTGGAGAGTCTCGACCTGATCCTGCGAGGTCTCCGCTGAGCCTCGATCCAACGATCGGCTCACCGGGTCGCGGATCGTGGCGTCGACGGTCCGTTGCCGAGGAGATGCAGAGGCGGTCCAACACGCCGCCCGCACCTGGATGCAGATTGCAGCGGCGTGCCGAGCGAATGAGCTAAGAAGGGGAAGTCAGTCCGTGACCACGCATTGCAGCCCCGCCAGTCGACCTACCTCACGCTGATGGGCGAATGGTCGCGGCGCGCTCTCGCGTGGAGCAGACAGTGCGTGAAGGATCACGGCGTGGCGATCAGGAGGTTGACTGGTGTTCCTGGGGTCAGTCTCGACCCGGCAGCGGAGGAGGTCCTGAGGACGGTGCCGGGTGGGAGTGAGTGGGTCGACTGTGTCTGGATCTGCCCGATGCTCAACCCTGCACTGTCCAGGCCGGCGAGGGCCGCCTTCTTGTCCAGGCCGACGACGTCGGGCAAGCGCACGGTCCCGGCTGGCGCGGGGCGCCGTACCCGAGGTGGCCACACCTGGCCGCCACCCGCGGCATACCGCCGCCTATCGACCGCCTGAACCCGCAGGCATCTGCAGACGAAGCAGACCTGGGTCACACCCCACGTTCTCCGGGTGATGTGGATCCTCTCCCCGGTACTTGTAGCGCTGGAGGCCGTCGGGGCCAATGGAGTCGTTGTAGGGCGGGAGTTGATTCGGCGGGGTGTAGGTCGTCCGGATCGCCAAGGCCGCCTCGGAGCCGGCTGGCTTGCGAATGCCCCTCTGACGGTCCATGAGGGGGATCCGACGGCCCTGGTATTCGAATGAGGTCGTGAACGCCTAGTCGACTGTGCTGGAGCCATGGACGGCAAGCCAATCCATGGCGGCCTGTCGCAGTTCAGCGTCCTGCACCCCGTTGTCGACCCCGGGCTCAGACTGGCACGCGACCGCTCCCTCACAGGTGCATTCAGAGGGTCAGGGCTTGATTTGGTGTGCTGGGTAGGTTCTCGACCATGGGGGAAGAGGCGAGTCCGGCTGTGCCCGCAGGCGCGGCTGAGAAGCAAATGAAGCTCCGCTACCCGGGCACGTGTCGCGAGTGTGGCAGGGAGCTGCCCGCAAAGTCTGAGGCGGTCTACGAGCGGGCGACGAAGACGGTGCGCTGCCTGGACGGCGAACATGTCGCGAACTCACCTCACGAGACCGTCTCCGTCGCCATTCCGGATCCTGGGCCCACGGAAGAGGCGGCTGTCGAAGCTGGTGTGGCTGGCTCCTCAGCTCGTCGGGAGTATGAGCGTCGGAAGGCGAGGCGTGAGGAGCGCGTCCGGGCGAAGCACCCGAAGATCGGCGGTTTCCTTCTTGCCGTGAGCGATGAGCCACAAAGCACGCGTGCTTGGGCACAAGGCGCGATCGGCGAGGAGCGACTTGGGGCACGCCTGGACTCCCTTGTGCCGGAGGGCATCGTCGTCCTGCACGACCGACGCATCCCGGGCACACGCGCCAACATCGACCACATCGTGGTTGGGCCGACGGGTGTGTATGTGGTGGACGCCAAGCGCTACCAGGGTCGCCCTGAGCTTCGGATCGAGGGTGGGTTCCTGCGGCCACGAGTCGAGCGTCTCTTCGTGGGCTCGCGGGAGAGCACGAAACTCGTCGACGGCGTTTTGAAGCAGGTCGAGGTGGTGCGCGGTGTCGTGGGTGTAACGGTGCCTGTCCGCGGGGTCCTCTGTTTCATCGAGGCGGACTGGCCGCTCGTCGGTGGAGCGTTCGTGACCCACGACGTCTGGGTGATGTGGCCGAAGAAGCTCTACCCGAATCTCACTGCCCCTGGTGCCCTTGGCCCGGCTGACGTCTCGGCACTTCATCGAACGCTGGCGGCGGCGCTACCGCCTTCATGAGTGTCCGGGGCGCAGTTCGGCTCGGTCGCTGCGCATCCTGATCGCCTATCTCAGCGCGACGCTTGGGTTTGGCGGCTGAGCGCGTCGGCGGCCTTCTTCGCCGACTTGCGGATGAAGACGTTGGACTTGTTCTCCCACTCCGCGGTGAGTTCGGGGATGGCGCGTGGGTCACCGATCTCTGCGAGTGAGTGAGCGGCGGCCTTGAAGCGGTCGGAGATCATCTCGTGCTTAGCCAGGCCGCCCGTCTCACCGGTCTGGCTGGCAGCCTCCCGCCAGGCCGCGGCTTCGGTGTGGAGCAGGGCCACCAGCGCTTCCACCGCCCGCGGGTCGCGGAGCTCGCCGAGTCTCTCGATCACCGTGTTGCGGACCGTCTTCTTGGTCTCGGTCAGCTTCGGGACGAAGCCGGTGTCGATATCGAGGAGACTCATGAGCGCGGTCACCGCGCGCGGGTCGCTGCTCTGGGCGATGGTCCGCACCGCGTCACACTTCTGGTCCTCGAGCTCGCGATCGCCCTTGCCGTTCGGCGGCGGGGCGGCGACGAACGCCACCAGCTCGTCCAGTGTCGCGGCGCCTCCAGTCGGCGCGGAGCCGGCGGAGAGACCGCCCCACTCGCCTGAGTGGACCACGAACTGAGTCTCCCCACTGTGGATCCTGCCGAGGATGCCATGGGCTTCGACCAGTGCCTCGACGTACCAGTGGAGTCTCACGTTCGGCGTCGCGTAGGTCGGTGGTGCTGAGTCGGGGAGAGTGAACGAGAAGGGGAAGGTGTGGGTCTGGGCGGCGTCGAGATGAGAGGGGCCGGAGAGCTCCACCGTATTTCCCTCGCCCCAGGGCATGACCTTGATGGTGCCGGACGGGTCGCCGCGGTGGTAGCCGAGGCGAACCGTCACTCCCTTGCCGTCGATGGGCTCCCGCGGAGTCACCTCGACCGTTCCGGCGATCCGGTCGCCGGGGCTCGCCTCTCTGCTGTCGACGTGCACCAGGACCGGGCACTTGTCGGACTTGGCCACAGGGGCCTCCTCCGCGAACGCGGCGTACTCGGCCGACGGAGAGAGCACCTGTAGCTCCGCCTGGCCGAACGTCTCGACATCCCTCCACCCGTGCGTGACCTTTGCGCGCACCTGCCATGACACCAGTCGTCGCATTTCCGGAGGACGCGTGAAATCGAACGCAGTGGGCGGAGCGTCGAGTGGGACGGTCAAGGTGAAGGGCTGCTCATCCCCGGTGACGGCCAGATCCTGCGATCCGTGCGGCGTCTCGATCAGATGGGCGTTGTGACCGCCACGGTCGCCGGTATTGGCCATGAAGAGGTCCGACACCGACGTCGCGCCCGCGAAGACGTTGATCATGTTGCCCTCGACGAGCTGAACGCTGACGGCCTTGATCTTCTTGTCACCGTCGACCCGGACCGTTCCGGTGATCTCGTCGCCCGGCTGCACCCGTGGTGTGGACAACGTGACCTCAATGTTCGGTGCGCTCATGGATCTCAGCCCCTCCCGCACATGGACGGGCCGGGACCGTCCGGGCCCGCCATCTTCATCGTCGCCCCGCGGTGGGGGACGCGGTCAGTGCGAGGGGTCCTGCGCCCAGGGACCAAGCGAGCAAAGGCGACATCCGCCCAGGTGGGAGGGACGAGACGATCGCTGCTCGATCTCCTCGACCACCGGGCGGCGCGGTCCTCCCACCGCGGGGGATGGGAGGGTGGGGGTGTGGGAGCCCTGGCTGACCTGGACGTGGCGAGCTACCTCGCTCTGGTCGTCGTCCTCGGCGTGCTGTCGCAGGTGCTGGCCTGGCGCCTGCGGGTGCCGTCGTTGTTGTTGCTGCTGCCCGTCGGCTTCGTGCTGGGGAGGCTGGTCTCCCCGGACGTGGTGCTGGGGAGGGACACGCTGTTCGGCGGAGTCACCATTGCGGTCGGGATCATCCTGTTCGAGGGGGCGCTGTCACTCGACCTGAGGGAGCTGCGGGAACTGGGCGGCCCGGTCCTGCGCCTCTGCTCGGTCACCGTCCTCGTCGCCGGCCTCCTCATCTGGCTCTCCGGGCTGGCCGTCGGGTTCTCTGCCGGGATCGCGCTGCTCGCCGGGGCCGTCCTCGTGGTGACCGGCCCGACCGTCGTCAGTCCGATCCTGCGGATCCTGCGGCCGACCAAGCGGGTCTCGCTGATGCTGCGCTGGGAGGCGATCGTCGTCGACCCGATCGGCGCTGCGCTGGGGGTGCTGATCGCCCAGGCCCTGGTCGCCGGTCACTCCGACCAGCCGGTTCGGGACCTGGCGGGAGGCATCCTGCTCACCGGCCTGATCGCGGTGGCCGCCGCAGCGCCGGTCGCGCTGCTGCTCGAGGTTCTGATGCGCCGGCACTGGATTCCCGACCACCTGCAAGGAGTGGCATTCCTGGCGGGCGCCGTCGGGTCCCTGATGGCCGCGAACGACGTGCAGCCCGACAGCGGCCTGCTGTCGGTGACCGTGCTGGGGATCTGGCTGGCGAACCGACGCCGCCTGCACCTGCAGCACGTGCGCGAGTTCAAGGAGCACCTGCAGGTGCTGTTCGTGGGCGGGCTCTTCGTGCTGCTCGCGGGCCGGATCAGCCCGACGGCGCTGCTCGACGTCCTGCCGCAGGCCGTCGTCTTCGTGGTGCTGCTGGTCCTGGTCGTGCGACCGGCCAGTGTCTTCGTCGGGCTGTGGCGGACCAACGCGACCTCCGCGGAGCGGCGACTGCTCAGCGGGATGGCGCCTCGCGGCATCGTGGCTGCGGCGGTGATCAGCGCCTTCGCCCTGGACTTCGAGCAGGTCGCCGCTCAGCGAGTCCAGGAGGCAGCCTCGGCCACCGGCGCCGATGCCGTCGCCCTGCAGGCGCAGGCAGACCAGCTGGCCCGACTCGCGACCTCGGCGAACGACCTGGTGCCGTTGGTCTTCCTGGTCATCGTCGCGACCGTGGGAATCTACGGGCTCGGGGTGGGCCGGCTGGCCCGCCGGCTCGGGCTGGCGAGCGCCAACCCGCAGGGCGTGCTCTTCGCGGGTGGGAGCGCCTGGGTGGTGCAGGCCGCGCAGCGGTTGGAGGAGGTAGGGGTGACCACGCTGCTGGTGAGCCGCGAGTACGCCACCTTGGCCGGGGCACGTCGCGTCGGCCTGAGCACGGTGACGGCGAACATCCTGTCCGACTACGCCGTGAGGGACCTCGACCTTGCCGGGATCGACAGGCTGATCGCCTGCACCCCCAGCGACGAGGTGAACGCGACCGCCGCGCGCGAGTTCGCCCAGGTGCTCGGTCGTGCCAAGGTCTTCCAGACCGCCCGGGGGGACGACGCCGGCGACCAGGTCAGCGCCAGGCGCCGGACCGCCTCGCACCTGACCGCCCAGGTGGCCTTCCAGCCAGGGCTCACCTCCGACGAGCTCGCCGAGCGGGTCGAGGCCGGCGCGGTGGTGAAGCGGACCGGGCTGACCGACGAGTTCACCCTCGAGGACTTCCGCGGCCGGTACGGCGAGGATGCGGTGGTGATGTTCGTCGTGAGGGGCGAGCGGGTCGAGGTGGTCGGCGCGGAGACCAAGCTGCCGCAGAAGGGCGCTTCGCTGATCGCCCTGGTGAGGGACCCGGTGGCGGCCGGGTAGGAGTGCCCCCGGGACGGTCGCCGCGCGACCTCCTCAGCCGCCGATCAAGGCCCGGGCGTCCAGGGTGTAGCGGCGCTGGACGGCTGCAGCGGCGAGCATGAGCAACGCCGGGACGACGGTGAACCCCACGAGCAACGCCGTGATCGCGCTGTGCGGCTGGTCGACCGTGTGACCCGCGGTGCTGGACACGAAGCCGCCCAGCGTCAGCGCGGCGGCGTACAGATAGGGGCCGATGGCGGTGCCCGTGGCTTCCGTGGCGGTCCAGACGCCGGTGTAGGCGCCCGCTTTGGCGTTCCCCGTCCCCTCCGCGTGCGCGACCGCGTCGGGGACCATCGAGAACGCGAAGAGCTGCAGCCCGGTGAAGGCGATGCCCATGGCGGCCACCACGACTGCGGTGACCACGAGCCCCGCGACCGTGCCCACCAGCAGGGCGAGGGAGCCTCCGGCGAAGATCGCCTGGGACAGCAGCAGGCCGCGCTGCTTGCCGATCCGCTTCGACACCCAGAACCACAGCGGGCCGGCCAGCACGGCGGGACCGAGGAACAGCCCCATGAACAGTGCAGTGAGCTTGGCGTTGTCGTAGATGTAAGTCGTGTAGTACGGCAGGCCGGCGAGGAACAGGTGCGTGGTGGTGCCGGTGAGCAGGTAGGAGACCACCAGCATCCGGAAGTCGCGGTCGGCCCAGGCGACCTTGATGTCGTGCAGCGCGGAGTGGTGGTCGCCGCCTTGCGGCGTCCGGAAGCCGCACCAGGCGACGAGCCCGCGCACGCCGACGATCGCCACGCCTGCGGAGACCAGCATCACCACCGACAGCGACAGCGCCATGGTCATGTAGTCGCCGCGGCGCCCGCTGCTGACCAGGGCCGGGGCGGCGACGCCGGCGCCGAGCAGCCCGACGGTCAAGAACAGCATCCGGAACAGGAAGACCCGGGTGCGCTCGTGGTAGTCGACCAGCAGGTCCGACGGCGTGGACAGGTAGGGCACCTGGAAGGTGGCGAACAGCAGGTTGCCCGCGATGTACCAGCCGCCGACCCACAACGCAGCCGCCGTCCCCGTCCACCAGCCCGGCACGGAGAACATCGCCACCATGGCGATCGCGAGCAGCAGCCCGCCGCGCATCAGGCCGCGGCGGTGGCCGACGCGCCGGGCCCGACGGTCGGACCAGGAGCCCAGCACCGGGTGGACGACGATGTCGATGATCTTGGGCAGCAACAGGGTCAGTCCGGCGACGAAGGCGGGCACGCCCACGATGTCGGTGAGGAAGTAGAGCAGCAGCAGGCCGGGGACGGTGACCCAGACGCCCATGCCGAGGGAGCCGGTCGAGTAGGCAACCAGGTGGCCCAGCCGGGCTCGGGTCCCGGCTGCCGCCTGCGGGGTCCCGCTCACCGGCCCGTGCCCTTGTCGCGGTGTCGCGCGACCAGCCCGGACGCGAGTGGCGCCCCGTCGAAGTCTCCGGCGGCGGCACGCTTGGCCACCGCGCGAGAGACGATGCCGTCGGTCAGGGAGGGCAGGTGCCGGGCGAGGAAGAGCTCGACCGCCCCCTTGCGCGTGGTGGGGACGTCGCGACGTACGCGGCTGCTGAGCGCGGCTGCCACGATCGCGTCGACGACGCCCTCGAGCGACTCGTAGCTGCTCACTCCCTCGAGGGAGAGCCCGGCGGCCGCCGTCGAGTCGTGGATCGGGCTGCGCACGGCTGACGGGTAGACGCAGCTGACGCCGACGTGGGTGCCCAGCTCCAGCCGGAGCGCATCGGCGTAGGCGGTCATCGCACGCTTCGACGCGCCGTACGCCGCCGCGAGCGGGAGCTGCATGACAGCCATCCGGGAGGAGACCATCACGACCCGGCCGCGCGCCTCGACGAGGGCGGGGACCGCAGCGGCCGTCACCCGCCAGGTGCCGAGCAGGTTGATCTCGAGCTGACGGCGCACCTCGTCGCCGGGCGGGAGCTCGGCCGGGGCCGGCCCACCGACCCCGGCGTTGTTGACCAGCAGATCGAGGCCGCCGAGCGCCTCCCGTGCCTGCGCGACGGCCGCCTCGACGCTTGCATCGTCGGTGACGTCGCAGGCGATCACCGGGACCGGGGCGTCGGGTGACGGCGCGATGTCGAGACCCACCACATCGGCGCCCAGGCCGGTGAGCCGGGTGCACAGCGCGCGGCCGATCGTGCCGGACGCGCCGGTAACCACCACCCGCATGCCATGGGGGTCCTTGAGGGGGTTGCGCGACGGGATCCTCACGAGCGGGCCTCCGCGCGGTGTCGGGTGGTGAACGTGGGTGCCCCGGCGGCGGCCCGGCGCAGGCCCCGGCGGAGCTCGCGGGGGACCGCGGCCACATAGGCGTCGAAGTCGATCCGCATCATCGGCCGCTTCTGACCCCATCTGCCGACCGCTGCCCGGTGCGCCCGGTCGACCGCCTTGGCCTGCTGCTCCGGTGACGGGAGGGCGTAGCGGCCCGAGAAGTAGGCCGCGACGAGCTTGGCCTGGGCCTCCACTACCGGCAGCGCCGCGCCCGTGGACTGCATCAGCCCGATGAAGGCCAGGGACGGGTCGGCGAGGTGGAACACCCGCTCGAAGAGCCCCAACTGCTCGGGGTCCCCTCCGAGCCACTCGTCGGACAGGAACGGGATGGTGACCCGGTAGCCGGTCGCCCACACGATGACGTCGACCTCCTCGCGGCTGCCGTCGGAGAAGACGACGGCGTCGCCGTCGAAGCGCTCGATGCCCGGCTTCGGGGCGACCTCGCCGTGGGTGATGCGGTGCAGGATCGTGTCGCTGACGGTGGGGTGGTTCTGGAACAGCCCGCCCGCCGGGGCGGGGAGGCCGTAGGACTCCGGGGTGCCGACGGCAACCTTGAGCATGGTCTGGGCGATGCCCTGGCGCAGCCGCCAGGGCAGCACCGCGAGTGCGCCTCCGGTCGCGTCGGCGGGCCGGCCGAACAGGTACTTCGGCACGATGTGGGCCCCGTGCCGGGCGGACAGGATCACCGGTCCGGCCGCCACCTGGGAGGCGTCGACGGCGATGTCCATCGCCGAGTTGCCCATCCCGACGACCAGCACCCGCTTGCCGCGCAGCGGCTCGGGGTTGCGGTAGTCGTGGGCGTGCATCTGGGTGCCGGTGAACTCGCCGGGATAGCCGGGCTCGGGCCAGCGCGGGTCCCAGTTGTGGCCGTTGGCCACGACCACCGCGTCGTACGTCTCGGGTGCATCCGCCGTGTCGCTCGTGACCCGCCACCCGTCGTCGGTGCGGGTCACCCCGGTCACTGCGGTGCCGAAGCGGATCCGCTCGGTGACGCCGAACGTGTCGGCGTAGTTCTGGAGGTATCCGGCGAGCCGCCGGGCCGAGGGGTAGTCCGGCCACTCGGCGGGCATCGGGAAGTCGGCGAACTCGGTACGTCCCTTGCTGGTGTTCAGATGCAGACTGTCGTACGCCGGGGAGAGCCCGCTCGCGTTCCCCTGCACCCACAGCCCGCCCGGCCGGTCGCCCTTCTCGTACACGGTCACGTCCAGGCTCTCGCCGAGCAGCGACTTGGCAGCGGCAAGGCCGGACACGCCGGCGCCGATCACGGCGACGGACGGGGCAGGGGAGATGGCTGAGGACCGCATGGGCCGACATTCAATCGCATGGCGTGCGGACGCGCCTCCCCGGCGCCGGGACGACCGGCGAATTGCCGGTGGTGCGAAGAACCTTCGGCTGTTCGCCCGGAATTTGCCTTCAATGGGTTCCGCTCCGCGTCCGGAGTTGCCAAGGTCGGGAGTGCCCCGAAGGAATGCGGCCGGAAGGCCGGGGGAAGCAAACCAATGAAGGAGCGACAGGTGAAGATCCGTTGGAAGTCACGCAGGACGCTGGCAGCAGCCGTGGCCGCGACCGCCGCAGTCGGGCTCGCGGTGACCGCGGCGCCGGCCGCGCAGGCCAATCACGGCCACGGTGGGCCCGGAGCGTTCGATCACATCTACGTGATCGTGCTGGAGAACCACTCGCAGACGAGCGTCATCGGTGACCCGAACATGCCGAACCTGAACAACCTGGCCGACCACAACGGGGTCGCCATGCAGTACTACGGCGTGACCCACCCGTCGATGCCGAACTACCTGGCGATGATCGGCGGGGACACCTACGGCATCAACAACGACGACGACACCAGCTTGGTCAACCTCGACCGGCGCAACCTCGTTGACCAGCTCGAGGCGAAGGGCATCTCCTGGAGCGCCTACTTCCAGGACCTGCCGGCCAACAAGCTCGACAGCTACGGCCCGAGTGCCGCCGACCCGCTCTACGCCAAGAAGCACAACCCGTTCGTGCTCTACGACGACATCACGAGCAACCCGGCCCGGATGGCAAACATCAAGGACTACTCCGCTCTGGCGGGTGACCTCACGGCGCACGGAGCCCCGCAGTTCAGTTTCATCATCCCGAACCAGTGCAACGACCTGCACGGTGGCATCTACGACGTCATCGCGGGTCATCCGGAGACGCCGTGCGGCTACAACAGCACGACGAACGACGCGGCCGACGTCCACCTCAAGCAGAACGCCGATGCGTTCATCCAGCAGACGGTCGACACGATCCGGAACTCGCCCGCGTGGACGCCTCGATCTGCCATCGTGATCGTCGCCGACGAGAACGACTACGACGGCAGCAACGAGGTCACGGATCACTGGGCAACAGCCGACGGCTGCTGCGACTCGCCGTACCTGCAGGCCGGGACGATCAGCGAGACCTGGCCGGGCGGCACCTACGGCGGCGGGCTGGTCCCGGCCGTGGTGATCACCGGCAAGGGCAAGCACATCGTCGACAACACGCCCTACAACCACTATTCGCTGCTCCGCACGATCGAGGACAACTGGCACCTCGGTCACCTCGGATACAGCGGCGACACCCAGAACGGTGTCGTGCCGATGTGGAAGGTGTTCGGTCTCGGCCGTCACTGACCATCAGCCGACGGCAGCACCGGAGGGGCCGCCCTGTCTGGGGCGGTCCCTCCGGGTCGCGTGGCCCAAAGTGGCCCGCTCGGGCCGGAGTCAGTCGCCGCCGAGCCCGGCGAGCCGCACGGGGTCCACGATGGTGATCCTTCCCCGGCCCAACACGATCAGGCCCTGGTCGGCCAGCTCGCCGAGGACCTTGGTGGTGGTCTCCCGTGAGGTACCGGCGAGAGCGGCCAGCTGTTCGTGGGTGAGCCGCACCTGAAGCCCGGCGCGGATCCCGCGACTGTCGGCCAGCACGCTGAGTGTGCCGGCGATCCGTTGCGGGACGCTCTTGAAGATGGCGTCGGACAGCCGCTGCTCGACCTGGGCGAGACGCCGCCCCAGAGTCTCGGAGATCCGGGCCGCGATCCTTGCGTCGCCGAGCAGCAGGGTCTGCACGTCGGCAGTGCCCATCACGCAGACGGCGACGTCGTCGAGCGCCTCGGCGAAGCTGTCGTGCATCTGCTGGCCGATGATCACCATCTCGCCGAAGATCGTGCCGGGCGTCACGATCGCCGTGGTCAGCGCGCGGCCGTCGGGGGAGACCCGGAAGATGCGGACCCGGCCGCCCTTGAGGATGAACAGCTGTTGCAGCGGCTGGTGGGGGGAGTAGATCAGCTCACCCGCGGAGAACTGAGCCATCGGAGCTGCCTCGGACAGCGCATCCATCTCGGTCTCGTCGAGGTCGGCGAAGATGTCGACCTCGGACATGCACCAGATCCGCTCGAGGCCCTCGGTGACGTGGTCCATGTGGCGTTCACTCTCGCGGCGGCTCGGTAGCCAGGGCGGCTGCTCGCTGCCGATCATCTCGTCCAGCCGGTCCTTGGCGTTGCAGGCGGCCCTGGTTGCCGTCTGTGTTCCCTTCACAATCAACTTCTTCCTCCCGTTGTTCCCGTGGACCGGCGGAGGTGCCTCGGGCGACCGCCCGGAGGGTGGGGCGTGCAGACGGCTCCGGGCGGGGCTCAGCGGTCGCCGTGGAGCCGATGCCCCGAAGAGCCAGGAGCGCGCCGAGGGCTGCCCCGTAGACCAGGTGGTTGACCAGGAATGCCAGGTAGCCGGCGTTCTGGGCCATGTGGGCGATCTGGTCACCGCTGCTGAGCAGGGCCGCCATCACGGGGAGGGCGATCCAGCTGCTGATCGCGAAGACCAGCACGCCGTACCCGAGCCCGATCGTGACGAGCCAGCTGCCGCTGAGCGACAAGCGCGAGACCACCAGCGCGAGCAGAACGCCGTAGACGGCTCCGGTCATCATGTGGATCATCGCCCCGGTCAGCGCCGGGCCGAGGGAGAAGTAGAAGCCGCTGCCGGCCGCCGCGTGATGGGCCGAGGTCATCATCGTGCTGGGCGAGATTGCCAGCGAGGCGATCTGGTAGAGCGGCGTGAAGAAGCCCTTGCCGACGGCGCTGGCATGGATCATCGCGTACATCGCCATGGCGAGGGAGGCCAGTACGCCGGCCCCCGCGCCGGTGAGCAGGAGGCGGACGAGCCCGGGGCGGGCTCCTGCGGTGGTGGACGCCTGTGCGTGTGTGGAAGTCACGTCAACTCCTAGGTCGGTCGAACTGATGCCGGGAGTCTTCGACGTGGGCACCCCTCGCGTCGGTGACGGCGCTTACACAGCGCAGTTCAGTTGTCGGGCGGCGGGTCGAAGAGGTCGGCGTATCGCAGGGCAAGCTCGACGTGGGAGGTGCGCTCCCCGAGCGGGTGGCCCAGGAGCTCTTCGATCCGGGAGACCCGATACCGGACGGTGTTCTTGTGGACGAAGAGCGCGGTGGCCGCCGCGTCCGCGCTCATCCGCTTGGCGAGGTAGACCAGGGCGGTGTGACGGAGGGTCCGCAGGGTCGGGGCGTCGCCCAGCAGGGGACCGATCTCCCGCTGCACCATCCGTGACATCAGCACCTCGTTCCCTGAGGTCAGGCACAGCAGATCCACCTCGTCGTAGCGGATCAGCGTCGGCGCGCCCTCGAACCGCATGACCAGCGCCTGGGCCGCACGCGCCTCCTCGTTGCTGCTGCTGAAGCCGGCCTTGCCCGGCGCCGGCAGCCCGACAGCCAGGTGCAGACCGTGCTCGCGCAGCAGCGGGTCCACGTTGACCAGCCGGTCGAGATCCGGCTCGTTCGTCGTGGCGACCCAGCACCAGAGCTCCCGGCTTCCCGCGGCGAGTGTCAGCGGGCTGGGCGCTTCGAGCGTGGTGGCGGCGGCATCGGCCGCCCGGTGGAGGTCGGCCCGCGTGTTCCGCCCGGCCACGGGAGTCCACACGGCCAGGCCGGTCTGCCAGTGCCTGAGATGGTGCCCGAGAGCCACGGATGCCTCGTCTGCGTTGAGGTCTGCGGCCCCCAGGAGGGACTCGATGATCTCGGTCTTGCGTCGCAGGGTTCCTTCGAGCATGTCCGCGCGCTCGGCATAGAACGACTCGAGCATCGCGTCCACCGACGCGTCGAGCATCTCGTTCGCCCTGCGCCACAGGCCCACGACCGCTTCGTGCCGGTTCTGCGGCTCCTCGAAGACCTCGACCACCATCTCGTCGAGGAAGTCGAAGACGATGCGGTGCGCGATCCGGTGCCCGCGGATCAAGGGGGTGGGGTCCAGCCCTCGTCGGGCCACGGTCCGCGGAAGGACGCGGGCCTCGGGCGGCACGGTCGTCGGGGCGTCGGTGCCGACCGCCCCCAGGAACGCCAGCCACTGCGAGCGCGTGCTCAGGTGGAGCTCCTCGACGAGAGCGGGATCGGAGGCGAGCTCCGGGACTCCCGCGAGGATCCCGTCGTCGAGAACCTTCACGAAACGCTCGACGGTCTCCTCGCTCATCGCCTCATGCAGGAACTGCTCGACCCTCGGGTCGGGGCTCAGCGGGACCTGATCGGGCATCCCACCTCCTGCTGGTCGCGAGGCGCGCTCCGCGTTGATTGTCCTTCCACACAATGCAGCAGCCGAAGTCTGGACGGCAATGCCAAGACCGTGTTGCTCGACAGGTGGCACCGTGTGTCCGGATCCAGGACTGTCAGGACGGGTGATGACCGCTTTCGACTACATCGTGGTGGGCGCCGGTGCGGCCGGAGCTGTCATAGCGAACCGGCTGTCGGAGGACCAGTCCCTCCGTGTGCTGCTCCTCGAGGCGCGGCCGCCCGGATTCCTCGTCCGGGCGCGGTTCAACGGCAGGTGCACGCGCTGCGGCGACATGGCCTACGTGCGCAGTGCCCGGGCCGACCACGACTCCTGGACAGCGCGTGGCGCGCTCGGGTGGGGGTACGACGACGTTCTGCCTCTCTACCGGAGGGCGGAGAGCAACTCCCGGGGCGCGAGCGAGTTCCACGGGGTCGGCGGTCCGATGTACATCGAGGACCCCGAGCCCCGGGGAGGCTCGTCCCGGCGGGTCCTCGAAGCGCTCGTCGACACGGGGATCCCGTACAACGACGACTTCAACGGGACCCACTTGTGCGGCGCCGGCGTGTATCAGGCCAGCCGTTTCCGGGGTCAGGACTGGACCACCAGCGACGGGTATCTGGAGGCTCACCTCACACGGCGGTCGCTGTCGGTGTGGACCAATGCTCGCGTTCGTCGCCTGGTGTCGGACCGAGGGCGGGTCACCGCCGTCGAGATCGATCTCGACGGGGTCCACGGCGTGGTCCGAGCGGAACGGGAGGTCATCGTGTCCGCCGGCGCGATCGGCACGCCGCAGCTCCTCCTGCTGTCCGGGATCGGGCCGGCCCGGCACCTGAGCGAACGGGGTGTCAGGGCCGTCGTGCACAACGACAACGTCGGCGCGCACCTCATGAGCCACCCGCGATGCGCCGTCTCCTTCGGCGCCCCGCGCTCTCGGCACGCCCACGGGGCCGGTGCCCTGGCGCACACGCGCGAAGTGGGGGCGTTCCTGCCCGTCCTCTCCGGCAATCGGGTGCCCGATCTCCAGCTGAGCGTCAGCGACGCCAGCCCCGGGCGTGACTCGTGGGACGGGCACACCTCCGGGATCGAGATCGACTGCACCGTGATCGCGCCCCGCAGCGTCGGTGAGGTCCGGCTGCGCAGCGCCGATGCGGACCAGCCTCCCGAGGTCAGGACCGGTCACTTCCTGGAGCGCGGCGATCTGCAGACCATGGCGCAGGGGCTCGCGCGGGTCAAGGAGCTCGCGACCACACGGGCGTTGCGCTCCATGGCCCTTGGCGCCTCGGACGAGCTGCTCGACCTCATCGACGATCCTGCGCTCATGGCGGCCGTGCAACGCCGGGTCGTGAGCTCGGGTGACGTGTCGAGCACCGCGAGGATCGGATCGGAGGCCGAAGGGGTCGTGGACAGCGAGCTTCGGGTGCACGGAGTCACCGGCCTGCGGGTGGCGGACGCCTCGGTCTTCCCGACGATCCCGCGCGGAGGAACCTTCGCGGCCGCGATGATGGTCGGCGAGAAGGTCGCCGACCTGATCCGCACAGCCCCCGGCGGCGCCTGATCGATAGGTTGGGGGTGGTCGAGATGCGCCCCGGGCGCCCCGCGACCGCCGTCAAGGGGGAAGGGACATCACCGTGGTTCACCAGCACGAGTCCAGCGACGACGCCGTCGCGCCCGCCTACGCCACGCGATTCGCGGGAAGGCCGATCCCGAAGAACCGGATGCCTGACGAGGGCACGCCGCCGGAGGCGGTCTACCGGCTGATCCACGACGAGCTGCTGCTCGACGGCAGCTCCCGGCTCAACATGGCGACCTTTGTCACCACGTGGATGGAGCCCGAGGCCGAGCGGCTGATGGCCGAGGCCTTCGACAAGAACATGATCGACAAGGACGAGTATCCGCAGACCGCGGAGATCGAGCGCCGCTGCGTCAGCATCGTCGCCGACCTGTTTCACGCCCCGGAAGGCGGGGACGCGGTCGGTGTCTCCACCATCGGCTCCAGTGAGGCAGTGATGCTCGGCGGGCTCGCGATGAAGTGGCGCTGGCGGCAGCGCCGGGAGGCGGCTGGGCTCCCGGCCGAGGAGCCCAATCTGGTGCTCGGCTCCAACGTCCAGGTGGTCTGGGAGAAGTTCTGCCGCTACTGGGACGTCGAGCCGCGGTACGTCCCGGTGGCCCACGGCCGTTACGTCGTCGACCCCGACGACGTGATGGACCGTGTCGACGAGAACACGATCGGGGTGATCCCGATCCTCGGTACGACGTACACCGGCGAGTTCGAGCCCATCGAGGAGATCCACGACCGGGTTGTCGCCTACAACGCCGAGCACGGCACCGACGTCCCGCTCCATGTCGACGCGGCCAGCGGCGGGTTCGTCGCGCCGTTCCTCCACCCCGACCTGCGCTGGGACTTCCGGCTGCCGCAGGTGAAGTCGATCAACGTGTCCGGCCACAAGTACGGGCTGACCTACCCCGGCATCGGGTTCGTCGTGTGGCGGGCGTCCGAGGACCTGCCCAAGGACCTCGTCTTCCACGTGAACTACCTCGGCGGGGACATGCCGACGTTCACGCTCAACTTCTCGCGGCCGGGCAACCAGCTGATCGGGCAGTACTACAACTTCGTCCGGCTCGGCCGGGACGGCTACACCCGGATCATGGAGCGGCTGCGGGACACCGCGGTGCACCTGGCCAGCGAGATCGGGCGGATGGGCCCGTTCGAGGTGATCAGCGACGGGACGGCCATCCCGGTGCTCGCCTTCGCCGTGAAGGCGTCCGAGCCGTACTCGGTGTTCCACGTGTCCGACGAGCTGCGCAAGGGCGGCTGGCAGGTGCCCGCGTACACGATGCCCGAGGCCGCGACCGACGTCGCCGTGCTGCGGATCGTGGTCCGGGAGGGCTTCGACGTGGACCTCGCCGACAATCTGCTCGAGGCGCTGCGAGCGGCGGTGGGGCACCTGAACGACAACCCGCCGGCCCAGGACGCCCGCGAGTCGGGCTTCAGCCACACCTGAAGGGGCGGGCCCGGCCGGGGACCATGGTGGCCGGCTGACATCTCTGACGGGACGGGAGCCGGGGTCCCCGTCTTTTCGCCCGGGGCCCGAGCAACGCCGGGATCGCCGCGGAGGTGTTCGTGTCCGAGGGGGGGAATCGTCCCCCGGCCGTAACGTGGGACTGTCCGACGACCTCCCGCTCGCGCGGGTCGGGCCGAACGCCTCTATTCCCCTGCGTGCGATCCAGGGCCAGAATGTCGGGCGTGCGCCGTCCGCGGCGTCGGGGGACGACGACAGAGAGCGGAGCCATGAACGTCAACACTGCGTCCCTCGAGGCCGATCGCATCGTCGCCGCGCTGGACAAGGGCCGTTCGGTGTGGGGCCAGACGTCCGTCGCCGACCGGCGTCGGCTGCTGGCCGACTTCGTCGCGCTGGTCGACCGTCACGGCGAAGAGTGGGTCCAGGTCGCAGCCCGCATCAAGCGGATGCCAACAGACTCACCACTTCTCGGGGAGGAGTGGATGAGCGGCCCGTGGGCGACCATGTCGTTCGCCGACGCGCTGGGCGAGACCCTCGACCGGCTCGAGCGCGGCGAGGACCTCCTGGACGACTTCCCGGTCCGCGAGGTGCCCGGTGGCCGGGTGGCGGTGAAGGTGATGCCGCACAATCTCTTCGACAAGCTGCTGCTCAGCGGCTACTCGGCCGAGGTCTGGATGAAGCCGGGGGTCACCGAGTCCGACGTGCAGCGCGACGTGGCTCACGCGCTGCGCTATCCCGCCGACGAGGTCGGGACCGTGCTCGTGCTCGGGGCCGGCAACATCTTCTCCATCCCCCCGCTCGACACGCTGGACCAGCTCTACATGCACAACCGGGTCGTGGCGCTGAAGCTCAACCCGGTCACCGAGCCGTTGAAACCGGTGTTCGAGAAGATCTTCGCCCCGTACATCGGGCTGGGCGCCGTCCAGATCAGCGTCGGGGGTGCCGAGCTGGGATCGGCGCTGGCCCATCACCCCGACGTGTCGGCGGTGCATCTGACGGGGAGTGCCGCCACTCACGACGCGATCGTGTGGGGGACCGGGGAGGCCGGGGAGGCCCATCGCGCTGCCGGGACACCGCAGCTGACCAAGCCGATCACCAGCGAGCTCGGCGGAGTGTCACCGGTCATCGTCGTCCCCGGCCACTGGTCCAAGGCCGACCTCGAGTTCCAGGCCCAGCACGTCGCAACGATGCGCCTGCACAACTCCGGCTCGAACTGCATCGCGGCCCAGGTGCTCGTCGTCAGCTCCGACTGGCCTCAGAAGGACGAGTTCCTCGCAGAGCTGCACCAGGCACTGGCCGAGGCTCCGACGCGGCCGGCGTGGTATCCCGGGTCCGAGGACCGGATCGCCCGGGCCCGCGACGGCCACGACACGGTGATCGAGGTCGACGGGACGCCCGAGCGGACGTTGCTGCTCGGGCTGGACGCCCACGGCGGGGAGCACGCCTTCGTGCACGAGTACTTCGCGCCCGTCCTGGGCGCCACGGAGCTCCCCGGGACGGGCGCAGAGTTCCTCAAGGCCGCGGTGGGGTTCGCCAACGACCAGCTGCACGGGACGCTGGGGGCGAACATCATCGTCCACCCGCGTTCGCGCAAGGAGATGGGCCCGCGCTTCGAGCAGCTCGTCGCGGACCTGCGGTACGGCACCATCGGGATCAACGTCTGGTCGGCCCTCGGGTTCCTCTACGCCCAGGCGGTCTGGGGCGCCTTCCCCGGCCACACCCTCGAGGATGTGCAGAGCGGGATCGGGGCGGTGCGCAATGCACTCGGCCTGGTCGACAGCGAGCGCACGGTCGCCGAAGGCCCGTTCTGGCCGGCGCCACGGTCCTTCCTGCACGGCAGCCTGTCCTTGTCGCCCAAGCCCCCGTGGTTCGTCGACAACAAGACCGCCGACGTCACCGTCCGGCGGCTGGCCTCGTTCACCGCCCGACCCCGCTGGTCAGCCATTCCGGGCATCTTCATCTCCGCGCTGAGGGGCTGACCGCGTCACACGCCGGTTGCTCGCGCCGGAGCACGGCTACAGTTGTCGCGAATGGTCGGGGGTCGGCAAGGGGAGAACACGGTGAGTGCAGGGGCGACCGGCGCGGGGGCCGTTCCGATCCGGGTGCTGCTCGCCGACGACAGCTTCGTGATCCGCGAGGGCCTGACCAAGATCCTGGCGATGTCCGACGCGGTCACGGTGGTCGGTGCGACCGGCGACGAGAAGACCACGCTGGCGGCGGTCGACGACCTGCGGCCCGACGTCCTGCTCACCGACGTGCGGATGCCGCCGTCCCGGATCGACGAGGGCGTGCGGATCGCCGAGCGACTCCGGAGCACGCGTCCCGAGGTCGCCGTGGTGCTTCTCAGCCAGACGCCCAGCGCCCGTGTCGCCGCGGAGCTGGTCCGCAACGGAGCGGAGGGCCGTGGGTACCTGCTCAAGGACCGGGTCAGCGACCTGGACGAGCTCGTCGAGACGCTGGTGGCGGTGGCCGCGGGGGAGTGCCGCATCGACCCGACTCTGGTGACCGGGTTGGTCCAGACGCTCGACCAGCAGGCGCACGTCCTCGAGCAGCTCACACCGCGCCAGCGCGAGCTGCTCGCCGACATCGCCCAAGGCAAGAGCAACCAGGCGATCGCGCGCGACCGGGTGCTCACTTTGCGTGCGGTTGAGAAGCACGTCAGCGAGATCTTCTCCCGGCTCGGCATCGGCGGTGACGCCGAGGTCAGCCGCCGGGTGAGGGCGACCCTGATCTACCTGGACTCGATTCGGCCATGAGCGAGAGTCGCTGGCGGCTCACGGCTCTGCTGGCGGTCGGAGCCCTGCTGGTTCTCCTCCCGTTCCTTGCCGCACTGGGCAGTTCCTCCGATCTCGCCGCGGTCGATCGACTCGCGCTCGGAGTCGCGCTCACCGTCGTCGCGGCGCTCATGCTGCGGATCCGCCCGCAGGAGCGGCGGCTGTCGTGGCTCGTCCTGGCCCTGGCGGCCACCTTCTCGGCGAAGGGACTGACCGGGTCGGGGACCCCCTGGGTCTTCACCATCGGCCTCTTGCTGGGTCAGCTCTCCCTGCCGCTCATCGTGTGGATCGGCCTCGCACTGCCGTCGGGACGACTGCGATCGCAGTGGGACCGGACCCTGGTATGGGCGGCACTGGTCTCGGTGACCGTGCTGTGGGTGCCGACGCAGCTGTTCACGTCCGAGGCGTTGTTCAAGGACCCCTTGGTGCCCTGCGGGGCGAACTGTCCCCAGAACGCTCTGTTCCTCAGCGACCGTCACGTGATCTCGGTGACGTTCGACCTGATCTACCAGATCGGCGTCGGTGTGGTCTTCCTCGCCGTGGCGTGGACGCTGGCCCGCCGGATGCTCAGTGCCAGCCGCCCGATGCGCCGCACGCTGGCGCCGATCTTCACCGTCGTCCTGCTGCGGTTCGTCATCGCCACCGAGTTCGAGTTCGTCGAACGCAACCCGTACGCGGGGGTGATGCTGACCGTCACCTACTGGCTGGTGCCGATCGCGCTGATCCTGGGCCTGCTGCTCGGCCGGCTCGCGGCGGCGCGCGCCATGCTCCGTCTGGTCTCCGGGCTGGAGCGCCGACCGGATGCAGCGCGGCTCCGGGAGGTGATGGCCGAGGCGTTGGAGGACCCCGACCTCGCCGTCTACTACTGGCTGCCGGGGAAGGATGCCTGGGCGGGGCCTCAGGAGGTGGTCGCCCGCGAGGATCTCGTGGCTGCGCCGGGGAGGGCAATCCAGCTGGTCGGGGCCGAGGGTGGGCTGTTGGGGGCCATCGACATCGACGAGCAGCTGCTCTTCGACCCGGAGCCGTGGGGTGCAGTGATGACGACCGCGCGCATCGCGATGGAGGGCAACCGCGCTCTGGCCGACCTCGCGCTCTCCGAGGCCCGGGCAGAGACGGCCGAGCAGCGCGCCCGACGCGATCTGGAGCGCGATCTGCACGACGGCGCGCAGCAGCGGCTGGTGGCGCTGCGGATGAAGGTCAGCATGCTGCGCAGCCTGCTCGACCAGGATGTGCGCCTGGCCGGGGACCTGGCCGACGAGCTGGGCCCCGATGTCGACGCGGCCCTGGCGGAGGTGCGAGGCATTGCGCACGGCAACCGCCCCGAAGCGCTCAGCGACGGGCTGTCGGCTGCCCTCGACCAGCTGACGACCGGCGCACCTGTTGCCGTCTCGCTCTCCTGCCAGGGCGTCGCCCGGTACGCACCGGGGGTGGAGGAGGCGGTCTACTTCACGTGCCTGGAGGCGCTGCAGAACGTGGCCAAGCACGCCGGGCCGTCGAGCAGGGCCCAGGTGTCGCTCGTGGATGCCGACGGCACCCTCACGCTGGAAGTTCGCGACGACGGGGCGGGTGTCGGGGCCTCCTCGGGAGTCGTGCCCGGCCGGGGCGTGACCCACATGAGGGAGCGCTTCGCGGGCTGCGGAGGGCATCTCTCGGTGGCGCCCGCGCCGGGCCGCGGAGTGCTCGTACGAGGCACCATTCCGCTGGTCTGAGCACCGCCTTTACCAGGGGAGAAAACCGAAGCCCGGAACCGCATGTTGACCGTCTGGCGCGAACCCCACGTGACGCAGGAGTCTGGGCCCAGTGGCGAACACTCACGGTGGCGTGCCGACCCCTGGCGCAGGCCCTGATTGACGCGTCACTCCGGTGCGGTCGTCCGTAGCTCAGGCTCCCCGCAAAGCCGCAGCTCGTGAGGTCGCCGCACCAGCGGTCTGTTCGAACCGAGGACTCCTGCAGACCGCGGAGCCGTTGGGACGTTTCATCCCCGACTTGTCCCGACGGCCCAGACCAGCTTGGGGCTTGCCGTTTCGACTCGCGGCAAGCCCCAAGCGGGGTCGGTCTCTCGCGCCCGGAGCACGCCGCCCGCGAGGGACGAGCATGCCGGGCTCAGGTCAGGCCGAGCTCGACCGCTTCCTCCCACAGCTCCTCACGCACCCGCGGGTGCGCTGCCTGCTCGATGATGTTGCGGGCCTGCTCCTTCTGCTCGCGACCGAACACCTCGGCGGCGCCCTGCTCGGTCACGATCGCCGTCATCTGGAACGAGGTGAGCGGGTCCTCGATCATCGGTACGACGGTGGACATGTCCACCTTGGGGTGCCAGGACCTCAGAGCGATCATCGCCTGACCGCCCCGGCTGTGCATGGCGCCGACGATGAAGTCGTTCTGCCCGCCGAAGCCGGAGTGGATGCGGTTGTGCACTCGCGACGCGTTGGCCTGGCCGAACAGATCCACCTGCAGGGCCGAGTTGACCGACACCATCTGTGGGTGACGTGCGATCAGCGCGGGGTCGTTGGAGGTCTCCGTGCGGATCATCCGCACCCGCTCGTTTCGGTCCACCCACTCGTTGAGCTCCGCGGAGCCGAACATGAACGAGGCGTGGATGGGGGAGTCGGTGTCGAGGGCACCTGCCTTCTCCAGAGCGAGGACGCTGTCGGAGAACATCTCCGTCCAGACCTTGAGGCCGCGCCGACGGGTCAGCCCGCGCAGGGCCGCGTCGGGGATCGCGCCGATGCCGGCCTGGAGCGTCGAGCCGTCGCTCACCCGGTTCGCGACCAGCTCGCCGATCGCGGCCGACAGCTCATCGACCACGCCCGAGGGTGCCGGCGGGCAAGGGCTCGTCAGCCTCGATGAACAGGTCGATGTCGGCGACGTCGATCTCGGAGTCGCCGAGGGTGTACGGGACCGATGCGTTCGCCTGCGCGACGACCTTGCCGCCGCGCGCCCGGGCGGCCTCGATCGCTGCCGGGAGCACGTTGACCTCGATGCCGAGGGACACCTTGCCGTTCTCCGGCGGGGTGGTGTTCAGCACCACCAGATCCGGAGGCATCGTCGACCAGAACAGCAAGGGCACCATCGACAGCTGGGACGGCACGTAGCAGAGCGAGGGATGGCGGCGCATCCCCGGCCCGACGAACGACGTCTCGTAGCAGACGCCGTCGCGCTCGGGTATCCCCGGCTGCGCGTTGAGCATCCACAGGCGGTAGGACTCCAGGCCCTCGTCGACGAGGGCGAGAGTGTGGCGCGCGAGTGCGTGGTTGCCTCCGACCACCACACGCGGATTGGGGGGCAGGCCCGCCAGCAGTGAGCTGAGATCCACGGTCCCATCCCATCACCCGTGGGCCCCCCTGTCGAAGCGGGCTCGCCGACGGTCTTTCGCGGCGTAGACGTTGGTCACTGTCCATCGCGGGTCGGATCGGGAATGCTCGAGTCATGGAGTTCTGGCGCGCCGATGCCGAGGCGGTCGCGCACGGTCTCCGCACCGATGCCGAGCGGGGCCTGACCGAGGACGAGGCCGGGCGGAGGCTGGTCGCGGACGGGCCGAACGAGATCTCGTCGGCGCCCCCCATCCCCACCTGGCAGCGGTTGCTGCGGCAGTTCCGCGACCCGCTGGTCTACCTGCTGCTCGTCGCCGTGGGGATCTCGGTGGTCGTCTGGGCGCTCGGACGGGAGGAGTCGCTGCCCTACGACGCGCTGGTGATCCTCGTCATCGTGATCGTGAACGCCGTCATCGGGCTGACCCAGGAGCAGAAGGCCGACCAGGCGGTCGCGGCGCTGCGCCGGATGACCGAGGCGCGGGCGTCGGTGGTGCGCGACGGGAAGATCCGCCGGGTCGCCGCGCGTGACCTGGTCCGTGGGGACCTGCTGCTGCTGGCCGAGGGGGACGCGATACCCGCCGATGCCCGTCTGGTCACCTGTTCCGGCCTGGTCGTGTCGGAGGCGGCGCTGACCGGCGAGAGCGTCCCCGTGCGCAAGGACCCGGAGCCGCTTCCCGCCGACGTGCCGATCGGCGACCGGCTCGACATGGTCCACGCGGGGACCGCTGTCACCCAGGGCTCCGCCTCGGCGATCGTGACGGCGATCGGGATGGGCACCGAGATGGGCCGGATCGCGGCGATGCTGGAGTCGATCAAGGACGAGCCGACGCCCCTGCAGCGCGAGATGACACGGGTCGGGAAGGTCCTCGGCCTCGCCGTCCTGGTCATCGCTGTCGTCGTGATGGTGACGATCGCGCTCACCTCGGGCGTGCGGGACGTGCGTGACGCGGAGACCATCCTCCTGCTCGGGGTCTCCCTCGCCGTCGCGGCGGTGCCCGAGGGCCTTCCGGCGATCCTGTCGGTGGTGCTCGCTCTCGGCGTGCAGCGGATGGCCAAGAGACGCGCGATCGTCAAGGAGCTGTCGTCGGTCGAGACCCTCGGCTCGGCCACCGTGGTGTGCTCCGACAAGACCGGCACCCTGACCCGCAACGAGATGACCATCACCCGGCTGGTCACCTCGTCCGGGGAGGCGACACTCACCGGTAGCGGCTACGACCCCGAGGGCACCATCGTGGACGGCAGCGGGGAGCTGACCGACGGCCCGGCCAGGCACGAGGCCGTGCTTCTGCTCGGCGGGGGCCGCATGGCCAGCCAGGCGGGGCTCGCCGAGGAGCGGGGTCGTTGGATCGTGCAGGGCGACCCGACTGACGGAGCCTTCGTCGTCGCCGAACGGAAGCTCGCCGGGCCCGGTCTGGACGCGGCCCGGTTCTCCGAGATCGCCCAGATTCCGTTCTCCTCCGACCGCAAGCTGATGACCAGCGCCCAGGCCGACGCGGACCACGACGGCTCGGTGGTCGTGGTGACCAAGGGTGCGCCCGACGTGCTCCTCGCGCGTTGTTCGCGCGTTCAGCGCGGAGAGGAGGTCGTCCCGCTCGACGACCAGATGCGTGCCGAGGTCCTCGCCGACATCGACCGGCTCTCCGCCCAGGCGTTGAGGACGATCGGCGTGGCCTACCGGAGGCTCGAGACCGACACCGTGTCAGCGGAGGACGAATGGATAGAGCGTGACCTCGTCTACACCGGCACGGTGGGCATGATCGACCCTCCGCGCCCGGAGGCGTCCGAGGCGATCGGGGATGCCCACCGTGCCGGGGTGCGTGTGCTCATGATCACCGGGGACCACCCGCTGACCGCGGCCCGGATCGCCTACGACCTCGGCATCGCCGCGGAGGGTGCGCCGGTGCTGAGCGGGACCGAGATCGAGCAGATGGACCACGCCGCTCTGGCGGACGCCGTGCTCGACACCGACATCTATGCCCGGGTCTCCCCGCGGCACAAGCTACGCATCGTCGATGCGCTGCAGACCCACGGCCACATCGTCGCGATGACCGGCGACGGGGTGAACGACGCCCCGGCGCTCAAGGCCGCGGACATCGGGGTTGCGATGGGAATCTCCGGCACCGAGGTCGCCAAGGAGGCGGCCACGATGATCCTCGCCGACGACAACTTCGCCACCATCGTCGCCGCCGTGCGCGAGGGGCGCGCCATCTTCGACAACGTCAAGAAGTTCCTGCGCTATCTGCTCTCCTCCAACCTCGGCGAGGTGCTGACGGTGTTCCTCGGCGTCGTGTTCGCCGGTGTCATCGGCCTGACCTCAGTCGACGCGACGCTCGCCGTTCCGCTGCTCGCCACCCAGATCCTGTGGATCAACCTGCTGACCGACGCGGGTCCGGCGCTGGCCATGGGGGTCGACCCCGAGATCGACGACGTGATGGCGCGGCCACCCCGACGTCCCACCGATCGGGTGATCGACCGGCGGATGTGGGGCGGTGTGGTGCTGGTGGGCCTCGTGATGGCGGTTGCGACGCTGGCCGCGCTGGACCTCTACCTGCCGGGGGGCCTGTTCGAGGGTCATGAGTCGCTCGCCAACGCCCGGACCGCAGCGTTCACCGTGCTGGTGCTCGCCCAGCTCTTCAACGCGTTCAACGCACGGTCCGAGGAGACCACCGCGCTACGCCGACTCCTCGACAACCACTGGCTGTGGGTCGCGGTCGCGGTCTCGCTGCTGCTGCAGCTGGCCGCGGTCTATCTGCCGTTCCTCAACACTGCCATGTCGACGGCTCCCTTGTCGCTGGGCCAATGGCTGGTCTGCACGGCTCTGGCCAGCTCGGTGCTCTGGGTCGTCGAGCTGCGGAAGGCGGTGGGCCACCTGGTGCGCGGCCGGGCCCACTCCTGACCAGGGGGTGCGGGCCGCGCCCGGCGCCTGGTCACAGCATGACGAGCAGCATGCCGGCCATGCTCACCGCCATCACCGTCTCGCAGCCGGCGTCCAGCAGAGCCAGGCCGGTGTGGGTCCGCACGGCGCGGGCCGCAGTGACCACCGCGACAGCGAGCAGTCCCCCCGCGAACGCCGCGAAGACGACGGCTCCGGCTCCGGTCACCGCCGTCATCCCTGCCATGGCCGTTCCCGACGTCCCCTCCATCGAGCCACCGGACAGTCCCGGGGACGCCGGCAGCGCGCTGGCGGCGGCGGGAACGAGCATCGCCACCATGGCGGCGCAGCCCACGGTGAGACTGATGTAGACGGTGCGGCCGAGCCCGGTGGCCAGCCGCCACAGGCTCCACCCGGCTCCGACGAGGAAGACCACCAGCCCGAGCGCCGACAGGGCGGCGCGACCGGGCCAGAGGATCATCGCCGCCATGCCCACCGACATGGCCGCGTGCCAGGACGCCACGTCCCGGCTGTGGGGGAGGCCACAGCCGACGCCGAACGCCGCCCGGACGGCGCAATAGCCGCCGATCAGCAGGATGAGCACCGCGAACGAGATCAACACGAGCCCACGGTGGAGACCCGTCCTCCCTCGGTCAACGTCGACCTAACGAAACCCTGAGGTCTCGCACGCGCGGTGGCAGACACTGACTTCAGTGTTTGCTGAGGTCGGACTGGCAGCCGGGGGGAAGGCCGCCGACCATGGCAGTGCGCGAGATACGCGCAGGGAGCAGCGAGCGGAGAGGAGCGCCGGTGCGCGACGTCGTCGAGCAGCTGGCCGAGCGGTTCGCGCGCGGCGAGTCCGTGGCCATGGCCACCGTGGTGCGCACGTTCAAGTCCGCACCACGCCCCAGCGGGGCCTCGATGCTGCGGTGCGAGGACGGCTCGGTGGTCGGCTCGGTATCCGGCGGCTGCGTCGAAGGGGCCGTGTACGAGCTGGCCGGCGATGTCCTGGAGTCGGGCGCGCCCGCTCTGGAGCGGTACGGCGTGAGCGACGACGACGCCTTCGCCGTCGGCCTGACGTGCGGCGGCATCCTGGACATCTTCGTGGAGAAGGTGTCGCCCGAGTCCTACCCCGAGTTCGCCGACGTCGCCGCCGACGTCCTCGCGGAACGTCCGGTCGCCGTCGCCACCGTGATCGCCCATCCCGACCCCGAGATGCTGGGCCGGCACCTGATCGTCCGGCCGGGCTCCGTGCTGGGGAGCCTCGGTGACGAGCAGGTCGACACCGACGTCGTGGCCGACATCGCCGACCGGCTCGAGGCGGGGAGCACCGGCCCGGTCGGCTACGGGTCCGACGGGGCCCCCGGCGGCGAGGCCTTCGAGCTCTTCGTCGCCTGTTTCGCGCCGCGCCCCCGGCTGCTGGTCTTCGGCGCCATCGACTTCGCCTCGGCGCTGGCCCGCCAGGGCGCACTCGTCGGCTACCACGTCACCGTGTGCGACGCCCGGCCCCTCTTCGTCACCGAGGAGCGGTTCCCCGGCGTCGACGAGCTGGTCCGGATGCAGCCCGCGGCATATCTCGCCGCCGAGCGCGACGCACATCGCCTCGACGGGCATACCGCGGTGTGCGTCCTGACCCACGACCCGAAGTTCGACGTGCCCGCGCTGGTCGAGGCGTTCACTCTCCCCGCGAGCGTCTACATCGGGGCGATGGGATCGCGCCGCACTCACGAGGACCGGTTGGAGCGGCTTCGCGAGCACGGCGTCACGGACGGCGACCTGGACCGGCTGCACAGTCCGATCGGCCTGGACATCGGCTCGCGCACGCCGGAGGAGACTGCCGTTGCCATCGTGGCGGAGATCATCGCCTGGAAGTGGGGCGGCTCGTCGCGGAGCCTGCGGGCCACCTCCGGCGACGTGCACGAGCGGCCGCTGGTCGAGGAAGCCGTGCGTGGCTAGTGGCCCGTGCCCGGGTCCGGCCGCGCACGCCCGGACGGGCCCCTAGACTCCCGGAACAGGCGGCAGCGCCGACGCGGCGGGGAAGGCGGCGGTAGGAGTGCAGGTCCCTGCGCCCTTCGAGTACGAGCGGGCGACCGGCGTGGCCCACGCCGTCACGCTCCTCGGCCGGCTCGGTCCCGACGCCCGGGTGATCGCGGGCGGTCACAGTCTGCTGCCGATGATGAAGCTCCGGCTCGCCCACCCGGAGTTCCTCATCGACATCAACGACCTGCGCGACGAGCTCGACTTCATCCACATCGACGGCGGGGAGATCCGGATCGGAGCGCTCACCCGTCACCGTGCGCTGCTGGAGTCCGACGAGCTCTTCGCCGTGTGCCCGATCTTCCGCGACGCCGAGCAGAGGATCGCCGACCCGCCGGTCCGCAACCGCGGCACCATCGGCGGCGCGCTGTGCCAGGCGGACCCGGCCGAGGACCTCTCCTCGGTGTGCAGCACCCTCGATGCAAGCTGCGTGATCCAGGGGCCTGACGGCCGGAGAGTCGTCCCGATGGAGCGCTTCTACCAGGGCCCGTACCTCACCGACGTCGGGCCGGGCGAGATGCTCGTCGAGGTGCGCATCCCGCTGCGCCCGGGTGGCAGCAGCGCCTACGAGAAGGTCGACCGCCGTGCCGGCGACTGGGCGATCGTTGCCGTCGGGGCGGCCCTCTGGCTGCGCAAGGGGGTCGTCGACGCGGCGCGCGTCGGGCTCGCCGCCGTCGGCCCGAACACGATCTGCATCCCGGAGGCTGCCGACGCGCTCGCCGGCCGCCGGCCGGACGAGGAGAGCTTCGCCCTCGCCGGTCGGATCGCCTCCGAGAGCTGCTCGCCGCGCACCGATGCCCGAGGCACCGAGGCGTACAAGCGGCACCTGGTCGCCGAGCTGACGGTGCGCACCCTGCGTCGTGCCGCCGGGCGACTCGGAGTCGAGGTGGGCAGGTGATGCGCCGATGCGGGTGACCCTCTCGATCAACGGCGAGACCTTCGTGCGCGACGTGGAGTCGCGCCAGCTGCTGGTGCACTTCCTTCGCGACGACCTGGGCCTCACCGGGACGCACTGGGGGTGCGACACCAGCAACTGCGGTGCCTGCGTCGTGCTGTGGGACGGCGAGCCGATGAAGTCGTGCACCGCGCTGACGGCGATGGCGCAGGGTCACGAGATCCGGACGGTCGAGTCCCTCGGCAGCGACAGGGAGCTCGACCCGGTCCAGGAGGGGTTCATGGTCTGCCACGGGCTGCAGTGCGGCTTCTGCACCCCGGGGATGCTGATGACTGCGCGGGCTCTTCTGGACGCAGACCCGGACCCGTCGGAGGAGGACATCCGGGTGGCGATCTCCGGGCAGGTCTGCCGGTGCACCGGCTACCAGAGCATCGTCCGGTCGGTCCGGTGGGCCGCCGAGCACCCGGGCGGTGGGGCGCGATGACGGCTGAGTCTGCCTCCCCGCCGTACGGCGAGGTGCCGCTCGGTCACGGCCGGATGCTCCGCAAGGAGGACCCCCGCTTCGTGCGGGGTCACGGGACGTTCTGCGACGACATCGCGCTGCCGGGGATGCTGCACCTCGCCGTTCTGCGGGCGCCGGTCGCCCACGCCCGGATCGTGTCGGTGGACGCGACCGCCGCCCTGGCCCACCCGCAGGTGCGGCTGGTGATGACCGGTCAGGACCTCCTGGAGCGAGGGCTGGCCTGGGTGCCCACGCTGGCCCACGACGTCCAGGCCGTCCTCGCGACCGACAAGGTCCGCTTCCAGGGCCAGGAGGTCGCCTTCGTCGTGGCGACCGACCGCTATGCCGCGCGCGACGCGCTCGAGCTGATCGACGTCGTCTACGAGACGCTGGACCCGGTCGTCGACGTGCGCACCGCGCTCGAGCCAGAGGTGCCGGTGATCCGCGACGATCTCGACGGCAAGGCCGACAACCACGTATTCGACTGGGAGACCGGCGACGCAGCCGCCACCGACGCGGCGTTCGCCCGCGCCGACGTCGTGGTCGACCAGGAGATGGTCTATCCGCGGGTGCACCCCGCGCCCCTGGAGACCTGCGGTGCGGTGGCCGACCACGACGCCGTGTCCGGCAAGCTGACCGTCTGGGTCACCTCGCAGGCGCCGCACGTGCACCGCGTGCTCTTCTCCCGCTTCTTCGGCCTTCCCGAGAACAAGGTCCGGGTGGTCTCGCCCGACGTCGGCGGCGGGTTCGGCAACAAGGTGCCGGTCTACCCCGGGTACCTGTGCGCGATCATCGCCTCCTTCGAGCTCGGCGTGCCGGTGAAGTGGATGGAGGACCGGGCCGAGAACCTCGTCTCCACGAGCTTCGCCCGCGACTACGTGATGCGCGGCGAGATCGCGGCGACGTCCGAGGGGCGGATCCTCGCCGTCCGGGCGAACGTGCTCGCCGACCACGGAGCCTTCAACGCGACGGCGGCGCCCTCGAAGTTCCCGGCCGGCTTCTACGGCGTCTTCACCGGCAGCTACGACGTCGAGGCGGCGTACTGCGCCATGACGGCCGTGTACACGAACAAGGCGCCCGGAGGGGTCGCCTACTCGTGCTCGTTCCGCATCACCGAGGCGGTCTACCTCGTCGAGCGGCTCGTCGACCGGCTCGCCGCCGAGCTCGGCATGGACCCGGTCGAACTGCGCCGCAAGAACCTCATCTCCACCGACCAGTTTCCCTACCTCACGCGCACCGGCTGGCTCTACGACTCGGGCGACTACCACCACACTCTCGACGTCGCCCTGGAGCTCGCCGGCTACGACGCCCTGCGCCGCGAGCAGGCGGAGCGGCGGGCGGCAGGCGAGCTGATGGGCATCGGGGTCTCGTTCTTCACCGAGGCGGTGGGCGCCGGTCCGCGCCGCCACATGGACATCGCCGGCATGGGGATGGCCGACGGGGTTGAGCTGACGGTGCTCGCGTCCGGGCAGGCGGTTGTCCGGGTATCGGTGCAGACCCAGGGGCAGGGGCACGAGACGACGTTCGCGCAGATCGTCGGCGAGGAGCTGGGCATCCCCCCGACCGACATCGAGGTCGTCCACGGCGACACCGACGCGACGCCGTTCGGGCTGGGCACCTACGGCTCCCGCTCGATCGCGGTGTCCGGGGCGGCCGCGGCCACCGCCGCGCGACGGCTGCGCGACAAGGCCAGGCTGATCGCCGCCGGGATGCTCGAGGTAGCCCCGCACGACCTGGTCTGGACGCCGGGCGCCTTCCACGTCGCGCCGGCCCCCGACCGGAAGGTGACGATCCGCGAGATCGCGGCCGCGGCGTACGGCACGGACCTGCCGTCGGAGATGGAGTCGGGGATGGAGGTCGGGCTGTCCTACAACCCACCCAATCTGACCTTCCCGTACGGCGCCTACGTGTGTGTCGTCGACGTCGACCCGGGGACCGCCGCTGTCACGGTGCGCCGGTTCATCGCAGTCGACGACTGCGGCACCCGGATCAACGAGATGATCGTCGAGGGCCAGATCCACCGGGGGCTCACCGACGGGATCGGTCTGGCGCTGATGGAGTTCATCGGCTTCGACGAGCTGGGCAACCACCTCGCCGGGTCGCTGATGGACTACGCGCTCCCCACGTCGCTGGAGGTCCCCGACTGGGAGACCGGCGCGACCTGCACCCCGTCCCCCCACCATCCGATCGGTGCCAAGGGCATCGGTGAGTCCGCGACCATCGGCTCCCTGCCTGCCGTGGTCAACGCGGTGATGGACGCCCTCGCCCCTCTGGGGGTCGCCCACATCGACATCCCGCTCACCCCGCCCCGGGTGTGGGAAGGGATCCAGGGACGGGCGCACCCGCCCAGCTGACGAGCACACTGGAACCAGTCGGCCCGACGAGACTCGGGCCGGGAACAGGAAGGAGGCGCGACGATGACGACGATCACCGAGCGCGCTGCCGAGCTCGCGCGCGAGCGCACCCCCTACGTCATGGCGACCGTGGTGCGCGCCCAGTCGCCCACCTCGTCGCATCCGGGGGACCGCGCCATCGTCCACGCCGACGGCACCATCGACGGGTTCGTGGGCGGTCACTGCGCGGTCGGCTCGGTCACCTCCGTCTCCCTCGCCGCGCTGGGCGACGGCAAGGCCGTGCTCCTGCGGATCCTGCCCGAGGAGGGCCCCGACTTCCCCGAGAGCCCCGGCGCCGTCGTGGCGGTCAACCCGTGCCTGTCAGGAGGTGCCATGGAGATCTTTCTGGAACCGGTGATCCCGGCCCCGATCGTGCACGTGGTCGGGGACTCGCCCATCGCGCGCGCGGTGGCCGGACTGGCGGAGACCGCCGGGTTCGAGGCGCGGCCCGCCGGCCCCGGCGACCCCGCCGACGGAGCGTTCGCCGTGGTCATCGCCTTCCACGGCGGTGACGAGCTCGGCGCCCTCCGCTCGGCGCTGACGGCCGGCGTCCCGTTCATCGGGCTGGTCGCCAGCGAGAAGCGGGGGAACGCTCTGCTCGACGAGTACGGCGTCTCCGCGGAGCAGCGCGCCCGGATCCATACACCTGTCGGGCTGCAGATCGGCGCCGAGACACCCGGTGAGATCGCCCTGTCGATCCTGGCCCAGCTGGTGCGGGTCCGCCGGACCGAAGGCGTGAGCGCTCCCGGGCCCATCGACGAGGCGCCGACACCCCAGTTGGCCGTGGACCCGGTCTGCGGGATGTCGGTGGTCGTGAACGCGGGGACCCCGCACGCGGTCGTGGACGGGGAGGACTTCTGGTTCTGCAATCCCGGGTGCCGCGATACCTGGGTCAACCAGCACTCGGCCGGCGTCGCGCAGCACCCCGCCGGCATGATCCCGCTCGAGGTGGTGACGCCTGCCGCCCCGGCCGGGGCGCTGACCGTTGTCGACCCGGTCTGCGGGATGACCGTGGTGGTCGGTGAGGACACGCCCCACGCGGTCGTGGACGGCGAGGACTTCTGGTTCTGCTGCGGCGGCTGCCGGAACTCCTACGTCAAGCAGCACGGCGGCGAGATCGTGACCGGGGCGCCCGGATGACCTTCAGCACCGGGCTGGTACTGGCCGCCGGGGGGTCGAAGCGGCTCGGCCGGCCCAAGCAGCTGCTGCCCTGGGGTGACGGCACGCTGCTCGATGCCACTCTTGCCCGCGTCCACGAGTGTGGCTTCGACCAGATCGTGGTCACCCTCGGCGGATCGGCCGATGAGGTCGAGGTGACCGTCGACCTGGGTGGCTGCACCGTGGTCCGCAACACCGAGTTCGCCACCGGGTGCTCCTCGTCCATCGCGGCGGCGCTTCCCGTGATCGACCCGCGTGCGGACGGCTTCGTTCTGTTGCTCGGGGACCAGCCCTTCATCGAGCCGGGCACCGTCAGCGGGCTGCTCGGGGCCGCGCAGGGCTCACCGATCGCGGTCACCCGCTACCGCGACGGGATCGGACACCCGTTCTGGCTTGGCCGCGAGCTCTTCGGCGACCTGGCCGGGCTGCACGGCGACAAGGGGGTCTGGAAGCTGGTCGACCGGGCCGGGGACACCCTCACGACGTACGCCGTGGATCTCGACGTCCCGCGCGACGTGGACACCTGGGAGGACTACGAGGCGCTCAAGGCCTCGGCCCCGCGCCGCTGAGAACCGGCCCCCACTGCGACTGGCTCAGTCGGTGGCCGGCAGGGGCTTGCTCATCTGTGTCGACATCGTCGCGTAGCCGAGGGACTCGTAGAGCCGGCGGGCGACCGTGTTGCTGCCGAACACGTTGAGCCCGAGCGTCCCGGCGCCGTGCTCGGCGGCGATCCGCTCGGCCAGCAGCATGGCCCGCCTGCCCAGTCCTTGGCCGCGTCGGTCCTCCACGATCTCGATGTCCCAGACCCACCACTCCGGCGAGTCTGGCGCCGCAGGGTCGCGCGGACCGAGCCAGAGCGTGCCCACGGCGTCCCCGTCCAGGAGCAGCCGACCGGCGAGCTGGCCGCGGACCGGCTTGTCGCCAGGGAAGAACCGCTCGTGGGTCTGGTCGGCGGCCTCGCGGGACTTCTCCTGGCTGTCTCCGTTCTGCTCGCGCTCTGCGGCGTACTCAGCCAGGGTCCGTTCCAGCCAGTGCGTCCGCGCCGCGTCGTCGAACTCGGTGAACGTCAGATCCGTCATGGGCCGATTGTCGCCGATGCCCCGGCTACGGGCAGGCTCCCACGGTGATCCAGACCTGGCGGTCGTGGATGTCGTAGCAGCCCTTCTCGATCGTGTCCGAGCGGGTCAGGGTCAGCCCTGTCATGGTCCACAGGCGGACCTTCACGGGGAACGGTGGGGCGCCCGGGTCGGCTCGCTTCAGCTGGTAGTCGGCCAGCCCGCCGTCGGTGGTGTAGGCGGTCGACCAGGACTCCGTGGTGGCTGCCCATATGCCCAAGCTCAGGGGAGTGCCGTCGGAGTCCAGGCTGGTCAGCTGGGTGAGCTGCCCGTTGTCGGCGTCGTACACCCTCATCTCGTAGTACTCCGCACCCTTGAGCCCCACGACGAGCTCGCTGTCTCCGTCCCCGTCGAGGTCGACGGCGGGCAGTAGCATCGACGGCCCGACCGGGGACCAGGAGAGGGCGGAGGTGCCCCCGGAAGCGAACGTCACCCTGAGCTTCTGCGTGCACGGGCAGGAGCCCGTCTCGTCGGTGTTGTCGAGCAGGGTCACCTGGTCCGGCTGACCGTCGCCGTCGACGTCGACCTGCTCGGTGCCCACCACGGCGAACCCGTTCACGGGGGTCTTCGTCGCGGTCGGGGTCACCGACGGGGTCTCGCTCGGTGGAGTCGACTGGGTCGGGCTGGCGGGCCTGGAGGAGGGCTGGCTGGGGCTCCCGGTCGAGGACTGGTTCGTACCCACCACGGGGGAGCCGGTCAGCCCGAAGCCCCCGGAGGCGAGCACGTACGCGGCGGCGATCACGACCACCACGGCAGCTGCGGCGGCCAGCGGAAGGAGGAACCGGCCGCGGTGCTCCCGCATCCGGCCTGCCCGGATCGCCTCCGCGGCTCGGGCGGCCAGGTCGGGCTCGACGGTGTCGGCGAGGTCCTCCAGACGCTGCCGCAAGCGGGTGGTGTCCGTCTCGTGGTCAGTCATGTCGTGGGCCTCTCGTCGAGCTCGAGCAGGGGGCGCAGCCTCGCCAGGGCCCGCCGCGCGCAGGTCCTGACCGCGGACTCGGAGATCCCGAGCTCATCGGCCGTGCTGGCGACGCTGCGGTCCTCCCAGTACCGCAGGACCACGACGGCCCGGTCGCGGGGCTTCAGTGACGCCAGCGCGTTGAGAGTGTCCACCCGCTCCGTGACGTCCGGGCCCGGCGCGGCCCTCCCGTCGTGCCCGGCCAGGTCCGTCGGGACTTCGGCGCTGCGCCGCACCCGGTGGTGTGAGCTGAGGCTGTTGAGCAGGGTCCTGCGTGCATAGGCGACGGGGGAGTGGCGCACCCGCTCCCAGGACCGGTACACCTTGAGGAAGGTGGTCTGGACCAGGTCCTCCGCGAGGTGTCGGTCTGCGGTGAGCAGGAAGGCCATCCGCTCCAGCTGGCCGCCGGACGCCCGCACGAAGCTCGTGAACTCGTCGTCTGCTCGCATGTTCCCCACACTCATGAGACGCCTTGGAGTCTCATCACCGTGACACACATCTGCCGAGTTCTTCGAGATCTTCGCGCGGAGTGGTCCCGAGGCCCGCCCCGTGAGCGGCCCCACCTGCGATCGAGGTCAGCTCCAGAGGGTTACGTACACCGACGGCTTGAAGCGCTTGATCGGGACGCCGCTGCCGCGCAGCATTCCTTGGATCGCGACCGGCGTGGCGAGGAACTGCATCAGCTGGGAGACCGGCGAGAGCCGGTCCGCGGGGAGCGCCCGCGCCGCCCAGGTCACTCGCTGCTTGGTGGCCTGCCCCGCCACAGGGACGATCCGGCCGGAGGTCACGTCGGACTTCGCCGCGAACATCACGGCCAGGGACAGGCCGGTCGACCGTCCGGCCTCGTCCAGGGCGGCGGCCTCGGACTGGAAGATGCGCTGGTTCTCCTCGGGCACGTGGAGCCGCTGCAGCATGGCCTGCACCTCGCACGACGTCCCGATCGCCGTGGGGCCCAGCAGCCACACGGCGCGTGTCAGCGCGTCGGCCGTTGCGTGTGCGGAGGCCAGCGGATGCTCGGGGCCGGTGACCACCTGAAGGTCGAAGGCAAGGAACGGCTTCTGGACGAAGCCCTCGGGTCCGTGGCCGCCGACGCCGGGCTCCGCCGGCCCGATCGCGACGTCGATGGCCCGCGACAGCAGCAGCGGGTCGAGGTCCTCGGCGAGGTGAACGCTGAGCTCGACGTCGAGATCCCTGGCCCGGGCGGTGAACTGCTCGATGAGGCCCGGTGCGGCGTGCTCGGCGAACATGCTGGTCGCCCCGATCCGCAGCAGGTCGCGGCCCTCGGCCGCGTGGGCAACCTCGCTGATGGTCTGCTCCTGCAGTCCGAGGATCTCGACCGCGCGGGTGGCCAGGCGCAGCCCACCCGGCGTGAACGCGATGCCGGCCCGGGTCCTCTCGAAGAGCTTGTCACCCAGCTCCTTGCGCAGCTGTGCCACGTGCATGGAGATCGCGGACTCGGTGAGGTGGAGCTCCGCGGCGGCCTGCTTGACCGAGCCGCACCTCACGAGCGTTGCGAACGCCCGTAGCTGGGAGGGGGTCACAGGCCACAACCTAGAACATCCCTCAGGGCGGTACGCCGGCGTGGGGCGGTCGGCGAGGCGGCAAGATGGGGTCCGCGGGGAGAAGGGACGGGTGACGCGATGACGCCGACGCAGCTGCGGGCGTTTGCTGCCGTCGTCCGTCTGGGCTCGGTGAAGGCCGCGGCCCAGGAGCTGGGGGTCACCGAGGCCGCGGTGTCTCTCCATGTCTCGCAACTGCGCAAGGAGCTCGGCGACAGGCTGTTCCGCCGCAGCGCGGCGGGTCTCGCCTTCACGCCGGGTGGGCTGCGCCTGGCCAGCCGCGCCGTGGAGATGCTGGGCCTGCAGGAGCGCACGGTCATGGAGGTGCGCCAGGCGGGAGAGGGACGACGTCTGCTCCGTCTCGGGGTGACCAGTCTGTTTGCGGAGTACGCCGCTCCCGGGCTCATCGAGCAGTTCACCGATCACGTCCGCGACCTCGACGTCGAGCTGAGCATCGTGCGTTCCCAGCGAGCCGCGGCGCTGCTGCACGACAGGGTGGTGGACGCTGCGGTCACCACGATCCCACATCAGGCGGACCCGCACCTGGAGAGCCGACTCATCCTGAGGTACCAGGTGGTCGCACTGGCCGGGCGCGCCCACCCGATCCTCGGGCTCGCCGCGAGCTCGGCGGAGCTGCGCCGGCAGCGGTGGCTGCTCGGACCGTCCGCCACCGAGCAGGGGGGTGCAGTCTCGGCGCTCCTGGCCCGGCTGCGGATCGACGAGGAGCGGCTGCAGATCTTCCAGAGTCACGCCGCGGCTGTCGAGGAGGTCAAGCGCGGGCGCGGGGTGACCCTGCTTCCGGCCTTCACCGTCCCTCAGGACCTCGCCGAGGGGGCCCTGGTGCGGATCCCCGGGTCCCACCTCGAGGCCCAGGGGGCGTGGCACCTGTCGACGCTCGCTGCGGAGAACGCCTCGCAGGCCGCCCGCGAGCTGGCGCGGTTCGCCAGCCAGACCCGGGCGACCCAGGCGATGCTGCGCGGCCGCGGTGCGACGCTCGGCAGGTTCCGGCCTACGGTGCACGTCACCCTCTGGAGCTGACCGGCGCCCCCTCGCACACAAGCGAACGCTTAATTGGGGATGGTGCCTCCCGTCCGGCTCGGGCAAGCATGGCGGCGCGGCCGAGGGCGACCTCGCGCCCAGCGCCCACGGGCCGGACCCTAAGGAGTCGTCATGCCGATCGAGAGCGACGGACACAGCCGGGGCAATCCGCGGATGTACGAAGTGATCGAGGGCGCTCCCAAGACGGGCAAGAGTCCGACCGTCTGGGCATTCGGCGAGTTCGTCGACTTCCTCAAGGTGGCCGGCCAGCCGGTCCAGGGCCCGTGGCCCCCGCACCAGCGCCCGCGTCCCGACCCGACCGAGGTCGAGGCCGGGCCGGTTGCCGTTCCCGATCCCGCATCGGACCGCAAGTACTTCCCCAGGAGCGAGCCGTCCTCCGGCTCCTCGTCCAGCGACCTGTGAGCACCGCTCGATTCGTCAGGAGGAACCCATGTATCCCTCGCGATTCCGCTACGAGGCGCCGTCGTCGGTGGACGAGGCGATCGGCCTGCTCGCGGACGGGCAGGGGGAGGCCAAGGTGCTTGCGGGCGGGCAGAGCCTGGTCCCGATGATGAAGCTGCGCTTCGCCTCGCCCGAGATGCTCGTCGACATCAACAACCTCTCCGGGCTCGACTACCACACGATCGACTCCGACGGTTCCATCCACGTCGGTGCGCTGTGCCGCCACGTGACCCTCGAGCACTCCGGGCTTGGTCAAGACCAAGCAGCCCACCATGGCCGCCGCCGCCCCGCTGATCGCGGACCCGATCGTGCGCAGCCGCGGCACCCTGGTCGGCTCCCTGTGCCACGCCGACCCGCAGGGCGACTGGGCCGCCGTGGTCTCGGCCCTCGGTGGGCACGTGGTCGCGCAGGGCCCTCGGGGCCGCCGGACCATCCCGATCGAGGACTTCGTCACCGGTCCGTTCCAGAACGCCCTCGGCTACGACGAGATTGCCGTGGAGGCGGTCATGCCCGGCCCGAAGGGCACCGTGACCGGCGGGTTCCTGAAGCTGGAGCGCAGGGTCGGCGACTTCGCCACCGCCGGGGTCGCGGTCTCGGTCGAGCTGTCCGGGGACACGGTCCTCCGGGCCGGCATCGCGCTGACCGGGGTGGGCAGCCGCACGATCACCGCGACCGAGGCCGGCCAGAGCCTCGCCGGCCGGGCGCTCGACGCGGCGGCGATCACCGAGGCGGCGGACAAGGCGGCGGCGGTCGCCGACCCGAAGTCCGACCATCGCGGCAGCGCCGAGTACAAGCGCCACATCGTCCACACGTTCGTCGAGCGGATCCTCACCGGGATCGCCACCAGCGAGGGAAAGGCTGCCTGATGTCGAGTCTCTTCGAAGAGGTCGCGCCGACCCCCGGGGCCGACGTTCCCGTCCGCCGGATCAGCGTCCGGGTGAACGGTCAGATGCGCACCGTCGACGTCGAGCCGCGGCTGCTGCTCGCGCACTTCCTGCGGCAGGCCCTGAAGCTCACCGGAACCCACACCGGGTGCGACACCACCAACTGCGGCGCCTGCACGGTCATGTACGACGGGGTGCCCGTCAAGAGCTGCACGATGCTGGCCGTCCAGGCCGACGGGCACGACGTGATGACCGTCGAGGGTCTGGCCTCCTCCAGTGAGCTCCACCCGATCCAGGAGGGGTTCAAGGACGAGCACGGTCTACAGTGCGGCTTCTGCACCCCGGGGATGATGATCGCCGCCACGGCGCTGCTGGAGCGCAACCCCAACCCGACCGAGGACGACGTCAGGTTCGCGCTGTCGGGCAACCTCTGCCGCTGCACCGGCTACCAGAACATCGTCAAGGCCGTGCTGTGGGCCGCCGACAAGATGAACGCCCAGCGGGGCGCGAGCGAGGGGAGCGACCAGTGACCCAGGCACTCGACGAGATCAAGATCGGCGGGATGGGGGCCAGCCGCCGCCGGGTCGAGGACAACCGCTTCATCCGCGGCAAGGGCAACTACATCGACGACGTCGTGCTGCCGGGGATGTTGCACATGGAGATCCTGCGCAGCCCGCTCGCGCACGCGCGGATCCGCTCGATCGACACCAGCAAGGCCTGGGACATCCCGGGCGTCCGGCTGGTGCTGACCGGCGAGATGATGGCGACCCGCAATCTCGGCTGGATGCCCACGCTGAGCTACGACACCCAGGCGGTGCTGGCCACCGACAAGGTGCGGTTCCAGGGCCAGGAGGTCGCCGCGGTCATCGCCGACGACCCGTACATCGCCAAGGACGCCTGCGAGGCGATCGTCGTCGACTACGAGCCGCTGCCGGTCATCGTGAACCCGGATCAGGCGGTGGCTCCGGACGCGCCGATCATCCGCGACGACAAGGAGAACCAGAGCGACAACGTCGCGTTCACCTGGGAGGTCGGCGACAAGGCCGGCACCGACAGGGCGTTCGCGGAGGCCGACCACGTCTCGAAGATCAGCATGCACTACCCGCGGTCGCACCCGTCGCCGTTGGAGTGCTGCGGCTCGATCGCCGACTTCGACCGCTCCACGTCGCGGCTGACTGTCTACATGACCACGCAGGCGCCGCACATCGTGCGGGCCGCGGTCGCCCTGATCGCCGAGCTCCCCGAGCACATGATCCGGATCATCTCCCCGGATCTGGGCGGCGGCTTCGGCAACAAGGTGCCGGTCTACCCCGGCTACGTCATCTCGATCCTGGCCTCCATCCTGACCGAGCGACCGGTCAAGTGGATCGAGGACCGCACCGGCAACCTGATCTCCACCGGTTTCGCCCGAGACGTCTACCTCGAGGGGGAGCTGGCCCTGCGCAAGGACGGCAAGATCCTCGGCGTCCGGATGCACACCGACTCCGACCACGGGGCGTTCTTCGCCGACGCCCAGCCCAGCAAGTTCAAGATCGGGCTGATGCACTCGGCGTTCGCCTGCTACGACGTGCCCCATGCCCACCTCACGGCGCGCGGCCTCTACACCAACAAGGCGCCGGGCGGCGTCGCCTACCGGTGCTCATTCCGGATCACCGAGGCGATGTTCTTCCAGGAACGCATGGTCCAGGCGGCCGCGGACGAGCTGGGCATCGACCAGGCGGAGTTCCGCCGGATCAACCTGGTCCGCGACGACGACTTCCCGCACCGCACGGCATTCGGGTTCCTTACCGACTCCGGGCAGTACGCCAAGTGCTTGGACGTGGCCATGGAGGCCATCGGCTACGAGCAGTTCCTCAAGGACAAGGAGGAGGCCAAGAAGCACGGGCGGCTCCTCGGCATCGGCATCTCGACGATGACCGAGCCGCTGGGCGCCGGCAACAGCCGTGAGTTCGACATCCTCGGCATCAAGATGTTCGACGCGGCGGAGCTTCGTGTCCACCTCACCGGCAAGGCCATCCTGCGCACCGGGGCGAAGACCCAGGGCCAGGGCCACGAGACGACCTGGGCGCAGATCGTCGCCCACGAGCTCGGCATCCCCGCCGACGACGTCGTCGTCGAGGAAGGCGATACCGACACCGCGCCGTTCGGGATGGGCACCTACGCGTCCCGCTCGACCCCGGTCGCCGGGGCTGCGGTGGCGATGGCGGCTCGCAAGATCCGGGCGAAGGCCCGCAAGATCGCCGCCCACCTGCTGGAGGTCTCCGAGGAGGACGTCGAGTGGGAGCTCGGGCGCTTCTACGTCCGCAGCGACCGCAACCGCGGCGCCTCGATCCTGGAGTGCGCCATGGCTGCCTACTCGAACATGCCCGACGGCATGGAGCCCGGGCTCGAGGCGGTGTCCTACTACGACCCCCCGAACCTCACCTGGCCGTTCGCGGCGTACATCTGCACCGTCGAGGTCGACCCGGACACCGGCGTGTGGGACGTGCTTCGCTTCGTCGCGGTCGACGACTGCGGCGTCCGGATCAACCCGATGATCGTCGAGGGCCAGATCATGGGCGGACTCACCGAGGCGTACGCGATGTCGAGCATGCAGTTCATCACCTACGACGCCGAGGGCAACTGCATCGGGTCGAACTTCATGGACTACCTGATCCCGTCGGCGTGGGAGACCCCCGGCTACGAGCTGCACGAAGTCGTCACTCCGTGCCCGCACCACCCGATCGGCGCCAAGGGCGTGGGCGAGTGCGCGACGGTCGCCGGGCCGGCAGCTTTCGTGAACGCGGTCATCAACGCCCTCGACGGCACGGGTGTGCGCAACATCGACATGCCGCTGCTGCCCGACCGGGTCTACGAGGCGATCAGCCAGCGCCACGACGTGTCCGGGGCGCCCCCGGTCAAGACGGACGCCTGAGTCGGAAGGGGAAAGCCGATGATCATCACCAACGAGTTCGACGTCGACAAGCCGATCGACAAGGTCTGGGCCTTCTTCGACGACGTGCCCGCCGTGGCGCGCTGTCTTCCGGGCGCCAACCTGGACGAGGACCTGGGCGACGATCAGTACAAGGGCACCGTCGGCATCCGGATGGGCCCGGTGAAGATGGAGTTCGCCGGGCTGGTCAAGATCGTCGAGAAGGACGAGCAGGCCAAGCGTCTGGTCATCGACGGCGAGGGCAGCGACCAGCGCGGCCGGGGCCAGGCCAAGATGCTCGTCACCGCCAAGCTCACTCAGTCCGCGACCGGCACCAAGGTGTCGATGGACCAGGACATCCAGCTGTCCGGCGCCGCCGCTCAGTACGGCCGCGGCATGATCGCCGATGTCTCCGCGGTGCTGATGGGTCAGTTCGCCAACAACATGCAGGCGACCATCGAGGCGGTCGAGAGGGGCGAGTCGCCGGCGGAGGTGGGGGGCGCCCCCGCCGGCGCCTTCGGCATCGCGATGAAGGCGATGTGGATGGCGCTGAGCCGCGTCGCACGCCGCTTCTTCATGCCGTACCGGCCGGCAGCCAACTAGGACCAGGAGGAGCCATGGTGTGGTGGTGGATCGGGAACGTCGTCCTGCTGGTGGTGGTCGTGCCGGTGCTGGTGTGGCTGCTCAACCGTGTGCTGGCTGCCCTGGAGCGCATCCGCGGGGCCGCTGACAACATTCTCGCCGGCGGCGGAGCGCTGGCCGGCGAGCTGGAGGGCGTCCCCGAGGGGCTCGCCACCACCGACCGGACCGTCCGCGACATCGCGACCGGCGCCGCCCGCTACGGCGGCTCCGTCGCGAAGCTGCTGCCCTGAGAGGAGCATCGGATGCCTGCCGCTGCCGTAGTCACCCTGATCATCGCCGCGCTCATCATCGCCGCCGCCGCGCTCGGGCTGCTCCGGGTGATCTTCCACCTGCGCGCCGTCACGAACACCCTCGACGGTGTGATCGGCGGAGTCGACGTCGTAGCCGACCGGACCAGCACCGTCCCGATCGTGCTGCCGTCGGTCAACGCGAGTCTCAAGCCCGTCCGCGACTTCACCGACACGATCTGAGGTGTGACCCGCATGTCATCTGTCATTCCCCTGGAGTCGAACCCCGGGTGGGTCGCCGGCTATGTGATCGCGATCGTCGTGGTCCTCGTCGTCGTCGCCCTGGTGGTGCCGATCCTGCTGCTCGCGGCGCGGATCGCGCGTCAGGCCAAGCGGATCGACGACTCCCTCCTCGACTCCGTCGACAACACCGCGGCTCTCACCGAGCTGAACACGACCATCGACCACGCAACGGCGATCGTCGCCGGTCTCAAGCGTGGCCGGGAGAGGCTGGGTGGCTGACGTGATCGCCTTGCTCACCAGCACGCAGACGTCCCTGTGGTGGGGCGCGGTGATCGGCGGCTTCGTCGTCGTCCTCGCCGTCGCCGCCCTGCTCACCATCCTGGTCCTCGAGGTCCGCACCATCGACGAGCGGGTCACCAAGGTGCGGGACACCCTCAAGGCCGCCGCAGCGAACACCTCCCACACGGGACTGATTGCGGAGACCGCCGACGGTGTCGAGGACGTCCTTGCGGAGGGTCTGCAACACCATCTGTTCTTGGGTCGGGTCCTCGGGAAGGTCAGGTACTGACGATGACCACGCTTGTCGTTCTCTCCGTCATCGACATCGCCCTGCTCATCGCCGGGCTGGCCGTCTACCTCTACATCGTCGGCACCCAGCTCACCAAGGTCGCCGGCACGCTGGAGGAGTGCAACGAGATCGTGCGGGAGATCGTCGGCCACGCCGAGCCGATCCTCCCCGGGGTCAAGCACATCAATCGCACCGGCGGAGTCGTCGCGGGTGCTCTTCCACTGCTCTACGGCATGGCCGAAGGGATCGTGAAGGGTGCCACCTTCGACCCGGTCGCCGCGCACGCCGAGCGCCCGCCGGCCGCCCCGGCGTCGGGGACCCGGCGCAGCCGACTCACCGAGGGTGTCGGGTACGCACCCTCCAGCGTCGCGGTGCCGCACCGTCACTGAGCGGGGGCTCGACCGCTGTCAGCGACGCTGCATTCCGGCACGCTGCAAATGATGGGAATTTCCCAACAAAACGGACAATTAGGACGACAATGGGAGGGTGAAGTTCCGCAGCATCAGTGATGGCTCGTCCTTCCCCGGCGGCACCGCGACGGTGGACGGCGACGAGCGCACGCGCTTCTTGGGGCCTTCGGCTGCCGCCGGGGCACCTGACCGGCTTCTGGTCATGCTCTGCGACCGACTCATGCAGGACGTCAGGCGAGCCGTGGCCGCCATCGAGTCCGGAGACAGGCAGGAGTCGCACGACCAGCTGATCCACGCCGACGACATCGTCATGGAGCTGCACAGCTCCCTGGACTCTCAGGGCTGGGTCGGAGATCCCGGTCTGGCCTTCCTGAGCGACCGGCTGCACACCCAGCTGATCAGAGCGAATGCGAGCAAGGACGTCAGGATCGCGCTCGACTGCTACGGGATCGCTACCGCCCTCGCCGAGAACCTGGGTCGGGCCGCCGTGGTCTCCTCCCCGGAGGCAGCGGAAGCGAGCTGAGCGGACTTCGCTCTCCGGCAGAGCCTCGCACCGACCGCGGTTTGGGCGTGCCTGCGTTCGGAGGCGTTCGGAGGCGGAACCACAGCGCCGGGTGAGCCGTCACAGGATCATGGTGCGACCCCGGATCGCTACGCGTCTTGGCCCACTCCTCGCGGTGGTTGTTCTCAGCGCCTCATGCTCGACCCCAGTCACGACCCCCGGACAAGTGATCGGCCAGCTCCCGCTCTGCTACGGGCCCGGCCCCGACTCCAACCTCTTCCCCACGGCCACGATCGAGACATACCAGGGCGGGACCCTCGTCCGGACCGACACCTTCCCGTCGAGCGATGAGCAGCCCGACTACCACCTCACCCTGCCTCCGGGGCAGTACGAGCTGTCGATGCCGGCCAGGGGCTATGCGCTGGAGGTGACGATCCGACCAGGTACGACAGTCGAGGCGGACTGGCCCCACCCGAGCTGCCTATGACCCTGGATCGGTGTCCTCCGAGTTCAGGCCGATCGGCATGGTGGCGCCCCGAGATCGACCCGTCAAGAAGTGTGCGACACGCGGTGTGAAACCCACCTTTCCTGACGGGTCGGCATGTTCAGTCGTCGGGAGGGGGGTCTGGGGGCTCGCCGTCCAGGCTGCGGCGGGTGGTCAGAGGCCCGGCGGTGGGCGCCTGGTAGCTGCCGATCCAGTCGTCCTCCCAGGCGTTCTCGAACTGCTCGGGGTTGCAGCTCGGGCGGTAGGTGGCGCTGAGCTCCCGGACGATCTGCTCGCGGTGCCCGGCGGTGCCCCCGGGGACGCTGAACGTGGCGATGAACAGGCCGAACTTGCTCCCGGCGCGCTCCACCCAGCACGGGGTGCGCGGGTGCTGGAACGGCAGCCCGACGGCCGACAGGTCCTCGGCGTGGTCGACGTACATGACGGCGTAGCGCTCGGGCTGCTTCTCGCCGGCGGGCCGGTAGAGGACGACGAAGACGCCGGGCTCGGCCGGGGGAGTCCACCCGGCGAGCACCCGGGGTCCCTCGAAGGCATAGCCGGCCAGCGAGCCGAGCCGGATCACGGGGCCGTCACCCCGGCTCATCCGCGCCGTAGGTCACGTCCCAGTAGCCCTCGGCGGCCTCCTCGTCGTCCTCGAGCTCACCGACCACCTCGCGGTCGGAGACGGGCCACGCGGGGAGCCCGGCCCGGGCGGCTGCCGCGGTGAAGCGCGACGTTGCGGTGTCGAGGGCCTCTGTGGCGCTGTCGGCGGTCACGACCAGCGAGGCGCCGTACGACGGGGAGCCGATGCCCGTGGCCACGCCGTTCCACCCGGCGACGGCGTCGGCGAGCTCGACGATCTCCTCACGGGTCATCTCGCGGTCGCCGTCGGCGATCAGCGTGACTTTCCAGAGCAACGGACTCTCCTCGACTCGGACGACGGTCAGGTCAGCTGGGGCAGCCGGTGGGCGAAGGCCTGCAGGCTGGGCAGGTCGTGGCAGGTGGCCAGCAGGTCGACGTGCGGGGCTGCGACCATCATGCCCAGTGAGTTCGGCACCAGATCCGGCACGTCTCCGACGAGCGGGTTCAGCCACACGATCCGGTGGCAGAGCCGCCCGAGTCGCTCCAGCGCCCGGTCGAGCACCTCGGGATCCCCGCGGTCCAGACCGTCGGAGCAGATCACCACGATCCCGCCCCGGCACTTCCCGGGCCGCGCCCAGTCCGTGACGAACTGGTCGAGGCAGGCGCCGATCCGGGTGCCGCCCTCCCAGTCGGTGACCGCCCCGGCGGCGCGGGCGAGGGCGTCGTCGGGGCGGCGCTGGTCGATCTCGCGGGTGATCCGCGTCAGCGTGGAGCCGAAGCAGAACACCTCGACCCGGTCGGCGGCCCGGGTGGTGGAGTAGGCGAACTGAAGCAGGTTGCGCGAGTAGTCGGCCATCGACCCCGACACGTCGAGGACCAGGGTCAGCGGGCGTAGGCGGTGCCGCCGCTCCCGCCACAGCAGCCGGTCGAGAGGCTCGCCGTGGCGGCGCATGGCGGCGCGGACGGTGCGACGCAGATCCGGCTTGGCGGCGGCCCGGGTCGGGGCGAGCCTGCGGGTGCGCCTCCTCGGGGGCGTCAGCTTGATCGTGCGCATGATCCGGCGCAGGGCGTCGAGCTCCTCGGGGGTGCAGGCGGAGAACGCCTTGGCCTTGGAGGTGGCCACGTCGGAGGCGACACGCCCCATCATGGCCTCGCGCTCCTCGTGCGGTCCGTCCTCGCCCGGCTCGTTCTCCGGCATCTGCAGCACCGAGTCGGCGTCTTCGCGGGACCTCGGCGTGAAGGACTTGGCGCGCTCCTCGGCTTCGGCTGTCTTGCCGAGGAAGAAGGCGCGGAAGACCGCGTCGTAGGTGGGGATCTGGTCGCGGTCCGAGACCAGGGTGGCGCGACCCGCCCAGTAGAGGTCGACGAGGTCGGTGGGGTCCAGCGGAGTCATCGCGTCGCAGTAGGTGAGCACGTCACCGGTGCCGACCGACACGCCCGCGTCACGCAGCGCGCGGCCGAACGCGACGAGAGTGTCGACGAAGCCGGGGCCACCGTCCATCTCAGGCACCGTGGACGACCTGGTCGAGTCGGCTCCCGACCTGCTCGAGGTCGTCGCGGTCCTTGATCACCGCGCCGAGGGTGTCCCGGGCGTTCTCCGGGGTCAGCTCGTCGGCGCCGACGACCTCCAGGCTGCGCACCCAGTCGATCGTCTCCGCGACCCCCGGCGGCTTGGCGAGGTCCATCGAGCGGAGCCGGTTGACTGCGGCGACCACCTTGTCGGCGAGCGCCTGAGCCACGCCGGGCTGGCGCACCATGACGATCTCGACCTCCCGGTCGTGGTCGGGGTAGCCGACCCAGTGGTAAAGGCACCGGCGCTTGAGCGCGTCGTGGAGCTCGCGGGTCCGGTTGGAGGTCAGGATCACCACCGGGGGCTGCTCGGCCTTGATCGTGCCGACCTCGGGGATGCTGATCTGGAAGTCCGACAGCAGCTCGAGCAGGAAGGCCTCGAACTCGTCGTCGGCCCGGTCGATCTCGTCGACCAGCAGGACGGCGGAGTCGCCGGCCCGCAGCGCTTCCAGGAGCGGGCGTTCCAACAGGAACTTGGGGCCGAAGAGGGCGTCGACGTTGTCCGGGTCGTGCAGCTCGGACTGCGACAGTGCCCGGATCTGCAGCATCTGCCGTGCGTAGTCCCATTCGTAGAGGGCCTGACTGGTGTCGATCCCCTCGTAGCACTGCAGCCGGATGAGCCGGCGGCCGGTCATCTCGGCCAGCACCTTCGCGACCTCGGTCTTGCCGACTCCCACCTCGCCCTCGAGGAGGACGGGACGCTGCAGGGTCAGTGCGACATGCAGGACCGTGGCCAGGCCTCGGTCAGCCAGATAGCCACCCTGCCCCAGCGTCTCTGCGAGCGCAGCGGCGCTCTCCGGTGGCGGCACGTCCAGTCACCGTCAGTCGTCGGAGCGGTCGTCGAGGACGAGATCGCGGATGCTCATCCCGGACTGGCCGAGCTTGCCCTCGCGCTCCAGCCGGGTGCGCCAGGCGGTGCGCAGGTCGGTGCCGGGCTCGGCGAAGCCGTCGAAGGTGACGTCCTTCATGTTCTTGCAGACCTTCTGCGGGGCGCACGTCTCGTCGATGGCGGCCTCGTCCTGCCCGCTGGCCGCCCAGATCGACCGCAGGACGTCGACGGCGTCCGACCTCTGCTCCGACATCTGACCTCCGATCCGGCGCTCGCATGCCTGGTAGGTGTCCCAGGGTACGTCGGCGCAGCCAACGGCAGCGATCACCGATTAAGCAAACACTGGCCCGGCCGGGAGACGCCGATTCCCCGGTATCGCGCGGGAACGGACTGCCGAGCGGCGGAGTCTCTAGGGTGTGGAGACGTCGAATGCAACGCCGGACGTACGGGGGACCTCACGCATGGTGAGCTACGAAGCGTTCTGCGCGCAGCACACCGACGATCTGCTGCGACTGGCACTGCTCCTCACCGGCAGCGAGGCGGACGCCCAGGACGCCACCCAGGACGCGCTGGAGCGAGCGTTCAAGAGCTGGGACCGGGTCAGCGCCGCCGACAGCCCCTACGCCTATGTCCGGACCATGGTGGTCAACGCCAGCAGGTCGTGGTGGCGGCGGACCCGTTCCCGCGAGACTCCCGTCGCCGGTGACCTCGATCCCGGCGGGCTGGCGGCCCAGGATCCGGCCCAGGTGGCGGATGCCTTCGCTGTCTGGGGGTCCTGCCTGGCGCTGCCGCACCACCAGAAGGTGGCCGTGGTCCTGCGCTTCTACGAGGACCTTTCCTACGCCGAGATCGCCGACGCCACCGGGTGCGCGGAGTCGACCGCACGCACGAGGGTCTTCCGCGGGCTGGACCGCATGCGTCAGGACCTGGGGGAGGAGGAGCGATGAACGACTTCGAGGAGCGGGTACGCCGAGGACTCACCACCGTCGCGCAAACGGTTCCGGCCCACCCACCCGGGCAGCGGGCGCATCGGCTCCGGGCGCAGCGGATGGCCCTGCTCAGCGTCGCCGCCGCACTGGTTGCGGTCGCCGCACCCCTGGCCGTCGTGGCCTCGATGCACCACGGACAAGCCCCTGTCGGCCCGGCGTCCCAGACCACCTCGGTGAGCACGCCGTCTCGGCCCCCGGAGCCCACCTCGGACTCGCCGTCACTGATCATCGCCACGGCCACGGTGCCGAGCCCGCGCCTGCGGGCGTTGCTGCAGCAGATCCAGGCGGGCATCGGCGCCCCCCGGAGCATGTTCTACCCCGCTCCGGTGGGCAACCACCTGTACCTGTGCCAGCTGGCCCTCATCGGACCGAGCGGCCCCCACACTCTGTACGCCTGGGCGACGTGCGGCGTCTTCTCCACCGGGCCTCGTGCCAAGAGAGGGGCCTCAACCAGCCTGCCCATGGTCCTCCACGTCGAGGGGACGGGCGCGAAGACCCGTCTTCTCAGCGCCGAGGCTCCGGCGCAGGAGACCTGGGCCGAGGACTACCGTCGTCTGTTCCCCCCGCGCATCCGGAAGGCCTTCTCGAACTGGACCGGGCCGTGGTTCCCGACGGAGGATCAACTGCTCGCCATCGCCCGGGCCCCCGGTGACGCCAGCTCGACCACCTCGGACGCGGCCACTCCGTGACGGCGGGACGGCAGGCTCAGCCGCCGGCCGGGGTGGCGGTCCCCTCGATGACCAGGATGCCGCTCACCGACGGCATCTCGACGTGCCTGGAGTAGCCCGCGAGGGTGGTGAAGAACCGGACCGATCCTGGTTGCAGGGCACGGACCAGCAGGGTCGAGGGCGGGCCGCCCGGCGTCGGCCCGAGGGAGCAGGTCAGCGCGGGCTGCGCTCCCTGCGGCAGCGACTCAGGGTTCGGCTAGTGCTTGACGAACACGGCCACCGCCACGATTGCCATCGTGGCCAGGATCACCCCACCCCAGGTCGCCCAGGTCCGGACGCTCTTCGGTGTCCACCTCCCCCTCCGCTCGCCCGGAAGGCGCCGGGCCCGCCCGCTTCCGTGGGAGCTGTCAGCTCCGCTGGTGTGCGCCGGGTGGAACCCGCTTCGCGGCTGCATCCCCGCCCGGGGTCGAACGCCACCACAGCACCAGGGGGACGACGACGAGGGCGGCCAGGACGAGGAACATCACGCTGCCGGCCAGCGTGGCCACGTCCGAGCCGGGGGCGGCCCGATGCCCGGCCAGCTGGTCCACCGCCACCCCTACCGCCTCGATCAGCCAGAAGACGAGGGCAGCGCCCGCGAGCTGCACGCCGGCGGGCCGGCGCTGCCACAGCAGCACGGCGACGATCGTGACCGCGGGAAGCCAGACGGCGAGGTCCTGGGCGTAGATCGGGTTCGTCGTGAGGCCTGTCCCGTCGAGGAAGCCCGGAGGCGAGTGGCGCAGATCCGGCGCCACCCGGGCGATCCAGGCAAGTGCGTTCAATGCTGCCACGGTGAGAAGGAAGCCCGCGATGCTGCGCGCGGGAAGCCGGTCCCCGACCTGGAGGTGTGGCCAGGGGTCGAGCAGCGAGCTCACCAGCGCCCACAGGGTCAGGCTCCACAGCGCGACGTAGGCGAAGAACAGCGCGTTGAACGGGGTGGCGTACACGAAGAGCATCGCGTTGTAGGTGACGTACCCGAGCGCGCCCACCTGCAGGGCCCATCGGTGCACCTCGAAGGTCCTTCGCGACGCGAGGGCGAACACCAGCACCGGCAGCGCGACCACCAGCATCACGAGGGCGGTTCCGCGTGCGGAGCCGTTCATCACCGGCGGACCGTTGAGCACGCCCTCGACCAGGAGCATCGGCAGCGCGGCCACCAGTACGGCGACCGCCACGAGGCCCCCGAGGAGGCGGGTCCGGCCTCTCGACGCTCGCCCGGCAGACGCGCGGGTGTGGATGCGGTGCGGGGTGAGTGTGGGCACGGGACTCTCCGTCCTGTCGGCTCCTGAGACCCAGGCTGTCGTGACGCCGAACGGATGACCACGACCGAGAGCCCTGTCAGGACGGGACGCTTGGCCTTCAGGGCTGCAGGAGAGCCGGCCGGCCGGACCGGCGGGGGACTCCGGCCGGGTCGCCGAAGTCCCGCTGAACACTCGCGCCGTCGCCGCCCATGGTCGCTGCGGGCGGCCTCACCACGCGATGGCGATATCGAGAGGACTCCTGGACAGCTGGATGGTGTGGCTCACCGTGGTGCCGTGCGGGTCGATGACCGCGATCTGCCGGTCGTAGGTGAGGGCGACGTACACGGCGCCGGGGTGGGGCGACCCGCTCGGGGCAATCGCGATGTCATGGGGGACTGCGCCGACGTGGATGGTGTGGTCGGGGCTGGTGGCGCCGGGTGGGATGACGAAGATGCTTCCGGGGCGGGTGGTGGCCCCGATCCGGTAGTCGGCGACGTAGAGGGTGCCTGCGTTGGGGGTGCCAGCAGGTGCGATGGCGGTGACCTCGGGGTTCCGGCCGGTCGTGATGGTGTGGTCGGGAGCGGTCGCTCCGGGCGGGATGACGTAGATCGTCCGGGCGTTGTAGTTGGTCGCGTACAGGGTGCCCGCGTCGGGGGTGCCGGCGGGCGCGATCGCTAGGTCGTCGGGGTGCGCTCCGGCGCTGATGGTGTGGTCGGGCGCGGTAGCTCCGGGTGGGATGGCGTAGATCGTGCTGCCGCCCGGGGCCGTGACGTAGAGAGTGCCGGCCCCGGCGGTGCCCGCCGGCGCGATCACCTCGAGGCGCGCCCGCTTGCCGAGCTCGATGGTGTGGTCGACGGTGCTGGCGCCGGGTTCGATCACCGAGATGGTTCGCTCGTCACCGTGGCGGTAGTGGGTGACGTAGAGTGCCCCGGCGTCCGGCGTTCCCGCCGGTGCGACAGCGACCGTGGCCGGTCTCGCCCCGACGTCGATGATCTTTCGCACGGTCCTGCTCCCGGGTGGGATGACGGCGATGCGGTCGACGCCCGTGTGGAAGGCGTAGAGCGTGCCGGCATCAGGCGTTCCCGCAGGGGCGACGACAACCGTGTTGGGTCGGGTGCCGCGGGTGATGGTGTACGCCACCTCGGTCGCACCGGGCTTGACCACCGAGATGGTGCCGGCCTCCACGTTTCCGATGAAGAGCGTCCCCGCACGCCCGGTCGGCCGTGGTGGGGTGTAGGCGGCAGCCGGACTCGCGCTGCTGGAGATGGCCCCGCCACTGGGTGCGCTGCCGCTCGGGGCGGCTCCGCCTGCCGGGGCGTTCGCACCCCCGGTGCACGAGCTGAGCGTGAGGAGGGCGCTCACGGTCAGCATCACCACGCTCACCCGTGCGGCAACCGTCCTCGTCATTCAGGTGCTCCGTCGGTCCACAGGCTCCAGACGGGACTCGACGCGGCCGGACACGGGCTCAGACTGTCGAGCCCCGGCGTCGCCCCGCCGCTGAGCGCCGACACGTCGTTGACCACGACCTGTACCTGTTCTCCGGTGAGGGGGATCGTCGTTCCGTCGATGTCCAGGGCTGTCTTGTCGCTGTTGAGGCGCGCGCTGCCGATGAAGATGGGGGTGTGGGCTTGCTCGTCGGTCGGCGTGAAGTGGACGACCACGCACCCGTCCTCGATCGAGAAGGTGCCCTTCCTCACCTTCGCGTACGCGGCGAAAGCTCCGGTCGCCTGGTAGGTGAAGTAGGTCACCCCGTCCACGCGGTGGGCCTCGACCGAGGAGGCCCCGCACCCGACCAGGAGGAGCGCGACCGCGAGGAGAGCTGCGGCACCCCGTACAGCCGGCCGAGCTCGAACCAACCGCTTTCCCCCGTCCATGACAACACCCTGACCGGTGCGGCCGAGGGGGTCAACGGCCCGCGTGCACCGAGATCGCCTCGGCGAGGATCGCGACGGCCGAGTGTGCCGGCGAGGTTCCGCCGATGTCGAGTCCGGCCGGGCCGTGGATGCGGGACACGTCGTTCATCCCGCGTGCGACCAGCCAGTCCCGGCGCGCCTCCTGTCGGACCGGTCCGCCGAGGGAGCCGATGTAGCCGACGGGGGAGCGGAGCGCGGTGAAGAGAACGGGACCGGCCTGCTCGTCGTCGTGAAGGGTGACCACCAGGCTGTCGGTGGCCGACAGGGCGGTGACCATCCCGGCGGCGGCGTCCGGGTCGGTGGCGGACCGGACGGTCCACCCGATGTCGGTGGCGAGCCGGGCGAGGTGCTCGGCGATCGGGCCGGCTCCGGCGATCACCAGGACGGGCACGGGGACCAGGACGGTGACGATGCCCTCGGGCAGGACGGAAACCGCGCTACGGCCCTCGGCGAGGATTCTCCTCACGGCGGCGGCCACGGCCGTGTTGCCGTCGTCCCCCTCGCCGCCGGCCAGCACGGTCTCGGCGATGTCCCGGCCGTCCAGTCGCGACAGGAGGGCCACCGGCTCCCGGGCCCGCAGTCGGTCCCACAGTTCGGCGGGGAGGGCGTCCCCGGGGGCGACCGCGCAGGCGATCTCCCCGGCGGTGAGCGCGGCCCCCGACCCTGCACTGACGGTCGAAGCGGTGATCAAGCGCGATCTGCGGCTGCTCCGGGCCTCGACGCCGAGCGCGGCGTCGGCACTCGGATCGACCGATCCGGCGCTGCCGCCTCCCGGGGTGAGCGCCATCGCGCGGCTCGGGTCGACGCTCCCCTCCGGGCTCGACACCGGCCAGACGACGCTTACCTCCGTGCCGGCTCGCAGGCAGGAGGAGACGGTGAGTGCGATGTCGTACACGCGGTGGAACCTACGCCGATCAAGCGTCGGGCGGCAGAGCGACTTCAGGTGCGGTTGAAGTCGCCTGGCTGTACTGGCACATAGCAGTAACCCGTTTGTGACATCCGCCGGGCTAGGGTGATTGGCCATGACGGCAGTGGTGGCGCCGAGCAAGACCGAACCGGTCATCTCGCTGCGTGGGGTGACCAAGCGTTTCGGCGGTCTCCGGGCGGTCGACGGCGTCGACCTCGACATCGCCCGGGGCGAGTTCCTCTCCCTCCTCGGCCCGTCGGGTTGCGGCAAGACCACGATGCTGCGGATGATCGGCGGCTTCGAGGATCCCGAGGAGGGCGACATCCTGCTCGACGGGACCTCGGTGCTCGGGGTCCCGCCCCACCGCCGCACGGTCAACACCGTCTTCCAGGCCTACGCGCTCTTCCCGCACATGACGGTTGCGGAGAACGTCGCCTACGGCCTGCGGCAGCGCAAGGTGAAGAAGGCCGACATGGTCCGGCAGGTCGCCGAGGCCCTGGCGCTGGTGCGGATGGAGGAGTACGCCGACCGCGCCCCGCGCAAGCTCTCCGGAGGCCAGCAGCAGCGGGTCGCGATCGCCCGCGCCATCGTCAACAAGCCCGACGTGCTCCTGCTCGACGAGCCGCTGTCGGCGCTGGACCGCAAGCTGCGCGAGCAGATGCAGGTCGAGCTGAAGCTGCTGCAGCGCCAGGTCGGCATCACCTTCGTGTTCGTCACCCATGACCAGGGCGAGGCGCTGGTGATGAGCGACCGCATCGTGGTGATGCAGGACGGGCAGCATCGAGCAGGTCGGCACGCCCCAGGACGTCTACGAGCACCCGCAGCACGCGCCTTCGTCGCCCAGTTCATCGGCACTCAGAACTTCTTCGACGCCGTGTTCCACGCCGACGGTCGCCTGGAGAGCGACGACGCGGCCTTCGAGGTCCCGGCCGAGGCGACCAACGGCATCTACGCCGGGAGCCTGCTGCAGCCTCGCCGTGCGGGCCGAGTCGATGAACGTCTCGGCACCGGAGCCACCCGTCCCCGCCAACCGCGTGCCCGGCACGCTGGCGGGCACCTCGTTCCTCGGCGGAGAGGTCCAGTACGTCGTGATCACCGACAAGGTCGCGAGATCTTCGCCCGGACCCCGGTCAGCTCCGCGGAGAAGATCGAGCCGGGATCGAAGGTCTGGTGCTCCTGGTCCCCCGAGTCTGTCCGTGTTTTCCCACGAGAGGTCTGAACGATGAAGATCCTTGCCCACGAAGATGCCGTTCCCCGACTGACCCGGCGAGCCCTGCTCGGCGGTTTCACCGTCGTCGGGGTCGGCGCCCTGGTCGGCTGCAAGGCTCCCGGCTCCGGCACGGGAGCGTGGCACAGCCGAGCACCGGAGGATCGTCGGCTTCCGGCGGCGGAACGGGATCGGCGTCTCCAACGCCGGCCGGCCCCACGCTCGACTACACGGGCACGCTGCAGAAGAGCCTCAACATCTACTCGTGGGGCGACTACGACGCACCCGGCAACATCAAGGCGTTCATCGCCGACAACGACGTCAAGGTCCAGTTCGACACCTTCGCCTCCAACGAGGAGATGATCGCGAAGCTCGTCGCCGCGGGCGGTCCAGCGGCTACGACATGGTCGTGCCGACCGGGAACTTCGTGCCGCAGATGGTGCAGAACGGCCTGCTCGCCAAGCTCCACCTGGACCTGATCCCGAACTTCTCCAACATCCTGCCGGAGTACAAGGACCGCTACTGGGACCCGAACAACGAGTTCGTCATCTGCAAGGACTGGGGCACGACCGGCTTCGTCTACGACACCACCAAGATCAAGCGGGACCTCACCTCGTGGGCGGACTTCATCGACGCGGCGCACCCATGAGGCGAAGAACAGCACCTCGGTGCTCGACGACCCGTTCGAGTTCGCCACGATCTACCTCGCCTCCCACGGCTACGACCTCAACACCACCGACGCGGGCCAGCTGGCCGAGGCCGAGGACTTCCTGGTCAACACCCTCGCCAAGAGCATCCGCAACTTCTCCTCCGACCCGTCGCAGAACCTCGTGCAGAGCGACTTCGCCCTGATGCAGATGTACAACGGCGACTGCCGCTGGGCGATCCTCGAGAGCAAGGAGCAGGACAAGTGGAAGTTCGTCTACCCGACGCCGACGGCGAACCTGTGGGTCGACAACTGGGCGATCACCGCCGACTGCCAGCACCCCGACACCGCGCACGCCTGGATCAACTACATCCTCGACCCCGACGTCTCCTACAAGGAGATGAAGTGGAACGGCTACCCGTGCGGGCTCACCGGTCAGGAGGAGCGGGCGCAGTCGGCCAACCTGTGGTTGATCGACCTGGTCTTCCCGCCCGCAGACGTCGTCGCCCGGCTGACCCCGCAGAAGCTCACCTCGGCGCAGAACACCCTCGTCGACATCCTCAACAAGGCGAAGGCAGCAGCTGCCTCGTGAGCAGGTCCAGCCGGGCTCGGCGGCCCTCCTGTCATTCCCGATCTGGGCATGGCTGGGCTTCTTCATCTTCACGCCGCTCGGGCTCATCGCCTGGTACAGCTTCGGCTACAAGCCGGACATCTTCAGCTCGGTCGCGGTCGACCAGCTGTCGTTCGGCCGGTACGCCGAGGCGACGTCCGGCACGTTCATCGAAGACGTTCTGGAACACGCTGCGCATCGCCGGTCACCGGCACGATCCTCTGCATCCTGATCAGCGTGCCCGTTCGCCTACTGGATGGCGGTGAAGGCCAACCCCCAGTACCGCGGGCTGCTGGTCGCCCTGGTGCTCGTGCCGTACTGGACCAACTTCCTGGTCCGCACGCTCGGCTGGCAGATCATCTTGTCGCCGAGTCGGCTTCCTGTCGCACTTCCTGCAGTGGGCCATCTCACCAGCGGCCCGCTGGACATCCTCTACACCCGCACCGCCGTCCAGCTCGGCGTCGTCTACAACTACCTGCCGCTGATGATCCTGCCGCTGTACGTCGCCTTCGAGCGCACTGATCCGGCGCTGCGCGAGGCGGCGCGGGATCTCGGCGCCGGCCGGCTCCGCACGTTCTTCTCGGTGACGCATGCCCGAGGCGATGCCGGGACTGGCTGCCGGCAGCCTGCTGGTCTACATCCCGCTGATGGGCGACTACATCACGCCGGTCGTCCTCGGCGGCGCCCGCGGCAACATGGTCGGGCAGATGGTCGCCGGTCAGTTCGAGTCGGCGCAGAACTGGGCGCTCGGCTCGGCGATGGCGTTCGTGCTCATGGGCTTCATCCTGGCGACGGTGCTGATCGTCGGGGTCGCTGTCCTGCTGCGTCCGGTCGATCGTCAGACGGGTGCGGCGGATCGACCTGGCGAGGGCGCTGGCATGAGCGCGCAGGCAGGCGTGCCCGGACCGCGTTGAGACAGGCCCAGGGCGACGAGGACGGCCACCGTCGTCGGCGCGACCCGCTGAACATCCTGCTCGCACGTCCTCGGCGTCGCTGGTCTTCATCTTCCTGTTCGCGCCGATCGTGGTGATCGTCATCTACTCGTTCAACACCGGGCGGCTCCTGGGTGCGTGGAACGGGTTCGGCTTCGACGCCTACGCGAACGCCTGGGAGAGCGACGTGATGCGGCACTCGGTGCAGGTGTCGATGATCTCCGGCGTCTGGCGTCGACGCTCGCGACAGCGCTGGGCACGATCGGCGGGGTGTCGCTCGCCCGCTGGAAGTCCCGGTGGGCGGTGGTCCTGACCGCGCTGCTCGCGGTCACCTTGGTGACGCCCGAGATCATCGACGGTGTCTCGATCCTCCCGTGGTTCGTCTACCTCGGCCACGACTACGGGATCACGCCGTTCAACAACGGCCTGGTCCGGCTGATCGTCGTGCACACGTCGGTCGCGCTCGCGACGGTGACCTTCATCGTGCGCGCGCGGATGTCGGGCATGGACCCGGCGATCGAGGAGGCCGCGTCCGACCTCTACGCGACGCCGTGGAACCGCTTCCGCCAGGTGACGCTTGCCGCTCGCCCGGCCGGCGATCCTGGCCGGGGCGCTGATGGCGTTCACCCTCAGCCTCGACAACACCGTCGTGTCGTCGTTCGTCGCGCTCCCCGGCTCCACCTCCTGGCCGGTCTACATCTTCAGCCTGGTGCGGGTGTCGCCGCGCCCGGACGTCGCCGCGGTCTCGACGGTGATGCTGGTGCTGACGCTGATCGCCCTCGCCCTGGTGGCCGTCGTGCTGCGCCGCGGTGGGGAGGACGTCGCCGACGTCATGGCCGGCGCCTGACCACGGACTCGTCGGCGTGGCGCGACCGTCGCCCCCCCCCGCACCGGCACAATGGGCACATGGAGTCCGCCACGGGAGAGGGACACAGCCACGCGGTGCCCGATCACCGGGGCCGCCTCTCGATCGACCCTGGCGATCTCGCTCGCGGTCCTGATCGCCGAGGTCGTCGGCGGCCTGCAGGCGAACAGCCTCGCGCTGCTCGCTGACGCGGGGCACCTGCTCAGTGACGTTGCCGGCCTGCTGATGGCGGTCACCGCCGCCGTCCTGATGCGCCGGCCGCCCACCGACAAGCGCACGTGGGGTTTCCGCCGGGCCGAGGTGCTCGCAGCGGCGGCGCAGGCAGCCATCCTCCTCGCTGTGGGTGTCTTCGTGCTCTGGATCGCCGTGTCCGGCTGATCCATCCGCCCGAGTGTCGAGCAGCGAACCATGCTCCTGTTCGCCCTGGTGGCCCTGGTCGGCAACATCGCCGCCGTTGCCGTACTGGTGGGGGAGCGGTCATCCAATCTCAACATGCGCGCCGCCTTCCTCGAGGTGGTGAACGACGCCCTGGGGTCGGTCGCCGTCTCATCGCGGCCGGCGTGATCGCCGGGACCGGCTGGACCCGCGCCGACCCCGTCGCCTCGCTGGTCATCGGCCTGCTGATCCTGCCCCGGACGCTGCGGCTGCTGTGGGAGAGCCTTCGCGTCCTCCTGGAGTCGACCCCGAGGGGGCTGGACCTGGCCGAGGTCCGCGAACGGATCCTCGACCGCGAGCACGTCCTGCACGTCCACGACCTTCACGCCAGCCAGGTCGCCACCGGCCTGCCGATCCTCACCGCGCACGTGGTGGTCGACGACTCCTGCTTCTACGACGGCCACCTGACCGGCATGCTCGACGAGCTTCAGGCGTGCCTCGTCGGACGACTTCGACATCGAGCACTCCACGATCCAGTTCGAGCCGGCCCGCCACTCCGACCACGAACGGAGAGACCCACCGCTGAGCGACCCTGGCAGGGCGAGCCCGGTCAGCGGACGACCCTGATGTTGAAGTGGGCGGTGCCCAGTGCGCCCATCAGCGCGCAGCCACAGGGGCAGGAACATCTCTGCCCCCCGGGCCGTCGTGATGTCACCCGAGATCGATCACGTCGTTGTGGCCGAACGGACTCGCAGGAGCTCGGTCGCCGTCTGCTTGGCGTCCGGGTCGTTGCCGGAGACGAAGACGGTTGTCGGCTCCGGCAGGCTCTCGGGGTGCACCATCACGTCGGCGTTGACGGTGTTGAGGGTCTTGACCACCCGCGCGTCGGGGAACGTCCGCTGGATCTGCTCGCCGAGCGAGTCGGTGTCCTTGACCAGGAGGGTGGGTGGGAAGCCCTCGGAGAAGTCCAGTGGGTTGGTCAGGTCGAGCAGAACGGTGCCGGACAGCTCTCCTTGCCGGCGGAGGCGAGGACCTCGAGGGCGGCCGTTCCGTTGACGGCCAGCACGACCAGCTCGGCGCCCCGCGGCTGCGCCGGCGTAGGTGTCGGTCGCGACCCCCTCGTGAGAGTCGGCCCACTGGCCGTACGAGTCCGTCGCCGGTCGTGTCCAGCGACGTCTCGGGGCTCCGGGTACCGACGGTCACCGCATGGCCGAGCTCGGATGCGCGCCCCGCAATCGCCCGGCCGACCATCCCTGTTCCGAGTACGGCGATCCGCATGGTGGCCCCTTGCTCGTAGGAATGAATCCAGTCCCACTGTAGGAGCACGCGAGGCGTGACGCCCACCCGTCGCCCCGGGGCCCCCATGTCGTGATCGGTGACGTGTCCCGTAAGGTGCGAGGCCGAGAAATCGAAGGGAGAACGCATGTCTCGTCTCAAGACGGCTCTGTCCGTCACCGTGATCGCGGCCCTACTGGTGGTGGCGGCCGACTACGCGTCGTACGCCGCCACGGGCCAGAGTCTGTTGCTCGGGAGAAGGAACACAGCCGATCAGGTCACCGTCCTCAAGCGCACCACGGACGGAGCCGCCCTCAAGGTGCGGACCAGCTCCAAGACGGACTCGCCGTTCGTGGTCAACGGTCATGGCAAGGTCAAGCACCTGAACGCCGACCGGCTCGACGGCAAGAACGCCAAGCAGATCGCCCCTCACGTGCTGCAGTACACGGTCAACACGACCTCGGGCATCTCGAACTCGGTCGCCTTCGACGTGCCGGTCCCCGCCGGGACGTATCTGGCGAGCTACGAGCTGGCACTCGACAGCACGGCCCCGGTGGAGTGCTTCCTCTACATGACCAACCCGACCTACCGGGCTGCCACCGACTACTCGAGTCCGAACGGCACCAACATCGTCTGGGCGTCGGCCACCGACCTGATCACCGTGCCTTCCGGCGCCACCGTCCAGATCCAGTGCTCGGGCACGAACACCGTCAACTTCACCGACCTCGTCGCGGGAGCCAACTCGGTGAACTTCGTACCGCTGGACCACGTGACGTCTGCTGCGATCAACTGACCTGCGCAGTCACGGAAACACAGCGGCCCTCCCGAGTCTTCGGGAGGGCCGCTGCCTGTCGGGAAGGAACCCGAGACTCAGATGAACAGGAGCTGTGCTCCGTCGGTCATCTCGATGAAGTCGGAGGCGTTGATGATGCCCTCGATCTCGTCGTAGAGGTCGTTCTCGTCGAGGTGCATCATGTCGGCGGACATCCGGCACGCCCACAGGTGGCCGCCGGAGTCGACGATCTGCTGCAGGAAGTCGGGGACGTTCGGGACGCCGATGCTCTCGATCTGCTTCTTCATCTGGTGCGTCGCCATGGCGGTCATCCCCGGCAGGCCACCGAGGCCCTGCGGCATGTGCGTCGCGGTGTTGCCGAGCATCGTGAACTTCAGGTCGTGCATGGTCTTCTTCGTGATCATGTCGAAGCCCCAGAAGGTGAAGAACAGGTCCACCTCGGCGCCTTCACCCAGGGCGGCGTTCGCCAGGATCAGGCCCGGGTAGGCCATGTCCAGGGTGCCCTTCGAGCAGATGATCGCGAGCTTGCGGTCGGTGTCCTTGCCACCGAAGTCGGGGACCACGGGGGCGGTCTCGGTCATGGTCATGACGTGTCTCCTTGGAAGTCGGAATCGGGGGTCTGATCAGACGCAGCCGTGCGGCTTGGGCAGGCCCGCGATGTACGAGGCCTTCTTCGCCGGCTTCTGCGGGAAGAGCTTGAACATCTCCTTGGTGGGGATGCCACCGCTGGTCTGCATCCGGCGCAGCGTCGGGGTCTCGCCCTCCTGGGAGAAGTCCTCGCGCATGAAGCGGATCGCCTTCCAGTGCTCGTCGGTCAGCTCGATGCCGATCTGCTCGGCAAGGCCCTTGGCCAGGTCCTCGTCCCACTCGGAGGGGTCGGTCAAGAAGCCCTCGTCGTTCACGTGGATGGTGTGGCCGTGGATGGTGGTCTCAGTCATGACTCTCATGCCTCCGTGGTGGGGTTGTGCTTGCCTGCCATCGACATGTGGGCCGGCAGTGGGATGGGACGTCCGGGGAGCAGCAGGTTCCAGTAGATGTGCCGGAACGCGAGCTTCCCGAGGTGGTTGGCGTGGGTCTCCTTGAGCAGGCTCATCGGGCCCACACCGGGGACCGGGAACTTGCCGGGGAGCGGCTCGACCTCGTAGTTGAAGTCGATCAGCAGAGCCTTGTTGTCGCCCGACTCCACGAAGCAGTTGGCGTGACCGTCGAACATGTCGGTCATCGGCTCACCCTTGATGTGCTGCAGGAAGTTGTGGGTGAACCCGTCCACCGCGAAGTGGGCGACCGAGCCGGCCTTCGACGCCGGGGCGTCGCTGGCGTCGCCGAGAGCGAAGATGTTGTCGTGCGCCGTCGACAGGAACGTGTGCTTGTCGACCGGCACGTAGTTCAGGTCGTCGCCCAGACCGGACCGGGCGATGAAGTCCGCGCCCATGTTCAGCGGGACGGTGACCAGAAGGTCGAACGGGATCTCCCGTTCGTCGTAGGAGACGAGCATCTTCTGTTCGTTGTCGATGTGCTCGACCATGTAGTCGGTCTCGAGGTGGATCTTGCGGTCGTCGAGCATGTAACCGAGGTACTTCGAGCAGATCGCCTTGGTGAACGCGCCGTCGAGCGGAGTCACGTAGACGATCTCCGAGCGATCCTTGAGTCCTCGTTCCCGAAGGTTGGCCTCCGCCAGGAAGGCGAACTCGAGCGGAGCGACCGGGCACTTGATCGGCATGTCCGTGATGTGGACGACGAGTCGTCCGCCGTCGAAGTCCTTCAGCGCCTTCGCCAGTGCCTCGGCACCCTCGAGGGTGTAGAAGTCGAAGATGCTCTTGTGCCACTCGGTGCCGAGCATGCCTTCGGTCTGGTCGGGCCGCGGCGTCGCGCCGGTGGCGATGACCAGGTAGTCGTAGTCGAGCTCCTTGCCGTCGGCCAGGAGGACCTTGTTCGCGTCGGCGTCGACGCGGTCGATCTCGCCGTAGACCAGCTGGACACCCTTGGGGATGAACTGGTGCCGGGTCTTGATGATGTCCTCGCGGTCGTACCCGCCGAAGGGCACGAACAGGTACCCGGGCTGGTAGTGGTGCTCGTCGTTCTTGTCCACGATCGTCACGGCCCACTCGTGGTCGTCGAGACGGTGGCGGAGCTTGTTGGCGATCATGGTGCCGGCTGTCCCGGCACCGAGAATGAGGAGATTCCTCATGGGGTCCTCCTTAGGTTCCTTCCGTCTTCGACGCTAGTTGTTTGAATGCGCAACCACGCAGGGTCGATCGGTCCACTCCGGGGTGCCCGTGGTCCCGTCGAGGGGCCCAAACCTGTGACCCGCGACACAGCCTGGTGCGCTAGGTTCCCCTCAGCGGCCGAATTGGCCGAAAACGCCAGGTCATGGCGACCTACAGGAAGGCATAGGGGCGGCGCGGAGCGAGTCCGGCCGCCGGAACGGAGACGGTGATGACCGCGTCGTACGCCATCGGTGAGACCACTCCAGCTCTGCTGGAAGACACCATCGGAGCCACCTTCGAGAAGACCGTGGCCGCGTTCGGCGACCGTGAGGCTCTCGTGGACGTACCGACGGGTCGCCGCTGGACCTACCGCGAGCTGAACGAGGACGTGGACGCCTTGGCGCGGGGCCTGATGGCCGGGGGGATCGAGAAGGGCGACCGGGTCGGCATCTGGGCTCCGAACTGCGCCGAGTGGGTCCTGGTACAGGTCGCCACCGCGAAGATCGGCGCGATCCTGGTCAACATCAACCCCGCCTATCGCACCCACGAGCTCACCTACGCGCTCAACCAGTCCGGGGTGAAGCTGCTGATCTCGGCCACGTCCTTCAAGACCAGCGACTATCGCGCGATGGTCGACGAGGTCGTCGACGGCACCGCAGTGGAGCGGGTCGTCTACATCGGTACCGAGGACTGGGACGAGCTGGTCGCGGCCGGCGACGGGGTGGAGGGTCTCACCGAGCGGATGGCCACGCTCGACCGCAACGACCCGATCAACATCCAGTACACATCGGGGACCACCGGCTTCCCGAAGGGCGCGACGCTCTCGCACCGCAACATCCTCAACAACGGCTACTTCACCACCGAGCTGATCAACTTCACCGAGAACGACCGGCTGGCGATCCCGGTCCCCTTCTACCACTGCTTCGGCATGGTGATGGGCAACCTCGGCTGCATCTCCCACGGGGCGACGATGGTGATCCCGGCGCCGGGCTTCGACCCGGCCACCACGCTCCAGGCCGTCCAGGACGAGAAGTGCACCGGTGTGTACGGCGTTCCCACGATGTTCATCGCGATGCAGAACGCCCCTGGTTTCGCGGACTACGACCTGTCGGTCCTGCGCACGGGCATCATGGCCGGCTCGCCGTGCCCGGTCGAGGTGATGAAGCGCTGCGTCAACGACATGAACATGGAGGAGGTCGCCATCGCCTACGGCATGACCGAGACCTCACCGGTGTCGTGCCAGACTCGCGACGACGACGACCTGGAGCGCCGCACCGCGACCATCGGCCGGGTCCACCCGCATGTCGAGATCAAGATCGTCGACCCCACCTCCGGCGAGACCGTCGAGCGCGGCCAGACGGGGGAGTACTGCACCCGCGGCTACTCGGTGATGCTCGGCTACTGGGACGAGCCGGAGAAGACCGCCGAGGCGATCGACGCCGACGGCTGGATGCACACGGGGGACCTCGCGGTCATGCGCGAGGACGGGTACGCCAACATCGTCGGCCGGATCAAGGACATGGTCATCCGCGGCGGGGAGAACGTCTACCCGCGCGAGATCGAGGAGTTCCTCTACACCCACCCCGACATCGAGGACGTCCAGGTCATCGGGGTCCCCGACGAGAAGTACGGCGAGGAGCTGTGCGCCTGGGTGAAGATGCGCGCCGGCGCCGACCCGATGGACGCCGGCGCCGTCCGCGCGTTCTCCGCCGGCAAGCTCGCCCACTACAAGATCCCCCGCTACGTCATGATCGTCGACGAGTTCCCGATGACCGTCACCGGCAAGATCCGCAAGGTGCAGATGCGCGAGGAGACCGCCGCGAAGCTGGGCCTGACGGAGGCCGAGACCGCCTGACCCCGTCAGCTCGTTCGCCGAGCCGTCGTGTTCAGCAGAGCGGGTTGCCGTCGGCGCCGTCGGCCGCGGCCTCCTGCGTTGCCGACGTGTGGATGAAGGTGCCGTCGAACAGCATGAAGTACCAGGACCACTGTGGCGTGTTCGGCCCGTGCCTCTTGCCGTCCCTGTAGTAGGCCGGCCCGCTGATCGCACAGGTCACCTGCACGGTGCTGCCGTCGCCGATCCAGGTGCCGGGGCAGCCCGATTTCGAGTACCAGGTTGCGTCCGTCGTCGAGGTGGCGCACGTTCCCGGGTGCGCCGGGTCCTGGATGGTGTAGTCCGCGAGCCACCGGATGGTTCGCGACCGTGTGGCGGTCGCGGAGCTCCGGTCGGAGCCCGGGGTGTCGGTGACCGTCAGGGTCAGCTCGTACGTCGTGTTCCAGGTCGGCTCGGAGAACGAGGAGCTCCCTGTCCAGGAGGTGCGACCGGTCTTCGCGGTCCAGCGATGGCCGGCCGTGTCGGTCACGGTCACGTGCACCGGCTTGCCCTGCGGCTGGACCTTCACCGAGAAGCTGAGCTCCAGCCCCGAGGAGGACGTCTGGGTGAACTTCACCGTGCCGATCGGCCCGTACGGCACCACGTGGCCGGAGGCGGTGGGCCCGGCGGCTCCCCCGCTGGTCTGGAAGAAGTAGAGGACGGTCCGGGCACCGTCCGGCAGACCCCCGATCTTCAGCGCCTTGCGGCCTGCAGCGGAGCCGACCGGCCACGGGCTGCCCTGGCACGTGGGGCCGGTCACCGAGCCGACACGGCACTCGATCCGCGGGGACCTGACCTCCGAGGCCTGGTAGGCGACGGTGGCCTTGGCCTGGCCGCTCCGTCCGGTCGCCACGAGGCTCTTGATCGTGACCGCCTTCGGAGCGGGGGCGCTGCTGGGCCGGGTGGACGGGGTGCCGGACGGGCTTGCGGTCGAGCTGGTGGTCGGGGTGCTGCTCGGGGTCACCGGGGTCGTGGTGACGGTGGGGAACCCGCTGGTGGTGGGGCCGCTGGGGTCTGGGGGGCGGGCGCCGGTCGAGGAGACGGAGGTCAGGGGAGTGCCGTGGTCGTTCGTGGGCCCGCTCAGCAGGACCAGTGAGACGGTCCCGCCGGTGGCCAGGAGAACGGCAGCGACGACTAGCGCGATGACCCCGCGGCGTGCGGCCCAGCCGGGCTGGGCGGCATGCGCACCCCGGGACCGAGTCTTGGAGGGCATCGAACCTCCGCCCTGTGCTGATCTCCCGCGAATGCTGTGTCGCTTCTGTGTGGTTCCGGAGTATGTCAGAGACCCGGCGGCGGAGGCAGGGCCTCGCGGCCGGCGGCCGACGCCCCCGTGTGCGCTCCGACCGCGGGTCACGATCCGGGCGAACCGTGCTCGGAGCCTTGACCTCAGGGGCAACGTTCGGAATCGTTCGGAGTACGGCGCGAATGTCGTGATTTGAGCGGTTCACTGAAAGACTGGCCGCCCGGGGGACCGTAGCCATCGGGCCACGCGGGGGCTGGCCCGATGGCTACGTTGCTTGTGGGGACGAGGGCGGGTGAATGTCGTGGCGGCAGCCTCACGCGAGGAGGCGCTCGCCCGGTTTGCGACGGAGCTCGCCGCTCTGCGCCTTGAGTGCGGCAATCCCTCGTACTCGCGCCTCTACCGCGCCTCCACTCTCCTTCCGCCGGCGACCATCAGCGACGTCCTGCGCGGCCGGAGCGTCCCCCGTATCGAGTTCGTCATGGCGTTCGTCCAGGCGTGCTTGGATCACGCAGACGCCACGGGAGTCCCGGTCGACCCGGTAGCGCGGTCACTGGACGTCTGGCGCGCCCAGTGGCGTGCGCTGAGGGAGGAGATCGATCGCGCGGGAGGGGACGCGCTGGCGCGCAGGATGGCGGGAGCTCGCGGAGACGTCCCGTGGCAGCTCCCCCCGGCGCCGAGGTGGCTGATCGGCCGCGAGGCTGATCTCGCGTGGCTAGACACGCAGGGACTCGACGCGGGTTCCCAACTCGCCATCCTGCACGGCCCCTTGGGGGTCGGGGAAGACGTCCTTGGCGGTGCTGTGGGCCCACAATCGGCGCGACCGATTCCCCGACGGCGCACTCTTCATCGATCTTCGGGGCTTCGGGCCGGAGCCGCCGGTCGTGGCCGACGAAGTGCTGCGCTACTTCCTGACTGCCCTCGGTTTCAACGTGGCGTCCTTGACGGGGACGCGCACGGTACTGCTGGGGATGTTCCGGACTGCCCTCGCAGACCGGCGTATGGTGATCATCCTGGACAATGCGCGCGACGCCGAGCAGGTGCGAGAGCTGTTGGCGGCCGGGCAGCACTCCTGCGTGCTGGTGACATCGCAGGAGCGGCTCACTGGACTAGCCATCCGCGAAGGGGCGGCCAGCCGCGAGGTTGCGACTCTGCCCGAGGAGGTGGCGGTCGCGCTGCTCAGCCGCCCTCAGCACGACCTAGGGGCCGAGCGTTCTCGGCGTGTGGCCCGCGCGTGCGGCTACCTTCCTCTCGCTCTCCGGATCGTCGCAGAGAAGCTCGACCAGGATCCCTCGTTCGAGGCGGTCGACCGATTCCTCGCCGACGTCGAGACCGATCCGGGTGCGCTGGTCCACACCGACATCGGAGACCCGCGCTCCAACCTCGATCTCCTCTTCGCTTGGGCGCTCGACGCTCGCTCCGCCCCGGAGCGCAGAGCCCTGCTGCTCCTCGCCGACTTCCCTGGCGCGATGGTCGACTCCTATGAGGCGACTGCGGTCATCGGGACCCGCTACCAGGCAGCCCAGCGCATTCTTGCCGCTCTCACGGGCCAGCATCTGGCGCAGGGCCGCCGTACCGGCCGCTATCAGCTCCACCCCCTCCTGCGAGCATGGGCCTTGTCTGTCGCCGCCAACGAGTTGACGGAGGAGGAACGGCGCAACGCGCGGCGGCGCCTGCTCGGGTACTACCTGTGGACGGTGGATGCGATCGACCGCCAGCTACTGCCCCAGCGCAACCGGCCTCCTCTCCGGTCCGATCTGCCCAAGCCGCTCGCCTCACCGGCACTCGCCTCGCGCTCGGATGCCCTCGAGTGGCTCGACCGACACCTGGGGAACTTCGTCCTCTCTGCGTCCGGCCCGGAGGCCGACTCGTTCGCCGTCGTGATGCCACACCTGTTGATGAGCTATTTCGACCTGCGCAAGCCGATGACCCGCTGGCTTGCCATGACCGAAGCCGGCCTCGCCGCGCTCGGTGAGGACGGCGACGATCTGGTCCGTGGCCATTTGCTGATCTCACACGGGATCGTGCTGCGGGAGACCAACCGCGCGGGTGAGGCGGTGGCGGCTTTCGAGGAGGCGGCCCTCGCCTACGAGCGTGCCGGCGAGGCCACCGGCCAGGCGATGGCCCTGAACAACCTGGCGACCGCGCGGACGGGGCAGGGGCGCCCGCACGATGCGATCAATGCGCTCCTGCTTGCGCTGGAGGTGCTCGACGGTACGGACGACGGCTTCCGCCGGGCGATCATCTTGCACAACCTGGCCGAGGCGCACCTCAAGCTCGGCGATGCGGCGGGGGCGATTCCGTTCGCGTCAGAGGCCGCCACGACCGCGGAGGAGCTCGATGATCGCCTGGGCGCCGCGTTGTCCTTGCTGACGCTTGCCCGGGCGCACCATCTGGTCGGGAAGACCGACGTCTCGCTCCGCGAGTACGGGCGGGCCCTGACCATCCTGGAAGAGTGTGGCGACGCGTTCGGCCAGGTCGAGGCGCACAAACGCCTGGCCGACCTGCTGGAGGAGACGGGCCGTTCCGATCAGGCAGCCGATCACCGCGCCCGCTCCGCGCAGCTGATGCGGGAGCTCGGCGACAACCGGTGACCGCGCGCTCACGACTGTCGGCGTGAGCCCCTGCGTCCGGCTGCTGAACGTCACCGGGTGCCGTCACCGGGCGCCAGCACCAACGCATCCTTCTCCGGACCGATCGGCAAGGATCTCCCGCGCGTCAGGACTGTTGACAGCACCGGCCGGCGCACCTAACATCCAAAACCTGAATCACCTTTCATATTCTTCAGAGAGGGTGCGAGATGCGGTTGCAGGGGACCAGATGGATCGCAGGGGCGTGCATCGCCGTGACGGCCTTGGTGACAGCGGCGTGCGCGCCGTCGACGGCGAACTCCGGTAGCAGTGAGTCCAGCGCCGGCTCCTCGAGCGGAGGCTCGACCATCACGGTCGGCGTCATCACCTCCGAGACCGGGCCGCTGGCCGCCTACGGGCAGGAGTACCTCGACGGGTTCAAGGCCGGCCTGGACTACGCAACGAACGGGACCGGAGAAGTCAACGGAACCAAGATCGTGGTCAAGTACGGCGACGACGGAGCCGACCCCGACAAGGCGGTCCAGCTCGCCAAGGAGGACATCGGTCAAGGCATCAACATCCTGATGGGCACCGTCTCCTCCGGGGTGGCTCTCTCGATGGCCCAGCAGGCCGAGCAGAACAAGGTCCTCTACATCTCGGGCCCTGCCGCCGCCGATGCGATCACCGGCGTCAACCGCTACACCTTCCGTTCGGGCCGTCAGAGCTACCAGGACGTGGCGGCGGCGGCCAGCTTCGTCCCCGACATCGCCGGCAAGAAGGTCGTCGTGTTCGCGCAGGACAACGCCTTCGGGCAGGGCAATGCTGCGGCGGTCGACGCGGTGCTCGGCGCCAAGGGGCTGGGAGCCACTGTCGACTCCGTGCTGGTCGGTGAGGACATCAAGGACTTCACCTCCTTCGCCAAGCAGATCGTGAACAAGAAACCCGACCTGGTCTTCGTCGCCTGGGCCGGAGACACCACCGGCGCGATGTGGCAGGCGCTCGAGCAGCAGGGCGTCTTCGACGTCGCTCCCGTCGTCACCGGGTTGGCCAACTCGGGGACCTTCGGCGCCTACGGACCGGTTGCCTCCAAGATCAGCTTCCTGAGCCACTACTTCCCGGCGGCGCCCGACAACAAGGTGAACGACGCCATGGTGGCGGCGGTCAAGGCCGCCGGCTCGCAGGCGGACCTGTTTACTCCGGATGGTTTCGTGGGAGCGCAGATGCTCGTGCATGCGATCTCCGAGGGCAACGGGAACGTCGACCAGATGATCTCCGCGCTGGAAGGCTGGACTTTCGACGGACCGAAGGGCTCCGAGACGATCCGCGCCAGCGACCATGCCCTGCTGCAGGACATGTACCAGGCGAACCTCGTCGACCAGGACGGAACCTGGGTGCCGCAGCTCGTCAAGGTCGTGCCCGCCGACCAGGTGGCTCCCCCGGAGGCAGGCTGACCGGGTGAGCGCTGCGAGCACTGATGCCCTGGCTGTCGAGGGGCTGGAGCTTCAGATCGGTGGCACCAGGATCCTCGATGGCGTCGACCTGCGAGTCCCCCACGGCTCGTTCGTCGGGGTCATCGGCCCGAACGGCGCCGGGAAGACCACGCTCTTCAACACGATCTCGGGGGTGGTGGCACCGACGGCCGGGAGGATCCGGCTGCACGGGAAGGACATCACCACTGAGGGCATCGATCGAAGGGCGCGTGCGGGGCTCGGTCGGACCTTCCAGACCTCCAGCCTCTTCCCGAGGCTGACCGTCCTGGAGAACGTCAGGATTGCGGCCCAGGTCGACCTGGGCCGCAATCTGTCGCTGCTGCACTTCCCGCGGCGAGGGGACGCAGCGACGGCCCGGGCCACCGAGATGCTGGCCGAGGTCGGTCTACAGGACAAGCTGCGGGTCCTCGCGGGGGACCTGTCCCACGGCGACAAGCGCAAGCTCGAGATCGCCGTGCTGCTGGCCACCGACGCCAGAGTCGTCCTCCTCGACGAGCCGATGGCAGGAGTGGGCTCCGGAGATGTCGACGGGCTGACCGAGATCATCGGCCGGCTCCGGGAACGAGAGGGATGCACCGTGTTGATGGTCGAGCACCATCTCGAGGTCCTGCTGGGCCTGGTCGACAAGGTTGCGGTGATGAACTTCGGCCGGATCATCGCGTTCGACACCCCTGAGGCCGTCATGGCCGACCCCGCGGTGCAGGACGCCTATCTCCGGACCGGCGCATGACCGCGACCGTCTTGGCGCTCCGGAACGTGGCCGGCTCGGTGGGTGGCCAGCAGGTCGTCGAGTGCGTCACCTTCGCGGTGCCCGCCCAGGGGATCACCGCGGTGCTCGGCCGCAACGGAGCCGGCAAGACCAGCACCCTCAAGGCCGTACTCGGACTGGTCTCGCGCCGCGGGGAGATCTCGCTGGCCGGAGAGCGGATCGATCACCTTCCGACCCACCACATCGTCCGTCGGGGGGTCGGCTACGTCCCGGAGGACCGGGAGGTATTCGCGCATCTCACGGTCGCGGAGAACCTGAGACTCGCCGAGCGGACCAAGCAGCCACGTCGCGAGCTCGTCGACGCGCTCTTCCCGGACCTGGTGGACCGGGCACAGCAGCTGGCGGGGACCCTGTCGGGCGGCCAGCAGCAGATGGTGTCGCTGGCTCGTGCACTGCTCAACGACAACCGCCTGCTCCTCGTCGACGAGCCGACCAAGGGCCTGGCGCCGCGGATCGTCGAGCAGGTGTCCTCGTCCCTGGCGGAGGCGGCCCTGGCGGTGCCCATCGTGCTCGTGGAGCAGAACCTGGAGGTGGTCCGGCGGTTGGCCGAGCAGGCAGTCGTCATCGAGAACGGGAGGGTGGTTCACCAAGGGCCGGCTTCGGAGCTGTTGGCGGACGAGGCTCTCATCAAGCGCCTGCTCGGCGTCCACGCCGAGAGCGGTCGGGGGGCGGTCGGATGAGCACCGTTGTTCTCCTGGCCGTGACCGGGCTCGGACTCGGAGCCCTCTACTTCCTCGTGGCAGCCGGCCTCTCGCTGATCTACGGGCTGATGCACGTCCTCAACTTCGCGCACGGATCGTTCCTCACCTTCGGCGCGTTCGTGGGATGGGAGGTCGCCGACCGGTTCGGGGCGACCAGCTGGGCCGGCCTGTTCGCGTCGCTGGTCGCCGGCGCGCTGGCAGGTGCGCTGGTCGCGGCTCTCACCGAGCTTCTTCTCATCCGTCCGCTGTACGAGCGGCACATCGAGCAGGTGCTGATCACCGTCGGGCTGGCTCTCGCCTCAGTCGCTCTGTTCGAAGGGATCTGGGGAACGGACCCCACCTACATCCAGGGCCCGGCGTGGTTGGACCGGACGACCTCGGTGTGGGGCGCCCGCATCCCCAACGACAGATTCCTGACGATTCTGGCGGCCGCCGCCGTTCTGGTGTCGATCGTGCTGTTCCTGCGGCACACGCGGTACGGGATGATCATCCGCGCCGGAGTGGAGAACCGATCGATGGTGACTGCTCTGGGAATCGACGTGCGGCGCTCCTTCACTCTGGTCTTCGCCATCGGCGGTGCGGTGGCCGGGCTCGGCGGGGTGCTCGCCGCGCACTACTTCGGGTACGTCTCGCCGAGCCTGGGGGCATCGCTGCTGATCTTCGCCTTCATCGTCACCGTGATCGGCGGCATGGGTTCGTTGACCGGAGCCGCACTTGCCTCGGTGGCGGTGGCACTCCTGCAGCAGTTCGCGAACTACTACGCGTCGGGCACCGGCGACTTCGTGGTGGTCATCGCGCTAGCGGTGGTCTTGCTGTCCCGTCCCTCCGGGATCCTTGGGAGGCAGGCATGAGAGCGTTCAGAGTCATCCCGCGGTGGGCGCTCCTCCCGTCGTGCGGTATGGCGCTGGTGGCCGTGATGGCAGTTCTGCCGCTGTTGGACCTGTCGGTCCCCGGAGTCCTCCCGGGGGCGACGTACACGCCGGGCGCGCTGCAGCTAATGGCGCTGTCGATGTTGTTCGCGGCCCTGGCCCTGACGTACAACCTCCTGCTCGGCACGGCCGGCATGCTCTCGTTCGGGCACGCCCTCTATTTCGCGGTGGGTGCATACGCGGTCGGGGTCCTGCTGCGCCACTCCGGGCTGGGACTGTGGACGTCGCTCCTGCTCGGGGTGGTGCTCGGAGCGGCGGTCGCGCTGGTCACGGGCGCGATCAGCCTGCGCGTGGGGGGCATCCCGTTCGCGATGGTGACCCTCGCGTTCGCGCAAGCGGGGTCCGTGCTGGTTCGCCGTAACCCCGGGGGGTGGACCGGCGGTGACGAGGGCCTCACACTCGACACCCGACACGTGCCCACCTCGCTGGTCGGTGTGGCCAACACCAGGAACCTCTACTGGCTCTGCCTGGCAACCGTCGTGGTGGTCTACCTGGTGGTCTTGTGGATCGACCGGTCCCGGGTGGGTCACGTCGCCACGGCGGCCCGGGAGAACGACCTGCGGGTGAGGATCCTGGGCGTCCACCCGTACTGGGCGAAGCTCGTCGTCTTCGTGGTGGCCGGTGCGCTGGCGAGTCTCGTGGGAAGCATGTACCTGCTCCTGCAGAGCGGCACCGTCCCGCGGTCGGTCTCGGCGGACTTCACCATCACGATCCTGGTGATGGTCGTCCTCGGCGGTGTGGGGTGGCGGTGGGGCGCGATCGCGGGCGGAGTGGTGTATACGCTGCTCAACCAGCGGCTCACTCTGATCGCCGCCTCCAGTGCTGTCGGGTCGCTCCCCTCCTGGTTGCGGATCCCGCTGGCCGAGCCGTTGTTCCTTCTCGGCGGCATGTTCGTCGTGGTGGTGCTCTTCGCCCCGGGAGGAATCGCCGGTACGGCTCACCGGGTCCTGGCGCGGCGGCGCCACGCCCGTCACGATGACCTCGCCGAGGGTGACCACCCGGCAGGCGCGACTCTGGAAGAGGTGCCGTCATGAGCAGTGTCGACCCCGGTGCGCACGGCCGCCACACCCTCGGCTCGTGGGTCACCGATGCTGCCCGGACGCACGGCACGAAGGTCGCGGTCGACGACCGTGGCGTGTGCACGACCTACGGCGAGCTGGACCGCCGGAGCACCGATCTGGCTGCAGGGTCCCGTCGCGCCGGCTACGGCGCGGGGGACCGGATCGCGACGGTGACGGGGAACTCCCTCGACCACCTGGTCGTCTTCTTCGCCTGCGCCAAGGCCGGTCTCGTCCTGGCCCCGCTGTCGTGGCGGCTCACCGTCGACGAGCTCGCGGTCGACCTCGGGACCGTCGCGCCCCAGGTCCTGCTCGTCGAGTCCCAGGCCATGCCCGAGGCTCGTCGGGCGCTGAGGCGGGCCGGCGCGGAGCTTGCCGTCGGCGAGCTCGGGTCAACCGGCGTCGAGGTCACCGTTCCGACGCGCCCCCTTCCGCCCTCGGGGGAGTGGCCGCGCCAACGAGGACCGCGAGACGACGATCCCCTGCTGGTCTTGCTGACCTCCGGGAGCGAGGCGCGCCCGAAGGCGGCCGTGCTGACGCACGAGAACTGCTTCTGGGCGAACCTCGCGCTGATCCGGGCCCTGGACATGAGCTCCGACGACGTCGTGCTCGCGACGCTGCCGCAGTTCCACGTCGCGGCCTGGAACGTCCAGCCCTTGGCTGCCCTCGGCTGGGGGCCACGGTCGTGCTGGAGCGGACCTTCCATCCCGGACGGGTCCTCCAGCTCATCCGCGAACGGGCGGTCACGACCATGATGGGCGTTCCCACGCAGTACCGCTGGCTGGCCGCCGACCCGGCCTTCGCTGCGGCCGATCTGAGCTCGGTGCGCTCCCTGGTGGTCGGGGGCGCCCCCCTTCCCGCAGAGCTCGCGCGGATCTGGCGGGCGCGCGGCCTGCCTCTGACACTCGGGTACGGCCTGACGGAGGCCGGCCCCAATGTCTTGGTCCACGTCCCGGGGGACGACCCTGCCGCGGAGGGGTGCGTTGGAGCGCCGTACCCGTTCGTCGAGGTGCGACTTGTCGACCCGGACTCCGGCGACGAGGTGGACGGGCCGGGACACGGCGAGCTCCAGGTGCGGGGCCCGGCGGTCTTCCGTGGGTATCTGGGTGACGCCGAGGCAACCGCTCGGGCGTTCCAGGACGGCTGGCTGCGTTCCGGCGACCTGGCCGAGCGTGACGGGCGCGGCCGCTACTGCATCGTGGACCGGATCAAGAACATCTACATCACCGGCGGCGAGAACGTCGCCCCCGCCGAGGTGGAGGCGGCGCTGCGGTCTCACCCGCTGATCGAGGATGCCTCGGTCGTGGGGGTGCCGGATCCGGAATGGGGAGAGGTCGGGGTCGCGTTCGTGGTTGCTGCGCCCGGCGTCCGGCTCGGCGAGGACGAGGTGCTCGAGCACGCGCGAGCGGTCCTCGCCGGGTTCAAGGTTCCGCGGCTCGTGCTCGTCGTCGACGAGCTGCCACGTACGGGCGTAGGCAAGGTCGCCCGGGCCCGTCTGCGTGCGGCGGCGCGCGATGCGGCACAGGGAGGACACCGATGAGCTCACCCGACTTCAGCCTCGACGGGGCCGACCGCCTCGAAGCAGTCTCCGAGGGCACTCAGCCGACCACCAAGCGGGGCCGGGCCACCCGGGACAAGCTGCTCGCCGCAGCGGAGGCGGTCTTCGCCGACCTGGGCTACCACGACGCGTCGATCGTCAAGATCACCGAGCGTGCCGGCGTCGGGCTGGGAACCTTCTACCTCTACTTCGACAGCAAGCAGATGATCTTCGAGGCGCTGGTGATCGACCTCAACCGGCGGGTCCGGCGCTCCATGAGCGACGCGATGGAAGGAGCGACCGGGCGCCTGGAGGCTGAGCGGGCGGGCTTCGCCGGCTTCTTCCGGTTCACCGCCGAGCACCCGGCCCTGTACCGGGTGGTGCGCGAGGCGGAATTCGTGTCCCCGGCCGTCCTGCACCTCCACTACACGCGGATCGTGGAGGGATACGTCGAGGGGCTGCGGCGGGCCCAGCAGGCGGGGGAGCTCTCCGAGTCGATCGACCCGACGGTTGCCGCCTGGGCACTGATGGGCATGGGCGAGCTGGTCGGTATGAGGTTCATTCTCTGGGAGCGCGACGAACAGGGTCGTCCGCGGACCGAGCTTCCGCCGCATGTCTTCGACGCGCTGATGCGCTTCATCGGCAACGCGCTCGCGCCCGAGCGCTCGGGCACGGAGGGGGAGAACGCATGACCACAGGGGTCCTGGAGGGTCGCCGCGCGCTGGTGACCGGCGGTGCGAGCGGAATCGGGCGGGCGGTCGCCGTACGGCTGGCCGGCCTCGGCGCCCACGTGATCGTCGCCGACATCGACCCCGAGGGGGCGAGCCAGGTCGCGGAGGCGGTCGGTGGCGAGGTCTGGGTCACCGACCTGGCGTCCACCGCGGAGCTGGAGCAGATCGGCCTCGACGTCGACGTTCTGATCAACAACGCCGGGATCCAACACGTCTCCCCCGTGCACGACTTCGATCCGGACGCGTTCCGGCTGATCCAACGCCTGATGCTCGAGGCTCCCTTCCTCCTGATCCGGGCGGACCCTTCCGGGGATGTACGAGCGCGCCTGGGGCCGGATCGTCAACATCTCCAGCGTGCACGGCCTCCGCGCGAGCCCCTTCAAAGCGGCCTACGTGTCGGCGAAGCACGCGCTGGAGGGCCTGTCCAAGGTCACCGCCCTCGAGGGCGCGCCGCACGGGGTCACCAGCAACTGCGTCAACCCGGCCTACGTGCGGACCCCGCTGGTGGAGAAGCAGATCGGAGACCAGGCGCTGGTGCACGGCATCAGCGACGACGAGGTCGTCGAGAAGGTGATGCTCACCGAGTCGGCGGTCAAGCGTCTGGTCGAGCCGGACGAGGTCGCATCCCTGGTGGGGTGGCTGTGCACGAACGAGGCGGGCATGGTTACCGGCGCCTCCTACACGATGGACGGAGGGTGGACGGCGCGATGAGCCACACCTACTCGACTGTGGATGTCCCGGTCGCGGGAGGCGATCTGCGGGTGGCCGTCTGGGATGCACCCGACCCGGACGCGCCGACGGCCCTGCTGATCCACGGCATCACGGCCTCGCACAAGTCGTGGGCGACGGTGGCCCGACGGCTTCCGGGCGTCCGACTCATCGCGCCCGACTTGCGGGGCCGGGGGAGGAGCTCACGCCTGGGCGGGGGCGAGGGAATGTCCGGCCATGCGCGAGACATGGCTGCCGTCCTCGACCACTTCGGGGTCGACAGCACGCTGGTGGTTGGCCACTCGATGGGCGGTTTCGTCTCCGTGGTGTTCGCCCATCAGTTTCCCGAACGTGTGGACCAGCTCGTCCTCGTCGACGGGGGGGTTCCGTTGCGGGTGCCGAAGGATCTGTCGGCAGATCAGGTGATCGATGCCCTACTCGGCCCTGCCGCCTCGCGGCTGGCGATGCGCTTCCCCGACGTGGACGCTTACGCGACCTTCTGGCGCGCGCACCCGGCCTTCGCGGCGGAGTGGACCGAGGACGTGGTCGAGTACCTCACCTACGACCTAGAGGGCGAGGAGCCGGAGCTGCGGCCGGCCACGAGCTACCAGGTGATGGTCGCCGACACGGTCGACATGACCGAGGGGACGGCGCTGTCGGAGGCCCTGACCCACCTGCGGCACCCCGCCGTGCTGGCGGCGGCGCCACGAGGGCTCTTGGACGAGACGCCCGGCCTCTACACACAGAGCTACCTCGACGAGATGTTGCCGGCGTGGCCGACGGTGCGTTTGGTGTGGGTGGACGACGTCAATCACTACACGGTAGTGATCGGGGAGCACGGAGCTGCCCAGGTCGCGGAGCTGATCTTGTCGGTCCTGCGGCCGTCGGATCGTTAGGAGGACGCGGCACCGCCGTCGGGTCGCCTCAGTCGTTGCCGTCCTGCGCGTCCCCCGTCCGGGCCAGCTCGACGGCGGGTTTGGGGGAGGAGTCGACGGTGAGCCGGAAGATGTCGCTGCGTGCGTAATGGCCCACCGGGTCGAACTGACGCTTCGCCCGCACCACCCGGTCCAGGTCGAGGTCGGCGTAGACGATGCCTTCGCTCCCGGTGAGCGGGCCGGCCACGATCGCCCCTCCGGGGGCCACGATGGTCGTGTTCCCCCGGGACATCCAGTTGTCGGCGCCGCCGTAGATCTCGTCCCGCCCGGGGATCGACGCCGGCACGTCGGAGCCGCGCAGGCAGGGGGTCACCCCGATCACCCAGCAGCGTCCCTCCTTGGCGATGTGCCGGAGAGTGCTCACCCACTCCTCGCTGTTGTCCCAGGTCGGAGCGACGTACACGTCGACGCCGAGCCCGTACAGGGCGGCACGGGCCAGGGGCATGTAGTTCTCCCAGCACAACAGCCCGCCGAGCCTCCCGAACGGGGTGTCGAACACCTGCAGCCCGGACCCGTCGCCAAATCCCCAGACCAGGCGCTCCCCGCCGGTCGGCATCAGCTTGCGGTGCTTGCCGAGCAGCGATCCGTCGGGACCGAAGAAGAGCAGCGTGTTGTAGAGGGTTCCCCCGAGCGGCTCGATCTCGTTGACGCCCATCACAACGTAGGTGCCGGTTTCGCGCGCCACCTCGCCGAGTGCTTCGGTCGTGGGGCCGGGCACGGTGACCGCGTTCTCCGCGAGTCGGCCGAACCAGTCGGCCGCACCGTCGTTCCACGGCGTGCGCCGCCACACCCAGTCGGGGTAGGTCGGGATGAACGCCTCGGGGAAGACCACGAGACCTGCGCCCTCGCCCGCAGCCTCCCTGATGAAGTGACAGGCCTTCGTGGTGGTGGCCTCACGGTCGAGGAAGACCGGCGTCCCCTGGACGGCTGCTGCGCGCACGGTGGTCATGGCACCTCCGGTGCAGGTCTGTCCCCGTCCGGACCACCGTAGGGGCCACCGGCGCGGGCGGGAAGCCCTCCTGCCCGCCTACACCCATCTTTGCTATAGCGGCGATATAGAGTCGCAGGGTGAGCGGCACGCCCCGTAGGCATACCCGGCGAGGTCTCGAGACCCGGAAGAAGGTCGAGGAGGCGGCGTTTCCCCTCTTCGTGGAGCGGGGGTACCGGGGCACGTCCATGCAGGACGTCGCCGAGGCTGCAGGCGTCCACGTGCAGACGCTCTATCTCGCCTATGGCACCAAGGCCGCGTTGCTCCACGAGACCGCGTCGCGGCGAGTGGCGGAGGGAGAGGACCAGTCCGTCCCGCCGCCGGAGCGCAGGTGGGTGCGCGAGATCGTCGCCACCGACGACCCGCGCCAGAAGCTGCGCCTCTACGTGCGGCACACCCGCCACAACGCCGAGCTCTGGGCGCCGATCCGTGACGTGATGCGGGAGGCCCGCGACGAGCCGGAGGTCGCGGAACGGCTCACGGCCATGGAGCGCGGTCGTTACGAGGGTCCGCTCAACCTGCTGGAGCCGGTCCACCGGGCGGGGAGGCTCCGCAAGGGGCTCACCCTCGAGAAGGCGGCGGCGATGACGTACGCCATCGCCAGCCCCGACACCTACCTGCAGTTGCGTGAGCGAGGCATGTCACCTGCGCAGGCCGAGAGCACGATGCTGGACATCCTGGTGCGCGCGATTCTCGCCGACTGACCGGCCGGGCCGCTGTCCACTGCCCCTTGACGTCCCCTGCCGGTGGGCTATAGTGCAACTATATATAGCGCAACTATAAGAGTGTGCGCTCAGCGAAGGCGGTTGACTGATGGAGAAGGCACTCACCGAGGCGGACCGAGAGAAGCTCGAGGTGATCCGGCGGCTTCTCGACGAGGGCTTCAGCGCGGGGAACCTCGATGTCTGTGACGAGCTCGTCGCCTCCGACTGCATCGAACACCAGCGAGGGAATCCGCACGGCAGCGAGGGGCACAAGAAGGTGATCGCGACGCTGCGCTCATGGTTCGACGACTTCCGGATCGAGATCGAGGACTACGCAGTGGACGGCGACGTGGTCTGGGTCCGCAACCGGGCGACCGGCACCAACACCGGCGCCATCATGGGCTTCCCGGCCACCGGGACCACGATGGAGATCACCGTGTTCGACTCAGTGCGGCTCCGTAACGGGAAGATCGTGGAGCACTGGGGTGTCCCCGACCAGCTGGGCCTGCTGATGCAACTCGGTCACCTCGCGGCGGGGCGCCCCTGACCGCGGCCCACGGTTCCCGGGGTCCCCAGGCGGGACACCGGGGAAGGTCAGCTGCTGGACTGGGCCGCAGGAGACCCGGGCGCGATGCCCATCGGCAGCGGCCGCACCCCGACGGGGATGGTGGCGCTGACCGCGGTGCCGCCGGGCGCGATCACCGACACGTCGCCCGCCTTCCGCGTCCGGGTCACGTAGACGGTGCCCGCGTTGGCGGATCCCGCCGGGGCGACGGCCACGTTGGTGGCCGAACGGCCGACGTCGATGCTCGTGGCGGAGGTGGCTCCGGGGGCGATCACGGACAGGGTTCCTGCGAGGGACGCGGCATAGACGGTCCCCGCATCCGGGGTGCCCGCAGGTGCGACGACCAGGCTGCGCGTGGTCTTGCCGAGGTCGACGGTGGTGGAGACCTTCCCGGCCCCGGGCTCGACCACGGAGACGAGGTGGGAGTCGCCGCTGGCGACGTAGAGAGTCCCCGCGTTCGGCGCCCCCGCGGGTGCTATGGCGAGGTACTCGGATCCCCGCCGCACCTTGATGGTGGTGGCTTTGACCGCGCCGGGCGCGATCACCGATACGGACTTTCCGGTCGAGTTCGCGACGTAGACAGTGCCGGCATTGGCGGTCCCGGCCGGCGCGATGACGACACTGAGCGGGCCGACGCCGACCGCGATGGTGCTGGCGCGCTTGGCCCCGGGCGCGATGACCGACACCGTCCGGGAGTCGGCGTTGGTGACGTAGACGGTGCCGGCGTTGGGAGTCCCTGCCGGCGCCACGGCCAGCGCGCCGGGGCCGGCGCCGACCCGGATGACCGTGGCGAAGCTCTCGGCTCCCGGTGGGATGACCGAGACGAAGCCTCGCGCTGGTCCGCCCGTCGCTGTCGTCCTGGTGGACTGGTGGCTGACGAAGAGGGTGCCCGTGGGGGCGATGGCCATGGCGACGGCCACCCCCTTTGCGGACGCGGCCTTCGTCGTGATCGTCGAGCTCACCGTGGGCTGACCGGGATCGATCGACGAGATCGTCGAGTCCAGGTTGAGGACATAGACGGTGCCGGTCTGGGGAGTGCCGTCGGGCGCGACGAGCAGCGCCATAGGTGAGGGCCCGACGTCGACGGTGGCGCCGACGGTCGTGCCCCCGGGAGCAATCACCGAGACGGTGCCGGTCTTGGGGGTGCCCTTGGCGGTGTCGCGGCGCTCGTTGAGCACGTACACCGTCCCCGGGTCACCGAGGCCGGTCGCGGGTGTCGGCTCGGCGGTGGTTCCGGATCCGGGAGAGAGCCACCACACGACTCCCACCGTCCCGGCCGCAACGACCAGGACCACGGCAGCGGCCACGGTCAGCCTGCGGCGCCAGGGGCTGACAGGAGCCGAGAGCTCCTCGCTCGGCTCCTCGCTCGGCTCCTGACTCGGGGAGGGCTCCTCCGTCACGATCCCCTCCTGTCGTGAAGGTCGGCGGGACGTTCAGCACCCTAGCAAGGCGAGAGCGGGCTGCCCCCGAGCCGCGCTCGGCCCCGAGCCGTTGCTTCGCCTCAGCCTCGCGTCAGCTCGAGAGCCTCGGAGTCCGATGCGGCCAGCCGCTTGCCGAGCCTTGCCCCCTCCACGTCGAGATCGGGAAGGACCCGGTCCAACCAGGTCGGCAACCACCAGGCCCTCTCCCCGAGCAACGACATGACGGCGGGGACGATCGTCATCCGCACCACGAAGGCGTCGACGAACACCCCGAAAGCCAGTGCGAACCCGATGGACTTGATCACCGAGTCGCCGGAGGTCACGAAGCCGGCGAAGACCGAAACCATGATCACCGCGGCCGCCGTGACGACCCGCGCTCCATGGCGGAAGCCGAGCACGATCGACTCCTGGGCTCCAGCGCCATGGCCATGCTCCTCGTGCATCCGGGTGACCAGGAAGACCTCGTAGTCCATCGCCAGGCCGAACAGGATCCCGATGAGCAGCACCGGCAGGAAGCTGATGATCGGCCCGGTCGCGTCGACTCCGAGCAGGCTCGCCGGGAACCAGCCCTTCTGGAAGATCGCGACCACGGAGCCGAAGGCCACCGCCACCGAGAGCAGGAAGCCGAGTGCCGCCTTGAGCGGCACCAGGATGCTGCGGAAGACCAGGATCAGCAGCACGACCGCCAACCCGACGACGAGCGCGAGGTAGGGGACCAGCGCGTTCGACAGCGTCTCCGAGACGTCGATGGCAACCGCCGTCGGCCCGGTCACATAGACCGAGGCGCCGGTGCTTGTCTTCCAGGCGGCCGCGTCGGAGCGGAGGGTGTGCACCAGGGTCTCGGTCGCCTTGTCGGACGGGCCGGTGGTCGGAATCACCTGGAAGATGGCCGTCTGGGGCGGGGACTGCGGATACGGGGAGGCGACCGCGACCCCGGGGACTGAGCTGAGAGCCTCGGTGAGCCGGCCGATCGCCTGCTGGGAGCTGGACGAGCCGGTGAGGTCCGCGACCACGGTCAGCGGGCCGTTGAAGCCCGGGCCGAAGCCCTGGGCGAGGGCGACGTAGGCCTTGTTCATCGTGGAGTCGGGGGAGGAGTTCTCCGCCGAGGGGAGGCCCAGGTGCAGGCTCGTGCTCGGGATGGCGATGACGCCGAGTCCGACCACCGACACCAGCAGGGCGAGCACCCGGTGGCGGAGGACGCCCCGCGCCCACCGCTCCCCGAAGGGCGTGGCCCTCGTCGCGTCGGTCTCGTCGTCGGACTCGCTGTCCTTGGCGGCCAGGCCCTTGCGGCCGAGCACCGTGAGCCCGACGAACCCGAGGACGGCCGGCAGCAGGGTGAGCGCGATGAGCACGGCCATCGCGACGGTGCCCGCCGCGGCCAGGCCCATCTGGGTGAGGAAGGGGATGCCCACGACCGACAGAGCCGACAGCGCGATGATCACGGTGAGTCCGGCGAAGACCACCGCCGACCCCGCCGTACCGACGGCACGGCCTGCCGCCTCCTCCTGAGTGCGCCCGTGCAGCAGCTCGTGCCGGTAGCGGGAGAGGATGAACAGCGCGTAGTCGATGCCCACGGCGAGCCCCAGCATGAGGGCCAGCGTCGAGGTCGTCGCGCTGAGCTGGAAGAAGCCGGTGGCGACGGTGATGCCGAGCATGCCGAGGCCCACTCCGATCGCGGCGGTCAGCAGCGGCAGCCCGGCCGCGATCAGGGACCCGAAGGTGATCAGCAGAGCGAGCCCGGCAACCAGCAGACCCAGCGCCTCGGCCGGGTTCTGGTGCTGGTGCGGCTGAACCGCCTGGCCGGAGAACTCGACCGACAGGGTGGACGACTGAGCTGTCCGCCCGGCGGCGAACAGCGCGTCCTGTTCGGCCGGGGTGACCGCGTCGGCCGACACGGTGAACTGGACCACGGAGTAGGCGACGCTGCCGTCGGGGGAGACCGCCTGAGCCTGGAACGGGTCGGTCACCTGCGCGACGTCCGGCAGCGCCGACATCGCCTGCACCGCGCCGGCGATCGCCTTCTTGGCGGCGTCGCCGGTCACCGTCGACCCGTTCTCGGCGACGTAGACGACCTGGGCCGTCCCGACATCTGCGTTGGTCCCGCTGCGTTGGCTGAGCAGGTCGAGTGCCCGCTGCGACTCGGTGCCCGGGATCGAGAACGAGTTGGAGGTCGGGCCGTTGAAGACCGCGGCGCCGATGGCGACTGCGGCGAGCACCAGGGCCCAGAACGACAGGACGTATCCGCGCCGACGGAACGCGAAGCGGCCGAGGCGATACAGGGCAGAAGCCATGGGGGGTCCTCCGGGTGCGAGAGGGGTGGCGACGGGTGTCTGCGTCGCCAGCAAAGTTAGCCGTTCGACTAGGACAAAGCAAACCGATCGGCTAACTTGGTTCCCGGTGGCCGACCCGAGCGCGCCGCCCACGCAGGAGGAACCCCAGATGGCCAGACCGGTGAGCCCCCGTGGCGAGGGACGGGCCCGCGTCCTGCATGCGGCCATGGAGATGTTCGCAGCGCACGGGGTCAGCGGGTCGTCGCTGCAGATGATCGCCGACCACCTCGGCGTCACGAAGGCGGCCGTCTACTACCAGTTCAAGGCCAAGGACGAGATCGTGCTGGCCGTGATCGAGCCGGCCCTCGAGGAGCTGCGGCGCGTCGTCGCCGAGGCCGAGGCCGCACCTTCCGCTCAGGAGTCGCTGGAGCTCGCCGTGCGCGGCCTGGTCGAGATGATGATCGACCAGCGCGAGGTCGTCGCAACCCTGTTCCGCGACCCGGAGGTGCAGCAGATCCTCGGAGACAACGAGGACTTCCTCGAGCTCACCGAGCGGCTGGTCGTGATCCTGGGCGGGCCGAGCGCGGGGGTACGGCGCCGCGTCGCCGCATCCATGTTCGGAGCCGGTCTCGCCGCGGTCGGCGTCGACCCCCTGCTCGCCGATCTCGACCCGGAGACGCTGCGCGAGCAGCTGGTCTTCCTCAGCCGCGCCCTGTTCGCCGCCAGCGACTCCTGACGGCCGCCGCTCAGGACGTCGGTTGGGCACGCGCAGCGGCGCGGGGTTAGGGCCTTCGGTGCCCAGGGTGGCCGTCCTGTTGCCGAGCTGCCCTGAGGCATTGAAGCCCCAGCACCACAGCGCGTGATCGCCACGGACACCACAGGTGTGCAGCGCCATGGACTCGATTGCCACGGACGCCCAGGACTGGTCCGCGTACCCGTCGAGGACCTGGAGGGGCGCGGGATTGGGTGCGTCGATGCCGCTGTTGGTCGAGTTCCCGAGCGCGCCCACCTGATTGCTTCCCCAGCACCACAGTGACTGGCCGGTCCGGACGGCGCACGAGCAGCGTCGGCCGAGGGTTGCTGAGAACCAGGTCTGGACAGCCCAGCTGTCGTTGAGCTGAAGTGGAGAGTCGCTCCAGCCGGTCGCGTTGGAGTCGGTGCCGAGCCTGGTAGCGGTGCCGAGCTCGCCGTACTGGTTGTCGCCCCAGCACCACAGGCTGTGGTCGTACCAGATGCCGCAGGTGTGGCTGGCGCCGGCTGAGACCTGCAACCAGCCCTGGGTGTCCACGTCGATGGTGGTCGAGACGCGGCTGGGTTTGGTGCTGGTCCGGGTGAGCTTGGCGCGGTACTGCATCTCGCAGCGGGCGTTGAGGCGGGCTCGGTAGTGGCCGGTGGTGGTGCCCCGAGTGCTCTTGATCGTCTTCCAGTGGTGCGTGCCTGGCTCGGCGCGCTGGATGACGAAGGTGCGCGCGTAGGCGTGCTTGAAGCGGCCCGCGAGCGTGATCTTCGTCCCGGTCACCACGGGTGAGGTGGCGCCGACCAGGTGGATCGAGCCCGAGGTGCGCGCTACCGCAGGCGACGCCTGCAACACCACCACGGTCGAAGCGGCCAGCGCCAGAGCGATCAGGCGCGACGCCATGCTTCCCCCCGTGCGTCGATCGATGTCTCTGCTCGACAGGGCAGTCACCAAGAGCGGCAGTGGGGGACTTGGCGCGACTTCTTCACGTTGTGCGCAGCGCCTCGGTCGGCGAGAGCCGCGCGGCGCGGATCGCCGGGTAGACGCCGGCGATCACGCCGATGGCCAGCGCGGAGCCGACGCCGTAGAGGATCGCGGAGGCGGGGACCACGACGGGAAGGTCCTGGCTCAGCGAGTACCCCGCCGTGGCGAGCGCCCCGAGCAGCACGCCGCCGATCCCACCGAAGACTGCCAGGAAGAGCGCCTCGGTGAGGAACTGGAGCCGGATGTGGCGCTTGGTCGCGCCCAGGGCACGGCGCAGGCCGATCTCCCTGCGACGCTCCAGGACGGAGATCACCATGACGTTCGCGATGCCGACGCCGCCGACGAGCAGAGCCACGGCGCCCAGGCCGAGGAACAGCGAGGTGAACGTGGACTGGGCGGCGGCCCGTGCCGCCAGGGCGTCGGAGGGCCTCGAGGTCTGGACGTTCTCCGGGTGCTCCGGGTTCGTCTGGGCGGGCAGGACCGCCTCCACTGCGCTGACCTGGCTGGGGTCGGTCCGGACATACAGGCGGGAGGGGTTGTCGGCCTCGTTGAAGAGGCTCTGGGCGACGGGGTAGCCGATCAGGGCGGCGCGATCGATGTCGGGCTCGAGGGGCAGCGAGTTCAGGATCCCCACGACCAGGAAGCTGTGGCCGCCGATGTCGACCTGGATGCCGTCGTTCGCGCTGTAGATGCCCAGCCGCTGCGCGGCGACGGCCCCGAGGACGGTGACCGGGTAGTGCTGGTCGGCGGTGGTCAGGAACTCCCCGGAGTACAACGAGCCGTCCAGGGTGTCGAGCAGGTTGGTCCGGGCGGCCATGGTGGTGAGGCCGCCGGTGATCGCCGGGTTGGAGTAGTGCGACTGGAGGACGCTCTGCGAGAGCGTCGTGATCGACGACACCGACTGCACCGGGGCGATGTTGCTCACCTGGAGCTCCGCGGTGTCGGGGAGCACACCGCGGCCCAGGCCGATGCCGGTTCCCGCCTGGACGGTCAGCAGGTTGGTACCCAGGGAGTCGAGCTGACGGAGCAGGTTGTCCTGCGAGGACCGGCTGACGCCGAGGACGGCGACGATGGCGGCGATGCCGATCGCGATCCCGAGCGAGGAGAGGACCGCTCGCAGCCGGCGGGTACGCAGGCCGATCGTGCCGACCCCCATCACGTCGCGGGCGAGGAGGCGGGAGCTTCCGGGCGCACTCACGGTCGTCCGCCCGGCTCGCGAGCGGTGCTCGTGTCCGCGGAGATCACGCCGTCGAGCATGTCGATCCGGCGGCGCATCCGGGCTGCCACGTCGTGATCGTGCGTGATGACCACCAGCGTGGTGCCGCCGCGGTTGAGGTCGACGAGAAGCTGGAGGATCTCCGCCCCGGACTCGGTGTTGAGGTTGCCGGTCGGCTCGTCGGCGAAGACGATCGCGGGGTCCGAGATCAGCGCCCGGGCGATCGCGACGCGCTGCTGCTCCCCGCCGGAGAGCTGGCTGGGGGAGTGGCGGAGGCGGTGGCCCAGGCCCACCCGCTCCAAGCATGTCCGCCGCCCGGCCTCTGCGCTCGTGCGCCGGCGTGCCGGTGTAGAGGAGACCGGTCGCGACGTTCTCCAGGGCCGACATCCCGTCCAGGAGATGGAAGGACTGGAAGACGAAGCCGATCTTGCGGGAGCGCAGCCCGGCCAGCGCCGCGTCGCTCAGCCCGTCGGTGTCGATGCCGTCGATGCGGACCGATCCGCTGCTGGGACGGTCGAGAGTCCCCATCAGGTGGAGCAGCGTGGACTTGCCGGAGCCCGACGGCCCGACGACGGCGACAAGCTCGCCCGGCTCGATGGTCAGGTCGATGCCGTGCAGCACCTGCAGAGGTCCCGTACGACTTCTGGATGCCGCGCAGCTCGAGCGCGGGCGGGCGGGAGATCGTCGCGAGGTCAACCAAGGCTGGTCGGCACCTCGACCTTGTCGCCGGCCTGAAGATCCCCGGTGATCTCGACGTACCCGTTGGCGTAGAGGCCGGGGGTGACCGCGACCAAGTGGTGGCCCGCGGCCGAGCTGTCGGGGACGTAGACCGCGTAGCCGCCCTCGGCGAGCGCCACCAGAGCGGTCACCGGCACGGCCATGACGTCCTTGTGGATCTCGCGGGTCAGCGACACCGAGACGGTGGCCGACTCCCAGGTCTTGAGCTTGGCGGCCGTCGCCTTGTCGAACCCGACGGTCACCGGGACGCTCGAGCCGCCCTGGGAGCTCGAGGTCGCGGTGCCCTTGCTCGTGATCATCCCCGTCGACGGTGGAGCCGTCGGGGAGCTCGACCGACACCTTCTCCCCGACCGTGGCCAGTGAGCTCAGACTCGGGTCGAGGGCGATGTCCACCTCGCGGGCGACTCCGGTGGCGGAGTACGCCGGGGAGCCGGGCGCCGGCCTGGGCCCCGACCGACGTGGAGTGCTGGCCGACCCGGATCGGCCCGGGCCGGAAGACGAACGACTGGGAGGTGACCACACCCGTCCTGGTCATGCCGTTGTGCTTCTGCAGCTTCTCGACCGCCGTCCGGGTCTTCGCGGTGAAGGTTGCGATCGACCTTGCCGGGGTGGTAGCCGAGCGCCGTGAGGCTCTTCTCCAGCTGCTTGACGTCGGCCCCCTTCGTTCCGACTGTCAACGGCCGGTAGAGGGGGACCTTCCCGTACAGCAGCACGGTGCGGGCCTGGTTGACCTTGTAGAGGGTGCCCCCCTCGCGGACCACGCTGCCCTCGTCCGGCAGCCAGGTCACCACTCCCGGTGGCATTGACCGGCACGGTCGAGACGTCTCCGTAGCCGAGAGTCCCGGACACCGACTGGGTGTCGGCGATGGTCTGGATCGTGACCTTCGTCGTCGATCGCTGGACCTGCAAGGTGGCCGGGCCCGGCCTGCACGCTCCGGTTGTGCAGGACGACGAGGGTGACAGCGGCGCCGACGGCAAGGACGACGAGCGTGATCAGGGCCGGCGCCAGCCACCGGCGAGAGGGCTTCTCGGTCACGGGGCTTTCCGTCCTCCTCGGCAGGTCTCCGGGCCTGACCTGATGGGTGTTCGGCGCTATCGAGGCTGGGCGTCGGTGCGGGGCGGGCAGGGCCCGCCTCCTCCGATGATTCCGGGAAGCTTGTCGCGGCACGCGGTGAACGCCTTCTGGAAGGCGGGATCGTTCTGGTTGAACCCTCCGAACGGCCCCTGGTCCCCGCCGCTGGAGGATGCTCCGCCGGTCGGGGGCGGTCCGAACGTCGGATCGGGGATGGTGTAGCCGTTGTCGCGCATGCACTGCGCGAACGCCAGGATCTGGTCCTGCATCTGCTGCTGCTCCTGCTGGGAGAACCCGGCACGCAGTCCTTCGGCGTACTGGCTGCAGGCCTGGAATGCCGTGCGCATCTTCTCCCGGTCGGCCGTGGCGAGCGAGCCGAGGCCGTTGCCGAAGAGCTGCAGGTTGCCGTTCTGGTCGACGGTCGGGTCCGGGAAGTCGGGAATGCCGTTCTCCCGAACGCACTGGGCGAACTTGAGCGCCAGCTGCTCCCGGTCTGCGGCCGACATCGTCGGCGTGGCCGATGCTGTCGCGTCCGCTCCGTTCAGGCTGGCGACCTGGGTACCGCGAGCCGGAGGAGCACGCGGCGAGGCTGAGGGCGAGAGCCGGCAGGACCACGAGGAGGCGCCAGCGCACGAGCGTGCCCCTCACCGGCGAGCCCGTGAGGTGCTCGCCGGAGATGTCGCGATGCGGCGCGGATGCATGGCTCCTCCCTCGCCGGGCTCAGCCCCACTATGCATCCCGTTCCTAGGGAGCCTCTCAGCCGCCGCCTGGGCGGAGCCTGTGGCGTGCTCCGATCCGGGCGTGGACCTCCGGCGGCCGTGGACCGGCGATAGTGGCTTTCGCCCCTTGAGCGGGCGCAGTCTCGCGGTGGCAGCCTGAAGGTAGCCGAAGACCCGAGGGGGTGCCCTGATGGCCGACCACATGCATACGACACCGGCGCGCCGAGCATCGAAGTGCGCATCTTCCGCGAGAACCGGATCGTCGCGCGCGAGCTCTGCGAGAGCGAGGAACAGGCGAAGCCTCTCGTCGAGCGGTACGCCGACGAGCGGGGGATGACATTCGAGATCGAGGATCTCGGCCGCGAGCGCAGGCCGGGGGAGATCCTCGCCTCACCCAGCATTGGATTCGATGAGGACTACGAGGCCGATGGGCTGGCTCGCGCCCGAGCAGGAAGGAGAGCGGTGATGCGCACACCCACCATGTCCGAGGCGCGACGCAGGACCGCTGAGGAGGCGCTCGAGGCGCTCGGCTCCCGCCCGGCCGGACCATGAGGTTCTCGTCCTGCAGTGCAGTCAGCGCCCACCATCTGGTGAGCGTTTACGACACCACCTCCGGATCGGTCTTCGTGGCTCGTACCGGGCCACACGCGCATGGGCACAAGGACTACGTCGACACCGGTCATCGGGGGCGCCGGGCGGGACCGAGTACGTCGACCTTCTGTGGACGGGCGGTCCCGGCAGACGACGACCTGATCGCCTGGTGCGACTGCGGCCCGCGAGTCCTCTCCCGCCGCGACGTGAACGACCACCTCCTCCTGGGCCATCGGACGGTTCGGCTGCCCTAGCGGCTCGGTCTCGGCCCGCGTGGCCGACGCTCCGTGCGCTGGCGACGGTCCGGTCGCAGGGCACAATCGAGGGATGGCACTGCGCATCCGAGCGGCGCAAGCACGCCCCGACCTCAGATCTCTGCCCTGGGATCTGCCGCTCGAGGAGTGGGAGTGACGAGGTCTGCGTCGACCTGCCGCAAGGGCTCTCACGGCACGTCGTCAGGATCGTGCGGGTCGAGGGCACCGATCGCTGGCGGTGAAGGAGACGCGGCCCGAGTTCGCCGACCGCGAGTTCGAGCTGTTGCGCGACCTGCGACGGCTCGACCTGCCCGTGGTCGAGCCGTTCGCGGTCGTCGACGGCCGCGAGGCCGCCGCGACGAGCCGATCGAGCCGGCCCTGGTGACGGTGCACCTGAGCTACTCGCTGCCGTACCGGGCACTGTTCTCCCACGGGCTCCCGACCGAGAGCCTCCACAAGATCCTCGACGCGCTGGCCGTGCTGCTGGTGCGGCTTGCACCTGGCCGGGTTCTTCTGGGGAGACGTGTCCCTGTCCAACGTGCTGTTCCGCAGGAGTGCCGGCGCGTTCGCGGCGTACGTCGTCGATGCCGAGACCGGTGAGTTCCACGATCGGCTCAGCGACGGCCAGCGCGACTACGACCTGGAGGTCGCGCGGGTCAACCTGTACGGCGAGATCCTCGACCTGCAGGCCGGCGAGTTCCTCGATCCCACGATCGACCCCGACGTCCTGGTGGACGAGGTGATCGAGCGCTACGCCGAGCTCTGGCAGGAGCTGACCGCGACCGAGGTGGCCCGGGCCGGGGAGACCTGGCGGATCGAGCAGCGGATCGACCGGCTCAACGCCATGGGCTTCGACGTGGCCGAGGTGGAGATCGTCACCGACTACGACGGCGCGACGTGCGGATGACGCCGCGGGTCGTGGAGGAGGGCCACCACCGCACGAGAGCTGCAGCGTCTGGTGGGGCTCGAGGTGGAGGAGAACCAGGCCCGGCGGCTGCTGACCGACATGGGCTCCTACGCCTCGTACCTCGGCGATCCAGGACCGGGCCGAGGTGGCCCACCGGTGGTTGGTCGAGGTCTTCGAGCGGATCTGGGCGATGGTGCCCGACGAGCTTCGGGGCGACCTGGAGCCGGCCGAGCTCTTCCACGAGGTGCTCGAGCACCGTTGGCTGCTCTCGGAGCGCGCCGGGCGGGAGATCGACATCTTCGAGACTGCCGAGGACTACATCGAGACGATCCTGCGGCCTCGCCACCCGACCGCTTGCCGCCGACCCGTCGACGGTGGTGTGAAGCGGGTCGCCTACCGGCCGGACCTCCGGGACGGGCGTCAGCCGGGCTGGCGGCCGTCCGGGGCGCAGAGCGGCAGCGTGATGACGGAACTGCGAGCCCTGGGGCTTCCGGGGGACGTACGGACAGGGTGCCGCCGTTCGCCTCGATCAGCTCGCGGGAGATGTAGAGGCCGAACCCGGAGCCGTCCTTGCCCGCCGCCACCCCGGACCCTGCCCGCCGGAATCGCTCGAAGAGCTCGGGCACGAAGCTCTCGGGGACGCCCTCACCGGGTCCGAGACGGTGATCGCGGGCGACGCCGTCGACGACGTCCACGGTCACCTCGATCGGCGGATCGCCGTAGTGGTCGGCGTTGTTGACCAGGTTGGCCACGACCTGCTGCAGGTGGAACGGGTCGACCTCCACCGTCGCAGTCCTCGATCACCTCGAGCGTCGCGGGTGTCGGCCGTCACGATGGCGCGAGCTCGGCGCCGAGACGTACCTCGCGGGTGCGGACCTCGAGGGTCCCGGTGTCGACGTTGACCAGCGTGGTGATCCCGTCGAGCAGCGCGTGCATCCGCCTTCCGGCGGCGAGCGCCCGGCGGACGCTGTCCTTCACCTGGTCCGAGGGAGCACCGTCCCATGCTTCGAGCGCGAACTCGAGGAACCCCGTGACCGACTGGAGCGGCTGGCGGACGTCGTGCCCGAGCATCGCGAGCATGTCGGTCAGCAGCTGGTTCGCCCGGCCGATCCCCTCGTTGGTGCGGCGCAGTTCGGCCGCGACCAGCGCCGTCTCGGTCTCGTCGTCCGACGGTGCCCGACAGCGACAGGACCTGGCCGTCCTCGCCGATGTCGGCGGCCGTCAGGCTGTGGAGGTGGCGCACGGTCCCGTCGGGAAGCAGCAGGCGAAACCTCAGGTCGCTGTCGGCGAGGGTCCGGATCGCCTCGCCGAGCTTGTCCGTGATGCCGAGGTCGTCGGGGTGGACGTACCTGCGTCCAGGTCTCGAAGCTCGGCTCCTCGGTCTCCGGGTCGGCCCCCAGAAGGCGGTAGAGCTGGCGGGACCAGCGCACCTCGCCGGTGCGCGGATAGTGGGTCCAGCTGCCGATGTGGGCCAGATCCTGGGATACGTCCAGCTCGCGCTGCGCCTCGACCGTCGCCGTCTGGTCGGTGACCAGGGAGAAGAAGCCCCGGACGCGCCCGTCGACGACGTCGGGGAGATAGCGGATATGGACGCGCCGGGGTCGGCCTGCGGTGTCGTGCACGATCCGGGTGAAGTCCAGCTCTTCACCTTTCAGCGCCCGCTCCATCATCGGTTCGGTGGCGAGGTACGCCTCCTCGCTGAGCAGCTCGCTCGCGTGTGCTCCCCGCATGTCGTGCGAGCTCACCCCGAACCAGGCCGCGTAGGCGGCGTTGGCCACGCGGACACGAAGGTCCGGACCGAAGTAGCCGCCGAGCACGGGCATCTGGTCGACGAGCGCCTGCGCCAGGCCAGACTCGTCGATCCACGGCTCCTTGCTCGGTTTCACGGCACCTCCACCTCGATTCTGCCCGCAACCTGAAAGAAAGTGGAGAAACCTGAAAAGATCCGCGCCTTATGTCCGTATATTTCCGGTCCGGCATCGTCACTCTGCTGCAGCGGTAAGCCGCACCAACGTGACGGTGGCCGGCCGGCGTCGGGGCACGGCGAAGCCCACCGAGCCGAGCCAGGATCCGGTGACGGGGACCCCGGAGGTGGGTCCCGGCTCCGGCAGGGGCGTGGACTGGCTGGTGGCGCGCGGGTCGACGGGACCTTCCCACTCCAGCCGGAATCCCTGCTCGCGAGGCAGCCCGGGCAGCCGCACGCGGACCCCGCGGTTGTGGGCGGACTCGTCGAGCTGCACGTGCGCGATCAGACCGCTCGCCGCCGTCCTGCGCCACCACCCCGTGCAGGAGTACCGCGGGGTCGGTCGAGGTCGGCCGCACGACCCGGCCGCGGTGGAGCAGCACCCGATAGCTTCTTGTGCAGCGCCACCCAGCGGGCGAGCTCGCTCAGCTCCTCCTCGTCGGCCTCGAGCAGGTTCCACTCGACGCCCATGGCTCCGAACAGCGCCGTGGCAGCGCGGAACGGCAGATCCCAGGTCCTGCCGGTCACAGGGTTGCGGTGGGCAGACACGTGAGCGCCGAGGTACTCCGGCGGCGACCAGTTGCACGGTCCACCGCTGGATCTGCTGGCGAGCCAGCGCGTCGGTCATGTCGGAGGTCCACACCCGCTGTACGCGCTCCAGTACGCCGAGGTCCACGCGGCCGCCGCCGGAGGCGCACGACTCCCACGCGACGGTCGGATGCCGCGCGGCGAGCCGGTCCAGCAGCGCGTAGAACGCCATCGTCTGATCGTGCACGCTCGGCGCCCCGTCGCGTCGGGGGGTCCCCGCTTCGAGCAGGTCCCGGTTGTGGTCCCACTTCACCGCGTCGATGCTGTACTCCTCGATGATCGCCGACATCCGTGAGAAGAGATGGTCGCTGACGAGGGGGTTGGCCAGGTCGAGCACCTGCTGGTGACGGTGCGGGCGGGGGAGACGACCCGAGGGACCCAGCACCCAGTCGGGATGGGCTCGGAACAGCTCCGAGTCGGGGTTCACCATCTCAGGCTCGAACCAGAGGCCGAACTGCATCCCGAGCCCCTTCACGTGGTCGGCGAGAGGCCCGAGACCCTCGGGCCAGACCGTCGGGTCGACCACCCAGTCTCCGAGCCCTCGGGTGTCGTCTCGGCGCCCGAGGAACCAGCCGTCGTCGAGCACGAACCGCTCCACCCCGACGGCGGCTGCGCGGTCCGCGATCGCGCGCAGCTGGTCGGGTCGTGGTCGAAGTAGACGGCCTCCCAGACGTTGAGCGTGACCGGCTGGGTCGGGGGGTGGCTCGGCAGCGAGCGTAGGTAGGTGTGCCAGGAGGATGCGACTCCGTCGAGCCCCGCGTGGGAGGCCACGAAGTGGACCCAGGGTGTCGCGTAGGAGCCACCGGTGGCGAAGCGCGATCTCGCCGGGCAGAAGCAGCTCGCCCCCGCCGAGCGTGGCACTGCCCGCCGCGTCGCGCTCGGCGCGCAGCACGGAGTTGCCGCTCCAGGCCACGTGGGCGGCCACGACCTCACCGCTGTCGGTGTCGAAGCCCGGGGTGCCCACGGCGAGCAAGGTCGACGCCGCGAGCCCGGGCCGGCCGCCCCGCGACTCACGCAGGTAGAGCCCGTCGGTGAGCGCGTGCCGCTGGGGCGTCCGTTCCCGCTCGTGCCGGCCGGTGAAGTCGAGCACCTCGGTGAGCCGCTCGTCGACGGGGAGGGCGATGTCGAGGCCCTCCAGCAGGTAGTCCCCCTCCGCCAGGTTGACGACCGTGGCCCGCGCGCGCAGCGCCCCTCCGGGGAGGGACTCGAACTCGTAGGTCAGTGCCAGGCCCGCGTCCCGATCCTCCCCCCGGATGGTCAGCACGGTCTCGCCGGCCTCCACGTCAGCGGTGCGCAGCGCCGTGGTCCAGGAGCGCCCGGTCCCGCGTTCGTGACCCGGTGGCCGCGCAGGTGCGGTCGAGTCAGCAGCCCGCTGCCGTGCTCCCCGCCCAGAGGCGTGCCGCCTCGGCCGGGGGTCGGGTCACCGGGATCCGGGAAGTCGACCACTCCGACCCAGGCGACACGTGGCATCGCTCCCGGGACCTCGACCAGGTGCAGGCCGGTCGACCCCGGCGACCGCGGGAAGAGCATGACGGTTGTGTGCGGTGCGCTGTCAGCCCTTCACGGCGCCCGCGGTCAGCCCGCGGACGAAGTAGCGCTGCAGGACCAAGAACACCAGCATCGGCACGATCATCGAGAAGAAGCCTCCGGCGGTGACCAGGTTCCAGCCGGCGCCCTGCTGGGTCAGCAGGTTGTTCTTGATCGCCACGGTCAGCGGTGCGTACTGGCCGGGCCCGACGAAGATCAGCGCCACCATGAAGTCGTTCCAGACCCACAGGAACTGGAAGATCGCGAACGACGCCAGGGCCGGCACCGACATCGGCAGCACCAGCCGGTAGAAGGTCTGGTAGTGCGAGGCGCCGTCGATCTTGGCCGACTCGATCACCGATTTCGGCAGGGTCGCCATGAAGTTACGCAACACGTAGACCGCCAGCGACATGCCGAAGCCGATATGGGCGAGCCAGACCTTCGGGAAGCCGGACATGCCGAGCTGGTCGTAGATCGACTGGATCGGGACCAGGGCGACGAAGTTCGGCACCACCAGCATGCTCACGATGACCACGAAGAAGATGTCGCGGCCCCAGAACTCCATGAACGTGAAGGCGTACGCCGCGATCGCCGCGATCAGGATCGGGATGAACGTCGCCGGAAGGGCGATGGCGAAGGTGTTCAGGAAGGCCTGTCCCAGGTGGGCCTGGGACAGCGCCTCGCCGTAGTTGCCCAGCGTGAACGAGCTCCACCGTGAGGGGAGGATCACCGTCCACCAGCCGGTCGTGTTGGCGGCGTCGATCGTCCGGAACGAGGTCACGAACAGGCCCAGCGTCGGCATGAACCAGAGGAAGACCAGAAGGCCTATGGCGGTCTTGACCAGCCAGCCGGCTTTGCTCGGGTCCTTGAGCTTCCTGGTCCGGTGGGGAGCCTTGCCGACCGCCGGCTTGGCCACTGCTGTCGCGGTCATTGTGCCTCCTCCGCCCGGAAGTGCTTCACCTGGTAGTACATGATCGGGATCACCGCCGCCATCATGAGCACCACGATGGTCGACGCATGGCCCTTGTCGTTGTTCGTGAAGAGCTGGTTGAAGAACTCGTTGCCCAGCACGTTGGTGTTGCTGGTGCCGTTGGTCATCACGTAGACGATGTCGAAGACCTTCATCACCATGATCGTGACGGTGATGAACACGGTGACGATCGTGCCCTTGATCTGAGGCACCACCACTCGGAAGAAGATCTGTCGCTCGCCGGCGCCGTCGATGCGAGCCGCCTCGAGGGTGTCCTCGGGCACGCTCTTCACCGCGGCAGAGAGCAGCACCATGGCGAAGCCGATCTGGCCCCAGAGCAGCATCAGCATCAGCCAGCCGCTGTTCAGGTGGAACTGGGTCTGCCCCAGCCAGGAGGTCGGGGTCCCACCGACGAGCTGCCACGCGGCGTTCTGCAGGCCGATCTGCGGCTGGCCGAGGGCTGCTGCCTGCCCGTCGTAGTTGTACATGAACTTCCAGATGGTCGCCGAACCGACCATGCTGATCGCCATCGGCAGGAAGATGATCGTCTTGGAGAACTTTTCTGCGTTCGGGCTGAGCCGGTCGGTGAGCACGGCGATGGCCAGTCCGAGAACGACCGTGGCGATCGGCACGATCGCGATCCACAGGACGGTGTTGAGCAGCGTCTCCCGGAACGCGTGGTTGGAGAGCAGCGTCGTGTAGTTCGACCAGCCGACCCAGTTCTTGCTGAACTTGTCCTGGAAGGAGTAGATCACCGTGAGCACGGCCGGGTAGAGCAGGAAGACGGCGATCGCGAGGTAGGCGGGCAGGATGTAGACCAGCGGCCTGACCTTGTCGCGGATGCGCCGGGGGAGGAGGTCGGCCCCCCGGTCCAGCGCCCAGAAGGCCAGGATGGCGACGCCGATCCCGAACAGCACGGTGAGCACCGTGTTCACCGTGAGGTGGACCCAGTTGGGCGCGCCCGCCGTGGGATCGGGGATGAAGATGCCCCACATCGAGCCCGACGCGAACAGCAGGATGACCACCACGAGGCCCGTCCCCAGTGCGCCGATCCCGGTCGCGATCTGGCCCAGGATCACGCCCACTCTCTCCTGGGTCGGGTTGAAGCTGTCGGGGTGCTCCTCAGCGGAGCGACGGTTGAACAGGACGGAGAGGTAGCCCACCAAGAGCCCGCCGACCAGCAGGCCGGCCAGGGCCCCGAAGGTGAGCGCGATGTACTTGAGTCCCAGTGCGCCCATCGCCGCCAGCACGAGCCCGACGATGCTCAGGATCAGTGGTACGGGAGGCTTGCTCAGGAAGGCCACGAGGGCGTTCGGCGTCTGGGTCGCCAGCTCCTCGGAGATGTCCGGCGGTGTTGTCGTCTGAGTGCCGCTCACGCTGCACGCCCCTTCGCCGTTGGATGGATCACTTGCACTGAAGTTACGCCCAAGACGGTGCGCCCGTGAAGCACTGCGGGAGGCGAGCCCAGAGGCCCGCGCCTCCCGCAGCGATCAGAGGAGCATCAACTTGACGGCCAGCTGGCGTCGATGTTGTTCAACGCCTGGTCGAGCGTCTCCTGGCCGGAGATCCACGCGGTCATGTCCGTCCAGAACGTCCCGGCACCCACCGCGCCCGGCATCTGGTCGGAGCCGTCGAAGAGGAATGACGTGGACTGGTTGAAGATCGCGGCGACCTCCTGGGTCATCGGGTCGTACAGCGACGTGTCGAAGTCCTTGTGAGGCGACAGGAAGCTGCTGTTGCCCGCGGCCTTGTTGCCCACGTCGGGTCAGCCAGGATGTTCATGGCGATCTTGGTGGCGTCGTTGTCGGTCAGCATGACCGCCATGTCGCCGCCACCGAGCATCGGCCGGTCCCCACCTGCCGTTGCGGGCGGGAAGTAGAACACGCCGGCGTCCTGGGTCAGGTTCGCCTGCACGTCCTTCGGGAAGAACCCGGTGATGAACGAGCCCTGCTTGTACATCCAGCAGCCCGGCGTCTTGTTGAACATCGGGTTGCCGGCCGTCTGGAACGCCGTGCTGGCGATCGCCTTGCGGCCACCGAGGACGTTGCCCGTGGTGAACATCAGCGTCTCGAACTCCTGGGCGGCCTGCTTGACCAGGTCGGAGTTGAACGGGATCTTGTGCTGCACCCACTGGTTGTACTGGTCGGCGCCGCCGTAGCGCATGATCAGGTCCTCGAACCAGTCGGTGGCCGGCCAGCCGGTCGCCGCCGCGGACTCGATGCCCATGCACCACGGGGTCTTGCCCTCGTTGCGGATCTGGTCGGTCAGCGTATTGAGCGCGTCCAGCGAGTCGGGAATCTGGTAGCCGGCCGCGTCCCAGGCCTGCTTCGGGTACCAGACCAGGCTCTTGACGTTGGCGCTGACGAGAAGACCGTAGAGCTTGCCGTCCACGATGCCCGAGTCGAGCGTGCCGCCGATCATGCTGGACTTCAGCGCGGTCATGTCGAGCACGTTGTCGAGCGGGACGCCCGCGCCCTGGCTGACCATGTCGGCCACGACGCCCGGCTGCGGGATCATCGCGATGTCCGGCTTGTCGGCCGCGTTGAGCTTGGTCATGATGACCTGGTTGATGTTGTCGACGCGCTGCCACTTGATCGTGATGCCCTTGGCCGCGCCCATCGCGTCGGTCTGCTGCTTGAGGCCGTCGATGACCGGCTGGTCCATGCTGCTCCAGATGGTCACGGTGGTGGGGCCGGAGATGCCGCCCGAGCTGCTGGCGGTCTCGCTGGACGTGCCACCCGAGCCCGTCGTCGTGCCGGAGCAGGCTGCAAGGCCCAACGTCGACGCGGCAATGGCCGCGCCAACGGCAAGCAGCCGCCCCCGCCTCATGTGCTGAAACATTCTGTCTCCTCGCCGTTGATGACGGCCTGTCTCCCCTCCCTGGTGGGCGAGACAGGTGACCGATCAGCGGGTCTGTGGTAGACATCACCTGCTGAATCGAATCAGCAACACCCTGTCCGGCAGGTCGGTCGGGGTGTCAAGTAACGATTCCGCAACGCCGATTCCCCAGGGGCGTCGGGTGCGATACGCGATCCCGGACGGTCCTGCGACCCCGCTCCGCGCGAACCCGGCGGGAGGGAGCCTTCGTGGCCAAGTGGGCGCGCGCGACGCTGCAGGATGTGGCACGGGTCGCGAAGGTCTCGCCGACCACCGCGTCCTACATCCTCAACGGACGCAGCGCGGAGATGCGGATCTCCGCCGAGGCCGAGCGTCGGGTCCGCGAGGCCGTCGAGGACCTCGGCTACCGCCCCAACCGCAGCGCGCAGAACCTGCGTACCGCCACCACCCGCACGGTCGGCCTGATCTCCGACGCCGTCGCCAGCGGTCACTACGCGAACAACATGCTCCGCGGCGCGAGCGCCGCAGCCGGTGAGCGCGGGCACCTGCTGCTCATCGGAGAGACCGACGGCGACCGCGAGGTCGAGGCTCCGGCTCATCGACGAGATGCTCGACCGCCAGGTGGACGGCTTGGTCTACGCCACCTTGGTCACCCTGGAGATCGATCCCGCCGAAGCTTCCGCCCGGCGCCACCGGTCGTGCTCCTCAACTGCATCGTGCCCGGAGGACGACACGTTTCGCTCGGTGGTCCCCGACGAGTTCGGCGGAGGGCGGACCGCCGCCCGCCTGCTCATCGACGCCGGTTACGGCGACCTCATCGAGGTCATCGGCGTCGACCCGAATCCCCGCGCGCTGGCCGGCCCGGCCCGGCTGCGGGGCATCACCGCCGAGCTCGCCGGCATGGCTTCCCCGAGCCCACGGTGATCCCGACCGACTGGGACGTCGTCCGCGCCCGCGAGGCCGTTGCCGCCCGGCTCGCGCGAGGGCGCCCCCCGTGCGGTGATCTGCCTCAACGACCGCATCGCCATGGGCGCGATGCAGGCCTTCGAGTCTGCGTGGGCTCCACGTTCCCGACGACGTCTCGCTGGTCTCCTTCGACGGCTCCGAGCTCGCCGGCTGGCTCCGGCCGCAGCATCACGTCGATCTCCATCCCGTACACGCGCCTGGGAGCGCTGGCAACCCGGATGCTGCTCGAGCCGGACGCGTCGACGGGCCCCGGCAGCTCGTCCCCATGCCGGTGATGGAGGGCCACTCGATCCGGTCCCGCAGTCCGCCGTGGCCAGTCGCGGAGCTCCCGGACATACGGCTAGGGTGACGAGCGTCACTTCACAACGGATCGTCCGGCACGTTCCTGCCGGTGAAGGGAGTTCAGCATGGCAACAGTCACTTTCGAGGAGGCCCAGCGCTGGTATCCGGGCGCGGATATCCCGCGGTCCCGGGCATCAGCCTCGAGATCGGGGACGGCGAGTTCATGGTCCTCGTCGGCCCGTCGGGGTGCGGCAAGTCGACGACGCTGCGCATGCTCGCCGGCCTGGAAGAGGTCACCTCCGGGCGCATCTTCATCGGCGACACGGACGTCACCGACATGGCGCCGAAGGACCGCGACATCGCCATGGTGTTCCAGAACTACGCGCTCTACCCGCACATGACGGTGGCCGACAACATGGCGTTCGCGCTGAAGATGGCGAAGGTCCCGTCGGCGGAGCGCGAGCGGCGCGTCCAGGAGGCTGCCGCGATCCTCGGCCTCACCGACTACCTGCAGCGCAAGCCGAAGGCGCTCTCCGGTGGCCAGCGTCAGCGGGTGGCCATGGGCCGCGCGATCGTCCGCCAGCCGCAGGTCTTCTGCATGGACGAGCCGCTGTCCAACCTCGACGCGAAGATGCGCGTGCAGACCCGCACCGACATCGCCAAGCTCCAGGCGGACCTCGGAGTGACCACGGTCTACGTCACCCACGACCAGGTCGAGGCGATGACGATGGGCGACCGTGTCGCGGTGATGAACTTCGGCGAGCTGCAGCAGGTCGACGACCCGATCACGCTCTACGACCGGCCGGCCAACCTCTTCGTGGCCGGCTTCATCGGCTCCCCGCAGATGAACCTCATGGAGGGCGTGGCGAAGAGCAGCACCGAGGTCAGCCTCGGCGGCTACGCGCTCCCGGTGAAGGCCACGGGCATGGCGGTCGAACGCCAACGTGACGGTCGGGCGTTCGCCCCGAGGCGTGGCGGCTGGTCTCCGGCGAGGCCGGCGGCCTCCCCGTCGAGGTGAACCTCTTCGAGGACCTCGGCGCCGACGGTTTCGCCCACGGCACCAGCACGTTCATGGGCGAGGAGCACCGCGTCGTCGTCCGGATCAGCGGCCGCGACACCGTCCGCAAGGGTGACACGATCCACGTCACCACCGACCCCGAGTCGGTCCACGTGTTCGACACCGAGACCGGCGAGCGCCTCTCCGCCTGAGTGCGGCCCGGTCGGCCCGGTGCCGGCTGATCATGGAGCGTCGAGGAGCACGTGCGCCTCTGTCGTGCGCTGCGCGGTCGTCTGAGCCTGCGGGGCGCCGCGCTCTGGAGCGTCTCGGCCCGCTCGGAGGGAGAGGCATTCCTCGCGCGCCTCGCACAGGTCGGCCCGATCTGTGCGAGGCGCTGGAGGCCGTCTACGGGGACGCGCCGCGGCCCTCGCGGGGCGGGTGGTCGACGACGCCGCTGGAGGCCGCGACCGCCCGGTCGCTCGACCTGCGGGTCCTCGACCGGCGGCGGGAGGTCGACCCGCGGTGGTTCCTCTCGGAGCAGATGATCGGGTACGTCGCGTACGCCGACCGCTTCGCCGGCGACCTCGACGGCGTGCGGCGACCGGCTCGACTACCTCGACGAGCTCGGGGTCCGCTACCTCCACCTGATGCCGCTGCTCAAGCCCCGGGAGGGGGAGAACGACGGCGGCTACGCCGTCGAGGACTACGACGCGTCGACCCCCGGCTCGGCACCATGGCCGACCTCGAGAGCCTCGCCGGGCGACCTGCACGACAGCGCGGCATCGCCCTGTGCGTCGACTCTGGTGCTCAACCACACCGCCCAGGAGCACGCAGTGGGCCCGGAAGGCGCTGGCCGGCGACCCGGCGTACCGGGGCTTCTACCGCTTCTTCCCCGACCGCACCGAGCCCGACGCCTACGAGGCGACGCTCCACGAGGTCTTCCCCGACATGGCGCCCGGGAGCTTCACCTTCCTGCCGGAGCACGGGCGAGTGGGTGTGGACGACGTTCCACGAGTTCCAGTGGGACCTCAACTGGGAGAACCCCGACGTCTTCCGCGCGATGCTCGGCGTGCTGTTCTCGCTGGCCAACCACGGCATCGACGTGGTGCGACTGGACGCGGTGCCCTTCCTCTGGAAGCGCAAGGGCACCGACTGCCTCAACCAGCCCGAGGCGCACCGGATCCTCCAGGCGCTGCGGGCCCTGACCCGCCTCGCGATGCCCGGGGTGGTGCTGAAGGCCGAGGCCATCGTCGGGCCCGGACGATCTCGTGCCCTACCTGGGCGCGCACGAGGTGTTCCGGCCCGAGTGCGATCTTGCCTACGACAACCAGCTGATGGTGATGCTCTGGTCGGCGCTGGCCACCCGGGACGTGCGGCTCCCGGATGCAGGCGCTGAACCGCCGCCCTCCCCTCCCCGACAGCGCCGGCTGGGTCAGCTACATCCGCTGCCACGACGACATCGGGTGGGCGGTCTCCGACGAGGACGCCTGGGCGGTCGGGCTCGACCCGGCTGCCCACCGGTCCTTCCTGGCGGCCTTCTTCGCGGGCCGCTTCGAGGGATCCTTCGCCCGGGGGGCCGACTTCCAGGCCAACCCGGCCACGGGCGACGTGCGTACGTCCGGCAGCGCGGCGTCGCTGGCCGGGGTGGAGTCGGTCATCGAGCCTCCGGGAGCCCGGAGCAGGTGGCCTCCGCGGTCGACCGGCTGCTGCTGCTGCACTCGGTCGATCTACTCGATCGGCGGCATCCCGCTGGTCTACATGGGCGACGAGATCGCCATGCTCAGCGACGCGGACTGGGCCGCCGATCCCGCCCACGCCGACGACAACCGCTGGATGCATCGGCCGCTCGATGGACTGGACCGCGGCCGCAGCGCCGAAACGACCCCGAGTCGATCGAGGGGCGGGTCTTCGCGGGCCTGATCGAGCTGGCGAGGCCCGCCGCAGCTCGGAGTCGCTGCGCTCGGACGCCGACCTGCACGCGTGCTGCCGACGGAGAACCCGCACGTGCTGGCGTACGTGCGCCGCCACCCGCGTGCGCACCCGGTCCTGGTCCTCGCCTGCTTCAGCGACAGCGAGGAGCGCGTCGACCTCGAGGTGCTGCGCCGCGCCGACATCTCCTGGCCGCGACACCTGCACTCGTCGTCGAAGGCCGTGGACATCCGGGGCAACGACATCGTGCTGCCGCCGTGGGGCTTCGTCTGGCTCACGCGCTGAGCGGCGCCCGGGCGGGACTCGCGTACGGGCCGGTCAGCTCGGCCAGTCGCGGCGCAGCTCGGTGCGGCGCGGCGGGTCCGCTCCGCGCCGGGCGCAGGTCACCGCCGCCGCCTCGGCGGCGCCGACGGATCAGCCGCTCCAGCCCCTCCTCGCCCAGGCGCGGCAGGCGCTCCGGCCCCCACTGATGGGCGATCGCGAGCAGGGCGGCCATGAACGAGTCGCCCGCGCCCGACCGTGTCGACGACCGTCCGGCGCCGCGGGAGGGGCACGGTGGCGCGGTCGCGCGCGGTGAACGCCTGGGCGCCCTGGCCGCCGAGCGTGACCACCAGCACGTCGGTTCCCGTCGTGCGCGAGCACGACCTCCGCGGCGTCGGCGGGAGAGGCGCCCGGGGCGAGCAGGGCGAGGTCCTCGTCGCTCATCTTCACGATGCGCGCGTGTCCGCGCCCAGGCGAGGAAGCGCTCCCACTCCTCGTGCGGGTCGCCGAAGAACGCCGGGCGGACGTTGGGGTCGAAGGACACGAAGTGGCCCGCGTGCCTCGCGTCCTGGACGAGATCGGCCACCGCGTCCCGGCCGGGAGCCAGGGCGGTCCCGATCGATCCGACGTGCAGGGCCCGTGGTGCCGTCCGGCAGGGGGCCGGGGGCCAGGTCCCAGGTGAGGTCGAACTCGTACGTCGCCGCGCCCGAGGCGTCGAGGTGCGCGGTCGCGGTCGGCGTCCGCGAGCCGGGGACGACGCTGCCGTCGACGAGACGCACGCCGCTGGCGCTCAGGTGCTGCCGGATGCTCGCGCCGTGCGGGTCGTCGCCGATCCGGGTCAGGAACGACGTCTCGATGCCCAGCCGGGCCAGACCCACCGCGACGTTCATCGGGGATCCGCCGGGCGTCTTCGCGCACCGGCCCCTTCCCGGGGCACGACGATGTCGACCAGCGCTTCACCGACGACCAGGTATGTCATGCGCAGTCCCTCACGGACCGGAAGGCTACTGCGGCAGTGGTGGTCCTCGGTCACGGCACGGTAGACGAGTGCGTGCGAACCGTCCGTCTGCGGTGAGGGTCAGGCGTCCCCGTCGATGCTGTAGCCGACGGTGCCGCGCAGGACGCTGAGCACGGCGGTCTCGATCTGGCCGCGTCGGTCGTCCCGGATCGGTCGCAGCGTGACCAGGAGACGCCCGAAGGTGAGGGTGGTCGCGCGTGATGGTCACCGGCCCGCTTCCGCCGTTGACCCCCGCGGAGAGGGTGACCTGGCCGTTGTCGAAGACCAGCGTCGCGGGGTCGGTCGGCAGGGTCGCGTCCTCCGCGGTGGCGTCCGGGCCGGTCCCGTGACGATCGACTGGAGCTCCCACCGGGTGCCCTTGAGCGGACGGTCGACCGTGACTCTGCTCGGCTGAGGACGATGCGGACGTCCCCCTGGGTCAGCGTCAGCGTCCGACCGTGACAGCGCGAAGCCGAGCCGGAGGTGAGCAGGTCGGCGAGCCACTGGTCCTGGTCCATCTTCGCGGCGGGCTCGCACGCCATCTCGGTCATCGACAGAGTCGCTGGTGCGCAGCGTTCCGTCGTCCAGGGAGTAGTCGCCGCCGAGGTGGTTGCACCCCGCGTCGGCGCTCAGCCTGCCGTCGCTGAAGCTCAACGTGATCCGCGTGCCGGCCACGAGGTCGCGGCCGGTCACCGAGGTACGAGACGAACGTCCGGCCGTCGAGGGGATCGGTGGACGACTCCCCCGGTGCAGGCGCTGAGCGCACCGCCGCGAGGGCGGTGATCGAGACGACGAACCACAGGTGCGACGCATCGGAACCTCCCGTCGGCGACCGTCCTGTCGACGTCCCTTGGACGCCCGGGGCGCGGAGGGAGTGGTTCCCGCTCAGCGCTCGCTCAGCTCGTCCTCGGCGTCGGGCCGGCCACGGTGCTCGCGGAGCCGGGGTCGCGCAGGACGCCGGCTGGGTGAGCCGCGGGTCAGCCCGAAGGTCATCGCCAGCGCCGCGCCCGATCGGGCCGAGGAGGCTGCCCGCGTAGGTGCCCATGATCACCAGGGCCGCGAGGACCGTGACGCCGGACATCACCGCGCACGACGCCGCAGCCGAGGTCGACGCCCCGTCCGGTCACCGGCACGTAGCTGGCGACGATCAGGCCGCCCAGGACCGAGGCGCCCAGCGTGAGCGCGAGCAGCAGGCAGACCCGGGGCCGGCGGCGTCCCTCCGGCGTACGTCATCGACGCGGCGACGACCGGGGCGGCGACGGCAGCGGTCAGCCATCGTCGTGCGGGCCAGCTCCTCACGGCACCCTCCGTGCTCTCCAGGTCGGGCGATCCGGGTGACGGGAATGAAACACGGGGTCCCCGGACTTGGAAGCACCATACCCCCTGGGGTATAAATCCACCAGCGCCCGATCCAGCTGACGACAGGAGCAGCGCATGCGTGAGGTCAGTGTCCACGAGTTCGCCTCGGCCCGTGCCGACGGCGCCTTCGCCATCGACGTCCGCCAGCAGTTCGAGTACCTCGCCGGCCACGCGCCGGGCGTGGCCTTCATGCCCGAGGGCGAGGTCCTCGACCGGACCCACCACCTGCCCAAGGGCGAGACGATCTACGTCGTCTGCCGATCGGGCAACCGCAGCGCCTTCGTGGCCGACGCGCTCTCCCGGCGGGGCTTCGACGCGGTCAACGTGGCCGGGGGCACCGCCGCCTGGGAAGCCGCCGGCTACCCCGTCGTCCGCGGCACCGTCCTCAACGTCGCCTGACCCGTCACTATGGCCCGTCGACCCGTCACTAATGTCCGGTCGACCCGTCACGAATGCGCGCGACCCGCCCCGCTCAGGAAGCCCCGGATGCGTGACGGGTCGGCCGAGGGCGAGGGTGAGGGCGAGCACGGTCTGCGGGTCGTCGAGTCGCTCCCCGTAGAGCTCGCGCAGCTGGTTGAGCCGGTAGCGGACCGTCTGCGGGTGGACGAACAGCGCGGCGGCGATGTCGTCGCGGCGGCCGTGGTGGAGCACCCAGGCGCGCAGCGTCTCGCGGAGCTTGTCGGCGGTCGAGTCGCGCACCTGGTCCAGAGGGGAGAGCACCTCGCGGCTGAGGTCGGCCAGGGCCTCGGGGTCGGCGGTGAGGACGAGGTCGACGAGATGGCCCTCGGTGTCGATCGCCGGCCCCCGACTTCGCCGGACGAGGTCGAAGACCCGGACGGCGCGCTGGAACGACGTGGCGACCTCGCGCCACGGCCGGGCCGGCCCGACCACCGCCTGGGATCCGCTCAGCGTGCGCAGCAGGCCCGGGCGCGCCCGCCCGTGCGCGTCCGGGACCAGCAGCACCGCCATCTCGTCCGGCAGATCCGTCTGCTCCTCGTCGGGCTCGAGGGTCCGCGGATCGAGGTCCGCCAGGGCGCTTCCGACCCGGGGCTGGGGGAGGAGGACGGCCGTCAGGGTCGTCGGTGCCTCCCACTCCGCTCTGTGAGCGGCTGCGTCCACCGCCTGGGCCGGGGCGCCCGTCAAGAGGTGATGGCACAGCTGCTCGAGATAGCGCTGACGCACCCGGCCGGTGGTGGCCAGCTCGTCGGAGTGGCCGGTCACGCTCGCCGCCGAGAGCTCGTCGATGTAGGCGAAGACCAGCTGCGCGAACTCGGCGATGGTCGCCGCGTTGCTGCCGGTCGAGACCGGAATCTTGACGAACTCGCGCCAGGCGACCCGGGTGCCGACCCGGTAGGCGGCGAGGAGCGCGTCCATGCTGCGGCCGCTTCGCGCCTCCCCGCGGCCCAGCGCGTAGGCGCCGTCGAGCACGGGGCGCAGGACCACTCCGGGATCGGCGCTCGCGGGCAGGGCGAGCAGGTTGAGCAGGCCGCTGAAGGCCAGGCGCACGGCATTGGCGATGGTGTCGCCCATCGGGCCGCTCAGCGCCTGCGAGTAGCTGGGCACCTCGACGATGATCGCGTCGACCGTCCGTTCCGCGATCTCGTGGACACGCTCCTTCATCACCCGGACCACCTCGGGGGACAGGTCCAGCGACGGAGCGGACTCGACAGCCTGACCGAATCTGACTTTGTCCGGAACTGACAATTTCACTCCTCAGATTCACGCGCTACAGACAGGACTTTACGCCCTCCGTCGAAGATCATAGAAGCATGACGACTGCTGTCCCCGCCCGAGAGGCGCGGGGTGTCCCACGAGCCAAGGTCTGGCGCGCCACCGCGACGGGGATCGCGCGCGTCGCGGAGCTGGCCACCACTCCGCTGCTCCCCCAGGACTTCCTCGATCTCTTCTTCCCCCTGCGCAACGGGGCCGACCTGCGTGGCCGGGTGGTCGCGGTCCACCCTGAGACGCGTGACTCGGTGACCCTCGAGATCAAGCCCGGTCGTGGGCTGGGCCGGCCACCGGCCAGGTCAGTACATCAGGGTCGGCATCGACGTGGACGGCGTTCGTCAGTGGCGTCCGTACTCCCTCACCTCGGCGGTCGGCTCGCGGACGATCTCGGTCACGGTGAAGGCGATCCCGGACGGGGTCGTGAGCAACTACCTGGTCCGCCGGGCGCGTCCCGGAATGCTGATCCAGCTCGACCAGGCCACCGGCGACTTCACCGAGAGCGGGGGCAACGAACCCCTGCTCTTCGTCACCGGGGGCAGCGGGATCACCCCGATCATGGGGATGCTGCGCAACGGCATCGCGGCGCGTCGTGACGTCGTGCTCGTGCACTCGGCTCCCTCGCGCGACGAGGTGGTCTTCGGCGGTGAGCTGCGCCGCCTGGCGGCGGTCGAGCGGATCCGTCTGATCGAGCTCCACACCGACACCGACGGCATGCTCGACGCCGCTCGTCTGTCCGAGCTGGTGCCCGACATCGACACCCGCCTCACCTACGCCTGCGGCCCCGCCGGGCTGCTCGGCATGGTCACCGAGCTGTTCGCGGCCCGGTCGCTGGAGGACCGCCTCCACATCGAGCAGTTCCGCCCGGCCATCGTCGTCGCGGGTGAGGGCGGCACCGTGGCGTACGGCGACGGGGGCCCGCTCGTCGACGTCGCCCCGGGCACCACGCTCCTCGACGCGGGCGAGTCCGCCGGCGTCCTGATGAAGTCCGGGTGCCGCATGGGCATCTGCTACGGCTGCGTCGTCCCCCTGAAGGAGGGCGCCGTGCGCGACCTCCGCGACGGAGCCGTCACCACCGCCGTCGAGGGCGACGGCGTCCTCATCCAACCCTGCGTGACCACGGCAGCGGGCAGCTGCCACCTCGAGCTGTAGGAGCAGCGATGACGATTTTGGAGAAGAAGGCCGACAACCCCATCGGCCACCTCACGCGCCGAGGACATCGAGAATCTCGGCCTGGAGCTCGACGCGATCCGCGAGCAGCTCATCAACAGCCGCGGCGAGCGCGACGCCCGCTACATCCGCCGGCTGATCAAGTTCAACCGCGGGCTGGAGCTGGGCAGCCGGGCGGTCCTGCTCGCCTCGATCTTCCCGCCGGCCTGGATCCTCGGCACCGTCGGGCCTCTCGCTCTCCAAGATCCTGGACAACATGGAGATCGGGCACAACGTCCTGCACGGCCAGTGGGACTGGATGCGCGACCCGAAGATCCACTCGACGACCTGGGACTGGGACAACGCGACGCCGGCCAAGCAGTGGCAGCACGCACACAACGAGCTGCACCACACCTACACCAACGTCATCGGCAAGGACAACGACCTCGGCTACGGCATCATGCGTGTCGACGAGGACCAGCCGTGGACCAAGGCCAACCTCGGCCAGCCGCTCTACAACTTCGTCAACATGCTCTTCTTCCAGTACGGCATCGCGGCCTACGACCTCGATCTCGGCCGCAACCTGCGCACCAAGAAGCGCCGCCAGGACCCGGAGTTCCGCCGCAACGCCAAGGCCGTGGTCGCGCAAGATCGGCCGCCAGTCGACGAAGGACTACCTCGTCCACCCGCTGCTGTCGCTGGTGACCGGATCGTTCTTCCACACCCTCGCCGCCAACGCCGTCGCGAACCTGGTCCGCAACGTGTGGAGCCACTCGGTGATCATGTGCGGCCACTTCCCCGAGGGCGTGGAGACGTTCTCGCGCCGGTCGATCGTCGGGGAGACCCGCGGAGAGTGGTACCTGCGCCAGATGCTCGGCTCGGCCAACATCTCGGGCGGCAAGCTGATCCACCTGCTGAGCGGCAACCTCTCCTACCAGATCGAGCACCACATCTACCCCGACCTCAACAGCAACCGCTACCAGGAGGTCGCACCCAAGGTGCGCGAGGTCTTCGACCGCTACGGGCTGAGATACGTCACCGGGCCCGATGCCCAAGCAGGTGGCGTCGGCCTGGTGGAAGGTCATCCGGCTCTCCTTCCCCAACGACTTCCTGCGGCTCAACAACCGGCACAAGGTGATCGAGCAGCCGCGGCACGCGCCGAGCTCGCCGCCTAGGAGCCCACCGGCGGTCGCGTCCGTCTCGGTTCGGCTCCGCTGGGCTCCAGAGTCGCAACTGCGCCCATTGCTAGGTATCCCTACCGTTCCCCGCTAGCGTGCCCGCGAGGGGCCGGCCCGGCGCCTGCCCCGCGACCCAGGGGACAGTGATGCGTGGAGCTGACGACCCGAGCCCTGGCGCTCGCTGCTGGCGGCAGCACCTTGTCGGTGATACCGGCGTTCGTTTCGCCTGCTTCGGCGGCGAAGACGTCCGGCACGATCAGGCTCGTGCAGGCGAGCCGCTGATCCTGGGCAGCGGGATCACCCTCAAGGGCAGGTTCAAGCACGGGGGCCACCGTCGCTTCGTCATCCAGGCCACAGGGTCTCGGGCGGGACGTGGAAGTCGATCGGATCGACGAGCGGGAGGACGAACAGGCGGGGCGCCTACAAGGCCACGCTGACGCCGGCCACACTCGTACTTCTACCGCGCGGTCCTGAAGGCCACCAGGACGAAGTCCAAGCGGGTCAGCAAGAAGATCCGAGGTGCTTGTCACCGCCCAGTGGTCGAACGTGTCGGCCGGCAGCGAGCACACCTGCGGGATCCGCAGCGGGACGGCACGCTGTGGTGCTGGGGGCTCAACCTGCAAGGCGACGTCGGCGACGGCACCAGGATCGAGCGCGTTACGCCCCGGACTCGTCGGGGATCACTCGTCGCCTCCGACCTGGCTCGACGTCGCGGCGGGTGAGAGCTTCACCTGTGGCATCCAGTCCGGCGGCACGCTTGTGGTGCTGGGGCCTCAACGGAGGCAACGCGACGATCGGGGTCGGCGACACGACCACGCCGTACTTCACGACCCCTCAGCGGCTCGCCGGCGCGGGGTGGACGAGCGTCAGCGCCGGCTACCGGCACGCCTGCGGCATCCAGTCCGACGGGACGTTGTGGTGCTGGGGGGCGGTCAACAACAGTGCCCTCGAGACGACCCCGGCGAAGGTCGGGACCGACACGGGGTGGAGCAGCGTCAGCGTGGGCGCCGACTACACGTGCGGCATCGATGCCGGTGCCCTCTACTGCTGGGGAGACAACACCTCCGGCCAGCTCGGCTTCAGCGGCCCGGCGGAGTCACCGACCCAGGTCGGGTCGGACACGAGCTGGACCTCGGTCTCGGCCAGCGATGTCCACGGCAACGGCTACTTCACCGGAGGCGCGCAAACCTGTGGTCTTCGCGCCGACCCCGGTGCTCTGTACTGCTGGGGCGACAACTCGGCGGGCCAGCTCGGTGACGGGTCGGTCAACGCGCAAAGCACCCCAGGCCCGCAACAGGTCGGGTCGGACACCGACTGGACCGGCGTATCGGCCGGCGGTGGCTTCACCTGCGGGGTGAGGAGCTCCACGGGCCTGTCCTGCTGGGGAGACAACCACTACGGCTCGCTCGGCACCTACCAGGTCCAGCATTCGTACACTCCCTATGCCGTCTACGACCTCTATCCGCGCCACGACTGGTCCGGAGGAATCGACGTCGGCCCCGCGAGCGCGTGCGGTATCCGCGACGACCAGACTCTGTGGTGCTGGGGCTGGGGTGAGTACGGACAGCTCGGCACCGGCCTCGCCTACCCGACGACGGGTCTGTTCGCCGGGCTGCCCGTGCCTTTCCCCACCAGTCCCTGAGAGCAGGCCACACAGATCCGTCCAGCGCGTGGCGGATGCTCGTCGTTTCCGGTCGCACCCCCTACGGTGGTCGGGTGGTCGCGGCTCGGGTGCGGCGGCGAGACGGAGGTAGAGGGTGCTGAGGTCGGCGGGGCGTCTGGTGGCGCTGGGAATGGTCGTGGCTTCGCTTTCGGTAGTTCCCGCGCTGGTGTCCCCCGCTGTGGCAGGTGGCGCCACGGGCACCCTCACGCTGGTGTCTCCGGCGAAGCCGGTGGTCCTCGGTAGCGTCATCGTGCTCAAGGGCCGCTTCAAGCACGGCGGGCACCGGAAGTTCGTGATCCAGAAGCGCAAGTACCTCGGCAAGCCCTGGCGTTCGATCAAGTCCACCGCGGGCAGGACGAACGGGCGAGGGGTGTTCAAGGCGACCTACAAGCCGCACCACACCTTCCAGTACCGCGCCGTGCTGACCGCGACGAGGCACAAGCCGATGCGCTACAGCAAGACCCGCAAGGTCCAGCTGACCGCGACGTGGACCAAGGTCGCGGCGGGCGCGGACCACACGTGCGGGATACGGCCGAACGGCACGCTGTGGTGCTGGGGCGACAACGGGTACGGGGACGTGGGCAACAACAACGCACCGTATGCAGCCGAAGTGCCGACGAAGGTCAAGGACAAGGCCACCTACGCGACCCAGACCTGGGCCGACGTAGCCTCGGGATTCAGCTACACCTGTGGCATCCGCACCGACGGCTCCCTGTGGTGCTGGGGCGACAACGGCAACGGCGAGCTCGGCCTCGGGGACAAGACCGAGCGCGACGTCCCGGTGCGGGTGGGCTCGGACACGAACTGGGCGAGCGTCTTCGCCAGCGACCTGCACACCTGTGCGATCAAGACCGACCAGTCGCTGTGGTGCTGGGGAGACAACGGCTACGGGGAGCTCGGCAACGGTGCCACCGGTGGGAACGTGAAGGTACCGACCAAGCTCGACGACAGCGGCGTCAATACGGGTGCGTCGCAGAAGTGGCTCGACGTGGCCCTGGGCACCACCTACTCGTGCGGGATCCGTGACGACTACAGCCTGTGGTGCTGGGGCGACAACTCTGCGGGCGAGCTGGGGGTCGACCCGGGTACGACGAGCTCCTCCAACGTCCCGGTCCAGGTGGCCGGGTCGTGGAGCGCGGTATCGGCCGGCAACTACCTCATCAGCGTCACGACCCCGCCGTACTACGGATACGGCCACACCTGTGCGATCAAGGCCGACAGCTCGCTGTGGTGCTGGGGCTACGACGCGAACGGCCAGCTCGGCGACGGCAGCCCGGACACCTCCGGGACCACCGCGCCCCAGCAGGTCGGCTCTGCCCAGGACTGGACCAGCGTGAGCGCGGGCGGGGCCTTCACCTGTGGCGTCGAGAACGACACCGACCTGCACTGCTGGGGCGACAACTCCTTCGGTCAGCTGGGAAACGGTCAACGACCGACCGACAGCGCCGACCCGACGACCACGGTCGTCGACGGGTACGCCGGCCAGGTCTGGTCCGACACCATGAGCGCCGGCAGTGCCCATGTGTGCGGCATCGACTCTGCCCACATCCTGTGGTGCTGGGGTTGGAACGGCTACCTCCAGCTGGGCACCGGCTCCTACCCGCCACGGGACGTTCCCTGGGTCACCGACGCGGGCTGAGCCGCTCTAGATCAGGGGCTCGCGGGGGAGCATCTCCACGTGGCGCTCCGCAGGCCGCGGCCCGACCACCATGAGGGCCGAGATCGCGGTGGTGATGGGGACCGCCAGCACCAGGCCGATCGCCGAGCACATCGTCCTGACCACCTCGGTCGCGATGCTCTCGGTGCTGAGCAGCTCCAGCAGTGGCCGGTTGTAGAGGAACAGCACCAGCAGCACCGACATCGCCGCTCCGGCGTACGCGAAGACGATCGTGTAGATCGTGGACGCGATGTGGTCGCGACCGATGCGCATCGCGCTGGTGAACAGCTGCAGACGGCTGAGCTCCGGCCCGGCGCCGCGCAGCTCCCAGACCGCGGACGCCTGGGTGATGGTGACGTCGTTCAGCACACCGAGACCGGCGATGATGATCGCCGCCGTCAGGAGCACCCGGAAGTCGAGGTTGGGCAGGGCTGAGGACAACAGCGCCCCCTGGTCGTCGCCCACCCCGCTCAGATTCGCGCTGCTGACCGCCCAGAGCGCGACCAGTGCCGTGACTCCGACGCCGCCGAGGGTCCCGGCGAGCGCCGTGCTGGTCCGGATCGAAGGGCCGTGGGCGAGGTAGAGCACCACGTACATGATCACCGTTGCCGCGATGAGCGAGACCACGACGGCGGGCTCCCCGGTGACCAGCGCGGGAAGCATGAACTTGGCGAGGACCGTCCCGGCGAGGCCGAGGCCGATCAGCGCGAAGAGGCCGCGGTGCCAGGCGACGGCGAGGACGACGACGAGGAAGGCGAGCAGGAGCCACAGCAGCGGTGCCGATCGCTCGACACCGTTGAACGAGTAGGCCGTTGGCCCGCCGGCCGAGTCCGGCACGGCCATCAGCTGGATGCGGTCGCCCGGGACGAGTCCGGACTCGGCGTTCGGGCCCTGGGTCTGCACGGTGATCTTCTTGCCCGAGTCCAAGGTGACCTGGAAGGTCGCGCATACCTGGTCGCCCTGCGTGCCGGCCGCACAGGTGGGATCGATCGAGTCGATCGTCGCCTGGGGGAAGGTCACGCCGGGAGCCGAGTACTGCAGGTGGGTGGCGACTTCCCGGACCGCAGCCTGGTTCGGCCAGTAGTGGTACATGCCGTATCCGGCGCCCAGTGCCACCACGAGCAGGACGAGCAGCAGGACCACTCGCGAGAGGACCGGCACCTCGACGGGGTCGACGAGGCGGTGGCTGTGCCCGTGCCCGTGGCCATGGGCCATGCGTACTCCCTGGGTCCGGCCGAGACCGCCCGACGCGGCCTCAAACGTCCCCACCTTAGGGGGCAGCGCCAGCAGAGCGCCGCAGGGGTGCGAAGCGGCGCAGGCGGAGGCTGTTGCTCACGACGAAGACCGAGGAGAACGCCATCGCGGCGCCGGCGATCAGCGGGTTGAGCAGCCCTGCCGCCGCGAGGGGGAGGGCGGCGACGTTGTAGGCGAACGCCCAGAACAGGTTCCCCTTGATGGTGCGCAGCGTCGACCGGGACAGCCGGATCGCGTCGGCCGCGGCGCGCAGATCGTCCCCCACCAGCGTCAGGTCGGCCGCCTCGATCGCGACGTCGGTGCCACTGCCCATCGCGATCCCCAGATCGGCCAGGGCGAGGGCGGCAGCATCGTTGACCCCGTCGCCGACCATCGCGACCACGTGGCCGGACTGCTGCAGCTCGCGGATCGTGTCCAGCTTGCCCTCGGGAAGCACCTCGGCGACCACCTCGGTGATCCCGACGCGCTCGGCCACGTCCTGAGCGGCGGCCTTGTGGTCACCGGTCAGCAGGACGGGAGTCAGGCCGAGGTCTCGCAGGGCACTGATCGCCTCGGCAGACGAGGGCTTGACCGTGTCGGAGAGGGCGAAGACGCCTCGTACCCGGCCGTCCCAGCCGACCCAGACCGGGGTGAGACCGCGCAGCGCCCAGGCCTCGGCGTCGCTCACGAGGGCCGGGGCGACCACCAGGGACTGCGACTCGGTGAGCCAGGAGAGCCTGCCTGCCGCGGCAGGATGCCCGTTGACCAGGCCGGTCACCCCGAGGCCACCGCTGTTCGCGAAGCTCTCGGGCGTGCCGAGCTCGACCCGGGCGGACGCGTACGAGGCAACCGCACGAGCAAGGGGGTGCTCGGAGGCCGACTCCAGCGTCCCGGCGATGAGAAGAAGCTCGCCATCGTCCCCGTCGGCGCGGACGTCGACCACCTGCATGAGGCCGGTGGTGACGGTCCCGGTCTTGTCCAGCACGATGGTGTCGACGCGCCGGGTGGACTCGAGGATCTGTGGGCCACGGATCAGCACGCCGAGCTGGGCGCCCCGACCAGTGCCGACGAGCAGCGCGGTCGGTGTCGCGAGGCCGAGCGCGCAGGGGCAGGCGATGACCAGCACCGCAACTGCCGAGGTGAACGCGGCGGTGGCGCCGTGCCCGGCGAGGAGCCACCCGCCCAACGTGGCGAGGGCGAGCCCGATCACGATGGGGACGAAGACCGCCGAGACGCGGTCGGCGAGTCGCTGCACCTCCGCCTTGCCTGTCTGGGCCTCCTCCACCATGCGTCCGATGTGGGCGAGCGCGGTGTCGGCGCCGACCCGGGTGGCCCGAACCACGAGGCGGCCGCCGGCGTTGACCGTCGCGCCGGTCACCTCGTCGCCGGGGGAGACCTCCACGGGCACCGGCTCGCCGGTCAGCAGGGAGGTGTCGACGGCCGAGGCACCCGACTCGACGACTCCGTCGGTGGCGATCTTCTCGCCCGGCCGGACCACGAACAGGTCGCCGACACTGAGCGCATCGACGCCGACCCGGACCTCGACGCCGTCGCGCAGGACCGCCACGTCCTTGGCGCCGAGGTCGAGCAAGGCCTTGAGTGCGGCGCCGGAGCGCGACTTGGCCCGGTGCTCGAAGTAGCGGCCGGCGAGCAGGAACGTCGTGACCCCGGCGGCAGCCTCGAGATAGATGTGCGTCGAGCCGTCCGACACCCAGCTGAAGCTCATCGTCATCCCCGGCCGGCCCGCCTCGGTGAAGAGCAGGGCCCACAGCGACCACAGGAAGGCCGCGAGGACACCACCGGACACCAAGGTGTCCATCGTGGTGGAGCGGTGACGGAGATTGACCCACGCGGCCCGGTGGAAGGGCAGGGCTCCCCAGACGACCACCGGGGTGGCCAGAGCCAGGGCAAGCCACTGCCAGAAGGCGAACTGCGCCGCCGGGACCATCGACAAGACGATCACCGGGACGGTCAGCACGGCCGAGACGAGCAGCCGCAGGCGGTAGACCTCGGTCAGCCTGTCCGAGTCCTCGGCCTCGCTGTCGGGCGCCGGGGCAGCCGCGGTGTACCCGGTCGCCTCGACCGTGGCGATCAGGTCGTGGAGGGTCACGCCCGCCGGCACGGTCACGTTCGCCTTCTCGGTGGCGTAGTTGACCGTCGCCTGGACCCCGTCCAGCTTGTTCAGCTTCTTCTCGACGCGCGCGGCGCACGAGGCGCAGGTCATGCCACCGATGTCGAGGACGAGGCTGTTCCGGGCATCGGGCGCCGACAGTGCCACGACGTACTCCTTGGTGGTCCCGGGGGATGGGCCGGGGCTGTGCTTGGGGGAGGGGGTCAGACGGAGGCCAGCGTGTACGCGCCCGCCTCGTCGAGGGCCGCTGCGATCTCGGCGTCGGCGATCTCGGTGGCGGCGTCGACGGTGACCGTCGAGGTGCCGCCGGCGACCAGCGCGACGTCGACCGAGCGAACGCCGGCCAGGCCGGTGAGCTCCTCGGTGACCGCGTGGACGCAGTGGCCGCACGTCATGCCGTTGACTCCGAAGCTCTGGACTGCCATGTGGTGCTCCTTCACGGGGTTGGGTGGTGCCAGGTCACGACCGGACCAGGCGGGAGATCGCGGCGGAAGCCTCGTCGATCTTGGCGTCGAGGTGATCGGGTTGTCCTGCCGCATTCGCCACGCAATGCCGCAGGTGCTCATCGAGGAGCGAGAGTGCGAACGACTCCAGGGCACGCGTCACCGCCGAGACCTGGGTGAGTACGTCGATGCAGTACTTCTCTTCCTCGATCATCCGCTGCAGGCCTCGCACCTGACCCTCGATCCGGCGCAGCCGCTTGATCTGCTCGGGCTTGGTGTCGAGATACCCCGGGGTGGTGTGGTTCTCCATGCCGCCGATGATACCCCTCATGGGTATGCATTCGGAGGGGACCAAGGTCGCGTTCTGCGGTGTCGCCACTCGGGACGTGTGTCCCTTCCCGCCGGCACCGGCGAGTGCGACTGTGGGTTCAGGTACTCGCAGAAAGGCACGATCATGAGAGCGAGTGTTGGAGATCGGCTCGTCGTACGCGGCACCCACGTCGATGAACCCGTCAAGGACGGGGTGATTCTCGAGGTTCGTCACCCCGACGGCTCTCCGCCCTATCTCGTGCGCTGGTCGGCTGACGGCCACGAGGGACTGGTCTTCCCGGGGCCGGATGCCTACGTCGAGCACCTGGGACAGCCTGTGGAAGAGGCGACGACCTGACGGTCGCGCCGAACCTCTCACACAGGAGCACCCGGAGAATCTCCGGGTGCTCCTGTGTGTGTCGGCCGGCAGGTCAGCTGTCCGTGTCGCTGATCTCCTTGCGCCGGACGGGAATCGTCTTCGAGACGTCCTCGGGCTGCTCGATCTGCGGGATCCGGACCTCCAGTACCCCGTCGTCGTAGGTCGCCGTGACCTGCTCGGGCTTCACCCCGTGGGGTAGCGGCACCATGCGCGAGAACGATCCGTAGTGCAGCTCGCTCAGGTGCTTGTCGTGGACCTCCTCGTGGCGGGTCCCCTTGATGGTCAGCATCTCGTGGTCGACGGTGAGCTCGACATCCTTGTCGGGGTCGATGCCCGGCATCTCCGCGCGCAGCACGTAGGTGCCGTCCTCGACGAAGTCCTCGACGCGGATCGTGGGGGCAAGGCCCAGTGCCTTGAACGGTGCCCACGGTTCGGCGTCGAACCAACCCCAAATGTCGGCCATCGGGCTGCCGGTGCGTCGGGCCAGACGTGTCATGGCCGTTCTCCTCTGCCCAGGGAGGGGACCTTCGGGTGGCCGGTGATGTGCCGGCGCCGGAGAGATCGCCCTCCGATGCCCACGAAGGATCGGACGTGACCCTTCGTCCCCCTCATTCTGAGCGCGGCGCGTGACCCGCACATGAGGCTGACGTCCCTGATCGGGCACCGTGCTCGCGAGCTGTCGCGACGGGTACGGGTCGGCCCGGGGAACGGGACCATGGTCGGCCCAGTTCGGGCGTGTCTGCCGCGGCCCGCACCATCCCCGTGGGGATAGCGTCGAGGTGCACAGGGGGCCGGGATGTCGTGGGAGACATGGGGGTGAGTGGGGTGCGACGACGCAGACGAGAGCCGCTCGACCAGTCGACGGTGCATGAGTTGGCCGTGCGCCCGGTGGGCTCGGTTCCCGGCACGCCCGCCTATCTCGCGCCCGCGGAGTCGTTGGCCGAGCTCCTGGCGTCACGCGACCTCATCGTGCTTCGCGCCCAGATCCTGGTGAAGGACACCGCCGGGCAGCTGGCGGAGTCCTGGGACCGGCATCGGCGACGTTCCATGGAGGCCCTCCACGAGCACACCACCGGGTTCGTCTCGCACCTGCTCGGGAGCTACCTGCGAGACCTGGCAGGGCAAGGGGACAGCCCCTCGTACGCCCGGGCGGTGGATGCCGCGGTCGCGGCTGCCCGACGGGTGGGGGAGCAGCGTCTGGCGGAGGTGGAGCTGCCGGTGACCCGATGGTCGTTGCGGGAGTTCTTCACGCCGACCCGGGCCACGAGCCGCTTCGAGGACGTCGGCGACGAGATGGCCTCGGCGGCGGTCGACGCCTTCGTGGACGTTCTGCGGCACGAGGTGCGCGGCGACACGGAATCGCCGGTGGCTTCGGCCTGAACCGACGCACCGGCTAGTCTCTGGGCGTGCTGAATCAGACCTGCTACGTGCTCCGCGGCGCCGACATCTCCAGCTCGATGCTCGGGGCGGTTCCCCTCTTCGACGACCAGGTCGTGGACGGTGCCCCCGGCGTCCGGATGAGCACCCTCGCGCACGACGGCGTCATGGAGGTGGGGCTCTGGGAGCACTCCGAGGGCACCTCGACCGACATCGAGGCCGACGAGGTCTTCGTCGTCTTGTCGGGACGGGCGACCATCGAGGTCAAGGGCGGGCCGACGCTCGAGGTGGGGCCCGGGGACATCGGATTCCTTGCAGCGGGCGCATCGACGGTGTGGACCGTTCACGAGGACTTCCGCAAGTTCTACGTCGTGGGCGTGGGAGAGCGCTGAGCGCACCCGCGCGCCCGCGACACACACCGGTCAGGCGCCGTACGCGCAGACCTCGTCCACGGGGGCACCCGGGTCTGTTCAGGGTCGTCCCTGCGCCTGCTGCGGCGCTGACATCCGCGCGCTGACCTGGAGGCACGGGGGACCGGAGGACGAGCGGGGTGGCGTCCCGCTCGTCGACGCCCCCTGCCGGACTGCGGGACGATGGAGGCATGAACGTGCTCACGGGCTGGGAAGCGATCGGAGTCGCAGCGGCCCTCGGCCTGCTGGTGGGTGCCGAGCGCGAGCGATCGGGTCACCGCGCCGCCGGGATCCGGACCTTCACCCTGGCCTCGGTGCTGGGCTGTGTCGCCACCTTCGTCCCGTGGTGGATCGGAGTGCCGTTGGTCGCGGTGATCGGAGTGTTGGTCGTGGTGGGGTACGCCGTCACCCGCGAGCGCGACGCAGGCATGACGACCGAAGTGGCGCTGATGCTGTCCGTGGGTCTGGGCGCCCTGGCGCATTCCGAGCCCGCCCTGGCGGTGGCCATCGCCGTCGGCATGACCGCGCTGCTGATCTCCAAGGAGCGGCTCCACCGATTCATCCGGACGACCGTGACAGATCTGGAGCGGACCGACGCGCTGAAGTTCCTGGTGGCCGCCTTCATCGTGCTGCCGCTGCTGCCTGATCGCCCGATCGGCCCCTACGGAGTTCTCAACCCGCGGGGGCTGTGGCTGTTGGTCGTGCTGATCACCGGCATCGGCTGGCTCGGCTACGCCGGCACCCGGCTGCTCGGCCCGGCTCGGGGTCTCCTGGTCGCCGGCCTGGCCGGTGGCTTCGTCTCGGGTATCGCGACCACCGGAGCGATGGGGTCGCGATCGCGCCATCCGGGCCGCGCCGGCGCGGCCCTGGCCGGGGCCCTCATGGCGAGCGTCTCGACGCTGCTCCTGGTGACGATCCTGCTGTTCGTGGTGGCGCCCTCCCTCGCTGTCAGCCTCGTTCCGGGCACCGCGCTGGGCGCGCTGGCCCTCACGGCGGAGGCATGGTGGCTGGAACGTCGCGAGCGCACCGCGCCGAACGATGGGGCCGGCCAGGCCGCCGCCGCGGTGGTCGAGGGGCGACCCTTCGAGCTGCTCCCTGCACTGGTGCTCTCCGCCGTGCTGACCACGGTGCTTCTGGCCACCAACTGGCTGACCGACCTGCTCGGCAGCGCCGGCGCGGTCCTGGTCGCGTCCGTCGGGGGGCTCGCCGACAGCCACGGCACGAGCGTCGCGATCGCCACGCTGGCCAATCACGGCTCGATCTCCGAGACGGTCGCGGTCGCGTCCATCGCGGCGGCGCTGGGGACCAACACGCTGGTCAAGCTGGTGGCGGCTCTGACCGGCGGCCCGTGGTTCGCAGCCCGGGTGGCAGTCTGGCTTGCTCCGGCGGTGGTCGCGGTCACGCTGGCCGCCCTGATCTGACGACGGGGTCGACGCGGTCTAGGCCTGTGCTCCCGCGGAGCGGTTCACATGGATGGCGACCACTCCCGCCACCGATCCCGCCAGGCCCCGCGCCAGTCGGGCCTCCGCGTCGTCGACGGGGCCGGACACCCGGACGACGCCGGCGTCGACGTCGATCTTCCAGTGGTAGCCCGCCGCATGCGCGAGCCTGTCGATGGTGTCGCGCAGCTCGTCGTCGCGGCGCGCCAAGGCGTGGATGATGTCCCGCCTGCTCAACATCCCCACCACGCGCCCGTGGGAGAGAACCGGCAGGCTCTTGACCGTCGTGGCCGTCATCAGCTGGACGGCCTCGGTGACGTCGTCCTCGGCTTCGACGCTGAGGACGTGGCGCGACATCACGTCCGCCACGCAGCGCGATCGCGGCTCGCCATCCACCTGCACCGGGATCATGTGCTTGCGCTCGTCGGGCATGACGGCGTCCTCGATGAGGTTCGCTTCGCTGATCACCCCGACCAGATGGCCCTCGTCGTCCACGACCGGCATCGAGGTGATCGAGTGCTCGTCGATGACGGCCATGGCCTCCTTCAGCCGGGCCTGGGGAGTGATGGTGATGGCCGGCCGGGACATCAGCTCTCGGACGAGCAACGATCCTCCTAGGTGGTGGCGGGAACCCTGTCGGCCCCTGAGGTGACGGAGGACGCGGAATCGGCGATCGGCACCACCATCACCGGCACCTTGCTGTGCCGGACGCAGTAGTCGCTGACCGAGCCGAGCAGGGCACGGCGGAGCGGGCCCTTGTGCGAGTGACCGACGACCAGATACGAGGCACGGTTGGCCATGTGCACCAGAACCGGCCCCGGCTCGCCCTCGACCACGAGCCGCGAGACCACCGGGAGCCCGTCGAACTTCTGGATCGCGGCGTGGAGGGCGACCTCCTGGAGCTTCCTCGGCGGCCTGGCGCGCGGCCTCCATGCCGGTGGCCATGGCCTCGTACGGCTCGCCCCAGACCCAGGTCGTGACGACCTCGACCGAGCAGTCCCTGCGCACGCCCTCGTCCAGCGCGAACGCCAGCGCAGCGACGGACTCGGGTGTTCCGTCGACTCCGACGACGATCACGGGCTCACGGTCCTGTAGCACGGGTCCCTCCTCCGTTGGGCTTCACCGACAGCATGGCCGGGCTGCAGGGCATGTCCACAGTGGCGAAGGACGTGCGGAGAAGGGACGAAAGTCAGCGGGGAGCCCCCGGGTGGCTCCGGCGCGGGAAACCCGCAGGTCACGCCAGGGGAACGGTCCAGGTCAGGACCGATCCGCCGGACGCGGGAGACTCCAAGGTGAGTGACCCGCCGAGGTCCCGGGCGCGCTTGCGCAAGTTGGACAACCCGCTCTCGGTGCGCGATTCGGGCAATCCGATCCCGTCGTCGCGCACTACGAGTGTCACCGTCCCCTCGGGGAGTCCGGAAGCGGTCACGGTGACCTCGACGGCTCCGGCGCGAGCGTGGCGGCCGACGTTGGACAGCGCCTCGACCAGGACGGCGACCAGGTGGGGCCGGATCGACTCCGGCACCAGCGTGTCGATCGGTCCGTCGAAGGTGAGCCTCGGCTTGAGCTTGAGGGCGCTCTGCGCTGCTCCGACCACATCGGTGATCTGGGACTTCAGAGCGTCGTCGGCGCTGCTGTTGCTGAGCTCGAAGATCGTGGTACGGATGTCGCGGATGGTGGCGTCGAGATCCCCGACGCTGCTCAGGATGCGGTCCGCAAGCGCGGGGTCTCTCGACCTGACGGGTCAGTCCCTGCAGCGTCAGCCCGGTGGCGAACAGGCGCTGGATGACGACGTCGTGCAGGTCGCGTGCGATGCGGTCACGGTCCGCCAGTACCGCGAGCGTCTCGCGGTCCTCGCGCGCCTTGGCGAGGTTCAGGGCGATCGCCGCCTGCGCGGCGAACCCGCGCAGCGCAGCGACCTCCTCCGAGTGCGGCGCGCCGCCCTCGAGCTCGCGCTTGGTGCTGACCAGCAGCGCCCCGCGGCGTTCGTCGGCGGCCCGGAACGGGACGACGAGCGCGGAGGTGATGGTCGGGAGCCCGGGGATCCGCACGCCCTCAGCGGCGTGGATGGTGGCACCGTGCTCGACGACGTCCGCCCAGACCCCGCTCCGGGGCAGGCTGCGGCCGATCAGCTCGGCATCGTCGCCGGACACCGCTTCGATGATCAGCTCGTCCCGAGGCGTCCTCCAGCACCAGGACGGCGACGTTCCCGTCGGTCACCGATCGGGCGTGACCGGCGACGAGGTCGAACACGTCCTCGGTGACGCGGGCGCCCAGCAGGGTGCGCTGGATCTCCGCGGTCGCGGCAAGCCACCGGCTGCGTCGTTCGGACGCCTCGAACAGCGCGGAGTTCTCGATCGCGACCGCCGCCGCCGCGGCCAGCGCGACCACGGCCTGCTCGTCCGCGTCGGTGAAGGGGCCGCCCCCGCGCTTCTCGGTGAGGTAGAGGTTGCCGAAGACCCGCTCGCGCACCCGGATCGGCACCCCGAGGAAGGTGGTCATCGCCGGGTGGTTCGACGGGGAAGCCGTGCGCGTCAGGGTGCTCGGAGATGCGTCGACAGTCGCAGCGGTCTCGGGTCGGTGATCAGCACCCCCAGCACCCCCAGACCCTGGGGCAGATGACCGATCTGCTCGATCGTGGCCTGGTCGAGGCCGTGGGTCACGAACTCCGTGAGCCCCGTCCGGTCCTCGTCGAGGACACCCGAGCGCCCCGTAGTGGGCGTCGGCGAGGCTCGGCAGCGGCCGACACGATGCGCTGCAGCGTGGACCGAGCAGGTCCAGGTCGCCTGCGATGGCGGTGACTGCGTCCAGGAGCGCGCGGAGCCGCTCCTCGGTGGCGGCGCCCTCCTCCACCCGGCTCACGACGCGGCGCAGCAGGCGGCTCAGCGGCTCCTCCGGTTGGGTCACCGCACGATCCTAGACGTCGCTGCTTGGGACGCGAGAGGTCCGGGGCTGGACGGGTGACGGGCGATCACCAGATACCCTGACACGCCGCGCCGAGCGCGGCAATGTCGGTGAGCGTGAGGTAGAAAGTCTCCATGGACAAGGTGCGGGTGTATCTCCTGGACGACCACGAGGTGGTCCGTCGTGGCCTTCGGGACCTCTTCGAGGCCGAGGGCTTCGAGATCGTGGGGGAGTCGGGATCGGCCAAGGAGGCCGAGACCAGGATCCCTGCCCTGAAGCCCGACGTGGCGATCCTCGACGGCCGGCTGCCCGACGGCAGCGGCATCGACGTCTGCCGGGCGATCCGCTCGGTCGACCCGTCCATCAAGGGCCTGATCCTGACCTCGTACGACGACGACGAGGCGCTGTTCGCGGCGATCATGGCCGGCGCGGCCGGCTACGTGCTCAAGCAGATCCTCGGCAACGACCTCATCGACGCGGTCCGCCGGGTGGCGGAGGGCCAGTCGCTGCTCGACCCAGCGGTCACCCAGCGGGTCCTCGAGCGGGTGCGCAAGGGCGAGCCCTCGGAGCCCGCCGAGCTCCGGTCCCTCACTCCGCAGGAGCGCAAGATCCTCGCGCTGGTCGCGGAAGGTCTGACCAACCGGCAGATCGGCGAGCGGCTCTTCCTCGCCGAGAAGACCGTGAAGAACTACGTCACGAGCATCCTCACCAAGCTCGGCCTCGAGCGACGCACCCAGGCGGCGGTGCTCGCCTCCAAGCTCCTGGGCTGATCCCGTCACTGCGGGTACGCGTCGCGGCGATGACGATTCGCGATGCTCGTCCGGCGGACGCAACGCGCTCGACGCCGAACGACGGGCCGGCGCTGCGCCGGATGCGGCTGGTCGCCGTCGGCCTCCTGGTCCTCGCCGCCGTCGTCTTCCTGCTCACCCTCGGCCGAGGTGGCTTCTGGGGCTTCGTGAACGCCGGCGCCGAGGCGTCCATGGTCGGCGCGATCGCCGACTGGTTCGCCGTCACCGCGCTCTTCCGGCACCCGCTCGGCATCCCCGTGCCCCACACGGCGCTGATCCCGCGGCGCAAGGAGATGCTGGGCCGCAGCCTCGAGGACTTCGTCGCCGAGAACTTCCTGCACGAGGAGGCGATCCGCGAGCGCGTCGCCGCCAGCGGGGTCACCCGCCGGGTGGGTGAGTGGCTGGCCGTGGAGGCGAACGCCCGCCGTGTCGTGCTGGAGGCCGGCGACCTGGTGCGCGCCGCGCTGGCACGGATCGCTGACGACGACGTCGCGGCCATCGTCACGCGAGGCGCTCGTGCCCCGGCTCGCCAGCGAGCCCCTTGCCCCGGCGGTGGGTGGCCTCCTCGCCGAGGTCGTGGCGGACGGCGCTCACCGCGGTGTGGTGGACCTGCTCCTGCTCGAGGCACACCGCTGGCTCGGCGGAGAACGAGGCCGTCTTCGTCGACGTCCTGTCCCAGCGAGCGCCCTGGTGGTCACCCGGGCCGGTGCGCGACGCCGTCTCCCGCCGGGTCCACCGCGAGCTCCTGAAGTGGATCGAGGACGTCCACGCGGACAACTGTCTCACCCGTGCGGATCGCGCTCGACCGGCTGCTGGCCGACCTCGCCGAGTCCCTTCTCCACGACCCGGACACCCAGGCACGGGCCGAGGCGTTCAAGACTCGGGTGCTGGCGCACCCCCAGGTGGTCGAGACCTCGATCGCGCTGTGGCGGTCCTTCCGCAACGGTGCTCGTCGGAGGACCTCGCCGAGAGGGATGCTGGTGGACCGGCTGACGGTCGAGCTGCGCCCCTTCGCCGAGCAGCTCAGCCAGGACGAGGCGCTGCAACGCCAGTGGGACGCGCAGGCCTCCGACCTCGCCGTCTTCGTCGTCGACCGCTACGGCAGTGAGCTCACCGCCGTGATCACCCAGACCATCGACCGCTGGGACGGCCAGGAGGCCGCCGAGAAGATCGAGCTCCACGTCGGCAAGGACCTGCAGTTCATCCGCATCAACGGCACGATCGTCGGCGGCCTCGTCGGTGTGCTGATCCACACCGTCGACCGTCCTGGTCGGCTGAACGCGATAATCGTCGCGTGATGCCACGACCCGTCCCGATCCGCGACGACTCCATCCGGCTGGGTCAGTTCCTCAAGCTGGCCGACCTGATCGACACCGGGGCGGACGCCAAGCCGCTGCTGGCCGCCGGAGAGGTCTCCGTCAACGGCGAGGTGGAGACGCGTCGCGGGCGTCAGCTGGTCGTGGGGGACGTCGTCGCCCTCGGCGGGCAGGAAGCCGTGGTCGCGGGCCGGGAGCCTGACCGGTCAGCGCACGCCCATCAGGTCGACGACGAAGATCAGGGTCTCGCCCGGCTTGATGACACCGCCCGCGCCGCGGTCGCCGTAAGCGAGGTGCGGAGGGATGACCAGCTGGCGTCGGCCGCCGACCTTCATCCCCTGGACGCCCTGGTCCCACCCGGAGATCACCTGACCGATGCCCAGCCGGAAGGTCAGCGGCTCGCCACGGTTGTACGACGCGTCGAACTCCTCGCCGGTGGAGTGGGCGACGCCGACGTAGTGCACCGACACCGTCTGGCCGGCGACGGCAACCTCGCCGTCGCCTTCGATCAGCTCGGTGACGACCAGGTCCTCGGGGGCGTCGAAGTCGGGGAAATCGATCTCGGGTTTGTCAGCCATGCGGGCAAGCCTAGATGACCGCAATCGGTGGACTTCCGAGCGGAGCCGAGGCTGGTCGGGGCAGACTTCGCATAGCCTCTCCGCATGCGACCGGATGCACCTGCTTCGACCGGAACATGCGTCTGCTGTGCTCGAGTTCGAGCGGGTCAACCGGGAGTACTTCGCCGAGTCGATCAGCGACCGCGGCGATGCCTACTTCGCGGAGTTCCCGAGCCATCTGGAGACGCTTCTTGCGCACCAGGCAGACGGGGTGAGTGCGTTCTACGTCCTCGTGGACGACCATGGCGCGATCGTGGGGCGGTTCAACCTCTACGAGATCGCAGGCCGGAGCGCCGTGGTCGGATACCGAGTCGCCCGACGGGTCTCGGGCCGGGGAGTGGCAACTGGTGCGCTGCGCGAGCTCTGTCGGATCGCCAGGGAGGACCACGGGCTCTCGGAAGCTCAGAGCGTCCGTGAGCGATGCCAATGTCGCTTCCCGGCGTGTGCTGGAGAAGGCCGGCTTCACCGTCACCGGGTCGACCAAGGTCGAGGGTCGCGACGGAGCGTGGTACGAGCTGCTCCTGAGTGATCGGAACGCGAACAGTCGGCGGAACGACAGCGGGGGAGGTGGTCGGCCGGCTCGATCTGGAACAGATCGCGGACCGGACCCCGGCCGGGGCAAGTTGCCGCCGCGACCAGCAAGGAGAGCGTGGCGTCAGGTCTGACACCGGTCAAGGTCGGTGTCCCGCGGCCAGGGCGGACCGAGGTCCCCGGCCGGGGTGCGGGTACGAAAGGGCTGGGGTCGCGGACGTCCGTGCACCCCCGACTCGTGGGTGCACGGTGGTCAGGTCGTCGAGGAGGAGACGTAGTTCTCCAGCTCCTTGCGCTCGAACTCCAGCTCCTCCATCCGCTGCTTGACGATGTCGCCGATGCTGACGATCGCGACCAATGCTCCCTCTTCGACCACCGGCACGTGCCGGATGCGGTGCGTCGTCATCGTGCGCATGAGATCCGAGACGGACTCGTTGAGGCCGCACGTGAAGACGGGGGAGGTCATCATGCTCTCCACGCTCGCCGTCGAGACCGACCCCTGAGCCTGGAGGTGTCGTACCACGTCGCGCTCCGACACGATCCCGAGGATGTCTGTGCCGTCGGTGGACACCACGAGGGCGCCTACGTTGTGCTCTGCCAGTGAAGAGAGGAGCTCGTCGCCGCTCGCTGTGGGGCGGATCGTCACGACTCCGTCAATCGATCTTGCCCGCAATGACGTCCTTGACCTTCATCTGGGTCGACCTCCTCGTCGTTCTTACCTTCCGTTCAGGCTAGACGACTCCGGTGGCACGGGATAGACGCCGCGCGCGGTCGGTTACTCGGGCGTAGGCGGCGTCCTTCGGCGGGACGCGAGGTCAAAGACCGATCCGCCCGAGTGGCCCTCGGTCGGCACCGAGCCGATGAACCCCAGCGCCTGCTCGTGCAGTCGCCCGTTGCTGGCCAGCGCGTTCCCGCCGTAGGGCCCCGGCGTGCCGTCGAGCGAGGTGAACGATGCCCCCGGCCTCGCGCACGATGATGTCGAGGGCGGCCATGTCGTACAGCTCGAGCTCGGGCTCGGCGGCCAGGTCGACGGCGCCTTCGGCGACGAGCATGTAGGACCAGAAGTCGCCGTACGCGCGGGTGCGCCAGCACCGGCGGGAGAGGGCGAGGAAGTCCTCGAGGCGCCCGTGCTCCTCCCAGTCTGCTCAGCGAGGAGTACGACAGCGAGGCGTCGTCGAGCCGGGAGACGTCGGAGACCCGGCAGGCGGTCGCCTTGATCAGCGACCGGCCGGTCCAGGCGCCGCCGCTTCGCGAGGCCCACCAGCGGCGGCCGAGCTGAGGGCGCTGACACGACTCCCGCGACCACCTCGCCGTCGACCTCGAGGCGCGATCAGCGTCGCCCACACGGGGACGCCCCGGACGAAGTTCTTGGTGCCGTCGATGGGGTCGACGATCCATCGGCGGTTGCTGCTGCCGGTCGACCCCTCCCTCCTCGCCGAGCACGGCGTCGCGGGGGCGCGCGCGGGCGAGCGTGCGCCGGATGGCCTCCTCGACCGTGATGTCCGCGTCGGTGACCGGGGTCAGATCCGGCTTGGTGGTGACGTGGAGGTCCTGGGCGCGGAACCTGCTCTCGGTCAACGAGTCGGCGTCGTCGGCCAGGACATGCGCGAGGCGCAGGTCGTCAGTGAAGTCGCTGCCCATGGCCGCAAGGCTATGCCCACGGGAGCGTCCGGGCCGCCAGCAGACGCCGATAGGACTCGACGCGTCCCGGATCCGCCCTCGCCGTCGAGGGCGCACTCCGGCTCGTCCGCGGCGTGGGTGCAGCCGCGGGGGCAGTCCTCGGCCAGCTCCACCAGGTCGGGGAAGGCCGCCATCAGCCGCTCGGGGTCCACGTGCGCCAGCCCGAACGACCGGATGCCCGGGCGTGTCGACGATCCACCCGTCCGTCGAGCGGCAGCATCACCGCCGAGGTGGACGTGTGGCGACCGCGGCCGGTGACCTCGTTGACCTCACCGGTCTCGCGCTCGGCGTCGGGGACCAGCGCGTTGACCAGGGTCGACTTGCCGACGCCGCTGTGGCCGAGCAGGACGCTGGTGTGGCCCGGCAGCGTGCTCGCGCAGCGCGGCGGGGTCCTCGTCCAAGCGGGTCACCACGGCGTCGACCCCGAGCGGCCGGTAGATGCCGAGCAGCTCGTCGGGGGTGGCGAGGTCGGCCTTGGTCAGGCACAGCAGCGGAGTCAGGCCCCCGTCGTAGGCCGCGACCAGCGCCCGGTCGATCAGGCCCGTCCGGGGCTCGGGGTCCGCCAGCGCGGTGACGATCACCAGCTGGTCGGCGTTGGCCACGATGATCCGCTCGACCGGGTCGTCGTCGTCGGCCGTGCGACGCAGCACGGTGCGTCCGCTCGGCGACCTCCACGATGCGGGCCAGCGTGCCGCGCGCGCCCGAGACGTCCCCGACCAGGCGGACCTGGTCCCCGACGACCACGCCCTTGCGACCCAGCGGTCGCGACTTCATCGCCGTGACCGTGGTCTCCGTCGACGAGCGCAGGTGTAGCGGCCCCGGTCGACGGTCACCACGACCCCGTCGACGGCGTCGTCGTAGGTGGGGCGCTCCTTCGTGCGCGGCCGGGTGTGGCGCCGAGGGCGGTCGAAGGACTCCGGACTCGACGTGCTCGTACCGCTGTCGGGCCATTCAGGCGCCGCTTCCGCCGGCCAGCCGCGACCAGGCGCCGGGGAAGCCGGGGAACGTCTTCGCGGTGGTCGCGACGTTCTCGATCTCGCACGCCCGCCGACGACCAGCCCGAGCACGGCTGCGGCATGGGCCATTCGGTGGTCTCGATAGGTGTGGAAGACCCCGCCGTGCAGGCGGGCCGGGCGGATCGCCAGGCCGTCCTCGGTCTCGTCGACGTCGCCACCCAGGCCGGTGAGCTCGTCGGCGAGAGCCCGCGAGCCGGTCGGTCTCGTGGCCGCGGATGTGGCCACTCCCCGCAGGGTGCTCGGGGTGGAGGCCAGCGCGCAGAGGGCGGCCACGACCGGGGTCAGCTCGCCGACGTCGTGAAGGTCGAGGTCGAGCCCGGCCAGCCGGTCGGGCCCGTGGACGGTCAGGCCGCCCGGGTCGCGGTCGACGGCGCACCCCATCAGCGCCAGGATCTCGCGCATCCGGTCTCCCGCCTGGGTGGTCGACTCGGGCCATCGGGCGACCGTCACCGCGCCCGCCGGTGACGGCGGCCGCGGCCAGGAAGGCGGCGGCGTTGGAGAGGTCGGGCTCGATCTCGACAGTCGATCGCGCTGATCGGGCCCGGAGCCACCCGCCATCGGTTCGGCTCGGAGTCGTCGACCTCGACGCCGCGGCGGCGCAGCTCGTGGACGGTCATCTCGATGTGGGGCAGCGAAGGCACCGGCTTGCCGACGTGCAGGACGTCCACGCCCTTGTCGTAGCGAGCGCCCGGCAAGTAGCAGGGCCGAGACGAACTGGCTCGACGACGATGCGTCGAGCTCGACCTGGCCGCCGCGTAGGCCGCCGTGTCCCACGACGGTGAACGGCAGCGCGCCCCGGTCGTCGTCCTCGATCTCGGCCCCCAGGGCTCGCAGGGCATTGAGCATCGCGCCCATGGGACGGTTCGTGCGCGTGCGGATCCCCGTCGAAGGCGACCGGCCCGTCGGCCAGAGCCGCCACGGGCGGGACGAAGCGCATGACGGTGCCGGCAAGTCCGCAGTCCACCTGCGCCGGTCCGCTCAGGCGCCGGGGGAGACCGTCCAGTCCGGGCCGCTGGTGTCGACCCAGGTGCCCATGGCTGCCAGGGCCCCAGCCATCAGCTCGCTGTCACGAGACCGCAGCGCAGATCGGAGGGTCGAGTCGGCCGGTCGGCCAGCGCGGCCAGGACCAGAGCGCGGTTGGTGAGGGACTTCGAGCCGGGGACGACGACGCTGGCGCGAACCGGGCCCGGCGCCTGCGGCGCGGGCCAGGGATCGGTCCAGATATCGGGATGGTGCTCGTCGGTCATCGGCGTCAGCCTAGCCAGCCATTCCGGTGCATAGCGCCGCCGTGGCAGGCGCTACCCCAGTCGGGACGTCAGCCCCTCGTTCTGCGAGCCGCGGTCGTGGGAGCTCTTGTCGTGATGGCTCTTGCCGTAGGAGCTGTTTCCCGCCGTGCCGTCGCTGTGGGTGGACTTGTCGTGATGGCTCTTGCCGTAGGAGCTGTTTCCCGCCGTGCCGTCGCTGTGGGTGGACTTGTCGTGATGGCTCTTGCCGTGGGAGCCCTTGTCCTTCGGGCCCCTCACGTGCTCGCTGCCGAGAGTCACCGTGGCGGAGTTGTTGCCCAGGTGGGTGTCGTCACTCGTCAGCGGGGTCACCGTCAGCGTGACGATGGCCGGTCCGCGCCCCTTGCCGTACCGGAAGCCGAAGGTCTCGGAGGCGTCCCCGTGCGTGGCGGTGAGGTCGCACCGCAGGTGGGTGCGGTCGATCCGGGCGCACCCCTTCGGAACCGAGGTGAATCGTGCCGTCCTGCTCGACAGGGTGAACTCGACAGTGGCCGGTCCCGTGGGGAGCCCGGCGACCGTGCTCCGCACGGTGTGCTGGTCGACCACCGACAGCGCGAGCGTGACGTCCGTGATGGTGCCGCCGCCGGTAGTCCCGCCGCCGGTGCCGCCGCCCGTGGTGCCGCCGGTCCGCGTCGTGCCGCCGCCTGTCGTGCCGCCGCCTGTCGTGCCGCCGCCTGTCGTGCCGCCGCCTGTCGTGCCGCCGCCGCGTGCCGCCGCCCGTGCCGCCGCCGCCCGTGCCGCCGCCGTAGTGCCGCCGCCCGTGGTGCCGCCGCCTGTCGTGCCGCCGCCCGTGCCGCCGCCCGTGGTGCCGCCGCCCGTGCCGCCGCCGCCCGTGCCGCCGCCGTCGTGCCGCCGCCCGTGGTGCCGCCGCCCGTGCCGCCGGTAGTCCCGCCGCCCGTGGTGCCGCCGCCTGTCGTGCCGCCGCCCGTGCCGCCGCCCGTCGCCGCCGCCGGTCCCGCCGCCGCCCGTGCCGGTGTCCCGCCGCCGGTAGTCCCGCCGCCGGTAGTCCCGCCGCCGGTAGTCCCGCCGCCGGTAGTCCCGCCGCCGGTAGTCCCGCCGCCCGTGCCGCCGCCGCCCGTGCCGCCGGTAGTCCCGCCGCCGGTGGTGCCCGAACCCCCGTCGGTCGTCGTCGATCCGGTGCCGGAACCCCCGTCCGTTGTCGTCGAGTCGGTACCCGACCCGGTCGAGCCGTCGGGGGTGGGCCCCGCGTCGGGTCCGGGGGACGCGCCGATCGAGGGGTTCACCGTGGGACCGTCTGGCGCGATCGCGATGCCTGGGCCACCCGGGCTCGCGAGGCTCACGGCGGCCGAGGGCCCCGGGCCGGATGCGACGGCCGGTGCATGGTGCCCCCCACCGATCACGACCGCGACGGTGGTCGCAGTGGCCAGTCCCACGGCGGCGCCGGTAGCGGCGGTCGCGAGGGAGTGCCCGACCAGGAAGTCCTTGACGCGGTCGACGACTGCCGCGGTGCTCGACACCAGGCCCAGCTTGCCGGTCGAGTAGCCGAGCGCGGCGGCTCCCAGCACGAGGGGTGCGATGAGAGACGCGAGGTCGTGGTTGACCTCCGTGAGCTCGAGGTACATCGCGGTGCAGCGGCGGCAGCCCTCTAGATGCTCGTCGACCTTGGTGGTGTCGCGCTTCGACAGACCCTTGCGCACGTAGGCGCCGAGGTGCTCGGTGGTCCAGCGGCAGGCGTCCTCGGACGTGTCGGCGAGGTGGGCGTTCAGGAAGGCCTGTCGCAGTCCCTCGCGAGCCCGGTACGCCAGCGCGGAGACGGAGTTGGCGCTCATCCCAAGAAGAGGTGCGACGTCGGCGGGCTTCTGACCCTCGACCTCGAGGTGCCACAGCACCATCTGCCACCGCTCGGGAAGGGTGGCGAAGGCACGGGCGGCTGCACCGGACTCGAATCCCTCGATCGCGGTGTCCTGGAACGGAACCCCGGGGTCGAAGGCGGTCAGGTCGTCGGTCGTGGTCAGCCGGGAGGTGGCGCGGATCCGGTCGACGTGCAGACGCCGGATCGAGGTGAGCAGGTACGCGCGGAAGGCGATGTTGGGGCCGCCGCCGCCTTGGAGGACCCGCATGACCTTGGCGAACGCGTCCGAAACCAGGTCGTCGGCGTCGGGCCCGGAGACAAGCTGCCGGGAGAGCCGGCGCGCGGCGTCGACGTGGCGCTCGAACAGGACCCCGTAGGACTCCAGGTCTCCGCCGCGGACGCGCGAGATCAGCTCCGCATCGCTGGTTGCGTCCAGCGACCGGATCGTCTCCGTCACGGGGAGCTCGGTCATCGTCTGCAGATCCTGACTGTGGCTGGGGGGAGCCAACTCGACCCAGTGCCTCTCCTGGGCCACTCTCGAGGCTAGAGCCAGATGGACCGCCGTGTGGTCGATTCGCCAGAACTGCTCGCAGGCCGTGACCCGGTCTCGAGGGCTCGTCCACCCTACCGTGATGCCCGATTTGCGGGATATCCGCCGAATGGAGGACTTTCTGACTAGAGTGAGCGTCAGTTTCGCGTCATGATCCCCCGTGCTCGCCCGTCTCACTGTCAGCACCCGGTCGCAGGACCGGGGCACCCCGGCGGTCCCCGAGTGATATGGGAGGCTCGAGGACGCGGGGCGCGGCAGGAGAGCCGAGATGCGGCTCGCCGGACGACCGGAGGGAGCGAACCGATGGCTGGAGCCTTCATCGCGTTCTCCAGGCGCCGGCCCGACGAGGTGGACCTCCTGCCGCAGTCGGTCAGGGCCGCCGTGCCGTCCGGCTTCGAGGCGGTGGCGGAGGCTCTGGCGGTCGGGGCGGACCCCGCTCCCGCGCTGTGCCGAGCGCGGCCGGACCGCCGTACACGAGGGTGTGTCCCTCGGCGAGACGCTGTCGGGGCTGCGGGAGACCTACCGACTGATGAAGAGCGGCGAGCCCGATTTCGGTGCGGCCGAGGCGCTGGCTGTGGCCTGGAGCGACAGCACCCTGCAGTTCCTGCACGAGCTCTCGTGCGAAGACCCGATCACCGGCCTCTCGAGCCAACCGCACCTGCGTAGCCGTCTGGACGACGTGTACCGCGCGGCGCAACGTCGCGGCGACCACGTCGGGGACAGCTCAGCGCTGGTCCTCGTGGAGCTCCCCGAGATCGACGGCCGTGGCGCGCAGCACTTCGAGCGGCTGCTGTGGCATTCCCGCGTCGGAGAAGCGGTCCGGACCGTCTACAGCGGTGACGAGGCGATCGCGGCGCTCGGCCCCGGCTGGGTCGCAGCCCTGGTCGCGCGGCACGCGGCGCTGGGCGCTTCGGTCTCGCTGTTGCGTGGCCTGCTCGGCGAGCTGCGGCTTCCGTGCGGCAACCCCCGGGTGTGGATCGAGGGGCTGCCGTCCCTCGACCGAGCTGGCCGGCCGGCTCCTGGACGAGCTCGCCCGCTGACCGTCCCTCCGGCGCTCGGGGGATCCCCCCTGGTAGAACTGGGCCATGTGCGGTCGCTATGCGTCGAGCCGTCGCCCGGAGGACCTCGTGGAGGAGTTCGAGGTCGACAGCCACCCACGTGTCCCGCGACCTGGGCGCGAACTACAACGTCGCGCCGACCCAGGACGTGTACGCGGTCCTCGAACGCCCGCAGCACCGCCGACCATGCCCGCGAGCGGCAGCTGCGGACACTGCGGTGGGGGCTTGTCCCTCCTGGGCGAAGGACCCGTCGATCGGGAACCGGATGATCAACGCGCGGCGTGAGTCGGTGCTCGACAAGCCCGCCTATCGCCGCGCGGCCCGGTCGCGGCGGTGTCTACTGCCGGCCGACGGGTACTACGAGTGGTACGTCACCGAGCAGGTCGACGCCAAGGGCAAGCCCGTCAAGCAGCCGTTCTACATCCACCCGGCGGACGGGTCGGTGCTGGCGATGGCCGGGCTCTACGAGATCTGGGTCGACCCGACGAGGGCCGAGGACGACCCGGAGCGCTTCCGCTGGACCTGCACCGTGCTCACCACCGAGGCCGAGGACGACCTGGGCCGGATCCACGACCGGATGCCGCTACTCATCGAGCCGGACCGTACGCCGCCTGGCTCGACCCCGACAACGACGACGCCGAGACGGTGCTGGGTCTGCTCGTCCCCGCGGCCCCCGGGCGGCTGGAGGCCTACCCCGTGAGCACGGCGGTGAACAACGTGCGCAACAACGGTCCCGAGTCTCGTGGAGGCACTGTGACCGAGGTCCGCGTAGTCGAGACCCGCCACGGGCCCGGCCGGCTGCACATCGACCGCGCTCGCCGCGCCTGGCCACTCTCGTGCTCGGACACGGGGCCGGGGGGGCCCCGATGCCCTCGAGCTCGCAGCGCTGGCACGGGAGCTGCCGCGACAGGGGATCACGTGCGTAAGGGTCGAGCAGCCCTGGCGGGTCGCCGGACGCCCGATCGCACCTGCTCCGCGGACCCTGGACGAGGCGCTGGAGGACCTGGTCGGCTCGCTGAGGTCGACGCAAGCCCCTGGTTCGTCGGCGGTCGCAGCGCGGGAGCGCCGGTCGGCCTGCCGGGTGGCGCAGCGCGTGGCGGCGCCGTCGGCGTGGTCGCGCTCGCGTTCCCGCTGCACCCACCGGGCAGGGCGGAGGCAACTCGTCTCAGCGAGCTGGAGTCCGCCGGAGTGCCCACCCTCGTCGTACAGGGAGAGCGGGACGTGTTCGGGACGACCGGAGGAGTTCCCCGAGAACGTCGAGCTGACCGTCGTCCCGGGAGCCGACCATGCCATGCGGGTGCTCAAGCGCGGGGACGTCGATCAGGACGACGCGCTCGCCGTCATCGTGGAGGCCGTCCTGGAGTTCATCGTCCACGACGTGACCGGGGGCGGCGAGCGCGGGGAATCAGCGCTGAGCCCTCGTTGTTGCTCCCCATGTGACGACTGCCCTTGCAACTCCGGACGCAGCGCTACGCTGGTCGGTGATGTCTGACTCCCGAGAAGACGGCGCCGTGTCCACCGCCGAGACCGACGAGCAGCGCGCCGAACGCTTCGAGCGCGACGCGCTGCCCTTCCTCGACCAGCTGTACTCCGCCGCGATGCGGATGACCCGCAACCCCCAGGACGCCGAGGACCTGGTGCAGGAGACGTTCGCCAAGGCCTTCGCTGCGTTCCACCAGTTCAAGGAGGGGACGAACCTCAAGGCGTGGCTGTACCGGATCCTGACCAACACGTTCATCAACAGCTACCGGCGCAAGCAACGAGAGCCTCTCCAGTCCCACAGCGAAGAGGTCGAGGACTGGCAGTTGCACCGGGCCGAGTCGCACAGTGCCGTCGGGCTGAAGTCGGCCGAGATGGAGGCCCTGGAGCGGATCCCCGACGGGGACGTCCGGGAGGCGCTTGCGGCCCTCCCCGAGGACTTCCGGCTTGCCGTCTACCTCGCGGACGTCGAAGGCTTCCCCTACAAGGAGATCGCCGGGATCATGGGAACCCCGATCGGAACCGTCATGTCCCGGTTGCACCGTGGCCGCAAGCAGTTGCGAGACATGCTGGCCGACTACGCCCGCGAACGCGGGATCCGTGGAGCCGACGAGGTGGAAGTGTCATGAGCGAGCAGGAGCACCAGCACGCCCGGCTGTGCCGACGCCATCGACCGGATGATCTTCTTCATCGACAACGAGGTCGACGAGATCGACCACGACGCCATCCAACAGCACCTCGACGAGTGCGGACCGTGCCTGGGCGAGTACGACGTGGAGCGGACGGTCAAGGCCATCGTCGCTCGGTCGTGCTCGGAACACGCCCCCGAGGCGCTGCGCGACAAGGTCCTGCTCCACCTGCGGGCGGCCCGGGTCGTCCTCCGCCCCGACGAGACCTCCTGAACGACGAAGGACCCCGGCGTCTGCCGGGGTCCTTCGTGCACGTCAGGCCCAACTCGTACGTCAGGCGTTGGGGCGCTTGCCGTGGTTGGCTGCCTTCTTGCGGCGAGCGCGACGCTTGCGGCCGGTCTTCCCCATCATCACTCCTCGTCTTGGGACCGACCCATTCTGCCAGCAGCGTGCGCTCCCAGGCCAATTGTCGGCAGGATGGTGAGATGGCAGAGCTCATGTTCGAGGTGACGGAGTCCGACACTGCAGAGGCGTTGGGTTCAGGTGACGTGGCCGTGCTGGCGACCCCACGCCTGGTGGCGTGGTGCGAGGCGGCGACCCTGACCGAGGCGGCCGTCGTCGGCGTGGTGGCGCCCGGCGAGACGACGGTGGGAACCAGGGTGGTGCTCGATCACCTTGCTGCGTCCGTGGTGGGTGCACGGGTGCGGGTCGTCGCACATCTCACCCGGCGGGAAGGGCGGACGCTGCGGTTCGAGGTGACGGCGCGCGACGATGCCACCGGCCGGGAGCTCGCCGTGGGCGAGGTGACACGTGCGGCGGTCGACCGCGACAGGTTCCTCAGCCGGCTGACACGCTGAGCTCCAGGCGGTAGGCGAGGAGATCGACCTGATCGTTGGGTGACCAGTCCAGATCAGGCACCCGCACGAATCCCAGCCCCTCGTACAGCCGGTGGGCCGCTCGCATGCGGGGAGCCGTCGACAGCATCACCGCCGTGTAACCCAGCGCCCGCGAACGCTCGATGCAGTACGCCGTCAGCCCCGCGCCGATGCCCCGACCCCGGGCTCCGGGCGCCACGCCCAGCATCCGGAACTCGCCCTCCCCGGGCGAGGAGATCTCGGCCGAGCCCGACCCATTGGGGCAGAACGTCACCGTGCCGAGGACGACGCCGTCCTCGGCCGCGACCACCACCTCCGAGTCGGCGGCCCTGCCAGCGACGTCAGCGAGGTGACGCTCGTAGCCGGTGCCGGAGGGGATCAGCCCGTCGGCGACGTAGGCCGCGATCAGGACGTCGGCCGCGTCGGCGTACTCGTCCGGGCGGGCGAGTCGGTACTCGATCGCCATCAGACCCCGTAGGTCGCGCGAGGGTAGGCGGCGTTCACGTCGGTGATCACGTTGACGAGGTAGGGCACGCCCGAGGCGAAGGCCCGGTCGAGCGCCGGCCCGATCTCCGCGGGGTCGGTGACGGCCTCCCCGCCACCGCCGAGAGCCGTCACCACCTGGTCGTAGCGCGTCCGGTGAGCCAGGTCTGCCAGCACGTCGTACCCGTAGAGCATCTGCATCGGGCCCTTCTCCAGCCCCCAGGCCGAGTTGTTGCCGACGATCATGACGACCGGGAGCTTGTGCCGGACCAAGGTGTCGACGTCCATCAGCGAGAAGCCGGCCGCGCCGTCGCCCAGCAGGAGCACTACCTGTGACGACGGGCGGGCGAGACGGGCCGCCATCGCCGCCCCGAGCCCCGCCCCGAGGCAGCCGTACGGACCCGGGTCGAGCCAGCCGCCGGGTCGCCGGGGCTCGACGAACTTCCCCGCGAAGGAGACGAAGTCCCCACCGTCGCCGATGACCACGGCGTCATCGGCCAGTCGAGGGAGCAGCTCGCCGTAGATGCGCGCCGGATGGATCGGGTCCGCGGTCGCGGTGAGCAGGGCCGCGTCCCGCTCGGTGCCGGCGGCCACGACATGCTGAAGCTCCTCCACCCAGCCGCTCCAGTCCGGGGCGTGGACGACCTGGATGACCTCCCGGATCAAGCCGTCGAGGGCGGCGCTCAGGTCCCCATGCGCAGACGCAGCGAGCTCCACGTGCCCCGCCACCTGGTCGGCGGAGTCAGCGATGTGGACCACCTGGGCCGCCGGCGCGCCGTCCTTGCCTCCGAACGCTCCGTAGCCGAGCCGGAAGTCCAACGGAGTCCCGACCACCACGACGACGTCACACGTGCCGAACGCCCGACTACGGGCCTTGGTCATCAGGAGAGGATGCCCGCCGGGGATCACCCCTCGTCCCATCCCGTTGGTGACGGCGGGAACGCCCAAGTGTCTCGACGAGGCGCAGCGCTGCCGCTTCGGCCCCGTCGGTCCACACGTCGGTCCCGAGCACCACGAGTGGCCTGCGAGCCCCGGCGAGCAGCTCGCCGATCGAGCTCGAGCGCTTCCGGGTCGGGCGTGACCGGCTCGGCCGGCGTGTATGTCGTGCGGCCGAGCTCGCCGGAGTCGAAGAAGGCGTCCATGGAGACGTCGACGAAAGCAGGGCCGCGATGGGGGGTGCGAGCCGCCGCGAACGCCTCGCCGATCAGGGGCCCGATCTCCGTGACGGCGTGCGCGGTCCGCGCCGACTTGGTGACCGAGGACAGGAGCGGTGGCTGGTCGAGCTCCTGGAGGCTTCCCATGCCCCAGCGGCTGTCGGGCGCCCGGCCGCCGACGACGACGAGAGGCGACCCGCTGAAGTATGCCTGCGTGATCGGGCTGACACCGTTGGTGACACCGGGTCCGGCGGTGAGCACGGCGAGCCCGGGCACGCGAGTCAGCTTGCCCATGGCCTCGGCGGCGAACACGGCGGTCTGTTCGTGGCGTACGTCGACCAGGCGCAGTGGCGGATCCGCCTTCACCCCCGCGTCGTACATCGGGAAGACGTGGGCTCCGGACAGGGTGAACATCGTGTCGGCTCCGTGCTCGACCGCCGCGGCCACCGCGTGGTCGCCGCCGTGCCCTGTTCGCGCCTCAGGGAGGTTGTCAGCCATGGGATGACGCTACCGCCGGCTGCTCACAGGGCGCCTGCGTGGAGGCCCGCAGCGCGCTGATCAGGGTCAGCAGCAGATCGCCCCGCAGCGCCGGTCCGGGAGCGTCGAGCGAGAGCGCGATGTACAGCGCTCGCAAGAAGGCGCGGGGGTTCCCTGCGCGCTCGAACGGGTCGCCGTCGCCCCGGTACCCGGCGGCGTCGGCGATCCTCGCCACCCACGGGTCGAGCAGCTTCAGCTCGACCAGCTCGCGGTGCAGGACGGTCACCGTCGCCGCGGCGAAGGCGTCGTCCTCCTCGCATGGAGATACCGGAACGGCGAGCGTTGGGTCACCCGGTCGGCGATCACGTCGAGCAGGACGGTCAGCTCGAGCATCCCCATCGTCGGGGAGCCGGCGAGAGCGGTGAGCGCGAGGGCGCCGTGGTGGCAGGCGCGGGCCCAGCCACTCCCGGGGACGAAGCCGCGGGTGTCCTGCTCCCGGACCAGCCAGCTCATCGCGGCATCGCCCCACCGGTGGATGGTCCCGTCGGGCACGAGCCGCTCCTGGTTGTCGCGGGCGATGCAGTGCGCGAGCACCAGGGCGGAGTAGCTGCGGCGGAAGACGGTGTCGGTGCCGGCCTCGCCGAGCCCGCTGACCAGTCCCGCGGTCATCCCGTCTCCGAGGGCGGTGAGGAGATCGTCGTACACCCCCTGGCCGACCCACTCCACAAGAGTCGTAGCCGCCAGATCCTCGCGCACGTGGGGGTCGACGTCGCCCAGCATCCGCGTGAGCTCGATGGTGAGGTCCGAGAGCGGATCGCTCGGAGGGTACTCGTCGTCCGTCTGCTGCGACGGACTCCCAGAACCCCGTGTCCATGCGGGAGATGATTCCACGGCCGGCCGCTCTCGGGGAGGTGAGCCCGGTCGGAATGGACGGCCCGCGGTCAGAGGGTCGCCTCGGGACCGGCTCGATCCGCTCACGCCCTACGCTGGGCGCGTGCCCTCGCTCAACGATGTCGTGCGTGCCCACACCGATCTGGGGGACGACGACCTGGAGTGGCTGCACCTGCTCACAGCCGACTGGCAGATCATCGCCGACCTCTCGTTCGCTGACCTGGTGCTCTGGCTCCCCGACCGCGAAGGTCACGGGTACTGGGCGGGGGCCCAGATGCGCCCGACCACCGGCCCGACCGCCTTCATCGACGACCTCGTGGGGGGGTTCGTGCCACGGGGCCGCAGGCCGCTGATCGACGCGGCGATGGACCAGGGTCGAATCGCGCGCGAGGGGGACCCGGAGTGGCGCGACGAGGTGCCGGTGAGGGTGGAAGCGATCCCGGTCCGGCGTGAGGACCGGGTCCTCGGGGTGATCGCCCGCAGCACCAATCTGATGGGCATCCGGACCCCGTCGCGGCTGGAGCTCGCCTATCTGGACGCCGCTGCGGATCTGACCCGGATGATCGCCCAGGGCCATTTCCCGTACTACGGGCAGCGCTCGGACCACGCCGACAGCCCGCGCGTCGGCGACGGGCTGATCCGCATCGACGCGGGTGGCCGGGTCGTCTACGTCAGCCCGAACGGGCTGACCGTCTTCCGCAGGCTCGGGCTGGCCGCCGATCTCACCGGGCTCGACCTCGCGGAGACGGTCCGTGAGCTGGTGCCCGCGGACAGGCGGCCCGATGAGGAGTCGATCAGCGCCGTCCTGCGGGGGCGCGTGGCACGCGACATCGAGCTGGACACCGGGCAGGCGGTGGTGGTGATGCGCTGCCTCCCGCTCCGGCCGGAAGGAGAGCCGGCGGGAGCCCTCGTGCTCCTGCGCGACCTCAGCGACATCCGTCGCCGGGACCGGGAGCTGCTCGACGAAGGACGCCACGATTCGCGAAATCCACCACCGGGTGAAGAACAACCTGCAGACGGTGGCGGCGCTGCTCCGGCTGCAGTCGAGGCGGATCACCTCCGTGGAGGCCAAGGCAGCCCTGGAGGAGGCGGTGCGGCGGGTCGGCTCGATCGCGGTCGTGCACGAGACCCTGAGCCAGGGCTTCGCCGACGAGGTCGAGTTCGACGACGTCGCCGACCAGCTGCGAGCCATGGTCGGGGACCTGAGCGCTGCTGGTGGGGAGGTCGCATCGTCGCGCGTGGGCTCGTTCGGAACGATCTCGGCAGACATGGCGACCGCACTGGCGATGATTCTGGTGGAGGTGATGCAGAACTCGATCGAGCACGGGCTCGGCGGAGACGCCGGACATCTCACCATGCGGGTGACGCGGACCGAGGGCCGGCTCCGGATCGACGTCGACGACGACGGGGCGGGACTGCCGGCGGGGTTCGTCCTCGAGGAGTCGTCGAGTCTCGGGTTGTCGATCGTACGAACCCTGGTGGATGCCGACCTCGCGGGGACGTTCACCCTGGGGCCGTGCCCGGGCGGTGGCACGCGGGCCACCGTGGACGTGCCCCTGCGGTAGCGGGGACTGCCCGGGGGTCAGACGCGGGCGCGGATCCGGGCCCGGGCGTTGCGTCGCTTCAGAGCGCGCCGCTCGTCCTCGGACATCCCGCCCCAGACACCGTGGTCCTGGCCGGCTTCGAGGGCCCAGGCCAGGCACTGCTCGCGCACCTCACAGCGTCGGCACACCTTCTTCGCCTCCTCGATCTGGAGGATGGCCGGTCCGGTGTTGCCGATCGGGAAGAACAGCTCCGGGTCCTCATCGAGGCATGCGGAGCGGTGGCGCCAGTCCACGGTGAGTCCCCTTTCTTGACTCAGGCTCGTGACGAGTTTCACGAGCGACGTAATGCCCGGCTCGTTCCAGGGTGGAGGGAGAGCACGGTTGATGGCACGCGACGGCCTTTGACCGTTCACATGGCCTCTCCGATGGTGTCAGGGGGACGGTGGAGGTTCAACCCTCTGTCGCATCGTGTCGGTCACATGGGTGCCGAAATGACCCTATCAGTTGTCCGTTCATTTTCGACCGCGTGCCTCGCGGCCACCCCCGTCCGGCCCACGCTAGGCTCCCATCCGTGAGCGAGCCCGAGCAGCCAGCCGACCGACTCCCGATCCCGCTCGCCGTGGCGGCGGGTCTGATCGGCGATCGAGGGACTCGTCCTCATGGTCTACGGGATCGTCCTGATCCCCTCGATCTCCGCGGAGCGAGCCGTCATGGGGGCCTCGACCGACGCCTTCTTCGTGGTGTACGGCGGCTTCCTGGCCTTCGTCTCCTTCAAGGTCGCTCGTCGGCACTCCTGGGCACGGGCGCCCATCATGTTGGCCCAGCTCATCCAGATCATGGTCGGGTTCACCTGGGGCAACACCGGCGTGGCCGTGGCCCTGACTGTGCCCGCCCTCGTCGTGATCGGGGGAGTCTTCCACCCGGCGTCGATCCGCGCCCTGGCGCAGGACTGAGCAGGCGGCCGGCCCGCAGACGGCCGTGGCCACCGCCGGAGCGCCCGGAGGGGCGCACCGACGGGACCCCGTCGGCGATCAGGCCTTCTTGGTCTCCCAGAAGATCTCGGCGATCTCGTCGATCTTGGCGAGCAGCTGGTCGGCGATCTCGACGTCCATCGAGCCCTTGGTCCCGGCAGCGCCCGCGAGCTTCGTGGCCTCGTTGAACAACGTGTGCAGCTGCGGGTACTTCTCGAAGTGCGGGGCCTTGAAGTAGTCGGTCCACAACACCCAGAGGTGCTCCTTCACCAGGTGGGAGCGCTGCTCCTTGATGATGATGGAGCGAGTCTTGAAGTCGTGGTCGTCGCTGGCGATGGCCTTCTCGATGATCGCCTTGACCGACTGGGCCTCGATCCGTGCCTGTGCCGGGTCGTAGACACCACACGGCAGGTCGCAGTGAGCGTGGACCTCGAGGGTGGGAGCGAACAAGCGCGCGAACATGCAGGTTCCTTCCTGTAGGAACGATTAGGTGGGTGCTCCTGTGACACTACCCTTCACCCCCTGAGAGTGTTCGGGAGTCCCGGAGGAGGAGCACGATGCGACGCTTCGGTCTGGCCGTTGTCCGGGGACCGTCGATGGAGCCGACCCTCGTCGATGGCGACCGGCTCGTGGTGCTCCATGGGGCCACCCCTCGGGTCGGCGGTCTGGCGGTGCTTCGGCTCCCGGACGGAGTCGTCGGGGTCAAGCGGGTGGCCCGTCGGGACGGTGACGGTTGGTACGTGGTGAGTGACAACGGCGCCGTACGGGCGCTCGACTCGACCGTGTTCGGGGTCATCGCGGACTCCGCGGTCGTTGCCCGAGTGCTGTTCCGCCTGCCGCGGCGCATCGGTCGGTAGCGATCGCCCGACGGGCCACCGTGCAAGACTGGCTCGTCGTCGAGAGGAGCCAGACTTGTTCGCCGTCTATGCGGAGTCACAGTCCGCGGAGGACCCTCTTTCGGGCCTGGTCGTGGGGGAGCGGCCCGAGCCGGAGCTGCCGGACGGGTGGACGCGCGTGCGGGTCAAGGCCGCGGCGCTCAACCACCATGATCTGTGGTCGCTGAAGGGCGTGGGCCTCGAGGGGAGGTCGCTTCCGATGATCCTGGGCTGCGATGCAAGCGGCGTCGACGATGACGGCAACGACGTTGTCGTGCACGCCGTGATCGGCTCGCCGGACTGGTCGGGCGACGAGACGCTCGACCCGCAGCGCAGTCTGCTCAGCGAGCGGCACCAGGGAGCGTTCGCCGACTGGGTCGCGGTGCCGCGTGCCAACCTGGTGGCCAAGCCCGCGACCTTGTCGTTCGAGGAGGCGGCCTGCCTGCCGACGGCCTGGCTCACCGCCTATCGGATGCTGTTCGTGCGCGGTCGGGTGCGCCCAGGAGAGACGGTCCTGGTGCAGGGCGCGGGAGGCGGAGTGGCGACGGCGCTCATCGTGCTGGCCCGGGCGGCCGGCGCCCGTGTGCTCGCCACCAGCCGGGACGAGACGCGTCGGCAGAGGGCAGTGGAGCTGGGCGCCCACGAGGCCTTCGAGAGCAATGCGAGGCTCCCGCGCAAGGTCGACGCGGTGATGGAGACGGTCGGGAGGGCGACCTGGTCGCACTCGGTCCGCTCGCTGCGACCCGGCGGGCGGCTGGTCACCTCCGGGGCGACCAGCGGCCGTCAGCTGGACGACGCCGGGCTCAACCGGATCTTCTTCCTGCAGCTCGAGGTGATCGGCTCCACGATGGGCACGCGGGGGGAGCTGACACAGCTGATGGACTTCCTCGACGCCAGCGGAGTCCGCCCCGTCATCGACAGCACCCTCCCGATGGAGCAGGCTCGTGAAGGATTCGCCCAGATGGCCGCCGGCGACCTCTTCGGCAAGATCGTCTTCACCCGCTGACCCGTCAAGAATGGGGCCACTTTGAACGGCGTGTCGCGGCGGAGTTGACGGCTCGACGTCGCCCTGTGGATCGACCCCGCGCTCAGCGGCGCTCGTGCCGCAGGGTTGCGCGATGGACAGTCCGACCCGGATCGAGATCGAGGAGCTGCGGGCCCACGGCCTCACGGCGAGTGCGCCGTTCACCACCGCGAGCGCTCTCCGGTGCGGAGTCAGCCGCGACCTGCTTCGCCGGTTGGTCCGCGACGGCTCCTTGCGCCGGTTGTTCCAGGGTGTGTACGTCGACAGTGCGGCCGACGACTCCCCAGCGGTGCGGATGGCTGCTCTCGCCCTGGTGCTGCCTTCCGACTCGGTCGCCGTCGATCACACAGCTGCCTGGCTGCACCAGGTCGACACGTTCGGCCCCTGGGACGCGATCGTCCCGCCGCCCCTGAACGTGTTCCGGAGGGCCGGCGCCGCCCGCATCCGCCGTGCCGGCTGCAGCGGTGGGGAGCGCCAGCTGCTTCCGGAAGACACCGTGCGGCGGGGGCGCCTCGAGCTCACCACACCGTTGCGGACCGCCCTGGATCTTGGGCGCCGCCTGCCCCGCGAGCGAGCCTTGGCGGCGATGGATGGACTCGCTCGCGTGGGCGGGTTCGAGTCACGGCACCTTTCCGCGGAGACCGGCAGGTTCCGCGGGTTCCGGGGAGTCATCCAGCTGCGTCACCTGGTGCCCCTTGTTTCTCCCCTCGCGGAATCCCCGGGGGAAAGCCGGCTGCGTCTCGCCTGGACGGACGCCGGGCTGCCCTCACCTGTCCTGCAGCACCCCGTGAGCGGCAAGGGGCGGATTGGTTACCTGGACATCTGCGATCCGGAATCGAAGATCGCAGCCGAGTACGACGGCCGTGATTGGCACTCCTCACCGGATCAGGTGCACCACGACCGTGAGCGCAGGGCCTGGCTGGCTGAGCTTGGATGGAAAGTCGAGGTGTTCACCCGGGATGACTTCTACGCAGGGACGGTCCAGAACCGACTGCTGAGCCTGAGGCGTGCCCGGTGATCCGGGGCCCGAGCCGTCAGGTTTGCGACGACACGCCGCCCAGGAATCCCCATTCTTGACGGGTCGGCGGATCAGTCCGGGTCGTCGAGGCGGGCGAGCCAGGTGGCCAGGCGCTCGACAGGGACCTCGAACTCAGGGTTGATGTCGACGAACTCCTGGAGACGGTCGGCGACCCACTCCAGGGTCACCTCCTCGGTGCCGCGTCGGGAGACGAGCTCCTCGATGCCACGATCGGTGAAGTACATCAGCGGAACGCGGCTTCGAGGATCGCCTTCTGCTCGGTGACGTGGCGGCTGTGCTGCCCGACAGCGGGGGACGTCGACTCGGGGCGAGACACCACACGCATCGGCACATCGAGCTCGGGTGCGACCTTGAGCCCGTAGTGGGGCCAGGCGCCCATGTTCTCGGGCTCGTCTTGCACCCACACGACCTCGCGAAGTCGGGGATAGCGCTCCAGCTCGGCTTTGATCTCCGCGATCGGGCGCGGGTAGAGCTGCTCCACCCGTACGACCGCGGTGGTCGGGGTCTCTCCCTGGACACGGGTGCGCTCCGCCATCAGGTCCCAGGTGATCCGCCCGCTGCACATGACGACTCGCTCCACCGACTCGGCCGAGACCTGCTCGTCGCCGATCACCGGCCGGAAGGTGTCGGACGTGAAGTCCGCGGGCATCGAAGCGGCGTCCTTGCGCTTGAGCATCGACTTCGGGGTGAAGACGATCAGCGGACGGTGCTGTTCCCCGAGCGAGTGCTGGCGGAGCAGGTGGAAGTTGCTGGCCGGTGTCGACGGCTGAGCGATGACGAATGCCTCGTCGGCTGCGAGCGTCAGGAACCGCTCGATCCGCGCGGAGGAGTGGTCTGGCCCCTGCCCTTCGTAGCCGTGGGGGAGCAGCAGCACCACGCCGGACTCCTGGCCCCACTTGGTCCGTCCCGAGGTGATGAACTCGTCGATGATGGTCTGGGCGCCGTTCGCGAAGTCGCCGAACTGCGCCTCCCACAGGACCAGTGCCTCAGGGCGGGCCACGGAGTAGCCGTACTCGAAGCCCATGGCGGCGTACTCCGACAGCAGCGAGTCGTAGACGTAGAACTGGGCCTGGTCCTCGCTCAGCCGGGACAGGGGCGTCCACTCACTGGCGTCTGTGCGGTCGATGATGGTCGCGAACCGCTGGACGAAGGTGCCGCGGCGGGAGTCCTGACCCGCCAGCCGGACCGGGCGTCCCTCGAGCAACAGCGCGCCGAGGGCAAGGATCTCCCCGGTGCCCCAGTCGATCGGGCCTTCGAGGATGCTCGCAGCACGGCGCTGCAGTTGCGGAAGGACCTTGGGGTGCACCGTGAAGCCCTCGGGAACGTCGAGGTACGCGTCGGCGATCCGCTTCATCGTCTCCTGGCTGATTGCGGTGGTCGTCGCGGTGCTCGGCTTGCCCGGGTAGGCCGGGACGGTTGTCCAGGAGTCTGGCGCCTCGTCGGCCTCACGGACCTCGGCGAAGACGCGCTCCAGTTGCTGCTGGTAGTCCCGGATGACCTGCTCGGCCTCCTCGATGGTGATGTCCCCGCGACCGATCAGCGACTCCGTGTAGAGCTTGCGGACCGAACGCTTCGCCTCGATGAGGTCGTACATGAGGGGTTGCGTGTACGACGGGTCATCCCCCTCGTTGTGGCCACGCCGTCGGTAGCAGACCAGGTCGATGACCACATCGGTCTTGAAAGCCTGCCGGTACTCGAAGGCGAGACGGGACACCCGGATGCAGGCCTCGGGATCGTCGCCGTTCACGTGGAAGATCGGTGCCTGGACCATGCGCGCCACGTCGGTGGAGTACAGCGAGGAGCGCGACGAGGCCGGTGAGGTCGTGAAGCCGACCTGGTTGTTGACGACGACATGGATGGTGCCGCCGGTCCGGTAGCCCCGGAGCTGCGACAGGTTCAGGGTCTCCGCGACCACTCCCTGCCCGGCGAAGGCGGCGTCGCCGTGGACGAGCAGCGGGAGCACCGGGAAGAGCAGGCCCTTCTCCAGGACGTCCTGCTTGGCGCGCGCGATCCCCTCGAGCACCGGGTCGACCGCCTCGAGGTGAGACGGGTTCGCGGCGACCGACACCTTGATCCGGGACCCGCTCTCGGCGGTGAACTCGCCATCCGCGCCGAGGTGGTACTTCACGTCTCCGGAGCCCTGAACCGTCCGCGGGTCGATGTTGCCCTCGAACTCACGGAAGATCTGTCCGTAGCTCTTCCCGACGATGTTGGCGAGAACGTTGAGCCGGCCCCGGTGGGCCATGCCGATGCACACCTCGTCGAGGCCGTTCTCGGCGGCGTTCTGGCAGAGCTCGTCGATCAGGGGGATCGTCGTCTCCGCGCCTTCCAGGCTGAACCGCTTCTGCCCGACGAACTTGGTCTGCAGGAAGGTCTCGAACGCCTCCGCCTGGTTCAGCTTCTTGAGGATCCGGAACTGCTCCTCGCGGGGCGGCTTCTGGTGCGGCAGCTCGACGCGCTCCTGGATCCAGGCCCGCTGCTCCGGGTCCTGGATGTGCATGTACTCGATGCCCACCGTCCGGCAGTACGAGTCGCGGAGGATGCCGAGGATGTCGCGGAGCTTCATGAACGGCCGTGCCGACGGGCCGAACGAGCCGGTGGCGAACTCGCGGTCCAGGTCCCACAGGGTCAGGCCGTGCGACTCGACGTCCAGATCGGGGTGGCTGCGCTGGCGATACTCCAACGGGTCGGTGTCGGCCATCATGTGGCCCCGCACCCGGTAGGCGTGCACCAACTCCAGGATGCGGGCCTGCTTGGTGACGTCGTCGTCGTGCGAGGTCGCGATGTCGCGGGCCCACCGGATCGGCTCGTAGGGGACCCTCAGCGCCCCGAAGATCTCGTCGTAGAAGCCGTCTTCCCCCAGCAGGAGCCCGTGGATCCGCTTGAGGAACTCCCCGGACTGAGCGCCCTGGATGACCCGGTGGTCGTACGTCGAGGTCAGGGTCATGATCTTGCTGACCGCGTTGCGGGTGATGATCTCCTCGGACGCACCCTGGTACTCGGGCGGGTAGTCCATCGACCCGACGCCGATGATGCAGCCCTGACCCTTCATGAGCCTCGGGACCGAGTGGTTGGTGCCGATCGTCCCGGGGTTGGTCAGGGAGATGGACGTGCCCTGGAAGTCGGAGACCTCCAGCTTCCCGTCGCGGGCCTTGCGGACGAGGTCCTCGTACGCCGTCCAGAACGCCACGAAGTCCATCGACTCCGCTGCCTTGATCGACGGCACCAGGAGCTGTCGCGAGCCGTCGGGCTTGGGGAGGTCGATGGCCAGCCCGAGGTTGATGTGGGCGGGCTCGATCAGGGTGGGCTTGCCGTCGACGATGTCGAACCCGTAGTTCATCTCCGGCATCGACGTGAGCGCCTTGACCATCGCCCACCCGATGACGTGGGTGAACGACACCTTCCCGCCGCGCGCGCGGGCGAGGTGGTTGTTGATCACGATCCTGTTGTCCCAGAGGAGCTTGACCGGGATGGAGCGGACGCTGGTCGCGGTCGGGACCACGAGGCTCGCGTCCATGTTGGCGACCGTGCGCGCTGCCGCTCCGCGCAACGTGACGAGCTCCGGAGCGTCACTGGCTCTGGCCGGCTCGGTGTCGGGCCGCTCCTTGGGCACGGGAGAGGCGGGGGCCGGCGGTCTTGCCGGTTCAGGAGTCGACGAGGGCGGCGGGGCGGCCGGAGAAGGTGCGGCCGGTGCCGGTGCGGCCGGGCGTTGCGCGCTCGTGGCCGGCTCCTGGACCGGCTCCTGGGCCGGCGTCCCCGTGCCGGGCGTCGCGGTCTGGCCGTTGGGGTGGTGGGACTTGAAGAAGTCGACCCAGGCCTGGTCCACGCTCGAGGGGTCCTGGCGGTAGCGGTCGTACATCTCGTCGATCAGCCACTCGTTGGCCCCGAATTCGGCCAGGGGGTCGTCGGCTTTCTGGTGAGGAGCCGGGTCGGGCACGTCGCCTCTTTCCTGCATGGGCGGGGGAACGGGTCCAGGCTAGCCCGGTTATCCTCACTTTCGGACCTCGCCGCCAAAGCAGTCGGCGTGGTGTGCGCCACCTGCCTCGTCTGACGTTATTGGATGTGCCCATGCCCCCTCGAGCTCGCGTCAACTGGCTGCGCGTCTCCCTCGTGGTCCTCACGGTGGTCGTCGTGCTGGCAGCGGTGGGTGCCCTCGGCTATGTGTTCTTCCGGCAGAGCCCGGGGTCCACGACCCCGACGCTGGTCGAGCAGGCCACCGAGGCGCCTGTGACCCTCGGTGAGATCCCGCTCACGACCAAGGTCGTCAAGGTCGCGGGGCCACTGCCCGCGAAGAAGAAGAACCAGGCTCAGCGGCAGATCGACGAGCTGCTGACCCGTTACGTGTCGGACGCCTATCTCGGGCATCTACCCGCGAAGCGACTTCTCGACCGCGTTCGCGCTGATGGATCCCAACCTGGTCAAGGACGCGACCAAGGATGCGAGCGTGATCGCGGGCGGGCAGTGGGCCACCCAGAGCGTCAGCGTCGACTCCGGCACGCTCACGGCGAAGGTGTCGCTGCTCGCTTTCAAGAAGAAGCCGGTCGGAGGAACGGCCAAGGTGACGTGGACCTTCCAGGTCTCCAGCCTTCCCCCGGACCTCACCGGCACCGCGACCGCCACCGAGCCGTCGCCCACCTCGTCGTCCAGCGCTTCGACGGCACCGGTGACGGTGACGGTGAAGGGCCGGATCCTGCTCGCGCTCGAGTCGGACGGTTGGCAGATCTTCGGGTACGACCTCGCCGCGCCGGACGTCACCCCTGTGGCCGCCACTGCGGGCACCACGTCTGGAGGTAGTGGACAGTGAGGAAGAAGCTTGTCTCCCTGCGGCGCGTCGCCGGCCTGGCGATCGTGCTGGTGTTCACGGCGCTCGCGGTACCCAACTCCCAGGTCTCCACGCCGGACGCCTACCTGGTGAAGGTCAACACCGCCGAAGCCGTCGCCCACAGCGCCAACGTGATCTGGATCCTGTTCCTCGGCTCGGACGCACGACCTGGCGAGACGTTCACCGGCACGCGCGCCGACGCGATCCACCTCGTCGGGATCAACATCAAGACCGGGAGCATCGCCGCCCTGGGCATTCCGCGGGACTCCTGGGTCCAGATCCCCGGGTGCTGCACCACGAAGATCAACGCCTCGATGGTCTACGGGGGCCCGCAGCTGATGGCCAAGGCTGTCGCGAACCTGGTCGGCATCACCCCGGACTACGTGTTCGTCACGAGCTTCTCGGGCTTCCGGGACCTCATCGGCGCAATCGGGAACATCACCGTCAAGTCGACGCACACCTGGACCGACCCGTATCTCCACGCCAGCTTCAAGGAGGGCAAGAACGTCCTGGACCCCCTGAACGCGCTGCGGTTCTCGCGCTCGAGGCACGGACTGCCCCGCGGTGACTTCGACCGGTCGATGGATCAGAACCTCGTCCTTCTCGGGATCCTCAAGCAGGTGCTGAAGCGGCAGGACCAGCCGGGGTTCATGGAGAAGGCGATCCTTGCCGGGATGAACGACCTGTACCTGGATCACCTGTCGCCGGTCGACGTCTACCGGCTCGCCCAGCTGGTCAGCCTGGCCAACCCGAAGAAGGCCAAGATGTGCGTGTTGAACGGCACCACCGGCATGGTCGGTACGGCGAGCGTGGTGCACCCCGACGTCGCGGAGGCGCACCGCTTCGCCCAGGACACCATGAACGACGCGAAGATCAACTACGCCTGCTGATCCATCGACCCGTCCCGACCATCGCCATCAGGAGGAGAGCGAGCACGGTGACGGCCACGGTCGAAGGAGCAGGTGTGGTCTCGAGGAGCCGCGAACCTGCCCACACCAGTGCGGCAGCGCACCAGAGGAGGGCACCCCGCCCCGCCCAGACCCCGAGCTGTCGGATGTCGGGTGCGGCCGAGGCCGGCCCCTGGGCCGCGAGGAGCAGGCAGAGATGGGCGATCACCGCCCCGCCGACGGTGGCGAGCAGCCAGGGGCTGCTTCCGCGCCTCGGGCGACTGCGCCAGCCACGGCTCCCCGATCAGCAGCATCAGGGCCAGCCCCGCCATCGACCCAGGGCTCGCCGCCGCTATCAGTGCGACCAGGGCGACCCCCACCTCCACCCAGGTCGGGACATGACCCACCGGCCGGGCGGCCAGCACCGCGGCCATGCTCGCCACCACGACTCCGGTGCGCAGCAGCATCTGGGCCGGGTGCAGGAGACCCGGGCGACGGAGGCCGGCGAGGGTGTCTGCGAAGCTCATCTGACCACCGCCCTCGGCACCTGACCACGACGAGCGAGCCGGTGCAGGACCTCGTCGAGCGTGCCCGGCCCGCGCCAGGCCACGACAGGGATCCCGGTCCGTGCCAGTGCCACCAGCTCGAGCTCGCGCTCGACGAGCCTGAGCCGCCAGGCGACCTCCTCCTCGGCGTCCGGGCGACGGCCCGCCCCGGGCCGGGCGGGCAGCGTGTCGATGGCGACGACGGGCAGACCGCGGTTCGCCAGGTCCACCAGCGCCGTGATGAGGAGCGGCGAGAGCAGGGGGGACAGGGCGACGACGGTCGTGCCGGCCCCCACACCCAGACGGAGCCGCTGGGGGGCTTGCTCCCAGGGGCCGGCGGCGACGCGGGCGAGAATCTCCTGGACCCTGCGCTGGTGCCGTGAGCCGGCCGCCGGGCGCAGCACCTGTCGCGTTCCGCCCATCACCCTGAGGCCGACGCGGTTGCCGATCCGCAGGTGGTGGTCGGAGAGCGCTGCGGCGGCGCGAACGGCGGTATCCAGACTGCTCGACGCTCCGTCGATCCCGCCGCTCTCCCCGAGCACGGCCAGCGCGTCGACGAGCAGGAGGACCTCGCTGTCCTGCTCGGCGGTGGTGGTGATCGTGTGCAGCCGTCCGGTCCGCAGCGAGGATCGCCAGTGGATCCGGCGGAGTCGGTCTCCCGCCTTGAACTCCCTGATCCCGGAGAACTCTGTCCCCTCCCCGTCGCGGTTCCCGCGGTTCGCACCCACCAGCCCGGTCGGGCGTGGGGTCTCGGCGTGGCTGTCGAACGGCAACGGCGAGGGCAGGGTGATGACACGTGAACCGACGACCGGGGCCGGCCCCCACATGTACCCGCCCCACCGACTCGTCACCGCCACCAGTCCGTCACCCACGGAGCGGGCCCCCCACCGCCTCTGGCTGACCCCGAAGTGAACCGCCAGCGTCCCGCTGGGGGCGGGCTTCGATGTCGACGTCGCTCCGCTGGACGGCTGCAGCGCCGTGTACGCCGCCGGCGTCACGAGCTGGGTCATCTGCTCGATGCCCTCACCGGTGACCTCGGTGAGGAGCACGGTGGCGTCGCCCTCGGCCACCGCGCGGTGCTGCACCGCAGTCGTGACCTGCGGGGAGTCGACCGGCCGCCGCAGTGCTGCGACGAGGAAGAACACGGCGAACGGCGCCGCGAGCACCACGAGGGCGGGACGCCCGGCGAGCACGCCGGCCAGGCCGAGGACCGGCCCGACCAGGGCGGCGCGGACCAGGGCGCCAGTCGGGCGCCAGCTCGCCGGTGTCAGGGTGCCGTTCATCAGCGGGGCGTGGTTGCGCGTTCGCCCGGTGTCGGCGTCGGCACGCGGTCGAGGACGGAGTCGACCACGGAGGATCCGCTCACGTTGCTCATCCAGAGCTCGGGCTTCACGGTGATCCGGTGGGCCAACACTGCCCTGGACACTGCTTTCACGTCCTCGGGGAGGACGAAGTCCCGGCCCTTCAGCACGGCGAGCGCACGGGCGCTCAGCACCAGGCCGAGCGATCCGCGGGGTGAGGCGCCGATCAGCACCTGGTCGTGCCTGCGCGTCGCCTCCACGATCGACACGCAGTAGCGAACGACAGCGGGGTCGACCTCGACCGACTCGACCGCGGCCTGCATCGACAGCAGGCCGGAGGCATCCGTCACGGCGGGGAGGACAACCTCCTCCTGTCGCCGTTCCAGCCGGTTCTGGATCAGACCCCACTCGTCGGAGTTGGACGGGTAACCGAACGTGACCCGCATGAGGAACCGGTCCAATTGCGCCTCCGGCAGCGGATAGGTGCCTTCGTACTCGACCGGGTTCGCCGTCGCGAGGACGTGGAAGGGCGGTGTCAGCGGGAAGGTGGTGCCCTCGACGGTGGTCTGCCTCTCCTGCATCGCCTCGAGCAGCGCTGCCTGGGTCTTGGGCGGGGTCCGGTTGATCTCGTCGGCGAGGAGGAGTCCGCAGAAGAGGGGTCCGGGGCGGAACACGAACTCGCCGGCGGACTGGTCGTACATGAAGGCCCCGGTCAGGTCGGAGGGCAGCAGGTCGGGAGTGAACTGTGCGCGCTTGAAGTCCAGGCCGAGGCTCTGTGCGATGCTCCGGGCCGCCAGCGTCTTGCCCAGCCCTGGGAAGTCCTCCAGCAGCACGTGGCCGCCGGCCAGGATCCCCGCCATCACCAGCGTCAGCGGCTCGCGCTTGCCGACCACGACCTGGCAGATCTGGTCGAGGACGCGCCCGGCGAGTTGGCCGGCCCGTGCCACGTCGGGGTTGGTTGCGTTCACAGTTCCTCGATCCTGTCGATGATGCGGTTGACCTGGTGGGGAGTCAGTCGGGGTGACACGAGCAGGTCCCCGAGAATCGGGCCCAGCCGGAGCTCCACCTCGTCGGGATCGGTGTCGGGGGTGAGTCCGTGACGTTGCTGCAGGCGCCGCTCGGCCAGGGCGAGAAGCTGGCGCTGGAGGCTGTCGTCGGGATCCCGGGAGACGCGCTGCCGCTCCAGGAGGCGCTGGTAGCGCGCCAGCGTGCCCTCGGTCGTCGGGGCAGCCGCTTCGGTCGGCCGCGCGGTTCGCCACGTGATCGGTGCGGTCACCGATACTGCGCTCGCCACCAGCTCGACCACGGCCGTGACCGCGAACACGATCAAGGTGACGAGCACGTAGTCGTGGCGCTGTGTGGTCAGCTCCAGAGTCAGGTTGACGGCCGCGGCCAGGACCACGGCCAGCGTGACCCGGGCCAGCAGGCCCCGCCTCGTCATGTGCGTGCCTCCGTACGGCCGGCTCCCGGTCGGGCCGCGAGCTGACGGTGCAGGTCCAGCAGTGCCTGCCGTGCCGCGGACCGATCGGCTTCGCTGAGCTCGTGCGAGGAGAACCGGGCCACGTGGTAGAGCTGCGCGAGCCGCACGCCGGGCTCCGGGGAGATCTGGAGCTGATTCAGGATCCTGGTCAGGAACTCGGTCGCCGTCTCCGCCAGACGTGGGGGAAGGCCCACTGCGGTCGCGGCGTCCTCGAAGGCCATCCAGGACTGGACGATCCCGTTGCGGGGGCTGCCCTCGGACAGCCGGGTGAGGTGGGTCTCGCGGGCCGCGGCGAGCTCCTCCCCGAGCGCGAAGGCCTCCGGAGAGACCTCGAACCGCACCCGTTCCCGTCGCTTTCTGATCCTCCGGGAGAAACGGCCCGACAGACCGATCCACACCAGTGATCCGATCAGGGACACAAGTGCGAGCAGGGAGACGATCTCGACGGTCCTGCCGACCCAGGTGAGATCCGGGCCGTCCCCGGTCGTCGGAGGTGGGGGCTTGGGGACGGTCGGAGTCGCTCCCGGAGTTGCTTGGCTGGAGGCGGACGGGGACAGGGCGGGGAAGTGGACCGGGCGCTCGCCGCTTGCGAGCGGCCCGACACCGGTCGAGGCCGTCCACGCGACCGCGATCAGGACGACGCAGGCGCCCAGCGCGGCCGCTGACGCGAGAACGGGTCGAGGCATCGCCACGGCCACAGACTAGGAGGTCCGCCCGTCGCGCGGGTGGGCCTGGTGCCCGGGAGCGACCCCGGTGCTCCTCGCGCGCTCCTCGACCGAGGGCTTGGTCGGCGCATGAGAGCAAGCGCGCTTGCTCTCATGGCCTCGCTCGCGCCCCCGGTGCTCGTCGCATGCGCTCCTCGACCGAGGGCTTGCTCGGCGCAACGGAGCAAGCTCGCTTGCTCCGTTGACCTCGCTGCGCCCCCGGTAGGATTCGAACCTACGCACCCGCCTCCGGAGGGCGGTGCTCTATCCCCTGAGCTACGGGGGCTCACAGGTGCGGCCACAGCGTACCGACCTCCGGGCCCGGACCGAAATTGCTCCGGTCATCCAGGCCTGTCCAGGACCGTAAACCCGGGCGAGACGAGCAGGCCTCCGCCGATACCCTGTGCGGGTGACCCCGGAGCAGCTCTCGTCGACGATCCGCGCCGTCCTGTCGGACCTCGTGACGCGCGGCGACCTGGCTGCGTCGGTCCAGGTCCCCGAGGAGGTCGTGGTCGAGCGGCCCAAGAACAAGGATCACGGCGACTACGCGACCAACGTGGCACTCCAGCTGGCGAAGCCCGCGGGGATGAACCCGCGGCAGCTCGCGGAGCTGGTGGCGGCCGGCCTGCGGGAGACCGACGGCGTCAGCGGGGTCGACATCGCCGGGCCCGGCTTCCTCAACATCACCGTCGACGCGGCTGCCCAGGGGCAGCTCGCGGCCGACGTCGTGGCGGCGGGCGCGTCGTACGGGTCCTCCGACCTCCTGTCCGGCGAGCGGATCAACCTCGAGTTCGTGTCCGCGAACCCCACCGGTCCGATCCACCTCGGCGGCACCCGGTGGGCAGCAGTCGGGGATGCGCTCGGCCGGATCTTCGCTCTGTGCGGGGCGGAGGTGCACCGCGAGTACTACTTCAACGACCACGGCGCGCAGATCGACCGGTTTGCACGGTCCTTGCTCGCGAGCGCGAAGGGGCTGCCCACCCCCGAGGACGGCTACGGGGGGCAGTACATCGTGGACATCGCCAGGGCCGTCATGGAGAAGGAACCGGACGTCCTCTCTCTCCCTGAGAAGGAGGCGCAGGAGCGCTTCCGCGCCCTCGGCGTGGACATGATGTTCAACGAGATCAAGGAGACGCTGCACGACTTCGGGGTCGACTTCGACGTGTACTTCCACGAGAACGACCTCCATCGAGTCCGGGGCCGTCCGGCATGCGGTCGACCGTCTCACCGAGCTCGGCAACACCTACGAGCGTGACGGTGCGGTGTGGCTGCGCAGTGAGCAGTTCGGCGACGACAAGGACCGGGTGATCATCAAGTCCGACGGGACCGGCGCCTATCTCTCCGGGGACCTCGCCTACTACCTCGACAAGCGGGAGCGCGGCTTCGACCGCTGCCTGATCATGCTGGGGGCCGACCATCACGGCTATGTCGGCCGCATGATGGCGATGTGCGCGGCTTTCGGGGACAAGCCGGGGGAGAACCTCGAGATCCTCATCGGCCAGATGGTCAACCTCCTGGCCGACGGTGAGCCGCTGCGCATGTCGAAGCGGGCGGGCACGGTCATCACCCTCGACGATCTGGTCGAGGCCATCGGCAAGGACGCCGCCCGCTATGCGTTGGCCCGCTACACCACCGACAGCACCATCGACATCGACCTGGAGCTGTGGGCCAGGAAGTCCAACGACAACCCGGTCTTCTACGTCCAGTACGCCCATGCCCGTCTCGCCTCGATCCTGCGCAACGCGGGCGACCTCGGCATCGCCCCCGCAGCGCAGGGCGACTTCGACCCCGCGTTGCTCGACCACGAGAAGGAGGGGGACCTGCTGCGTGCACTGGCGGAGTTCCCCCGGATCGTCGCGTCGGCCGCGCAGCTGCGGGAGCCGCACCGCGTCGCCCGCTACCTGGAGGAGACCGCGGCGGCGTTCCACAAGTTCTACGACTCCTGCCGGGTGCTGCCGCAGGGAGACGAAGAGCCCGGCGACCTGCACCGGGCGCGACTGCTGCTCGTCGACGCCACCCGCGTGGTCATCGCCAACGGGTTGCGACTGCTCGGTGTGAGCGCGCCGGAGCGGATGTGACATGAGGGCGCACGAGGCCGGAGCGCTGCACGCGGACATCAGCGCCCGTGGTCCTGCCTGGCTCCGACCACCCGAGGACGTCAACGCGATCGACCCCGCGCTGTGGCCGATGTCGGCGACCAAGAACGCGGTGGGGGCGCTCGTCGTCGGAGGGGTGGACCTCCGGGACCTGGTCAAAGACCACGGCAGTCCTGCGTACGTGCTCGATGAGGACGACTTCCGCGCGCGTGCCCGGGCCTTCCGCGACGCGTTCGCAGAGTTCGACGTCTTCTACGCAGGCAAGGCCTTCATCTCGACGGAGGTCGCCCGGTGGGTGGAGCAGGAGGGGCTCAACCTCGACGTCGCCTCGGCCGGCGAGCTCGTGGTGGCCGAACGCGCCGGGTTCCCGATGGCCCGGATCGGCTACCACGGCAACAACAAGTCCTTCGCGGAGCTGATGAAGGCCGTCGAGCTGGACGTCGGTCGGATCATCGTCGACTCGTTCGTGGAGATCGAGCGGCTGGGAGAGGTCGCCCGTGCGACAGGGAGCGTCGCCCGGGTCATGGTCCGCGTCACCGCCGGTGTGGAGGCGCACACCCACGAGTACATCGCCACGGCGCACGAGGATCAGAAGTTCGGTTTCTCGCTCTCGGCGGGAGAGGCACTGGAGGCAGTGCGTCGGGTCAAGGAGACCCCGTTCCTGGAGCTCACCGGCCTGCACAGCCACATCGGCTCCCAGATCTTCGACACCGGAGGCTTCGAGGTCGCCGCCCGTCGCGTGCTCGGGCTGCACGCCCAGGTGGCCCAGGAGCTCGGCGTCGTCTTGCCCGACCTCGACCTGGGCGGAGGCTTCGGCATCGCCTACACCAGCCAGGACGACCCCTCGACCCCCGAGCAGCTTGCCGCCGGCCTGCGGGAGATCGTCCAGCACGAGTGCAGCGCGCTCGGCGTCGCGGTTCCTCGGTTGTCGATCGAGCCCGGTCGGGCCATCGTCGGTCCAGCCATGTGCACCGTGTACGAGGTGGGCACGGTCAAGCCGGTCGAGCTCGACGCGGGGGCGGTCCGCACGTACGTATCGGTCGACGGCGGGATGAGCGACAACATCCGCACCGCGCTGTACGACGTCGACTACTCCGCCACACTCGCCTCGCGACGCTCCGACGCCGACCCGGTGCTCGTCAGGATCGTCGGCAACCACTGTGAGGCCGGCGACATCGTCGTCAAGGACGAGTTCCTACCCGGCGACATCCGACCCGGCGACCTCGTCGCGGTTCCCGCCACCGGGGCCTACTGCCGGTCCATGGCCAGCAACTACAACCACGCCACCCGGCCGCCGGTGGTCGCGGTGAAGGCGGGAGAGGCGCGCGTGCTGATCCGCCGCGAGACGTTCGACGACCTGCTGGCCACTGACACCGGGGTCCAGGCGGACCTTCCAGCACCCGAGGGACGGGGAGGCCCACCGCGCCGACCGGTGGGACCGTGAGGCAAGAACGGCCCGATGGGCCAGAATGGTCGGCGGACGAGAAACGCGCGAAGGGATGGGTGGACAGCGGTGAATCCGCCTCTCAAGGTGGCCCTGCTCGGCTGCGGGTCGGTCGGCAGCCAAGTGGTGCGCCTGCTCCGGGAGCAGGCCGACGACCTGGCCGCCCGCGTCGGAGCGCCACTGGAGCTGGTCGGCATCGCGGTCCGCAGGCCCGAGCTTCAGCGTGACACGGACGTTCCCTCCCATCTGCTCACCACCGACGCCGAGGGCCTGGTTCGCTCGGGCGTCGACATCGTGGTCGAGGTCATCGGCGGGATCGAGCCGGCCCGATCGCTCATCCTCGCGGCGCTCGAGGAAGGCGCGTCCGTGGTCACCGCCAACAAGGCTCTGCTGGCAGAGGACGGCGCGACCCTGTTCGCCGCCGCGGAGAAGGCGGGCCGCGACCTCTACTTCGAGGCATCCGTGGCGGGAGCCATCCCGATCATCCGCCCGCTGCGCGAGTCACTGGCCGGTGACCGGGTCCGGCGGGTGCTCGGCATCGTCAACGGCACGACCAACTACATCCTGGACAGGATGGACACGACCGGTGCCGGGTTCACCGAGGCGCTCGACGAGGCGCAGGCCCTGGGCTACGCCGAGGCAGACCCGACGGCCGACATCGAGGGCTTCGACGCCGCCGCGAAGGCGGCGATCCTTGCCAGCCTCGCCTTCCACACGCGGGTGACCGCGGCGGAGGTCCACCGCGAGGGGATCACCGACGTCTCGGCGACCGACGTGGCCGCGGCGCGCGAGATGGGCAAAGTCGTCAAGCTGCTCGCGATCTGCGAGCTGGTCGACACGCCGGAGGGCCCCGCCGTCTCGGCCCGGGTGCATCCCGCGATGATCCCGCGCAACCATCCGTCTGGCCAGCGTGCACGACGCCTTCAACGCGGTCTTCGTGGAGAGCGACGCCGCCGACCAGCTGATGTTCTACGGGCGGGGAGCGGGTGGCGCGCCGACCGCGAGCGCTGTGCTCGGGGACCTGGTGAGCGCGGCGCGCAACCGGCATGCCGGGGTGCGCGGGGTCGGCGAGTCGGCGTACGCGCAGTACGAGGTGCTGCCGATGGGCCAGACCTACACCCGCTACCACGTGTCCATCGACGTCGACGACCGCGCAGGAGTCCTCGCCGCCGTCGCCACCGAGTTCGCCACGCACGACGTGTCGATCCAGACCGTCAACCAGCAGGGGCGCGGCGACGACGCCCAGCTGGTGGTCGTCTCCCACCGAGCACTCGACTCCGACCTCGCCGCCACGGTCGAGGCGCTCGGCTCGATGCCCGAGGTCCGCGAGGTCTCCTCGGTGATGCGGGTGGAGGGAGAGTCCGAGTGACCATGACCGGAGTCGGTGCCCGCCATCAGTGGCACGGCGTGATCGAGGAGTACCGCGACTGGCTGGAGCTGCCCGACGGCACCCCGACGTACACCCTGCGTGAGGGCGGCACGCCCTTGGTCGAGAGCCGGTGGCTCTCCGAGCTCACGGGTGCGTCGGTCTGGCTGAAGGTGGAGGGGGACAACCCCACGGGCTCGTTCAAGGACCGCGGCATGACCGTGGCGCTCTCGGTGGCCGTCGGGCAGGGGGCCGAGGCGGTCGTGTGCGCGTCGACGGGCAACACCAGTGCCTCCATGTCGGCCTACGCGGCCAAGGCGCGGGTCAAGCCGCTGGTGCTGGTCCCGCAGGGCAAGATCGCCTCCGGCAAGCTCGCCCAGGCCATCGTGCACGGCGCCCACATCATCATGGTCCGCGGCAACTTCGACGACTGTCTCCGCATCTCGCGTGAGCTCGCCGACAACTACCCGATCGCGCTGGTGAACTCGGTCAACCCCTATCGCCTCGAGGGGCAGAAGACCGCGTCCTTCGAGATCGTCGACTTCCTCGGCGACGCGCCGGACATGCACATCCTGCCGGTCGGCAACGCCGGCAACATCTCGGCGTACTGGAAGGGCTACACCGAGTACGCCGCCGCCGGCCGTGCCACTCGCAAGCCCCGGATGCTGGGCTGGCAGGCTGCCGGAGCCGCGCCGCTGGTCCACGGCGAGCCCGTCGCCGATCCCGAGACGGTCGCCTCGGCGATCCGGATCGGGAACCCTGCGTCCTGGCACCTTGCGGTGGCCGCCGCCCAGGAGTCGGGGGGCCGGTTCCGCGCGGTCACCGACGACGAGATCCTGAGCGCCCAGCGCGCGCTCGCGGCGAACGACGGCGTCTTCGTCGAGCCCGGCTCGGCCACGGGAGTCGCCGGGCTGCTCCAGGACCTCTCCCGGGGAGAGTCCTTCGCCGGCCGGCAGATCGTCGTCACGGTGACCGGCCACGGGCTGAAGGACATCGACACGGCGCTGTCGACCTTCAGCAACATCGTGCACACCGTCGTGGACGCCGATGTCGAGGCAGCCGCCCGGGCTGCCGGGTTCCGCTGATCCGGCCATGGTGACCAGCGACCTCAGGGGCCGCCGCGCCCGGGTGAGCGTTCCCGCAACCAGCGCGAACCTCGGCCCCGGCTACGACTCCTTCGGGCTCGCGCTCGAGCTCCGCGACGTCGTGTCGGCCGAAGTCGTCTCCGGCGACCTTGAGATCCGCGTGCTGGGAGAGGGCGAGTCCACCCTCGGACGCGGGCCGGACCATCTGGTCCACCGGGCGCTTCGCCGGGGCTTCGAGGCCTGCGGCCTGGAGCTGCCCGCTGTCCGGCTCGAGTGTCGCAACGCGATCCCCCAGGGCCGCGGCCTCGGCTCCTCCTCGGCCGCGATCGTGGCGGGTCTGGGCCTGGCTCGTGCCTTGGTGCCCGACGGTGCGCGTCTGCTCGACGACGACGCGCTGTTCCGGCTCGCCGCCGAGCTCGAGGGCCACCCGGACAACGTCGCCCCCGCGACCTACGGCGGCTTCACGATCGCCTACCAGGAAGGCGGCGAGTTCCGGGCGGCCCGGGCCCCGATCTCCGCGCGGGTAGCCGCCGTGGTCTGCATCCCCGACGGCGTGCTCGAGACACGGGTGGCCCGCCGGCTGATCCCCGACGCGGTGCCTCATCGCGATGCGGCCGCCGACGCCGGTCGGGCAGCTCTCCTGGTCGCTGCGCTGGCCGGATGCCCCGACCTCCTGCTCGACGCCACCCGGGACTGGCTGCACCAGGCCTATCGCGAGCCGGCGATGCCGGAGTCCCTGGCCCTGGTCGGCTCCTTGCGCGAGCGGGGGCTGGCCGCCGTCGTCTCCGGCGCCGGGCCCACCGTTCTCGTCCTCGGCGACGCCGCCGCAATGCCCGACCCGGGTGCGGTCGCGCCGGCCGGATGGCGAGGCATCGCACTGGAGGTGTCTACGGCGGGGCTGCGGGTGGAGCGCTTGACCCCGGCGCGGTTGCAACCATGCGGCGGCGCCACATGCCCGCAAGATGCGTCAGATCGTGGGCGGAGGTGCTACGCTGGCTGAGCGCCCCTGAGCGAGATGGACCGACACCGGTTCCACCTGTCCGCCGCTCCACTCGCCTTGACCCGGCGCCTCACCCTCGCTCCTGTGCCGATGATCCGCTTTGCGGTGCGGCGTGGGGCGTGCAGCACCCGATCAGGCCCCCGTACGGTGGGCATGACGTGGGAAGGACTCACGTGACCGAGACTGTCGAATCCGCCCCTGCTCCGGCGTCGAGCGCAGCCAAGGGGGGTCTGAGCAGCAAGCTGCTCCCCGAGCTGAAGCAGATCGCCGGTGGCCTGGGCATCAAGGGCGTCGGCACCATGAAGAAGGCGCAGCTCGTCGAGGCGATCCGCGCCGCTCAGTCGGGCAACCAGGGCCAGGACCGTCCGGCGAGATCGGCAGCCGACCAGGGCGACCGGCCCGAGAAGTCGGACCGGCCCGAGAAGTCGGACCGGCCCAGAAGTCGGACAAAGCCTGAGAAGTCGGACAACGCCGAGAAGTCGGGGGAGGCCCGCGAGCAGCGTGGCCGCGGACACAACGACGAGCGGAGTGAACCGCGCGTGGACAATCAGCAGAGCAGCCAGCAGGGCGGCCAGCGTCACGACGACGGCGGCAGCCGCTCGCGCAACCGGCGGCGCGCGGCCGCGACCGCGTGGACCGGTGACGCGGGACCGCGGCGGCAACAGCAACCGCCGCCGCGAGCCGATGGACGTCGAGCCGCACGATCACCGAGGACGACGTGCTCGTCCCGGTTGCCGGCATCCTCGACATCCTGGACAACTACGCGTTCGTCCGGACCAGCGGATACCTGCCCGGCTCAGAACGACGTCTACGTCTCTCTGTCCATGGTCCGCAAGTACGGCCTGCGCAAGGGCGACGCCGTGACCGGCACGGTCAAGCAGATCCGTGAGGGCGAGCAGCGGCGCGAGAAGTTCAACCCTCTCGTCCGCCTCGAGTCGGTCAACGGCGGCAGCATCGAGGCCGCCAAGGAGCGGGTCGACTTCAACAAGCTCACCCCGCTGTACGCCTCCGAGCGGCTCCGACTGGAGACCGAGGCGGGCAACCTGATCGGGCGGGTCATCGACATCGCGGCCCCGATCGGCAAGGGCCAGCGCAGGCTCATCGTGTCGCCGCCGAAGGCGGGCAAGACGATGGTCATGCAGTCGATCGCGAACTCCATCACCACGAACAACCCCGAGTGCCACCTGATGATCGTCCTGGTCGACGAGCGTCCCGGAGGAGGTCACCGACTTCCAGCGGACCGTCAAGGGCGAGGTCATCGCCTCGACCTTCGACCGGCCGGCCAGCGACCACACCACGGTCGCCGAGCTCGCCATCGAGCGGGCCAAGCGACTGGTCGAGCTCGGCCACGACGTCGTGGTGCTGCTCGACGGCATCACCCGGCTCGGGCGTGCCTACAACCTCGCGGCCCCTGCATCGGGCCGGATCCTGTCCGGCGGCGTGGACTCCTCGGCGCTCTACCCGCCGAAGAGGTTCTTCGGCGCGGCCCGCAACATCGAGGACGGCGGATCGCTGACCATCCTCGCCACGGCCCTGATCGAGACCGGCTCGAAGATGGACGAAGTCATCTTCGAGGAGTTCAAGGGCACCGGGAACATGGAGCTGCGGCTCCGCCGCGAGTTCGCCGACAAGCGGCTGTTCCCCGCCATCGACGCCGTTCAGTCCGGGACCCGGCGCGAGGAGCTGCTGATGAGCCGCGAGGAGCTCGCGATCATCTGGAAGCTGCGACGGGTGCTGTCGGGTCTGGACGGGCAGCAGGCTCTCGAGCTGCTGCTGGAGCGGTTGAAGAAGACCGCCAGCAACGTCGAGTTCCTGATGCAGGTGCAGAAGACCACTCCTGGGTCCAACGGCGACGACTGATCACGCCCGGATGCACGTTCGCGGACGCTGCACCGCGCTACGCGAGTGATGCGAAGATCGCGCATTTCGGGACCTTTGTCGCTAGCCTGGGCGCATGGCACGGATCCTGCTCGCCGAGGACGACGGCGACATCCGGGACCTGGTGTCGTTCAAGCTGAGGGCCGAAGGGCACGAGGTCACGGCGGCGCGGGACGGTGCCGAGGCGTGGGACTCGTTCGTCGAGGACTCACTTCGAGCTCGCCGTGCTGGACGTGATGATGCCCGGGAAGACCGGCTTCGAGGTGTGTGAGCTGATCAAGCGCCACCCGACGCTCTCCGGTGCCCGGGTGGTCCTGCTGACGGCGCCGCTCGCAGGCCGAGGACATCGAGCGCGGCTACGCGGCGGGCGCCGACGACTACATCCTCAAGCCGTTCAGCATGGCCGACCTGGCGGCTCGGGTCGCGGCGGTGCTGGACGGGTGTGCTCCCGGGCTGAGCGTTGCCGGGAATGGCGGAGCCCCGGCGAGTTGTTCGGACCACGGCAGGATTTGGCAGACTATCCCTTCGGCTCCGGTTCACGTCGATGCGGCAGCGCGCGACGACCCGGCGGCAGATCCCGAGAGGAAACCATGAAGAAGGACATCCACCCCGAGTACGTCGTGACCCAGGTGACCTGCACCTGCGGCAACACGTTCTCGACCCGCAGCACCGCGACCGATGGCTGTGATCCACGCCGACGTGTGCTCCCAGTGCCACCCGTTCTACACCGGCAAGCAGAAGATCCTCGACACCGGCGGGCGCGTCGCCCGCTTCGAGGCTCGCTACGCGAAGGCCGGCAAGACGGCAGCCTCCGGCTCGAAGTAGCTCCACCCGAGCGCCGGTTCCGCAGTGCGGGCCGGCGCTCGTGTCATGTCCGGGTCGTGTTGCTGCGCCACCGAGGAGGGGTGATGTTCGAGGCAGTCGAGTCGCTGGTCGCCGAGCACGCCCAGCTCGAGCACCATCTCGCCGAACCCGAGGTCCACTCCGACCCCGGGCTCGCCAAGCGGCTCAACCAGCGCTATGCCGAGCTCAGTTCGATCGTGCGCACCTACCGGGAGTGGCAGCAGCTCGGCGACGACGCCACCGCAGCCGATGAGCTCAGCGCCGACGACCCCTCCTTCGCCGAGGAGGCCGAGGGCCTGCGCGAGCGGCGCGTGGGGGTGGAGGAGCATCTGCGCCGCCTGCTCGTGCCCCGCGACCCGTCCGACGGCAAGGATGCGATCCTCGAGATCAAGTCCGGGGAGGGTGGCGAGGAGTCGGCGCTCTTCGCCGGCGACCTGCTGCGGATGTACACCAGGTTCGCCGAGCGGCGAGGCTGGAAGACCGAGGTGCTGGACGCGACCGAGTCCGGTCTCGGCGGGTTCAAGTCGGTCACCGCTGGCGGTCAAGGCCAAGGGCACCCCGGAGCCGGGAGAGGCGCCGTTCGCCCAGCTGAAGTTCGAGGGTGGCGTTCACCGCGTGCAGCGCGTCCCGGTGACCGAGAGCCAGGGGAGGGTGCACACCTCCGCGGCCGGAGTGCTCGTCATGCCGGAGGCGGAACCCGTCGACGTCTCCATCGACGACAAGGACATCCGGGTCGACGTCTTCCGTTCCTCCGGTCCGGGCGGCCAGAGCGTCAACACCACCGACTCCGCCGTCCGCATCACCCACCTGCCGACCGGCATCGTGGTCTCCTGCCAGAACGAGAAGAGTCAGCTGCAGAACCGCGAGCAGGCGATGCGGATCCTGCGTTCGCGATTGCTTCAGGCTGCCGAGGACGCCGCTGACGCCCAGGCGGCGCAGGCACGCAAGAGCCAGGTCCGCACGGTGGACCGGTCCGAGCGGATCCGCACCTACAACTTCCCGGAGAACCGGATCTCCGATCACCGCACCGGGTACAAGGCCTACAACCTCGACCATGTGATGGACGGGGAGCTCGCCCCGCTTGTCGAGTCGTGCTCGGAGGCCGACCTGGCGAGCAGGCTGGACGCGCTGGAGCCGTCGTGACCACCGTGGTCCGACGGCGGGAGCTGGTGGCGGAGGGCGCGCTGGCGCTGGCGAACGCCGGGGTCGAGGCAGCCGGGGTGGAGGCGCTCGAGCTGCTGGCTCACGTGCTCGGTGTCGACCGCGGCCGGGTCGTCCTCGTGGACGCCGTCGACGAGCGGGCGGCGGAGTCCTACCGCCTGCTCGTGGATCGTCGGGCCGCCCGGGTGCCGCTCCAGCACCTGACCGGACGTGCTCCCTTCCGCCACGACGAGCTGGCCGTCGGGCCGGGAGTGTTCATCCCGAGGCCCGAGACCGAGGTGATGGCCGGCTGGGCGATCGAGCGTGCGCGAGAGGTCGCCGACGGCGGCGGCGTCCCCCGTGTGGTCGATCTGGCCACGGGGTCGGGGGCGATCGCCCTGGCTGTCGCCACCGAGGAGACCCGGGCGGAGGTCCACGCGGTCGAGCTCGAGGCCGACGCGCACGCGTGGGCGACCCGCAACCTGCAGGGCTCCGGCGTCGACCTGCGGCTGGGCGACATGGCAGACGCCTTCCACGACCTCGATGGCCGGGTCGACGTCGTGGTCTCCAACCCGCCGTACATCCCCCTGAGCGCCTTCGAGTCGGTCGCTCCAGAGGCCCGCGATCACGACCCCTCGGCCGCCTTGTGGTCGGGGGAGGACGGGCTTGACGCGATCCGCGCCGTCGAGGTCGTGGCTGCACGGCTGCTGCGGCCCCGTGGAGTGGTCGCAGTCGAGCACGCAGACGTCCAGGGGGAGTCCGTGCCGGCGATCTTCGCGGGGTCGGGGCGATGGCGCGACGTCAGAGATCATCGTCGATCTGGCAGGTCGACCACGGTTCACGACCGCGGTACTGGCACGATGACCCCCGTGAGCAACAGGTACGACGTCCGCGACGACGAGGCCCGCCAGGCGGGCATGGAGGCGGCCTCCCTGGCACTCCAGCGAAGGAAAGCTCGTGGTCCTTCCGACCGACACGGTCTACGGCATCGCCGCGGACGCCTTCAACCCCACCGCCGTGCGGCGGCTGCTGAGGGCGAAGGGCCGCGGCCGGGAGATGCCGCCGCCCGGTCCTCGTCGGCACGTCGTCCACGCTGGACGCGCTGGCCGTGGGCATTCCCGATGCTCGGCCGCGAGCTGGTCGCCCGGTTCTGGCCCGGGCCCCTGACGCTGGTGTGCCGGCAGCAGAGCTCGCTGCAGTGGGACCTCGGGGACACGCGCGGAACGGTCGCGGTCCGGATGCCCGACAACGACGTCGCCCTGCAGCTGCTCAAGCGGACCGGGCCGCTCGCCGTCTCGAGCGCCAACCTCAGCGGCGAGCCCGCCGCCAGGAACGCCGACGAGGCCGAGGAGATGCTCGGGGACGCGGTCGAGGTCTACCTCGACCAGGGAGAGTGCGGAGAGGGCACGCCCTCCACGATCGTCGACGTCACCGGCCGCGACGTCCGCATCCTCCGGCAGGGCGGCGTGACCCGCGAGCAGATCGAAGCGGTCGCCAAGGAAGCGCGGCGCGACGGTAGCCGACGAGGAGTGAGCCGGCCGTGCGCGAGTACCTCATCGTCTTCCTGGTCGCCCTGGTGGTCACCTACCTGCTGGTCGTGCTCGCGCGGGAGCTCGCCACGCGCAGCGGCGCCGTCGCCCAGGTGCGCGACCGCGACGTCCACGAGGAGCCCGATCCCGTACTTCGGGGGCCTGGCGATGCTCGGCGGGCTCACCGCCGCCTACCTCGTCGCCCGCCACCTGCCGTTCCTCTCCACCAGCGGGGATCAGGTCTTCGCCGATGCCCGGAGCGTGCTGATCGCCGGGCGCGATCATCTGCGCGCGTCGGCGTGCTGGACGACGTCTTCGAGCTCGACGCGCTGACCAAGTTCGGCGGCCAGGTCGCTCGCCGCCGGGTTCCTGATCCTCGGCCACGTGCAGTTCTACTTCATCCAGCTCCCCGAACGGCGACCAGTACAGCCCGGACGCGGCCCAGGCCGCGCATCGTCACCGTCTTCCTGGTGGTGACCACGGTCAACGCGGTGAACTTCGTCGACGGGCTCGACGGTCTCGCCGCCGGGGTGATCGGGATCGGCGCCGCGGCCTTCTTCGTGCTCGCCTCCTTCATCGCCGCTGCGCAGCGGCGACACGCATCGCGGTCACGCCGGCCCTGCTGTGCGCCGCCCTTGTCGGGGCCTGCGCGGGCTTCCTGTTCCACAACTTCCACCCGGCCCGCATCTTCATGGGCGACTCGGGATCGATGCTGCTCGGGCTCGTGCTGTCCGGCGCGGCGCTGACCCTGACCGGACAGTTCCCCGCCCAGGTCGCTCCAGGGGCAGCTCGCGGGCCCGGCGGCCGGCGTTGCTGCCCGTGCTGCTGCCGATCCTCGTGCCGCTCGCGATCCTGATCGTGCCGTTCGCCGACCTGGTGCTGGCGGTGATCCGGCGCACCCGGCCGGCCGCTCGCCGTTCGCGCCCGACAAGCAGCACCTGCACCACCGGCTGCTGGAGATCGGCCACTCCCACCGGCGGGCCGTGTTGATCATGTGGCTGTGGACCGCCCTGATCGCCTTCGGCGGGGTGGTGGCGAGCCTGTTCTGGAGCCGGCTCACGCTGTCGCCGCTCGGCGCTTGGTTCGTGGTGACGGTGCTGGCCACGTTCGTGCTCCCCGTCATAACCGTCCGCCTCGCGGCGTCGCCGGGCCGCGTAGCCTCCCTGGACGGTGTGCTGGAGCCTCCGCGACCGTGCTCCGGACCCCGCCCGGGCGGTGAGAAGATTTCCGTCACAGCAGGAACCTTGTGCTAACTTTCACAAGCGTCCACCGCGCCTCGGCGTGAGACCCCGCCCTCCGACAGAAACGGCCGCCATGACGACGACCGCACGCTCCGAGCGCACCGCCGAGCGTCCGCGTGTTCCCCGGAGTGCGGCCGTGGGGCCGTCGGGGTGCTGCTCCGCCGGCGTCAGTCGATCGCCCTCGCCGCACTGGTCACGCGGGTCGCTCGGCCCCGGGTGTACGGCGCCCTCATCGGCGCTGCCATCCTGCTGGGCTTCTTCGGCTTCGGCGCTGTCGTGGTCCTCGGCGTGGTCCGGCGTCGCCCACGGCATCCCTGCTGGTGGCGCTGACCACCTACACCTTCCAGGTGATCGCCGCTCGGCCCTCGTGTACGTCGCTGCTCGTGCGGTCGGGCCTGCTCGGGCGATCGCATCGACGCCGCGCTGGCTCGCCGGCGACCGTGATCGCAGGTGCACTTGCCTGGTCGGTGGCTCTGATGATCGGATCGTTGCGTTGGCGGCAGCCGATCTACGACCTGCCGGAGGCTGACACGCAGGACGTCACGGATGGAGGTCCGGGTGCCGATGAGCACGTTCGGTACTGCTATTGTCCGGGGCGCGATGAGTCAGCGTCACGACCGCCCGCGAGCGCCGGGCAGGGCGATCCGTGGCACGCCGTCGGCTACCTCGTCGCGGGGGTGCGGCTTCTACGGCGTCCTCGGCTGGCTTGCCGACCGCTGGCTGGGGACGTCGTTCCTGGTCGGGGTCGGCATCGTGGTGGGCGCGGTCTCGGAACGTACCTGACGATCGACGCTTCACCACGCTTCGCAGGACAGAAAGACCAGCAGGACGATCGACATGACAGGAGATCGAAGTGAGCGGCGTCTGAGCCAGGCACTGCGGGCTCTGCCGGGCGAGGGCTTCAAGCCCCCCGAGCCGCGGCACTTCGACCTGCCCGGCCGGTCTTCCACATCGGCTCGCTCGGTGTCACCAAGCCGATGCTGCAGCTCGTGCTGGCGGCGCTCCTGGTCTTCGGCTTCTTCTACATGGCCTCCGCGCAGCGGTCCGATGGTCCCCGGCCGGCTGCAGTACGTCGGCGAGGCGGGCTACTGCTTCGTGCGCAACACGCTCGGCCGCGACATCATCGGCAGCGAGGACTTCATCAAGCTACGTGCCGCTACTGTTCGCGCTGTTCTTCTTCATCCTGTTCAACAACCTCTTCGCGACGCATCCCGTTCATCCAGTTCCCCACCCTCTCGCGCACCGGCTACGTCTCGCGCTCTGCCGGCGCTGACCTGGCTCGTCTACAACGGGGTCGGCATCAAGAAGCACGGCTTCCTCGGCTACCTCAAGCTGCAGACCGTCCCGTCCGGCGTGCCCGGCCTGATGCTGGCCGCTGCTCGTCCCGCTGGAGTTCCTGTCCAACATCCTCGTGCGGCCGTTCACGCTGGCCCTGCGACTCTTCGCCAACATGTTCGCCGGACACCTGCTGCTGATCCTCTTCGCGCTCGGCGGGGAGTACCTGCTGGTCCACGGCGCGCTGCTGGTCGAAGCCGGTCGGCCTGCTCGACCTGGCTGCTGCTCCATCGCCATCGTCGTTCCTGGAGATCCTGGTCCAGTTCCTTCAGGCGTACGTCTTCACGATCCTGACCGCCCTGTACATCTCCGGTGCCGTCGCAGACGAGCACTGAGAGAGCCCAGAGAACACAACCGAAAGGAAAACGCCGTGAGCTGGCAATCTCAACATGATCGGCTACGGCCTCGCGGCCATCGGCCCCGGTGTCGGCATCGGCCTGATCTTCGCCGCCTACATCAACGGCGTGGCTCGTCAGCCGGAGGCGCAGAGCCGCCTGCAGATCATCGCCTTCATCGGGCTTCGCGCTCGACCGAGGCGCTCGCCATCATCGGCATCGGTCTCGCCTTCGCCCTCTAGCCCTCTCCGGGAGCTGAACATCCCATGATCGCCCAGTCCATCCCGACCTCTTCGCCCACGGCTGGCGGAGAGGACGGTGAACCCGCTCATCCCGCACCTGGCCGAGATCGTCCTCTCCGCTGGTCGTCTTCGTCATCCTCTCCTGGCTTCGTGAAGCAGTTCGTCGTGCCGAACTTCGAGAAGACCTTCGCGGCCCGCACCAAGGCCATCGAGGGCGGGCTGCTGGCGGCCGAGACCAAGCAGGCCGAGGCCGACGCCAAGCTGGCCGAGCTGGACCAGCAGCTCAGCGAGGCACGACACGAGGCCGCGCGTATCCGCGAGGAGGCGCGCGAGCAGGGCGCCGCGATCGTCGCGGAGCATGCGCGAGCAGGCGCAGGCCGAGGCGGCGCGCATCGTCGAGCATGCCCACATGCAGATCGAGGCCGAGCGCCAGCAGGCGGTCTCCTCGCTCCGGGCCGAGGTGGGCACGCTGGCGACCGAGCTCGCAGGCCGCATCGTCGGTGAGTCGCTCGAGGACGAGGCCCGCCAGAGCCGCGTCGTGGAGCGCTTCCTCGCCGACCTCGAGAGCTCGAGCGGGTTCGCCACGACTGATGCGAGGCGCTCTCCGCCGAGTCGGTGGCCACGCTGACCGAAGCGCTCGTCGGCGGCCGATGTCACGGCGGCTGCCGACGCGCGACCGGGTCGCCGACGACCTCTTCGCGGTCTCGAGCCTGCTCGCGGAGCGAGCCGAGCCTGCGCCGGATCCTCACCGACACCACGCTCGCCCCGGCGGCCAAGTCCGGCCTGGCACGGGAGATCTCTCGGTGACCAGCTCGACGCGGCCGCTCTGGACGTCGTGGCCGAGGCCGCCGGCCGTCGCTGGGCAGCGCCCGCGACCTCGCCTACGCGCTGGAGCAGCTCGGCGTCATCGCCGTGGTCGAAGAGCGCCGAGCGGACGGGGAGGCCGACGCTGCTCGAGGACGAGCTCTTCGCGGTGCGGCGACTGGTCGCCGACGACCCCGGCGCTCCGCGACGCACTGTCGGACCCCGCCCGCTCGGTCGAGGACAAGCGGAGCCTGATGCACGAGCTCCTGCTCGGGCAAGGCTCACCGCCGGCGCGATGCGGCTTGCCGACCAGGCCCTCGCCGGCACCTACCGCACGGTCGGGCTGGCCATCGAGGCAGTACCAGAAGGTCGCCGCGAGCACCGGGACCGCCTGGTCGCCGATCCGCGCGGCGCGCACGCTGGACGCGGCCGAGACCGGCAGCGGCTGACCGCGGCGCTGACGCGGGCAGTACGGACCGCCCGGTGCACCTCAACGTGATCGTCGACCCGGACGGTGTCGGCGGCGTGCGCGTCGACGATCGGTGACGACGTCATCGACGGCACCGTTGCCAGCCGGCTCGACGACGCCCGGACGCGCGACTCGCGGCTGACGTCGAGCCAGACGCAGACCGCCAGACCGACACAGCAGTCAAGACGAAGAGAGCAGGGAAGACAATGACGGAGCTTTCGATCCGTCCGGACGAGATCCGGGACGCGCTGGCGCAGTTTCGTGGCGGACTACAAGCCCGAGACCGCCAGCCGCGAAGAGGTCGGCACGCGTCGCCGAGGCCGGCGACGGCATCGCCCGCGTGACCGGCCTGCCCTCGGCCATGGCCAACGAGCTGCTGGAGTTCGAGGACGGCACGCTGGGCATCGCCCTGAACCTCGACACCCGCGAGATCGGCGTCGTGGTCCTCGGTGACTTCGACAAGATCGAGGAGGGCCAGCCGGTCCGCCGTACCGGCGAGATCCTCTCGGTGCCGGTCGGCGACGGCTACCTGGGCCGGGTCGTCGACCCGCTCGGCACCCCGATCGACGGGCTCGGCGAGATCGAGTCCGAGGGCCGCCGCGCCCTGGAGCTGCAGGCGCCCGGCGGTCGTCGCAGCGCAAGTCCGTGCACGAGCCGCTGGCCACCGGCATCAAGGCGATCGACTCGATGACCCCGATCGGCCGCGGTCAGCGTCAGCTGATCATCGGTGACCGCCAGACCGGCAAGACCACGATCGCGCTCGACACGATCATCAACCAGAAGGCGAACTGGGACTCCGGCGACCCGGCCAAGCAGGTCCGCTGCATCTACGTCGCGATCGGCCAGAAGGGCTCGACGATCGCCGCCGTCGCGGCGCCCTCGAGGAGGCCGGAGCGCTGGAGTACACCACCATCGTGGCCGTCCCCGGCCTCCGACTCCGCCGGGCTTCAAGTACCTCGCCCCCTACACCGGCTCGGCGATCGGCCAGCACTGGATGTACGCCGGCAAGCACGTGCTGATCATCTTCGACGACCTGACCAAGCAGGCCGAGGCCTACCGCGCGGTGTCGCTGCTGCTGCGCCGCCCGCCGGGCCGCGAGGCTTTCCCCGGCGACGTCTTCTACCTGCACAGCCGGCTGCTCGAGCGCTGCGCGAAGCTCTCCGACGACATGGGTGCGGGCTCGATGACCGGTCTGCCGATCATCGAGACCAAGGCCAACGACGTGTCGGCCTTCATCCCGACCAACGTCATCTCGATCACCGACGGCCAGATCTTCCTCCAGTCCGACCTGTTCAACGCCAACCAGCGCCCGGCCATCGACGTCGGCGTATCGGTGTCCCGGGTCGGTGGCGCGGCGATGACCAAGGCGATGAAGAAGGTGACCGGCTCGCTGAAGGTCGACCTGGCGCAGTTCCGCGCCATGGAGGCGTTCGCGATGTTCGCCTCCGACCTCGACGCCGCCTCGCGTCAGCAGCTCGACCGCGGTCAGCGGCTGATGGCCCTGCTCAAGCAGCCCGCCTACTCGCCGTACCCGGTCGAGGAGATGACGGTCTCGCTGTGGACCGGCACCTCGGGCAGGCTCGACGCCGGTCCCGGTCGACGACGTGCTCCGCTTCGAGCACGAGTTCCTCGACTACCTGCGCCGCTCGCACGCCGGGATCCTGCCGGGCATCGCCGAGTCGCTGCGACTTCACCGACGACACCGCCGAGGCCCTGGCGAAGGCGCTTCGACGCCTTCGCCGACCAGTTCGAGACCTCCGAGGGCGGCTCGATCAAGGCCGGGCCGCGAGGAGCACGAGGCGCTCCCCGAGGAGGACATCGAGCAGGAGCAGATCGTCAAGCAGAAGCGGGGCTGACCCAATGGCCGTCTCGCTGCGTGAGTACCGCGCGCGGATCAAATCGGTCGAGTCGACCAAGAAGATCACCCGGGCCATGGAGCTCATCGCTGCGTCCCGCATCATCAAGGCGCAGCAGCGGGCCCATGCGGCCGCGCCGTACGCCCGCGAGCTCACCCGCGCGGTGTCGGCGGTGGCGACGTACTCCAACGTCGACCACCCGCTGACCACCGAGCCGGAGAGCCCCCGCCGTGCCGCGATCCTGATCGTGACCAGCGACCGGGGGCTCGCCGGGGCCTACTCCTCCAGCGTGCTCAAGGAGGCCGAGCGCCTCGCCGAGACGCTGCGTGAGGAGGGCAAGGAGGTCGTGGTCTACGTCTCCGGGCGCAAGGGCGTGGCGTACTCAACTTCCGCCAGCGCCCGATCGCCGCAGTCCTGGACCGGTCACTCCGACCAGCCGACCTACGACGTCGCCCGACGAGATCGGCGAGACGCTCATCGGCGCCTTCCTCGCCGACTCGGCGAGCCGACGCCGCGGCGTCGACGAGGTGCACGTCGTCTACACCCGGTTCCGCTCGATGCTCGTCCAGGAGCCGACTGCGGTCCGCATGCTGCCGCTGGAGGTCGTCGAGGGTGAGGAGCCAGCCGGCCGGAGGACGAGGTGCTGCCGCTCTACGAGTTCGAGCCCGAGCCCGGCGGAGGTGCTCGACGCGCTGCTGCCGAAGTACGTCCAGAGCCGGATCTACTTCGCGCTGCTGCAGGCCGCCGCCTCCGAGCTGGCGGCACGGCAGCGGGCGATGAAGTCCGCGACCGACAACGCCGAGGAGCTCATCAAGAAGTACACCCGTATCGCCAACCAGGCCCGCCAGGCCGGCATTACCCAGGAAATCAGCGAGATCGTCGGTGGCGTCAACGCCCTCGCCGACGCCACCGCCGGGAGTGAGTGAGAGAGATGACTGCCACCATCAATGAAGCCGCCGCGGCGGAGACCGGGGCGGTCGGCCGCATCGCGCGCGTCATCGGCCCCGTCGTCGACGTCGAGTTCCCCGTCGGACGCGATGCCGGAGATCTACAACGCGCTCACGGTCGACCTGACCCTCGAGGGTGAGACGCACACGATCACCCTCGAGGTCGCCCAGCACATCGGCGACGGCATGGTCCGCGCCATCTCGATGAAGCCCACCGACGGCCTGGTCCGTGGCGCCCCGGTGACCGACACCGGCGACCCGATCACGGTGCCGGTCGGCGACGTCACCCTCGGCCACGTGTTCAACGCGACCGGCGACTGCCTCAACCTCGAGGAGGGCGAGCGGCTCGAGGTCAACGAGCGCTGGGGCATCCACCGCAAGGCGCCGGCCTTCGACCAGCTCGAGTCGAAGACCCAGATGTTCGAGACCGGCATCAAGGTCATCGACCTGCTCACCCCGTACGTCCAGGGCGGCAAGATCGGCCTGTTCGGTGGCGCCGGCGTGGGCAAGACCGTGCTGATCCAGGAGATGATCGCCCGCGTCGCGAAGGACCACGGTGGCGTCTCGGTGTTCGCCGGCGTCGGCGAGCGCACCCGTGAGGGCAACGACCTGATCGCCGAGATGGACGAGGCCGGCGTCATCGGCCAGACCGCCCTGGTCTTCGGCCAGATGGACGAGCCGCCGGGCACGCGTCTTCGCGTGGCCCTGTCGGCGCTGACGATGGCGGAGTACTTCCGCGACGTGCAGAAGCAGGACGTGCTGCTGTTCATCGACAACATCTTCCGGTTCACCCAGGCGGGTTCGGAGGTGTCGACGCTGCTCGGCCGGATGCCGTCCGCGGTGGGCTACCAGCCGAACCTCGCCGACGAGATGGGCACGCTGCAGGAGCGGATCACCTCGACGCGCGGACACTCGATCACCTCGATGCAGGCGATCTACGTGCCCGCCGACGACTACACCGACCCGGCGCCGGCGACGACGTTCGCGCACCTCGACGCGACGACCGAGCTCTCCCGTGAGATCGCGTCGCTGGGCATCTACCCGGCGGTGGACCCGCTGACGTCGACCTCGCGGATCCTGGACCCGCAGTACATCGGCCAGGACCACTACAACGCGGCCATCCGGGTCAAGCAGATCCTCCAGCGCAACAAGGAGCTGCAGGACATCATCGCGATCCTCGGTGTCGACGAGCTGTCCGAGGAGGACAAGATCATCGTGTCCCGGGCCCGCCGGATCCAGCGGTTCCTGTCGCAGAACACCTACGTGGCCAAGCAGTTCACCGGCATCGAGGGATCGACCGTCCCGGTCGCGGACACCATCGAGGCGTTCAACAAGATCTGCAACGGCGAGTACGACCACGTCGCCGAGCAGGCGTTCTTCATGTGCGGTGGTCTCGACGACGTCGAGCGCAAGTGGGCCGAGATCCAGAAGAGCCTCTGAGGCACCCGCGGGCGCCGTCCCGTCCCGAGCGGGTGGGACCGGCACAGACGAAAGGAGTCACAGGTGAGTGACGATCTTCTGCACGTCGAGCTGGTCGCCGCCGACCGCCTGGTCTGGTCCGGCGAGGCCAAGATGCTGATCGCCCGCACGACCGAGGGCGACATCGGCATCCTGCCCAACCACTCCCCGGTGCTCTCGCTGATGGTGCACGGCGTCGTCGACGTGACGACGGCGGACGAACGAGACCTGGATCGCCGCTGTCGACGCCGGCTTCCTCTCGGTGGCGCAAGAACCGGGTCTCGATCCTCTCCGAGCACGCCGAGATGTCGCACGACATCGACCTGGAGAAGGCCCGGGCTGACCTGGCAGCGCGCCGAGGCCGCCGGCGAGGCGACCGACTCGCCCGGACGCGCAGGCAGAGGCCGCCTGGGCCGAGGCGCGCATCCGCGCCGTCGAGAAGTCCGCTGAGGGACGCCGGGGTGAGCGGCCGAGCGGTGCGTAGGTGACCGAGCTCTTGTGGCTCGCTGATGCGCTTGCGCTGCTGCTCGTCCTGATCGTCCTCTATCTGGCTGCCATCGTGTCGCGCCGGCGCTGGGTCGGCCGGCATGGAGGGACGTTCGAGTTCAGCCTCCGGATCTCTCCGGGCGCCCCCGGGGGCGGCTGGGCGCTGGGGATCGGCCGGTACTGGGGGGAGCGACTGGAGTGGTTCCGCACCTTCTCGATCTTCCCGCGGCCGGCCCGGACATGGACCAGGGACTCGTTGGAGTACACAGGCCGGCGCGAGCGCGCCGCGGCGGAGGAGAACTCGGTGTACGCCGACCACGTGATCCTGCGCTGCGACGGACCGACAGGACCGTTGGAGTTCGCCATGCCGCTGACCGCCGTGACCGGCTTCCTCGCCTGGCTCGAGGCCAGCCCCCCTGGCCGTGGCCACCGCCCCATCATCTGACACGAGAGCTGCACGTCGGCGTGCGACATGGGTCGGGAGAGCCCCGCACGTCCGCCTCGGCTGCTATCTCTCTCCCCCGGGGACCCACAGGACGTCGCCCGGTGATCGGTTCTCATACCGCGCCAGGATGAACAGCAGGTCGCTCAGCCGGTTCACGTAGGTCAGCGCCAGGGCGTTCATCGACTCGCCGTGCTCGCCGTACGCCGCCCAGGCAGATCGTTCCGCGCGCCGGGCGACGGTGCGCGCCACATGGAGCCGCGACGATGCCTCCGTCCCGCCCGGCAGGATGAACGACCGCAGGGACTCCAGATCCTCGTTGAACCGGTCGCACTCGGCCTCGATCCGGTCGACGTAGTCCTGTCGGACGCGCAGGGGCGGATACTCCGGATCGGTCACCACCGGGGTGCACAGGTCCGCACCGAGGTCGAAGAGCTCGTTCTGCACCCTGCTCAGCACTCCGCGGGTCTCGTCGCTCACCGGCCCGGCGAGGACCACACCCAGGTTGCTGTTGAGCTCGTCGACATCGGCGTAGGCGGCCAGCCGGGAGTCCGTCTTGGACACCTCGGAGTTGTCTCCGAGCCGTGTCGTGCCCGTGTCTCCGGTCCTGGTGTAGATCCGCGTCAGATTGACCACGCACCAACTCTAGGGGGCGACCGATGCGGCCGGCTGGTCGCGTCCTTGCGGTGAACCCGCAGAGCCGGACATTGCGGAGCGCTGCCCTCGAGCGCCCCACAGTTGAGTGTGCCAGGGTGCGAGATGGACGCCATGGGGATATGACGTGTGCTCTTCCCACGCGACACCCTGGGGAGAGTCGATGCATTTGTCACGAAGCAGGCGGCTGACGATGGACGCTGCTGCAACGGTCGACATCGGGTCCGGCGGTCGCGCGACCGGCGTCGCCGACTACCAACCCGAGCTCTGACCCGTCAGCCGCCCACCAGGCGCTGACCAATTCGCGAGCGCTCGTCCAGCTCAAGGCCCAGCAGGCCAAGAGTGCGCTCGCCCTTATCAACGCCGAGCGGAACGCCTTCCGGCCCTGGTTGAAGGCCAATGCACCCAAGGCCAAGATCCTGGGTCACTTCTCGCTCTCGGTACTGCGTGAGGGGCCGCAGGTGCGCTCAGTCCAGTACGACACCTTGTACTCCCGGCTCGATGACAGCGACCCGGACCTCGGTCTGATCAACGCGATCAACGCGTGCGACACCCTCTCGGGCGGCGCACGCCGACGCGGGCAAGGGCGTCAAGGTCGCCGTGGTCGACATGGGCATCGACACCGCTCACCCCTGCTTCAGTGACGCAGGATTCCCACACACGGTTCAGTCCGGTGACTTCGAGGCCTTGATGGGAGCTGACCTGAGCGCACCGCTGGGCGTGGTCTCCGGCTCTACCAACGGGATGAGCACCGCGTGCTCTGCGGGCGGTAGCGACCTCACCGGCGAGATCGCAGTGATCTCGCGTGGTGCCTGCTCGTTCAGCACCAAGATCCGCAACGCCCAGGACGCCGGTGCTGTCGCAGTCCTGGTCGTGAACAACGTGGCCGGCGACGCGATCTCGATGGCACAGGACGGCACGGCGAACCAGCCGACCGTTCCGGCATACATGCGGCCGCTGTCCGACTCCGCCGCGATCGTCGCTGCCGACGGCCAGAGCGCAACGATCGGTGCGACGCCTGTGTACACCTGCGACCCGGCGTCGAACAACATCATGGCCGGCTTCTTCAGCGAGGGTCCGACGGACGCCAGCTGGATGATCAAGCCCTATGTCGTGGCGCTTGGTGTCAACGTGCTGTCGTCGATCCCGACGTCGTACTGCGACGGCAACCCTTGCTTCGCCTTCTTCATCGGCACGTCGACTACACCGCCGAGGATGTCCGGTTGGCGATCGTGAACACCGCGACCCAGGGGTCTCTCTACAACGGGAGAACACCTCGGCGGTCGAGCACGACGTCAACGTGGTCGGTGCCGGCTTCCTCAGCCTCGACGCGTTTGTCGGGGCTCAGGTGGCGGTCGGCCCGGTCAGCACGTCGTTCGGGAAGATCCCGAGCGGCTCCGGCCAGACCGCGAACGCGAGCGTCGACCTGAGCAGCCTCACCGGCTCCTCGTTCGACGTGTCGCTGAGCATCGACGACGCCACGAGCGGGGTCAGCTTCCCCGCCGGCGCCACGTCGGTCACCGTCCCGGCCTCCGGCTCGGTGTCCGTCCCGCTCTCGGTGCACGTGCACAAGGGCACGGCCCGGGGGGGACTACCAGGCACAGCTCGACATCTACGACGGGAGCGCGCTGATCGCACACAGCATGCTGTACGCCTACGTCAGCGGAGCTGAGCTCGACGGCGGGGCCGTCATCCTCCGGGAGGGCGGCCCTTGGCCGTCCCGAGGGCCCGATGTTGGACACTTCACATCGTGTTACTCCCGGGTCACGCACGACGTACTCTCCGGCTATGACCGAGCAGCGTCCCCCCCGCGACAAGCCCTGGCTGATGCGCACCTACGCCGGGCACAGCTCGGCCGTGGAGTCCAACACCCTGTTCCGCCGCAACCTCGCCAAGGGCCAGACCGGCCTCTCGGTGGCGTTCGACCTGCCGACACAGACCGGCTACGACCCCGACTCGCCGCTGGCCCGCGGCGAGGTCGGGAAGGTGGGGGTGCCGATCTCGCACCTGGGCCAGATGCGCGAGCTCTTCGCCGACATCCCGCTCACCGCGATGAACACCTCGATGACGATCAACGCCACCGCCATGTGGCTGCTCGCCCTGTACCAGGTGGTCGCCGAGGAAGAGCACGGCCTGTCGGCCGACTCGTCGCCCGAGGAACTCGAGGAGGTGCACCAGGCACTGTCCGGGACGACGCAGAACGACATCGTCAAGGAGTACCTGTCGCGCGGAACCTACGTCTTCCCGCCCGAGCACTCGCTGCGGCTGACCACGGACCTGATCGCCTACTCGGTGCGCCACATCCCCGCGTGGAACCCGATCAACATCTGCAGCTACCACCTGCAGGAGGCGGGTGCGACCCCGGTCCAGGAGCTCGCGTTCTCCCTGAGCACGGCGGTCGCGGTGCTCGACGCGGTGCGCGACTCCGGGCAGGTGGAGCCCGACGAGATGGCCTCGGTGGTGGGACGCATCTCGTTCTTCGTGAACGCGGGCGTGCGCTTCGTGGAGGAGACCTGCAAGATGCGCGCCTTCGTCCAGCTGTGGGACGAGCTCACCCGCGACCGCTACGGCATCGCCGACGAGAAGATGCGTCGCTTCCGGTACGGCGTGCAGGTGAACTCGCTCGGGCTGACCGAAGCCCAGCCGGAGAACAACGTGCAGCGGATCCTGCTGGAGATGCTCGGGGTCACGCTGTCGAAGGACGCCCGCGCCCGGGCCGTGCAGCTGCCCGCCTGGAACGAGGCACTGGGTCTGCCTCGCCCCTGGGACCAGCAGTGGTCGTTGCGGATGCAGCAGGTGCTGGCCTACGAGTCCGACCTGCTGGAGTACGACGACATCTTCGCCGGCTCCCACGTGATCGAGGCAAAGGTGTCCTCCCTCCTGGATGGTGCTCGTGAGGAGATGGACCGGATCGCCGCGATGGGCGGCGCGATGGCCGCGGTGGAGTCGGGCTATCTCAAGCAGGCACTGGTCGCCTCTCACGCCGCCCGGCGAGCGCGGATCGAGTCGGGCGAGGAGAAGGTCGTCGGAGTCAACTGCTTCGAGGAGACCGAGCCGTCGCCTCTCACCACTGATCTGTCGACCGCCATCCAGACTGCCGACCCGGCCGCCGAGTCCGCGGCGATCGCCTCGGTCGCGGCCTGGCGGGTGCAGCGCGACGCGGCTGCCGTCGAGGCTTCCCTGCTCCGCCTGACCGAGGACGCCAAGTCCGGGGTCAACCTGATGGACGCGACCCTGGCGGCGGCGCGCGCGGGCGCGACGACCGGCGAGTGGGCCGGGACGCTGCGCGAGGTGTTCGGCGAGTACCGCGCCCCGACCGGGGTCGCAGGCGTGGTCGGGGTGAGCGAGGCCGGGGAGGAGCTCTCCGCGGTCCGTGAGGACGTCCGCCGTACGGGGGAGGAGCTCGGTGGCCGCCTGCGGCTGCTGGTTGGCAAGCCAGGGCTGGACGGCCACTCCAACGGCGCCGAGCAGGTGGCGGTGCGGGCCCGGGATGCCGGGTTCGAGGTCGTCTACCAGGGGATCCGGCTCACGCCGGAGCAGATCGTCGCGGCGGCAGTCGCCGAGGACGTGCACTGCGTCGGGCTGTCGATCCTGTCCGGCTCCCACATGGAGCTGGTGCCCGCTGTGCTCGAGGGGCTGCGCGAGGCGGGCGTGGGAGACGTACCGGTGGTCGTCGGCGGCATCATCCCGGCCAAGGACGCGGCGCTTCTCAAGGAGCTGGGGGTGGCCGAGGTCTTCACCCCGAAGGACTTCGGCCTGACCCAGATCGTCGCCGGCATCGTGCGGGTGATCCGCTCCGCCCACCACCTCACGTGAGCCACAGTCTCGTCGCGTCGACCTGAACAGCCCGCGGTGGGCACGAGGAGCGCCCGTGCCCACTCATGGAACCGTGATCGAGATCGAGTCCGTGTAGTAGTTGTAGGCGACGTCGTACACCTCGAGCTCAAGCGTGTAGTCGCCCGGGGACACCCAGCCGAGGTCGATGGCGAGGCTGCCCCCGAGCGGGTCGTAGTCCGATCCCACATAGCCCAGGAGGGTGTCTCCGCTGTAGAGCACAGCATCGATGGAGTAGAAGGACGAACAATCCGGGGTGCAGCTGTAGGTGACGTTCGTCGAACCCGAAAGCGTCGATCCATCCGGCGTGGTCATGGAGATGGTCGGTGCCACGACATGGATCGTCAGCGTGGTGGACCGTTGCGCCCGGGAAGCCTCATCGATCACGCGCGCCTGCAAGGTGTGGGTCCCTGCGGTGAGCCCCCAGTAGGCGGCGTCGCCGCTCCAGGGAGCGGAGTAGGCCCCGTCGACGAACTCGCCGTCGACGTAGAACTCGACGCGCGAGATCGGACTGGAGGTCGTCGCATTGGGCTGGGGGTCCGTGCTGACGGTGAAGGTGTAGCCGACGTGCGCCCCGTCGCTCGGAGACGTGATGGACACGGTGGGCCGCAGATCCGGCAGGGTCACCGAGTTGGAGGTGGCGGCGGGCGACTTGCCGACCTCGTTGACCGCCGAGACGGTGAACGTGTAGGAGGTGTTCGGGTCAAGGCCGGAGATGGTCGTCGACGTCTTGCTGCCGCCGCCGGACCAGACCGTCTTGGTGATGTTCCCTGGCGATCCGGTGACCTTGTAGCGGGTGATCGGGGCCCCGTTGTCACTCGGCCTGGTCCAGTCGAGCGTGACGCTGCCATCCCCGGCGGTGGCGGTGACCGGACCGGGACTGTCCGGCTGCTGTGCCTTCCCGGCGTGGAAGCGGACCTTGACCTGAGCGGTGGTGGAGTCCTGGGAGAGGACGCTGAAACGTGTTCGCTCTGGTGACGTCCAGCTCGAGCCGACCGGCAGACTCACGAGCTGGGAGTCGTAGCAGGAACGTCCCCCTGACCCCCGGGCTGCAGATCGAGCAGGGCGGTACGGTCCCGTCGTTGAACCCGGATCTGAACGCCGGCTGTGCCGTCCGGCAGGTGGTCGTCGACACCCGCCTGGGTCCGCAGCTCGACCCAGTAGGTGTGCTTCGACGTGGGCACCTTGAGAGCGGCGAGGCCGGTTGGCCCGTCCGCAGCGTGCAGGGTCTTGGTTGCCGTCTTCCTGACGGTGGCCAGGCTCCGCAGCCAGCCGATGCGCTTGAGCTCGAAGGCGTTGAACTGCGCCGGATCGTTCGGGGCCCCCATGGCATCGAACCAGTCGCCGTAGGCCGACAGGCGGCACCGGTTGGAGAAGGTGACGCGCTTGCCGTGGTGATGGCACTTCAGGGAGCCCGCGTGCTGAAGGCCCAGGTTGTGCCCCTGCTCGTGGACCGACACCTCGGGATAGAGGCCGGCCTTGCCGAAGATGGTGACCTGGTTGCCGGGGGCTTGACCCACCCCCGCGACCGAGCCGGCCGAGCAGGGGACGTAGAGGATGAACCGGTCGAAGGCATTGACATGGATCCCCCTCGCACGCGCCTTGCGGATCGCCTGGCTCACGAGGCGGTAGCTGTCGTAGCAGGAGTAGGGCTTCGGGATCCTCAGCCACGGCGTGACCTTCCCGCTCACTGCGTACCTTCCCCCCGACACGGTCTGGAACCAGGCGTCGGTCTGGTCGATGAAGATGTCCCCGGCCGTGGTCTTCGACGGCGTGCTGGGGTGGGACGAGGTCCAGTACCCCCTGATGAACAGGATGCGGTCGGTACGCGGTCCGGCCGACGCGACGGCCGCCGGTGACTCCGCATGGGAGAGGTGCGTGACCGCGACCGGGTCGATGATGTCACTCGCCGGGCGCATGTGGTCCGGGGCGACCTGTTGAGAGCCTTCTCCGGGAAGCGTGAGCTGAGCCGCCGAGGCCTGCGTCGGAGCAGGGGTGAGTGAGGCCATGACGAAGATCGCTATCGCGGTCAGGCCCTTCCCCGCGCCCCTGAGGCCCCGCATAGAGGCCTATTGAAGGCGAACATCCCGATACAGACAAGGCCCGAGGCGGCAGACTTGGCTCATGGAACGGGTCATCGTCGTCGGCGCCGGGGTTATCGGCCTGACCAGCGCCCTGCGCCTGCTCGAGGACGGGCATCGCGTCGATGTGCTGGCTCGGGACCTCCCACTCGAGACGACCTCGGCTGTCGCGGCTGCCCTCTGGTACCCCTACCTCGCCCTTCCGGTGGACCGGGTGACGGCCTGGTCTGCGACCTCCTTCCGGCGCTTCGAGCAGCTGGCACGAGACGACCGGACCGGAGTGCGGATGGTCCCCGGTACGGAGGTCTTGAGCCGACCTACGGCGGAGCCCTGGTGGGCCGGGGCCGTGCCGACCCTCACCCGGATCCAGCCCCCTGCCGGATATGCCGATGCCTGGGACTTCGTCGCCCCGGTCATCGAGATGCCGACCTACTTGCGCTGGCTGGCCGTGCGCGTCACGGAGCTCGGCGGCACGATCACCCGGATGGCTCTCGGTGGCCTCCCCACCCACGCCGGCGTGGTCGTCAACGCCACCGGCCTGGGCGCCCGACACAGCGCCGGGGACCTGAGTGTCGAGCCTGTTCAGGGGCAGGTCCTGTACCTGACCCAGGTGGGTCTCGACCATTGGTGGCTCGACGAGAGCGGCCCGACGTACGTCGTCCCGCGGAGCAAGGACATCGTCGTCGGGGGGACCGATCGCGAGGGCGAGTGGAGCCGCCGACCGGACGACGCGGTCGGCCAGGACATCCTGGCGCGTTGCCGAGCCCTGGTCCCCGAGCTGGCCGAGGCCGAGGTCCTCGGCGCCCGGGTCGGGCTGCGGCCCAAGCGTCCGACCGTCCGACTCGAGGAGGGGCGCGTGGACGGTCACCGGGTCGTCCACAACTACGGTCATGGCGGGGCCGGGGTGACCCTCTCCTGGGGCTGCGCCGACGAGGTCGCAGAGCTGGTGGGCACGGGGTAGCGGAGCGGGCCTCGACCGACCGGCGGGTCTTGTCAGGTCGCCGTGACCAGCTGCCCGCCGTCAGAAGAGGCGGAGGGACGGGTCGTCGAGGCCGCGCAGGGTGTCGTAGTCGACGAGGGCGCAGGTGATGCCACGGTCCTCGGCCAGCACACGGGCCTGTGGCTTGATCTCCTGGGCGGCGAAGATCCCCCGGACCGGAGCCAGCAGGGGATCGCGGTTGAGCAGGTCCAGGTACCGGGTCAGCTGCTCCACGCCGTCGATCTCGCCGCGACGCTTGATCTCGACGGCCACCGAGGCGCCGGCCGCGTCGCGGCACATCAGGTCCACCGGCCCGATCGCGGTCGGGAACTCGCGGCGGACCAGGGTCAGGCCCCTCGCGAGCGTCGACGGGTGCTCGGCCAGCAGCTCCTGCAGGTGCTTCTCCACGCCGTCCTTCTGCAGGCCGGGGTCGACGCCGAGGTCGTGGTCGCTGTCGTGGATGACCTCCTCGAGGAGGATCCGCAGCGTGTCGCCCTCCAGTCCGCCCTTCCCGGTCACCAGCCACTCGGCATGACCGGCATCCGAGACGCCCTCGGTGATCCGGCACGGGGGAGACATCCAGTTCAGCGGCTTGTAGGAGCCGCCGTCGGAGTGGATGAGCACTGAGCCGTCGCTCTTGACCATGATCAGGCGGGTCGCCATCGGCAGGTGCGCGGTCAGCCGGCCGGCGTAGTCGACCTGGCAGCGCGCGACGACCAGCCTCACCTGCCACTCACCCCTCGTCCATCACGGCGACGTTCCGCCGGGCAATCTACCCTCCCCGACCCACGCTGTCCGCTGCGCGGGGAGGCCCCCGGGGCCCGGGTGAGGTGGGTCACGGCAGAACCGATCACGGGAGTGGGAGGATGCATCCCATGGCACGCGAGTTCACCACGATCGGCGTCATCGGGCTCGGCACGATGGGCGCCGGCATCGCCGAAGTCTTCGCCCGCAACGGCTACCGGGTGGTCGGGGTCGAGATCAATGACGACACCCTGGCCGTGGGCCGGGAGCATGTCGAGCAGTCGACCGGCCGTGCGGTACGGCGCGGCAAGATGACGGAGGACGAACAGGCCGAGCTGCTCGGCCGGATGACCTTCACCACCGACTTGGCCGACGTCAAGGAGTGCCAGCTGGTCGTCGAGGCGATCATCGAGCAGCTCCCGCTCAAGCGCCAGCTCTTCCAGCGGCTCGACGGCGTGGTCGCCGAGGACACCATCCTGGCCACCAACACCTCTTCCCTGTCGGTGACCGAGATCAGCACCTCGACGGGTCTGCCCGGGCGTGTCGTCGGCATGCACTTCTTCAACCCGGCACCGGTCCAGAAGTTCGTCGAGATCGTCAGGACGGTCGTCACCGAGCCGTGGGTCGTCGAGGAGGCGACCGCGCTCGCGGAGTCCCTCGGCAAGGTCCCTGTCGTGGCCGGCGACAAGGCGGGCTTCATCGCCAACGCGCTTCTGTTCGGCTACCTCAACCACGCGGTGTCCCTGTACGAGGGTCACTACGCCAGTCGTGAGGACATCGATACCGCGATGCGGCTCGGCTGCCGCTACCCGATGGGTCCGCTCGCGCTCCTCGACCTGATCGGGCTCGACACGGCGTACGAGATCCTCGACACGATGTACAAGCAGGGCCGGGACAGGCTCCACGCGCCGTCCCCCATCCTCAAGCAGCTCGTCACCGCCGGCATGCTCGGACGCAAGTCCGGCCGGGGTTTCTACACCTACGAGGGGATCGGAAGTCCGGTCGTGGTCGACGACGAGCTGACCCCGGCCGCCGATGCGCAGCCGCAGATGCGTCGCCCGGTGACGAAGGTCGGCGTCGTCGGCACCGGCACGATGGCGACCGGGATCGTCGAGGTGTTCGCCCGCGGCGGCTACGACGTCACCTACGTCGGACGCGGCGCCGACAAGGTCGCCGCCGTGCGCGCCCCGTCGAGAAGTCCCTCGACAAGGCGATCCAGCGAGGCAAGCTCGACGAGGCCGAGCGCGGCGGCATCCTCGGACCGGATCTCCGGCACCACGCACGATGACCGACCTGGCGGACGCCGACCTGGTCGTCGAGGCGGTCGTGGAGGACGTGGACGTCAAGGTCCCCCTCTTCGAGACCCTGGACCAGGTCTGCAAGCCCGGCGCCGTCCTGGCCACCACGACCTCCTCGCTGCCGGTGATCCAGCTGGCGATGGCGACGCACCGGGCCGCAGGACGTCGTCGGGATGCACTTCTTCAACCCTGCCCAGGTCATGGAGCTCGTCGAGGTCGTCTCCACGGTCTCCACGTCCGAGGACGTCGCCGAGACCGCGCGAGCGGTGTGCGCGACGATCGGCAAGGTCGCCGTCTCGTGTGGAGACCGGGCAGGCTTCATCGTCAATGCCCTGCTCTTCCCGTACCTCAACGACGCGGTGAAGATGCTGCAGGCCCACTACGCGACCGCCGACGACATCGATACCGCCATGAAGCTCGGCTGCGCGCTTCCGATGGGCCCGTTCGAGCTGCTGGACGTCGTGGGCAACGACGTCTCGCTGGCCATCCAGAAGACTCTCTACCTGGAGTTCCGCGAGCGCGGGTTCGCCCCGGCTCCGTTGCTGGAGCAGTTGGTCACCGCCGGGTACCTCGGCCGCAAGACCCAGCGCGGATTCCGCGACTACTCGACCGCATGAGCCGGCGGAACCGCCGTCGGCCCGCCACGGGCGGCAAGCCAGTCGGCGGAGCCGCCCAGGAGCGGGTCGAGGAGTTCCACGGCGAGGAGTACCACGTCCGCGCGATCACCGGATCCACCTCCACCAAGGACTACCGGTGCCCGGGCTGTCAACAGACGATCCGCCCGGCGACGCCCCACGTCGTGGCCTGGCCGGTCGAGCCCGGGATCTTCTCCCGCGAGGGTCTCGACGACCGTCGGCACTGGCACACCGGGTGCTGGTCCCGCCGGGAGCGGATCGGCCGCTGAGTCGGTCGCCGGGCCGGTCCGGCACAATGGCCGCGAAACCCCCGGGAACGACGAGGAGACCGAACGACTCATGGCCAAGATCCGCGGCACCTCGGTGCTCCCCGCACGGCGTGAGCCGGTCGCAGCTGCACACGGCGGACGGTCTGAGTCTCGTCGGCGAGCTGGCGCTGCCCCCCGACCGCGACCCTGTCGCCACCATGGTCTGCCTGCACCCGCTGCCGACCCACGGCGGCATGATGGACAGCCACGTCTTCCGGAAGGCCTCCTACCGGCTCCCGGCGCTCGCCGGGCTCGCGGTGCTGCGGTTCAACACCCGTGGCACCTCGAGTCTCCAGGGGACCAGCGACGGATCGTTCGACAAGCGCGCAGGGCGAGCGGTACGACGTCGCCGCCGCCATCGAGTACGCCGACTTCCACGACCTGCCGCGCACCTGGCTGGTGGGCTGGTCGTTCGGGACCGACCTGGCCCTGATGTACGGGCTCGATCCTCACGTCGAGGGGGCGGTGTTGCTCTCGCCGCCGTTGCGCTACTCCGCGCGACGAGCACCTGCAGGCGTGGGCCCAGGACGGGCGGCCGCTGGTGGCGATCGTCCCCGAGAACGACGACTACCTGCAGCCGCCGGAGGCCCGGTAGCGGTTTGCCGTGGTGCCTCAGGCGCGGGTCATCGACGTGCCCGATGCGGGACACCTCTGGGTGGGCCACACCGAGCGGGTGCTGGACGAGATCGTCTGAGCACGATCTCGCCGGAGGTGCCGGTGCCCCTCGCCGCCGAGTGGGACGGTCCGATGGAGACCGCCGACACCTCGGCGTACGCGAAGTGGCAGCACTGACCCGGCGTTCGCGCTCGCGGAGACCTACTCCTCCTCGGCCATGGCGGCCAGGACCTCGTCGACCGGCGCCAGGTCCGGCTGCAGCCCTCGCCGGCCGTCCTTCGTGGAGCCGTCCTTGTCGCCGCCCTTCGGCGCGGCCTTCGTCGCTGGCCTTCTTCGAGGGCCGGCTGCCGTGTCTCCGGCTGGTCGTCTGCCTCCTCTGGGTGGATCGCCCGCCGCCGTGCCCTTCAGTCGCTGGCCGAAACCCTCGACCACGTCGCGCAGGTGGTCAGCTGGGAGACCACCACCTCGCGGCGCTTCTCCAGCCGGTCGACCTCGGCGTTGAGCACCATGATCGCCTTGCGCGCCTCGGCCTTGCCGTTGGTCAGCAGGTCGTCGACCTCCTTGCGGGCGGCGGAGACGCAGCTGCTCGGCCTCCTGGCGCGCCATGAAGAGCATCCGCTCGGACTCGGCTCTCGGCCTGGGAGCGGTGGGTGGCGGCCGACGCCACCGCCTCGCGCGCCCGCTGGTCCGCCGCCTGGGCCCGACCCTCGGCCTCCTCGACGAGGCGCGTGGTCTCCGCGACCGCGGACTCGTGGGACTCGGCGGCCTCATGGGCCAGCCGCTCCCGCTCGAGCGCGAGGTTGCGCCGGGCGTCCTGCAGCTCGCGGTCGGCACCGGCCTGGATCTTCTCCGCCTCGCGCTTGGCCTCGGTGCGCAGCGCGCTCGCCTCCTGGGCCGCGGCGAGCCGGAGCTGGGCGGCCTCGCGGTTGGCCGCCTCGACGAGCTCGTCGGCCTCGGCCTTGATCCGGGCGCGCTCGCGCTCGAAGTCGGCGTGGGCGGCCGCCTTGGCCTGGTCGAGCTCGCGCTAGCTGGCCCTTCTGGACTTCGCTGAACTCCTTGGTCACCCGGAACTTGTGGTCCTCCGCGTCGATCCGGGCGTTGGCCAGGAGCTCCTCGGCGTGGTGCTTGGCCTGGGTCAGCACGTCCTCGGCCTGCTCCTCGGCGAGCCGGAGCATCTCGCTGGCGCGTCCGCCGAGGCCGGAGTACGTCGGGTTGCCGATCTCCTCGAGATCGGCAGCCAGCTTGTCGGCGCGGGCCGTGAGATCGGCGATCTCGGACGCCTGCCGGTCGGCGAGCTGCTGCGCCGACGCGAGCTGGTCGCTGAGCGCGCTGATCTGCTCGGTCAGATCCTCGACGGTCCGGTCGACTGCAGCAGGGTCGTAGCCCTTGCGCACGCTGGGGAACGTGGGCCGGGCCTGACCTGAGGCGGGGGAGTGGTCTGAGACATCGCGATGAGGTTCCTCCGTTGGGGACCCGGTCAGCCTAACCGTCCAGGCCACGCCCCGGACAGGGACCGCCTGCTCCGGCCCCCCACCCGCCGATGGACGGCTGCGTCACAGGCCGCGGAAGCGGTTGATCTCGCTCAGGTGCCGCCCGCGCGTCGCGTCGTCGCGGACCCCGAGGCCCTCCTCCGGGGCCAGGCACAGCACGCCGACCTTGCCCTGGTGCAGGTTGCGGTGCACGTCGTACGCCGCCTGGCCGACCTCGTCCATCGTGTAGGTCTTCGACAGGGTCGGGTGGATCATCCCCTTGGCGACCAGTCGGTTCGCCTCGAAGGCCTCCCGGTAGTTGGCGAAGTGGGAGCCGACGATGCTCTTGAGGTTCATCCACAGGTAGCGGTTGTCGAACTCGTGCATGTATCCGCTCGTCGAGGCGCAGGTGACGATCTGCCCGCCCTTGCGCGCGACGTACACCGAGGCCCCGAAGGTCTCCCGCCCGGGATGCTCGAAGACGATGTCGGGGTCCTCGCCGCCGGTGAGCTCGCGGATCCGCGCGCCGAGCCGCCGCCACTCCTTGGGATCCTGGGTGGTCTCGTCCTTCCAGAACCGGTAGCCCTCCTCGGCCCGGTTGATGATCAGCTCGGCGCCCATCCGCCGGCAGATCTCGGCCTTGTCCTCGCTGGAGACCACGCAGATCGGGATCGCGCCGCCGTTCAGCGCGTACTGGGTGGCGAAGCCGCCGAGGCCGCCGCTGGCGCCCCAGACCAGCACGTTGTCGCCCTGCTTCATCCCGGCGCCGTTGCGGCTGACCAGCTGCCGGTAGGCGGTGGAGTTGACCAGGCCCGGGCTGGCTGCCTCCTCCCAGGTCAGGTGGGGGGCCTTCGGCATCAGCTGGTTGGACTTCACCAGGGCCAGGTGGGCCAGGCCGCCGAAGTTGGTCTCGAAGCCCCAGATCCGCTGCTCGGGGTCGAGCATCGTGTCGTTGTGGCCGTCGGGGCTCTCCAGCTCGACCGACAGACAGTGGGCGACGACCTCGTCGCCGGGGTTCCACGCGTGTACGCCCGGGCCGGTGCGCAGCACCACGCCGGCGAGGTCGGAGCCGACCACGTGGTAGGGCAGGTCGTGGCGGGCGCCCATCGGCGAGCTCTTGCCGTAGCGCTCCAGGAAGCCGAACGTCGAGACCGGCTCGAAGATCGAGGTCCACACGGTGTTGTAGTTGATCGCACTGGCCATCACCGCGACCAGGGCCTCGCCCGGGCCGAGCTCGGGCACGGCGACCTCCTCGACGTGCAGCGACCGGCGCGGGTCCTTGTCCCGGGTGCTGAGCCCGGCGAACATGTCGGTCTCGTCCTTGTGGACGGTGACCGCCCGGTAGCTGTCCGGAATGGCCAGGGCGGCGTACTCCTCCGGCGTGGTGTCGCCCGCAAGGATCGCCTCGAGGATCTGTCTCACGTCACCCTCCTGGATCGTGCCCAGGTCGAGCCGGGCGTGAATGCAGGGAATCTACCGGTGGGTAACCCCTCCCGCACCCGGGTGTGACCTAAGTCAAACAATGGCCTCGATCGCCGCCGATGGAAACAGGCAGAGGTCCCGGCTCAGCCGTGGACGTCCGCGGGGGAGTTCTCGGGTGGCGCGCGCAGCGGGCTCGACCAGCTCGACCAGCACCCCTCCGGCGTCCTTGGGGTGGATGAAGTTGACCCGGCTGTCGGCCGTTCCGCGCCGCGGCTGGTCGTAGAGCAGTCGGAGCCCGCGCTCGCGCAGCACCGCGCTCACGGTCTCGATGTCCGCCACCCGGTAGGCGACCTGCTGCAGGCCGGGGCCGGAGCGGTCGAGGAACCTGGCGATCGTGGAGTCGGCGTCAGCGGGGCGAGCACCTGGATCTTCGTGTCGCCGTCGCCGACGGCGACCATCGCCTCCTTCACGCCCTGTTCCTCGTTGATCTCCACGTGGACGACCTTCATGCCCAAGGTTCCCTCGTAGAACGCGATGGCCTCGTCGAAGTCCGGCACCGCGACGCCGACGTGGTCGACGGCGGTGAACAGGGGGTCGAGCGCGCTGGTCATGGGCTCATCGTCCTCGGTCGGGGCCCCCGTGGGCGAGGGAGTGTGACTTGTTCCTCACCTGCCCACCTCTCCCCACGGGAGGACTGCCTGGGTAGTGTCGTGAGGTGTGGCAGCACGATCGGGCCGCCACACCTCACCGTCGTTCGCGCAGGAGGCGTCATGGCTGGATCCGTCATCGTTGCGGGGGCCCGCACCCCGATCGGTCGTCTTCTCGGAGGGCTCAAGGACCTCTCCGCGGCAGATCTGGGCGGCATCGCGATCAAGGGTGCGCTGGAGAAGGCCGGGGTCAGCCCCGACCAGGTCGACTACGTCATCATGGGCCACGTGATCCAGGCCGGAGCGGGCCAGATCACCGCGCGCCAGGCCGCGTTCAAGGGCGGCATCCCGATGACCACGCCCTCGATCACCATCAACAAGGTCTGCCTGTCGGGCATGAACGCCATCGCGCTGGCCGACCAGCTGATCCGCGCGGGCGAGCACGAGATCATCGTGGCGGGCGGCATGGAGTCGATGACCAACGCGCCGCATCTGCTGCCGAAGTCCCGCGAGGGCTACAAGTACGGCGACGTGACCATGGTCGACTCGATGGCCTACGACGCCCTCTACGACCAGTTCACCGACCAGGCGATGGGCATGCTCACCGAGTCCTGCAACGTGGCCGCCCAACAGCTCTCCCGTGAGGAGCAGGACGCGTTCTCGGCGCGCAGCCACCAGCTTGCCGCCGAGGCGTGGAAGAACGGCGTCTTCGACGACGAGGTCGTCCCGGTCACCATTGCCACGCGTCGCGGTGAGCAGATCGTCGACCACGACGAGGGGATCCGCGGCGAGACCACCGCCGAGTCGTTGTCCGGCCTCCGGCCCGCCTTCAGCAAGGACGGCACCATCACGGCCGGCTCCTCGTCACAGATCTCCGACGGGGCGGCAGCGGTCGTCGTGATGAGCAAGGCCAAGGCCGAGGAGCTCGGCCTGACCTGGCTTGCCGAGATCGGCGCCTCCGGCCAGGTCGCCGGCCCGGACTCGTCCCTGCAGCTGCAGCCTGCCCACGCGATCGCCAAGGCCGTGGCCAAGGAGGGCATCGCCGTCTCCGACATCGACCTGTTCGAGATCAACGAGGCCTTCGCCGCGGTCGGCCTGGCCTCGGCCCGTGAGCTGGGCATCGACGAGGACAAGGTCAACGTCAACGGCGGCGCCATCGCCCTCGGTCACCCGGTCGGCATGTCCGGCGCCCGGATCGTGCTGCACCTCGCCCTCGAGCTGCAGCGCCGCGGCGGCGGAATCGGTGCCGCTGCGTTGTGCGGCGGCGGTGGTCAGGGCGACGCCCTGATCGTGCGCGTCCCGCAGAGCTGACCGCGTGACGATGCGTCGGGGGGCCGTCCCGGTCCCGGAACTGGTCGAGCGTGCCCGCGCGGGCGAGGCGCGGGCCGTAGCCCGGCTGATCAGCCTGGTCGAGGACGCCTCTCCCGCGCTGCGGGACGTCATGGCCGCCTTGGCGCCGTACGCCGGCAACGCCCACGTCATCGGCATCACCGGGTCACCGGGCGTCGGGAAGTCGACCTCGGTCTCGGCGCTGGTCAAGGCGCTGCGCAAGCGCGACGAGCGGGTCGGCATCCTGGCCGTCGACCCCTCCTCGCCGTTCTCCGGTGGTGCCCTGCTCGGCGACCGGGTCCGGATGCAGGACCATGCCCTCGATCCCGGCGTCTACATCCGCTCGATGGCGTCGCGCGGACACCTGGGTGGCCTGGCATGGGCGACGCCCCAGGCGCTGCGGGTGCTCGACGCCGCCGGCTGTGACTCGGTCCTGGTCGAGACGGTCGGCGTCGGCCAGTCCGAGGTCGAGGTCGCCGGCCTGGCCGACACGACCCTGGTGCTGCTGGCTCCGGGCATGGGCGACGGGATCCAGGCCGCCAAGGCGGGCATCCTCGAGATCGGCGACATCTACGTGGTGAACAAGGCCGACCGCGACGGCGCCGAGACGGTCAAGCGAGACCTGCGCGGCATGCTCAACCTGGCCGAGCGCAGCGAGGGAGCCTGGCGGCCACCCATCGTCAGCACCGTGGCCGAGACCGGCCAGGGGACCGACGAGCTGGTCGAGGCGATCGATCGGCACCGGGCCTGGCTGGCGGACACCGGGGAGCTCACCAACCGGCGTGTCGACCGTGCCCGCGAGGAGATCGAGGCGATCGCGCTGACCTCCCTGCGCGAGACCTGGAGCAGGATCGGCTCCCGGACCGACCTGCAGGGGCTGGCCGAGAAGGTCGCCTCCGGCGCGCTCGACCCGTACGCCGCAGCCGACACGCTGCTGGACTCCCTCGGTGACTGAGGCCCTGACCCGGTAGTTTGCGGAGCGTGACCGAGAAGCGGCTGCCCTTCGACCCGATCGACGAGGCTTCGCGCCTCTGGGGGGAGCGTTGGGACGGTGTTCCCCGGATGCACGCGGTCACCTCGATCATGCGGGTCCAGCAGCTGGTGCTCGGCCGGCTCGACGAGATCCTGCGACCCCACGGGCTGACCTTCGCGCGGTACGAGGCGCTGGTCCTCCTCACCTTCTCCCGACGGGGCTCGCTGCCGCTCGGCAAGATGGGGGAGCGCCTCCAGGTCCACCCGACCTCGATCACCTCGATCGTCCAGCGCCTCGAAGCGGCCGGCCTGATCACGCGCGAGCGTCATCCCGAGGACGGCCGCGCGGTTCTCGCCTCCATCACCGACGAGGGCAGAGCCTTGGTCGAGAAGGCGACGGCCGACCTGCTGAATGCCGACTTCGCTCTCCCCGGTGTCACCGACGACGACCTGCGTGAGATCTCCGCGCTGCTCAAGCCGATCCGCGAGGCTGCAGGCGACTTCTGATCCCCGATCCGCACGGGTCGTCTGCGGTGAGGAGCTACCAGATGCCCGGCACGAGCCGGCAGCGGTGTTCGCTGTAGGGCAGCTACGCCTGACCGGTTCCCGCTGTCCGGGCGCCCTTCTCGCCGCGGATCCTCACCTGAGAGGCCAGGAAGGTGACCGCGGACGCTTCGAGCAGGACGCGCGCCGCGGGATCCGCCATGGCGACCGGCGTCGTGCGCGCCCGTCTCGCGCATCGGCGTGCCATGGGCGGCCTGAGCCTCCGCCGGCGGCGGCTCAGGCCCGCGACTTCAGCCAGGCCGGGACCTCGGCGAGGGAGTGCACGGTGCAGTCCGGGACGACGCCGGAGTGAGCCGGTCTCTGGTCGCGATTGACCCAGACGCCCGACCAGCCGGCGGCCTGGGCTCCAGCCACGTCGTCGAGCAGGGAGTCGCCGACCATCACGTACGCGGCTCCCGGCAGGGCTTGCTCGGCCGCCGCGAAGATCCGGCGACTCGGCTTGTGCGCACCGACCTCCTCGGCGAAGATCGCGGCCTCGATGTGGTCCTTGAGCCCCAGTCGACCAGGGGCCGCGTTGCCGTTGGAGAGAAGCCCGATGCGACAGCGACCGGACAACGCCTCGAACGTCGGCAGCACGTCGGGGAACAGCTCGGCGCCGTCGAACCTGGTGGAGAAGTAGTAGCTGTTCAGGTGCTCGGCGAGGCCCGGGTCGTCTACGCCGACGCGCGCGAGGGTCGTGCGAAACGCCTCCAGGCGCACCCCCTCGAGGTTCGTCCCCGAGCCGCGCAGCCGCTCCGACACCTGCTGCCGATCGTCCACGAGCGACTCGACGGACAGGTCCCCGTGGGTCTCGGGTCTGAGCCGTAGAAGCTCTTCGACCGTTCTCGCCAGCGCGCTGCGCATCAAGAGGTCGAAGTCCCACAACGTCTGGTCGATGTCGAAGAAGACCGTGAGCACGTGACCATCCTCCACCAGCCGGCGACGTTCGCCTCGCGTGAGTCAGAGGAAGCCGAGAAGGCGCTTCCAGACGCGTTCGCCCAGTCTCCGGTCCGCAGTCTCCGTCCCGCCGCGCTGCATCCGGATGCCTCCGGTTGCGACAGGCTCTCCCGGCAGGACCGTCCGGTGGCCGGCCTCATCGTCGGTGATGACGACGGTGTCCAGGCCGTGCTCGGCCCGGCGCGCCCGGATAGCTTCGGCGTGGAGCGTCGACGGCCAGACCCGATCGTCTGCTCCGGCCGCCAGCAGGACGAGGCGGATCCGTTCCACGGCGATCGCGGCGTCCCGCACGCGCTCAGGAAAGCGCTCCCGGGAGGCCAGGTACTGGCCACGGAAGGCCGGAGGATCGGTGTCGGCCTCCCAGTCGTCGACGAACGGGACGTACGGGGTGGGGGCTCCGCCGACGCTCCAGTGCGAGGTCATCCGACCCTCGGACGTGACGCCTGCCCAGACGACGTCCGAAGGTGCGAAGGCAACCACGGCGTCCACCCGTTCCGAGAGCGAGCCGGCGAGCAGTGCCGCCTCGGCCCCGAACGAGGTGCCCAGCAGCAGGACCCGGTCGCAGTCCCGAGCCAGGCCGTCGACCCGGCTGAGGAAGGTCTCGACCGGGACCTCCCACGGGCCCTCGTGCTGTCCCGGGCCGCCGAACCAGCGGATCGACTCCGCGATCACTCCTTGGCCGGCGAGCAGCCTGGCCCGATCAGCATCGACCCTGCCGCTCGAGCCCGCGAGCACCAGCGCGCCGGTGCCGGTCTGGTTGTCGGGGACGAGGCGCACTCCCTCGATGTCGCGCAGCGGGAACTCCCTCATGGGAGAAGCCTCTCGCGCCGAGCGGGCGAGGGCAGCGAGTTTGCGGACCGCGGGGGTGGGCACGTCACACTGGAGTCATGCAGAGATCGACGTGGTCCGTGCTCCTGCTGGTCGCGGGCGGGGTGTTGATTCTCGCCGCGGCGCTGTCCTGGGTGCGTGTCCTGACGACCGACCAGAGCAGCTGCGGCGCCGTGGGTGCTCCGATGCCCACCGGCAACGGCCGGGTCGACCGCGTCTGCGACCCGGCGGACCCCAACCGGTTCACGACGACCTGGCTCCTGGGTGTCGGCGGTGCGGTCGCCCTGGGCATCGGGGGTGCGCTCCGACTGTCGGTGAAGCGGGCGAGCGACGATCAGGAGGGCGACCGGACCTGGCGTTGACGGGTCAGGACGGCGAGCGGAATACGTCGAGCTGGGGGAGGAACCGGCGGACCTCCTTCTCCGAGGCGGCCCGCTGCGCCCTGACCTGCGACGTGGTGCGCAGCACGTTCTCCGGCCGCTCGTCGAGCATGTAGACCGCATTCCCGACCCGCACGACCGTCACGAAGACCCCGTCGTTGTTGTGCGGAGGGTCCCACCCCGCCGGGGGCTCGCTGCGCACCAGGTTGATGTGAAAGGCGTCGTCGGCCGTCGGCAGCTTCACGGCCTTCACCACGCTCCAGTGCAGCGGGTAACCCTGCTCGTCGGAGGTGTCACCGCACTTCTTCACCTCGGTGCGCAGCGACGACATGGCGTTCTCGGCAGTCGTGTCGTCCGCGTAGACGGTGAGCCGCTCGATGAGGACGGGGACACGCTGCTTCGCCGGGGTCTTCCCGTTGTAGATGGTCCGCACGGCCTTGACCAGGTCCGCGGTCTCGTCGACGGGAACCGCCGTGGTCAGGCGGGCAGGGGGATCGAGGCAGATGTAGTTGTACAGCCGTTCCACCCCATAGTCGAACTGCTTGCCCTCCGAGGCGTGGGGGAGGGACAGACCGGCGGGGATCTGCTGCAGCCAGCTCGGCGGTGTGCTCGACGTCTGTCCCAGGGCCGACGCCGTCGGCGGGGTGTCCATCGCCTGGGTGAACGTGGAGCACCCGGTCAGGGTGAGAGCTGCAACAAGGCCGACGACGAGGAAGCGCATACGGGGCAGTGTGCCAAGAGTGCCCGAATCTGGGCGGAGGCGGGTCTCCGGAAGGAGAATCTGCTGCCTTCAGGCGCCCGCGGGCGTGATCTGCGTGCCGGTCGTGCCGTCGGCCAGGTCGACGGCTGCGTCGAGGTGTCCGATGGCTGCTCGCCCGCCGGTGGCATTCACGAAGTCGACGGCTGCCCGTATCTTCGGGCGGATCGAGCCGGCAGGGAAGTCGGACGGGTGGATCTGGTCGGCTGTCGCGCGAGCGATCTGGCGGGGCTGATGGGTGCCGTAGCCGAGGTAGACATGGCTGACGTCGGTGAGCAGCAGCAGCAGGTCGGCGCCGAGCTTCTCGGCCAGGAGCGCCGAGCTGAGGTCCTTGTCGATGACCGCCTCCACGCCGGTGAAGGATCCGTCGGGGGCCCGCGTGACGGGGATGCCCCCTCCGCCGGCGCAGATGACGATGCTGCCGCCCCGGACCAGATCCTCGATCTCGGCGAGCTCGATGATGCGCTGCGGGGCGGGGGAGGCGACGACGCGCCGCCAGGAGGGCCCGTCGGCGGCGATGGTCCAGTCGTGCGACTCCGCGACCCGCCGAGCGGTCTCCTCGTCGTACGTCGGGCCGATGAACTTGGTCGGGTCCAGGAAGGCCGGATCGTCCGGGTCGACCTCCACGTGGGTGACGAGGGTGCAGGCACGCTCGCCGAGGGCGTTGGCGACCCAGTGTCCGATGAGTCCCTGGGTCTCGGCGACCAGGCTGTCGAGTGGGTACGGCTTGGCCAGGCTGGGGTCGCTGGCCGATTCGAGGGCGAGCAGGCCGACCTGGGGGCCGTTGCCGTGGGTGACCACCAGGTCGTGCTCCTCGGCGAGCTTCGTCAGGCCGGCGACGGACTCCCGGACACGCTGGATCTGGGCGGCGGCGTCCGGATGAGCGCCTCGGGGGAGCAGCGCGTTCCCCCCGAGCGCGGCGACGATCAGCATGTCCTCATCATGGACCTCCGCCGGGTGCGGGCCGGGGAGCCCGGTTCGCGTGGGGTCGCCTTGTTCTAAATAGTTGGACGTCCTACTATTTGGAGCGTGAGCGAATCCCAGGAACGGTGGCACGCCGCGTACGCGTCGGCGAGTCGAACGGGCAGGTCCGCGACGCGGACTTCACCACGCTGTCCGGTGTCGAGGTGGACCCGGTCTACGGGCCCGACGGCGAGGTCGACCCGAACATCGGCTGGCCGGGCCAGTTCCCCTACACCCGGGGTCTCTACCCGACCGGCTACCGCGGGCGGACCTGGACGATCCGGCAGTTCGCCGGGTTCGGCAACGCCGAGCAGACCAACGAGCGCTACCGGATGATCCTGGGCCGCGGCGGCGGCGGCCTCTCGGTCGCCTTCGACATGCCGACCCTGATGGGCCGCGACTCCGACGACGCCAAGAGCCTCGGCGAGGTCGGCCACTGCGGAGTGGCGATCGACTCGGCGGTCGACATGGACGTCCTCTTCGGCGGCATCCCGCTCGACAAGGTCACCACCTCGATGACGATCAGCGGCCCGGCCGTCCCGATCTTCTGCATGTACCTCGTCGCGGCCGAGCGGCAGGGAGTCGACACCGGCGTCCTGAACGGCACGCTGCAGACCGACATCTTCAAGGAGTACATCGCGCAGAAGGAGTGGCTGTTCGCGCCCGAGCCGCACCTGCGCCTCATCGGCGACCTGATGGCGTACTGCGCGGAGAACATCCCCGACTACAAGCCGCTGTCGGTGTCCGGCTACCACATCCGCGAGGCCGGCTCGACGGCCGCGCAGGAGCTCGCCTTCACCCTGGCCGACGGCTTCGGGTACGTCGAGCTGGGTCTGTCGCGGGGACTGGACATCGAGATGTTCGCGCCCGGCCTGTCGTTCTTCTTCGACGCGCACATCGACTTCTTCGAGGAGATCGCGAAGTTCCGCGCGGCCCGCCGGATCTGGGCGCGCTGGATGCGCGACGTCTACGGCGCGAAGACGGAGAAGGCGCAGTGGCTGCGCTTCCACACCCAGACCGCCGGCGTCTCGCTGACCGCCCAGCAGCCGTACAACAACGTGGTGCGCACCGCGGTCGAGGCGCTCGCCGCGGTCATGGGCGGCACGAACTCGCTGCACACCAATGCCCTCGACGAGACCCTCGCGCTGCCCACGGAGCAGGCCGCCGAGATCGCGCTGCGCACCCAGCAGGTGCTGATGCACGAGACCGGCGTGGTCAACGTCGCCGACCCGCTCGGCGGCTCCTGGTACGTCGAGCAGCTGACCGACAAGATCGAGGCCGAGGCCAACGCGATCTTCGACCGGATCCTGGCCATGGGCGGCTCGGACCTGACCCACGACGACCTCTCCGGCCTCGCCGCCGTCGTCGACGCGAACCGGGGACGGTCGCACGACGCCACCTGGCCGATGACCCGCGGCATCCTGCGCGGCATCGAGGAGGGCTGGTTCATGTCGGAGATCGCCGACTCGGCCTTCACCTACCAGACCGCCCTGGAGAAGGGCGAGAAGTTCGTCGTCGGCGTGAACACCCACACCGAGTCGATCACGCCGGACCTGGAGATCCTGAGGGTCTCCCACGAGGTCGAGCGCGATCAGGTCGCGGCGCTGGAGGATCGCCGTGCGGGCCGCGACGAGGCGGCGGTGCAGGCGGCGCTGGATCACATGATCGCGGTCGCCCGGACCGACGAGAACATGCTGCCGGCGATGCTCGACGCCTGCCGGGCCGAGGCGACCCTGGGTGAGATCTGCGACGTGCTGCGCGAGGAGTGGGGCGAGTACCGCGAGCCTGCCCGCTTCTGACCCCGAAGCTCGCCGACGATCCGTCAGGAATGCCGCGACACGCGGCCCCCGTACCCCCGTTCCTGACGGGTCGGCAGAATAGCTGTCATGAGTTCGCCGTTCTCCCGTCCGGGTGCCTTCGACCTGTCCGCCCTCAAGCGACCCGCCACCCCGTCCGGATCGGCCGCGCCGGCCGCGGGCGCAAGCGCTCCGGGCGCCGGTGGCGCCTACTCGGTCCTGCTCAGCGAGCAGAACTTCGCCGCGACCATGGACCGCTCGGTCCAGGCCCCGGTCGTCCTCGTGGTCTACTCGCCTTCCCAACTGCCGCAGAGCGCGACGATGGCCGAGGACCTCGAGGCGATCGCCGAGGAGATGCAGGGCCGGTTCCTGGTGGCCAAGCTCGACGCCGACGCCACCCCCCAGCTCGCCCACGCCCTGCAGATCCCGTCTGTCCCGCTGGTCGCCGTCGCCGTGCAGGGAAGGCTCGCACCGCTGCTCCAGGACGTGGTCGACCGCGAGCAGCTGCGCACGATCATGGGCCAGGTGCTCGACCAGATGACGGCCCAGGGGATGACCGGACGGCACGAGCCCGAGGGCGGCGCCCGCGCCGGAGGCCGCGACGGGCGGCGAGGAGGCGGAGGCGGAGCCCCAGACGCCGCCGCGGCTGATCCCCGCGGAACAGGCGCTGATGGCCGGTGACGTCGCGACCGCCATCGCGGAGTACGAGAAGCTGCTCGCCGAGAACCCCGGCGACGCCCAGGCGGCCATCGGCATGGCCCAGGCGAAGCTGATCCAGCGCACCACCCACCTGGACCTGAACACGGCGCGAGAGGCCGCCGCGGCGTCGCCCGACGACATCGACGCCCAGCTGAACGTCGCCGACCTGGACCTGCTCGGCGGCCACGTCGACGACGCCTTCAGCCGGCTGATCGAGCTGATCCGCCGGACGGCGGGCGACGACCGGGACCGCGTCCGGGTGCGCTTGATCGAGCTGTTCTCGGTCGTCGGCGACGACCCGCGGGTCACCAAGGCCCGGCAGAGCCTCGCCAGCGCGCTCTACTGACATCGCTCTGTGAGGGGCCTAGGGTCTGGACATGGAGACCACCCCGCACTCTGGACAGGCGCCTGACTCAGCTCTCGCGGTGACGATCGGGGGACTGATCGCGATCGTCGGTCTGGCCGTGGTGGTCTCGATGGCCATCGCCCTGGGCTGGCTCGCTGCCGCGCTCGTCGGCGTGGCCCTCCTCGCGCTGGCCTGGCGGGTGAGGGTCTCCGACCAGGCCCGCGTGCTGCGCTGGGTCACGGCGGGGGCAGCAGTCCTCGCCCTGGGCGGGGCGTTGCTGCATCTCCTGCAGGGCTGAGCCTTCCCACCGGTCTCCCGGCCGACCCGTCAAGAATGGTGGGGCTCTCACCGCGTGTCGCACACTTCGTGACGGATCGACCCGCGCGCGCTCATCGCCGATGTGCGTGGACCGGGTCAGCCTTCGGGGGTTGCCGCGTCGGGCTCACGACTTGCCCGGGAAACCCGGAAGGTCAGGTCGTGCTCGCTGCGCGGCGAGCCAACCGCGATGTAGCCCACCAGCCGCCCGTCCGGCGTCTCCAGCCGCCAGGAAGTCATGTCGCTGCCGGTGACGTCACAGGCGGCCGTCTCAGGGATCTTCGCGCCCGGAGTCAGCGTGCGAGCGCGGCGGTGAATATCGCAGTACATCCCGACACACGGGTCCACCACGATGGTGCTCGCGGTGTCGTTGACGATGGTCAGGGTGCTGAAGTTCGCCGGGTCGGTCGGGTCCACCGATCCGCATCCAGCCCGGTCATACCCCACTTGCGCCCTCACCAGGGAGCCGAAGAAGCCGACGGCGAGGAGACTGGGAACGCCGATGAGCAGCCCCGGACCGATCCACGTCCAGCGGCTGCGAGGGAGGGGCTTCCACCACTGCCATCCATCCGGCGCAGGCGGCCACGACGGGTCTGGTTGCCAGCTCTCGGATGGCCTCCAGCCACGAGGAGGCTCGGGCCATCCGGGCGGGGACTGCCACTCCCAGCGGCTCACGGCCGCGCCTCGGGGCCGCGGCCGGTCCACGACACTCTCTCGGCAACCACAGACCCAGCGTAGCCACGGCGCGCCCCTCGCCGGGTCATCCGGACCTGCCGCGGTAGCGCACTGTCCTGCCGGTGAGCAGGTACGGGGGTGCGGGGGTCTTCCGGCCCTGGCCTCTCCCAGAGGTGCTGCCGATCGTCCGAGACGTCTGGCCGGTTCTTCCGGCTGGCCATGGATCTCCTTGCAGCCGGCCAGTCACCTGGGAGGCCCGGAACACCCACGAATAGGGCGTCTGTGCTGCGGCCCCATCGGTGACGCACAGATCGGGGGAAAGGACCATGGGAACGAGCACGCGGGGGTTGGCCGTCCTCGCCGACTGCGCGACTCTTCTGGCGGGGTGCGGGACCGAGACTGGCGCCTCGACCTCTTGCTTGGCGAGGTCGTCCGCTACAGGCACAACCAGCGCCAGCTCCGGCACTGCGAGCTGAGCCAGTGCGACCGGCCGGGGCCCGGTGAGTTCATGTGCCGACCTGTCGCCCTTGCCCATGAACCGCGAGATCACTCGCACATTGGACCAGGCTCAGGGAACGCTGACCCCGATCTATTGGGACCCCGGTGAACAGACGAATCCAACCGTCGTGATCGACTACGGGGACGATCCCTCCTGCCAAGGGCGCAGCGACGCCGCGACGATCATTGCGCAGACTCGACCGGGCTTGTCTGGCTTCTCTGACCGGGCGCGAGGACCGGGGGCCACGACCGACCTTGGCTGGCCCTGGCCTGTCCCCGAACACGCAGGGAGACTCAGCGGGCGTTGCTCGTGACCGGCAGGGCTTGTGGACCGCTGGGCGGTGAGCGAGGGCCTCAACGGTTGGTCACGATGACACGGGCATGCCGCTGGTCGCGCGGTCCGGATTCTCGTCGCCGCTGCCCGGCGCGGTCACCGACCGCGCGGGCGGTCCCGCCATGCCGCCGTGGCCCACAGCGCCCAGGCAACCAGCACCGGCTGGAAGAAGAGCCGTATGAGCCGCTTCTGGTCCGTGTCGAGGCCGAACGCGTCGTTTCCCTCGACGTACTGCGCGATGTTCCCGGGGAAGATTGCGACGAAGAAGGCCGCGACCACGAATCCCACGGGGACGCGGCCACGCCTCCAGGCCAGAAGCGCGGCTCCCAGGCCTATCTCCACGAGACCAGAGACGAGCACGACAGTGTCGTCGTCGACGGGGAACCAGGCCGGGACCTGGGCGGGGAAGTCGTCGCGGGCGACGGTGAGATGGCTGGCTCCTGCGCCGACGAGGGTGGCGCCGAGCACCCAGCGGGCCAGGGTACGTGGGAGTGAAGTGGGCGCGGCATCCGTAAGGGCCATGACCCCAGCATCGCACTCCGGGCCGTCCGGCCGGTCTCCCGCGGATGCGCTGCCGCGTCCGCTCACTGGGCGAGACCCGACCTGCCGGCAGTGGAACTGGCACCCGCGGAGTGTGCTGGACCCCCGGTGGCGCGGAGCCCGCCATGGACGCCCTCGTCCCCGCCGTGCGGTCGCCGGCCGGTCAGGACCGCCCCCGGCCGGACTCCGTGTACGGCGCGGCGCCTGCGCGGACGCTCTCCATCGCCGCCCGGATCCGGCGCAGGGTGAAGTCGGTCGCCTTCCCCTCCAGGTCGTCGACCGCGACGAACTCGACTCCCGCGATCTCGCGCGGCTCGAGCGTCATCGTTGCGGTGATGCCCGAGTCGAGCACCCCACCGTCGAAGACCAGGCACAGGGCGTCGTCCCAGCCGCCCCACGGCGGCAGCCAGTCGGTGAGCAGCAGCCCCCCGGCCGGAACGTCGAGACCGAGCTCCTCGCGGATCTCGCGCGAGACGGCGAGCTGCGGCGACTCGCCGACCTCGATCACCCCGCCCGGCAGGTCCCAGTCCCGTTTGTAGGTGAGCTTGCAGACCAGCACGCGGTCTGCAGGGTCGCGGATCAGCATCTGCGAGATGGCCCGCTTGCGGGGCAGGAACGAGTTGAGCAGGGCCCGGAAGCCGTTCGGCTCGGAGACGGGCTCGTCGGACGCCACGCGGGCGAAGAGGATCCGGTCGTGGCGGTCGCCGTCCATGTCGACCAGACCCCGCATCACTCCCTCACGGTGCAGCCCCGCCCACGTGGCAATCCGCGACGAGGCCGGGCTGGCCGGGTCGACCCACGCCTCCACCCGGTGCTGCTTCAGGTCGACGAACGCGAGCTCGAGCATCGCGGCCACCCGGCGCACCGCCTCGCGGAACTCGAGGTTCTCGACCTCGTCGACCCACCAGACCCGAGCGACGCCGTTCCCGATCGGGGACAGCGTCACGCCGTCCTGCGTCATCTCGTCGTTGATCACCCTTGCAGGCTAACCGCCGCGGGCGGTCGATCCCCGCCCTAGTCGTGCAGGGCCGGGCTCTGCCGTCTGCCGGTCGGCTACTTGGCGGCGAAGATCCCGTCGATGCGGATCTGCTTGCCAGCGGTCAGGGCGATGATCGTCAGGGTGCCCTTCTTCACCTGCGAGAAGGTCGCCAGGTCGATGACGACCTTCTTCTTGTTCTTGTGCGCCGAGAGGCCATAGGTGCCGAGGTCCTGGTTGCCGAAGAAGACCCAGATCTTGCCGTTCTTCGGTCCCTTGGCGACCAGGAGTGCCAGGTGCCGTGCCTTCACGCCCTTGAGCGTCATCGTGGCGCCCTGCCAGGTCGTCACCGTGCCGGTGTGCCGGTAGAAGCCCTTGATCCTCTGCCGGCTCCAGCCCGGGCTGACCGTGGCGGTGCGGTCGTCGACGGGGGTGGTGGTGCACATCGGGGTGGACCACGGCCCCGTCACCGGCTGCGGGCTCCCGGCATCGAGCGCCCGGGTCCGGAAGCAGTAGGTGTGCCCCGGCCTGGCGCCGTGGTGCCCGGAGGTGGCCGTGGTGCCCTCCGCCCACGGGGAGTAGGCGCCGAGAGTGCGGTTCCACGCGCCGATCGCGAGGCCGACGTCGTACTGGTAGCCCGCAGCCGCGCCGGTGTCTCCCGACCAGTCGGCGCCGTCCCAGGTGGCGCGGATCCGGGACTTCTTGAAGAAGAGGGAGGCGGGGCCTGTCATGATGCCGACCGGCGCGGCCGAGGCCCGGTGCGACTCCTCGATCTGCGGGACCGCGCCGGTGTCGGGGCGAGTCCAGACGGCGGAGACGTCCCCGAACGCGTCGGAGGCCAACTGCAGCCCGGAGGCGTCGGCTCCGGTGTCGGACAGGTTCCCGTCCACCGCCCAGGCACCTCCGGCGGGCCGACGAGCCGCCCCGACCCTGAGATTGCTGCCGTCGGAGCGGGTCCAGACGGCCACCATCTCCCCGGCCGGGTCCGAGGCGATCCGCGGATCGGCCGCGTCGTAGCCGTCGCTGGACAGGGCGTCCCAGGAGGACCAGGCGCCGGCGCTGAGCGTGGTGGTGCCTGCCTGCCAGTTGCCGGAGCCCTGGATCAGGAAGACCAGCGCCACGTCACCTGCGGAGTCGGCGGCGATCCGGGGGCTCTGGTAGTTGTAGCCGGACTGCGCGGGAGCCGGGAGCGGGCTCCAGGAGCCGGAGTACTCGGACGCCTCGACGACGTCGTACGAGCCGTCGTTGCGCACCCACGTCGCGGCGAAGGTGCTGCCGGAGACCGTCGTGACCTGGGGAGCCTGCGGCGACCCGGTGGTGGCCGAGACCGTGTCGGGCGAGCCGAGCCATCCGGTGGCGGGGGCGAAGAGGTTGGACTCGATCGCCTGGGACGCACCCAGGGCGGTCCACACCGCCATCGCGTCCCCGGCCGGATCGGCCGCCACGTGCACGTCCGTGACGTCGGTCGTCCCGTCGGACAGCGTCACGGGGGCGGTCCACCCACCCGCCGCGGTCCACCGGGCTGCCCGGGCCAGGGAGGAGCCCGTGGCGGGTGTCGCGGTCCAGGCCACGATCACGTCCCCCTGGTCGTCCACGCGCGGCGTCCGCCGGGCCGGTGGCGCTGTTGTCGCTGCTGGACACCTGCCGGGTTGCTCCCCAGCCACCGCCGGCGGGCTTGCCGGCCGCCTCGACCAGGTCGTTGCCGGTGCCGCCGTCGTGGAAGCGCCAGACGACGGTCAGGTCGCCGGAGGAGCCGGCGACCAGGGCGTCGACACCGCTCGCACCGTCGCTGCCCGCTATCGGTGCCGGGCTGCTCCAGGAGGTCACGCCCGCGGGACGCGAAGTGACGTACACCCGGTGGGCGGCGCCGCCCAGGTAGACCACCGTCTCGTTCCCCTGCGCGTCGATCACGACTCGGGGAGAACCCGACGCCGCGGTCCCCGAAGTGAGCGCTGCCGCGGACGACCAGCCGGGAGGCGTCGCCGCGGATGCGGCCCCGGTCGAGCCAGTCAGGAGCCCGGCCGTCAGTGCCAGGGCGAGCCCCCCGGCGAGTCCCAGGCGTCGCACGTCGATGTCCCCCTCGTGAGTCGTCTCCCCGCCGTTCCGACGAGCGGCAGCCCGTCGACCGTACCGGTTGCCGGCGCCCGGGCGTGGGCACACCCGGCGAAAGTCTCATCCGATCAGCCGAGTGGCGCCCCTGACGCGGTCAGCGGGAGTACGACAGCCACACTGCGCCCAGCGGCGGCACCGCGACCGGGGCCGAGCAGGGCTGGCCCTTGTGCGGGGTCTCCTTCGGCCTGGACCGCGCCGAGGTTGCCGACCCCCGAGCCCCCGTAGGTCTGCGGCGTCGGTGTTGAGCACCTCGCGCCACTCGCCGGCGAAGGGCAGCCCGAGCTGGTGCTGCTCGTGGGGGTGCCCGGAGAAGTTCGCCACACAGGCGATCGCGTTGCCGTCCGGATCGAACCGCAGGAAGGACAGGATGTTGGAGCGCGGAGTCGTCGGCGTCGATCCAGGAGAAGCCCTCGGGCCGGTTGTCCAGCGCCCACATCGCCGGGACCTCGCGGTAGACGCGGTTGAGGTCGCGGACCAGCGACTGGATCCCGCGGTGCTCCTGGTGCTCCAGCAGCCACCAGTCGAGCTCGCGGCTCTCGGCCCACTCCGAGGACTGCCCCAGCTCCGCGCCCATGAAGAGCAGCTTCTTCCCGGGGTGGGCCCACATGTAGGCGAGGTAGGCGCGCAGGTTCGCCAGCTTCTGCCACTGGTCGCCCGGCATCTTGCCCAGCAGCGACCCCTTCCCGTGCACGACTTCGTCGTGGGAGAGCGGCAGCACGAACTTCTCCGAGTAGGCGTACATCATGCGAGAAGGTCATCTTGCTGTGGTGGTACTGCCGGTGCACCGGGTCCTGCTGCAGGTAGCCGAGGGTGTCGTGCATCCAGCCCATGTTCCACTTCAGGTGGAACCCGAGGCCGCCCGCGTCGGTCGGCGAGGTCACCCCGCCCCAGGCGGTCGACTCCTCGGCGATCATCGCGATCCCCGGGTAGCGGCGCGAGCAGGTGGCGTTCGACTCCTGGATGAACGACACCGCCTCGAGGTTCTCCTTGCCGCCGTAGACGTTCGGCGACCACTCGCCGTCCTCGCGGGCGTAGTCGAGGTAGAGCATCGACGCGACCGCGTCGACGCGCAGCCCGTCGGCGTGGAACTCCTCCAGCCAGAACAGCGCGCTGGCCACCAGGAAGTTGCGCACCTCCTTGCGGCCGAAGTTGAAGATCAACGTCCCCCACTCGGGGTGCTCGCCCCGGCTACGGGTTCGGGTCCTCGTAGAGCGGCGTCCCGTCGAAGCGGGCCAGCGCGAAGGCGTCCTTGGGGAAGTGGGCGGGCACCCAGTCGAGGATCACGCCGATCCCGGCCTGGTGCAGCCGGTCGATGAGCACGCGCAGGTCGTCGGGGTCGCCGAACCGGGCGGTGGGGGAGAAGTACGACGTCACCTGGTAGCCCCACGATCCGCCGAAGGGGTGCTCCATCACCGGCAGGAACTCCACGTGGGTGAAGCCGTTCTCGACGACGTAGCCGACGAGCTCGTCCGCGAGCTGTGCGTAGCTGCCGCCCTCGCCGCCAGGACCCCAGGTGGACCTCGTAGACCGACATCGCGATGTCCTGCGGGTTGACCCGGCCGCGTCGCTGCATCCACTCGTCGTCCGCCCACTGGTGGGACGAGGTCGGTGACGACCGACGACGTCGCCGGGGGGCACTCGCTCTGCTGGGCCAGCGGGTCGGCCCGCTCGCGCCACTGCCCGTCGGCACCGAGCACGACGTACTTGTAGCGGGCGCCCGGCCCGACGTCGGGCAGGAAGATCTCCCACACCCCGGAGACGCCGAGCTGTCGCATGGGATGGGCCTTGGGGTCCCAGTCGTTGAAGTCGCCCTCGAGGCGCATCCCCTGGCGTTCGGCGCCCAGACGGCGAACGAGGTCCCGGTGACCTCGCCCGTAGGTGTGCACGTGCGCGCCGAGCACGTCCCAGAGCTGCTCGTGGCGGCCCTCGTTGATCAGGTGCAGGTCGACCTCCCCGACCGTGGGCAGGAAGCGGTAGGGGTCGTCGGCCAGATGTGGGATAGCCGTCGCCGTAGGTGACCTCGAGCCGGTAGTTCGGGTGTCTGCTCACCAGGGAACCGGGCTTCCCACACGCCGTCGGTGCGATGCTCCATCGGGACGCGCTCGTCACCCATCACCACCGCGACGGACTCGGCCAGCGGCCTCAGGGCCCGCAGCGTGACCTGGCCGTCGGCGATGTGCGGCCCCGAGCACGTCGTGCGGTGAGCCGTGCCGGCCCTCCGCCACCAGCCGTAGTGCGAGCATCTCTGCTGCTTCCCCGCTCACATTGCCCTCCTCACCGTCGAGCAGGTGGGCCGGCTCTTCCGGCCCGAGCCGGACGTAGTTCGTCGTCGCCCCAGCGTCCAGATCTGCCCGGTGACGGCGTCCTCGACGAGGCAGGCCCGTCGAGTCCCGGTTCATGGAGCCCCAGCGCGGGGAGGTCCAGGTGGACCGTCGTCTCCCGGACGTCGTGGGGATCGAGGTTCAGACACGACGATCACCATGTCGTCGCCGGCCCGGCGGGAGAACGCGATGGTGTGGTCGTCGTCGTCCCGGTGGATCGTGAGGTTGCCCAGCCGCTGCAGGCTCGGATGCTGATGCCGCCAGGCGTTGAGCAGCCGCACGTACGGCGCGAGGGACTGCCCGGCCTCCTCGGCGCCGTCCCAGTCCCGGATCCGGATCTGGTACTTCTCGGAGTCGAGGTACTCCTCGCTGCCCGGGCGCACCGCCAGGTGCTCGAACAGCTCGTACCCGGCGTACATGCCCCAGCTCGGCGAGGACGTCGCCGCCAGAGCGGCGCGGATCTTGAACGCGCCCGGGCCGCCGTACTGCAGGAACTCGTGGAGGATGTCGGGGGTGTTGACGAAGAAGTTCGGCCGGAGGAAGTGGTTGCGTCTGGCCGTGCACCTCGCTGAGGTAGTCCTCGATCTCGGTCTTGGCCGTGCGCCAGGTGAAGTACGTGTAGGACTGGTGGAACCCGACCTTGCCGAGCAGGTGCATCATCGGCGGCCGGGTGAACGCCTCGGAGAGGAAGAGCACGTCCGGGTCGGTCGCGCGCACCTCGCCCGAGCAGCCACTCCCAGAACTCCACCGGCTTGGTGTGCGGGTTGTCGACGCGGAAGATGCGCACGCCGAGGCCCATCCAGTGCCGGACGATCCGCAGCACCTCCTCGCGGATGCCGACGGGGTCGTTGTCGAAGTTGATCGGGTAGATGTCCTGGTACTTCTTGGGCGGGTTCTCGGCGTAGGCGATGGTCCCGTCGACGCGGGTGGTGAACCACTCCGGGTGCTTGGTGACCCAGGGGTGGTCCGGCGACGCCTGCAGGGCGAGGTCGAGCGCCACCTCGAGGCCGAGGCCGTTGGCGGTCGCCACGAACGCCGCGGAAGTCCTCCTCGCTGCCGAGGTCGGGGTGGATCGCGTCGTGCCCGCCGGCGGGGGAGCCGATCGCCCAGGGTGAGCCGGGGTCGTCGGGGCCGGGCGTCAGCGTGTTGTTGGGTCCCTTGCGGAACGTGGTGCCGATCGGGTGGATCGGCGGCAGGTAGACGACGTCGAACCCCATGGCGGCGACTCCGGGCAGCCGCGCGGAGGCGGTCCGGAAGGTGCCGCTGCGCACGTGTCCGTCCGTCGACGGTCGCCCCCTCGCTGCGTGGGAAGAGCTCGTACCAGGCGCCGCAGGTGGCCAGCGGCCGGTCGACGAAGAACGGGTACGGCTCGGACGAGGAGACGAACTCCCGGAGCGGGTATCCGGCCAGCACGTCGTCGATGTCGCCGTGCAGGGCGGGGGCGAGCCGGGCCTCGTCGGGACGCGAGACGTCCTCGAGGGCGTCGATCACTCCCGTCACGATCTCCCGGGCGGCGAGGTCGGCCTTGCGGCGGCGCCGCCCGATCGCCTGCAGCAGGCGGCGCATCACCCGGGTGCCCTCGGCGAACATCAGCTCGGTGTCGATGCCCGCGGGGATCTTGATGGAGGCGTCGTGCCGCCACGTCGCGACCGGGTCGCTCCAGCCGTGCACCCGGAACGCCCACATCCCCTCGACGTCCGGAGTGAAGCTCGCGGACCAACGATCCGGTTCGTGGACGCCGTGCACCATCCGCACCGGCGGACGCTCGGCACCGCCGGGGTCGAGGAAGATCGCCTCTGCGTTCACCGCGTCGTGACCCTCACGGAAGACGGTCGCGGCGACCTCGAAGGGGGCACCCAGCGACGCCTTCGCCGGGTACCTTCCCTGCTCGATCACCGGGTAGACGTCGATGACCGGGATTCGACCCACCATGATTCCAACCTACAGGGAGGGCTTCGTGCGGCCAGGAGTTGCGAAATCGGGATGCGGATGCACTTGGATCGTTCAAGTCCTCTGCATTACCGTCGGTCCGTGCGAGCAATACGACGATTCACCGTGCGCCCGGCGCTCCCGCCCGAGCTGTCCGCTCTCGACGAGCTGGCCCAGAACCTCCGCTGGTCCTGGCACCCGCCCACTCAGGACCTCTTCCGGCGCGCCGACCCGGAGCTGTGGGAGGGCTCCGGGGCGGACCCGGTCGCCTTCCTGGGGGCGATGACCGGCTCCCGGCTCGCGGAGCTGGCCCAGGACGGTGACTTCCTCGACCAGCTCTCCGCGGCCAAGGCGTCCCTGGACCGCTACCTGCAGGAGCCCCGCTGGTTCCAGTCGCTGGGGGAGCAGGCGCCGGCAGCCGTGGCGTACTTCTCGCCCGAGTTCGGGATCACCTCGGTGCTGCCGCAGTACTCCGGTGGCCTCGGCATCCTCGCCGGCGACCACCTGAAGTCCGCCAGCGACCTCGGTGTCCGGATCATCGGCGTCGGCCTGCTCTACCGGCACGGCTACTTCAAGCAGTCGCTGTCGCGCGACGGCTGGCAGCTCGAGCGCTACCCGGTGCTGGACCCGGACGGGCTCCCGATCCAGCAGCTGCACGAGGAGGACGGCAGCCAGGCCCGCATCGTGGTCGGGCTCCCCGACGGCGAGCAGGTCATGGCCCGCATCTGGATCGCGAACGTCGGACGGGTCCCGCTGCTGCTGCTCGACTCCGACATCGAGGAGAACTCCGCCCCGATCCGCGACATCACCGACCGACTGTACGGCGGCAACACCGAGCACCGGCTGCGCCAGGAGCTGCTGCTCGGCATCGGCGGCGTCCGAGCCATCCGGGCCTACTGCCGGATCACCGGCAGCCCGGCCCCCGAGGTGTTCCACACCAACGAGGGCCACGCCGGTTTCCTGGGCGTCGAGCGGATCCGCGAGCTCGTCGAGGAGCAGGGCATCGACTACGACGCCGCCCTCGAGGTCGCACGGGCCGGGACGCTCTTCACCACGCATACTCCGGTCCCGGCAGGCATCGACCGCTTCCCGCGCGACCTGGTCGAGCAGTACTTCGGCGGCGACAACGCGACCCCGGCCGTCCCCGTCGAGCGGATCCTCGCGCTCGGCGCCGAGGACTACGAGGGCGGAGACCCGGCCGTGTTCAACATGGCGGTCATGGGGCTGCGCCTGGCCCAGCGCGCCAACGGCGTCTCCACCCTGCACGGCGAGGTCAGCCGGCAGATGTTCGGTGGGCTGTGGCCGGAGTTCGAGGAGCGGGAGCGGCCCATCACCTCGATCACCAACGGCGTGCACGCCCCGACCTGGGTGGCCCGGGAGGTCCTGGAGATGGTCTCCGCCTCCGGCACCATGACCGGAGACGAGCCCCGTGTCGACGAGGGCCAGATCCGCAGCTTCCTCGACGAGGAGTCCGACCGCACCCTCTGGGACATCAAGCGGCTGCTGCGCGGAAGGCTGGTCGAGGATGCCCGCCGGAGGCTCCGCTCCTCGTGGCGCAAGCGCGGCGTCGCCGATGCGGAGCTGGGCTGGACCGACGAGGTGCTGTCCGAGGACGTGCTGACCATCGGGTTCGCGCGCCGCGTCCCGTCGTACAAGCGGCTGACCCTCATGCTGCGTGACCCGGACCGGCTCAAGGCGCTGCTGCTCGACCCCGAGCGCCCGCTGCAGCTGATCATCGCCGGCAAGTCCCACCCCGCCGACGACGGCGGCAAGAGGCTGATCCAGGACATCGTCCGCTTCTCCGACGACCCCGAGGTGCGGCACCGGATCGTCTACCTGCCGAACTACGACATCTCGATGGCACAGGCCCTCTACCCCGGCTGCGACGTCTGGCTGAACAACCCGCTGCGCCCCTACGAGGCATGCGGCACCTCCGGCATGAAGGCTGCGCTCAACGGAGGCCTCAACCTCTCCATCCTCGACGGCTGGTGGGACGAGTGGTACGACGGCAGCAACGGCTGGGCGATCCCGTCCGCCGACGGCGTCGGGGACCCGGGGCGGCGCGACGAGCTGGAGTCCGAGTCGCTCTACGAGCTGCTCGAGAACGTCGTGGCCCCGCTCTACTACGACCGGGACCACGAGGGCCTGCCGCGTCGCTGGCTGGAGATGATGCGGCACACCCTGCAGTCGCTGGGGCCGAAGGTGCTCTCCAACCGGATGGTGGCCGACTACGTCGAGACCCTCTACGTGCCGGCGGCGCACAGCTCCCGTGCCCTCGACGGCGGCTATGCCGTCGCCAAGGAGGTCGCGGAGTGGAAGGCGGCCGTGCGGGCCGCCTGGCCGCAGGTCCGCATCGACCACGTGGAGTCCAGCGGCCTCGGTGACTCACCGGCGCTCGGCGCCACGATGGGCGTCCGGGTCTACGTCTCGCTCGGCTCGCTCACCCCGGAGGAGGTCGACGTCCAGGTCGTCCACGGGCGGGTGGTCCGCGACGACGAGCTGGTCGATACCGAGGCCGACTCGATCCCGTTGGTCGAGTCCTACGAGCAGGGACGGCACCAGTTCGCCGGCGAGGTCACCCTCGACGCGAGCGGCCCGTTCGGCTACTCGGTGCGCGTCCTGCCCAAGCACCCTCTGCTGGCCTCACCGGCCGAGCTGGGCTGCGTCACGCTGCCGGTGGAGTGACCTCGGGGGCCTCCCTGCGCTGGTCGCAGGGCGAACCGGCGGAAGGAGCCCAGAGATGGCGGATCCGGCGCAGACGCTGACGGCCGCGCAGGTGCGGGGGGCCGGGCTGACCGACTGGCGGCAGATCCTCGGCCGGATCAAGGCGCGGTTCCGCACCGGTGACTTCGCGACCGGGATGGAGCTGGCGAACCGGATCAGCGCCGCGGCCGAGCGGATGAACCACCACCCGGACCTGCAGATCACCTACTCCGATGTGGTCGTCACGCTCAGCAGCCACGACGTGGGAGGCATCACCAGCCGCGACCTCGAGCTGGCCCGGCAGGTCAGCGCGCATGCCGCGGACCTGGGAGTGCCATCCGACGTGTCGGGTCTGACGCAGCTCGAGCTGGGGCTCGACACGGCACGCGGCCCGCACCTCGCGCCCTTCTACGCGGCCCTGCTCGGCAGCACGATCGTGCGCGGCGAGCCCGTCGACCCGACCGACCAGGTCCCGACCGTCTGGTGGCAGGACCAGAACGACCCCGACGAGGACTGGGCGCTGCCGGAGCAGAGCTTCGAGCAGCGCTGGCACTTCGACGTCTGGGTGGCTCACGACGAGGCCGAGCGTCGCCTCCAGGCCGTCCTCGACGCGGGGGGCCGGCTGGTCAGCGACCGCGCGGCGCCGGCGTACTGGGTCGTGGAGGACGCCGACGGCAACCGCTCCTGCATCTGCACCCCCGAGGGGCGCTGAGAGCCCTCTCCTCCGGTCACGCGCGCGAGCACGTGGCTCCACCTCCTGTCCTGGGCGGCGAACCCGTCGTAGCCTGGTCCGTGCGGCTCGGTGGCAGCCGGGGCAGTCCTGGCCCGGACCGCGGTACGGGGGCCAGATGCGGCACATCGTCGTCCTGCGGGGTCGCCTCCGGCACACCGCCGCCCTTACCGCGGTCGTGGTGCTGGCACTGGCCGGGTGTACACCGCCGCCGTCGAGCGCTCCTTCTCCCACGAGCTCCCGGGCAAGCCCGAGCCCGGTGGCCACGACGACCGCGTCCCCGGGCACGGCCACGGCCCCGCCGGCCGGCACCCTCTACGTGGCCGGCATCGGCCGCAAGATCCTGGTCATCCCGCCCGGAGCCGCCTCCGCGCAGACCGTCGTCAAGGTCGCTGTCGACGGAGGATCCCTCGTCGTTGCTCCCGCCGGCACACCGAATGCCGGCACCGTGTACGTCACCAACCGGTCCCCCGTGGTCTCCGTCATCGCCCCCGGCGCCTCCACCGCCACGAGGATCAGGCTGGGGAGCGATTCCGGAGCGACCGGCTTCGGGTTCCCCCGCATCGCGCCGGCGGGGACTCCTGAGGCGGGAGCCCTCTACATCACCGACGCCACCGACAAGACCGTGCTCGTCGTCCCGCCCGGCGCGACCTCACCGCAGACCGTCATTCCCGTGGGCAACGACCCGGGGGGCCTGGTGATCGCTCCCGCCGGCACTCCGAATGCCGGCACGGTCTACGTCGTGAACTACGACGACAAGACCATGTCGGTGATCGCCCCGGGCGCAGTCACCGCCACCACCGTCACGCTCAAGGATCCCGGCGGCTACCCGAGCCCGGTGATCGCTCCCGCCGGCACCCCCAACGCGGGCACCTTGTACATCCCCAACTGGGGTCACACGATGTCGGTGATCGCGCCGGGGGCGACGACTGCCACCACGGTGAGGATCGCCAATCCGACGAAGCTTGCCCCGGGGCCGGTGGTGATCGCGCCCGCCGGGACTCCCCGGGCCGGCACCGCCTACATTCCCAGCGAGGGCGGGGTGCTGTCGGTCCTCGCGCCCGGAGCCACCCGGGCCCACACCATCACCGTCGCCCTCCGCGCGACCTACGTCGACGTCGTGCCCTCCGACGCCCGCAAGGCGGGCACCGTCTACCTCCTCAGCGGCGTCCACCGGGGAACCGTCTCGGTGATCCCGCCGCGCGCCGCGCGGGTCACGGCGATCTTCGGGACCGGACGGTCGCCGAATCCCCCCGTGATGGCGCCCGCGGGCACCCCTGAGGCGGGCACCTACTTCGTGACCGACAACGGCGGCCGGGTGATCTCGGTGGTTCCGCCCGGCGGCACCTCCGTCCAGTCCAGGATCAGGCTTCCCGCCATGGCCACGCCTCCGATGATGGCCCCCGCGGGACTTCCCACCGGCGGCACCCTCTACGTCCCGATCACCAACAGGATCTGGGTGGTCCCGCCGGGCGCCACCACCGCGTGCTCCATCGCGGTGGGCAAAGCGGGCGCAGACTCCCTCGCGTTCGCCCCGGGCGACGGGAGCTCCTCCAGTGGGGGAGGTGTGTCGGTGTGCCCGTCCGGGGGCAGCTCGTCACGAACCTCCAGCCCCGGCGCAGCGGTCAGTCACGTGCTGGTCCTCGCGACCGATGGCGCGATCCGCGATGGTGACGGGAACGCGATGCCGACCAGTTCGCAGAAGGCCGCCGATCAGTGGCTCACGGCACGCGTGGGGGTTCTGAACGGCGCCTACGCGGGCAGTTTCGGGCGGCTGAGTCTCGACTTCTACCACGGCTACCACGGCTGGGTGTACGGAGACTCCTACCAGGCGTTCACCCCCCACCTCGCCTCGACGAACCACCTGCTGACCGACACCGGAGTCGGTCTCGGCACGACCTACCAGCAGGTCCTCTCGATCTACCCGAGCCTGTCGAAGGTGGCCTGGACCAGTTCCGGCGGGTGGATCGACGGCAAGATCCCGGGAACGGACTTCCTCTTCTCGTTCACCGGCGGGGCCAATGGCTCCGACATGGAGGTCCCGTCCGGTCCCCCGAGTCCCACGGCGAAGGTCGTCACCTTGGCGTGGCTCCCCTCCCGCTGAACCCGGCCGGCGAAACCGTGCCGCGGAGCCAGCGGCTTACCCGCGGTCTGCAGCAGGGCCCGCTCCGCGACCCGGCTCGCGCTCCAGCGTCGGGATGGCCGGCTCGCCTCGCGAGAGGTGGCGCGCGGTGAGAGGGAGCTCCTCCCGGGACGAGGCGTGGCGCTCCCGCGCGACGTCCAGGCTCTCCCGGCCGACCACCTCGCCCTCGGTGACCAGCACCTCGAGCAGCGGGCGGGCGGGGACGCCCGGCTCCCCTCCGTGCGGGCGGACCAGCTCGGCGTAGGCCGTGCCCCGGCTGTCGAGGAGGCGATGGGCGGACTTGGCGCCCCCGATGCCGTGCTTGCCCGGACTGGTCTTGGCCACGTCGGCCATCGCTCCGCTCCGGTCGGCCCTGGCGACGATCTTGTAGACGAAGCCACAGGTCGGGTGCCCGCTGCCGGTCACCAGGGACGTGCCCACCCCGTAGCCGTCGACCGGGGCCGAGGCAAGCGCGGCGATCGCGTGCTCGTCGAGGTCGGAGGTGACGATGATCCGTGTCCCGGTGGCCCCGAGCTCGTCGAGCTGGCGGCGGACCTCGACCGCGAGCTGTGCGAGATCCCCGGAGTCGATGCGGACCGCGCCCAGCCCCGGTCCGGCGACCTCGACCGCCGTGCGTACCGCCTCGGAGAGCTCGAAGGTGTCGACGAGCAGGGTGGTCGATCGACCCAGCGCCTGGACCTGCGCGGTGAAGGCGTCCCGTTCGCTGTCATGGATCAGAGTGAAGGCGTGGGCGCTCGTGCCGGCCGAGGGGACGCCGTACCTCCGCCGGGCCTCGAGGTTGGAGGTGGAGGCGAAGCCGGCCAGGTACGCCGCGCGGGCAGCTGCGACTGCCGCGGACTCGTGGGTCCGGCGTGATCCCATCTCGATGATCGGGCGCGGCCCGGCCGCCCAGGTCATCCGGGATGCGGCGGAGGCGATGGCCGAGTCGTGGTTGTAGATCGACAACAGCAGCGTCTCGAGCACGACTGCTTCGGCGAAGGAGGCCTCCACCGACAGCACAGGCGAGCCGGGGAAGTAGATCTCACCCTCGGCGTACCCGCGGATCGTCCCGGAGAAGCGATAGTCCGCCAGCCAGGTCAGGGTGCGGTCGTCCACGATCTGCGCGTCGCTCAGCAGGCCGAGCTCGTCGTCGGCGAAGCGGAAGCTCTCGAGTGCATCGAGCGCCCGGCCGACCCCGGCCACGACCCCGTAGCGGCGGCCATCGGGGAGGGACCGGGCGAACAGCTCGAACACCGCCCTGCGGTCCGCTACGCCACTGGCCAGCGTCGCCTCGACCATGGTCAGCTCGTAGTGGTCGGTGAGCAGAGCCGTCGACGGGGCCGCCGGAGGAGTGGGCATGGAGGTCACGGCTCACACATTAGGCTGGGGGTCGTGTCTGCTCCCATGCCCGTGGAGACCTCCGAGCCCGATCAGAAGCTCTTGGTGGAGCGTCCTTGGGTGACCGTTGTCTGGAACGACCCGGTGAATCTGATGTCGTATGTGACGTTCGTCTTCCAGGAGTACTTCGGCTACACGCGGGCGAAGGCCGAGAAGCTGATGCTGGAGGTGCACCACGACGGGAAGTCCGTGGTGGCGAACGGCACGCGCGAGGAGATGGAGCGCGACGTTCAAGCGATGCACGAGTACGGCCTGTGGGCGACCCTGGAGAAGGCCGACGCATGACGACCGGCTTCCGTCCGGTGCCCGGTCTCGGCGCCGCGGCCACCTTCAACGGCTTCGAGGCCGACCTGCTGCGCTCCCTCGCCCAGCAGATGGTGGAGCTGCTGCGCAACGAGCAGGCGACGCCCCACGCGGTCGACCCCTTCGAGGCAATGCTCGACTTCACCGGCCCGACCACCGAGCCCGACGACCCGGTCCTGGCGCGGCTGTTCCCCCGTGCCTACCGCGACGACGAGGAGGCAGCCTCGGACTTCCGCCGGTTCACCGAGGCGACGCTGCGCGACGACAAGGCGCGCAGCGCGGCCGACATCATCGACCAGCTCGAGCGCGGAGGCCTGCCCACCCAGCTCGAGGAGGACGGGCTGACCGTCGAGGTCGAGCTGGACCGTGCTGTCGCGATGTCCTGGATGAAGTCGTTCACCGACATCCGACTGGCCCTGGCGACGCGTCTCGGGGTCGAGGAGGGGGACGACGACTACTGGGATGCCCTCGACGAGGACGACCCTCGTGCGCAGGTCTACGACATCTACCACTGGGTCGGATTCCTGCAGGAGACCCTGGTCGCGGCGCTGTCCGCGGCCTGACCCGCGGTCGGGCCGGCCACCTGAGGGGCCCTAGGCTGGTGCGGTGCTGACCATCGACCGCGCCACTGTCGACGCCATCGTCGAGCACGCCAAGCGCGACCACCCCGATGAGGCCTGTGGCATCGTCGCCGGCGCCGCCGGATCGGATCGCCCGTCCCGTTTCGTGCCGATGGTGAATGCCGCAGGGTCGACGACGTTCTACGAGTTCGACTCGATGGACCTGCTGGCGCTCTACAAGGAGATGGACGACCGGGACGAGGAGCCGGTGATCGTCTACCACTCGCACACCGCGACCGAGGCGTACCCGTCGCGGACCGACATCGGCCTGGCGTCGGAGCCGAACGCACACTACGTCCTGGTCTCCACCCGGGAGCACGGGAATAGTCCTGGCCCGGTGGAGTTCAGGTCCTACAGGATCATGGACGGAATCGTGACCGAGGAGGAGATCTCGGTCGTCGACCGATGAGCAGCACCGCCCGCACCGTATGCATCACCCGCACCAGACGCACCGAGAGCACAAGGAGAGTGACCTGATGGCCATCGAGGTCCGCATCCCCACCATCCTGCGCACCTACACAGGGGGGGAGAAGGCGGTCGGCGCGTCCGGTGAGACGCTCGCCGCCGTCATCGACGACCTGGAGACCAACCACCCCGGGATCAAGGACCGTCTCATCGACGGTGGCGACCTGCGCCGGTTCGTGAACATCTACATCAACGACGAGGACGTCCGCTTCCTCGGTGGCCTCGAGGCCACCGTGTCCGACGGGGACCAGATCGTCGTGCTGCCGGCGGTGGCAGGCGGCTGATCTTGCGCTTCGACTCGCTCATCGCCTCGGTCGGCGGGACCCCCCTCGTCGGGCTTCCGCGGCTGTCGCCTTCTCCGGAGGTGAGGATCTGGGCGAAGCTCGAGGACCGTAACCCCACCGGGTCGATCAAGGACCGGCCGGCGCTCCACATGATCGAGACCGCGGAGAAGGACGGGCTGCTCACCCCGGGCTGCACCATCCTCGAGCCCACCAGTGGCAACACCGGCATCTCGCTGGCCATGGCCGCCAAGCTCAAGGGGTACCGGATGGTCTGCGTGATGCCGGAGAACACGTCGGAGGAGCGCCGTCAGCTGCTGCGGATGTGGGGAGCCGAGATCGTCTCCTCGCCCGCGGCCGGTGGCTCGAACGAGGCAGTCCGGGTGGCCAAGCGGATGGCCGCCGACCATCCGGAGTGGGTCATGCTCTACCAGTACGGCAACCCGGCCAACGCGGAGGCGCACTACGACGGCACCGCGCCCGAGCTGCTCGCCGACCTGCCCACCATCACCCATTTCGTGGCCGGCCTGGGCACCACCGGCACCTTGATGGGAGTCTCGCGGTTCTTCCGCGACCACAAGCCGGACGTGCGGATCGTCGCCGCCGAGCCGCGCTACGGCGAGCTGGTCTACGGACTGCGCAACATGGACGAGGGCTTCGTCCCCGAGCTGTACGACCCGTCGCTGATCGACTCCCGCTTCTCGGTCGGCCCTCGGGACGCCGTTCGCCGGGTGCGGCAGCTGCTGCAGGAGGAGGGCATCTTCGCGGGCATCTCCACCGGGGCGATCCTGCACGCGGCCCTCGCGCAGGCGGACAAGGCAGTCAAGGCGGGAGAGTCTGCCGACATCGCCTTCGTCATCGCCGACGGCGGCTGGAAGTACCTCTCGACGGGCGCCTACGAGGGCACCCTCGAGGAGGCCGAGGCCCGCCTCGACGGCCAGCTCTGGGCCTGACCGCCGACCCGTCAGGAATGGTGGCCCTCCGGCGCGCGTGTCGCCCATTACTGACGGGTCGTCACTGCCATGTACGGCTAGGCGGGCTCGCAGGGCACGATGAGCAGGGTGCGCGGCTCGGCCACGTCGGGGCCGTCCAGGTAGGACTCCCAGGGATCCGAGGTCTGACGCAGACCCCGGGCGGCAAGGTGTGCCGCGACGGCCTGGTAGGCGTCCGCCACCCGGTCGTACGTGCCGACGTGCAACGTCCGGGCGGCGGTCCCCGCGGGGAGCGTGTCCGGTTCGACGTCGAGCGCCGCCTCGATCCTGCCGCAGACCGGGAAACCCGCCTCGATCTCCCACCGCGTGTCGTCGATCGCGCGGTAGCGCGCGAACGGCGGTCCGGCGAGCTGTAGCCCCTGGTCGGCGGCGGTCGAGGCGACGTGACCGAATGCCGACCCCAGGAGCTGGGCGATCTCCTCCTGCGTCGTCTTGCCGTGCACGACCGCGACGTCCTGCTCGTCGAGCTCGATGAGATTCACGGTGATGGTCATGCCACCCTCGTCGCCGGAGACGGGCCCGCCCTGAAGGGTCGAAGGCCCCGCGGTGCTCGGCCGACCCGGGGAGAGCTGGGGCCAAAGGCGTGTAACCGGCAAATGACCTCATTCGGGAGTGTCCCACCGCGTGACGGCCCTCCCAACTGCGGGACAGATCGAGAACCTGGCCCTAGTGTGTCTGCGTGGCAGACGCGCCTATCGGCATCTTCGACTCGGGCTTCGGTGGGCTCACCGTGGCCCGTGCGGTCATCGACCAGCTGCCGCACGAGGCCGTCCTCTACCTCGGTGACACCGCCCGCCAGCCGTACGGCGAGAAGCCGATCGGCGAGGTGCGCGAGTACGCCCTCGAGTGCTTGGACCACCTGGTCGCGCAGGGTGTCAAGATGCTGGTCATCGCCTGCAACTCGGCCAGCGCTGCCGTCCTGCGCGACGCCCGTCAGCGTTACGACGTCCCCGTCGTCGAGGTCATCCTCCCCGCGACGCGCCGCGCGGTGGCGGCGACCAAGTCGGGCCGGATCGGCGTCATCTGCACCCAGGCCACGGCGGAGTCGCTGGCCTACGACGACGCCTTCGCGGCCGCCCCCCAGATCGACCTGTCCACGCGGGCCTGCCCGCGTTTCGTCGAGTTCGTCGAGGCCGGCATCACCAGCGGCCCGGAGCTCCTGGAGGCCGCCCACGAGTACCTCGACCCCCTGGTGAGGCAGGGGGTCGACACCCTCGTCCTCGGCTGCACGCACTACCCGTTGCTCACCGGCGTCATCTCCTATGTGATGGGGGAGGACGTGACCCTGGTCTCCAGCGCGGAGGAGACCGCGAAGGACGTGTACCGGACGCTGGCGAGGCTCGGCCTCGAGCGCGATCCCGCGCTCGGTCCCCCCGAGCACCGCTTCCTCACGACCGGAGTGCCCGAAGAGTTCGAGGCGCACGGTCGCCGCTTCCTTGGCCCCGAGGTAGGAGAGGTCAGGCAGTTCGCCTGGGTGCGCGCATGAGACTGACGATCGTCGGCTGTTCCGGGTCCTACGCGGGCCCGGACTCGCCTGCCAGCAGCTATCTCGTCGAGCACGAGCACGAGGGCCGGGTCTGGCGCCTGGTGCTCGACCTCGGCTCGGGGGCGCTCGGCACCCTCCAGCGCTTCGCCGACCCGCTCGAGATCGACGGGGTGCTCATCTCCCATCTGCACGCCGACCACTTCTTCGACGTCAGCGGCCTGTATGTGGTGCGCAAGTACCACCCGACCGGGCCGGCTCCGCGCATCCCGCTCTGGGGCCCTGACGGCATCGGCATGCAGTGTGCCCTGGCCTACGGGCTGGACCCCGCCGAGGGGATGAGCGGGGAGTTCGACTTCAGGAACCTCGGTGGGGGGCCGTTCGAGATCGGGCCGTTCAGGATCACCCCGACGCGGGTGCGCCACCCGGTGGAGGCCTATGCCTTCCGGGTGGAGGCCGGCGGCCGGACGCTGGTCTACTCCGGGGACACCGGGCCGTGCGACTCCCTGGTGGACTTCGTCAAGGGCGCTGACCTGTTCCTCTGCGAGGCGGCCTTCCGGGATCGCGATGACAACCCGGCCGATCTCCATCTCACCGGATCTCAGGCCGCCGAGTACGCCAACCGCGCCGGTGTGGACCGGCTGGTCCTCACCCATATCCCTCCCTGGCACCGGGCAGCGGAAGCGCTGGAGGAGGCGGCCCCGGTGTTCCGGGGTACCTCCCTGGAGCTCGCCGCCGTGGGCGACCGTTACGACGTCTGAGCCGCGCTCGCACGCCGTGGGCCGAGCGGCGGCGGGGCCCTGGGGCCACCGTCGGTTCGGCGACTCGACACGTGTCGCAACCCTCGCCGTACGTCGGCACAGGACCGTTGCCACGTGACCAATAGCGTCCAAGCCCTTCTGGACCACATCGGCAGCAGCGGCGGCCCGATCCTCTGGGGCTGGCGGCGCATTGACTATCAATATAATAGAGGATAACCTCAGTTATATGAGAACTGAGGCGCCACTCCTCGCCCCGATCTTCCGGTCGGACGGTCAGGCGCGCCTGCTCTCCACCCTATTGCTCACCGGCGACGAGCTGAGCGTCACCGATCTGGCCAAGCGGGCCGGCCTGGCCTACCCCACCGCGCACCGTGAGGTCGCGCGCCTGTTGGACGCCGGCATCCTGAGCGAGCGAGGGGTGGGGCGCACGAGGCTGATCCGCGCCAACGACGAGAGCCCGCTGGTGGCCCCCTTGCGCGAGATCCTCACGGTTGCCACCGGCCCGGTGGTGGTTCTGGCGCAGGAGCTCGGCCGCATCGACGGGATCGAGTCGGCGTTCCTCTACGGCTCGCTTGCCGCGCGGATGCTCGGGGATGCCGGTCCGGCGCCGCACGACATTGACGTCATGGTGCTCGGTGAGCCCGACGTGGACGCGGTCTATGAGGCGTGCACCCGGGTCGAGGCCGCGGTGCACCGTCCCGTGAACCCGACGATCCTCACCCCTGAGGAGTTCGCGGCGGCCTCCGGTTTCCTGGACAACGTGCGCAGCGGCCCGGCGGTCGCCGTCATCGGAGAGCTGCCGTGGCGCTGACCCCGCTCACCCGAGTCCAGCAGGCGTCGGTCCTGGCGCTGGTCGAGGCGCGCCGTCTCGACGTCGTGCTCGCAGACCTCGCACGTGCGACCTCGTTCCTGCGTCAGGCCGAGGAGCGCCTGAACCAACTGCCGCTGCTCACCAGCGTCGCCGTCAGGTACGGCATCGCCTACGACGCCTGTCACGACACCGGCGAGGCGCTGCTGGCGGCGTACGGTTTCCGGACGACAAACGGGCCCGGCCAGCACGATGCGCTCGGCCGCTACCTGCGCGCCGTCTTCGACAAGCCGCCCGCGGACAAGGCGGCGCGAGAGTTCGACCGCCTGCGACGCGCTCGCAACCAGGACCGCTACGAGGCGAAGCCGGTGGGGGCCGCGGCGACCGAGAAGGCCGAGCAGGTCGCCCGGACGCTGTTCGACGCTGCCGTGTCCCGGGGCGTGACTCCGTGAGCTTCGACGAATCGCACAGCGAACTGGTCTGACATGACGCTTCCGGAGACCGACCTGCACCTCATTCACGTCTGGGCTCGCGGCCGTGTGCCGGAGCATCTGTGGCCCGAGCTGAAGGTGGAGGCCGACGTTGCCGATCGCTACGTCGACATCGTCGAGGTGCGTCCGGCGTGGGATGGCGTCGGTGACCACACCCGGTTCCCGATCGCGCGGCTGCACTACACGAAGTCGACCGGCCAATGGGCGATCTACTGTCGCGATCGCAACCTCAAGTTCCACCAGTACAAGCGCAAGCGGCCGACCAAGGACGTCCAGGCGCTCCTCGACTACATCGACAGCAGCGGCGACCCGATCTTCTGGGGGTAGCCAGGTGGCGGCTCGGCAAAGGCCGGCTATCTCGGTTGCCCGAGAAGAAGTCCCCCCGGTCCTCTTGTTGCTGGCCCGTGACGCCATCGTGGCCGGGTCGATGCCATGCGATCCCAGTCGCCAGCCTCTGCAGTGGGACTCACAGTTGTTCGGCACGGTAGGCCCTGGTGCTTTGGCACCCACCAGGAGGGCTGCGCTATGGCTACCGCACTGCGCCGAACAAGGTCGACGCCGCGACTGACGAGCTTGTGTCGCACGCGGCTCACTTCATGTCCCGTTCGAAGAAGGACCTCGTTGACGCTGCCGTGCGTGAGTACATCGACGGCTACCGCGATGAGATCAACGCGGGAATCAGGGCTGCGTTCGGCCAACTCAACGGCACTGACGCCGCTGCTGTGTCGCTCATGACCGGCCTCAGTGCCGATGAGCTCGACGACCTCGGCGGCCTGCCCACGTAGCCGGCACATCGCCGTCCGTTCGAGCGTCGGGCCTGGCCGCTAGTTTCGCCGCATGGTCTCGGAGCCCTCGGGGTGCGCCTGCAGGCGCACCCCGAGGGCTGGCAGCCGGAACCGTCGCCCCTGGCCGAGATGAACCCTGGTTCGGGCGAGATCATCTGGTCGACGTTGTTGCCGTCCGAGGTCGCCGACGAAATCCTCGAGCTGGACGCCGATGACTCAGGTCCAGCGGTCCGCACATGGTCCGCAAGAAGTCCGGCCGGGACCGATTCTCGCCAACGACGTCCAACGGTCCCGCGAACGTGTTTCCGCAGGTCAGGCAGTTCTTTCCGACTTCGACCGGCGATGACCGGCGACGGCCGAAACCCCGCGTGATCGCTCCGCGACAACGTGCGTTGGATGGTCAGCGAGGGGGTTCCCTGGATCGGTCGCGGCGCCAAGGACTTGGGCCCGGTGACGGTCCGGCCGGCCTTCTCCGAGGCCCGTCAGCCGCCCAGGAGGGTGCCGGTAGGGTCGACCGCATGACACGCCCCGACGGCCGGGCCAACGACGAGTTGCGCCGGGTCACCATCACTCGCAACTGGCTCGACCACGCCGCAGGCTCGGTCCTCGTGGAGTTCGGGAAGACCCGAGTTCTGTGTGCGGCCTCCGCGTCGACGGGAGTGCCTCGCTGGCGGAAGGACTCAGGCCTCGGCTGGGTCACCGCCGAGTACGCGATGCTCCCCGCCTCCACCCACGAGCGCTCCGACCGGGAGTCCGTGAAGGGCCGGATCGGCGGGCGGACCCACGAGATCTCACGCCTGGTCGGCCGCTCGTTGCGCGCCGTCGTCGACTACAAGGCGCTCGGTGAGAACACCATCGTGATCGACTGCGACGTGCTGCAGGCCGACGGGGGCACCCGGACGGCGTCGATCACCGGGGCCTACGTCGCCCTGGTCGACGCCGTGGCGACCCTCCGGGAGAAGGGGGCGCTCGCCGGTGACCCGCTCACCGGCTCCGTAGCGGCGGTCTCCGTCGGCATCATCGACGGCGAGGCGCGTCTCGATCTCCCGTACGACGAGGACGTCCGGGCCGAGACCGACATGAACATCGTGATGACCGGCGACGGGCGCTTCATCGAGGTGCAGGGGACAGCCGAGGGGGACCCGTTCGACCGCGCGATGCTCGACCGCCTGCTCGACCTCGGCTCCGTGGGGTGCGCCCGTCTCACCGACATCCAGCGGGCGGCGCTGGCCCCGTGACCCAGGTGTTCCTCGCGTCGCGCAACGCCAAGAAGATCGACGAGATGCGGCGCATCCTCTCGGTCACCATCCCCGACATCGAGGTTCTCGGCCTCGACGACGTGCCGCCGTACGACGAGCCGGCCGAGACCGGGGCAACCTTCGAGGAGAACGCCCTGATCAAGGTGCGTGCCGCGGTGGCCGCGACGGGGATGCCGTCCCTCGCCGATGACAGCGGGATCTGCGTCGACGCGCTCAACGGGATGCCCGGGGTCCTGTCGGCTCGCTGGTCCGGCCTGGACAAGGACGACCTCGCCAACAACCAGCTCCTGCTGGCGCAGCTCGCCGACGTCCCGGACGAGCGCCGAGGGGCGCGGTTCTGCTGCGTGGTCGCGTTCGCCTACCCGGTGGGCGCCGGCGGGGTGGCCGAAGAGGTCGCCGGGGGCGAGATGCCGGGACGGGTCATCCGCGAGATGCGGGGGATCCGGGGGTTCGGCTACGACGTGGTCTTCGTGCCCGACGGCTGGGACATCACCTCGGCCGAGATGGAGTCGCCGGACAAGGACGAGATCAGCCACCGCGGCAAGGCGCTGCGTGCGATGGCCCCCGTCGTCACCGACGTGCTCGTAGGGCTGTAGCCACCCGCGTTGAGCGGCCGTGCCCGCGTGCGCCCGGCGAGACTCGAACTCGCACTGCACAGGACCTAAACCTGTTGCCTCCTGCCAATTGGGCTACGGGCGCCGGGCCCGATTCTAGGCAGGTGCCGGCCGGGGCACCTCAGTCCAGGCCGAGATCGCGGCGGAGCTTGGCGACGTGGCCGGTCGCCTTCACGTTGTACTGCGCGAGCGAGATGACCCCCTGCTCGTCGACGACGAAGGTCGAGCGGATGACTCCGGTCACCGTCTTGCCGTACATCGTCTTCTCGCCGAATGCTCCCCACTCCTGCATGACGGCTCGGTCGGGGTCCGACAACAGGATCAGCGACAGGGAGTCCCGCTCCCGGAAGCGCGCGAGCTTCTCGGGCTTGTCGGGGGAGATGCCGAGCACCTCGTAGCCCGCGGCATGGAGGGCGGCCAGGGAGTCGGTGAAGTCGCAGGCCTGCTTCGTGCAGCCCGGCGTCATCGCGGCCGGGTAGAAGTACACGATGACCTGCCGACCGCGGAGGTCGGAGAGCGTCACCGAGTCGCCGGTGTCGGTGGTCAGGGTGAAGTCCGGGGCGGTGTCCCCGGGTGCCAGGCGTGAGGTCATGGGCTCAGTCTGCCGGAGCCCCGGTCGTCACCGGAGGGGGCGACACCGCCCGGAAGTTGGATAGCCTGGGAGCAGCCCAGCCGACGAGGAGCGCCACGTGCCCCGAGCATCCACGACCGATCCCTTCGAGTCCGAGATCGAGGCGGCTCGCGCGCGCCTCGCGGAGACCATCGACACGCTGGCCTTCCGGGCCAACCCCAAGAACATGGTCAGGCGCGAGGTGCACCGCGTCGCCGGCTTCTTCGTCGACGACCAGGGCGCGCCCCGCACCGACAACGTGCTCCGGGTTGGCGGGAGCCGTCGTCGGCTTCGTGGCCGTCGTCGCCGTGATCCGGAAGGTGACCCGCTGAGCCAGATGGCGCCGGACGTGAGCACTCAGGACAAGACCCCGGTCCGCATGCTGCACGACCGGGTGCTCGTCCAGCTCGACCAGAGCGCGGGTGAGCGCCGTTCGGCGGGCGGCATCGTGATCCCGGCGACGGCGGCCGTTGCCGAGCGCCGGCTGGAGTGGGGCAAGGTCGCCGCCGTGGGTCCCAACGTCCGGATGATCGAGATCGGCGACAGCGTGCTCTTCGACCCCGACGACAAGGCTGAGGTCGAGATCACCGGCGAGGCCTACCTGCTGCTGCGCGAGCGCGACATCCACGCCATCGCGGCCGACCGGATCGAGGAGTCCGAGACCGGCCTCTATCTCTGAGTCGCGGAGTGGTCAGCGGCTCAGGAGCGCCGGTACGACGCGTGCCCGGCGCTCCCGTCCGGCGGCGTTGATCAGCCGCCAGCGCGGCGAGATCCTCTGCGGTCGGCTGCCACGAGCCGGCGGCCGCGTTGCTCTCCACCTGCTCCGGGGAGGTGACTCCGGCGATGACGCTGCTGACTCCGGGCTGGTGCGGCGAGCCCGCCGATGGCCAGCTCGAGCATCGAGATGCCGCGCTCGTCGGCGAACGCCTGCAGCGCCTCGATCCGGTCCCAGTCGGCGTTCTCGAGCCGCTGTGCCTGCGCCGGCAGTGCCAGGCGGGATGCCCTCGGGTGCGGCGCTGTCGCGCCGGTACTTGCCGGTGAGCAGGCCGTAGGCGAGCGGGAAGTACGGCAGCAGGCCCATGCCCAGCTCGAGCGAGCGCCGGCACCAGCTCGGACTCGGCCGCGCGGTTGTACAGGGAGTACTCGTTCTGTGCGGTGGCGAACCCGGCGCGCGCCGAGGCGTCGCGGCGACCTCGCTGGCTTCCCGGACCTCCGGCGGCGGTGAAGTTGGAGCAGCCGTACGCCCGGATCATCCCTCGGAGACCAGCTCCTCCAGGGCGGTCGATGGTCTCCTCGACGGGGTCTCCGGGTCGGGCTGGTGCAGCTGGTACAGGTCGATGTGGTCGGTCCGGAGCCTGCCGAGGCTGGACTCGACCGCCGCCCGGACGTACGTCGCCGACCCGGGGCGCCCCCAGGAGGGCTCCGATCCGGCGAAGTCCATGCCGAACTTGGTCGCGACGACCGCCCGGTCGCGCCGTCCCTCCAGGGCCTTGCCGAGCAGCTCCTCGCTCTGACCGGACCCGTAGACGTCGGCGGTGTCGAAGAAGCTGACGCCGAGGTCGAGCGCGCGGTCGACGACGGCAGCCGTGCGCTCCTCGTCGATGCGGGCTCCGAAGGCGTTGCAGCCGATGCCGAGCCGCGGGACGGCGATCCCGCTCGCTCCGAGGGTCCGGTCCGCAGCCAGCGCGCTCACTGGACCACCAGCGTGGCGATCACGATGTTGTTCTGGTGCTCCTCGATCTCCACCGTGCCCGGCTTGTCGATCACGATCGGGATGGAGCGTCGTGCCGGGTGTGACGTCGTACTCCTGCTCGGGGGTGGAGTGGACGTGGATGGTGGCGTCCCGGTCGGTGTCGACGGTGAGGGTGAAGGTCTTGCCGACCCCGAGGGGGATGCGCTCGGCGTTCGGGGTGATCTGCGAGCCACGGATCGTGACGTCGAGGGAGGCGTTGGCCCCGGTCGCGGTCGACGAGCAGGCAGTCAGGCCGCCCAGCACGATCATGACGGCGGCAGCGATCCGCAGCATGGTGTCCTCTCGGTCGGGGTTGTGTCCATCGTAGGAGGCGCGGCGCGCCACCGGGCCGGTGGGGGACGGTGCCGGGACGCCGCTCAGCGGGAGCCGCGCGCGAGGTAGCGCCGGGCCAGCCACGCGAAGAGGCGGTTCCGGTCGGCGAGACGAACCGCGGTCAGCCGGGCCCGGTAGCCGAGCGATCGGCCCGATGACGAGAGCCGCTGAGCCCGTGCTCGCGTCGCTGCCCGACGGCCCTCGCCTTGCGCAGCCTGCGGCGGTACTGGTCGAACTCGGTCGCCAGGGCGGTGAGGATCCGCTCCGTCGCCGCGAGCAGCTCGGCGTCGCTGGGCTGCTCCGACGTCGCGGGCGGGCCCGCCTCGGGGGTCAGCTCCTCCAGGTCGCCGGTGACAGGGAAGCCCGCTGCTCGCAGCTCGGTCGACGATCTTCTCCGCGCGCTCTGCGACCCAGGGCAGCTCCTCGGGGGGCAGTGTGAGCCGGCCGGACGTCCGGTCGCCGAGGCGCGCCATCACGGCGGGACCGATCACCTGGTCCTGGTAGCCCGCGTCGGTGAGCCGGGAGTTCAGCCGGCGCAGGGTCTCGAGCTCGACCGGTCCTGCGGACTGGTTCACGGCGGCCCGGCTCAGGCGGAGCGCCTCGGGCGGCGCCCCGAGCAGGGTGGCGAAACGCTCCAGGAGCAGTCCCGCGGGCTGGCCCTCCTTCGGCACCGTCACGATGTGGATGCGCTCGTCGGGGACGTGCCCGCGCCACGGGGCGAGCACCGTGAGCGGGTCCTGGCGCAGCCAGAAGGCGACGCCGGCTCCGGTGGGCCCCTGGGAGGGGTCTCGGACCGCAGCCAGGAACTCCGGCCAGGCATAGCTCTGACCCTGGTAGATCTGCTGCTGCCAGGAGGAGCAGATCGTGCGGGAGAGATCGCGGACGCTGACCACCAGGTGCACCTCGTGGTCGGGGAAGGAGCTGATCAGCTTGCGGATCGCCGGGGGGCGGGCGAGGGAGAGCAGCTCCTCGCTGACCACGGTCACCGGCGCCTGGTGGGCCCGGATCTCGCTGATCAGCAGGTCGAAGCTGCCGGCCACGTCGCCCTCGACATCGCCGGGGAAACGGCGGCCCATCAGGTCATAGACCGCGAGGCGCTGGCGGTGGTGGCGCCCGAACGGCACGTGGACGCCCTGCCGCCCGAGCCGGTCGCTCGACTGCTGGAGCGCGCTTTGGACCGAGGACGTGCCCGTCTTGGGCAGTCCGAGGTGCAGGAAGAGGGTCGCCATGTCAGTCGCGGTCGGTCGCAGGCCGTCGTGTGCGGGGCTCGTCGCCGGCGCCGCCCCTGCCGCGGCCGTAAGCGCGCAGCGCCTCGCGTACGGCGGTGGTCACGGCCTCGGTTGCCGCCGCCGTCGGATCGGAGGTCGCCCGCCACTCGGCACCCGGCGCACGGCTCTCGGCGGTGCCGGCCTTCCGGGCGTGCTGGTCGGCTCCGCCCTTCTTCCGCCAGGTCCGGGTCTTCTTGCGCAGCGCCGTGATCGCGGTCTCGGCGGCGGTCAGGTACTGCTCGGTGTCGGGGGGCTCGACGGTGGTAGGGAGGGATGCGAGCCGAGCCTCGTCGGGGACGACCGGGAGGTCGTCGAGGTCACCGGTGACCGGGACCCCGGAGGCGAGGAGCGCCTGGCGATTGCGGTGGTTCTGCCGGATGCCGGCCAGGTAGACCTGCCGGGTGACCGGGATCGCGCTCTCGGCGCTCGCCAGCGGGGTCAGCACCTCCTCGCAGAGGAACCGGCGCACCACGGCGCGGTAGGCGGGGGCCCGGGTGTCGCCGAACCGCTGGTTGAACCTCCCCACCAGGGTGGCCGAGGCGTAGCCGAGGGACTCCCGGGCGAACTCCGGCCTCTGCGGAGCCACGTCCGGCGAGATCGACACCGCCTCGCCGAACCGCCTCCAGAGCAGGTCCGGGTCCTCGCGGGACCGCGGGACCAGGACGGTGTGGAAGTGGTCGGCCGGGAGGTGCCGCAGCCAGGGAGCCAGGACGAGCTCGGCGCTGTGGCGCAGGGCGAAATGCCGGGCGGCCCTCATGCCCGGGAGCAGGGATATCAGGCGCGGGCGAATCCGGCCCGACCGCCGACATCCTGCGGCGCGTACTTCGTCCCACAGGATCTTCATCCCGCTGCGTACGCCGGTCTGCCACTGCGACGGCACGGCACGGTCGCGTCACGCAGCGTGAGGACCACGTGCAGGTCCGCCCCTTCCGAGCGTGGAGACGATGTGCTCGATCTGGGCGGCGGAGGCGACGAACAGGAACTCCATCGAGAGGATCGAGGTGCCCTGGATGGGCCAGCATCGACGCTGCGAGCCCGTCCCAGTGCCGGGGCGAGCGGCCCCCGGGCCGCCACTCGAGGAGATCGTTGACCGCCTTGACCTGGTCACCGTGCTTGGCCGGCCAGTTCACCCCGGCCGCGGCGAGCGCGTCGGGAGTTCGCGCCGAGCCGGTGCTGGAGGTAGGTCGTGCCCGACTTCATGGTGCCGATGTGCAGGTAGAACGGCCGGTCGCGGCGCCGTGTCCCGGTTGCGCACCACCGCTCACTCTCCTCGCCCTGGACCCAGGGCAATCTACCAGCGCACGCGCTCGACCTGGGGACCCCGAGGGGACGCACGTGGCGGCGTGAGCGGCAGGGCGAGTCAGCAGGGCCGAAGGCCCCGGGCGGCGCCACCCGGCGGCCGGGTAGGCTATACCCAAAGGGGTATCTCGGTGGCGTGCCGCCACCGGGCCCGGCCGGCCGGCTCGGCCGTGCGAGGCGCTGCCGCGCCCCCGCGGAATAGACCCGGCCGCACCGCCGTTGATACCCCCAGAGGTATGCACGAGACAGACGGGCGACCTCCAAGCGCGCCGCCCCAGCACACACGATCACGCGGGAAGGGACACCATGGCCACAGTCAACCTGACGGCTGCCGACTTCGAGAACACGATCACCGACAACGACATCGTCCTCGTCGACTTCTGGGCGGAGTGGTGCGGTCCGTGCCGCATGCTTCGCCCCCACCTTCGAGAAGTCCTCCGAGACCCACGCCGACGTCGTTCACGGCAAGGTGGACACCGAGGCCGAGCAGGCGCTTGCCGCCGCCGCGAACATCACCTCGATCCCGACGCTGATGGCCTTCCGCGAGGGCGTGCTCGTCTTCGCCCAGCCGGGCGCTCTGCCCCCGGCAGCGCTGGAGCAGGTCATCACCGCGGTCAAGGACCTCGACATGGAAGAGGTCCACAAGGCCGTCGCCGAGCAGCAGGCGAACGCCAACTGACGCCGGCTGACGACGCGACGCCCTGTCGCGACGCCGCCCGAGAATCACCGAGGCCGCCCGTCCCCCGAGGGGGGCGGGCGGCCTCGTGCATGTCGGGTGCCGCTGAGCGCCGGCGTCAGCTCTGGATGGCCGAGATCTCGAACTCGAGGACGACCTTGTCGCTGACCAGCAGGCCGCCGGCCTCGAGCGCGACGTTCCAGGTCAGGCCCCACGTCCTTGCGGCTGACCTCGGTCGAGCCCTCGAACCCGACCCGGGTGTTGCCGAACGGGTCGACGGCGGTCCCGTTGTACTCGAACTCGATGGTCACGGGGTGCGTCTCGCCCTTGACGGTGAGGTCGCCGGTCAGACGCAGCCCGCCGTTCGGCCTTCGCCTCGACGGCCGATCGAGGCGAAGGTGATCTGTCGGGAAGGCCTCCACGTCGAGGAAGTCGGCGCTGCGGATGTGGTCGTCGCGCTGGTCGCTGCGGGTGTCGACGCTCGCCGCGTCGATGGAGACCTTCGCCGAGGAGGCGGCGAGGTCGTCCTTGACCTCGAAGGATCCCGTCGAAGGCGCTGAACGAGCCGCGGACCTTGGTGACCATCGCGTGCCGCGCGACGAAGCCGATGCGGCTGTGCGACGGGTCGATGGTGTAGGTGCCGGTCGGGAGGCTGGTGGTGGCGAGGGCGGTCATGTGAGCTCCTTGGGTGATGTATCAACTATCTTACTTGAAGCAACAACCGAACCTCGGCCCGATGTATTCCCCGGCATCCGCCCCCGATCTCGGAATGCCCGGGTGCCGCTGGCCGGGACACGCCAGTGGAGCCCGCATTCCCGGCCCTTCGGGGGTGCAGCGTCCGTAGACTCGCAGCCACCATGTGCCGCGCTGGGGGGAGCGGACACCACTCGGTGGATCGGCCATGACCCTGGGGAGGGAATCTCGATGAAGCGCAAGCTCGTCCTTCTGGCCGTAGGGTGTGGCGGCCCTGATGATGCCGTTCCTGCCTGCCCAGGCCATCACCAACGGCACGCCCGACGACGGCTGTCACCCGATGGTGGGCCAGCTCTTCTACTACAACCCGAACGGCTTCGACGGGCGCTTCTCCGACACCTCGGGCAACTGGTACAGCTGCACCGGCACGCTGGTCGACCCGACGCACGTCGTGACCGCGGGCCACTGCACCTACCCCATCGGGTCCGGCGGCACGGACGTGTGGTTCGACGTGCGCGACACTCCGGACCTGAGCACGCTGCCCCCCAGCGACTGTTTCGCGGACGCCGCGGGCTACACGCCTGACCCAGCAAAGACCGCCACCTGCTCTGGTCTCGGCGTCTCGACCCTGGGGCTGGGCAACGACGCCCGGGAGGCCGCGTGGCGGGCCGCGCTGGATGCCGACACCAACTGGATCCACGCCCATGCCTACACCGTCCCGACGTACGACCCCGGCGCGTTCTTCACCGAACGATCTGGGTGGCCTCGTCCTCTCCAGCCCCCTGTCTGCCTCGTACCCGTCGCTCCCGAGCAGTGGTCTCGTCGACACCCTGTACGGCGGTGACAAGAACGCGGTCTACACCGTCGTCGGTTACGGCTACCAGAGCTCGATGCCGTGGGGCAACGCAGGTGGAGGCACCCGCGTCGACGGCATGGTGACCATCACCAACATGAACGGTGTCTGGGGCTACGGGAAGGGACCGCTGATCGCGCTTTCCAACAACAACGGTCAGAAGCACTCCGGTGGCACCTGCTACGGGGACTCCGGATGGACCGGTCCTCGCCAACGACCCCGGTTCGAGCACACTCATCGCGGTGATCTCGTTCGGTGTCGATCCGTACTGCAAGGCGGGCACCGGCGCCTTCCGCATCGATCAGGCGGGTGCCCTCGGCTTCATTTCCTGGTTGCAGGGGCAGCCCTACCTGCCGGCCGCGTAGACCTGCTGAAAGACTGAACGTGGGGCCCGGCTGAGCCGGGCCCCACGTGTGCCGCTCTCCGGTGAGGCTCAGGCCGGCTCGGCGGAGATCGCGGCGAAGGTGAGCTTGCGCTCCGGGTGGGAGGTGCCGATCCGGGCCCGGGCGCCGTCGAGGAGAGCCGCGGAGGGCCGGTCCTCGATGAGCGCCGAGATGAAGGCCTCGCCCTCGAACAGGGGCAGGCGAGGGGTCCGGCCCGTCGACGGGGGCCTCGTCGTCCATCGCCCGCATCAGCCGGATGCGCTCGAAGTGGTCCGCCGGCACGCCGCCGTCGTTGGTCAGGATCAGCGAGGGCAGGAAGTACGCGATGGTCGAGCCCGCCACCCAGCGGACCGACCCCGTGTGGTCCAGCAGCGAGGTCTCCAGGTGGGGGTGGTGGGCACAGGTCCCGATCGCCGAGGTGAAGAACCCACCATCAGCAGGCCGTAGTCGCGGTGACCCATGCTGGACAGCGGGCCCGACGTCTTCCGTCCCGACTCCACGTGCGCCCGCCCAGCGACGTCGCAGGCCAGGGAACGGGCCCCGAGGTCTCGCGCAGCTTTCCCACGGCGGGCATCGCCGGCCCGGTTGGGTGGTCGGTGCGCTTCCGAGCGGGTGATGGAGGAGATCCGACCCGCGGGCGCCGATCCGCGGGCGGGACCGGGTGCCCTTGCCAGGGACGACTTCGGCCGGTAGGAACAAGGGAATCTGCTCGTGACCTTTCCTCGGAGGTGTGCACATGCATCGCAAGCTCGCGCTCCTGGTCCTCTCTGTTCTGGTGCTGATGGTCCCTTCCCTGCCTGCGCAGGCGATCACGGACGGTCAGTCGGACGGCGGAGCCCACCCGTACGTCGGAGAGCTGCTGTTCTTCGACCCGACCTACCACGATTCACGCTTCATCGATCCAGGCGGCTGGTTCACCTGCTCGGGCACCCTGATCGACTCCACCCACGTCGTGACAGCCGGGCACTGCACCTACATGGTGGGCGAGGGCTACGACAAGCCGCCGAACCTTGGCGTGGACGGCAAGACCGTTCCCGGCTCCGGCGGGACCGACGTGTGGTTCAGCACGCTGGAGGAGCCGGACTTCAGCATCCTTCCGTCGAGCTACGACTTCGCGGACGCGGACGGCTACGACGGCTCGGGCGGCAACCTGGCTCGCTTCCTCGCCTGGGAGGCCGCTCTTGACGGCGACTCCAGTTGGGTGCGTGCCACCTCGTTCCCCTTCCCGAAGTTCTACAGCTCCGCCTTCGTCTACAACGACGTCGGTGTCCTGGCTCTGCACGCCCCGATGCCCAAGGCGCACTACGGCGAGCTGCCGAGCGCGGGTCTGGTCGACGAGCTCTACGCGGCGAACCACCAGGCGACCTACACGCCGGTCGGCTACGGCCTGGAGGTCTCGACGCCGCACTACGGCCTCGGCGGTGACAACCGCAGGGTCGCGACGGTCAAGATCAACAACCTCAAGGGCGTCTACGGCCTCGGCAAGGGGATCGCCGTCGGCTACTCCAGCAACAAGGGCAAGCCGCACACCGGTGGGACCTGCTTCGGCGACTCCGGGGGTCCGACCTTCCCGGACGCCAGCGGCTACCAGAACACCATCATCACGGTGACGTCCTTCGGGATCGACCCGAACTGCTCGGCCGGAGGCGGCGGCTTCCGCCTCGACCAGCCGCGCATCCTCGACTGGATCGGCGAGGCGCAGGCCTACTCGGCCAGCTGAGGCAGCCAGACAGAGCAGGCGTGGGGCCCGGCATCGTGCCGGGCCCCACGCCTGCTGCGTGTGGGGAGCCGGTACGACATTGCGAGAGTGATCGGTGCGCCATCAGGGACTCGAACCCCGAACCCGCTGATTAAGAGTCAGCTGCTCTGCCAATTGAGCTAATGGCGCGTAAGGCGGAGAAACTCTAACAGCGCGGTGGCGCAGTGACGAAATCGAGCGGCTCCGGCTGAGCGAGGCCCTCAGTCGAGCTTGCCGAGGTGCTCCAAGAGGGCATGCGCGGCGTTGTGGCCGGCGATGCCGCTGACCGCGCCGCCTCGCCGTGCACCCGAGCCGCACATGAAGATGTTGGCGTCCGGAGTCTCCACGCCCCACTTCTCGGCGGCGGTCTGCGCCTGGAGCCGACCGGAGAGCCACGGCCACTCCAGGTCGCCGTGGAAGATGTGTCCGCCCGGCATCGCGAGGTCCTCCTCGAGGTCGAGGGGGGACTTGGCCTCCAGGCAGGGAGCGCCGTTCGCATCCAGGGCGAGCAGCGACTCGATGGGCTCGTCCAGGTGGGCGTTGATGCTGTCGAGCATCCGCACGGCGACCTCGTCACGTACCCGGTCCGGATCCTGGGTGAACAGGCGTGCGGGCGTGTGGACGCCGAAGTAGGTCAGGGTGTGGTAGCCCCGGACCGCCAAGGGCCCGAGGATGGTGGGGTCGGCGAGCGAGTGGCAATAGATCTCACCGGGCACCTCGATCGGGATCTTGCCCTCCGACGCCTCCTTGTAGGCGGCCTGCAGCTGGTAGTAGCTCTCGTTGACGTGCAAGGTGCCGGCGAACGCCGTGATGGAACTGGCTCCGGAGGAGAGCCTCGGCAGCCGCTCGACGACCAGGTTCACCTTGGTCTGGGCGCCCTCGGGCCGTGGGCCGGGGTCCCTTCCGGTGAGCAGCGAGAGGACCCAGGGGGCGACGTTGCTCATCACCCAGTCGCACTCGACCGTGTGCTCCACCTCGTCGCTGAACCAGGTGACCGTGGCGGTGCTGCCGTCGGTGTCCACCCGGGTGACGAAGGCATCCGTGACGGTCTCGGCGCCAGCGCGATGGGCGGCCCGTTCCAGGGAGGCGGTGACCGCGCCCATGCCACCCGCGGGCACCTTCCACTCCCCGGTCCCATTGCCGATCACGTGGTAGAGGAAGCAGCGATTCTGGACCAGGGACGGGTCGTGGAGGTCGGCGAAGGTTCCGATCACGGCGTCGGTTGCCACGACTCCGCGCACCAGGTCGTCCTGGAAGAGCGCCTCGATCGAGCTGCCCAGTGGTTCCTCCGCGACGATGGGCCACAGGTCGGCGCCCACCAGGCGCTCCACCTCGTGGGCGTTGGGCAGTGGCTGGAGAAGCGTGGGCGCCAGGGCCTTGGCCATCAGGCCTATCTCGCCGTAGAAGGCCCGCCAGGAGTCGTACTCGTCGTCGCTGCCGGTGAGGGCCTCGAACGACTCGCGGGTGGCGTCGGACTCCTTGCGCTCGACGGAGAGCCCGACGGCTCGGCCCTCCCGGTAGGTGGGGCTGTAGGAAGCCTGGCGCCGTGAGCGCAGGTCGAGGTCGAGCTTGAGGTCGTCGACGATCTCGTCGGGGAAGAGACTCACCAGATAGGCGTACCGGGACAGGTTTGCAGGCACGCCGGCGAACGGTTTGGCGCTGACCACAGCGCCACCCGCGTTGCCCCTGCGCTCGAGGATGAGCGTGCTCAGTCCTGCCTGGGCGAGGTACGCGGCCGCGACCAGCCCGTTGTGACCTCCGCCCACGACGACGACGTCGTACCTTCGGTGCTTGCTATCTCCCACGCGAGAAAGGTAGCGCGTCCGGACGGTGGTTCCTCAGTCATCCGCGCCGGTCCCGGGCGTGTGGACCCGCACCGTGGAGGACCCGCGTGGCATCGCGATGCCACGCGGGTCCTCCGTGGGGTGAGCGACGGGATTCGAACCCGCGACCACCTGGACCACAACCAGGTGCTCTACCAGCTGAGCTACGCCCACCATGTGCCCGGCGCGACAGCGCCATGGGCAGAGAAAGTGTAGCCGCTGCTAGTCGTCGGTCTCGCCAGGCTCCGGGGAGAGCGAACCGCCGTGCTCGGCGGCCAGCGAACGGGCGGTCGCCGAGTCCGGGCCGGGCTTCGGGACGAAGATCGCCTGCCGGTAGTAGCGCAGCTCCTCGATGCTCTCGCGGATGTCGGCCAGTGCCCGGTGGTTGCCGTTCTTCTCGGGTGCGGCGTAGTAAGCCCGGGGGTACCAGCGTCGCGCCAGCTCCTTGATCGAGGAGACGTCGACGATGCGGTAGTGCAAGAAGGCGTCCAGGCGTGGCATGTCGCGGCTGATGAACAGGCGATCGGTGCCGACTGAGTTGCCGGCGAGCTGCGGGCGGGAGCCCTCCGCGCAGTGCGCCTGCAGATAGGCCAGCACCGCATCCTCCGCCTCCTCGAGCGTCACCCCGGCGTCCAGCTCGTCCAGAAGCCCGGAGGAGGTGTGCATGTCGTGCACGAAAGGGTCCATCTGCGCGATCGCGGCAGCCGGCGGAGTGATGACCACGTCGACCCCCTCGCCGAGGACGTTCAGCTCGGAGTCGGTCACCAACGCCGCCACCTCGATGAGGGCGTCTTTCTCGGTGTCCAGCCCGGTCATCTCACAGTCGATCCAGACCAGGACGCTGTTCGCCTTGCCGTTTCCCTTGTCGCTCACCGCTCACGCTCCACGAATGCCACAGGGGCACCCTACCCAGGCGTTGCACGACACCCCGTAAAGTCATCGCCATGCGCTGGTACGGATACGTTGCCCGGCTGTCCGACCGGGGGTGGATCGGGATCGTATCCCGCGTTGTGGTGGGCGTGATCTGGATCTGGGCGGCCTGGGCCAAGCTGTCCGACCCGGACCCCCGGGCATCCGTCTACGCGGTGCGCGCTTACCGTCTTCTGCCCGAGGCAATCGTCCCGTTCGTGGGGCACGCGCTGCCCATCGTGGAGATCCTCGTCGGGGCCCTCCTCATCCTGGGGGTCTTCATCCGGCCCATGGCGGTCGTGTCGTCCCTGATGTTCGTCGCCTTCATCATCGGGATCGCCTCGGTCTGGGCGCGCGGCCTGTCGATCGACTGCGGCTGCTTCGGCGGTGGTGGCTACGAGGCCAACGCCGCGTCGAAGTACCCCTGGGAGATCGCCCGCGATGCTGGTCTCCTGCTGCTTTCCCTCTATCTTGTATGGCGCCCCCGATCACCACTGTCGGTCGACAACCTGCTCGCCCGCCTGCACCAGAAGGAGCTCTGATGGCGAACAAGTCCAAGCGGACGCGGCCGTCGGTCACCAAGAAGAAGACGTCAAGCGGCACCTACTACATCGTGACCGTGGTGATCGTCGTCCTGATCGCGATGGTTGCGATGGTCGCCTTCGCGCTGTCCAAGTCGAGTGACACCGCGGGACAGGTCGGTGCGATTCCCGCCAATGCGACCGACAGCTACGGCATGGCCCTGGGAAACCCGGATGCTGCGGCGAAGGTCGTCATCTACGAAGACTTCCAGTGCCCGTACTGCGACGAGTTCGAGAACGCCGGCCGCACACCGCTCGCGCAGGCCGAGTCGGACGGGCGCGCGTACGTCGTCTACTACCCGATCGCCTTCTTGGACCGGGCCTCGACCACCAACTACTCGACCCGCGCGCTCAACGCCTTCGGCGTGGTGCTGGACGCCTCGGGAGTCCAGGTCGCCGACAAGTTCCACGACCTGCTCTACGAGAACCAGCCGGCCGAGGGCAGTGCCGGGCTCAGCGACGACCAGCTGATCAACCTCGCGGTGCAGGCCGGCGCGGACAAGGTGACGATCTCCAACCGGATCCGCAATCTGGTCTTCCAGCAGTGGACGGTCAACGCCACCGATCAGGCATCCCAGGCGGGCATCACCGGCACCCCGACGGTCATGGTCAATGGGAAGAAGGTCGACGGGAACTCGATGCAGGAGCTCGTCGCCAACGTGATGGCCGAGATCGACCTGGCCCAGCCGTCGTCGTCGACGTCGGCGCCCGCGTCCCCAACGCCCAGCCAGTGAGCCTCGCGGACTTCATCGAGGGGCTGCCGAAGGCGGAGCTGCACGTCCATCAGGTGGGCTCCGCCTCGCTCGGCACCGTTGCCCGGCTCGCCGAACGGCATCCGGGCACGGTACCCAGCGACCCCGAAGCGCTGCGCGAGTTCTACCGGTTCACCGACTTCGCGCACTTCGTCGACGTCTACCTTGCCGTCGTCGACCTGATCCGGGAGCCGGAGGACGTACGCCTCCTGACCCACGAGATCGCCGCCGACCTGGCATCTCAGAACGTGCGTTACGCCGAGCTCACTTGCACCCCGTTCACCGCCGTGCGCGCCGGCGTGCCGATCGAGGCGTATATCGAGGCGATCGAGGACGCCCGGGTGACGGCCGAGCGGGACCTCGGCGTGGTGCTCCGCTGGATCTTCGACATCCCGGGCGAGGCGGGCATCGAGGCCGCCGACGCGACTCTTGCGGCGGCGCTGCACCACGGCCCCGACGCGCTCATCGGCTTCGGCCTGGGCGGGCCGGAGATCGGGGTGCCGCGCCCGCAGTTCAAGGAGCACTTCGACCGGGCTCGGGCCCACGGGCTGCGCAGCGTCCCGCACGCCGGCGAGACGACCGGACCGCAGACCATCTGGGACTCGCTGCAGGTCCTGGGCGCCGAGCGGATCGGCCACGGCACCTCGGCGGTCCAGGATCCGGCGCTGGTCCGGCACCTCGCCGAAACCGGGACCCCGGTGGAGGTCTGTCCGACGTCGAACGTCGCCACGGGCGCCGTGGAGCGGCTCGAGCTGCATCCACTGAAGGAGCTGGTCGACGCCGGAGTCCAGGTCTCCATCAACAGCGACGACCCGCCGATGTTCGGCACCACCCTCACGCGCGAGTACCAGATCGCCACCGAGCTGCTTGGTCTGGACGCCTTCGGCGTCGCCGACCTCGCGCGAGCGGCCGTGAGGGCGAGCTTCCTCGACGACGCCTCGAAGCGCCGCCTGGAGCGGGAGATCGCCGACTACACCACGGGCTTCCTCGGTCCGTCCTAGGTCAGGCTCGGCCGAGGTCGGTCTCCTTCACCACCGACCCCGAGCGGTCGTACGTCGTCCAGACCCCGACCTGCGCTCCGTCGGCGAACGATCCCGAGCGCATCAGCGAGCCGTCGCGGCGATACCACCTCCATGCGCCGTGCATGGCCCCGTGACGCTGCTTCCCCTCCAGCTTCAGGAATCCGTCGCTGTAGAACTCCCGGATCTCGCCGTTCCTCCTCGGGAATCCGGCGTTGATCAGCTCGATCTTGCGGCGGAGGAGGCGCCGCAAGAGGGCGGTGGGGAACGGCTCCTGCGTCGGGAAGTGGATCCCGCCCTTGGTGACGGTGCGCCCCTGCAGCTGCGCGGCGAGCTCCTCGACGATCCTGCCGCTGAACGGGAACAGGCTGTTGTGGGTCCTGAACCCTTCGATGCCGACCACGGCGATCCCCGAGATCGTGAAGGCGGGCATCGAATACGAGAGGGCGTCCACCGCTCCGGGCAGCAGCGTGCGGATCCGGTCCGCGGTCGTGCGCAGCGCTTCTCTCTGGGGCTGGTCGAACCCCGCCCAGTGGTCGTCGATGACCGACATGACTCCAGCCTGCCACCGGGCCAGGGAGCGCGGGCGTCGGGCTCGACTACCTCGTGCAAGCGCCCAGCGGGGAAGCGCCCCCGGCAGAAGCGCCCCCGGCAGGATTCGAACCTGCGACCAACGGATTAGAAGTCCGACGCTCTATCCAGCTGAGCTACGGGGGCGGGGGATAGGTATTCGCATCGGGTGGACCCTCGGGATGACTCGGTTGAAGTCTGACGCGAATCTCTAATCCGCGGAACAGCCTAGTAGAGGTTTGTTCCTGGGCCCTCCGCTTCGTCGGGCACCCGTGTGAGCGGCGCCGCCTTCCTCGGGATGGTTTCGCATCCGGTTCAGCATGACTCTCGCCCGCGGTGTCACCAGCCGTCTCGGTGGCGAGACGTGGGACCTATGTCATGAGACCTCTGGCGTCCATCGATCTGCCGTCCATCAATGTGTCGACGGTCGCCGCATCGAGCCGAGGTATTGACGTGCGTGGGCGATGGTTGTAGGGCTAGTTCGTAGAAGTCGCTGGGCTGCGTTCGCAGCCGAGCATTACCAGCGGATGTGGCCTGCACGTGGGTGTGCCGGGCCTTGGGGTTCGGGGGCATTCGTGGGCCGCTCGCGTGATCTGAGGAGCGGCATGATGAGACGTGTGACGCGTAGCGCGCGCATGGTAGCTGCGCTCGGCGCGGCCGGATTGGCGGTCGCGTTGTTTCCTGCCGGCGCGGCAGTCGCCTACGACAGTGGAGGCTTTGAGTCCGGCTACACAGCCGGGGCTTCGATCAACGGCCAGCATGGCTGGACCGTAAGAGACCAGTGGGGCAACGATGCGTGGGGCAACACCGGGCCCGCGTTCGACGAGGAGGTCACCACCACCGGGTCGGGCAACACGGTCTGGCGGGTGTCCAACGCCGTCACCTCCTCAGGCTTCAGCGCTCAGCCGTACTCGCCGGTCGCCCCGGCGGTTGCCGGTGAGACCGGCGCAGCACTGTGGAACGACAAAGGTGCTGACTCGACCCACCCGTTGAGCCCCCCGAATCCCGGCGCCACTGCGACCACCAGCACCTTCCACGCCGGGTTCCGGTTCAAGTCCGCCACCGGAGGCTCCCAGCCCGGGCTGTCGATGACGGTGTCGCCCTCGGCCAAGCAGTCGTCCTGGCGGATGAGCTACCTGAACATCGCCGACAACGGCAGCACAGGGTTCAACCTGGGCTTCTACCAGACGGGCGCGTACCCGGACCACGTCTGGGATCCGACGACCGTGCCGGTGGCAAGCGGACTCGCCTACAACCAGTGGCACACCGTCGACCTGTACATCCACTTCAAGGACGGGCTCAATAGCGACGGGACCGGCAACGATGTCGTGAACGTGGTGGTGGACGGTAATCTCGTGGACACGGGCACGACGTGGGAGAGCTACTACCACCAGAACAACCCGGCCGGGCTGAGCTCTGGCGACCAAGTCCAGGCAGTCGACTCGCTGCTGTTCCGCCTCGCCGGCGCCGCAGCCCCGTCGACAGCCGGAGAAGGGTTCTACGTCGACGACGTGGTGGTCGACAACGCCGCCTACGTGAGCGACAGCACCCCGCCGGTGGTGTCGGATGTGACCGCGACCCCGAACCCGGTTTCCGTCGCGAAGACCGCAACCCTGACCGCCAAGGTGGACGACTCGGGCACCGGGGACTCCACCATCACCGGCGCCGAGTACAGACTCAACGACGGTGCGTGGGCGCCGATGACTGCCTCCGACGGCAGCTTCGACTCCTCGACCGAGAACGTGACCGCCGACGTGACCGCGCCTGCTACGCCGGACCTGTACAACGTGTGCGTGAGAGGCACCGACGCGGCCGGCAACACCTCGGGCCCAGCCTGCACCACGCTGGTGGCCTACGACCCGTCAGGAGGGTTCGTGACCGGCGGTGGCTGGATCGACTCGCCACCCGGCGCCTATGGGTCCAATGGAGCGGTGACCGTCACGCCCTCGAACATGCAAGGTTGGGGCTTTGTCGACGACAACGGCAACGGCGGGACTGGCCAGATGGTGAGCGGCCCGGCGAGCCCCCCGCTGGGGTCGGGCAGCGCTGAGCTCTCAGTCGACGACACGACTCAGGGGTACGCGTTGGCCACGGCTGCGTATGCAGGCACCCCGCTGGCTGACATCAGTGACCTCGGCTACTCGAGCTACCAACCAGGTCCGACGCTGGCGATCGCCCTGCAGTTCGACGTCAAGTACCGCACGAGCGACACCTCCTATGACGGGCGGCTGGTCTACGAGCCGTACCAGAACGGCCACGTGACGGTGGGATCGGGCTGGCAGTCGTGGAGCCCGCTCGATGGCATCTGGTGGGCCAGCCACACGGGCCCCACGAACGGCACGAACGGGTTGTGCCCGATAAGCGCGCCCTGTGACTGGAGCACGATCCTCAGCGATTTCCCGGACGCGACCATCAGCGGTGGGGTGCTCTTCAAGGCCGGTAGCGGCTGGTCGAGCTTCGACGGCAACGTCGATGCCTTCACGATCGGAGTGAACGGGACTGACACCACCTACGACTTCGAGGCGAGCGCCGGGCCGACTGGCATGGCCACGTTCGGGTTCGTGTCCAAGTACAAGAAGGGCGCGTCCACGCCGACCGGCAACACGGTGTTCAAGTTCAAGGCGGCTGGCCTGAGCTTCTCCAGCGACAGCTACGACTGGCTCGTGATCAACCACGCCGGTACCAACGCCCAGTTCAAGGGCACCGGCAGTCTCAACGGCGCTCCCGGCTACCAGTTCATGGTCTGGGCCACCGACAACGGATCGACCGGCGACCTGTTCCGCATCCGGATCAACGATCCTTCTGGAAACACCGTGTACGACAACGGTGTCAAGCAGGAGATCGGCGGCGGATCCATCATCGTGCACAAGTAGGGAGGAAACCACACGGATAAGGGCGGGGTCGGGCCACTAGGCCAGGCCCCGCCCGCCTCTGCTGAACTCCCGGCCAGAACGCCGTTCTTGAGGCTTCGCGCACGCCGACTGGGCGCGGCGAAGGGCTGGTCTGTCGGATCAACAGGGGACGAGCGTTGAAGGTCTCTCACGAGGAATGCGCCTCATCCGCTTCGTTCCGCACTCGCTATAGAGAGGTCACCGCTCTGGTGCGACCGGCCATCCCGATCGCCGGTCGCCCGGCTCTCATCAGCCGCACCAACCTGGAAGCCGCGGTACGCGATGCGGCGTTCGAGGTGACCTCGGACACCAAGCGCGGTCGGGTCGCATGCCAAGCAGAGCCCTCCTTCAACGGGTACCTCCGATTCGTGTTGCTTAGCCATCGAACGGTCTTGCGTTGTCGGATCCGCGCTGTGAACCAGGAGTCTGCCCCGGTGTGGAAGCGGGGCTGAGAACGCGTCCCAAGACCAGCCCTCCGCGGTTCCCGATCGCCGCCTTGTTCCCGAGCGACATGGCATGCCCCGGCAGGTCGGAGCTGTATTTCCTATCCCCCACGGGGTCTCGCGGCGTGGATCCTGGGCCGCGAACGACGCAGGAGTGACCGTTCAGCGGTGCACACGCGTTGGGTCAGCGTCTGAGGGAGGCCATCCACTCTTCGACGTCGGTGGGGTTGCGAGGGAGGGACTCGGAGAGGTTCTTCCAACCGTCGGGGGTGACCAGGATGTCGTCCTCGATGCGGATGCCGATGCCCCGCATCTCCTCGGGGACCAGCAGGTCGTCCTCCTGGAAGTACAGACCCGGCTCCACGGTCAGCACCATGCCCTCGGCGAGGGTGCCCTTGGCGTACTCCTCGGGGCGCGCGTGGGCGCAGTCGTGGACGTCCATGCCGAGCATGTGGCTGGTCGAGTGGAGCGTCCAGCGCGCGTAGACCTTGCTGTCGGGGGAGAGGGCCTCCTCCGCCGACACCGGCAGCAGGCCCAGGTCCTCCAGCCCGTGGGCGAGCACCTCCATGGCCGCCTGGTGCGGGTCGGTGAACTCGGCGCCTGGCCGGACCTTCTCGATGCCGGCTTGCTGGGCGGTGAGCACGAGCTGGTAGAGGTCGCGCTGCAGTGGGGTGTAGGTGCCGCTGATGGGGAGGGTCCGGGTCACATCGGCGGTGTAGAGGCTGGTCGCCTCCACCCCCATGTCCAGCAGCACCATCTCGCCGGGCCTGATCTGGCCGGTGTTGTCGATCCAGTGCAGCGTGGTGGCGTGGCTGCCGCCGCCGACGATGCTGTCGTAGCCGATGTCGTTGCCCATCGCCCGGGCGCGGCGGAAGAACGTGCCCTCGATCCAGCGCTCGCCGTACCGGACGGCGTTGTCCCAGTCACGGACGGCGTCCTCGAACCCGAGCGTGGTGATCCCGCAGGCTTCGGCGAGCTGGGCGACCTCCCACTCGTCCTTGACCAGTCGCAGCTCCGACAGCGCCTGGGCGAACTCGGTGTCGCGGGCATCGTCGGCGTCGGCGACCGACGCCTGATCGACCCGCGAGTCGACCCCGCGCAGCACCCGGGTCTTGCCCGTGGCGGTCATGTCGTCGGCGAGCGCGTCGATGTGCCGGCAGGTGATGCCGAGGGAGTCCTCGATCTCCTTGAGGGAGGGGCGACGGCCGGTCCACAGCTCGCCGTACACCCGGTCGCGGAAGAACTCGTCGGTGTCGCGGGAGGACCGCGGCCGGGCGTAGAGCACCGGCTCGCCGTTCTCGATGACCAGCACCGCGTCGCTGGTCTGGTTGCCGGTCAGGTGGGTGTGGGCGGTCTCGGGGCGGAACCGGTACTCGGTGTCGTTGGAGCGTGTCTTGTAGGTGCCTGCCGGGATGACCAGGCGCTCGCCCGGGAACAGCTCGGCCAGGCGCGTACGGCGGGCTGCGGCCCACTCGGCCACCGGGTGGCGGGGGAGGTCGAGCTCGCGATCGCCCCAGCCTGTCCGCATGAAGGCGGAATACGCCTCGGGGACTCCCTGGTCGTGCTGCTGGGTGCGGTTCTCGGTCTTGTCGTTCACGTCGCCACTCTACGCGGCCCGGCCGGACCGCAGGGCTGTTGCACGAGGAGGGGTCTTCGTCTCAAGAGTCGCTCGAGTCACACGGTTTGCGAGCGCCGCCTCCCTCTTGTTCCGTATCCTCGGGGGAGTGGTCCACAAGTCGTCGCGTCCCGTTCCGGCCGGGGTTCGATGCCAGGTGAAGCGGAGGGCTGGGTGGTGACGTCGCTCGCTGGCTCCAGGCTCACCGGACCCACCGCCGACATGATCGAGGGCATCCTCCATCTGCGCGAGTCCCTGGGGCTCGTGCGCCTGCCGTTCGCCTCGGAGGCCCGCGACGAGGAGCGCAGCTTGCTCACCGCGATCACCGACCAGATCGACGACTACATCCTTCCGCGGCTGATGGAGCCCCAGGCTCCTGTGCTGGCGGTGGTCGGGGGCTCGACCGGTGCCGGCAAGTCGACGCTGGTCAACTCGATCATCGGATACCAGGTCACCGAGCCCGGAGTGCTCAGGCCCACCACCCGGGCACCCGTCCTGGTCCACCACCCCGAGGACGCCCAGTGGTTCGAGGAGGCTCGCCTCCTCCCGGCACTGGAGCGCTCGACGACGACGTCCCTGGACCCGGGCAAGCTGCACCTGGTCGCCTCCGAGATCCTGCGACCTGGCCTGGCCCTGCTCGACGCCCCCGACTTCGACTCGATCGACGTGCAGAACCGCGCCATCGCCGCGCAGCTCATGGCCGCGGCCGACCTGTGGATCTTCGTGACGACATCGGCCCGGTACGCCGACCAGATCCCCTGGGACTACCTCCACCAGGCGGCCGAGCGCAGCATGTCTGTCGCCGTGGTTCTCGATCGCACGGCCCCGGAGTCGATCGGCGAGGTGCGCACCCATCTGGCCCGGACGCTCACCAGCCGCGGGCTGCGGGACTCTCCCCTGTTCACGATCCCCGAGGTGCGCCTCGGCCCGGACGGCCTGCTGCCGAGGGAGATCGTGGCTGACATCCTCGGGTGGCTGCGCGACTTCGCCGACAACGCCTACCTGAAGCAGGACATCGTCGACAAGACCCTGCAGGGCGCCATCCGCCAGCTCGCCCAGCGCAGTCACGCCCTGGCCGACGAGGTGAGCCTGCAGATCGACCGGGCTCACACGCTGGCCGAGTCGATCTCGGAGACCTTCGCCGAGAGCGGTCGGGTCGCCGGGCAGCGGTTCATCCGGGGGGAGCTCCTGCGCGGGGCGCTGCTCGCGAGCTGGGACCAGCTCCTGGCGAGCGGGGACCTCACCTCCTCGCTGCAGTCCTGGTGGGCCCGGTTCCGCAGCCGCCTGCGTGGTGACTCGCCGGCATCGCGTTCCAAGCACGCGGAGTCCACGATCGCCGCCTTCGACGAGGGGATGCGGCTGGTGCTGCTCGACGAGGCGGAGGTGACCCGGAGGCGGCTCGGCGACGTGGTGCGGGCGTCGGGCCTGCTCGACCGCGAGATCGCCGACGACCTGGGCGTCGTGTCGGTCGGTTTCATCGAGGCGACGGCCCGGCTGGTGGCCTCGTGGCAGGAGCGTCTCGAGGACCGGGTCGCGGAACTGATCGCCACGGGCGTCGTGCGGCGGGTGCCGATCACCGACGTGCCCGGCCTCGCCGTCACCGTGGCGGTCTGTGCGGCGACGTCGGTCCAGGACGAGGTCTCCCCGGACCTGAACGCCGCCGAGGCCAACGACGCTGCCTGGCAGATCCTGACCACGGTGTTCGGCGTCGACACGGCTCACCTGCTCGTGGCCGAGGTGACGGACTGGTTGCTGGACCTGGGCGTCAGCAGCTTCGCGCTCGAGGCGCGCCGCGCGGAGTCCGAGGTGGTCCGCCTCGGACTCGACGGCGACATCGTGGAACGGGTGCGGCTCGCCGCCCGCCGACTCGACGACCTGCGGTTCGCCGCCCAGATCTCCGAGGGGGCGGGCTGGTGAGCGAGCCGGTCGCGGGAGCGCCCGGGGTCAAGCAGCGCGCGGATCTGCTCGCAGAGGTCCTCGAGCTCACCCGAGGACGGGTCGACCCCGAGCTGACGCGTGAGGCGGAGGTGTGGCTGGAGGGCTCCGCCGGGAGGCTGACGCTCGGCAGCGACCACACCGTCGTGGCCCTGGCCGGTGCCACCGGCTCGGGCAAGTCGTCGCTGTACAACCGGCTGGCCGGCCTCGACCTGGCCGCCGTCGGCGTTCGTCGTCCCACCACGTCCTGGGCACTGGCCTGCGTCTGGGGGCACCGGTCGGCCGACGACCTGCTGACCTGGCTGGACATCCCGCCGCGGCACCGGGTCATGCGCGGCGGCTCGCTGGCGGGGTTGCCGACCGACGACGAGCTCGACGGGCCTGATCCTGCTGGATCTTCCCGACCACGACTCCACGGAGATCGCCCACCACCTGGAGATGGCCCGCCTGGTCGGGCGCGGCCGACGTCATCGTCTGGGTGGTCGATCCGCAGAAGTACGCCGACACGGCGCTGCACGACGGGTATCTGCGGCCCCTGGCCGACCACCAGGAGCTCATGCTCGTCTGCCTGAACCACATCGACGAGGTCCACGAGGACCGACGCGAGGCACTGATCGCCGACCTGCGGACGACTGCTCGCCGAGGACGGCATGCCGGACGTCCCGGTCCTCGCCACCTCGGCGACGCGCGGTGACGGGGTGAAGGAGGCGCAGGGCCATCGTCGTCGAGCGGGTGCAGGCCAAGCGCGCTGCAGCGGACAAGGTCAACGCCGACATCACCAGCCTCGCGCTGCGGATCCAGGAGCAGAACGGCGCCACGTCCCCGGTGACATCGCCCGCGCCAGCTCGGACCGGCTGGCGGGGGCCCTGGAGGAGGCGGCCGGGGTCGAGGTGCTGGTGCGCGCGGTGAGGCTCTCCCGCCGCCACCACACCGGGTCGCCGGGTCGGCCTGGCCGGTCGTCAGCTGGCTGGCGAGGTTCTTCCCGGACCCGAATGCGCGGGCCGGGGCCGGGACCCGCCGGGAGCCCCGCCCGGTGCCGGTCGAGCGGGCGCGGGTCGACGCGGCCGTGCGCCGCGCGGCCGACGAGATCGGCGCGCGCCTTCCCGCGCCGTGGACCCGCGAGGTGACGTCGGATCGCGGAGGACGCGATGCCCCGGGTCAGCGACGACCTCGACAAGGCTCTCGCCGCGCAGCACCTGGACACCACCCGGGTCGGGTGGGGCTGGCGCGCTGGTGCAGGGTGTCCAGATGCGCCTGCTCGTGGGCCTGCTCGCGGGCGTCGCCTGGTGGTGTGGCGGATGCCTGCCGGCGGGTGTCCGCGACCAGCTTCCACGGGTTCCCGCTACGGCGCCTGGCTGGCTGCGGCCGCCGGTGCCGGCTGGGGTTGCTGCTGGCGCTGGGGATGACGGCTTTCGTGCGGGTACGAGCCACCCGATTCGCCGAGGCCTGCGGTCGGGCCTTCGCGGACTCCGTCCAGGCCGTGGCCGACGCCCGCGTGATCGGCCCGATCGACGAGCTCGTGGCGACCTACCGCCGATCGCGGGAGCTGCTGCTCACCATCCTCGGGCAAAGCCTGATCTCGTCCCCAAGGCTCGATGCCCGGTGGCCAGGGGCCGATCGGCGGCCCCGCCCCCGTTCCCGTCGGTGCCCCGCTCGGAGGCTCGGTCCCAACTTCGACCGACGAGGAAGGACCGACATGAACGAGACCTACGTGACCCTGCAGGGCTGGGTCGGGACCGACGTGAGCCTGCGGACCCCCAAGGGGATCACCGTCGCCAGCATGCGCGTGGCCGTCACCCCGCGGATCAGGCGCGACGGCCAGTGGCACGACGGGGAGACCACCTGGTACTCCGTGACCTGCTGGCGGGCGCTGGCCGAGAACGTCGCGGCCTCGGTGAACAAGGGCGACGCCGTGATCGTCCACGGGCGGCTGCGCACCGAGTCCTGGCAGCGCTCCGACGACCAGCCGCTGATGACCACGCTGATGGTCGAGGCCACCAGCGTCGGCCACGACCTGACCCGGGGGACCAGCGCGTTCCTGCGAGTCCCAGCGCACGGAGCGCAGCGAGGCCGACCTCGAGCGGGAGGTCAACGAGCTGATCCACGAGGTGCCCGAGGACCTCGTCGACCTCGACAGCGACGGCAACCCGGTCGCGCCCGCCGGCGCCGACCCCCTGGGGGAGCAGCCCGGCGGCCTGACCTCCGGTTTCTGCGTGGGGCGGTGACCTCTCGTAGGCTTCGGCCATCATGGCTGAGTACGTCTTCACCCTCCGCAACGTCCGCAAGGCCCACGGCGACAAGGTCGTGCTCGACAACGTCACGCTGTCCTTCCTCCACGGCGCCAAGATCGGCGTCGTCGGACCCAACGGCACCGGCAAGTCCACGCTGCTGCGGATCATGGCGGGGCTCGACCACGCCAGCAACGGCGACGCGATCCTCGACCCCGAGGCGACCGTCGGGATGCTGCAGCAGGAGCCGCCCCTCACCGAGGGCCGGACCGTGCTGGAGAACGTCGAGGAGGCCGTCGCCGAGATCAAGGCCAAGCTCGACCGCTACAACCAGATCTCCGAGGAGCTCGCCGACCCCGACGCCGACTACGACAAGCTGCTCGCGGAGATGGGCGATCTGCAGACCGACCTCGACCACGCCAACGCCTGGGACCTCGACAGCCGGCTGGAGCAGGCCATGGATGCGCTGCGCTGCCCCGAGCCCGACCTGCTCGTGGACCACCTCTCCGGAGGCGAGCGCCGCCGTGTCGCGCTGTGCAAGCTGCTTGCTGCAGCAGCCCGACCTGCTGCTGCTCGACGAGCCGACCAACCACCTGGACGCCGAGTCGGTGCAGTGGCTCGAGGGTCACCTCGCCAGCTACCCGGGCGCCGTCCTCGCCGTGACCCACGACCGGTACTTCCTCGACAACGTCGCCGGCTGGATCCTCGAGCTCGACCGGGGCAAGACCCACCCCTACGAGGGCAACTACTCGACCTACCTGGAGACCAAGCGCCAGCGGCTGCAGATCGAGGGCCAGAAGGACGCCAAGCGCGCCAAGATGCTCGAGCGCGAGCTGGAGTGGGTCCGCTCCAACCCGAAGGCCCGGCAGGCCAAGAGCAAGTCCCGCCTGGCGCGCTACGAGGAGCTGGCGGCCGAGGCCGAGCGGCAACCGGAAGGTCGACCTCGCCGAGATCAACATCCCGGCCGGCCCGCGGCTCGGCGACGTGGTCCTCGAGGCCGCGACATCGCGAAGGGCTTCGCCGACCGGGTCCTCATGCACGACCTGTCCTTCAAGCTGCCCCGGGCCGGCATCGTGGGCGTGATCGGCCCCAACGGCGTCGGCAAGACCACCCTGTTCCGGATGATCGTCGGCCAGGAGCAGCCGGACTCCGGCGAGCTCAAGGTCGGCCAGACCGTCAAGATCTCCTACGTCGACCAGAGCCGGTCCGGGATCGACCCGAACAAGAACGTCTGGGAGGTCGTCTCCGACGGGCTCGACCACATCAAGGTGGCCAGCTTCGAGATGCCCAGCCGGGCCTACATCGCGTCGTTCGGCTTCAAGGGCCCCGACCAGCAGAAGAAGGCCGGCGTCCTCTCCGGCGGCGAGCGGAACCGGCTCAATCTCGCGCTCACGCTGAAGATGGGCGGCAACCTGCTGCTTCTCGACGAGCCCACCAACGACCTCGACGTCGAGACCCTTCAGTCACTGGAGGACGCGCTGCTGGAGTTCCCCGGCTGCGCGGTGATCACCTCGCACGACCGGTGGTTCCTCGACCGCACCGCCACCCACATCCTGGCCTGGGAGGGCGACGAGGACGACGAAGGCAAGTGGTTCTGGTTCGAGGGGAACTTCGCGGCCTACGAGGCCAACAAGGTCGAGCGGCTCGGCGCGGAGGCGGCGCGGCCCCACCGGGTGACCCACCGCAAGCTCACTCGCGACTGAACACCTCGTGCGCGGTCCCCGAGCAGTCGAAGTCCGACAGCGATCGGATGACCTCGCCGAAGCAGCTCGCCGAGCCGTGGCACCTCGTCCCTGTCGAGGAATCGCAGGAAGTACTCCTGGGCCTCGGCACGCTGGGTGCGGGTCGCCTCGCTTCACGATGTCCAGCCCGACGACGGGTGATGACCGCGAAGACGCCGCGCCCGTCGGTGTCGTCTGGCCCCGCGCTCGAGGTAGCCGGCGCGCTCCATCCGGGCCAGGATCTGGGTGGTGCGGCTGCGGGTGAAGCAGAGCTGTCCGCCAGCGCCGCCATCCGCATCCGGTGATCCGGCTGCTCGGCGAGCTGGATGCGACCGCGTACTCGCCGAGATTCAGGCCGTGCGCCTGCACCAGCTCGTGGCCGAGCTTCTGCCGCAGCGCGTTGCTCCCGAGCATGTAGTTGCGCCAGAAGCGCGACACCTGCTCGGCGAACTCATCCTGGCGGACGTCGCCGTCCCGGTGGGCGGATCGTGGGGCGCGTCATGCCCCGGACGGCATCGCCGAGCCCGGCGGGCGTGCGTTCCCCCTCCATGCCTTCGGATGCTAGTGGTCAATACAGACACTCTCAGACGGCTCTTAGCGCATTCTTCGGTCGGCGGTCAGCTCATCCGCTCCAGGATGATCGCCATGCCCATGCCGCCGCCCACGCACATGGTGACCAGGCCGGTGGACTTGTCGTGCCACTGCAGCGAGTTGATCATCGTCGCCTGCAACCGGGCGCCGGTCATGCCGAAGGGGTGGCCGACAGCGATCGCCCCGCCGTTGACGTTGAGCCGGTCGAGGTCGATGCCGAGGTCCTGGTAGGAGGGCATCACCTGGGCCGCGAAGGCCTCGTTGATCTCGACCAGGTCGATGTCGTCGATGGTCATGTCCGCCGTGCACAGCGCCTGGCTGGTCGCCTCGACCGGGCCGAGGCCCATGATCTCCGGTGACAGCCCGGAGACGCCGGTGGAGACGATGCGCGCCAGCGGGGTGAGCCCGAGCTCCGCGGCCTTGGTGTCGGACATGATCACCAGCGCCGCGGCTCCGTCGTTGAGCGCGCAGCAGTTGCCGGCCGTGACCAGCGCCGTCGGGGCGGAACACCGGCTTGAGCTGGGAGACAGCCTCCAGGGTGACACCGGGGCGGGGCCCGTCGTCGGCGGAGACCACGGACCCGTCGGGGAGAGTCACCGGCGCGATCTCGCGCGCCCAGAAGCCGTCGGCGATGGCCTTCTCGGCGAGGTTCTGGCTGCGCACGCCGAACTCGTCGAGCTCCTCGCGGGTCAGGCCGCGCATCTGCGCGACGTTCTCCGCCGTCTGGCCCATCGCCATGTACAGGTCGGGCAGGGCAGCCGTCCTCACGCGGGTCGTGCCACGTCCTGCCCCCCGGCGGCCGCGAGCGCCGTGCGCTCCTGGGCCGCGCCGAAGAGTGGGTTCTCCGCCCCCGGGACGTCGGAGGTCCCGTTGCCGTAGCGAGACACGGTCTCCACGCCGGCGGAGATGAAGACGTCGCCCTCGCCGGCCTTGATCGCATGGAACGCCATCCGGGAGGTCTGCACCGACGACGAGCAGTAGCGGGTGATCGTGGTCCCGGGGAGGTGGTCGTAGCCGGCAAGCACGGCGACGGCGCGACCCATGTTGAAGCCCGACTCGCCGCCGGGCAGCCCGCACCCCAGCATCAAGTCGTCGATGTCGGCGGGGTCGAGTGCCGGAACCTTGGCCAGCGCGGACTGAACCATCTGCACCGCCAGGTCGTCGGGGCGCATGTCCTTGAGCGAGCCCTTGCCCGCGCGGCCGATGGGGGAGCGGGCGGCTGAGACGATCACTGCTTCGGGCATGGATCCTCCGATCGTGGGACGGCACCGGCCACTCTAGACATGTCCTTTGAGAACATGTGGCCGTGGCGCGACATATCTACTACTGCCCGATGCGGTGGGCCGACCTCGACCCCTTCGGTCACGTCGACAACGTGACCTACGTCGACTACATGCAGGAGGCCCGGGTCGACATGTTCCGGGCTCACCCGCCGACAGACGGCAACGACCGCCTGGCCGAGGGCGTGGTGGTCGTGCGCAACGAGGTCGAGTTCCTCAAGCCGATCCGGTTCCGCCGGGACCCTCTGAGGATCGAGCTCTGGGTGACCGAGGTGCGGGCGGCGACGTTCACCCTCGAGTACGAGATGGTCGACGTCCGCGGCGAGGACCGCACCGTCTTCTCGACGGCGCGCAGCGTCCTGGTGCCGTACGTCTTCGAGCGGGAGGCGCCACGCCGGCTCAGCTCGTTCGAGCGTTCGATTCTCGATTCCCTGCGAGACGAGGGGGCCGCATGAGCGTCACCGGCGACTACGTGTGCCACGTCCGGTTCTCCGACGTCGACGCCTTCGGGCACGTCAACAACGTGTCGTACTACGAGTTCTTCCAGGAGGCGCGCGCCAGCCTGTTCCTGGCGCTCGCCGAGGACGAGGACGACCCGCTGCTGTCGCTGGTCGTGGCACGCATGGCCGTCGACTACCGCCGGCCGATGCTGCACCGGCACGAGCCGTATCTGATCACCTCGGAGATCACCAGCGTCGGGACGTCGTCCGTGGTCCTCGTGTCGCGGATCCACGACGCCGCCGACCACTACGCCACCGCGGAGTCCGTGCTGGTGGCGTTCGACCCGGTCACCCAGTCCGCGGTCCCGCTCACCGATCACCAGCGCGAGCGGCTGACCGGGTGACGGCGGCCCCGGGCCCGCCCTAGTTCCAGGTGTCCGGCCACGCGACGCCGACGTTGAGGCTGAACGAGGGCATGGGAAGCGGGTTGGGGGTCAGCGAGGCGTCGTCGCATCCCCCCTGGACGTTGAGGTAGCTGTCGGTGGCGATCGTCACCGAGCCCGTGGGCGTCGTGGTGGCCTTCATGTCGGTCACCGGCGTGCCTGAGGCCATGTCCCAGCGGAGAAGCGGGCTTCCGGCGGTCCCGTCGCTGACCTTCTTCAGGTAGACGAGAACCTGGACGTGCCCGGGGCAGGTGGAGAAGTCTCCGCTGAGCAGGGCGTGGTCGAAGGTGATCTTCGTCCCGCCGGGGAAGACCCGGGCGCTGTCCCCGTCCGGGGAGAGGCTGCCCGTGCCGACGTACGACGGCGTCCATTCCCAGGTCGTGTTGAGCTGGCTGACCGCGGCGCCCGACAGATCCCTGGTCTTGATCGCGCCGTCGTGGATCTTGTTGGACTTGATCGTGTTGGCGTGGACGTCGACGTTGCGGATGGTTCCGTTCTTGATCTGCTTGCTGGTGATCAGCGACCCGGCGGCCGCGGACCCGGCGCTGGTCAGGATCAGTGCTGCGACCACCAGGATGCCGGTGGAACGGGCGCGCAGCGTCAGACGTCGCGGGGACATGGGACTCCCATCACTCGGGGACTGCGGGGACGGTCACCGTGTTTAGCGGAGACCCATCCACGGCGCCAGGAGCGACACGCGGGTCAGGTCGATGTCCCGCTCACGCGTTGAGCAGGAACTGGGCAGCATTCGTGACATAGGCCCAGAACTGCTGGTCCTGCTCCGGGGTGAGCTCCGCCTCGTCGAGCCCCGCCCGGAAGCAGTCGAGCCAGTGCCGCCGGGCCTCGTCGTCGACCCGGAACTCGGCGTGACGCATGCGCAGCCGCGGATGCCCCCGCTCCTCCTGGTAGGTCTTCGGGCCACCCCAGTACTGGGCCAGGAACTTGGTCAGGTGGTCGATCGCCGGTTCGAGGTCGTCGGCGGGATACATGGGGCGGAGCACCTCGTCGTCGGCCACGCGCGCGTAGAACCCGCGCACGATCCGCTCGATCGTGGGCAGGCCGCCGATCTCGTCGAAGAAGGTGGTCACGGGACCATTCTGCCGGGCACCCCGGAGGGTCGCCTTTCGGGTCGGGTCATAAGGTCGACCTAACACGACTCCGGGAGGTCACTCATGTCGGCAACACGTACCGCTCGCACCCGCTGGGAAGGCGGCCTGCTCGAGGGAGGGACCGGCGAGGTCACGCTGGAGTCCTCGGGGCTGGGCACCTTCGGCGTCTCCTGGCCCGCGCGCACCGAGGAGGCTCAGGGCAAGACCAGCCCGGAGGAGCTGATCGCCGCGGCCCACTCGTCGTGCTTCTCGATGGCGCTGTCGGCGCGTCTGGCCAAGGCCGGCGCCGACCCCGTCGCGTTCGAGACCAGCGCGGACGTCACCTTCGTCCCCGGCACCGGGATCACAGGAGTCCACCTGACCGTGACGAGCGCGGGAGGCGGTCTGAGCGCCGAGCAGTTTGCCGAGCTGGCGGAGGACGCCAAGAAGCACTGCCCGGTCTCCCAGGCGCTCACCGGCACGACCATCACGCTGGACGCGCGTCTGGTCTGACGCCCACCCGGCGTCGGACGCGTTGGGTGCCCTGGTTACCCTTCACGCCGTGATCACTACCCTTCTTCGCCGACTCGTCGCTGCCACCGCCGCCGCCGGCGCGCTGGTCGCCACCTCTGCCTCCGTCGCAGCGGCAGCGCCCGCCTCGTGGGGCGACACCCCGGTGTCCGGTCTCGCGCTGCTGATCGAGATCGTGCTGATCCCTCTCGGGATCGCCGCGGTGATCGCTCTGGTGGTGTGGACCTTCACCGCCAGCAAGGAGCGGGCCACCACCGAGGTGGAGACCCGCTCCGGCAACGACGCCTGAGCCGCTGCGGCCGACGGCCGCCCCGGCTACGCTGCGCCTGCGGCGTCGCGCGCCTGGGCCCGCAGCGCACGCTCGACGTCGTCGAGGCCCTCGCGCACGTAGCGGATCGTCGCCGCGTTCGCCTCGGTGTCGGCCAGCCAGCGGGTGACCCGCTGCGCCGTCTCCGACGTCGCCAGCACCCGGGGGAAGAGGGCGATGAGCGCCACCGACGCTCGCTGGACCCCCTTCTGCTCCCACAGCGTCTCAGCCGCCTGCAGGTAGGCGTCGACGTACGGCGCGAGCAGGGCGTCCTGGCCGGCGACCTGGAACGACGTCGCGATCGAGCGCTGGGTCTCGTTCGGCACGTCGTCGCGCACCACCGCGTCCTGCCAGGCACGCTCCTTGGCCTCGACCGTGGGGATCACCGTCAGCGCGGCAGCCGCCCTCTCCTTCCCGGAGATGGTGTTGTCCCGCTGCAGCTCCTCCTCCACCGAGGCCTCGTCGGCCCTCCCGTTGGCGCACAGCGAGCTCAGCAGGACCCAGCGCAGGTCGGCGTCGAGGGTGAGCCCCGCCAGCGTGGCCGAACCGTCGTACAGCCCCTCGATCAGGCGCAGGCTCTCCTCGGAGCGAGCAGCAGCTGCGAGTGCGCGGGCGAATGCCAGCTGGTGGTCGCTCCCCGGCTCGGCCTTCTCCAGCAGCGCGCGCACGCCGGTCTCCCAGGTACTCCGGAGCCCGGCCCGGTGGTCGGGAGCGGAGTAGATGTCGATGGCGTTCTGGGCGTTGCGCAGCAGGGAGCCGACCGCCGTCAGGTCCGTCTCGGTCCCGATCCCGCGCAGCACCAGGGCGACGAAGTCGGTCGTCGCCATCTCCGCGTCGCGCGTCATGTCCCAGGCGGCGCCCCAGCACAGCGCCCGTGCGAGCGAGTCGTCGAGCGTGTCGATGGCCCCGGTGAGGGTCTCCAGTGATCGGCTGTCGAGGCGGATCTTGGCGTAGGTCAGATCCCGGTCGTTGAGCAGCGTCAGGTCCGGCTGCGCCTGCCCGACCAGCGCGGGAATGTCGGTGATCTCGCCGCTGATGTCGGTCTCCACCGAGGTACGCAGGACCAGGCGACCGTCGATCCTGTCGTACAGGCCGATGCCGATCCGGTGCTGGCGCAGGGTGGGGAAGTCGGGGTGCGCGGTCTGCCGGACCCGGAACGACGTGAAGACCCCGGAGCCGTCCACCTCGAACTCGGGCCTGAAGGTGTTCACCCCGGATGTGGTCAGCCAGTCCTCCGCCCACAGCTCCAGCTCCCTGCCGGAGGAGGCGTTGAGCGCCGTGAGAAGGTCACCGAAGATGCTGTTGGAGAACTGGTGCTTCTTGAAGTAGGCGGCCAGGCCGTCGAAGAACGGCTCCTCGCCCACCCAGGCGACGAGCTGCTTGAGGATCGAGGCTCCCTTGGCGTAGGTGATGCCGTCGAAGTTCACCTCCACGGCCTGCAGGTCGTAGTTGTCGGCGGCGACCGGGTGGGTCGACGGCAGCTGGTCCTGCCGGTAGGCCCAGTTCTTGCGGTTGTTGGTGAAGCCGGTCCACGCGTCCACGTACTTCGTCGCCTGGACCGAGGCGTGGTGGGAGGCCCACTCGGCGAAGGACTCGTTGAGCCACAGGTCGTCCCACCAGCGCATGGTGACCAGGTCGCCGAACCACATGTGCGCCATCTCGTGCAGGATCGTGTTGGCTCGCTGCTCGTAGAAGGCGTGGGTCTGGCGCGAGCGCGGCAGGTAGTCGTCGCGGTACGTCACCAGGCCGGCGTTCTCCATCGCGCCCATGTTGTACTCGGGCACCCACGCCTGGTCGTACTTGCCGAACGGATACGGGAAGTCGAACGCGTCCTCGAAGAACTCGAACCCCTGCTTGGTCAGCAGGTTCAGCTCCTCTACGTCGAAGTAGTCGACCATGGAGTGGCGGCAGAGCTGACCGAGCTCGATGTCGCCGTGCTTGCCGTGGTAGACGTCGCGGACCTCGTAGTACTCCCCGGCGACGAGCGCCGTGAAGTAGGTCGACAGGCGCTTGGTGGTCGGGAACGACCAGCGCGCCGCGCCACCGTCCAATGGCTCCGACGGCGGAGTCTCGGCGTTCGACACGACCTTCCAGTCCTCGGGTGCCACCACCGAGAACGTGAAGACCGACTTCAGGTCCGGCTGCTCGAACGTCGTGTAGACCCGGCGGGCGTCGGGAACCTCGAACTGCGTGTAGAGGTACACACGTCCATCAGCGGGGTCGATGAACCGGTGCAGGCCCTCACCGGTGTGGCTGTAGGGGAGCTCGCACACGACGCGCAGCTCGTTCTCAGCGGCCAGTCCGTCCAGGCGGATCCGGCTGTCGCGGTAGACGTCCGTCTCGTCGAGACGCTCGCCGTTGAGGGTGATCTCCTGGATCGTGGCGTCCACCAGATCGGCGAACGTGGAGGCGCCGGGGTCGGAGCAACCGAACCGGATCACGGTGGTGCTGGCGAAGACCTTGTCGGAGACGGTGAGGTCGAGGTCGATGGTGTACGAGTCGACGGTGAGGAGTCGGGCCCGGATGCGGGCCTCCTCGCGGGTCAGGTTGGTTCCAGGCATGGGGCTCATGCTTTCACCTGTGCCGCGCGGCTCCCAATCCGGGCGGCTGGCGGAAACGGGGTCGCGCGTCTCACTAGGATCGGGCGCATGAGCAAAGTCCTCTCCGCCGTCGCCTGGCCCTACGCCAACGGGCCGCGCCACATCGGCCACGTGGCCGGGTTCGGCGTGCCCTCCGACGTGTTCAGCCGGTATATGCGGATGGCGGGGCACGACGTGCTCATGGTGTCGGGCACCGACGAGCACGGCACCCCGATCCTGGTTGCCGCCGACGCGGCCGGTGTCACCCCCCAGGAGCTCGCCGACCAGAACAACCGCGTCATCTGCCAGGACCTGGTCGACCTCGGGCTCTCGTACGACCTGTTCACCCGCACGACCACGGCCAACCACTACACAGTCGCGCAGGAGATGTTCCGGACGGTCCACCGCAACGGCTACATGGTCGAGAGGACGACGCACGGCGCGATCTCACCGTCCACGGGCCGCACCCTCCCGGACCGCTACATCGAGGGGACCTGCCCCATCTGCGGTGCCGACGGGGCGCGTGGCGACCAGTGCGACACGTGCGGCAACCAGCTCGATCCGACCGAGCTGATCGACCCGCGCTCCAAGATCAACGGCGAGGTGCCGGAGTTCGTGGAGACCCAGCACTTCTTCCTCGACCTGCCCGCCCTGGCGGACGCGCTGGGCGAGTGGCTCGACGAGCGGGAGGCGTCGGGGACCTGGCGGCCCAACGTCATCAAGTTCTCCAAGAACATCCTCCAGGACATCCGGCCCCGCGCGATGACCCGCGACATCGACTGGGGGATCCCCGTCCCGCTGGACGGGTGGCGCGACCAGCCGGCCAAGCGGCTCTACGTGTGGTTCGACGCGGTGATCGGCTACCTCTCGGCGTCCGTGGAGTGGGCCCGCCGCACCGGTGACCCGGAGCGGTGGCGTGAGTGGTGGAACCCGGCCCCTGGCGGCGACACGGCTCTGACGTACTACTTCATGGGCAAGGACAACATCACCTTCCACAGCCAGATCTGGCCCGCCGAGCTGCTCGGCTACGCCGGACGGGGATCGCGTGGCGGGGAGCCGGGGGAGTACGGCGTGCTGAACCTCCCCACCGAGGTCGTGTCCTCGGAGTTCCTGACCATGGAGGGCAGGAAGTTCTCCTCCTCGAAGGCCGTGGTCATCTACGTGCGCAACGTGCTGTCGCGCTACCAGCCGGACGCGCTGCGCTACTTCATCTCGGCGGCGGGCCCGGAGAACCAGGACGCGGACTTCACCTGGGCCGAGTTCCTGCGCCGCACCAACGACGAGCTGGTGGCGGGCTGGGGCAACCTGGTCAACCGGACCGGGACCCTGATCGCCCGGAACTTCGGGGAGATCCCGGCTGCCGGCGTGTTGGAGCCCGTCGACCAGGCGCTGCTCGACGAGGTGGAGCGCGCCTTCGCAGTGGTGGGGGATCTGATCGAGCGGCACCGGCAGAAGCAGGCGCTCGGAGAGGCGATGCGCACGGTCGCGGAGGTCAACAAGTACGTCTCGGAGTCCGAGCCCTGGAAGCTCAAGGACGAGTCGCAGCGCGAGCGGCTGGCCACGATCCTGCACGTGATGGCCCAGGCGGTCAGCGACTGCAACCTGCTGCTGGCGCCGTTCCTGCCGCACAGCGCCAACGCCGTCGACAGGATTCTCGGCGGTGTCGGCGACGTCGCTCCGATGCCGCGCCTCGTCGAGGTCGAGGACCTCGACACCGGTCGCCCGTACCCGATCATCACCGGCGACTACTCCGCCGCTCCCGCCTGGTCCCGCCGTGTGGTCGTGACCGGCACGCCGGTCGCCAAGCCCGAGCCGGTCTTCGTCAAGCTGGACCCCTCGATCGTCGACGAGGAGCTGGCCCGCCTCGGCGGCTGACGGCTCAGTACTGGTGGAGCGTCTTCACCTCGGCCAGCGCTCCGGCGGCCACCTCGGCCTGGGTGGTGTGACACACGTCCTGCAGGGCGGTGCGGGTGTAGCCGTCCCCGGATCCCACTTGCGCGTGACCCTTGTAGGCCTTGATCAGGTCGAGGACCCCCTGCATGCCGCAGGTCCTGACCAGATAGGTGACGGCCCCCTGCGCGATGGGGTAGTTGACGTTGGCGTCCGCCTGGAACGCCGCTGAGGGGGGCAGCTCGTTGGTGTCGGCGGCCGCGACGATCTGCTTGTAGGTCGCCGTCGTGACCTGGAGGTCGCTGATCGTCGCCGGGTGCCAGCCGACGTACTCGGCGAGACCCTCCGACAGCCAAGTGGGGAACACTCCGTACACGCGCATCACGTAGTGGTTCAGCTCGTGGTGCAGGACGTGGGAGTCCTTCATCAGCGAGGAGATCTGCTTCGGGTTGAGCTTGATTCCCCAGCCGGCGAGCTTGGTGGCGCGTCCCTGACGGTCCAGGGCATACCTCGGGAAGGTGAACGCCGCGTAGTCGGCGTTCTGTGTGGTCCAGGCGAACCCGTCCGAGGAGTTGGTCGTGGCGTCGACCAGCAGGCGGGCCGACGAGTGCAGGCCGAGGACCGCGTCGTCGTCGGCGATCCCTTGCTTGATGGCAGCCACCAGGCTCGCACCCTGTGAGGCCTGGTCCTCGTCGGTGACCACGACGATGTTCGCCTTGCGAGCCACGGCGATCGGGCCGGGTGCCCAGGGCCGGGACTGGCTGGGGTGGGAGTAGTCGATGATCGGGTCGGTCGACGCCCCCGTCGTGATGAACTGCTCGGCGGCGAGGAGCCAGGTGCCGTCGTGCTCGACGAAGGTGAAGTTGACCGAGTTGCCCACCGGGTGGCGGTCGACTCCCGGGATGGTCACGTGCTCGATGACATCCGGCCGGAGCAGCGGGTCGGTGGTGCTGACGTCGGCGGGCGCATAGGCGACGTTCTGCACCGTGTAGCTGAGGTCGGTCACGCCGAGCTTGGCCAGGTTCGCGAACTCCGTGTCCTGCACGGCGACGAACGCCTGGTCGCTGGTGTCCAGGGTCGCGTCGAACGCGGCCTGGTCGTGCTGGATGATCGCCTGCGCTCGACGGTCGAGCAACTGCGTGATCTGCTCGAAGGCCGGGTCGGAGGGCAGCCAGGGGGTCCGGGGCGCTGCGGCGGTGGTCGTCGCCGGACTCGGTGACGGGGAGGCGGTGGTGGTCGTAGTCGACGTACCGCCGACCTGGGCTCCGGGAGAGGCGGTGCACGACGCCAGGGTCAGCGCGAGCACGACGCCGAGGCCGGCCGCGCGGTACCTCGCCGTCCTGGTTGCCACATCTGCTCCCTCGCTGTCCCCCGGTGCGACGTGTGGACCCTAGCGCGCGGGGGGTGACGCGGCCCGTCGCCTGCCCGGGCCGGGCGTCCGTCTGCCAGAATTCCCCCATGCGCGTACACCTGGGATCTGACCACGCCGGCCTGGAGCTGAAGGACCACCTGGTGGCTTGGCTCGCCGACCACGGCTACGAGCCCGTCGACCACGGGCCGTTCGTCTACGACGCGGTCGACGACTACCCGGTCTTCTGCCTCCGGGCGGCCATCGGCGTGGCAGCGGACCGCGAGGAGGGGCTGGACAGCCTCGGGGTGGTCATCGGCGGCTCCGGGAACGGCGAGCAGATGGCCGCCAACAAGGTGCGGGGTGTGCGGGCGGCCCTGGTCTGGAGCGAGGAGACCGCCGTGCTGGCCCGCGAGCACAACGACGCGAACGTGGTCTCGGTCGGGGGTCGGCAGCACTCGCTGCGGGACATGACCCGTTTCGTCGAGGTCTTCCTCCAGACGCCGTTCTCCCACGACGAGCGACACGTCCGCCGGATCGGGCAGCTGACCGAGTACGAGCGGACCGGGGACCTCCCGCCGCTGCCTGACTCGGCGCTCGGTCACTGACGGTGCCCGAGGGGCACACCCTCAGGCGGCTCGCGCTGGCCCTCGGTGATGCCTTCGGCGGCCTCCCGGTGGGGGTCAGCAGCCCGCAGGGCCGGTTTGCGGCCGAGGCCGCGCTGATCGACGGGACCCGGCTGGTCGCGGCCGAGTCAGCCGGCAAGCACCTCTTCCTCGAGTTCGAGGACGCCCACATCGTGCATGTCCACCTCGGGCTGATCGGCCGATTCGATCTCGCGCCGGGTCCCGCCGGCCCGCCCACCGGAGCGGTGCGCCTGCGGCTGGCCACCCGCGAGAGCGTTGCCGATCTGCGAGGGGCCACCCGCTGCGACCTGATCGGCTCACCACGCCGGGACGAGGTCGTGGCCGGGCTGGGGCCCGACCCGCTCCGGCCGGATGCCGATCCGGCAACGGCCTGGCGCCGGATCTCGCGCAGCGACCGTCCGATCGGCGACCTGCTGATGGACCAGGCAGTCCTCGCCGGGGTGGGCAACGTCTACCGGGCCGAGGTGCTCTTCCGTCACCGGATCCACCCGCTGCGGCCCGGGCGGCGGCTCCGCCGCGCGCAGTGGCAGGCCATCTGGGACGACCTCGTGGTGCTGCTGGGCGAAGGGGTGCGGACCGGCCGGATCGACACGGTGCGACCCGAGCACACGCCCGAAGCGATGGGCCGCGCGCCGCGGCGCGACGACCACGGGGGAGAGGTCTACGTCTACCGGCGCAACGGCCTGCCCTGCTACGTGTGCGGCTCGCTGATCCGCACCGACGCCCTGAAGGGCCGCAACTCGTTCTGGTGCCCCCGCTGCCAGCGTGTCAGCCCCTCCTGAGACGGCGGCCCGGCTCCCCGGCTCCGGTCCTCCCTCAGCTTCGGCCCCTCCCTGCCGATGCAGGGGTCGCTGGCGTGAGCGCGCAGAAGGGGCCGGCATGGCGAAGTTCGAGATCCTCGGGGCGGTCGGTGGCCAGAGCTACTCGACGATCTGCGAGACCGACCAGGATGCGATCCACAAGGCCCGGCTGGTCGAGACCGAGTTCCGTCACAAGGGCGGGATCTGGGTGAGGTTCGAGCGTGGCCGGCTCCGCGACTCCTTCGGGCCCACGCTCGTGTGGTTCCCCGCGAGCTCCCAGGTCCGGATCACCTTCGACGACGAGATCCCGCCCGACTTCGACGCATTCGCGTAAGGTCGAGGCACGTCGAACGGGGGAGTTCGCATGCGGGTACGTGCTCTGACCGCGGCAGGTCTGAGCCTGTCGGTTCTCGCAGCCCTGACCGGTTGCACCGATGCCTCGTCGTCCGAGGGCCTCTCGTCGACGGCCACGACGGTCTCGGCTCCGAGCACCGCTCCCGGGACGCCCTCCTCCTCCGAGCCCTCCGCGACCGTCTCGCTGGAGCCCGTACAGCGGTTCCGTCTGTCGCATCGT